>NZ_JAYSFM010000008.1:3620-152463 GCF_041913365.1 Nocardioides sp.
TGGCCCAGGCGGATTCCGGGGCCGCTGAATCCCCCTCGACCACCGCTCACGGGCGTGTCGTACGTCGGCGCGCCGGGGGAGCGGTGGCCCACCTGCATTCGGCGGGCGGGAAACGTAGGTGGACCACCGCCGGCGGGCGTGTCGTACGTGGGCGCGCGGGGGGAGCGGTGGCCCAGGCGGATTCCGGGGCCGCTGAATCCCCCTCGACCACCGCTCACGGGCGCGGCGTACGGCGACACGCGGGCGGGCGGTGGCCCACCTACATTCGGCGGGCGGGAAATGTAGGTGGACCACCGCCGAGCGTGCGGAGGACCTCGGCGGGGTCGAGGCTGCGGGGGGTACCACCGGAGGCGGCCAGGCGGCGGGTGGCGGCGACGACGGCGTCGTTGACGGGGGTGGGTACGCCGTGCAGCCGGCCCTGGAGCACGACCTCGCCGCTGAGGTAGTCGATCTCCGAGTCGCCGGTGCCGCGCTGGATGCTCTGCCAGGTCGACCCGCCGCGCCGCTCGAGGTCGGGCCGCCGCTGGAGGATCGAGCCCCGGCGGGCCGAGTCGTCGTCGGCGGAGACCACCGTCAGGCCGGCCGCCGCCAGCACCGCCTCGCCCTCCGCGAGCGCGCGCTCTGCGAGGGCGTCGGCCTCCGGGCCCTGGGTGAAGGAGGCGTCGATGCCGTTGCCGAGGTTGAGCAGCAGCTTGCGGCGCTTCCAGGCGAGGATGTCGTCGCGCTCCTCGGACTCGATGCCGGACGCGCGCAGGTCGGCGCTGACGGCCGCGGTGGTGTCGTCGGTGCCGCCCGGGATCCGGCCGATGTCGAGGATGGCCGGTGTCGGGTGGCACGCGGACACGACCACGCCGGGCTCGAGGTGCGAGGCCGGCAGCATCACGCAGATGGCGTACGTCCGGGCGAACAGCCGCAGCGCGGCCACCTCGGTGGCGATGCCGTTGGTGGCGCAGACGACCGCGGTGCCGGCCGGTGCGTGGCGGCGGAGGTCGTCGAGCGCGGCACCGGCCTGGTGGGACTTCACCGCCAGCACGACCACGGTGTCGTCGGTCCACTCGACCTCAGCCGCGGTGTCGGTCGCCGCTGCCTCGATCGTGTGGCGGCCGTCGCCGGCGTCGAGGACCAGGCCGTGCTCGCGGATGGCGGCCAGGTGCGCGCCGCGGGCGACCAGCGTGACCTTCGCCCCCGACAGCGCGAGGCGTCCTCCGATGACTCCTCCGACGGCGCCCGCGCCGTAGACGACGTACTCCATGCGCTCGACACTACGAGGAAGGCGACACCTCTCAGGTGGCACGTGTGGTCAGCGGCGCACCTTGAAGCGCAGGTGGAGCACGCGGTCGCCCTGGATGATCACGTGGGGGTCCTCGAGCAGGTGCTGGCCGTCGACGGGGCCGAAGAACGGCTTGCCCGTGCCCAGCACGACCGGCGCGACGTCCATCGCCACCTCGTCGACGAGCCCGAGGGCGAGGGCCTGGCCGCCGACGTCGCCGGCCGCGACCGCGACCGTCCGGTCGCCGGCGAGCTCCCGCGCGGTGGCGATCGCGGCGGTCACGTCGTCGACGAAGTGGTACGACGCCTCGGGGTGCCAGCCCTCCGGCTTGGGGCGGTGGGACACCACGACCACGTGGTCACCCGCAGGCGGCTTGCCCTCCCACCCGTTGGTGATGTCGAACAGGTGCCGGCCGATCACCGTGGACCCGATGCTGTCCCACATCGGGCGGACGTAGTCGTAGGAGGTCTGCGAGATCCGCAGCCCACCCGGTTCGGGGTCGGCCATGTCCTGCGCGGACAGCGGACGGTCGCCGTTGAAGTACCAGTCGAACAACGGGCCGGGGTCGTCGTCGAGCTTGGCGACGTACCCGTCGAGCGACACCACGTTGTGCAGCACCACGGTGCTCATGACGTACGTCCGTCCGCGGGGCGCCACGCGGGGTCGCGCCCGATGAAGGCCATCAGCCGGTCGACCACCGGGGCGTCGTCGGTGACGGGGACCGCCGGGCCGTACTGGCCGGACTCGCGGAGCATCGCCTCGATGGGCTGCATGCCGGCCAGCATCATCGCCGCGTGGTCCTCGTCGAGGCCGGGGTCCTGCCCGCCCGCGCGGGCGAGGTCCCAAGAGTGCATGAAGACGTCGGCGGTGTAGAACTGGTCGACCGCGTCTCCGAGCCGGTGGGTGCCGGCACGCGGATGGGTGAACGACTCCTCGCCGCGCTCCTCGACCAGGGCCTGCACGGCGTCGGCCTGGTGCTGCCACGCCGCCAGCGGGTCGTCGGCGACCGACGGCCCGGCGGGCAGCTCGACGCCGCCGCCGGCGAGGAAGCCGGGAAACCAGTCGACGAGGTGGCCGACCACGTCGCGGGCGGTCCACCCGTCGACCGGGGAGGGGGCCGACCAGTCGGGCGTCTGCGCGACCAGCCGGCCGAAGTCCCCGGCGACCGCCGCGTGGCGGTCGGCCGGGGTCTCCGGGAGCGCCATCAGAGCGCGCCCTCCTCGAGGAGGCGGTCGATGGCGGCGTAGCCGTCGTTCACGCCGACCTCCATGCCGCTGCGGAGCCAGGCGTCGCGGTCCTCGAAGGAGTCGCAGAGGCTCACCGCGTGCAGCCGGGTGCGGCCGTCGCCGAGGTCCTCGAAGGTCAGCGTCTCCAGCGAGACGCCGTCGGGCATGCCGTCCCAGGTGAAGGTCTGGACGATGCGGTCCTCCCGCACGGTGTGGAAGCACCCGTGGAACGACGTCTTGAACTCCTCGCGCCCGTCGCTGCCGCGGGCGGTGTAGCTCCAGCTGCCGCCGTCGCGGGCGTCCCAGTGGGTGATGTCGGCACCGACCCCGTCCGGACCGATCCACTGCGCGTAGAGCTCGGGATCTGTGTGGGCCCGGAACAGCTGCGCCGGGGTGGCGCTGAAGTCACGCCAGACGTGGATGGCGGGGACCTTCTCGTCGGGCTCGATGGCGGCCTCGGAGTAGCGGGTCGTGGCGTCGGACTGCACGGTGGTCATGATGCGGTTCCTTCCTGCGGGTGGGTGGAGCTCGGGTCGTCTGCGTCCTGCATCCGCGCGAGCACGGCGTCGAGGCGCGAGAAGCGCTCCTCGGCCTGTCGGCGGTAGCGCTCGATCCATTTCGTCATCAGGTCGAACACCTCGGCTTCCAGGTGCACGGGCCGGCGCTGCGCCTCCCGGGTCCGGGTCACCAGGCCGGCCTCCTCGAGCACCTTGAGGTGCTTGGAGACGGCCTGGAGGCTGACGTCGTACGGCGCTGCGAGGTCGTTGACCGTGTGGTCGGCCTCCGTCAGCCGCGCCACCATGTCGCGCCGGGTCGGGTCGGCGAGGGCGGCGAAGACGCGGGAGAGCTGGTCGGTCACGGGGCACCTTCTTCAACTGATTGGTTGAATAGAAGGTAGGCCGAGGCGCTCTCGTTGTCAACCCACAGGTTGAATAATCACCAGCGCGGGACGCGCACGGTGCGCGAGACGGCTGTGGCGCACTCGGCCACACCGGGGCTGTAGGACGCGGAGACCTTGACGTAGTAGCGGGCGCCGCGGGGCACCCGGAAGCGCTGCCGGCCGCGGGACGAGGCGTCCGAGGCGAGCAGCTTGTCGGGTCCGCCGCGGCGGTCGAGGAAGAGCTTGATGCGGGCGCGGGCCGCGCATGCGTCGACGGGCGAGGTGACCCGGGCCTGCAGCCGTCGCGCGCCGGCGAGCCACCGCAGGGACACCGCGCGGGCTGCGGTGGGGCAGCCCGTCGGGTTGCCGGACGCGACGGCCGGGCAGCCGTCGACGGCGTCGTCGAGGCCGTCGCCGTCGGTGTCGACGCGCGAGGCAGGCGTGGCAGCGGACGCCTCCTCGGGCCCCGACGGAGCGAGGTCGGCGACGCCGAGCAGGAGCATGGCGGTCAGGGTCGCCACGAGGACTCGGTGCAGCACCCGACCAGACTAGGCGTACGCCTAGGATCGGTGCGTGCGCCTGCGGATCGACTGTGCCTACGACGGCGCCGACTTCTCCGGATGGGCCGCCCAGCCCGGCCTGCGCACGGTCCAGGGCACCCTCGAGTCCGCCCTCGCCACGGCCCTCCGCGTGCCGGAGGCGAGGGTCACCGTGGCCGGTCGCACGGACGCCGGCGTGCACGCCCGCGGCCAGGTCGCACACCTGGACGTCGGTGCCGAGGTCGTGGCGGCCTCGGCCGGGCGCTCGACGGACCCGCCGCTCGACGCCCTCGCCCGCCGGGTCGACGGCATCCTGCCGCCCGACCTGCGCGTACGCCGGGTGCGCGAGGCGCCCGAGGGCTTCGACGCCCGCTTCTCGGCGATCTGGCGGCGCTACGCCTACCGGATCGCCGATGCCCAGGAGCTCGCCGACCCCCTCGTGCGCGGCCACGTGCTGACCTGGGGGCGCCGCCTCGACGTGGACGCGATGAACCAGGCGTCGGCGCCGCTGGTGGGGCTGCGGGACTTCGCCGCGTTCTGCAAGCAGCGCGAGGGCGCCACGACCGTGCGCACCCTGCTCGACCTGGCGTGGCGGCGTGACGATGCCGGCCTGGTAGTCGGCGACGTCCGCGCCGACGCCTTCTGCCACAACATGGTGCGTGCCCTGGTCGGCAGCCTGATCGCGGTCGGCGAGGGCCGGAAGCCGGTCGGGTGGCCCGCGGAGGTGATGGCCGGCCGGCGGCGCGACGCCGGTGTCCGGGTGGTGCACGCCCACGGCCTCACGCTGGAGGAGGTCGGCTACCCCGACGACGCCGAGCTGGCCGCGCAGGCCGACCGAGCCCGAGCCCGACGAGAGGCGATCGATGCCTGAGCACTACTTCTCCGCCGACCCCAGCGTGCCCTTCGAGCGCGAGGCCTTCACCGCCGAGCTGTGGGGGCACGAGCTGTCGTTCGACACCGGGTCGGGTGTCTTCAGCCGTGGCCACCTCGACCACGCCACCGCGGTGCTGTTCAAGGAGCTCGAGCCGCCCGTGCAGGGGCAGTTCCTCGACCTCGGGTGCGGCTACGGCGTCATCGGGCTCGCGATCGCGAAGGCGGTCCCGCTGGCCAACGTCACCGGCGTCGACGTCAACGAGCGCGCGCTGCTGCTGGCCAACGACAACGCCCGCACGGCCGGCCTGGACTCGCGCTTCGTCGCCTGCACGCCCGAGCAGGTGCCGGGCAACCAGGTGTTCGACGAGATCTGGTCCAACCCTCCGATCCGCATCGGCAAGGAGGCGCTGCACGAGCTGCTGCTCACCTGGCTGCCGCGCCTCGCGCCGGGCGGGCGGATGGTGATGGTCGTCGGCAAGAACCTCGGCGCCGACTCGCTCCAGCGCTGGCTCACCGACCAGGGCTGGCCGACCGAGCGGCTCGCCAGCAGCAAGGGCTTCCGGGTGCTGGAGACGCGCCGCGCGGACTAGGGCTTGCCGTCCAGGAACATCTTCAGGCGCACGTGGGTGCGCTCCGGGTCCTGCGGCAGCGCCCCGTTGACCGCGCGGCACACCCACCCGAGGCGCATCGCGATCCGGGCGGCCTCGCGGAGCTCGTCGAGGTCGCGGCCGTAGTGGTCGGCGTACGGTCCCAGGTACGCCGCCAGGTGGGGCTCGAGGTCCTCGGAGTCCTCCTCGTCGTCGACGCCCCACGAGATCACGCCCTCGAGGGTGACGGCGAGGGTGAGGAACGGGTGGGAGACGCACGCGTCGCCCCAGTCGAGCACCTGGTGCACGCCGGCGCCGAGGAAGACCTGTCCGTCGTGGAGGTCGTCGTGCTGCACGGTCTCGCGGATCCCGAAGGCGGCCAGCCGGTCGCACAGGTCCTCGATCGCCACCGGTCCCGGGAGGCGCGGGTCGGCGTCGGGCAGCCCCGCCAGCAGGTCGGCGTACGAGCCGGGGAGGGTGTGCAGGCGGCAGTCGGGCAGCCCGAGGGCGAGCAGCGCGTCGACGTCGTCCTCGCAGGCGATCTGGACCCGGGCGTAGGCCGCGAGCACGTCGAGCCACCGCTCCAGGCTGCGCTCCTCCACGATGACGTCCCGCAGCCGCGGACCGGCGTCGGCGAGCAGCATCCAGCCGGTGCGTGGGTCGCGGGCCAACGGCGGTGGCACCCGACCGTCCGAGCGGCGGGCGACCAGCTCGAGGACGGCCGCCTCGTGGACCATCGCCTCCTCGTTGGCCTTGAACCACACCGGCCCGGCCTCGGTCGGCACCCGCATCACGGTCGACCAGTCGGTGACGTGCGGCTGCTCGACCTCGCCCGTGCGGACGCGGCCGAGCGCGTCGAGCCGGTCGTCGATCCACGTGTGCGCCTCGGCCACGAACGCCGGCTCCCGCCACCTCTCCATGCGGCAGATTCCAGCGGGTCCGGCCGTCCGGGGCAACGGATTTCAGGCCGGCCGGGTCGCGACCAGGACGCCGATCTTGTCGATGCGGTGCTCGGGGTTGTCGAACTCGTCGGCCCAGTAGTTGCCGTTGGCGTGGTCCTCCAGGGTGGCGCAGGTCGACAGCGTGATCATCGGCTGCGTCGCGTCCTCGCCCGGCCGGCCCGGCACCTCGGCCCGCTGCGCCCGGAGGGAGGCGGGCTGCCGGAAGGAGGTCCAGCGGGTGCGCCGGACCTCGTAGACGAAGACCGTGTCGCCGGTGCGCACGAGGATCCGGTCGCCGCGTCGCAGCGACGGCGAGTAGCGCAGGGGAGCGGGGCCGGTGAGGCGGTGCCCGGTGACGATGAAGTTGCCGACCTCACCTGGCCCGGTGCCGCCGCGGGAGCCGCGCGGGGAGGCCATCTCGCCGGCGTTCTGGATCTTCGTGCCGGGGGCGTCGTCGGGCGACCCCGGGTAGCGGACGACCGGGAAGTCGCGCAGCCCGATCGCCGGGACGGTCACGTAGGACCGGCGCGGCTCGGGGCGCTCCGGCTCCGGGCTGGGTGTCTCCGAGTCGGGACTGGCGCTCGGGGTGCTGCTGGGGGTGCTGCTGGGTGTGGGCGACTCGCTCGGCTGCGGGGACGCCGACGTCGTACGCCGCTCGGCGGGCGCTGAACGGCGCGGGTCCTCGACGGTGCAGGCGGTGGTGGCCGCGACCGCCGCCGCGGCGAGGAGGACTCCGACCCGGCCTGCCACCCGATCCACGGTACGCAGCGGCTGGTCGTCACCCGAGCCGGACGGGCAGCTTCTCCACGCCGTGCACGATGGCGAGCTCGGTGAAGCGCAGGTCGGTCGGGTCGCACGCCAGCGACAGGCCGGGGAAGCGGCGCGCGAGGGCGACCAGCGCGGTGCGCAGCTCCATCCGGGCCAGCTCGGCGCCGACACAGCGGTGCATGCCGTGGCCGAACGCGAGGGTGCCGGTCGCGGGGGTGGTCGGGTCGAACCGGTCGGGGTCGGCGCGGTGCGCGGGGTCGCGCTCGGCGCCGGTCAGCGAGACGAGCACGATGTCACCGGGCTGGACGACCTGTCCGCCGATCGTCACCTCGTGGCGCGCGACCCGCGGGAACGCCATCTGGACGGGGCAGACGAAGCGCAGCAGCTCCTCGACGACGCGGTCGACCTCGGCCGGCTCCCCGTGCTGCAGCGTGGCCCACGACTCCGGGTGCTGGAGCAGCACCCACGTGCCCAGGGAGAGCATGCTGGCGCTGGTCTCGTAGCCGCCCAGGAACACCCCGTCGGCCAGGCCGCCGAGCTCGACGTCGTCGAAGTCGGCGCCGTGGTCGGCGACCATCCGGGAGACGAGGCCGTCGGGCAGGTGCGGGTCGCGACGCTCGGCGGCCACGAGGTCGATGAGGAACTGTCGGGTGCCTGCTGCGGTGTCGAAGATGCCCGCACCGGCGTCGCGCAGGTCGAAGCGCGCGGCCCCCCGGGCGCGGAACGCCTGCCGGTCGACGTCGGGCATCCCGAGGAGGTCGCAGATGACGCCGAAGGGGACCTGGAAACCGAACCGCTCGACCAGGTCGACCTCGGGACCGTGGGCCTCCATGTCGTCCAGGGCGGCGGCGACGACGCGGTCGATGTCGTCCTGGAGGTCGGCGAGGCGGCGGCGGGTGAAGTACGGCGTCAGCACTCCACGCAGGCGGCCGTGGTCGGGCTGGTCGGTCATCCCGAGGCCGCCGATGCGCTCAGCCGGCGCCCGGTCCTGCCGTCCGATGATGTCGCGCACGTCGTTGGCGTAGGCCCCGGAGTCGGCGAGCACGGCGCGTGCGACGTCGTACCCCGTGACGAGCCAGACGCGCGTGCCGAGCAGGCCGGCGAACCGCACCACCTCACCCCGCTCCCGGGTCGTCGCGAGACGGGCGACCGGGTCGACGCCGTCGCGCTGCAGCGGGAACCGGATGCTCGCGGGCACCCGGCGGACGTAGGGAACCCGGCGTGCGGTGGACAGCGCGAGCTTGAAGGCGGTGCCTCGCCACGAGGAGGTCATGTGCCAAGTCCACCCTGCGCAGCCGGGCGGCGCCATCGGGATTCACCCCGGACATCGCTCAGGTCCGCCTCGGGGTCACCCCCGACCGCGTCCGTCCGGTTGGCGCACCCGGCAGGATGGGGCCCATGGCCTACGCAGCAGCCCCCGAGAGGTACGACGACGCCACCGGCATGCCCTACCGCTTCACCGGCCGGAGCGGCCTGAAGCTCCCCGCGCTCTCGCTCGGGCTGTGGCAGAACTTCGGCACCGACCGGCCCGAGGAGACCCAGCGGGCGATCCTGCGCCGCGCCTTCGACCGGGGCGTGACCCACTTCGACCTCGCCAACAACTACGGACCCCCCTACGGCCGGGCCGAGGAGAACTTCGGGCGCTACCTGAAGGACGACTTCAAGCCCTACCGCGACGAGCTGGTGATCTCCACCAAGGCCGGATGGGACATGTGGCCGGGTCCGTACGGCCAGGGCGGCGGCTCGCGGAAGTACGTCCTGGCCTCGCTCGACCAGTCGCTCGCGCGGCTGGGACTGGACTACGTCGACATCTTCTACAGCCACCGCTTCGACCCGGAGACGCCGGTCGAGGAGACGATGATGGCGCTCGACACCGCGGTGCGCTCCGGGCGCACCCTCTACGCCGGCATCTCGTCGTACTCCGCGGCGAAGACACGGGAGGCGGCCGCCATCGCCCGCGACCTCGGCACGCCGCTGCTGATCCACCAGCCGTCCTACAACCTGCTCAACCGGTGGGTCGAGGGCGGCCTGCTCGACGAGCTCGAGCAGCAGGGGATGGGCTGCATCGTCTTCAGCGCGCTGGGCCAGGGGCTGCTGACCGACCGCTACCTCGACGGCGTGCCGGCCGACTCGCGGGCCGCACGCGACGGCTCGACGCTGACCGGCCTCACCGACGAGGTGCTCGAGCGGGTGCGGGGCCTCAACGGTCTCGCCGAGCGCCGCGGGCAGAAGCTCGCGCAGCTCGCGCTGCAGTGGGTGCTGCGCGACGAGCGGGTCACCAGCGCGGTGATCGGCGCCTCCAGCGTGGAGCAGCTGGACACGAACCTCGACGCGTTGTCCTTCCCGCCGCTGACCGGCGTCGAGCGCGCCGAGATCGACCGCTACGCCGTCGAGTCGGGGATCAACCTCTGGGCGAAGCAGACCGAGGAATGATCCGCGTCCTCGTCGTGGGCGCCGACGCTGCTGGCATGTCGGCGGCGCACCAGGCGCTCCGCACCGCGAAGAGCACCGGGCGAGAGCTCGCGATCACGGTGCTCGACAAGGGCAGCCACACGTCGTACAGCGCGTGCGGCATTCCGTACTGGATGGCCGGCGAGGTGGACTCCGGTGACGACCTCGTGGCCCGTACGGCCGACGAGCACCGCGCGGCAGGGATCGACCTGCGCACGGGAGTCGAGGTGGTCGCCGCCGACCTCGAGGCGCGCACGGTCACCACGGCCGACGGCGAGGTGCTGGAGTACGACGAGCTCGTCGTGGCCTCCGGCGCCCCGGCCGTCGTCCCCGACTGGGCGCTGCGGGCCGACGGCTCGCCCCACGACGGGGTCGGTGTGGTGAAGACCCTGGACGACGGCGCCGCCTGGCTGGAGCGGTTCGCGGCGGCCGGGGACGGCGCGCACGTGGTGGTGGTGGGGGCCGGCTACATCGGTGTCGAGGTCGCCGAGACCGCGCTGCGCCAGGGCTTCGGGGTCACCGTGATCACCCGCGGGCGCGGCATGTCGATGCTCGAGGACGAGATGTCCGAGCGGGTCAACGCAGCCCTCGTCGAGGCGGGCGCCGAGCTGGTGCTGGGCGCCGAGGTGACCGGGCTCGACCTCGACGGCGACACCGTGACCGGCGTTCACTGGGAGGGAGGCAGTCGCGAGGCCGACCTCGTCGTGGTCGCGATCGGCATCCGTCCCGCGACGGATTTCCTCGCGGGCAGCGGCCTGGACCTGGCCGACAACGGTGCGCTGCGACCCGACCCGCACGGTCGCGTCGCCGACCACGTGTGGGCCGCCGGCGACTGCTGCGAGGTGCGCCGGCGCCTCGACGACCAGTGGGTCTTCCGCCCGCTCGGGACATACGCAACCAAGCACGGGCGCGCGCTCGGCGACAGCCTGGCCGGCGGCTCGCTCTCCTTCGACGGGATGACCGACACGGCCATCACCCGCTTCTCCGTCGGCGAGGTCCACCTCGAGATCGCCCGGACCGGCCTGTCGCGCGCCGACGCCGAGGCCGCCGGCCACGACCCGGTCGCGCTGCTCACCGAGGGCACGACCGCCAGCGGCTACATGCCCGAGGCCGAGCCGATCGCGCTCTGGGTCATGGCCGACCGCACCACGCGCCGGCTCCTCGGCGTGCAGGTGGTCGGCGGGCACGGTGCCGGCAAGCGCGTCGACGCCGCTGCCGCGGTGCTCTGGGCCGGTGGCACGGTCGACGACCTGGCGTGGATGGACCTGTCCTACGCGCCGCCCTTCGCGACCGCGTGGGAGGTGCTGCAGGTGGCGGCGCGGCGGGTGGCCGAGCGGCTCTGAGCCTGAGAAGTCGGTGGCGCCGGCGATGGAGCGCCCACGACAATCGCGCCCATGGACCTCGAGATCTTCCCGCTCGCCGAGCGCCCGGGCCTGATGGACGTCTTCTGGGACATGGAGACGTCGTGGCCGGAGTTCATGAAGCACGACCCGATCGGCAACTCCTACTACGCCTGCCTCGAGGAGTACTTCCTGGAGTGCGTGCTGGTGGCCCTCGACGGGACCGGTCGCATCGTCGCGAAGGCGTTCAGCGCGCCGTTCCAGCTGCCCGACGGCGACCTGCCCGACAACGGCTGGGACTTCGCCCTGCGCAGCGCCCTGCTCACCCGGATCTGGGGCGAGAGCGCGAACGCGATCACGGCCGCGGAGATCGCCATCGAGCCCGCGCTGCAGGGCACGGGCCTCTCGAGCGTCATGCTGGCCGCGCTGCGGGACAACGCCGGGCGGCTCGGCTTCTCCGAGCTGCTCGCGCCGGTGCGGCCCAACGGCAAGACGGACGTCCACGAGCCGATGTCGGCGTACGCCTTCCGCACCCGCGACGACGGCCTGCCGGTCGACCCGTGGCTGCGCGTCCACGTCCGGGCCGGCGGGGTGATCGACCGCGTGGCGTCGCGCTCGATGTGCATCCCGGGCACGGTGGAGGAGTGGCGCGAGTGGACCGGCCTGCCGTTCGACACCACGGGCCCCGTGGAGGTGCCGGGCGCGCTGGCGGCGGTGATGTGCGACGCCGAGCACGGCGTCGCGACGTACGTCGAGCCCAACGTGTGGATCCGGCACGCCACCGGCAGGTGAGGCTCAGGCGCCGGCGATCGCCTTGCGCACCTCGTTGACGCAGAGGGCGAGGAACGCGAGGGCGCAGAGCACCATCAGCACGTTGGAGTGGAGCTTGTTGCGCCACTCCCGCGGGGTGCGGTCGGTGTTGAGCAGCCAGAGCAGCGTGATGGCGAGGAACGGCATGAAGAACGCGCCGAGCACGCCGTAGGCGAGGATCAGCCAGACGGGCTTGCCGAGGAACATCATCACCATCGGCGGGAAGGTCAGCCAGAGGATGTAGGCGCGGTACCACTTGCCGCCCGCGCGGGCGTCGGCGTCGTCGCTGTCGCCGCCGGTCACGTTGGTCATGAAGTCGGCGAACATCAGGCTCACGCCGTTCCAGACGCCGACCAGCGACGACATGGCAGCGGCCCAGAAGCCCAGCAGGAACAGCTTGCCGGCCCACTGGCCGTAGCGGTCCTGGAGCACCACGCCGAGGTCGAGCAGGCCGGCGTCGCCCGACTCGATGGCGACGCTGGTGGAGTAGAGCAGCTCGGCGCCCACGACGAGCGTGGCGAGCACGAAGATGCCCGTCACGACGTAGGCGACGGTGTTGTCGATGCGCATCACGCGCATGTAGCGAGGGGTGTCCCAGCCCTTCTCGCGCAGCCAGTAGCCGTACGCCGCGAGGGTGATCGTGCCGCCGACGCCGCCGGCGAGCGCGAGGGTGTTGACCAGGCCACCGTCGGGGATGCGGGGGGCGAGGCCGGTCAAGAGCTCGCCGAGGTTGGGCAGGGTCAGCAGCGCGGCACCGACCATCGTCACGAACATGACGCCGACGAGTCCGGCCAGGACCTTCTCGAAGACGCTGTAGCGGCCGGTCCACACCAGCAGCAGGCCGAGGAGGCCGGACAGGATGCCCCACCACGTCGTCGAGAGCCCGCCGAGCAGGCCCTGCAGGGCCAGCCCGGTGCCGGCCATGGCCGCCGCGCCGTAGACGAAGCCCCAGACGACGATGTAGGGCGCGAAGTACCAGGTCGTCCACGCGCCGAGCGAGCGCCAGCCCTCGAAGATGGTGTTGCCGGTGGACAGGGAGTAGCGGCCCGCGCCCTCGACGAGCACGATCTTCATGACGCAGCCGACGACCACGCACCACAGCAGGGTGTAGCCGAACTTCTGCCCGGCGATGAGGGTGGCCACCAGGTCGGCGGCCCCGACACCGGTCGCCGCCACGACGAGCCCGGGGCCGATGATGCGCCAGCGGGGGACGGCGGACTGCTCGGTCGAGGTGGTTTCAGCCATGAGCAGCACCCTAACGCCGGTCTAGACCGGCGGGGTCCAGCCGAGTGCCGGTTAACCACGCGACGCCGGGCTGGCCGGCTTGCGACAATCCTCCGCGTGGGACATGTGGACGTGGCAGGTGTGACGTACGAGCTGCCGGACGGGCGGGTGCTGCTCCTCGACGTCAGCTTCCGCGTCGGCGACGGGCAGAAGGTCGCGCTGGTGGGCGCCAACGGAGCCGGCAAGACGACGCTGCTGCGCATCGTCACCGGCGACCTGCAGCCGCACGCGGGCGTGGTGACCCGCTCGGGCGGCCTCGGGGTGATGCGGCAGTTCGTCGGCCACGGCGGTGGTGACGAGACCGTCCACGACCTGCTGCTCAGCGTGGCCCCGCCGCGGGTCCGCAGCGCCGCGACCGCGGTCGACGCCGCCGAGCTCCGGTTGATGGACGTCGACGACGAGGCCACCCAGATGGCGTACGCCACCGCGCTGGGGGAGTACGCCGATGCCGGCGGCTACGACATCGAGGTCACCTGGGACGTGTGCACGACGGCGTCGATGGGGCTGCCGTTCGACCGCGCGCGGCACCGCCTGCTCAGCACGCTGTCGGGAGGCGAGCAGAAGCGGCTGGTGCTGGAGTACCTCCTGCGCGGTCCCGACCAGGTCCTGCTGCTCGACGAGCCCGACAACTACCTCGACGTGCCCGGCAAGATCTGGCTCGAGGAGCGGATCCGCGAGTCGCCCAAGACGATCCTGTTCATCAGCCACGACCGCGAGCTGCTCAACAACACCGCCACCCGGATCGTCACCGTCGAGCTCGGCAGCGCCGGCAACCTGGTGTGGACCCACCCGGGCGGCTTCGCGAGCTACCACGAGGCCCGCAGCGACCGCTTCGAGCGGCTCGAGGAGATGCGGCGCCGCTGGGACGAGGAGCACGCCAAGATCAAGGCGCTGGTCCTCCGGCTCAAGATCAAGTCCGAGTACAACGACGGCATGTCCTCGCAGTACCGCGCCGCCCAGACGCGGCTGAAGAAGTTCGAGGACGCGGGGCCGCCGACCGAGCAACCCCGCGAGCAGCAGGTGAAGATGCGCCTCAAGGGCGGCCGCACCGGCAAGCGAGCGGTGGTCTGCACCGACCTCGAGCTGACCAACCTGATGAGGCCGTTCGACCTCGAGGTCTGGTACGGCGAGCGGGTGGCCGTGCTCGGCTCCAACGGCTCCGGCAAGTCGCACTTCCTGCGGCTGCTGGCCGCCGGCGGCAGCGACCCCGACATCGAGCACCAGCCGGTGGGCGACCCGCCCGCCCCGGTGCTGCACACCGGCAACGCCAAGCTCGGCGCGCGCGTGCGGCCGGGGTGGTTCGTGCAGACGCACGAGCACCCCGAGCTGGTCGGGCGGACCCTGCTCGAGATCCTGCACCGCGGCGACGACCACCGCGACGGCATGGGCCGCGAGGCCGCGAGCCGCGTGCTCGACCGCTACGAGCTCGCGCATGCGGGTGAGCAGCGCTTCGAGTCGCTCAGCGGCGGCCAGCAGGCGCGCTTCCAGATCCTCCTGCTCGAGCTGTCCGGCGCGACGCTGCTGCTGCTCGACGAGCCGACCGACAACCTCGACGTGCAGTCCGCCGAGGCGCTCGAGGCCGGCTTGGAGGCCTTCGAGGGGACGGTGCTCGCGGTGACCCACGACCGGTGGTTCGCCCGCGGGTTCGACCGGTTCCTCGTCTACGGCGCCGACGGCGAGGTCTACGAGTCCGACGGGCCGGTGTGGGACGAGGGCCGGGTGAGCCGCGCGCGATGACGCTCGAGATCCGGCCGCTCGACCCCCACGACGACGCGGCGCTCGACGCCTGGCACCACGTCTACCTCGTCTCCGCGCGCCACGAGCTCGGCGAGGTGGCGACGCCGTGGCAGCTGGAGGAGGTGCGGGCGATGCTGCAGGACACCGGCTCGCGCGCCCGCAGCCTCGGCTGGTCGGCCGTCCTCGACGGCGCGACGGTCGGGGCCGGCTGGATGCGCACGCCCCTGCTGGACAACCTCGAGCTGGCCGAGATCGACGTCCACGTCCTGCCGCCCGCCCGGCGACGCGGCGTCGGCACGGCCCTCGTCTCACGGCTCGAGGCCGAGGCCAGGGCGCGCGGGCGGCGGGTGGTGACCGGGCTCGCGTCCTGGCCGTACGACGCCGGCTCGGCCGGGTCCGGCGCCCCGGGCCCCGAGTTCGCCCGGGCGGTGGGCTTCGACCTCGCGCTGTCGGAGGTGCAGCGGGAGCTCGCGATGCCGGTGCCGGCCGCGGTGCTCGCCCGGCTGGCGGACGAGGCTGCCGGCGCCCACGCGGCGTACACGCTGCGGTCGTGGTCGGGACCGGTGCCCGACGAGCTGCTGGAGGGCTGGGCCCGGCTCACCTCCACGCTCGTGACCGAGGCGCCGATGGGCGACCTCGACATGGAGCAGGAGGCCGTGAGCACCGACGCGGTGCGCGAGCAGGAGGCGCTGCTCGAGCGGCAGGGGCGGACGAAGCTCAACACGGTCGCGCTCGACGCCGACGGGGAGGTGGTGGCGTACTCCGACCTCGCCACCACGATCCACGAGCCCGGCCGCGCCTACCAGTGGGGCACCCTCGTCGCCCCTGCCCACCGCGGCCACCGGCTCGGCGTGGCGGTCAAGGTCGCCAACCTCCGGCTGGTCCAGTCCGAGCGCCCCGACGTGGCCCGGGTGACGACGTACAACGCCGAGGTCAACACCCACATGGTCGGCGTCAACGAGGCGCTGGGCTTCCGGCCCGTCGCGCGGCTCGGGGACTTCCAGAAGAGGCTCGGCTAGCGGCCCTGCGCATGGTCCTCGCAGGTCGGGTCCAACGGCCCTGACCGGCGGGCCGGTGCGCGGCCTAACCTCCGGGAGACGGAGGAGGCACCGTGTTTGCCGTACGCATCCATGGCAGGGGCGGCCAAGGGGCCGTGACCGCCGCCGAGCTGCTCTCGGTGGCGGCCTTCGACGAGGGCCGGCACGCGCAGGCGTTCCCGACGTTCGGCTCCGAGCGGACCGGTGCGCCCGTGGTCGCCTTCTGTCGGATCGACACCCGGCCGATCCGGCTGCGTGAGCCGATCACCCACCCCGACGCGCTGGTCGTCCAGGACCCCACGCTGCTCCACCAGGTCGACCTCTTCGCCGGTCTGGGTGCGGACGGCTACCTGGTGCTCAACACGTCGTCCACGCTCGAGTCCCTCGGCCTGGGCGAGCTCGCCGGGCGCCTCGCGCCCGACCACGTGGTCACCGTGCCGGCCACCGAGATCGCGCGGGAGCACGTGGGACGTCCGGTGCCCAACGTGCCGCTGCTCGGGGCCTTCGCCGCGCTCACCGGGCAGGTCTCGCTGGAGGCCGTCGCCGATGCCGTGCGCGAGCGGTTCCCGGGCCTGCTGGGCGAGGGCAACGTCCGGGCGGCCGAGGCCGCCCACGAGCACGTACGCCGGTCCGTGAGGAGGTCCGCAGATGCTCCGTCAGGTTGAGGGGTCCCAGGCCGTGGCGCGCGCGGTGACGCTGTGCCGCCCGCAGGTCATCGCGGCGTACCCGATCTCCCCGCAGACCCACATCGTGGAGTCGCTGTCCGACCGCGTCCGGACCGGCGAGCTCCTGGGCTGCGAGTACCTCATGGTCGAGTCCGAGTTCGGCGCCATGTCGGCCTGCATCGGCGCGGCGGGTGCCGGCGCCCGGACCTACACGGCGACGTCGAGCCAGGGGCTGCTGTTCATGGCGGAGGCGCTGTTCAACGCCTCCGGTCTCGGCCTGCCGATCGTGATGACGGTCGCCAACCGCGCGATCGGCGCGCCGATCAACATCTGGAACGACCACTCCGACGCCATGGCGATGCGCGACTCCGGCTGGATCCAGCTCTACGCCGACTCCAACCAGGAGGCCGTCGACCTGCACCTCCAGGCCTACCGCCTCGCCGAGTCGCTGTCGGTGCCGGTGATGGTGTGCATGGACGGGTTCGTCCTCACGCACGCCTTCGAGGAGGTGGACCTCCCCGACCAGGAGCAGGTCGACGCGTTCCTGCCCCGCTTCGTCCCCCAGCAGGCCCTGGACCCCGAGGACCCGGTGACGATCGGCGCGATGGTCGGGCCCGAGGCCTTCGCGGAGGTGAAGTACCTGATGCACGTCAAGCAGATGGCCGCCCTCGACGAGGTCCCGGCGATCGCCGACGACTTCCGCACGGCCTTCGGCCGGTCGTCCGGCGGCCTGCTGAAGCCCTACCGCGTGGACGACGCGGAGACCGTCGTCGTCGCCCTCGGCTCGGTGCTCGGCACGATCGAGGAGGTCGTCGACACGATGCGCGAGGAGGGCCACCGCATCGGGGCACTGGGGATCACCTGCTTCCGCCCGTGGCCGGTGGCGGAGGTGCGCGCCGCGCTGGCGGGTGCCCGGCGGGTGGTCGTGGTGGAGAAGGCGTTCGCGGTGGGCGCGGGGGGCATCGTGGGCCAGAACGTCCGCGACGCCACCCGCAGCCTGCCCGTCGAGGTGTACGACGTCGTGGCCGGCCTGGGCGGCCGACCGATCACCCGCGCGTCCCTGCGGGGGCTGCTCGACGACGTGCTCGCGGGGCGCGTCGACGCGGGCCGCCTGCACTTCCTCGACCTGGACCACGAGCTCGTGCAGCGCGAGCTCGAGCGAGCCCGCCACGGCGAGCGGCCGGGTCCCCACGCGGAGAACATGCTGCGCGCCCTCGGCACGGTCGCGTCCGGGGCCTACGAGTAGGAGGGGCGTGATGGCGTTCCAGGAGATCAAGCTCTACCAGACGGGCACCTTCGTCGCGGGCAACCGCCTGCTCGACCCCGAGCAGCGCTCGGTGCAGGCCCGCACCGGCCGCTCCAACTCGATCACGTCGGGCCACCGGGCCTGCCGCGGCTGCGGGGAGGCGCTGGGTGCGCGCTACGTGCTCGACGCCGCGATGCGCGCCACTGCGGGGAAGCTCGTCGCGGTGAACTCCACCGGCTGCCTCGAGGTGTTCTCCACGCCGTACCCCGAGTCGTCGTGGCAGCTGCCCTGGCTGCACTCCCTCTTCGGCAACGGCCCGGCGGTCGCGGCAGGCGTCGCCGCGGCGCTGCGCGCCCAGGGGCGAGAGGACATCCGGGTGGTCGGCCAGGCCGGCGACGGCGGCACGGTCGACATCGGCTTCGGCACGCTGTCGGGGATGTTCGAGCGCAATGACGACGTGCTCTTCGTCTGCTACGACAACGAGGGCTACATGAACACCGGCGTGCAGCGCTCGGGCGCCACGCCACCCGCGGCGACCACGGCCACCACCAAGGCACTCGGCGACCACCCGGGCAACGTCTTCGGGCAGGGCAAGAACGTGCCGTTGATCGCGATGGCCCACGAGATCCCCTACGTCGCCACCGCGACCGTCGCCGAGCTGCGGGACCTGGAGTACAAGGTGGAGAAGGCGATGACCTTCCGCGGCGCGCGCTACCTCCACGTCTTCGTGCCCTGCCCGCTCGGCTGGGGCGCGGACTCGGCGGACACGGTCCGGCTCGCGCGGCTCTCGAAGGAGACCGGTCTCTTCCCCGTCTTCGAGGCGGAGGGCGGGACCGTCACCGAGGTGTCCAGGATCCGCGCCCAGGTCCCCGTCGAGGAGTACCTCCGTCCCCAGCGGCGCTTCGCACACCTCTTCGGCGACCCTCCGCGCCCGGACCTCGTGGCGCGCCTGCAGGCGAGGGCCGACCGCAACATCGCCCGGTTCGGCCTGCTCCCGGAAGGGGACGAGTGATGGACAAGCCGTTCGCGATCACCCTCGACGTCGGCACCAGCCGGGCCAACAAGACCGGCTCGTGGCGCACCGAGCGCGCCGTCTACACCAACCGGATGCCGCCCTGCAACGACTCCTGCCCGGCCGGTGAGAACGTCCAGGCCTGGCTCTACGAGGCCGAGGAGGGCGGTGCCGGCTACGAGCGCGCGTGGCGCCGGATCATGGACGACAACCCGTTCCCGGCCGTCATGGGCCGGGTCTGCTACCACCCGTGCGAGACCGCCTGCAACCGCGGGCAGCTCGACGAAGCGGTCGGGATCAACTCGGTGGAGCGGTTCGTCGGGGACGAGGCCATCCGGCAGGGCTGGACCATCTCCGTCGAGGTGCCCCCGACCGGACGGAAGGTCCTGGTCGTCGGCGCCGGACCGTCGGGCCTGTCGGCGGCCTACCACCTGGCGCGCCGCGGGCACGCCGTCACGATCAAGGAGGCCGGCCCGATGGCCGGCGGGATGATGCGGTTCGGCATCCCGCGCTACCGGCTCTCGCGCGACGTCCTCGACGCCGAGGTGCAGCGCATCCTCGACCTCGGCGTCGTCCTGGAGCTGGACGCCAAGGTCACCGACCTGGAGTCGATCCGACAGGACTACGACGCGGTCTTCCTCGCCGTCGGCGCCCAGCTGGGCAAGCGGGCCTACATCCCCGCAGGGTCGGCGGCGCACGTCCTCGACGCCGTCACGATGCTCCGCGACCTCGAGGCGGGGGAGAAGCCGCTGCTCGGCCGTCGCGTGGCCGTCTACGGCGGCGGCAACACCGCCATGGACGCGGCCCGCACGGCCCGGCGGCTGGGCGCCGCCGAGGCGATCGTGGTCTACCGACGCACCCGCGACCGGATGCCGGCCCACGAGTCGGAGCTGCGCGAGGCCGAGGACGAGGGCGTGCTCTTCAAGTGGTTGTCCACCATCACGCAGGTCGGGTCGGGCACGCTCACCGTGGAGCGGATGGAGCTCGACGAGGCCGGCTTCCCCCAGCCCACCGGCGAGCTCGAGGAGCTGGACGCCGACTCGCTGGTCCTCGCGCTGGGGCAGGAGACGGACCTGGGCCTGCTCGACGGGGTGCCCGGGCTGGTCGTCGAGGACGGGGTGGTCTCGGTCGCGGAGGACCTGATGACCGGTTGCCCCGGTGTCTTCGCCGGCGGCGACATGGTGCCGTACGAGCGGTCGGTCACGGTCGCCGTCGGGCATGGCAAGCGGGCGGCCCGCCACATCGACGCCTGGCTGTGCGCCGAGGCGCCGGAGCCCGGCGTACGTCCGGCGCTGGCGACCTTCGACACCCTCAACACCTGGTACTACTCCGACGCGCCCCGTGCCCACCGGCCCGTGCTGGACCGTGCCCGCCGCGAGTCGACCTTCGACGAGGTGGTGCTCGGCCACGACGAGACGACGGCCCTGATGGAGGCCAGGCGCTGCCTGTCGTGCGGCAACTGCTTCGAGTGCGACAACTGCTACGGCGTGTGCCCCGACAACGCGGTGATCAAGCTCGGCCCCGGGGAGAAGTACCTGATCGACCTCGACTACTGCAAGGGGTGCGGGCTCTGCGTCGCCGAGTGCCCGTCGGGAGCGATCCAGATGTTCCCCGAGGACATCTGAGCGGGTCCCGCCGCCATACTGGCGCGCGTGATCCCGACGCCTCCCGACCCCTGGACCTACGTCGTGACGGACGTCGAGCTCGACGGCCCGTGGCCCGGCATCAACTCCATGCGCTCCTTCGCCTCGGTCGCGGTGGCCGCGGACGGCACCGAGCACGGGCGGTTCGAGGCCGTGCTCGAGCCGCTGCCGGGCACGGCCCCGGACGCGAGGACGATGGAGTGGTTCGCCACCCAGCCCGACGCCTGGGCGGCTGCGACCGCCGACCCCGAGCCCGTCGTGCAGGTGATGGAGCGCTACGTCGCGTGGATCCGCGAGCTGCCGTGGCCGCGCATGTTCGCTGCCTTCCCGCTGGCCCTGGACGGCATCTGGATGGACCACTACCTGCGGCGCTTCACCCCCTACGGCATCCGGCAGGGCCACCACGAGGACGACCGGCTGTTCGTCGGCGGCGGCCTGTGCCTCAGGAGCTACGCAGCGGCCGTCACCGGTGCGTCCGCCGGGCTGGTCGACGTCGACACGCTCCCCAGCGAGTGGTTCGGCGACGTCGAGCACACCCACAAGGCGATCGACGACACCGTGGGCTACGCCCACCTGCTGGTCGAGCTGTTCCGGCGGAGCTCGCAGACTTCTCGCTGACGCCGGTCAGGTGAAGGCGCTGACGCCCGTCTCCGCGCGGCCGATGAGCAGCTTCTGGATCTGGGAGGTGCCTTCGTAGAGCGTCATCACGCGGGCGTCGCGGAGGTACTTCGCCACCGGGAAGTCGTCGACGTAGCCGGCGCCGCCGTGCACCTGGACGGCGTTGTTGGCGGCGCGGACCGCGGCCTCCGAGGCGAAGAGCTTGGCCTTGGAAGCGGCCACGCCGTAGGGCTCGCCGCGGTCGATCAGGTCGGCGCACCGCCAGGCGAGCAGGCGGGCGGCGTCGGCGTCGACCGACATGTCGGCGATCAGGTCCTGCACGAGCTGGAAGGACGCGATGGGCTTGCCGAACTGCGTGCGCTGGGTGGCGTACGCCACCGACG
This sequence comes from Nocardioides sp., assembly GCF_041913365.1. GTDB lineage: Bacteria > Actinomycetota > Actinomycetes > Propionibacteriales > Nocardioidaceae > Nocardioides. The sequence continues at coordinate 24,931 of NZ_JAYSFM010000008.1, forward strand.
CCTCGAGGCAGCCCTGCACGATCCCGACGCAGCCCGAGGCGACCGCCAGCCGGCCCTTGTCGAGCGTGCCCATCGCGATCTTGAAGCCCTGGCCGACCTCGCCGAGCCGCGCGCCATCCGGGACGCGTACGTCGGTGAGGAACAGCTCGGCGGTCGCCTGGCCGCGCAGCCCCAGCTTGCCGCGGACCTCGCGTGCCTCGAAGCCGGGGCTGTCGGTCGGCACCAGGAACGCCGTCACGCCGCGCGGGCCGTCGTCGCTGGTGCGTGCGAAGACGAGCGCGACGTCGGCCCAGGTGCCGTTGGTGATGAAGAGCTTCTGCCCGGTGACCACCCAGTCCGACCCGTCGCGGGTCGCCCGCGAGGTGAGGTTGCCGGCGTCGGAGCCGGTGCCGGGCTCGGTGAGGCCGAAGCAGCCGAGCTTCGTGGCTGCCGCGAGCTGCGGCAGCCACTCCTGCTTCTGCTCCTCGGTGCCGTGGACGAGGATCGACTTGCCGACCAGCCCGCTGCTGACCGAGACGATGCCGCGCAGCGCGGAGTCGGCGCGGCCGAGTTCCTCCATGGCGAGGGAGTAGGTGACGTAGTCGCCGCCGACGCCGCCGTAGTGCTCCGGGATGGTCAGCCCGAAGAAGCCGAGCTCGGCCATCCTCGGCACGATCGCGAGGTCGACGGACTCGTCGTGGTCCCACTGCATCCGGTGCGGGACGGCCTCGCGCTCGAGGAAGTCGCGCGCCAGCGCCCGGAAGGCCTGCTGGTCCTCGGTGAGCGAGAGGTCCATCAGCCCAGCGCCTCCACCAGGTCGTGGTCGTCGACGCGGGCGGCGAGACGGCCGAGGTGGTGTCCGCCGTTGCCGAGCCACTGCTCGAGGACCTCGAGGTGGGCGGTGCCGACGCCGACGGCGTACTCCGCGGTCATGCCGATGCCGCCGTGCAGCTGGATCGCCTCCTGGCCGATGTGGCGCCCGGTGCGGCTGATCGTGAGGCCGACCCGGTCGGCGGCGTCGGCCACCGCGTCGGGGTCACCGAGGGCGATCGTCATCGTGGCCCAGTCGACCATGCTCTGTGCCATCTCCAGCGAGACGTACATGTCGGCCGCCCGGAAGTTGAGGGCCTGGAAGGTGTTGAGCGTGACGCCGAACTGCTTGCGGCTCTTCAGGTAGTCGGTCGTCGCCCGCACCTGGCTCTGCATCACGCCGAGCGCCTGGTTGGCGCCCATGATGCGGGTCAGGTCGCTGATGGTCGCGATGCTCGCACCGAGGTCGCGGCCGGGCTCGCCCAGCGGGGTCGCGGTCGTGCCCTCGAGGCGGACGGTGGCCGCGCGGGTCAGGTCGGCCGTGACGTAGTCGGTGCGCTCGACGTCGTCGCCAGAGACGAGGAAGACGCCGGTGCCGCCGTCGGGGAGCGCCGCCGTGACCACGAGGTGGTCGGCGCGGGTGCCGCCGACGACGGGGTCGGCCACGCCGTCGAGTGTCCACGCGTCGCCGGCGGCCGAGGCGCGCACGCCCTCGGTGCCGGACGCCCAGCGCGCGCCGGGGGAGGTGTCGGCCGCGGCGAGGACGAGCTCACCGGCACTGAGCCTGCCCAGCAGGTCGGCCTTCTGCGACGCGGTGCCGACCGCGGCCACCAGCCCACCGGCGTGCACGACGCTGGCGAGGTAGGGCTCCGGCGCCAGCACCCGCCCCAGCTCCTGGCACACGATGCCGATCTCGACCGGACCGGCGCCCACGCCGCCGTCGTCCTCGCTGAACGGCAGGCCCAGCACGCCCATCTCGGCCAGCCGGCCCCACAAGGCCTCGTCGAAGCCGGGGTCGGCGGCGACGGTGCGGCGCCGCGCCTCGTGGTCGGCGTACGTCGTCGCGAGCAGGCCGCGGACCGCCTCGCGGAGTGCCTGCTGCTCGTCGTCGTGCGTGAAGTCCATCGTCGGCTCCTCAGAGTCCCAGGATCGTGCGGCTGATGATCTGGCGCTGGATCTCGTTGGACCCGCCGTAGATCGAGGCCTTGCGGAGGTTGAGGTAGGTCGGTGCGGCGCGTCGAGCCCAGCCGGCCTGGGGCGAGTCGTCGCCGGCACGAGCGGCCAGCGAAGCCGGGCCGGCGAGGTCGAGGGCGAGCTCGCTCACCGCCTGCTGGAGCTCGGTGCCACGCAGCTTGAGCACCGACGAGGCCGGGTGCGGGGCGCCGTCGGAGGAGTGCGCGACCACGCGCAGCGCGGTGAGCTCGAGCGCGAGCAGGTCGTTCTCCAGCTCGGCGATGCGTGCGCGGACCAGCGGGTCGTCGAGCAGCGGCCCGGCGTTGGCCTTGAGCGCCGACAGCGCCCGCTTGGTGGCCCCGACCGGAGCCACGCCGACCCGCTCGTTGCCGAGGAGGAACTTGGCGATGGTCCACCCGCCGTTGAGCTCGCCGACCAGCAGGTCGCCGGGCACGCGCACGTCGGTGAACCACACCTCGTTGACCTCGTGGCCGCCGTCGATGAGCTCGATCGGACGCACCTCGACGCCGGGCGTGGTCATGTCGATGAGGAGCAGCGAGATGCCGGCCTGCTTCTTCACCTCCGGGTCGGTGCGCACGAGGGTGAAGATCCAGTCGCCGTGCTGTCCGAGGGTGGTCCACGTCTTCTGCCCGTTGACGACCCAGTCGTCGCCGTCGCGGACCGCGCTGGTCCGCAGGCCGGCGAGGTCGGACCCGGCGTCGGGCTCCGAGAAGCCCTGCGACCACCAGATGTCGAGGTTGGCCGTGGCCGGGAGGAAGCGCTCCTTCTGCTCCTGCGTGCCGAAGTGCGCAAGCACCGGGCCGATCATCGAGGCGTTGAACGCCAACGGGATCGGCACCCCGGCGCGCTGCATCTCCTCGTGCCACAGGTGTCGCTGGAGCTCCGTCCAGTCCTGCCCGCCCCACTCGACCGGCCAGTGCGGGACCGCGAGCCCCTCGGCGTTGAGGGTGCGCTGCGCCTCGACGATCTGGTCCCGGGTGAGGTGCCGCCCATCCAGCACGGTCTCGCGGATCTCCTGGGGGACCTTGGTGGTGAAGAACTCCCGCATCCGGTCACGGAACTCCGCGTCCTCGGGACTGAGCTCGAGCTGCATGTGACTCCTCGGTAGGAAAGGGCCGGCCGCACCATCATGGCGCGGCCGGCCGAATCCGGGCGACGGGGTCGGTCAGCTGGTGCTGCTGGTGGCGTCGCTGTCGAGCACGAGGTCAGCGCTCTGCTCCTCGCCGTTGCTGGTCCAGGTGACGGTCACCGAGTCGCCGGGGCGGTAGGAGCGGATGGTCGCGACGAGCGAGTCGGCGTCGGTGATGCGCTGGTCGTCGATCTTGGTGATGACGCTGCCCGAGGCCAGTCCGGCCTTGTCGGCGGTCGACCCGGAGGTCACCTCCCGCACGACGGCGCCGGCGTCGTCACCCGACTGCGGGTTGCCGACCGTGATGCCGAGGCGGGCGTGGGTGGGCGTCTCGCCCTGGGCCATCTGGTCGACGATCGGCATCACCTCGTCGATCGGGATGGCGAAGCCGAGGCCGATCGAGCCGGACTCGCTCGAGGAGCCGTACGGCGACTGCGACGCGGCGGTGCGGATCGAGGAGTTGATGCCGATCACGGCGCCGGTCATGTCGACCAGCGGGCCGCCGGAGTTGCCGGGGTTGATCGCCGCGTCGGTCTGGATGGCGGGGTACGTCGTGGAGTTGCCCTGGTCGTCGGAGCCGACGTTGACCGGGCGGTTGAGCGCGCTGACGATGCCGCTGGTCACGGTCGCGTCGAGGCCGAACGGGGAGCCGATGGCGACGACGCCCTCGCCCACGCCCAGGTTGGCGGACTTGCCGATGGTCGCGGGCGTGAGGTCCGAGACGTCCTGGGCCTTGATCACGGCGGTGTCGGTGAGCGGGTCGGTCCCGAGGATCTCGGCGTCGGCGCTGGAGCCGTCGTCGAAGGAGACCTTCAGCGAGCCGCCGTCCTCGGCCATCTCGACCACGTGGTTGTTGGTGAGGATGGTGCCGTCGGCGGTCAGGATGATCCCGGATCCGGACGCGCTGCCCTGGCTGCCGGTGACGTCGATCTTCACGACGCTGGGCAGCACCTTCTGGGCCACCGACTCGACCGAGCCGTCCGCGGCGGGTGCCTGCGTCTGGCTGACGGTGGAGGTCGTCGGTCCCTGGGTGCTCGCGCTGCTCGCGGGGTCCTCGTGGGTGGCGTCCCAGAGGGCCGCCCCTCCCAGCCCGGCGCCGCCACCCACGAGGAGGGACGTGGCGACGACCGCCGCCGCGAGGCCCGTACGCCGTCGGCGCGGCGCCGGCCGCTCCTCGGTCCCGGTGCCCCCGCCGGACCCGCCACCGGGCCACGCGGTGGTGGCGTGCTGGTAGGGGTCCGGGCTGCCCGGCTGGGGCGCCTGGCTGCCGCCGTGCTGGGGGAACTGTGCGTCGCTCATGCCTCCGAGCGTGCTCCGCGACCCTGTGGATGCCCTGAGAACCGGCTGGGAAGGTGCAGAGACCTCCCCGGACCTCGGCCGGGGGATGCCGGCGAGGATCACCGGGCCGGCCTCGGGAGGTCGGGGAGCGCCAGCCACTCCGCCCAGGACAGGTCGCGGCCGACGTAGCGGGGCCGGGCGAGCGGCCACGACTCGGCGATCCACCGCGGGACCAGCTCGTCCAGCGCCTGCTCGAGCTCGGTGCCCACGCACTCGTCCACGACCCACCAGGAGATCTCGGCGTCGGCGCCCGGCTTCTCGGGCGGGTCGATGTAGACGCAGCCGAGCAGCGCGGTCTCGTCGGTGTCGAACAGGGCGTAGTTGTAGGACTCGCGCGTCTCCATCTCCGCGGCGTGGCGGGCCAGGTCGGCCCGGTCGGCGTCGTGGGTCATGTCGGCGGGCGGCCACCCCCACGCCTCGCCGTAGATGCTCCACAGCCGGTCGCGGGACCCCATCACGGCGACCATGTCGAGATCGGTGTCGTCGGGGCTGATCGGGCGCAGGTGGTGGCCGAAGGGCACCTCGACGCGCGCCGGGTGGCGGAAGTCGTCGGGCAGCCAGGTCGTGGGGGTGGTCATGGGGTTCCTCTCGAGAACGGATCCGGGGTCAGCCGGCCAGCGCGACGTCGGTGGCGCGGCGGCGGAGCGCGGCGAGGCCGCGGCTGGTGTTGGACTTGACGGTGCCGGTGGAGCAGCCGAGGACCGCGGCGGTCTCGGCAACGCTGAGGCCTTCGTAGAACCGCAGCGCGACCGTGGCCCGCTGCTGGGCCGGCAGGCCGAGGACGAGGCCCCACAGCCCGTCCTCGGCGTGCGGCTCGTCGCGGTGCGTGACGGGCTCGGGCAGCACCTCGGTCGGCCGCTCGTCGCGCCGCCACGGCTGCCGCTGCCAGCTGACGTGCTGACGGGTGATGGTGCGGCGCACGTAGGCGTCGGCCGCCGCCTGCTCGCGCAGGCCCTCCCAGTGGGGGAGGACCCGCACGAGCGAGGCCTGCAGGAGGTCCTCGGCGGTGTGCGGGTCGCCGGCCACCGCCCGGGCCCAGCGCAGCAGCGCGGGTCGTCGCGCGGCGACGTACGACGTGAAGCCGGCATCGCGGTCGCCGTCCGTGCCGGGGACGACCCGCAGGCCCTGGTGGCCCTCGGCGGTCATCTCAGGCCTCGCGCGCGGGGCGCAGCAGGCCGAGCGAGACGACGACCAGCCACACCGGGCCGGTCATGCCCGCCATGTACTGCAGCGGGCTGACGAGGAACAGCGCGGTCACGCCGCCCAGCACCAGGCTGGTGATGCCCAGCCACCGGGCGTACGCGCCCTGCTTGGCTGCCCGCGCCAGGGCCAGCCCGGCGAGTCCGGCGCCACCCCAGAGCCACGGGATCGTGCCGATCCAGTGGTTGAAGAACGCCGCGCTCTCCGGCAGCACCAGCCCGGGGTCCTCGGCCAGCGCGAACGCGAACTCGGTCGTGAGGCCGGCGCCGAGCAGCTGGGCGACGGCGACCAGCCCGAGGCCGGCCGCGGCCACGCCGGGCAGCAGGCTGTCGGGGCCGGTGAGGCGCCGGAGCTGGCGGTGCAGGCCGGCCGCGAAGAGCACGAGCAGGACGCAGGACACCATGGTGGCGGTGTGGAAGACGAGGATCTCGGGCAGCTTGTCGGCGAGGCGGTCGGTGATGGCCGCGGGGTCGCCCGACACGTCGGGGTCGTAGACCGCGTCGACCATCCCGCTGGAGATGCCGCCGACCAGGCCGAGGACGCCGGCGGCGGTGCCGGCCAGCACCCAGCCCCGTCCGGTGGGCCTGGTCGGGGCGCTGCGCTCGGCGCTGCTCCCGGCGCCGGTCGTGGTCGGGTCGTAGGTCGTGCTCATGGCGGCTCCTCGGTCGGGGCGGCACGGTCGTGTGCCGTGGCACCACCCTCGGATCGCACGGGTCCGCACACCACGGACAGGAGCAGGTGTACGGGTGGTGTGCGAGTCAGGCGTCCGCGGGCGTCGCCCGCAGGAGGGCGGCCGCCTCGTCGGCGCGGAACCCGCGGCCGGTGTCGAGGGCGTCGTCGTAGCGGTCCTGCCCGAGGTGGGTGCGCGCGTCGGTCGCGGCGTCCTCGATCGCGTGCGGATCGGGTCGGTAGTAGCCGTAGCCACGGGCGCCGAGGGCCTCGCGGATCGCCTGGGCCGCGCCCAGCAGGAGCGGCACCCGGGCGTGCTGCCCGGCGGCCGCCGCGAGCACCGCGCCCGCGTCGAGCAGGTAGGCGAGGTTGGCCTGGTCGCCGGTCTCGAGCGAGAGCCGGGTGCCCTCCTCGAGGTGGCGTCGCGCCGCCGCGTGGTCGCCGCGGCTCATCTCGACCTGGAAGAGGTTGTAGAGCGCGATGTACGACGTCAGGCGGTCCTCGCGACGCCGGGCCGACCCCAGCCCCGCCTCGACCCACCGGACTGCCTCGTCGGCGTCGCCGCCGAGCAGCGCGACGGTGCCGAGCCAGATGTGGGCCAGCGCCCAGGTCCACTCGACCTCGGCGCCCGCCTCCTCCGCGTGCACGATCGCCTCCTCGAACGACGCGCGGGCGGCGGCCAGGTCACCGACCACCAGCGCGACCAGGCCGTTGCCCGCGACCGCGTTGGACAGCGTCACCAGGTCGTCCCCGGCGTGCTCGTGGGCGCGCGCCCACCACCCGCCGGCGGCCGCGACGTCGTCCATCGCGAAGGCCATCGTCGCCGCCGCCAGCGCCGCACGGCCGTGCGCCTGCGCGGGGAGCCGGTCGCTGTGCTGGAGCACGCCCTCGGCGAAGCGCCGACCGTGGTCGTGGTGCCCGCGGAGCCACCAGTAGAGCCACAGCTCCCACGCCATCCACGCCGGCGTCTCGACGTCGTGCTGGGCCAGCGAGCGCTCGGCCGCCGCGGTGAGGTTGGCGTGCTCGAGGTCGATGCGGCCCAGCGCCTCGACCTGCCCGCCGTACTTGTAGCTCGAGCTGTTCTCCGTGGCCACCGCCAGGTAGTGCTGGGCGTGGGCGCGCGCGGCGTCGTCCCACTCGCCCGACTCGCGCAGCAGGCCGCGGGCGTACTGCGCCACCGGCTCGAGCAGGCGGAGCCGGCCCGAGGGCTCTGCGACGACGAGGGAGTGCTCGACCAGCGACTCGAGGCTGGTCACCACATCGGCGGGTCCGGCGCCGGCGCGCGCGGCCACCGACTCGAGGTCGGCGAGGGTGGTGCCGCCGACGAAGACGCCCATCAGCCGCAGCAGCCGTCGCCCGTCCTCGTCGAGCAGCCCGTTGCTCCAGTCCAGCGTGGCGCGGATCGTGCGCTGGCGGGGCGGCAGGTCGCGCGGACCGGCCTGGAGCGCGGTGTCGAGCCGCTCCAGCAGGGCGGCAGGGTCGAGCAGGCGCGAGCGCGCGGCGGCGAGCTCGAGGGCCAGCGGGAGCCCCGCCAGCCGCTCGCAGGTCGCGGCGACGGCCGCCGCCTCGGCCGGGTCGGCGCCCCACCCGGGGGCGACCCGCTGGGCCCGGTCGAGCAGCAGGCGCGCCGCGGGCGAGGGCGACCCGTCCGGGAGGTCGTGCACCTCGAGCGGCTCGACGGCGTACTCGGTCTCGCCGCGGACCTTCAGTGGCGCCCGGCTGGTGGTGAGCACGGTGAGGTCGGGGAGCGCCTCGACGAGTGCGGCCACCTCGGGCGCTGCGTCCAGGACGTGCTCGGCGTTGTCGAGCACGAGCAGCAGGTGCTGCCCGCGCAGCTGCTCGGCGACGTCGTCCGCCACGGAACGGGCCGGGTCGCGAGGGGCGTCGACCGCGTCCGCGATCGCCGGGAGCACCTGGTCCGCCTCGAGCAGCGGCGCGAGCTCCACGAGGCGTACGCCGTCGGCGTAGCGCCGGCGCACCTCCGCGGCCGCGGCCAGGGCCAGCCGGGTCTTGCCCACGCCCCCGAGCCCGCTGAGGGTCACCAGCCGGCTCGCCCGGAGCAGGTCGGCGACGCGCGCGACGTCGTCGTCGCGGCCGACCAGCGGCGTGGCGGGCGTCGGCAGGTCACGCGGGGCGCGGCTGGGCGCCGGGTCGGACGACGGGCGGGCGGACCGCGCGGGCACCGCGGCCAGCAGCCGCGCCCGCTGGTCCTCGTCGAGGTCGAGCGCGCCGGCGAGCGAGCGCAGCGTGTGGGGGTAGGGCCGGGTGCGGGTGCCGCGCTCGAGCGCGCTGATCGCGTGCGGGCTCAACCCCGCGCGCTCGGCCAGCTCCTCCTGCGAGAGGCCCGCCGACTCGCGGAGGGCGCGCAGCAGCGTCCCGAGCGTGCTCGCCCCGTCGGTCCCCACCGCACCTCCCCTGTCCCGGGCCGGAGTGTAGTGAAGCCGCGTTGAAAGTTCTTGCAGCCATTGCAAGCCTTCTCGCACGGCCCTTACTGTGATCGACGCCACATTCCTCGGCCCACCTCTCGGGAGTCCCTGTGCGCCGCACCCCTCGCCCCGCCCGTCGTCCGCTCCTCGCCCTGACCGGGCTGGTCAGCCTCCTGGCCTCGCTGGCACCCCTCGGCCCCGCGCGCGCCGACCACCGCGAGACCCCACCGGCCAGCGTCACCCTCGTCGGCAGCCTCCAGAGCGAGGTGGGCTGCGCGTCCGACTGGGCGCCCGACTGCCCGCAGTCCGGGCTGGCACGGCAGGACGACGGCACCTGGGCCCTCGTCGCCGACGTCCCCGCGGGGTCGTACGAGCTCAAGGTGACGATCAACGGCTCCTGGGACGAGAACTACGGCGCCGGTGGCACGGCGGGCGGGGCCAACATCCCGCTGGTCCTCCAGCAGCCTGCCCGGCTGCGCTTCTCCTACGACGACACCACCCACCGGGTCGCCGTCGCCCCGGCCGAGCTGCCCTCGCCCCGGCCCACCGCGGCCGACCGGCGGCTGGCCACCACCTCGCTGCGTGCGCCGCTGACGCGCGAGAACTTCTACTTCGTGATGGCCGACCGCTTCGCCAACGGCGACCCGACCAACGACAGCGGCGGCCTCACCGGCGACCGGATGGCCACCGGCCTCGACCCGACCGACAAGGGCTTCTTCCACGGCGGCGACGTCCAGGGCCTCTCCGACCGGCTCGACTACATCGCCGGGCTCGGCACGACCGCCATCTGGCTCACCCCGAGCTTCAAGAACCGTCCCGTCCAGGGCACCGGCGCGGGTGCCAGCGCCGGCTACCACGGTTACTGGGTCACCGACTTCACGCGCATCGACCCGCACTTCGGCACCAACGCCGAGCTCGAGGCGTTCATCGACAAGGCACACCGTCGGGGCATCAAGGTCTTCTTCGACATCATCACCAACCACACCGCCGACGTCATCGGCTACCGGGAGGGTCAGTACACCTACGTCGCCAAGGACGCCGAGCCGTTCCGGGACGCCTCCGGACAGCCCTTCGACGACCGCGACTTCGCCGGCGGCGACACCTTCCCGCAGCTCGACGCGGCGACCTCCTTCCCCTACACCCCGGTCTTCCGCGACGACGCGGACCGCACCGTCAAGGTGCCGGCCTGGCTCAACGACCCGACGAATTACCACAACCGCGGCGACTCGACCTTCGCCGGCGAGTCCTCGACGTACGGCGACTTCTCCGGCCTCGACGACCTCTTCACCGAGCAGCCCGACGTGGTCGACGGGATGACCGACATCTACGAGAGCTGGGTCGACCTCGGCATCGACGGCTTCCGCATCGACACCGCCAAGCACGTCAACCTCGAGTTCTGGCAGCAGTTCGCACCGGCCATCCGCGAGCACGCGGCCTCGATCGGCAACCGCGACTTCTTCGCCTTCGGCGAGGTGTACGACGCCAACCCGGCGTACCTCTCGACGTTCAGCACCGCTGGTCGCCTCGACGCGACGCTCGACTTCGGGTTCCAGGACGTGGGCACCGGCTTCGCCAAGGGCAACGCCACCACGCGGCTGCGCGACTTCTTCGCCGCCGACGACTGGTACACCGACGCCGACTCCAACGCCTACGCCTCGCCGACCTTCCTGGGCAACCACGACATGGGCCGGATCGGCACCTTCCTCAAGGGCACCGACGCGGTGCTCGAGAGAGACCGGCTGGCGCACGCGCTGATGTACCTCACCCGCGGTCAGCCGGTCGTCTACTACGGCGACGAGCAGGGCTTCGTCGGCGACGGCGGCGACAAGGACGCCCGGGAGGACATGTTCCCGAGTCGGGTCGACAGCTACAACGACAACGACCTGATCGGCACCGACGCCACCACCGCCGACGCGAACTACGACACCCGGCACCCGATCTACCGGACGATCCGCGACCTCGCGCGGCTGCGGAAGACCTATCCCGCCCTGGCCGACGGCGCCCAGCTGCACCGCTACGCGTCCAACAGCGCGGGGATCTACGCCTTCAGCCGGATCGATGCGGGGGAGCGGCGTGAGCTCCTCGTCGCCCTCAACAACGCGACCACGGCGAAGACGGTGACCGTCGCGACGGAGGTGCCCCGCAGCTCGTTCACGCGCGTCTGGCCGTCCGGCGGCGCGACCCTGCGCACCGACGAGGAGGCCCGCACCACGATCACCGTGCCGCCCCTGTCGGCGGTGGTGTGGCGCGCGGACCGCCGGATCCCGAGCCGGGGGTCGGCGCCCGCCATCCACCTCGAGAAGCCGTCGGCCGGCGGCACCGTCGGCGGCCGCTCGCCGATCACCGTCGGCGTCCCCGACGGTGGCTTCAACCAGGTCACCGTCGCGTGGCGCCCCGTCGGGGCGACGGAGTGGACCGCGCTCGGCACCGACGACAACGCGCCCTACCGGGTCTTCCACGACGTCAGCGCGCTGCCGAAGGGCACCCTGCTCGAGTACCGCGCGGTGCTCCGCGACACCAGCGGTCACCTGTCGGTCGCGTCGTCGTACGCCACCGTCGGAGACCCGGAGTCGGAGCCGACGCCGGGCGGGGGCGGGGGCGGCGGACCCGTCGACCAGCCGGCCGCGGTGTCGATGCCCGGCAGCCACAACAGCGAGATCGGCTGCCCCGGCGACTGGCAGCCGGGCTGCGCGGAGGCGCAGATGTCGCTGAACGCCGACGACCTGGTCTGGCGCCGGACCGTCCCCCTGCCCGCGGGCAGCTACGCCTACAAGGCGGCGATCAACGGCACGTGGGACGAGAACTACGGCGCCGGCGGAGCGCGCGGAGGCGGCGACATCCCGTTGAACCTGACCGCGGCCCGTGACGTGACCTTCTTCTACGACCACGCCTCGCACTGGATCACCACCGACGCCAACGGGCCGATCGCCACGCTCGCGGGCAGCTTCCAGTCCGAGCTCGGCTGCCCGGCCGACTGGTCGCCGGGCTGCATGCGCAGCTGGCTGAAGGACCTCGACGGCGACGGCACCTACACGTTCGCCACCACGCTGCCGGCCGGGAGCTACGAGACCAAGGTCGCCCACGGCCTCTCGTGGGACGAGAACTACGGCCAGGACGGTGCCCGCGACGGAGCCAACATCCCGTTCGACGTCCCCGCGGGAGGGGTCGAGGTGCTCTTCACTTACGACGTGACCACCCACCGGCTGCAGATCTCGACACGTGCTGCCGGTGCCTCTCCCGACCTCACCAAGGCCAAGGCGCAGTGGCTGCGTCGCGACCTGGTCGCGTGGGACGTGCCCGACCCGGCCTCCCGCCGCTACCGGCTGCACTGGTCCACCGCCGGCGACCTGGCGGTCGACGCCGAGGCGGTCACCGGGGGCTCCTCCGTCCCGCTGACCCACGACCCCGACGGCCTGCCCGCCGACGTGCTCGAGGACTTCCCCCACCTCGCCGGCTACGAGGCCTTCCGGCTCAGCCGGAGTGCGGCCCGGCGCGCGCCGGAGATGCTGACCGGCCAGCTCGCCGTGGCGTCGTACGACACCGGCGGCGCGCTGCACGACGCGACGGGCGTGCAGGTGCCGGGCGTGCTCGACGACGTGTACGCCGACGCCGCCCGCGCCGACCTCGGCGTGACGGGGAGCCGTGGCCGGCCGACGCTCGCGGTCTGGGCCCCCACCGCCCAGTCCGTCGCGGCCCAGGTCGGCGGGCGCCGGGTCCCGATGACGCGGCAGGACGACGGCACGTGGCGGGTCACGGGGCCGGCCTCGTGGAGGGGCGCCGCCTACACCTACGACGTGACGGTCTGGTCGCCGGCGGCCGGAGCGGTCGTCACCAACCGCGTCACGGATCCCTACTCGGTCGCGCTCACCACCAACTCGCGGGCCTCGCTCGTCGTCGACCTCGACGACCCCGCGCTCGCTCCCGCGGGCTGGTCACGCACCCGGCCGCCGGCGATCGCCCAGCCCGAGGACCGCAACGTCTACGAGCTCCACGTGCGCGACTTCTCCATCGCGGACGAGACCGTGCCCGCCGCCGAGCGCGGGACGTACCTCGCCTTCACCCACCCCGAGTCCGCCGGCATGCGGCACCTGCGGCGGCTCGCGGCCGCCGGCCTCAACACGGTGCACCTGCTGCCGGCCTTCGACATCGCCACCATCGAGGAGCGGCGCGCGGCGCAGGCGACGCCCGCCTGCGACCTCGCCTCGCTCCCGCGCGACTCGGAGCAGCAGCAGGCGTGCGTCGACGCGGTGCGCTCGCGCGACGGCTTCAACTGGGGCTACGACCCGCTGCACTACACGACGCCGGAGGGGTCGTACGCCACCGATCCCGAGGGCACCCGGCGCACCGTGGAGTACCGCCGGATGGTGCAGGGCCTCAACGCCGCCGGCCTGCAGGTCGTGATGGACGTGGTCTACAACCACACCGCCGCGTCGGGCCAGGACGACAAGTCGGTGCTCGACAAGGTGGTGCCGGGCTACTACCACCGGCTCTCCGCGACCGGCACGGTCGAGAGCTCCACGTGCTGCTCCAACACTGCGTCCGAGCACCGGATGATGGAGAAGCTGATGATCGACTCCGTGCTCACCTGGGCGCGCGAGTACAAGGTCAACGGCTTCCGCTTCGACCTGATGGGCCACCACTCGCTCGAGAACATGACCCGCCTGCGGGCGGCCCTCGACCGGCTCACCGTCAGGCGCGACGGCGTCGACGGGAGGGGCATCTACCTCTACGGCGAGGGCTGGAACTTCGGCGAGGTCGCCGACGACGCGCGCTTCGTGCAGGCCACGCAGCGCAACCTCGCCGGGTCGGGCATCGGCTCCTTCAGCGACCGGCTGCGCGACGCCGTACGCGGTGGCGGGCCGTTCGACGAGGACCCGCGCGTGCAGGGCTTCGGGTCCGGCCTCTACACCGACCCCAACGGAGCGGAGGTCAACGGCACGACCGAGGAGCAGCTGGCCGACCTGCTGCACGCGCAGGACCTGGTCAAGCTCGGCCTGGCCGGCAACCTGGCCGACTTCTCCTTCCGCGACTCCAGCGGCGAGGTGGTCGTCGGGTCCGACGTCGACTACAACGACCAGCCGGCCGGCTACGCCGCCGACCCGTCGGAGACCGTCACCTACGTCGACGCCCACGACAACGAGACGCTCTACGACTCGCTGGCCTTCAAGCTGCCGCAGGGCACGTCGATGGCCGACCGCGTCCGGATGAACACCGTGTCGCTCTCGACGGTCGCCCTCTCCCAAGGCGTGGTGTTCTGGCACGCCGGCACCGACCTGCTCCGCTCGAAGAGCCTGGACCGCAACTCCTACGACTCCGGCGACTGGTTCAACCGGGTCGACTGGCAGCGCCGCGAGAACACCTTCGGCTCCGGCCTGCCGCTGCGCGGCGACAACGAGGCCAAGTGGTCCTACATGCGGCCCCTGCTGGCCGACCCGGCGCTCGACCCCGATCCCACCGCGATGGACGCGGCCCACGCGCGAGCCCAGGACCTGCTCCGGATCCGGATGTCCTCGCGGCTCTTCCGCCTCGGCTCGCTGGGCGCGATCCAGGACAAGGTGTCGTTCCTCGACGCCGAGCCCGGCGTGATCGCGATGCTCGTCGACGACACCGCCGGCGCTGACGCGGACCCCGACCGCGACGGCATCCTGGTGGTCTTCAACGCCAGCCCGGAGGCCCAGACGGTCGGTGGCACCGGCGGCGGCTGGCAGCTGCACGACGTGCAGGCGTCGGGCACCGACGACGTCGTCAAGGGCAGCACGGTCGCCGCCGACGCGGTGACGGTGCCCGCTCGGACGACGGCGGTCTTCGAGCGCTGACCGACGACGAACGCCCCCGGCCAGCGGCCGGGGGCGTTCGACGTACGACGAAAGGCTTACGCCCAGCGCTCGGAGGCCGGGGTGAAGGTGAGCTCCCGGTCGCCGGTGTAGATCTGCTTCGGGCGGGCGATCTTCTGGTCCTTGTCCTGCACCAGCTCGGCCCACTGCGCCAGCCAGCCCGGCGTGCGGCCGATGGCGAACAGCACGGTGAACATCTCCGGCGGGAACTGGAAGGCCTCGTAGATCAGGCCGGAGTAGAAGTCCACGTTGGGGTAGAGCTTGCGCTTGACGAAGTACTCGTCCTCCAGCGCGATCTTCTCCAGCTCGAGGGCGATGTCGAGGAGCGGGTTGGTGCCGGTGACCTCGAAGACGTCCTCGGCGGACTTCTTGATGATCTTCGCGCGCGGGTCGTAGTTCTTGTAGACCCGGTGGCCGAAGCCCATCAGGCGCTCGTTGCCGTCCTTCACGCCCTTGATGAAGTCGGGGATGTTCTCCGTGGAGCCGATGCGCCGGAGCATCCGCAGGACCGCCTCGTTGGCGCCGCCGTGCAGCGGGCCGTAGAGCGCGCCCACGCCGGCCGAGACGGCCGAGTAGGGGTCGACCTGCGAGGAGCCGACCGAGCGGACCGCGTTGGTCGAGCAGTTCTGCTCGTGGTCGGCGTGGAGGATGAAGAGCACGTCGAGGGCCTTGACCAGGCGCTCGTCGGCCTCGAACTTCGACTCGCTCATCTTGAAGAGCATGGAGAGGAAGTTGGCGGTGTAGCCGAGGTCGTTGTCGGGGTAGACGTAGGGCTTGCCCTGCGCGTGCCGGAACGACCAGGCGCCGAGCGTCGGCATCTTGGCGATCATGCGGACGATCTGCATGTGTCGGTTGTCCGCGTCGCTGATGTTGCGGGCGTCGGGGTAGAACGTCGACAGCGCGCCGACGGAGGCCATCAGCATGCCCATCGGGTGGGCGTCGTAGCGGAAGCCCTGCATGAAGGTCTTCACGTTCTCGTGCACGAACGTGTGGTAGGTGATCTCGTGCACCCACGCGTCGTACTGCTCCTTGGTGGGCAGGTCGCCGTGGATGAGGAGGTAGGCCACCTCGAGGAAGTTGGACTTCTCGGCGAGCTGCTCGATCGGGTACCCGCGGTACTCGAGGATGCCCTTGTCGCCGTCGATGTAGGTCACCGACGAGCGGCACGAGGCGGTGTTGACGAAGCCGGGGTCATAGGTGGCCAGGCCGGGCTCGTCGTCGGTGAGGCGGATCTGCCCCAGGTCCTTGGCGGCGATCGTGTTGTCGGTGATCGCGATGTCGTACGTCTGACCGGTCCGGTTGTCGGTGACAGTCAGGGAATCCTTGGCCGCAACGTCGGTCACGTCGGCTCCTGTTCATACGTCTTTGTACGTCTGTGGGTGTCCCCTCAACTTAGTCCGGCCTCACAGGCGACCGCGAATCAGGTGTCCACCCCTGAGACCCGGACCACGGAATCAGCGGCCCGCCACCCGGTTCGCCACCCGGGCGATGCGGCTGGTGCGAGGCAGCCCTGCGTCCTCGCGCCTGTCCGCCGCCCGGTAGAGCCGGTAGAGGGTGTTCACGCCGGCCCAGCGCAGCGGCTCGGGCTCCCAGCGGCGGACGTGGTGGCCGGTCCACGGCAGCGCCGTCAGGTCGGAGCTCCGACCCAGGACCAGGTCGCGCAGCGTGCGGCCCGCCAGGTTGGTCGCGGTGAGGCCGGACCCGACGTAGCCGCCCGCGTGGCCGAGACCGGTCGCGGCGTCGTACGACACGCTCGCGCTCCAGTCGCGCGGCACGCCCAGCACGCCGCACCAGGCGTGGTCGAGGCCGATCCCGCGCAGCGACGGGAAGAGCGAGGTGAGCGTCGAACGCAGCGACTCGACCGTCCAGCCCTGGGTGCGGCCGTCGACGTCCGTGCGCGACCCGAAGCGGTAGGGCACCCCGCGGCCGCCGAGGGCGATGCGGCCGTCGGCGGTGCGCTGGGCGTAGCAGTAGGCGTGCGCCTCGTCGCCGAGCAGCTCCTGGCCGCTCCACCCGATGTCGTCCCACTGGGCGGCAGTCAGCGGCTCGGTGACCACGATCGCGGAGTTCATCGGCAGCCAGTCGCGGCGGTGGCCCGTGAGTCCGGCGGTGAAGCCCTCGAGGCAGCGCACCACGACGGGGGCGCGGACGGTGCCGTGCTCGGTGACCGCGGCGCCGGGCTCGATGCGGAGGACGCGGGTGCCCTCGTGGAGCCGCACGCCGAGCCCGCGGACGACACCGGCGACCCCGGCCACCAGCTTCGCCGGCTGGACGCGCGCGCAGTCGGGGTCGAGGTGGCCCGAGACCGCGCCGGCGACGCGGATCCGCTCGGCGACCTGCGCCGCGTCGAGCTCGCCCCGCAGCCGCTCCGCCTGCGCCGCCGACCGGGCGACGGTCAGCACGCCGCTGCGCACGATGTCGGCGTCGATGCCCTCGCGCCCGGCGATCGCGATGACCTCGTCGACCGTCGCCCTCAGCGCGGCACGCAGCCGCGCGACGCCGTCCTCGCCCGCCACGCCGGCGTACGTCCTGGCGCTGCCGGCGAGCTCGCTCGACAGCCAGCCGCCGTTGCGGCCCGACGCCCCGAAGCCGGCGAACTCGGCCTCGAGCACCCGGATGTCGAGGGTGGGGTCGGCCTCGTGCAGGTAGTACGCCGTCCAGAGGCCGGTCAGCCCGCCGCCTACGATGGCCACGTCGCACGCGGCGTCGCCGGCCAGCCGGTCGGTGGGGGAGGGCAGGCCCACCTGCTGCCACCAGAAGGACACGCCGCCGTTGCGCACGGGCTCATTGTGGTACTGCGCCGTTTTGACCCCCGCCAGCGCCGCGCCGTAACCTTGCTGGTCGCGACTCCTGCCGCGTCCGCTCCCTCCGGGTGTGGGTGCAGATCCGGACGTCATCCCTTGTCTCCGTGAGCGGAGCCAGGGAGCGAACCGGGCCGTGTTCGTCAGAAGCCGCAGCACGACCAGCCGCCCCTCGCCCGAGGGGCGGGACCAACGAACCAGAACGGGATACCGCCGTGCGCACGTACAGCCCCAAGCCCGCTGACATCCAGCGTGAGTGGCTCGTCATCGACGCCACCGACGTGGTCCTGGGCCGCCTCGCCGTCCAGACCGCCAACCTCCTCCGCGGCAAGCACAAGCCGACCTTCGCTCCTCACATGGACATGGGCGACTTCGTGATCATCGTGAACGCCTCCAAGGTGTCGCTGTCGGGGACCAAGAAGACCACCAAGATGGCCTACCGCCACTCCGGCTACCCGGGCGGCCTCTCGGCCACCCCGTTCGGTGAGCTCCTCGAGAAGGACGCCCGCAAGGCCATCGAGAAGGCCGTGTGGGGCATGCTCCCGAAGAACAAGCTCGGTCGCCAGATGCTGAAGAAGCTCAAGGTCTACGCCGGCCCCGACCACCCGCACGCGGCCCAGAAGGCCACTCCGTTCGAGATCTCCCAGATCTCCCAGTGACGACTGAGGACTCATACATGACTGAGAACACCACCGAGGTCGAGGAGACCTTCGAGACCGACGCCGACGGCGTTGCCTACACGTCCGAGAGCGACGCCTCGGCCGACACCCCCGCCCGCCCGGCCACCATCGCGCCCGCCGGCGCGACCGGCCGCCGCAAGGAGGCCGTCGCCCGCGTCCGCATCGTCCCGGGCACCGGCGAGTGGACCATCAACGGCCGCTCGATGGACAGCTACTTCCCCAACAAGCTGCACCAGCAGATCGCGAACGAGCCGTTCGTGGAGCTGCAGCTCGAGGGTCGCTTCGACGTCATCGCCCGCATCCACGGCGGCGGCATCGCCGGCCAGGCCGGCGCCCTGCGCCTCGGTGTGGCCCGTGCGCTCAACGCCGTCGACGTCGAGGCCAACCGCCCGGCGCTGAAGAAGGCCGGTCTGCTCACCCGCGACGCCCGCGTCGTGGAGCGCAAGAAGGCCGGACTCAAGAAGGCCCGCAAGGCCTCGCAGTTCTCCAAGCGCTGATCTCCAGCCCCACGAGGCCCGCACCGTCTCCGGACGGTGCGGGCCTCGTGCCATGTCCGGCCCTCGGTGCGGTCACCGGCGCCTGCGGCACGTAGGCTCCCGAGCCATGACGCGACTCTTCGGCACCGACGGCGTTCGCGGCCTGGCGAACGCCTCACTCACGGCCGAGCTGGCCCTCGACCTCTCCGTCTGTGCGGCGCACGTCCTCGCCGACCGCGGCGAGTTCGAGGGGCACCGCCCCCTGGCCGTGGTGGGCCGCGACACCCGCATCTCGGGCCAGTTCCTCGAGGCCGCGGTCGTCGCCGGCCTCGCCTCCGCGGGCGTCGACGTGCTCCTGCTGGGCGTGCTGCCGACGCCGGGCGTGGCCTACATGACCGAGCGGCTCGGTGCCGACCTCGGCGTGATGCTCTCCGCCTCGCACAACCCGATGCCCGACAACGGCATCAAGTTCCTCGCCCGCGGCGGGCACAAGCTCGACGACGCGATCGAGATCGCCATCGAGCGCCGCATGGGTGAGCCGTGGGAGCGCCCCACCGGTGGTGACGTCGGCCGGGTGCAGGTCTACGAGTCCGCCGTCGAGGAGTACGCCGCCCACCTCGAGAGCACGATCACCCACCCGCTCGTGGGGCTCAAGGTCGTGCTCGACTGCGCCGAGGGCGCCGCCCACGCGGCCGGCCCGCGCGCCCTCGAGGACGCCGGCGCGACGGTCATCGCGATCCACGCCGACCCCGACGGCCTCAACATCAACGACAACTGCGGCTCGACCCACCTGGAGTCGCTCCAGGCCGCGGTGAAGGAGCACGGCGCCCACGCCGGCTTCGCCCTCGACGGCGACGCCGACCGCTGCCTGGCGGTCGACGCCGACGGCAACGTCGTCGACGGCGACCAGATCCTGGCCATCCTCTCGCTCTCGCTGCTCGAGCAGGGCCGCCTGGCCAAGGACACCGTCGTAGCCACGGTGATGAGCAACCTGGGCTTCGTGCAGGCGATGCGCGCCCACGACGTCGGCGTACGCCAGACGAAGGTGGGCGACCGCTACGTCCTCGAGGCGATGAAGGTCTCCGGCTACTCCCTCGGCGGCGAGCAGTCCGGGCACGTCATCCTCAGCGACCACGCCACCACCGGCGACGGCATCCTCACCACGCTGCACGTCATGGAGCGGATGGCCACCACCGGCAAGTCGCTCGCCGAGCTCGCCGCGGTGATGACCCGCCTGCCCCAGGTCCTCCTCAACGTCTCCGGCGTCGACAAGTCGAGGGCGGACGAGGACGCCGTGCTCGCCGCGGCCGTCGCCGAGGAGGAGGCCGTGCTCGGCGACCGCGGACGGATCCTGCTGCGCCCCTCCGGCACCGAGCCGATCGTGCGCGTCATGGTCGAGGCGCCCACCCACGACGAGGCGCAGGGTGTCGCGTCCCGCCTCGCCGGCGTGGTGAAGAGCCAGCTGGCCCTCTGACGCCCCTTCAGCGGAGGGCCGAGAGCCGCTCGGCGGCCCGGCGCGCGGCATGCGCCCGCTCCGGGACCGAGCACGCGTAGGCCCGGCCGGCCTCCTCCAGCGACGCGATCTCCGCGTCGAGGACGGCGCGCTCGTCGGCGTCGCTCAGCACCCTCCGCTCGGCCTCGGCGGCGCCGACCCCGACCGGCGCGTCCTCGAGCGCGCCCGCGGCGACGTCGGTGGGCACCGCCTCGGCGTTCTCCAGCGCGGCGATCGCGGTGCGCAGGACGGACACGGTCTCGGCGTCGCGCGCCCGGCGGGCGTCGAGCAGCGCCGTGCGCAGCCGGGTGCGCAGCGGGGAGTCGGTGGTCACGGGCACGAGCCTGCCAACTGGCCCCGCGCTCGCGCACCCCGATATCCGCGTGCGGCCGGAGAGCGCCCGCGGCTACGGTCACCGGCGTGGTGGACATCGAGCAGATCAACCCGCGCAACGAGGCCGCGCTGCGGGCCTGGTGGGAGGTCGGCCACGCGGCGACGGCGTACCGCCCGGGCCAGCCGTGGCCGGTCTGGGAGCAGAGCCGGGTCGCCCTGCCCGCGGACAACCCGGAGCGCGGGGTCACCCTCATCGGCGCGATCGACGGCCGGGAGATGGTCGGGGCAGGCCTGCTGACCCGCACGCTGCGCGACAACCTGCACTCGGCGATGGCGTTCGCCTACACCCGCCCCGACCGGGTCCGCGAGGGCATCGGCCGCCGGCTCGTCGAGGAGCTCGAGGTGGTCGCCGCCGGCGACGGGCGGACGACGGTCCAGAGCGAGGCCTACCTCCCGCCCGGCGGCACCGGCGTCCCCGAGGCGTTCGCCACCGCGATGGGGTACGCCGTCGCCAGCCGCGAGTCGATCAAGGAGCTCGCCCTCACCGACTACCTCGCCCGCCGCGACGAGCTCGCCGCCGTGGCACCGGTGCCCGACGGCTACCGGGTCGTCACCTTCGACACCGTCTGTCCCGACGAGCACCTCGAGTCCTTCGGCCGGCTGCTCGGGATGCTCATGTCCGAGGTGCCGCTGGGCGAGCTGGACCTCGAGGCGTCGGAGTGGACCGCCGAGCGGATCCGCGACGCCGAGCAGCGGCAGGTCGCGATCGGCCGGCACGTGCAGACCGCGCTGGCGATCGCGCCCGACGGATCCGTGGCGGGCGTGTCCGACGTACGCGTCGACGACACCGACCCCGCCCACGGCCAGGTCGGGATCACGATCGTCGATCCGGCCCACCGCGGCCGCCGCCTCGGCCTCGCGCTGAAGGTCGCGACCCACGACCTCGCGGTCGCGACGTACCCCGACCTGGTCTCCGTCGACACCTCCAACGCCGAGGTCAACACGTGGATGAATGCCGTCAACGAGGCCCTCGGCTACCGCACCATCGAGACCCTCCTGGAGCTCCAGAAGAAGCTCTGACGGGGACGTCATGAGGGCTGGTCGCCCAGGCGACCACCTGCCATGACGTCGACGGCGTACGTCATGGGCACCGGCAGCGGACGCGACCGCCCGCCACGACGTCCGCGAACGGGCTGGCATCGCCTGGGCGGGCCTCCGATCGTCCACAGGCCGCGGCCGTCGCGGGTCGTCCACAGGGCGTGGCAGCCGGAGCCCCTATGTGTGGCCCGATCCACGGACGCTTCGAGCATGGACGTAAAGACGACGAGGCACAGCCGCGCGCAGCGGCAGCGGATCATCGACGAGCTGGCTGAGGTGGCCGGGCGGCAGGGTGGCGTGATCTCGCGCCGGCAGGCCTATCGCGCCGGTCTCACGCGCGGCGAGCTGCGTGCGCAGGTGCGCGCCAAGCGTTGGCAGCGGGTGTGGACACGATCGATCTGCCTGCACACCGGCGAGGTCTCGCTCGCCGGCCGGCAGTGGGCCGCCGTGTTCGAGGGGGGTGACCGCGCCATGCTCGACGGGGAGTCGTCGCTCATCGCATCGGGTCTGAAGAACTACGAGTCCACGGCCTTGCGCGTGTCCGTGCCGCGCGGGGTAAAGCCGCTGCGGGGGACAGGTCTCGACATCCGTCGGACCCGCAGGTGGTCGGTCGCCGACACGGCCGCTGCTGGCGTCCCCCGGACCCGTGTGCCCGTCGCTGCCGTCCGGGCTGCCATGTGGGCCAAGAGCGACAAACAGGCGTCGTTGCTGCTGACGATGCCGGTGCAGCAGGGCCTCACCACCGCAGAGCTCGTGGGCCGCGCGCTGCTGGCCGTACGTCGCGACGGTCGGCGTGAGCTCATGCATGCCGTCGTGACCGATCTGCTCGGTGGGGTGCGCTCGCTCGGCGAGCTGGAGTTCGCCCGCGAGTGCCGGCGCCGCGGCCTCCCGGAGCCCGATCGCCAAGTCGTCCGACGCGGCAAGGACGGCCGCTACTACCTCGATGTCCACTGGGACGACTTCGAGCTGGTGGTCGAGATCGATGGCATCCACCACAGCTGGGCGACCGCAGTAGTGCCCGACGCGCTCAGGCAGAACGAAGTCGTCCTCGGTGCCGCCAAGGTCCTGCGCCTGCCACTGCTCGGCCTTCGGGTCGCTGCCGACGACTTCTTCGACCAGGTCGAGCGTGGCCTGGTCGCAGGCGGCTGGCGCGCAGCCGCGTAAGGGCTCGGACGTCATGGCGTCGGGTGCTCCGGACGACCGCCTTCCATGACGTCGTACGACAGCGTCATGGGCGCGGGCGCCCCGACAACCACCGCCCATGACGTCCTGCCGACGGGGGTCGTCGCGGGCTCGGGCCGTTGGACCGTCCCAGCCTCAGAGCTTGCGGAGGCGGACGTACTTCACGGAGTGATCGGCGTCCTTGCGGAGGACGAGGGTGGCGCGGGAGCGGGTGGGGGCGACGTTCTGGACCAGGTTGGGCTCGTTGATGGAGTCCCAGATCCGGGTGGCCTGGTCGACGGCCTCGTCGTGGGAGAGGGCGGCGTACTTGCGGAAGTACGACGCGGGGTCGCGGAAGGCGGTCTCGCGCAGCCGCAGGAAGCGGTCGACGTACCACCGCTTGATGTCGGCGAGGGCGGCGTCGACGTACACCGTGAAGTCGAAGAAGTCGCTGACCGCGAGGCCGGTGCGGCCGTCGTCGCGCACCCGCGCCGGCTGCAGGACGTTGAGGCCCTCGACGATGACGATGTCGGGGCGCTTGACGACGACCTTCTCGTCGGGGAGCACGTCGTAGACGAGGTGGGAGTAGATCGGCGCCTCGACCTCGTCTCGACCGGACTTGATGTCGATGACGAACTTGAGCAGCGCCTTGCGGTCGTAGGACTCCGGGAAGCCCTTGCGGTGCAGGATCCCGCGGCGCTCGAGCTCGGCGTTGGGCAGCAGGAAGCCGTCGGTGGTCACCAGCGCGACGTTGGGGTGCTCGGGCCAGTGGGCGAGCATCTGCTGGAGGACGCGGGCGGTGGTCGACTTGCCGACCGCCACGGACCCGGCGAGGCCGATCACGAACGGCGTACGCGGTGGGGTCACGCGGTGCAGGAACTCCTCCTGCTCGCGGTGGAGCCGCGAGTTGGCGGCGACGTAGAGGCTGAGCAGGCGGGAGAGCGGGAGGTAGACCTGCTCGATCTCGCGCAGGTCGAGGGCGTCGCCGAGGCCGCGCAGGCGCACGATCTCCTCGGGGGTCAGGCTGCTCTCGGCGGTGCCGGCGAGCTGCGCCCAGGCGGCCCGCTCGAGCTCGACGTAGGGGGACGCCTCGCTGCCCGAGGACGTGGTCGAGGAGCTGCCGCTGGAGGACGACGGGACCTCGGACATGGGTGCGATTGTGGCACCGCGCCGGGGCACGGCAGTGCAGCGGCCTCCCGATAGACTCCGCGACCATGTGTGGAATCGTCGGATATGTGGGTGCCAAGCCGGCCGAAGGCGTGGTGATCGAGGGCCTGCGACGGCTGGAGTACCGCGGCTACGACTCTGCGGGCATCGCCCTGATCGACGACGGCACGATCGTCAGCGACAAGCGCGCCGGCAAGCTCGCCAACCTCGAGAAGGCGATCGCCGACACGCCGCTGCCGCCCGTCACGACCGGCATCGGCCACACCCGCTGGGCCACCCACGGCGCCCCCACCGACCGCAACGCCCACCCGCACGTGGGCCGCGCCCGCCGGGTCGCGCTGGTCCACAACGGCATCATCGAGAACTTCGCCGAGCTCCGCGCCCGGCTGGAGTCGCAGGGCGTGGAGATGGCCTCCGACACCGACACCGAGGTCGCGGCGCACCTGCTCGAGGAGCAGCTCGAGACCGGCGTCGACCTGACGGTGGCCATGCAGAACGTCTGCCGCGGGCTCGAGGGCGCCTTCACCCTCGTCGCCGTCGACGCGCAGGACCCCGACCGTGTCGTCGCCGCGCGCCGCAACAGCCCGCTGGTCGTGGGCATCGGGGAGGGCGAGAACTTCCTCGGCTCCGACGTGGCCGCCTTCATCGAGCACACCCGCGAGGCGATGGAGCTCGACCAGGACCAGGTCGTCACCATCACCCGCGACGGGGTCAGCGTCTCCGGCTTCGACGGCACCCCGGCCGAGGGCACCCGCTACCACGTCGACTGGGACCTCTCGGCCGCCGAGAAGGACGGCCACGACTGGTTCATGCGCAAGGAGATCTTCGAGCAGCCGCGCGCGGTGGCCGACTCGCTGCTCGGCCGCCGCAGCACCGAGGGGCTCCTGCAGCTCGACGAGATGCGCCTGTCCGACCAGGACCTCCGCGACATCGACAAGATCATCATCATCGCGGCCGGCACGTCGTTCTACGCCGGTATGGTCGCCAAGTACGCCATCGAGCACTGGTGCCGCATCCCCGTCGAGGTCGAGCTCGCCAGCGAGTTCCGCTACCGCGACCCGATCCTCACCTCCTCCACGCTGGTCGTGGCGATCAGCCAGTCCGGCGAGACCGCCGACACCCTGCAGGCCATCCGCCACGCGCGCGTGCAGCGGTCCAAGGTGCTGGCCATCTGCAACACCAACGGCTCGACGATCCCGCGCGAGTCCGACGGCGTCATCTACACCCACGCCGGCCCGGAGATCGGCGTCGCCTCGACCAAGGGCTTCCTCACCCAGCTGGTCGCCTGCTACCTCCTCGCGCTCTACCTCGCCCAGGTCAAGGGCACCCGCTACGGCGACGAGATCGCCGAGGTGATGGACCAGCTCGACCACATGCCGGGCCACATCGAGACGGTGCTCGGCAAGGCGGAGGAGGTCTACGAGCTCGCCCGCGCCCACGTCGACAGCCGCTCGGTGCTCTTCCTCGGCCGCCACGCGGGCTACCCGGTCGCCCTCGAGGGAGCGCTCAAGCTCAAGGAGATCGCCTACCTCCACGCCGAGGGCTTCGCGGCCGGCGAGCTCAAGCACGGCCCGATCGCGCTGGTGGAGGAGGGCCTGCCGATCCTGTGCGTGGTGCCACCCCGCGGCCGCGACCAGCTGCACGACAAGATGCTCAGCGGCATCCAGGAGGTGCGGGCCCGCGGTGCCCGCACGCTCTGCCTGGCCGAGGAGGGCGACACCACCATCGAGCCCTACGCCGACGTGCTGTTCACGCTGCCCAAGGTCCCGGTGCTGCTCCAGCCGCTGGTCGCGGTGGTCCCGCTCCAGCTCTTCGCGTGCGAGCTCGCCTCGCAGCTCGGCCACGACGTGGACCAGCCGCGCAACCTCGCCAAGTCGGTCACGGTCGAGTAGTCCCACCCCAGGGAGAGGAGCCGGTCATGCCGGTCATCGGCGTCGGCATCGACGTGGTCGACATCGACCGCTTCGTGCAGGCCCTCGAGCGCACGCCGTCCCTGCGCGGGCGGCTGTTCACGGAGTCGGAGGCCGCCCGGCAGCCAGCCTCCCTCGCGGCCCGCTTCGCCGCCAAGGAGGCGATGGCCAAGGCCCTCGGCGCGCCGACCGGGATGGCGTGGCACGACGCCGAGATCGTCTCCGAGGAGACCGGCCGGCCGCGCTTCGAGATCCGCGGCACGGTGGCCGCCCGGGCCGAGGCGCTGGGGGTCGCGCACGTCCACGTCTCCCTCTCCCACGACGCGGGCATCGCCTCGGCTGTCGTCGTGCTGGAGGGCTGAGGCCACCGTGCTGCGCGCCCACACCGTCGAGCAGGTACGCCGTGCGGATCAGGCTGCGATGGCGACCGTGCCGGACGGCACGCTGATGCAGCGCGCGGCCGCGGGCCTGGCCGTGGCGGTGGTCGACCTGCTCGGTGGCGCCTACGGGCGGCGGGTGCTGCTGCTCGTCGGCGCGGGCGACAACGGCGGCGACGCCCTGTGGGCCGGTGCCCGGCTGGCTGCCAGGGGCGCCTGCGTGGAGGCGCTGCTGCTCTCCGAGCACGCCCGCGAGGACGGCCTGGCAGCCCTCCGCGCCGCCGGCGGACGGGCGACCCACGACCTCGCCGACCTCGCCGACCCCGACGTCGTCGTGGACGGCATCGTCGGCATCGGCGGCCGGCCGGGGCTGCGGCCCGACGCGGTGGCGGCGCTGGAGCGTTTCGCCGGCGTGCCCGTGGTGGCCGTCGACGTGCCGTCGGGCGTCGACGTGGACACCGGTGAGGTCGACGGGCCGCACGTTCAGGCCGACCTCACCGTCACCTTCGGCACCCACAAGGTCGCCCACCTCGTCGACCCCGCGTCCACTGCCTCGGGTGCCCTGCACCTCGTCGACATCGGCCTCGACCTGCCGGACGCGGCCGTCGAGGCGCTCCAGCCCGCCGACGTGCGCGCCCTGCTGCCGCGGCCCGGCCCGGCGGTCCAGAAGTACACCCGCGGCGTCGTCGGCGTACGTGCCGGCTCGGGCACCTACCCGGGCGCCGCGCTGCTCGCCGTCGCCGGCGCGGGCGCCGGCCTGGTCGGCATGGTGCGCTACGTCGGCCCGGAGGCCGTCGGCGACCGGGTGCGGGCCGCCCACCCCGAGGTCGTGGGGGAGGGCCGCGTGCAGGCGTGGGTCGTGGGACCCGGAGGTGGCGACGACGCCGCCGACATGCTCGCGGCCGCGCGTGCGGACGACGTACCCGTGGTGGTCGACGCCGACGCCCTGCGCCACGTGGAGGGGACCATGCCCGGGTGCGTGCTGACCCCGCACGCCGGCGAGCTGGCCGGCATGCTCGACGTGGCGCGCGGGGAGGTCGAGGCGCGGCCGCTGCAGCACGCCCGCGCCGCGGCCCGACGGTGGGGGTGCGTGGTGCTCCTCAAGGGCCACCACACGCTCGTCGCCGACCCCTCGGGCCGGGTCCGGGTGACGACCACGGGCGTTCCATGGCTGGCCACCGCCGGTGCGGGTGACGTGCTCGCCGGACTCATCGGCTCACTGCTGGCCGCCGGCCTCGAGCCCTTCGACGCCGCGTCGGTCGGGTCGTGGCTCCACGGCGCCGCCGCCACCGAGGCGGCTGACGGCGGGCCGCTCACCGCGAGCCGCGTGGCCGTCCAGATCCCCCGGGTCGTGCGCGAGACGCTGACCGGTTTGGGATGATCGGTCCCATGTCCGATCCCGCGCCGCATCGTGCCGAGATCGTCGTCGACGTCGCTGCCATCCGCCACAACGTGCGGATCCTCAAGGACCTGGTGTCCGTGGACGGGCCGGTCGGGCTGATGACGGTCGTCAAGGCCGACGGCTACGGCCACGGCATGGTCGAGGCGGCGGCCGCCGCCCGCGAGGGCGGTGCGGACTGGCTCGGTGTCGCCACCATCGACGAGGCCCTCGCGCTGCGCGCCGCCGGTGACCGCGGCCCGCTGCTGTGCTGGCTGAGCGCGCCGGGCGACGACTTCGCAGCCGCCGTCGCCGCAGGCGTCGAGGTCACCGCCTACACCGTGGACGAGCTCGACGAGGTCGCTGCGGTGGGCGGGGCGCGCGTCCAGCTCAAGGTCGACACCGGGCTCTCCCGCGGCGGTGCGGCCCGCGCGGACTGGGAGGCGCTGTTCGCCGCCGCGGCCGCCCACGAGGCCGGCGGGCGCGTGCGGGTGACCGGCATCTGGTCGCACTTCGCGGCCAGCGACGAGCCCGCCCACCCCGCCAACGACATGCAGGAGACGGCCTTCCGCGAGGCCCTGCGCCTCGCGGCGGAGGCCGGCCTGGACCCCGAGGTGACGCACCTCGCCAACTCGGCCGCGGCGGTCCTGCGGCCGTCGTCGCACTTCGACCTGGTGCGCTGCGGCATCGCGTCGTACGGCCTGGATCCCGCGCCCGGCGTGAGCCCGAGGCTCGGCCTCCGGCCGGCGATGACCGTCCGCGCGCGGCTGGTGATGAGCAAGGCCGTCCACGCCGGCGACGGCGTCTCCTACGGCCACACCTGGGTGGCCGACCGCGACACGACGGTCGGCGTCGTCCCCGCCGGCTACGGCGAGGGCGTCCCGCGGGCTGCCGGCAACACCGCGTCGGTCCGCGTCGGCGACGACCTGCGACCCATCCGCGGCCGGGTCTGCATGGACCAGTTCGTCGTCGAGCTCCACGGCGAGCTCCCGCCGCCGGGCACCGAGGTCGTCCTCTTCGGGCCGGGCGACGACGGCGAGCCCACCGCGCAGGACTGGGCCGAGGCGGTCGGCACCATCAACTACGAGATCGTCACCCGGATCGGTGGCCGCCTGGCCCGGCGGTACGTCGACAGCGAGGGCACGTCCGACGAGACGGAAGGGACCACCCGTTGAGCATCAAGGGCCGCATCTTCGGCTCCGTCGTGGGCGCAGCCGGCCTGGCTGCGGCCGCCGGCGCGGTCGGTATCGCCCGCCAGAACCGCATCATCGGCAACCGGGCCGCGGGCGAGCACGTCGCCTTCGGCGAGCTGCACAGCGCGCCGCGCGTGGTGGTGGCCGACGACGCGGTGGACCTGCACGTCGAGATCGACGAGCCCGCCGACTTCGGGGGCACGCCCTCGACCGACGACGACCTGACGGTCGTCTTCGTGCACGGCTACTCGCTGAACCTCGACTGCTGGCACTTCCAGCGCGCGGCCTACCGCGGCCAGGTCCGCACCGTCTTCTACGACCAGCGCAGCCACGGTCGCTCCGCCCGGTCCAGCGAGGACCACTGCACGATCGACCAGCTCGGCTCCGACCTGCGGCGCGTCATCGAGGACACCGTCCCGGGGCGCTGCGTCGTGGTCGGGCACTCGATGGGCGGCATGAGCGTCATCTCGCTCGCCGAGCAGCACCCGGAGCTGTTCGGCGACAAGGTCGTCGGTGCGGCACTGATCTCCACCACCGCCGGCGGGCTCGACCCGGGCCGCATCCTGTTCCCGATGCTGCCGCTCGGCCTCGGCGGCCGGTTCGTCGGCCGGGCCGTGCGCACCCTCGACATCGGCCACAAGGTCGTCGACCTCGCCCGCGGCTGGGGCCACGCGGTCGCCGACGTGTTCACGGACCGCTACGCCTTCGGCGACGACGTGCCCGCCAGCATGGTCGAGTTCGTCTACTCGATGCTCAACTCCACCCCGTTCGCCGTGGTCGCGGACTTCTACCCGGCCTTCGCGACGCTCGACAAGTTCGAGCATCTCGAGCCGCTCGGCCGCGTCCCCACCTCGGTCATCTGCGGCACCGAGGACAAGATCACCTCCGTCGGCCACAGCCGCAAGCTGCACAGCCGGATCACGGGCTCGAGCCTGCTGGAGTGCGAGGGCGCCGGGCACATGGTGCTGCTCGAGCGGCACAAGGACGTCACCGCGGAGCTCGACGACCTGCTCTCGCTCGCGCAGGGACGGGCCCCGCTGTGACCCTCGACGTACGCCGGGTCGGTCCCGAGGCGGCCGCCGAGGTGCTGGCCGTGGTGCAGGAGGCCTTCGGCGCCCGCCCGCCGCTCGACCCGCCGGCCGACGCGCTCGGTGAGGACGAGGCCTCCATGGCCCGTCTGCTGGCGGTCCGGGGCGGCCTGGTCGCCACCCTCGACGGCGTGCCCGTCGGCTGCGTCGTGCTGGACGTCCGCGACGACGTGATGGTGCTCCGGCGCTTCGGCGTGGTCCCGTCCGCGCAGGGCCGCGGGGTGGCGACGGCGCTGGTGGAGGCCGCTGTCGACGCCGCGGCCGGCCGGTCGGCGCTGGTCGTGGTCGCCCGCGAGGAGCTGCCGGGCACCGTCGCCTTCTGGGAGCGCCACGACTTCGTCGTCACCGGGCGCACGAGCCCCTACGTCGAGCTCGCGCTGTGGCTCGGGACGACCTTCGACGCCCCCGACGCCGAGACCATGCGTGCGCTGGGCGAGCGCCTGGGCACCAGCCTGGTCGCAGGCGACCTGGTCGTGCTGACCGGCGAGCTGGGGGCCGGCAAGACCACGTTCACCCAGGGGCTGGGGGAGGGCCTGCAGGTGCGGGGTGGGGTCACCTCGCCGACGTTCGTGATCGCCCGCGTCCACCCCTCGCTCGTCGGCGGACCCGACCTGGTGCACGTCGACGCCTACCGGCTCGGCGGCCTCGACGAGCTCGACGACCTCGACCTCGACACCTCGCTCGACTCCGCGGTCACCGTGGTCGAGTGGGGCGCCGGGCTGGCCGAGGGGCTGGCCGACGCGCGCCTCGAGGTCGTGATCGAGCGCACCGTCGGCCACGTGCCGGCCGACGACGACCTCGACCCCCGCCGCGTTTCCCTCCGCTGGATCGTCGGGAAGTAACCTCGTCGCCGTGCTCCTCGCCTTCGACACCGCCACGCCGCTGGTCAGCGTCGCCCTCCACGACGGCGACCGGGTCGTCGTCGAGCACTCCTCCGAACAGCCGATGAAGCACGGCGAGCACCTCGCGCCGCTGATCGCGCGGGCCTTGGAGGACGCCGGCATCGTCCGGCAGGACCTGACCGCGATCGCCGTCGGCGTCGGCCCCGGCCCGTTCACCGGCCTGCGCGTCGGGGTCGTGACCGCCCGGACCCTCGGCTTCGTGCTCGACATCCCGGTCTACGGCGTGTGCTCCCTCGACGCCGTCGCGCTCGAGGCCGTCGGCACCGGAGCCGCCAGTGGCAGCTTCCTGGTGGCGACCGACGCACGACGCAAGGAGGTCTACCTCGCGTCGTACGACGTCGACGGTGCGCGCCTCGAGGGCCCGGTCGTGACCCGGCCCGCCGACGTCGCCACGTCCGCCGAAGTGGCTGGCGCCGGACCCGGCCTCTACCCTGAGGCGTTCCCCCACGCGATCGCCCCCGACCGGCCCAGTGCCGGCTGGATGGCGCACGGCGTCAGCGCCGAGCTGGTGGAGCTGCTCGACCCCGAACCCCTCTACCTCCGGCGCCCCGACGCGGTCGCCGGCGCACCCAGGAAGCCCGTCTCGTGATCCGTCCCGCCACCCTCGCCGACCTCCCGGCCCTCACCGCTCTCGAGCAGGAGCTGTTCGGGATCGACGCGTGGAACGAGGAGCTGGTCCGCCAGGAGATCGAAGGCCCCGGCCGTCGCTTCCTGGTCGCCGAGGACCTGTCGGGCTACGCCGTGACGATGACCGCGGGCGACATCGTCGACCTGCTGCGCATCGCCGTACGCCCGGAGTCGCGGCGCACCGGCATCGCGTCCCGCCTGCTGGAGGAGGCCCTCGTCGACACCGAGGGGGCCTCGCGGATGCTGCTGGAGGTGAGCGTGCGCAACGCCGAGGCGCTCGGGTTCTACGTCGCCCGCCAGTTCAGCGTGATCGACGTCCGCCCGCACTACTACCGCGACGGCTCCGAGGCGCTGGTCATGTGCCGGTGGCTGCCGGGCGCCGCGCGCGCCGAGACCTCGACGGCCCATGACTGACGAGCCGCTCGTCCTCGGGATCGAGACCTCCTGCGACGAGACGGGGGTCGGCATCGTCCGTGGTCACACGCTGCTGGCCGACACGGTCGCCAGCAGCGTCGAGGAGCACGCCCGCTTCGGCGGCGTCGTGCCGGAGGTGGCCAGCCGCGCGCACCTCGAGGCCATGGTGCCCACCATCGAACGGGCCGCCGAGACCGCCGGGATCGCACTGAGCGACGTCGACGCGATCGCGGTCACCAGCGGTCCGGGGCTCGCCGGCGCGCTCCTCGTGGGCGTGGCCAGCGCGAAGGCGCTCGCCCTCGGCTTGGGCAAGCCGATCTACGGCGTCAACCACCTCGCCGCCCACGTCGCCGTCGACCAGCTCGAGCACGGCCCGCTGCCCGAGCCGTGCCTGGCGATGCTCGTCTCCGGCGGGCACTCCAGCCTCCTCGAGGTCACCGACGTGACCGTCGGCGTCGAGCCGATGGGCGCGACCATCGACGACGCGGCGGGGGAGGCCTTCGACAAGGTCGCCCGCCTCCTCGGGCTGCCGTTCCCCGGCGGCCCCCACATCGACAAGGCGGCCCGCAGCGGCAACAGCGTCGCGATCGACTTCCCCCGCGGCCTCACGAGTCGCCGCGACCTCGAGCGGCACCGCTTCGACTTCTCCTTCTCCGGGCTCAAGACGGCCGTCGCGCGGTGGGTGGAGGCCCAGCAGCGCGAGGGGGTCTCGATCGACGTCAACGACGTCGCCGCGTCCTTCCAGGAGGCGGTGTGCGACGTGCTCACCCGCAAGGCCGTCGACGCGGCGTCGAGCCGCGGCATCGAGGACATCCTGATCGGCGGCGGCGTGGCCGCGAACAGCCGGCTGCGGGCCATGGCCGAGGAGCGCGCCGCCGCGCAGGGCATCCGGGTCCGCGTCCCGCGGCCCGGCCTGTGCACCGACAACGGTGCCATGGTGGCCGCGCTGGGCGCCGAGCTGGTCGCGCGCGGACGTACGCCGTCGCTGCTCGACC
Source organism: Nocardioides sp. (assembly GCF_041913365.1). Lineage (GTDB taxonomy): Bacteria > Actinomycetota > Actinomycetes > Propionibacteriales > Nocardioidaceae > Nocardioides. The sequence continues at coordinate 57,602 of NZ_JAYSFM010000008.1, forward strand.
TGCCGGCCGACTCCTCGCAGCCGATCACCACCGTCGTCGCCTAGCGCGGCGCGGCGGGCCGGTTCAGTCGAGGACGCCGGGGGCGACGTCGTCGTCGCCGAGCCAGTCCTGGTCGTAGACCAGGCTGTCGCGCTCCGCGGCCTGGTCGCGCTCACCCTTGCGTCCGCCGCGACCGCCGGCCGTGCCCTGACCGCCCGCGCGGGCACCGCTGGTGGCGCGGCTGCCGGAGCGGGACCCCGCGGTCGAGCCTGCGGAGCCGCCACGGGCACCGCTGGCGCCGCTGGCGCCGGCACGCCCGCCGGCGGAGCCGCGGCCTGCCGTGCTGCCGGCGGAGGCGCCACGCGCGGGAGCCGAGCCGGCGCTGCGGGACGCCGTGCTGCCGGTGGAGGCGGCGGTTCGGGAGAGCGAACCGGCGCTGCCGGCCCGACCGGTCGAGCCGATCGGCTTGACCGCGCTCGCGCCACGAGTGGGAGAGGTCGGCACGGCGCCCGGGCGTACGGCACCTGCGGCGAGGCCGCCCGCACCACCCGCGGCGCCGAACGCCGCCGCCGAGGTGGCGCCCGCAGATCCGCCCGCGCCGCTCGTGGTCGGCGCGGAGACCTGCGCGCCCGTCGGCTGGTAGGTGGTGCCGTTCTGCGAGGTGCCGGTCACCGTCGTGCTGGGGTGCTCGGTGTGCACGGTCGTCGTGGTGGTCGGCGTGGTCGTCGTGGTGGTGGTCGTCGTGGTCGTGGTGGTCGGCGTCGTGGTGGTGGTCGTCGTGTTGTTGTTGTTGTTCCCGCCGTCGCCGTCGTCGCCGCCGTCCCACTCGGCGACCTGGAAGTCGGTGCGCCCGCCGCCGTTGCCGCCACCACCGGTGGCCGGCGGCGCCTGGGTGCCGGGGAGGTAGGGGCCGCCGGGGCCGGAGGGGACGTTGGGCGGGGGCTCCGTCGGGTCCTTCTGGCCGTGGATCTCCTTCATCGGCGGGATCGCGGCGAGGAAGGCGGCGTCGAGCTCCTTGGTCATGGCCAGGGACTTGGCCTCCTGCTTGTCGTACTGGCCCTGCCACGCACTGCGCTCGTTGGCGCGGGCCTGGGAGGCGTCGGCCTGGGCCTGCAGCTCCTCCGGCGTGGGCTCGACGCCGGTGCCCGGTGGCGCTTGGTAGGGGGCGGGCTTGGTGCCGATGTCGGCGAGCGCGTCGCGCGAGTCGCGCGTGTCGGCGATCTGCTGGCCGACCTGGCGCAGCGCCTCGCCGGCCGCACGGAGCTGGTCGGCCTTGGCCGTCATCGAGGTCGACGACTCCTCCATGCCGGCGCGGAGCGCGGGGCCCGTGAGGGTCTGCTCACCGATGCGCAGCTCGGCCTGTCCGGCCGCCTTCATGAACGCGTCGGCGAGGGTCTGGAGGTCGTCGGCCTTCTTCTTCCAGTCCTGGCCGGCGTTCTTGACCACACCCTCGGTGGCGGTGTCGAGATAGGTGTCGAGACGGAGTCGGTTGGGTCCCTTGGTCACGGCTTCAGTCCTGGCTCTCGGTCGGCAGGGTGCAGGTGTTGCCCGGGTCGAACGTCGGGGCGGCGACGCACTGCGTGGACGCCTCGATCAGGTTCATCGTGGCCGTCGTCTGCTCGGTCGTGCGCTCGATGTCCTTGCCGAAGGCCTCGAACGAGCTAGCCATGCCCCGGATGCCCGCGGCCATCCTCTTCAGCTCCTCGGCGACCGCCTTGTGGGCCATCTCCACGTTGGTGCCGAGGCGGTAGCCGCCGGTGTAGGAGTCGCCGAACGACGTGCTGCTGACGGGCGTGACGGTGTCGGTCTCGATCCCGTCCGCGGCCAGGTCGAAGGACGACATCAGGGACGAGATCGTCTCCGCGTCGATGTTGAGCCCCACCATCGTCTGGGTGAGCAGTTCCCTGTCTTCGAGCGGCAGCATGCTCTGTCCTTTCCCCCGTGTCACAGAACTGAAACCCACTCTAGGCAGTTCATAGGGGAGCAGCAGCATCTTCGGCGCGACCGGCGCCGGATAGGGTCGGGACATGACTTCTCGGGGACCTCGTCATCGCGCGATCGCGTCGGGCCTGGGCATCGCCGCGCTCGTGCTGACCGCCGGGTGCCAGTCCGGCTCCGACGCCGCGAGCGACCCCACCTCCGCCGGCAGCAGCCCGACGGCGTCGGGCTCATCCGTCCCGGAGCCCGAGCCGACCGAGTCCGTCCCGACGTTCGCGGTCGCCGAGAAGAAGGTGATCAAGGTCCCGGGCGCGAGCATGCACCCGCTGGCGACCTACAAGCACCTCGTCGACTACGGCATCGTCCAGGGCTGGAACGACGGGCAGAGCGCCGTCACGTTCGCCCCGGAGGTCAACCGAGCGAAGTCCCTCGAGGCGATGGCGCGCAACTGGATCAAGCGCAACGGCGGCCCGAAGGTCCAGGTGCGCCAGGACGACGCGATCGCGGGCGGGAAGTACAGCGCGTGGCACGTCCTGGACACCACGTCGGACCCCGTCGAGCAGAAGCACACCTTCGGCATCCTCTTCCTCGACTCCGCCTGGCTGATCGAGATCACGATCTACGAGGAGGGCTTCCCGGAGCCGCTGACGGAGGAGGAGGCCGAGGGCGTGATCGCCAGCCTGCTGGCGACGTTCAAGACCGACCTGGACTGAGGCTCCTGCAGGACCGCTAGCTCGGCACTGCCACCGACAGGCCGGACACGCCGGCGCTGGGGATGTCGATGCGCTGCACCGTCCCGTCCAGGCCGAGTCGCATCATGGAGGCGTCCTCGCCGGCCCAGAACCGGACCACGAGCGCGTCGTCAATCTCCCAGGCGACCTGCGTCCAGAACCCGCCGACGGTCCGGCGCGGCAACGCGGCCTCGTAGGTGACGACCTCCTCGCCGGTGGCGGCGTCGAGCACGGTGAGGGTCGGCGAGCCGTTCCCGTCCGCCTCCGGGTCGAAGCCGACGACGTACTGCCCGCCGGGGCTGAACGGGCCGAGCGCGTGGTCGCACGTCTCCCACAGCGTGGTGCCCGTGTCGGCCACGCCCTGGACGACCGCGGAGCAGGTGCGGTCGTCGCCCACGAGGCCGGCCACGACACCGCCCACGGGCGACGCCGAGCGCCCGTCGATCGGCCCGGGCAGTGCCTCGGGAGAGTTCCCGCCGCCGACGAAGGTGGAGACGAGCCCACTGCCGTTGTTCTGGGTGGCGGCGACGTCGACGTCCGACACGAACCCGATCGGTGCGACCTCGTGGTCCTCCGGGCTCGGCGGGAACTCGAGGTAGTCCGAGACAGCGCCGCCCGCGGCGTCGCCCACCTTGACCCGCCACCGCGTGCCGTCGTACTCCGACCACGCGACGCGCGAGCCGTCGGGGCTCACCACGAGCCCCCCGGTCGGGACCGGCCCGTCCTCCACCTCGAGGTCGGACGTGAGGATCTCCAGGGTGTGCCAGGGCACTCCGGGCTCGTCGTTGACGGCGACGCCGATCCAGCCGTCGCCGTAGGGGGTCAGCTCGTCGTAGACCCTCGGCAGGTCGATCGTGCCGTCGGGCGTGATCAGGCTCGGGCCGTCGACGTCCATCAGTGGGACGGTGGTGCTGTCGGTCGTCGCGGCGCTGCGCGCGTCCACGACGACCGTGCCCGACGCGACCGTGGGCGCGGGCGGGCGGGTCGCGGGTGGCACCTCGCTGCGCTGGGCGGGGCCGGCCACCGAGAGGCCGACGGGGATCGCGATGGCGAGCGCGGCGGCCACGGCCGCTCCGGCCGCGGCGCGGCGGTGGAGCTGGATGCGGCCCGCGCGACGGCGTACGTCGGTCACGGTGAGGGGAGCGTGCTGCAGCGGGTCGACCCGGCGGTGCAGGGCGTCGTGGACCCGGTCCTCGAGGGGAGTGTTGTTCATCGTGCCTCGTCTCCGGACTCGTGGGGGTGGAGGGAGTGGGGGGCGCGGGCGCGCAGGCCCGCGAGGGCGCGGCTGGCCTGCGACTTGACCGTCCCGACCGAGATCCCGAGCACGTCGGCGGTCTCGGCCTCGCTGAGCTGCTCGTAGTAGCGCAGCACGATCACCGAGCGCTGCTTGGGCGGCAGGGTCTGGACGAACGACCAGAGCACGCCGCCCAGCCCGTCGTCGTACTCGTCGTGGACGCCGGTGTCGGGCATGGTGTCGGTGGAGTGCTCGCGGCGCTTCCACGCGCGGCGCCACAGCGAGTTGTGCTCGTTGACCATCACCCGGCGGACGTAGCCGTCGAGCGCGCCGTGGTCGCGCACCTTGTCCCAGGACAGGTAGAGCTTGGCGAAGGCGTTCTGCAGGAGGTCCTCGGCGCCGGCGTGGTCGCCGACGAGCAGGTACGCCGTCCGGTACAGGGCGGCCTGGCGCGCGGACATGTACGCGGAGAACTCCGCGTCCTTGCCGGCCCGGCGGTCCTGCGCGCCCATGTCGACGAGTGTCGTGCTCACCCTTCACCCCCGTTCGTCTTTCGTGTGGTGTGTTCGTGTCGAACTGCAGTGAGGACGCAATCGCCGGGGGTGGGGTTGCATCTGTTTGGTGGGGGTTGGAAGGCTCGCCCGGAGGGTTCGTCGGAACCCGTCGACTCAGGAGGCATCGATGCAGCAGGTCAAGGCCGTCGTCGCGCTCGCCAAGGGCGAGCCGGTGCAGCTCACCACCATCAACGTCCCGGACCCCGGGCCGGGCGAGGCGGTCGTGAAGGTGCAGGCCTGCGGGGTCTGCCACACCGACCTGCACTACCGCGAGGGCGGCATCAACGACGACTTCCCCTTCCTGCTCGGCCACGAGGCCGCCGGTGTCGTGGAGGCCGTCGGGCCGGACGTCACCGGCCTCGAGCCGGGCGACTTCGTCGTGCTGAACTGGCGCGCGGTGTGCGGTGACTGCCGGGCGTGCAACCGCGGGGAGCCGTGGTACTGCTTCGCGACCTTCAACGCCACGCAGAAGATGACGCTGGCCGAGGGTGACCTGGCCGGCACCGAGCTGTCGCCGGCGCTGGGCATCGGCGCCTTCGCGGAGAAGACCCTTGTCGCCGCAGGCCAGTGCACGAAGGTCGACCCGTCCGCCCGGGCTGCCGCGGTGGGGCTGCTCGGTTGCGGCGTGATGGCCGGGCTCGGTGCTGCCATCAACACCGGCAGCGTGGGTCGCGGCTCGACCGTCGCCGTCATCGGGTGCGGCGGCGTGGGCGCTGCCGCGATCGCGGGTGCCGCGCTGGCCGGCGCCGCGAAGATCATCGCGGTCGACATCGACGACCGGAAGCTCGAGGCCGCTCGCAAGCTCGGTGCCACGCACACGGTGAACTCGAAGGAGGTCGACGCGGTCGAGGCGATCCGGTCGCTGACGCCGCCCCCGGACGGCACGGGCCACGAGGGTGGTGCCGATGTCGTGATCGACGCGGTCGGACGGCCGGAGACATGGAAGCAGGCCTTCTACGCGCGCGACCTGGCCGGCACGGTCGTGCTGGTCGGCGTGCCCACGCCCGACATGAAGGTGCCGGACATCCCGCTCATCGACGTCTTCGGACGCGGCGGCTCGCTGAAGTCGTCCTGGTACGGCGACTGCCTGCCGTCGCGCGACTTCCCGATGCTCGTCGACCTGTACCAGCAGGGCCGGCTCGACCTCGACGCGTTCGTGACCGAGGAGATCGGCATCGAGGACGTCGAGGCGGCCTTCGAGAAGATGCACGGAGGCCCTGACTCGGAGACGGTGCTCCGCTCGGTGGTGGTCCTGTGAGCGTGCGCGTCGACCACGCCGTCGTCTCGGGCACCTTCAGCCTGGACGGTGAGACCTACGACGTCGACAACAACGTGTGGGTGATCGGCGACGACGAGCAGTGCCTGGTCATCGACGCGCCCCACGACGTCGACGCGATCCTGGAGGTGGTCGGGGATCGGGCCGTGAAGGCGATCGTCTGCACGCACGCCCATGACGACCACGTGCGCGTCGCTCCCGCGCTGCGGGTCGCCACCGGGGCGCCGATCCTGCTGCACCCGGACGACCGGCCGCTGTGGGAGCTCACGCACGGTGGCGACGAGGAGGGGGCCGAGCTCTGGGACGTCGACCTCACCGACGGGCAGTCCCTCACCATCGGTGGTGCCGCGGTGACGGTGATCCACACTCCGGGCCACGCGCCGGGGGCGGTGTGCCTCTACGTCCACGACCTCGGTTGCGTCTTCACCGGCGACACCCTCTTCGAGGGCGGCCCGGGCGCGACCGGGAGGTCCTACAGCGACGCCGACCTCATCAAGGAGTCGATCCGGTCGCGGCTCTTCGACCTTCCGGACGAGACGGTCGTGCACACCGGGCACGGCCCGGACACCACGATCGGGGCCGAGCGGGCCAACGTCTGACAGGCCGTTCTCAGGCGGACATGGTGCCGGGCGGGAGCGGAGCGGTCCGCCGCAGCCGCTCCTCCCGCACCTCGTCGAGGTGGACGGCCTCCGCGACCAGCTGGTGACGCGCCGGGTGGTCGACCGGCGTCCCGCGCACCTCGCGGAAGACCTGCTTCCAGAACGGATGGTGGTAGCGCACCGCGGGGATCCCCCACCTCCTGGACCGTGCCCGCCATCGCATCCCGTCAGCCGTCATCATGGCGTCACGGGGCTCCCACCAGCCGGCGACCTCGAGGTCGACGTGTGCCGGGTAGCGCCGTAGGGCCCGGTCGCGAGCGCCGTCGTCCCGCATCGGCTCGACCAGCTTGCCGGACTCCTCGTGGTGCAGGCCGATGCGGACCTTGGCCAACCGGAGCATCTCCACCAGCACCGCCGTGCGCGGACTCGTACGACGCGTCTCCCACCGGGCCACCTGCGACTGCGAGATCCCCAGGAGCCCCGCCAGCCCGCGCTGCGAGACGTCGAGGATCCGCCGGATGCGGCGCACCAGCCCGGGGATCTCCCCGTCGAACGGGCCCATCAGGTAGTACTCCAGCTCCGCCTCGGTCCAGTCCTTCCTCTCCTGTGGATCGACGTCGGTCTGCGTGATGGTCTGCGTGAACGTCATGCCCTGCTCCCGTCGTGGTCTCGATGTCGTACGTCGATCCCACCCACCACCACCGACAACGGGCAGCGTTCTTCCACAGCCCCGCGGATCCACACCTGCCGGCCGCGCCGCCGCATCCCGTCCCCTCCACCACTGGCACCTGAGTCGCCCAGCGACTCACCTGCCAGTGGGGGCCGGTTGCGGTGGCCTGAACGTCGTCTGGGGACCTGAGTCGCCCAGCGACTCAGGTGCCAGTGCGGCGGTGGGGCCCGGGAAAACGGCGGGCGGGACGGGTAGCGCGGGGCTACGGTCGGGGGATGAGCAGCGAGCCGTTCGTGCCGGAGGACTTCGTGGCGCCGCGGGAGCTGGTGACCGACCGGTTCCGGCTGGAGCCGCTCGGGCCGCAGCACAACGACTCCGACCTCGCCGCGTGGTCGTCGAGCATCGAGCACGTCCGGAGCACGAAGGGCTTCCCCGACGGGAGCTGGCCGCCGGTGGAGGGGATGTCGTCGGAGCGCAACCTGGCCGACCTGATCCGGCACGCGGCCGACTTCGAGGCCGGGAAGGGCTTCACCTTCACCGTGCTCGACCCCGGGAGCGCGGAGGTCATCGGGTGCGTGTACCTCTACCCGACGGACGCACGCGACCACGACGTCGACGTGCAGTCGTGGGTCACCGCGAGCCGCGCTGAGCTCGACGAGCCGCTCGCCGACGCGGTCGCCGACTGGCTGGCGACCGACTGGCCGTGGCAGCGCCCGGACCGGCACGGACGGTGAGACGAGGGCTGAGCAGCGCGTGCCACCATGACCGGATGCGGACGAGGTGGGCGGCAGGCGGGGCTGGCCGGGGTGTCGCCCTGGCGGCGACCCTGGCACTGGTCGCCACGCTCACCGCCTGCGACGGGGGAGGGGACGAGGGCGGCGACGAGCCGTCCGCTGGCAAGGCCGCAGCGAGCGCCACCCCGACCGTCCCGCCCACGCCGTCGGAGCAGCTCGGGCTGACCGAGGGCTGGGGCCCCGACCGGGCCGAGCTCGACGCGGCGACCCGGGCTGTGCAGAAGTTGCGGCTCCCACAGCTCGCCGGGCAGGTCATCGTCGCGGAGTGGACCGGCACGGCGGCGCCGGTCGCCATGGTTCGCGACCTCCACCTCGGCGGGGTCATCGCCTTCGACTCCAACATCGACTCCGCCCGGCAGATCCAGGCCGTCAACACCCGGCTGACCCGCCGGGTCGGGCGGAAGTGGCCGCTGTTCCTCGGTGTCGACCAGGAGGGCGGCGTGGTCGAGCGGCTCCGGGGCGCTGCGACCCGGTTCCCGACCTTCATGAGTGCGGGCGCGGCCGGAGACGTGGCGCTCACGCAGCAGGCCTACGCCGCGAGCGGTGCCGAGCTGCGGGGGCTCGGCTTCACCGTCGACTTCGCACCCGACGCCGACGTCACCTCCGGCCCGGGCGACCCCACGATCGGCTCGCGGGCGGCGTCGTCGTACCCGAGCACCGTGGCCGAGCACGTCGTCGCCGCCGCAACCGGGTTCGCCACGTCGGGGGTGCTCCCGGTGGTGAAGCACTTCCCCGGCCACGGTTCGGTCCCGGCGGACAGCCACCTCACGCTGCCGGTGCAGACCAAGTCGCGCAAGGAGCTCGAGGCGACCGACCTCGTCCCGTTCCGCAGCGCCATCGATGCGGGGCTGCCCGCAGTGATGGTGGGGCACCTCGACGTCCGCGCCGTCGACCCGCGGGTCCCGTCGTCGCTCTCGCGCAAGGTGGTCACGGGGCTGCTGCGCCAGGACCTGGGCTTCGGCGGCCTGGTCGTCACCGACGCCCTCGACATGGCTGGCGTGACCCGGGGTCGCGACACCGGACGTACGGCGGTGCAGGCGCTGCGCGCCGGGTCCGACGTCCTGCTGATGCCCCCGTCGCCGGCGCTCGCCCGCTCGGCCATCGTCCGCGCGGTGCGGACCGGCTCGCTGCCGCGTCGGCGGCTCGAGCAGGCCGCGGCCCGGCAGGTCGCCCTGCTCACGCACCTCGCGGGCGGCACGGGCGCGCAGGTCGGCTCGGCCCGGGGAGCGTCGCGCAGCCTCTCGGCGGCCGCGGTGACCGTGGTCGTGGGGCAGTGCTCCGGCCGGCTCGTCGGCGACCAGGTCCACGCCTACGGCGACCCCGGGGCGGTGTCGGTCTTCGCCGCCGCGGCCGGACGGGCGGGGCTCGGGGTCCTGCTGCGCAAGGCCACGCCGGCCCGGCTCGCCCGCGAGGTGCCGAAGCCGGACCGCCGCAAGGGCGAGAAGCGGAAGGCGTACAAGAAGCGCAAGCGGGCGTGGAAGAAGGCGGAGGCCCGACGCGAGGAGCGGCTCGCCGCGTGGCTCGCGCGCGAGGACGCCCGCCTCGCCGCGGGGACGGCCGTCGGGTTCACCGGCTTCCACGACGCCCCGGTCGACGGGGACGTCGCCGTCGCCACCGACAGCCCGTGGGTCCTCGGTCGGGTCGAGGCGCCCACCCGCATCGCGGCCTACGGCGACACCCCGGCCGCGATGGACGTCCTCGTCGAGGTGCTGCTGGGCCGGGCCCCCGCCCCCGGACGCCTGCCCGTGAAGGTCGCCGGCCTCGAGCGGAGCGGCTGCCCGTCCGGTCAGTAGGCCTCGGCGGTCAGCTCGACGCGGTCGAAGCGTCGCGCGGCCAGGTCCTCCGGCCGGATCCAGAACTGCAGCACGCCCTCGGCGAGGTGGTGGCCGACGGAGGGGTCGTCGGCGACCTCGAGGAGCAGCAGCCACTCGTCCACCCGCTCACTGGCCTCGACCTGGGGGCACGATGGCGGGGCGAGCATGCGCTGCTGCAGGTGCGCGTAGCGGCGCCCGTCGTACATGCTGGCGAGGGAGTGGCGCCTGCCGGCAAGTCGGAGCGCCTCGGGCGGCAGGACGGACATCGGGTCGGGGTGCAGGGCCAGGGTGGCGTCGACCGCGTCCGCAGCGGCACCACGCAACGTGGTCAGCCCCACGAGCCGGTCCTGCGTCAGGGCGTCCCACGCCTCGTCGGCGTCCGCCGCGCCGACCGGCTCGTCCGGTGCGTGCTCGCGCGCGCGTGCCGTCCACGCCGCCACGTCCTGGTGCATCCGTGCGTACGCCTCGTCGCTGGCGCCGGAGCGGCGACCGGCCTGCTCGAGCGCGCGAGCCAGGTGGCCGAAGCTGATGAGGACCGCGCGCCAGTCGTGCGGGAACGCGGCGAACGGACGGTGCGGACCGCCATGGTCGGTGGGGCCGGGCGTCGGGGCCTCAGCCACCGCGCCCGGGATGGTGTTAAGCGCCGCCTCGACGTCGAGCCGCCCCGGCCAGATCCGGGGATCCTCGACCTCGTCAGGCGCGGCCGGAGACGCCGCCAGCACGGGGGTGAAGGTCCACCGGGGCAGCAGACGGGGCCAGTCCGCGTCGTCCTGGGCCCAGGTCCAGACGGCACGGGAGTCGTAGGCCGGGGGCAGCGTCGTCGGCGGCACGGACGGAGCCGCACCGCTGACGTCATCGGCGGTGTAGAGGCAGCGCCACCGCCAGTCGTGGCCCCACGACATCTCCGCGAACACGAACAGCGTCCCCCGGTCGGGGAAGAGGCCGAGCCGTCCCGCTTCGGGGACCTCGTCGCACGCGACCTGGACGAGGAAGGACAGCGCGCGCTCGGTGCCGGTCCGGTCGGTGTACGACGGCCACGCGAGGCCGGCGGGGAGCGTCGGCCGGCCGCCCCAGTAGCTGCGTCCGTCGCGACGCGGCGGCACGTGGCGCTGGAGCAGGACCGCCTGTCCGCCCACGGCGTCGAGCGCGAACCTCGTAGCCGCGGGAGGAGCCGGCGGGGCACCGGCCGTCCCGGTCAGGGGTGCCGCCGTCTCGATGTCGGAGCGTGCCAGCGACGCCGCTGCGCGCCCCTGTCCGGCGAACCGACGCAGCGCGACCGCGAGAGCCGCGAACCCTGCCGCCGTGACGGCGAACTGGAGGAGGTCGGTGCCCATGGGGTCATCCTGAGGGACACGGCCGCCCGCCGTGGTCAGAACGGCTCGACGAGCAGCGCCGTGCCCTGGCCCGCGGCCCGCGTCAGCACGAGCGTGGCCTCGTTGTCGCCCCTGAGGGCGAGCCGCTTGCGCAGCTCTTCGGGCACCACCTGCACGCCGCGCTTCTTGATGGTGAGCCGGCCGATGCCGCGCTCGTGGAGCGCGGCCTTGAGCTGCTTCTCCCGGTAGGGGAGGTGCTCGACCACGCGGTAGCTGCGTGCGAAGGGCGTGCGGAACGACGCGTCGCTGGTGACGTAGGCGATGTGCGGGTCGACCAGCCCGCCGTCGACCCCGGCCGCGACGGCGGTGACCAGGCCGGCCCGGATCACGGCGCCGTCGGGCTCGTAGAGGAACGCCCCCACGGCGCGGACGTCGGCGCCGGGCTCACCGGGCGACGGGGCGTCCTCCTCGGTCAGCGTGGCCAGCCCGCGCTCGCCGATGACCGTGGCGCGCCGGTCGGTGGTGGACAGGTCGGGCGACCAGAGCACGGCCTCCTTGACCTCGCCGCCGTCGCTGACCCACTCGGCCTCGACGCCCGCGGGCACCAGGTCGTGGCCGATGCCGGGGGCCACCTTCACGAGGGAGCGGCGCGACAGCAGGTCGAGCACCCACGGCCACGGCGGGGTCCAGCCCTCGACGTCGAAGACCCGCCCCCGGCCGCCGCGGCGGGCCGGGTCGGCGAAGGCGGCGTCGAAGCCCGAGGGGTCGACGGTGGTGGCGTCGCCCGCCTGGACGGCGCCAGGCAGGGCGAGAGCGGTCAGGTTGGCCTGCGCCATGGCGGCCCGCACGGGGTCCCGCTCGATCCCCGCCGCGATCAGGCCGGCGCGGGCGAAGGCGATCAGGTCGCCACCGATCCCGCAGCCGAGGTCGATCACGCTGCCGCCGGGGACCGCGGCCGCCAGTCGCGCTGCGCGGTGCTCGGCGACGCGCGTCCGGGTGGCCTGCTCGAGCGCGTCCGGGGTGAAGAACATCAGCCGGGCGGCCTCGCCGAGCTTCGCCACCCCCTTCTCCCGCAGCTGCGCCTGGGTCGTCGCGGCGGCCGCCTTCTCGGCGTCGGGCTCGAGACGACGTACGACGCTCGCGACCCGCACCGGGTCGCCGGGGTGGTCGGCCCAGGCCTGCGCGGCGTGGACCAGCAGGCGCCCACCGTCGGTCGTCTGCAGCCACTCCAGCGTCTCGATCTCCACCCCCGCATCCTGTCAGGCGGTCGGGCGTGGGCTGTGCTAGCACTCGGTTGGGGAGAGTGCTAGCGTCTGTTCTGGCACTCTCACCCCGAGAGCGCCAACGCTCGTGAGCCTGGCACGACCCCCGCGACGGCGTGCCGCCCCGGATCGCGAGCCCACGTCCCTGAAGTATCTCTGCAGAGAAAGTGGAGGTTGATCCGAAGTGTCGGTCAACATCAAGCCCCTCGAGGACCGCATCGTCGTCCAGACGCTCGAAGCCGAGCAGACCACCGCCTCCGGCCTGGTCATCCCGGACACCGCCAAGGAGAAGCCCCAGGAGGGCGAGGTCGTGGCGATCGGTCCCGGTCGCGTCGACGACAACGGCAACCGCGTCCCGATCGACGTCGCGGTGGGTGACAAGGTCATCTACAGCAAGTACGGCGGCACCGAGGTCAAGTACGCCGGCCAGGAGTACCTCATCCTGAGCGCGCGCGACGTCCTCGCGGTCGTTTCCTGATCCCCTTCGCCCGGATCGTCATGGTCTGGGGTCGCTCGCGCGACCGCCGGCCATGACGTCCGGGCGAAACCCGTTCACCCGTTCCTAGGAGCACACCCAGATGCCCAAGATCCTGGAGTTCGACGAGAACGCCCGCCGCGCCCTCGAGCGTGGCGTCGACGCCCTCGCCAACGCCGTCAAGGTGACGCTCGGCCCCAAGGGTCGCTACGTCGTCCTCGACAAGAAGTGGGGCGCCCCCACGATCACCAACGACGGTGTGACCGTCGCCCGCGAGGTCGAGCTCGACGACCCGTTCGAGAACCTCGGTGCCCAGCTCACCAAGGAGGTGGCCACCAAGACCAACGACATCGCTGGTGACGGCACCACCACCGCCACGGTGCTGGCCCAGGCCATGGTCCACGAGGGCCTGCGTGCCGTCGCGGCCGGCGCCAACCCGATGGGCCTCAAGCGCGGCATGGACGCGGCGGCCGAGGCTGTCGGCGACGCGCTGCGCGAGGCCGCCCGCGAGGTCGAGTCCCGTGAGGACATGGCCTCCGTGGCCACGATCTCCAGCCGCGACAGCCACATCGGCGACCTGCTCGCCGAGGCCTTCGACAAGGTCGGCAAGGACGGCGTGATCACGGTCGAGGAGTCCAACACCATGGGCACCGAGCTGGAGTTCACCGAGGGCATGCAGTTCGACAAGGGCTACATCTCGGCGTACTTCGTCACCGACCCGGAGTCGATGGAGGCCGTCCTCGACGACGCCTACATCCTGCTCCACCAGGGCAAGATCTCCTCGATCCAGGAGCTGCTCCCGGTGCTGGAGAAGGTCATCGCCACCGGCAAGCCGCTCTTCATCCTCGCCGAGGACGTCGAGGGCGAGGCGCTCTCGACCCTGGTGGTCAACAAGATCCGCGGCACGTTCAACGTCGCCGCGGTGAAGAGCCCCGCCTTCGGTGACCGCCGCAAGGCGATGATGCAGGACATCGCGACCCTGACCGGTGGTCAGGTCGTCGCTCCCGAGGTCGGCCTCAAGCTCGACCAGGTGGGCCTCGAGGTCCTCGGCCAGGCGCGCCGCGTCGTCATCACCAAGGACACGACGACCATCGTCGAGGGCGCGGGCGACGCCACCGCCGTCGAGGGCCGCGTCAACCAGATCAAGGCCGAGATCGAGAACACCGACTCCGACTGGGACCGCGAGAAGCTCCAGGAGCGCCTCGCCAAGCTGGCCGGCGGCGTGTGCGTGATCAAGGTCGGCGCCGCCACCGAGGTGGAGCTGAAGGAGAAGAAGCACCGCATCGAGGACGCCGTCTCCGCGACGCGCGCCGCGATCGAGGAGGGCATCGTGGCCGGTGGCGGCTCCGCGCTCATCCACGCCGTGTCGGTGCTCGACGACAACCTCGGCCTCACCGGCGACGAGGCCGCGGGCGTCCGCGTGGTCCGCAAGGCCGCCGACGAGCCGCTGCGCTGGATCGCCGAGAACGGCGGCGAGAACGGCTACGTCGTGACCGCCAAGGTCCGAGAGCTCGGTGTCGGCAGCGGCTACAACGCCGCGACCGGCGAGTACGGCGACCTGGTGGCCCAGGGCGTCCTCGACCCGGTCAAGGTCACCCGCTCGGCGCTGGTCAACGCGACCTCCATCGCGGCCATGCTGCTCACGACCGAGACCCTGGTCGTGGACAAGCCCGAGGAGGAGGAGCCCGCGGCCGCCGGCCACGGGCACGGCCACGGCCACTGATCCACGGCTGAGGCACACCGCCTGAGACGCACCGCAGGCCCGGCAGAGGAGCTCCTCTGCCGGGCCTGCGGCGTTCTCGAGGTCGTGGTCGCGTCCCGGCGCTCCGCCTAGGGTCGGGGCGATGGACGAGGTCGTGTGGCAGGACGAGTTCGACGGCCCGGAGGGTTCCCCGCCGGACCCGTCCGTGTGGGGCCACGAGCTCGGCGCCGGGGGCTGGGGCAACGACGAGCTGCAGACCTACACCGACTCCCGGGCCAACTCGGCCCTCGACGGTCGCGGCAATCTGGTCCTCACCGCGCGCCGCGAGCCCGACGGCGGATTCACCTCCGCGCGCCTGGTGACCAGCGGCAGGCTCGAGGTGGGGCACGGGCGCGTCGAGGCGCGGATCCAGGTGCCCCACGGCCGGGGCATCTGGCCGGCGTTCTGGATGCTCGGCGGCGACCTCCCCGTCGTGCCGTGGCCGGGCTGCGGCGAGATCGACGTCATGGAGGTCATCGGCCACGAGCCCCACGTCGTGCACGGGACGGTGCACGGCCCGGGCTACGCCGGCGCGTCCGGCATCACCGCGAGCCATGCCCACCCGGGCGGCTCGCTGGCGGAGGGGTTCCACGACTACTCCGTCGACTGGGGCCCGGACCGGATCACCTGGTCCGTCGACGGCACCGCCTACCACCAGGTGACCCGCGACGGCATCGGCGCCGACCGCTGGGTCTTCGACAAGCCGTTCTTCCTCCTGCTCAACCTCGCCGTCGGTGGTGGCTGGCCGGGCCCGCCCGACGACTCGACCGTCTTCCCGCAGCAGATGAGGGTCGCCCACGTCCGGGCGTACGCCGCCGGGTGACCTCAGCGGCCCCAGATCGTCCGGTAGGGGGTGCGGCAGTCGACGTCGATGTGCACCGGGTCCACGGTGTTGAGGTGGTAGATCCGGTAGCGGTCGCACGCGGTGACGACGAACTCGTACTTGCTGATCAGCGAGCGCTCGATCGGCCGGGTGCCGAGCTCGCTCCAGGTGTTGATGTAGGTCGCCTCCACGAACCAGGTCGGCGGGTTGGTGCCGGTGAGCACCGCACGGAGGTCGTCGAGGCCGGGGTCGAGCGTCCGCATCGGGAGCGACCAGAGGTGGGGGTACGGCGAGTCCGCCCGGCTGGACCACTGGATGTCGGCCCGCCCGCCGTAGACCAGCACCCGGTCGCCCGGCCGGGCGGCGGCCGCGATGGCCTCGCCGGTGCGCACCTCGACGGGCACCCGGCCGACGCCCCAGGCCGCGGTCCACGAGACAAGGGACACCACGCTCGAGGCCACCACCAGGACCACGACGGGGGCCGACAGCCGGTAGCGCGAGAGCCGGAGGTGGTCGTGGGCGACGAGCGCGGAGAGGGCGAGCGCGAGCGGCGGGATCAGGACGAAGAGGTAGGGCAGCCAGAAGCTCCCGCTCAGGGCGACCCCGAGGAGGTCGATCCCGACCATCGCGAGGACCGCGACCACGGGCACGGCGTCGTGGCGCACGAGCGTCGGCACGCGGACCAGGAAGCAGACGAGCAGGAGCAGCATCCCGACACCGACGAAGACCGTCACCAGGAGCCCGATCCGGCTCTGGGCTCCCTCCGCGCTCTGCGACGCGATGACACGGCTGGCGTCGGAGCGGAAGGACACCGAGGCGTACCAGAGCGTGTGCAGCCGCGACCCGGAGGCAAGGGTCCACGCCACCACCACCCCCACCGGTAGGACGGCGCCGGCGGCCGCCGCGAGCGCGAATGTCCCGGCCGTGCGCCAGGGGAGCTGCCGGGCGGCGGCGGACCCGACCAGCAGGACCGCCCCGAAGACGATCCCGCCGAAGATGCTCTGCTTGAAGCCCAGCGCGAGGACGGCCAGGCAGCCCGCCCAGAACGCGTCGGCGGTCGTGAGTCGTCGTACGGAACGGAGCGCCAGCCAGCACGACGCCAGCACCAGCGGGATGCCGAAGAGCTCGCCCTTCGCGGCGACCGGGTCGATCTGGGCGTTGCCCACGAGCGCGGCGGTCCCGACGGCGACCCAGGCCGCCAGCCGCCGGAGCGCGACCCGGTCCACGATCCCGGCCCGCAGGCCCATCTCGCGCGCCGCGGCCGCGGCGGCGAGGACCAGCAGGGAGCACGCGACCGCCCCGACGACCCGGTGGGTGTAGGCGCCGCCGACCGTGTCGGTGGCCTGCATCAGCCAGATGATGGGAGGTGGCCGGTCGACCCAGTAGCGGCCGTAGAGCGAGTCGGGCTCGGGGTGCAGGTTCCGTGCGACCAGCAGGAAGCCGGCCTCGTCGGGCCGCAGCGGCCACAGCAGGCCGGGGAAGCGGGCGACGAAGGCGGCCAGCGCGGCCAGCCACACCGCGCGCCCCCACCTCACCGTCGGCTCCCCGCCACGTCCGCCCCCATGCCGAACACCCTCTCAGAGCACCGATCGGCCCCCCGTAGAATGGCGCCGTGGAGATCCCTGAGAAGTTCGCTGCGCTCGGCCTCACCTACGACGACGTGCTGCTGCTGCCGGGGGAGTCCGACCTCGCGCCGAGCGACATCGACACGACCACGCGGCTGACCCGCGAGATCTCGATCCGCGTGCCGCTGATCAGTGCGGCGATGGACACCGTCACCGAGTCGCGGATGGCGATCGCGATGGCCCGCGAGGGCGGCATCGGCGTGCTGCACCGCAACCTCTCGATCGAGGACCAGGCCCGCCAGGTCGACCTGGTCAAGCGCACCCAGACCGGGATCATCTCCAACCCCGTGACGATCGGCCCCGACGCGACGCTGGAGGAGCTCGACCGCCTGTGCGGCGAGTACCGCGTCTCCGGGCTCCCGGTCGTCGACCTCGACAACCACCTCCTCGGCATCATCACCAACCGCGACCTCCGCTTCACCCCGGTCGCGGAGTGGGCCACGACGAAGGTGAACGAGGTGATGACGAGCGAGGGCCTCATCACCGGTGACATCGGCATCTCCCGCGACGAGGCCACCGCGCTGCTCCGCGCCCACAAGCGCGAGCGGCTCCCGCTGGTCGACGGCGAGGGACGCCTCGGCGGCCTCATCACCGTCAAGGACTTCGTGAAGGGCGAGCAGTTCCCCCACGCGTCGTACGACGGCGACGGCCGGCTGCTGGTCGGCGCGGCCATCGGCTACTTCGGCGACGCCTGGGAGCGCGCCACCACGCTGATCGAGGCGGGCGTCGACGTGCTCGTCGCCGACACCGCGCACGGCCACGTCCACCTCCTGCTCGACATGGTGAAGCGGCTCAAGTCCGACCCGGCGACCCGGCACGTCCAGGTGATCGGCGGCAACGTCGCCACCCGTGAGGGCGCCCAGGCGTTCGTCGACGCGGGCGCCGACGCGGTCAAGGTCGGCGTCGGGCCCGGCTCCATCTGCACCACGCGCGTGGTGACCGGTGTCGGCGTGCCGCAGGTGACCGCGGTCTACGAGGCCTCGCTGGCCACCAGGCCCGCTGGCGTGCCGCTGATCGCCGACGGCGGCATGAAGCACTCCGGCGAGATCGCCAAGGCGCTGGTCGCCGGGGCCGACTCGGTGATGGTCGGTTCGATGCTGGCCGGCTGCGAGGAGTCGCCCGGCGACGTGGTCTTCGTCAACGGCAAGCAGTTCAAGTCCTACCGCGGCATGGGCTCCCTCGGCGCGATGAGCAGCCGCGGCAAGAAGTCCTACTCCAAGGACCGCTACTTCCAGGCCGAGGTGGCCAGCGACGACAAGATCGTCCCCGAGGGGATCGAGGGCCAGGTCGCCTACCGCGGCCCGCTGTCCGCCGTCGCCCACCAGCTCGTCGGCGGCCTCAACCAGTCGATGTTCTACGTCGGCGCGCGCACCATCCCCGAGCTCCAGGACAAGGGCCGCTTCGTCCGGATCACCTCGGCCTCGCTCAAGGAGAGCCACCCGCACGGCGTGCAGATGACCGTCGAGGCGCCCAACTACAGCGGCGCCTGAGAGGTTCAACCTTCCGTCTCTTCCGCGACTCGCCAGTAGGTCCTACCTTGACGATTGTCAGGGGATCGGGCCCCGCGACGGTGTGATCCATCGACCACGATGTGCTCGATCCCGATTTCTCTCGGGAGGAGCGCTTCAGTGCGCAGAAACATCCTGGTCGCGTCCGGCTGTGCCGGTCTAATGGCCGTCGTCACCCCAGCCCTGTCCACCGCCGCACCATCCGGTGACGACAGCATCACGCCGTCGCAGCAGACGGCCCTCGACCTGGGCTTCCAGGTCGCGCCCAAGGAGGAGAACGCCGCCTCGCTCACGGCGAAGGTCAACCCCAACCCCTACCTCGCGAACCTGCCGTCGATCACGGACGCCAACTACTTCGCCTGGAACAAGCTCATGCACGCGAAGGCCGAGCAGCGCGCGGCCTCGAAGCGGCTGGCAACCAACCGCCGTGAGGCGCTCGGCTCCGGGCGCACGGGAGTCTCGGCGCGAGCGGTCCTGACGCCGTTCGTCCACGACGAGGAGGAGCCCACCGGCACCGCGGGGTCCAACGACTCGCACCTCGATGCCGAGCCGATCACCCAGTTCGGCACCGGGGCGGCGAAGATGCCGGCGGTCCGGATCCTCGGCAGCCTGGCCGCCCCGCCCGCCAGCACGCCGCGCACCGTCACGACCACCGAGGACCAGGGCGCCATCCCGCTGGCCACGCCGACCGGGATCACCGCCAGCGGCTCCACGGTGACCAACTCGGTGCTGGGCGACGGGCCGCACGGCCCCGCTCCCGCCGGTGACGGCACCAACGACTTCGACTTCTACTCCGTCGACGTCGCCGCGGGGCTCACCCTCACCGCCAACACCGAGGGCAGCGCCACCACCACCGACACCATCCTCGTGGTCTACGCCGCCGACGGCACGCCCGTCGCCGCCGACGACGACAGCGGCACCGGCCTGCTGAGCAGCCTCAGCTACAAGCCCGAGGTCCCCGGCACCTACTACGTCATGGTCGGCGGCTACGCGCTCGACCCGCTGCCGGGTGACCCGTTCGACTCCGGCAGCGGTGCCGGCGGCGCCGACACCGGCAACTACCGCGTCTCGATCGCCAGCGCGAAGCTCGACGCCGACTTCTACTCCGTGCGGCTGCGCCCCGGTGACACCATCGGCTCGACCGGCACGGGCGCCGCGATCGGCCTGACGGTCCGCACGCCGTCCGGCGAGCAGCGGGTCGGCGGCGTCGGCACCGACGCGAGCTTCCTCTACCCGCCGACCTCACCGCTGCCGGGTGGCGGCAACACCGCGATCGCCTACGTCGCCGAGGAGGCCGGCTGGTACTCCGTGCAGGTCACCGGGGGCACCGGCGCCTACGACGTCCTCGTCGAGGGCTACCGGCCGGGCACCCAGGGCGACCGCGGTCGCCGTCAGACCGTGCTGCTCGACTTCGCGCCTGGTCGGGTCAACACCGGCACCTGGGGCGGTCCGGGCCAGCGCGACGTCTCCCCGTTCGCCGCGTTCGTGCCCCAGTGGGGCATCCCGCGCGCCGAGGCCCGCCGGGTCGAGAACCGCATCCTGAACCTGGTGCGGCGCAACATCCAGGCCGAGCTGTCGGGCACCAACCCGGCGGTCAACGTCGACGTGCTCAACGCCCGGACCAACCCGGAGCTGATCGGCCAGGAGAACGTCTCGCGCATCTACATCGCCGGCACGATCGCCGAGACCGGGATCAGCACCATCGGCATCGCGCAGTACATCGACCCGGGCAACTTCGGCCACCAGGACGAGGCCATCGTGCTCCTCGACGTGCTGAGCGCGGCGGCCGGACCGGCGTCCTCGCTGAACACCTACCTGAACGCCACCAGTGACCGGATCGGCTTCGTGTCGGGGGCGGTGGCCAACGTGACCGCCCACGAGATCGGGCACACGATCGGCAACTACCACACCGACAACGCCGACGAGATCCACAACATGATGGACTCCGGCGGCGCCAACTTCGGCCAGAACCTCTACGGCGTCGGCCCGGACAACATCGGTGGCACCGCGGACGACGAGAACATCGAGTTCGTGACCGACACCTACTCGCCCGCCGAGGGCTTCACCGGATTGGAGAACACCGAGAACGTCTCGTCGTGGGCCTACGCGGGCCGCTGACCTGACGCTCACCAGCAACCACGCACGACGCGGTCACCCCCTCGCCGGGGGTGGCCGCGTCGTCGTACGTCGTGGTGCCGGAGGTCAGGGGGTGAAGCCGCCGCGCGTCGGCGAGGTGTCGCCGCTGACCGCCGCCGCCGGCCGGGTGAGCAGGCGGGCCTGCGGTGCCCGCCGGGCGCCGAGCGAGACCACGAAGACGCCACCGTTGCGCCGGGTCACCAGTCCGGGGGACCGGGTCGGGTCGCCGGCGGTCCGCAGGCGCGGAGCCAGGCGGGAGCGCCGGCCCTCGACGGCGGTGCGCAGCCGCAGCGTGCCCCGGCGGTCGACGGCCGCGACCACGAGGCGTCCGGCGACCTCGCCGACGGCGGGGGAGGAGTAGGGCGACCAGTCGCCGTCGAGCGCGGCGGCGCGGCCCCAGCGGCGGCCGCGCAGCGTGCGGACGGTGAGCCGGCCGTCGGCGCCGACCTGGTGCAGGCGGGCGGTGCCGCCGGAGACGGTCAGGGCGGGGGTCGAGGTGGTCGAGGCGGTGGGACCGGCGAGCCGCACGAGGCGGCCCCTCTCCAGCCACCGGGCGTACGTCGCTCCGTTGGCGGTGACGGCCACCAGCCAGGTGCGGCCGGAGCCGTCCGCGCCGAGCACCGGCGCGGTGTGGGTCGCCCACGAGGCGGGTCGGCCGACCCGGTCGGGCCGGCTCCAGCGACGCTGCTCGGTGAACCGGCGGGTGACCAGGGTCCCGCTCGGGGACACCGCCGCCACCACGGGCCGTCCGGTGCGGGAGAGGGTGAGCGCGGGGCTCGAGGTCGGGGCGGCCGCGGCGACCGTGCGGAGGGCGAAGCCGGTGCCGCGCACCGTGCCGGCCAGCACCCTGCCGTCGCGGGTGGTCGCGGCGACCCACGGGCGGCCACGGCGGTCGAGGGTCAGCGCTGCCGCCACGACGGGCGAGAACCCACCGCGCGGACCGACGATGCGGGCGCGGCGACCGGGGTGCGCGACGCGCAGGGTGCCGGCGTCGTCGACGCGGGCGGTCCAGGACTCGCCCAGGCCGTCGGGCACGGACACGACCGGACGGTCCGAGCCGACGAGCGGGGAGGGCGCGACGTCGTCGAGGTGGAGGTAGCGGAAGTCGCCGACCGGGACCGTGCGGGTGCCGTACCCGCCCGGGAGGGAGTGGTTGTACTCCTCGATCGTCACCGTGCCGGCCCCGATCGCGGTGACCCAGGCGACGTGGCCGACGCGCCCGGCGTCGGTCTGCGCGACGGCGCCGATGGCCGGCACGGAGTCGACGCGGTAGCCGAGCGCGCGGGCGGCGTCGTCCCAGTGCTCGGCGTTGCCCCAGTGCTGGCCGCCGAAGGAGTTGCTGAAGCCGGCCATCCGGTTGCGCTCCTGCATGCGCCACGCCACGAAGCTCGTGCAGTTGCGCCACACGAAGCCCCACGGGTCGCCGATCGAGCCGTTGATCGACCACACCCACTTCGCACACGTCGGCTTCGGGCCACGCGGGTCGTAGAGGTGACCGCTGACCGGGTCGAGCACCGGCTCCGGGGGCGGCGGGGTCTCGGCGGCGGGCTCGGGCTTCTCGCCGGCCTTGTCACCTGCCTTGTCACCTGCCTGGCCCCCGGGCTCAGCCGGCTCGGGCGTCGGCGTGGGGGTGGGCGTCGGCTCCTCGATCGGCGCCTGCGGCACGGCCGGGCACTGGCCCTGCCAGGCCCACGGGTAGTCGTCCTCGGCGTGCGCCGCCGGCGCAGCGAGGCTCAGCAGCCCGCCGGCGACACAGACGGACGCGAGCGTGCGCGCGATCGTTCGTTGCGGCCACGTCGCGGGCCGCTTCCCCAGGTTCCCCACGTTTTTACCGTAGGAACGGCGTCAGGACGGCGTGGCGTCTTTGCCAATCTGTAACTCAGATGTTCATCCCGGCGGCCCGCCACCGGCGTACGACCGGGGCGGACGAGCGTGGCAGCGCGCCGATGCGGTCGCCGCGAACCTGCGTGGCCAGGCCGGGCGCCAGCCGGTAGGGGGCGGAGAGGAGCAGGCTGCCCGCGAGCCGGCGCAGCCGCGACATCTCCGCCCGCACCGTCACGGTGCGCCCCGGGTCGTCGAAGAGGTCCTCGGACAGCTGCACCGCCGTCCGTCCCGGGTGGCCCGCCTCGAGGAGCGACAGCAGGATCTCGGCGTGCCGGGGCGAGAGGGTGCGCGACCACGACCCGCTCGGCCCCGAGACGACCACGCGCGGCTCGCCGTCGAGCTCGAGGACCAGCGCGGAGGTCGCGGCGTCGGTGGTCTCGCCGGACTCCAGGCGCAGCAGCCAGCCGCCGTCCAGCGGCTCCGCGGTCGCGTGCCCCAGCGTGGGCAGCCAGACCCGGCCGGCGGCCAGCTGGTCGGGCAGCGCGACCCGCTCGGGGCTGCGGCTGCCGATGGCGGCGGCGAGGTGGCCGGCGTGGTCGATCGCCAGCGCGTCGCCGCTCAGCCCGGCCAGCAGCGGCGCCGCACGGGCGCGGAGCCGGTCGAGCGCCGCCCGGTGCCGGGCCACGATCTCCGCGGACGTCATCTGCGCGGCGAGCTGGACGAGCGCGAGCTCGGCCGGGTGCATGCCGCGGCTCGGTCCGCTCACGTCGAGCACCCCGAGCGTCCGCCCGGTCCACGGGTCGACCAGCGGCGCCGCCGCGCAGCCCCAGCGGGTGTGCGACTCCACGAAGTGCTCCGGCCCCTGCACGTGCACGGCCGTGCCGAGCACCAGGGCGGTGCCGATCGCGTTGGTGCCGACGTTGGCCTCGGTCCACGCCGAGCCGCCCACGAAGCCGAGGTCGTCGGCGAGGCGTCGTACGCCACTGCTGCCGAGGCGCCACAGCACGCGGCCCTCGGCGTCGGCCACGACGACCAGCTGGCCGGCGTCGACGACCGGGGCCAGCGACTCGGCCAGCCGCGGGACCACGTCGGCCAGCCCGCTCGCGGCCCGGCGTCGCTCGAGCTCGGCGCCGTCGATCGGCGGGATCTCGGCGCCCGACCCGGGGTCGAGCCCGGCGGCCGCGACGCGCCGCCAGGAGGCGGCGATCTCGGTGCGGGGGAGCGGCGCCCGGGCGCCACCGGCGAGCGCGGCCTCACGGCTGCGGTGCAGGTCGCGGTCGGTCATGCGATGTCCCTCGGGGTCCTCCGGCCGAGCCGTTGCAACCTCTCGCAACCCTGTCGCCGCCCGATGCCGACGGTGTGTGCTCGGTCACACCAGCGTAGTTGAAGGAGAACCGATGACCCAGACCCTGGATCCCGTGACCGGCACCGACCCGACGACCCCGGACCCGCAGGCACGCGTGGACGCGTGGCTCGCCCGCTTCGAGGCCGCCCTCTCCGCGGGCGACGCGACGGCGGGCGCCGAC
Organism: Nocardioides sp.; assembly: GCF_041913365.1. Classification (GTDB taxonomy): domain Bacteria; phylum Actinomycetota; class Actinomycetes; order Propionibacteriales; family Nocardioidaceae; genus Nocardioides. Next base: position 81,424 of record NZ_JAYSFM010000008.1, read on the forward strand.
CTGTTCGCGACGGAGTGCTACTGGCGCGACCTGGTGGCGTTCACCTGGAACATCAAGACCGTCGAGGGACGCGACGGTGTGGCCGACCTCATCGGTGCCGCCGGCGCCCGCTCGGGTACGTCGGGCTTCGCGACGAGCGAGCCGCCCGAGGAGGCGGACGGCGTGGTGACTGCGTGGATCACCTTCGAGACCGGCACCGGTCGCGGCAACGGGCTGCTGCGGCTCACGGAGGAGGACGGCGAGGACCGGGGGTGGACCCTGCTCACGGCCCTCTACGAGCTGAAGGGGCACGAGGAGCCGCGCGGCACGCACCGCCCGATGGGCACCCAGCACGGCGCCTTCAAGGACCGGGTGACGTGGAAGGAGAGGCGCCAGCAGGAGGCCGAGAGCCTCGGCTCGACCACCCAGCCCTACGTCCTGGTGATCGGCGGCGGCCAGGGCGGCATCGCCCTCGGCTCACGCCTGCGCCAGCTCGGCGTGCCGAGCCTGGTGATCGACAAGCACCCGCGCCCCGGCGACCAGTGGCGCAACCGCTACAAGTCGCTCTGCCTGCACGACCCGGTCTGGTACGACCACCTGCCCTACCTGAAGTTCCCCGACAACTGGCCGGTGTTCGCGCCCAAGGACAAGGTCGGCGACTGGCTCGAGTCCTACGTGAAGATCATGGAGGTGCCCTACTGGTCCAGCACGGTGGCGACCAGTGCGACCTGGTCGGAGGACACCCAGGAGTGGACCGTCGAGGTCGAGCGCGAGGGCAAGCCGCTGACGCTGCGCCCCACGCAGCTCGTCTTCGCGACCGGGATGAGCGGCAAGCCGCGGATCCCCGACGTCCCGGGCACGGACGTGTTCAGGGGCGACGTCCACCACTCCTCCGCCCACCCCGGCCCCGACGCGTACGCCGGCAAGAAGGCGGTCGTGATCGGCAGCAACAACTCCTCCTTCGACATCTGCGGCGCGCTCTGGGAGCACGACGCCGACGTGACGATGGTGCAGCGCTCGTCCACGCACATCGTCAAGAGCGACAGCCTGATGGAGATCGGCCTCGGTGATCTGTACTCCGAGCGTGCGGTGGCCGCGGGCGTGACGACGGAGAAGGCCGACCTGATCTTCGCCTCGCTGCCCTACCGGATCCTGCACACCTTCCAGGTCCCGGCCTACGAGGCGATGGCGGAGAAGGACAAGGACTTCTACGAGCGGCTGGAGAGGTCCGGCTTCCGGCACGACTGGGGCGACGACGGGTCCGGCCTGTTCATGAAGTACCTCCGGCGCGGCTCCGGCTACTACATCGACGTCGGCGCCGCCGACCTGGTGGCCAACGGCGACGTCCACCTGGTGCAGGGCCAGATCGACCACCTCACCGAGGACGCCGCCGTCCTCGAGGACGGCACCACGCTCCCGGCCGACGTCGTCGTCTTCGCCACCGGCTACAACTCGATGAACGGCTGGGTCGCCGACCTGATCGACCAGGAGACCGCCGACCGCCTCGGCAAGTGCTGGGGGCTGGGCTCCGAGACGACGAAGGACCCCGGTCCGTGGGAGGGCGAGCAGCGCAACATGTGGAAGCCGACGCAGGTCGACAACCTCTGGATGCACGGCGGCAACCTTCACCAGTCGCGGCACTACTCGCTCTACCTCGCGCTGCAGCTCAAGGCGCGCCACGAGGGGATCGAGACGCCGGTCTACGGCCTGCAGGAGGTGCACCACACCGGGTGAGTCCGGACGGAGCCCGACAGGGAGCCGGCCCCCGACGGCCCCTGTCCTCCGAAGGCGCCGGCTGCCACGATGAGGCGTGACCTCCGCGAAGATCGCCATCGTCGGCGCCGGCGCCGTCGGCTCCACCCTCGCCTACGCCTGCCTGGTGCGCGGCGTCGCCACCACCGTCGCCCTCCACGACGTCGACGCGGCGAAGGTGCGCGCCGAGGAGCTCGACCTCCGCCAGGGCCTGCAGTTCCTGCCCACGGCCCACGTCGAGGGCTCGGCCGACGTGTCGGTGTGCGCGGGCGCGCAGGTGGTCGCGGTGACGGCCGGCGCCAAGCAGCAGCCGGGGCAGACCCGTCTCGACCTCGCGGCCTCGACCACGAGCATGCTCCGCTCCCTGATGCCGGCCCTCGTCGAGGCGGCCCCGGACGCCCGCTTCGTGATGGTGACCAACCCCGTCGACGTGGTGACGTACGCCGCCCAGAAGCTGACCGGCCTCGGCACCGAGCAGCTCTTCGGCTCGGGCACCGTGCTCGACTCGGCGCGGCTGCGCGGGCTGGTCTCGGCTCGCTGCGGCGTCGCGGTGCAGAACGTCCACGCCTACGTCGTCGGCGAGCACGGCGACAGCGAGATCCCGCTCTGGAGCAGCGCGAGCATCGGCGGCGTGCCGGTGACCGACCTGGTGACGGCCGACGAGCGGGACGCGATGGCCGCGGAGGTGGTGGGCGCGGCCTACGAGATCATCAAGGGCAAGGGCGCCACCAACTACGCCATCGGCGTCTCGGGGAGCCGGATCATCGAGGCGGTGCTGCGCGACGAGAAGCGGGTGCTGCCCGTCTCCACGCTGCTCGACGACTACCACGGCATCGGCGACGTCTGCCTCTCCGTCCCCACGGTCGTCGGGTCGGGCGGTGCCGAGCGACGCCTCGAGGTGCCGATGAGCGACGCCGAGCTCGCCGGGCTGCGCGCCAGCGCCGACCGGATCCGCAGCACCGCCCGCGACCTCGGCTTCTGACCCGCTGCCACCTAGGCTCGCGGGGTGGAGGAGAGCGACGCCGCCCCGGCACGCCGCCCGTACGACGCCAGCGGGCGTCGCGCGGCCGCCGAGCGGCGACGGCTCCACGTCGCGGAGGTGGCGGCCCGGCTGTTCGCCGAGCACGGCTGGAACGGCACGACGCTGGCCCTCGTGGCCGAGGAGTCCGGGGTCTCGGTCGAGCTGGTCACCAAGACGTTCGGGGGCAAGGCCGGCCTCTTCATGGCGGCCTTCCGGTCGGCCGGCTTCGGTCGCCGCGGCGGGCTGCAGCAGGCCTTCGCGCAGCTGCGGCTCGAGGACGAGCCCGACCTCGACGTGCGGCTCGACCGGTTCGTCGAGTTCGTCACCGCGACCGTCGTACGCATGGGTCCGCTCGTGGGGGTGCTGGGGCACGGGGCCGAGCAGGACCCGGCCCTCCGTGAGCTCGTGCGCGCCGCGCACCAGGGTCATGCCGTGGTCTGCGCGGAGGTGGCCCACCGGCTCACCGCCGGGCAGGCGGCCCCCGACGCGGTCGACGAGGTCTACCTGCTCACCCGTTCCGAGACCTACTTGACCCTGGCCGAGCAACGCGGCTGGACGCCCGAGCGGTACGCCACCTGGCTGCGCCGGTCGCTGAGGGCGGCCATCGACGGTCCACCTGCCGGACGCTGATCCCGGATCGGGGCGCATGCTCACCCGAATTGGGTACGATGTGACCGGATCCAATTGTGGGGGTTGGATGCCGGGCCCAGAAGGTCCGGTCGGGTGGGGGCCCGGCCGGACCTGCTGCTCGCCGATAGGCTCTCCGCCATGACCGAGATCGAGATCGGCCGCGCCAAGCGCGGCCGTCGGGCGTACTCCTTCGACGACATCGCGATCGTGCCCTCCCGGCGCACCCGCGACCCCGAGGAGGTCAGCACCGCCTGGCAGATCGACGCCTACCGCTTCGACATCCCGGTCGTGGCCGCGCCGATGGACTCGGTCATGTCGCCCTCCACCGCGATCGCGCTCGGCCAGATGGGCGGGCTCGGTGTGCTCAACCTCGAGGGCCTCTGGACGCGCTACGACGACCCGACCGGCCTGCTCGAGGAGGTCGCCGCCCTGACCGGCGCCGAGGCCACCCGCCGGATGCAGCAGATCTACACCGAGCCGATCAAGCCCGAGCTGATCACCGCCCGGCTCAAGGAGATGCGCGCCGCCGGCGTCACCGTCGCCGGCTCCCTGTCGCCGCAGCGCACCAAGGACCATGTCAAGGCCGTGGTCGACGCGGGCGTCGACATGTTCGTCATCCGTGGCACCACGGTGAGCGCCGAGCACGTGAGTAGCCAGTCCGAGCCGCTGAACCTCAAGGAGTTCATCTACGAGCTCGACGTCCCCGTCATCGTCGGCGGCTGCGCGACCTACCAGGCCGCGCTCCACCTGATGCGCACCGGCGCCGCCGGCGTGCTGGTCGGGTTCGGCGGCGGCGCCGCCCACACCACGCGCACCGTCCTCGGCGTCGCGGTCCCGATGGCCAGCGCGGTCGCCGACGTCGCCGCCGCCCGGCGCGACTACCTCGACGAGTCCGGCGGCCGCTACGTCCACGTCATCGCCGACGGCTCGATCGGCAGCTCGGGCGACATCGCCAAGGCGATCGCGTGCGGCGCCGACGCGGTGATGATCGGCTCGCCGCTGGCCCGCGCCACCGAGGCGCCCGGCCGGGGCTTCCACTGGGGCAGCGAGGCCACGCACGCCGACCTGCCGCGCGGCGAGCGTGTGGAGTTCGCGCCCGTGGGCACCCTGCACGAGATCATGTTCGGCCCCTCGAGCGTCGCCGACGGCACGATGAACCTCGTCGGCGCCCTCCGCCGGGCGATGGCGACCACGGGCTACACCGAGGTCAAGGAGTTCCAGCGCATCGAGGTCGTCGTCCAGCACTGACAGACTGGACACATGACGCTTGCCAAGGCCCTCGACGCCGACCAGCGGGCAGACGCCCTCCAGCAGCTCGGCTCGGGTGAGCTCGACGTGCTCGTCGTCGGCGGCGGGATCGTCGGTGCGGGCGCCGCGCTCGACGCGGTGACCCGCGGGCTCAAGGTCGGCCTGGTCGAGCAGCGCGACCTCGCCTCGGGCACGTCCTCCCGCTCCTCCAAGCTGGTCCACGGCGGCCTGCGCTACCTCGAGATGTTCGACTTCGCGCTGGTCAAGGAGGCGCTGGAGGAGCGCGGCCTGCTGCTCACCCGGCTGGCGCCGCACCTGGTCCGCCCGGTGCCGTTCCTCTACCCGCTGCACCACGCGTGGGAGCGCCCCTACGTCGGCGCCGGCGTCGCGCTCTACGACGGCATGGCGATGACCGGCAAGTACGACATGGGCGTGCCGAAGCACAAGCACGTCTTCCGCAAGCAGCTCGCCCGGATGGCGCCGGACATCCGCACCGACGACCTCCACGGCGCGATCCGCTACTACGACTGCCAGGTCGACGACGCCCGCCTCGTGATGACCATCGCGCGGACCGCCGCCAACAACGGCGCGCACGTCGCGACGCGCACCAAGGTGACCGGCTTCCTGCGCGACAGCGACCGCGTCGTCGGGGCCACCGTGCGCGACCTCGAGGACGGGCGCGACCTCGAGATCCGCGCCAAGGTCGTCATCAACGCGGCCGGCGTGTGGACCGACGAGGTGCAGGAGGTCCTCGGCGGGCGTGCCCAGCTCGACGTCGACGCCAGCAAGGGCATCCACCTCGTCGTGCCCAAGGACCGGATCCGCTCCGAGTGCGGCTTCATCACCAAGACCGAGAAGTCCGTGCTCTTCGTGATCCCGTGGGGCCAGTTCTGGATCATCGGGACGACCGACACCCCGTGGGACCTCGACCTGGCGCACCCCGCGGCCAGCAAGGCCGACATCGACTACCTGCTCGGCCACGTCAACCGGCTGCTCAAGGACCCCCTCGACCACCGTGACGTGGTGGGCGTCTACGCCGGCCTGCGGCCGCTGCTGAAGGCGGTGAAGAAGCAGGGGGAGAGCAACGGCGGCGAGACCACCAAGCTCTCCCGCGAGCACACGGTCGCCAGTCCCGTGCCGGGCCTCGTGCTGGTCGCCGGCGGCAAGCTGACGACGTACCGGGTCATGGCGAGGGACGCGGTCGACCACGCGCTGCGCCATGCAGGGGACGGCCCCGACCACGCCCTCCCGTCGATCACCGACCGGGTGCCGCTGATGGGCGCGTGGGGCTTCGAGGCGCGCACCAACCAGCGCGTCGCGCTGAGTCGATCGTCCGGGCTCGACATCGGCGTCATCGACCACCTGCTGGGTCGCTACGGCGGCCTCGTCGACGAGGTGCTGGCGCTCATCCACGAGCGCCCGGAGCTGGGCGAGCCGCTGCCCGGCGCCGAGCACTACCTGCGCGCCGAGGTGCTCTACGCGGTGACCCACGAGGGGGCCCGGCACCTCGACGACGTGCTCGCGCGGCGCACCCGCGTCTCGATCGAGACCTTCGACCGCGGCATCACCGCGGCCCGCCCGGCGGCCGAGCTGATGGCCGAGGCGCTCGGCTGGGACGACGCGCAGCGTGACGACGAGGTCGACCACTACCTGCGGCGCGTCGAGGCAGAGCGGCAGAGCCAGCTGATGCCGACCGACCAGGAGGCCGACGAGGCCCGGGTGAAGGCGCCGGACATCGTCTGACGGCCCGTTGACAAATGGTCGCGAAGTGTCGAATGTTGGGATGAAGTGACCAACCGGTAGCAACGCCGCCGACGGCGACCTACGCTGCGAGGATGAGTGAGCACAGCCACACCTCTCCCGACTCGAGTGGCCCCGTCACCGAAGGCCCCGCCGACCCCGAGCACGACGCCACGGCCACCTACGGCCTCGACCGCTCGTACGTCGCCGCCCTGACGCGACGCGTGGTCAGCTCGACCGGCGAGACCCACGCCGTCGCGTCCCCGATCGGCGGCACCCCGCTCGCGCACGTGCCGCAGTCCAGCAGCGCCGACGTGGCCGAGGCGTTCACCCGGGCCCGGAGGGCGCAGGCGGCCTGGGCCGCGACGTCGGTCGACGACCGGGCCGCGGCGCTGCTCCGCCTGCACGACCTCCTCCTCGACCGCCAGGACGAGCTCATCGACCTCGTCGTCTGGGAGTCCGGCAAGGCGCGCAAGGACGCCTACCTCGAGGTCGCCCACCTCGCGCTGACGGCTCGCTACTACGCCCGCACCGCCCACGAGCACCTCGACACCCGCCGCGTCGGCGGCATGTTCCCGGTGCTCACCCGGGCCGAGGTCAGCCGGGTGCCCAAGGGCGTCGTCGGGATCATCTCGCCCTGGAACTACCCGCTCACCATGGCGTTGTGCGACGGCATCCCGGCCCTGCTCGCCGGCAACGCGGTCGTGGCCAAGCCCGACGCGCAGACGATGCTGACCGCGCTGCTCGCCGCGCAGCTGCTCGACGAGGCCGGCTTCCCGCCGGAGGTGTGGCAGGTGGTCGCCGGTCCCGGGCCGGAGGTCGGCGGCGCGATGATCGCGAAGGCCGACTACATCTGCTTCACCGGCTCGACCGCGACCGGCCGGCTGATCGCGCAGCAGTGCGCCGAGCGGCTGATCGGCTGCTCGCTCGAGCTCGGCGGCAAGAACCCGATGCTGGTCCTGCGCGACGCCGACGTGCACCGCGCGGCGGAGGGTGCCGTACGCGCCGTGTTCTCCAACGCCGGACAGCTCTGCGTCTCGATGGAGCGTCTCTTCGTCGCCGACCAGGTCTACGACCGGTTCGTCGACGCGTTCGTCTCGCGCACGCAGGCGATGACGCTCGGGGCGAGCCACGAGTGGAGCGTCGACATGGGGTCGCTGATCTCGCAGGCGCAGCTCGACACCGTCACCGCCCACGTCGAGGACGCCGTGGCCAAGGGCGCGACCGTGCTCACCGGCGGCCGGCACCGGCCCGACCTCGGCCCGTTCGTCTTCGAGCCCACGATCCTCGAGGGCGTCTCGGCCGACATGGAGTGCTTCGGCAAGGAGACCTTCGGCCCGGTCGTCTCGCTCTACCGCTTCCACAGCGAGGACGAGGCCGTCGAGCGCGCCAACGACGGGCAGTACGGCCTGAACGCCTCGGTCTACACCCGTGACGGCGCGCGCGGCCGAGCCGTCGCCAGGCGCATCAAGTGCGGCACCGTCAACGTGAACGAGGCCTACGGCGCCACCTTCGGCTCGCTCGGCGCCCCGATGGGCGGGATGCGCGAGTCGGGCATGGGCCGGCGGCAGGGCGCAGAGGGCATCCACCGCTACACCGAGTCGCAGTCCGTCGCGACGCAGCGACTGGTGCCGATCGCGCCGATGTTCGGCATGTCGGAGGAGACCAACGCCAAGGTGCTCACCGCCTCGCTGCGGCTGCTCAACAAGTTGGGCCGCGCCTGATGACCGCCCCCGAAGCCAAGCACTACGACGTCCTGGTCATCGGGTCCGGCTTCGGCGGCTCGGTCACCGCGCTGCGCCTGACCGAGAAGGGCTACACGGTCGGCGTGCTCGAGGCGGGCGCGCGGTTCGAGGACGACGACTTCCCGGCGACGTCGTTCGACGCGAAGCGCTTCCTGTTCGCGCCCTCGCTGGGCTTCTACGGCATCCAGCGCATCGACATGGTCAAGGACTGCATGATCCTGGCGGGCGCGGGCGTCGGCGGTGGGTCGCTGGTCTACGCCAACACGCTCTACGAGCCGCTCGACGCCTTCTACCGCGACCCGTCCTGGGCGCACATCACCGACTGGAAGGTCGAGCTCGCGCCCTACTACGACCAGGCCAAGCGGATGCTCGGCGTCGTGGACAACCCCCGCCACACGCCGGCCGACGAGGTGATGAAGCAGGTCGCCGACGACATGGGCGTCGGCGAGACCTTCCACCCGACGCCGGTCGGGGTGTTCTTCGGCGGGCCCGACGCGCAGGGCGGCGAGCGGGTCGAGGACCCGTTCTTCGGCGGCGCCGGCCCGGCGCGCAACGCCTGCCTCAACTGCGGTGAGTGCATGACCGGCTGCCGCCACAACGCCAAGAACACCTTGGTGAAGAACTACCTGCACCTCGCCGAGCAGGCCGGGGCCGTGGTGCACCCGCTGACGACGGTGACGCGCGTACGCCCTCGCGCGGGCGGTGGCTACGAGGTCACCGCCCGGTGGACCAAGGCCAAGCTGTCGCGGCGGACGGCCACCAAGACGTTCACCGCCGACCAGGTGGTCTTCTCCGCTGCCGCGCTCGGCACCCAGAAGCTGCTCCACCAGCTCAAGGGCGAGGGCGACCTTCCCGGCATCAGCGACCGCCTCGGCATGCTGACCCGCACCAACTCCGAGTCGATCCTGGGTGCCCTCGCACCCTCGGGCGACCCGGTCGACTACACCGAGGGTGTCGCGATCACGTCCTCGTGGCATCCCGACGACGTCACCCACATCGAGCCGGTGCGCTACGGCAAGGGCTCCAACGCGATGGCGCTGCTGCAGACGGTGCTCGCCGACGAGACGCCCGGCACGTCACGGGTGCGCACCTGGCTGCGCGAGCTCTGGGCGCAGCGGCGCACGGCCCTCGACCTCTACGACTTCAGGCACTGGTCCGAACGCACCGTGGTCGCGCTGGTGATGCAGACCCTCGACAACTCGATCACCACCAAGGGGGTCAAGGGCCGGTTCGGCTGGCGGATGACCAGCGAGCAGGGCCACGGCCTGCCCAACCCGACGTACATCCCGGTGGCGTACGACGCCGTGCGGCGGATGGCGGACGTCATGGGCGGCACCCCCGGCGGCAACGTGGGCGAGCCCTTCGACCGGCCGCTCACGGCCCACTTCATCGGCGGCTGCACCATCGGCGACACCCCGGAGTCGGGTGTCGTCGACCCGTGGCAGCGGCTCTACGGCCACGAGGGCCTGCACGTGGTCGACGGCTCGGCGATCTCGGCCAACCTCGGTGTCAACCCGTCGCTGACGATCACCGCGCAGGCCGAGCGGGCGATGGCGTTCTGGCCCAACAAGGGCGAGGCCGACCCGCGCCCGGCGCTGGGCTCCGCCTACCGCCAGGTCGTCACGGTGGAGCCGAAGAACCCGGTCGTGCCCGACGCCGCGCCGGGCGCCCTGCGGCTCCCCATCGTGGGCGTCAGCTGACGCCCGAAATACATCCGAAGGGGCCGTAACCACGCCCCACAGGGTTCGTTGGGCCGGGTGAGGGGTCCGGCAGTCATGCTCCCTCCCAAGGGTCGGACTCCTCTTTCTCGGACGCTGTCCTGCAGCGGCTGGGAGCAAAGCACCAGGGCCCGGTCAACCCTCCCTCCCCGACCGGGCCCTGGTGCGTTTCGCAGCCGAAATCCAACCCCTCGGCCGGGCTGATCGATCCGAGCGTTGCGTCGATAGACTCCGCTCGTGACGCAGCCTGCAGAGCACGACCTGGTCCTCGTCGTCGACTTCGGCGCGCAGTACGCCCAGCTGATCGCGCGGCGCGTGCGTGAGGCGCGGGTCTACTCCGAGATCGTCCCGCACACGATGCCGGTGGCGGAGATGCTGGCGCGCAACCCGAAGGCGATCATCCTGTCCGGCGGTCCCTCGAGCGTGTACGCCGAGGGTGCGCCCGGGATCGACGACCACGTGTTCACGGCCGGGGTGCCGGTCTTCGGCATGTGCTACGGCTTCCAGCTGATGGCCAAGGGCCTCGGCGGCGAGGTCGCCCACACCGGCGCGAGGGAGTACGGACGTACGCCCGTGACGGTCTCCGAGCCGGGCACCCTCCTCGAGGGCATCCCGGCCGAGCACCGGGTCTGGATGTCGCACGGCGACTCGGTCGCCAGGGCGCCCGAGGGCTTCACGGTGCTCGCCTCGACCGCTGACACCCCGGTGGCGGCGTTCGAGGACGTCGGCCGCGGGCTCGCCGGCGTCCAGTGGCACCCGGAGGTGCTGCACTCCGAGCACGGCCAGAAGGTGCTGGAGCACTTCCTCCACCACATCGCCGGCGCCCGCCAGACCTGGACGATGCTCAACATCGCCGAGGAGCAGATCGAGCGGGTCCGTGACCAGATCGGCGACGGCGGACTGGCCATCTGCGGGCTCTCGGGCGGCGTCGACTCCGCCGTCGCGGCGGCCATCGTGCAGCGGGCGATCGGCGACCGGCTGCACTGCGTCTTCGTCGACCACGGGCTGCTCCGCGAAGGGGAGGCCGAGCAGGTCGAGCGCGACTTCGTCGCCGCGACCGGGGTCAACCTCCACGTCTACGACGCCCGCGACACCTTCCTCGCCGCGCTCTCCGGGGTCACCGACCCGGAGGAGAAGCGCAAGATCATCGGCCGCGAGTTCATCCGGGCTTTCGAGGCGGCCGAGGTCGAGGTGCTCGGCGAGGCCGCCGACCAGGGCGAGAAGGTCGGCTTCCTGGTGCAGGGCACGCTCTACCCCGACGTCGTCGAGTCGGGCGGCGGTGCCGGCACCTCCAACATCAAGTCCCACCACAACGTCGGCGGCCTGCCCGAGGACCTCGAGTTCGAGCTGGTCGAGCCGCTGCGCACCCTGTTCAAGGACGAGGTGCGCCTCGTCGGCGAGCAGCTCGGCCTGCCCGCCGAGATGGTGTGGCGTCAGCCGTTCCCGGGGCCGGGCCTCGGCATCCGCATCATCGGCGAGGTGACCGCCGACCGGCTCGACATCCTGCGCCGCGCCGACGCGATCGCCCGCCAGGAGCTGACCCGCGCCGGCCTGGACCGCGACATCTGGCAGATGCCGGTCGTCCTGCTCGCCGACGTACGCTCCGTCGGCGTCCAGGGTGACGGTCGGACCTACGGCCACCCCGTCGTGATCCGGCCGGTCACCTCCGAGGACGCGATGACGGCCGACTGGGCGCGCCTTCCCTACGACGTGATGGAGCGGATCTCGACGCGCATCACCAACGAGGTGGCCGAGGTCAACCGGGTCACCCTCGACATCACCTCCAAGCCGCCGGGCACCATCGAGTGGGAGTGAGCCGGGCCCGTGCTCATGGGCGCCTTCGGGCACACCTCGGCCGAAAGGACGAGGCGAGGGTCGTGCCATCGGCCGGTTGATCCGGCCCCGGGGTCGAGGCCTGGAAGCTCGCGCGGCGGGATCGTGGATCTGACCGATCCCCGAGACGACGGAGCCCACGATGAGCACACCCACCAGCACGATCGAAGCCCAGCCGATCCCCGTGCAAGCCAAGCTCGCCGCAGGGTGGACGAGCTTCATGTTCCTCTACGTCTACGTCGACATCCTCGCCTTCTACAAGCCCGGCGTCGTCGACGACATCCTGGTCGGCAAGGTCTGGGAGTTCGACGTCACGCCCACCTGGGCGATCACGGCGCTCTCCCTCCTGGCCGTCCCGATCCTCATGATCACGCTGTCCGTCACGCTCCCCGCCCGGTGGAACCGCGTGGCGAACCTCGCCGTGGCGGCGGTGCAGGGGCCGTTCGCGCTCTTCAACCTGGCGGGCGCGATGGGGGAGTCCTGGCGGTTCTTCTACGTCCTCGGCGTCGTCCTCGAGCTCGCCCTCCTCGCCCTGATCGTGCGCCTCGCGTGGACCTGGCGCCCCACGCCGCAGACCGCTGCCGTTCCTACTCCACGGGTTGCTGGAGCTCGGTGACCCAGGCGTCCGGGTTGTCCTGCGGCTCCTCGAGGTAGACCTCACGGCACCTGCCGACCGAGCGGAGCCCACGGCGCTCGACCTCGGCCTCCAGGGCCTGCCACGTCTCTCCGATGGTGTCCATCGCGCCGTGGTGCACGACGGTGACGGCGCGGTCGACCACGGGCAGCGTGGTCACCTCGACGCCCGCGACTCCCTCGGCCCGGGCGCGTGTGTCCTCGGTGATGGGAACGGCAGCACCGATGCCGGTGCGCTCCCCGCGCCCCTCGTACCACGCGACGTTCGGCCCGGCGGGCTCGATGCCGGCCTCCATCACGCCACCCATCAGGCGGCCGAACATCGGCCCGATGCGTGGTCCGATCTCCTCGACGCTCTCCACCTCGTCGGTGAGCTGGGCGAGCAGCACCGCGGGCAACGGCTTGTCCTCGAACTGCAGGTCTGGCATGGCGATCTCCCTCTCGATGAGCCGGAGCCTCGCCTCGATCCGCCCCAGTCGAGCCCGGTCGGCGGCGATCGCGTCGGACACCTCGGCACGCCGGGCGAGCAGCATCGCGCGCATCTCGTGCGCACCCACCTGCGCGTCCAGCACCGGTCCCATCTGCTCGAGGGTGAACCCGAGGTCCTGGAGGGCCAGCAGCCGGTGCAGCCGTCGGAACTGACCAGCGGTGTAGTGCCGGTAGCCGGTGACGGGGTCGACGGAGGCCGGCGGCAGCAGGCCGAGGGCGTCGTAGTGCCGCAGGCGGCGCACCGACACCCCGGCGAACCGGGCGAACTCTCCGATGGTCAACATGATTTCCCCGTTTCTAGGCCCTGACACGGTGTCAGGGTCAAGGGCAGCGGGCGATTGCCGTCGCGCCGGCCGCGTGCTGGTGCCACTCTGAGCAGATGGACCTGTGGTTCGTGCATCCCGACGGGATCCGATCCTTCGACGCCGCGCAGCTGACGACGCAGCTCGAGCGCACCGACGGCTTCGTCTGGGTCGACGCGCAGGCCGACGACGAGCAGGTCGAGCGGCTCCTCACCGAGGTCGTCCACGCCCATCCGCTCGTGGTGGCGGCGTGCCGGCAGCGCAACCACGTGCCGACCCTGCACGGCTACGCCGATCACGTGTTCGTCGTCCTGCACTCGCCGTTCGCGGGCGACGCCGGGCACGTGCACCTGCTCGAGCTGGACCAGCTCGTCGGCCGCCGCTACCTCGTGACCGTGCACGGGCCGATCAACCCCGTCGTGGATCCCGCCGAGTCGGTGCGCGAGACCGTCGCGGTGCGCGGCCGCATCGAGCGTGGCACCTTCCGACCGACCTCGCCGGCAGAGCTCTCGCACGCCATCGGCTCGGCGGTGGTCCGGTCCCAGCGCGAGGTGGTGAGCAGCGTCGCCGAGAGCCTCCCGGCCCTGGAGCAGCTGGCGATGTCCAGTGACTTCCGGCGTCCCGAGGAGCTGCTCGAACGCCTCTTCCTGATCCGGCACGAGCTCATCACGGTGCGCACGATGAGCGCGCAGTCGCACGAGATCTACGCCCGCATCCGCGGCCTGGACCGGGTGGTGCCGGAGGTGGAGCGGTCGTACGCCGGCGACCTGGCCGAGCAGTTCGACCGGCTGCGCAGCCTCGCCGACGGCGAGAGCCACTTCCTGTTCGGCGTGATCGACCTCTACCAGACCCGGGTCACCACGAAGATGACCGTGGCGATGGAGCGGCTGGCGGTCATCGCCGCCATCACGCTTCCGGTGACCGCGCTGGCAAGCATCTACGGCATGAACGTCATCGTCAACGACTCCACGCACCTGACCCAGCTGGTGCTCGTGCTGCTCGTGATGGCCTCGATCAGCGGCCTGCTGCTGCGCTGGACGAAGAAGCAGGGGTGGTGGTGAGCACCGACGAGCTGCTCCACGCCGAGTTCGAGGCGGCTGCCTCGGCCGTCGCCGCCGCGCGGCCCGAGGTCGACCTCGCGACGGCCCGCGAGCTGATGCGGGAGGCAGCCACGATGCTGGACAACAGCCTCGCCCTCGACTCGCTGTCCGACGCGGACGCCGCGGTCGTCGTACGCCACCTCGCCGCCGACCTGACCGCCGTCGACCCGTCGGCCGCGGTGCTGGCCCGCTCGCTCGCGGTGGCCGAGGACCCGTCGGGTCTCGACGAGCCGGACGTCGTGGCCGAGACCTACCTGGTCTGCGCGGCCGTCCTCGGGCTCTGAGCCCGACTACGAGATCGAGCCGAGCTCGAGCTCATCGATCCGCGCGCGCAGGCTGCTCTCGGCCTGGCGCCACAAGGTCGCGGAGTGGGCGTGCATGTGGTGCACCCCCGTGCCGGGCCGGGCCCGGTCGCGGCAGAGCTCCTGCGCCAGTGCACGCGCGGCGAAGTCGTCAGCGATGCTCCCCAGCACGCTGACCCACGGCGCTCGCTCGACCTGGACCCCCGACATGAGCCGAGGGTCCCCCCGGGCAGGCGTTCTTGCGGCGAACCGGCGGGAATCTGCTCAATTTTGGCGGCTCACAGCAGCCCGGCGGCGCGGAACATGCGCTGGTAGATGTCGTGCACGACGGGCTCCTTGATGGCGTTGTATCGCATCCCGAAGCCCAGCGCCCCGTGGTCGTCGCCCGTCGCGTCGAGGGTGGCCAGCGCGGAGCGCTTCGCGTCGGCGTACGCCGCGCGGTCCTCCGGGTGGGCGACCAGCCAGTCGCGGAACAGCTGGTGCCGGACCATCTCCGGGCAGTCGGGACCGAACACGTGCAGGTGGACCCGCGGCTCCGTCAGCAGCTTGAACAGCCGGTGCTGGTGCCAGTCCGGTTCGGTGAGCCAGTGGACGAGGCCGATCGACTCGAGCGCCGGTGCGTACGCCGCCTCGTCGGCCGGGTCGGCGACGGCCAGGTCGATGTCGATGATCGGCTTGGCCGGGAGTCCCGGGACCGACGTCGAGCCGATGTGCTGGATGGCGAGGAGCCGGTCGCCCAGGGCCGCCGAGATCCGGGCCTCGAGCTCGGCGTAGCGCTGCGGCCAGCTGGGATCGGGCTCGACGATGCGCATGACGTAGCCGGTGGGGTGCGCACCGACGTAGACCACCTCGCCCTCGTCTCGGTGGCGGACGATCTCCTCGGGCGACGGCACGCGCTGATCACACCACAGGACGTCGTGCCCGTGGGTTCCGCCGATCGTGCCGGGCGTGGATGATCTGCTCATGGACGGGCTCTCCCTGGTGCTGGTCGGTGGGCCGTCGGGCGTGGGCAAGAGTCGGCTGGCACAGGCGCTGGCGTGTGATGCACTCGGAGGGGCCGCGTGAACGAGAGGGCACACCCCGGGGTCGATGCGTACATCGCGCAGCTGCCCGAGTGGCAGCAGGCGATCTGCACGGAGCTCCGCGAGCTGATCTGGGCCACCGACCCCGAGATCGAGGAGACGATCAAGCGGACCGTGCAGCCCTACTTCGTCCTCCACGGCAATGTCTGCGCGCTCCTGGCGACCAAGCAGCACATCGACCTGTTCCTCTACGACCCGACGCTCACCGATCCGCACGGGATCATCAACCAGGGCCACGGCAACGCGACCGCTCGAGCCGTCCAGATCCGTGCGGACGACGAGATCGACCGGGAGGCCGTGATCGGCCTCCTGTCAGAGATCGTCGATCACAACCGGCGGGGTGGCTGGCGCAAGCTGTCGGGTCGTCATCGCTGACCACGGCCCTTGGACGTGCCTGTGGCCCCGCCATCGTGGTGACTGGCGGGGTCATGGTCGGGCGGGTGGGTCCGGTGGCTCGTCCGGGTTGATCGGGCTCGTGCCGGTGCGGTCGCGGAGGTAGCGGTGGCCGTGGGGGCTGGTCCACTCGACGACCCCGGGCGCGACCATCCGGTAGGTCCACGCGGAATGCGTCTTCAACCTGTGGTGGAACCGGCACAGGCAGGCCAGGTTGCTGGATGTGGTGGGGCCGGGTTGTGGTCGGCCTTCGGCTTCCGCCTGGTGGTCGTACTCGACGATGTGGTCGACATCGGCCTGTCGGGCTGGGCGGGTGCACCAGGGAAACACGCAGGTGCGGTCCCGCAGGGCGACCTGTTCGCGGATCCGGGCGGGGATCTCGTAGCCCGGCGCGGTCAGCTCGGCGTTGAGGTCGATGACCGGCTTGATGGTCACCTTGGTGTGGGTGCCGGTGCACCAGGCCTTGACCTGGCCGAGCAGGACGAGGCGTTGGCCCTCCTCGATGCGGCCGGTGGGACCGAACACCGTCTGGACGCCGTTCGTTGTGGCTTGGAAGTGGGCGTGGATCACCACCTGGCGTGCCGCGGTTAGGTCGGGTCTCGATACGCCGGCTCGTTCCTCACCGGCTACTCGACCACCTTGAGGATCCTCACCGGCTGCTCGACCACCTATCTGAGGGGCGGCATCGGTGGTGAGGTCGAGGGCGGTTTGGGTGCGGGCGAGGTTGCCGAGGGCCTTGGAGCGGCGGACGTCGAGGGACTCCGTCGAGCCCAATGACTTCTGGGTCTCGGCGTCGCGGGCCACGGCGTGGTTGAGGTCGAGGGCGTCGGCGATGTCGAGCTCGGCCTCGAACCGCATGGTGCCGGCGAAGTGCACGTCCTCGTCACGCAGGGTGGCGTGACGGGGGTCGACGGCGAGGTAGCCGTCCTCGGGATCACTGGCGGGGTCAGCCACTGCGAGGACGTAGCGCTTGATGGTGTCGGCGACGAGTCGGTCGAGCTGGGCGGGACCGATCCGGCCGGCGACCGCGGCCACCTGCGCGTCCACGAACCCAGCGGCTTCGACGGTGAGGGCGGGGACGGTGTGGATGGTGGTCTCCGCGACGGTGCGGGCCTTCCAAGCCGGCACGACACCGGCGTGCACCTGCGCCCACAACCGCGGCAACCGGTGCCGCAGCTCCAACGCCTGGCCGATGAGCTTCTTCGCCGACGTCGACGACATCCCCAGCACGCCGCCGAGCTCGGCGATGCAGAACTCCGCCACCAGCGGAGCACCCTGCCCGGCAATGGGTTCCTCGTGCTCACAGCCCGGAGTGGTGAAGGTGGCGGCGGAGTGGATCGACTCCGGCGGGTGGAGGTCGGCCCAGCGGGCGGCGAGGTCGAGCTGACGGGCCGCGGCCTGGTTCTCCTCGTTGCGGGCGGAACGGATCGAGGCGAGCAGGCTGCTGGCCGAGAGGTCGTCTGCGGCCCTCCCGGTGTTCCGCTCCAGCGTCTCGATCATGTGTTCGACACTACGGCACCCCACCGACAGTCACCCTCGGCCGGATAGACCTCTGTGGATGGGTCTCGATACGCCTTCGCTCGTGCCTCGCTCGGCTACTCGACCACCTTTGGTGGTGTGGGCTCGTTCCGCGCCCGACTACTCGACCACCTGGGTGCAGCGAGTCAGAAGCGGGGGATGGCGGGGGCGACCGGGTGGGTGTCGTCGAGCGCGGGGTCGCCCGCGGGGAGGGTGCCGTCGAACCACTCGTCCTTCTTCCAGTCCGGCACAGGGGGCTGCTCGCCCGCCACGGGGACGAAGACCGACCGTTGCGTCGGGCCGTGGGTGTGGACGTAGCGCCGGCAGTTCGGGAAGACCGCGCTGGCGCGGACGCGTACGACCATCGTCGCGCCAGGGAACTCTGCGACGAGGGGATCCTCCGGGTCGATCGACGCCTTGCCCGTCAGGCGCAGCCGCGACCCGTGGGAGAAGTCGATGAAGAGCAGGCCCACGAGGGGGTTCTCGGTGAGGTTGCCGACGCTGAGGAACATGCCGTTGCCGTCGTACACCGGGAAGGCGATGGTCGAGGCGTCGACCACGCGTACGAACCCGGGGTCGCCGCCCTTGTAGGAGCACTGCGGCTGCCCGTCGGCGTCGGCGGTCGCGAGGAAGAACATGTCCCGCGCCTCGATGAAGTCGCGGAAGCCGGTCAGGTCGTCGCCGGCGACGCTGCCCAGGCGGTCGGCGAGCCGGCGCGTGTCGAAGCGGTCCTGCAGCCGTCGGTGCGAGTCTCGGTAGTCCATGGCACTCACTCTCCTGATCCGAGGATGGCACCGGGCGTGCGGGCGCGGAAGGTCTACGTTGACGACATGACCCGAGCCCTCCACCACCTCGACCTGTGGGTCGACGACGTCGAGACCGCCGAGGGGGAGTGGGGCTGGCTGCTCGCGTGGTGCGGGTGGCAGCGCGAGGAGGGCATGCGGTCGTGGCTGCACACCGACGGGACGTACCTGTTCATGGAGCACTCGCCCGACCAGCACGGCGCCCACGACCGGCTGCTGCCCGGCATCAACCACCTCGCGATGATCGTCCAGACGCGCGAGGAGCTCGACCGGATGCGGGCCGAGTCGACGGAGCACGGGTGGCACGAGATGTACGCCGACCGCTACCCGCACGCCGGCGGCGACGAGCACGTGGCGCTCTACCTGGAGAGCTCCGAAGGGGTCGAGGTGGAGGTCGTGGTCGGCGGGTGACGCCCGCAGGGGTGGTCGCGCGGACCCGGCCCCGGGTCTAGGTTGGCGGGTGGTCCACCTGCATCTCGCCCCGACTCTCGGGAGGTAACGCGTGTCGTCCGACACCCTGATCGACGCATCCTGGCTCGACTACCTGCTGGTGGCGATCTACTTCGCCTTCGTCCTCGGCATCGGTGTGATGGCACGTCGATCGGTCTCGGACTCGATCGACTTCTTCCTCTCCGGGCGCTCCCTGCCGGCCTGGGTCACGGGCCTGGCGTTCATCTCCGCCAACCTCGGCGCCGTCGAGATCATGGGCATGTCGGCCAACGGTGCCGAGATCGGCCTGCCGACGGTGCACTACTTCTGGGTCGGCGCGGTGCCGGCGATGCTCTTCCTCGGCGTCGTGATGATGCCGTTCTACTACGGCTCGAAGGTCCGCTCGGTCCCCGAGTTCATGTTCAAGCGGTTCGGCACCGGTGCCCACCTGGTCAACGCGATCAGCTTCGCCGTCGCTCAGCTCCTCATCGCGGGCGTGAACCTCGCGCTGCTCGCCGGCATCGTGCACGCCCTGCTGGGCTGGCCGATCTGGATCGCCCTCGTCGTCGCCGGCTTCATCGTGCTGTCGTACATCACCCTCGGCGGCCTGAGCGCGGCGATCTACAACGAGGTCCTCCAGTTCTTCGTCATCGTCGCCTCGCTCCTGCCGCTCACGCTGATCGGCCTGCACCGCGTCGGTGGCTGGGACGGCCTCACCGACAAGATCACCGCCGCGGCCGACAAGGCGCCCGCCAGCGCCGAGGTCGCTCCGGCCGCCCAGCAGCTCGAGTCGTGGCCCGGCCAGGCGCTGTCGGGCTTCGACTCCTCGCTGCTCTCGGTGATCGGCATCGTCTTCGGCCTCGGCTTCGTGCTGTCCTTCGGCTACTGGACGACGAACTTCGTCGAGGTGCAGCGCGCCATGGCCTCCGACTCGATCTCCGCGGCCCGCAAGACGCCGATCATCGGCGCCTTCCCGAAGATGTTCATCCCCTTCATCGTGATCATCCCCGGCATGATCTCGGCCGTCCTCGTGCAGGAGATGATCGACCTCAAGGGCGGCGGCAGTCCATCAGGAGGTGCCTCCGGCGACGGGGTGGCGTACAACGACGCGTTGCTGCTGCTGATGCGCGACGTGCTCCCCAACGGCCTGCTCGGCCTGGCGATCGCCGGCCTGCTCGCCGCCTTCATGGCCGGCATGGCGGCCAACATCTCCGCCTTCAACACGGTGTTCTCCTACGACCTGTGGCAGCGCTACATCCGCAAGGACCACACCGACGACTACTACCTCCGCATCGGCCGCCTCGCGACCGTCGCGGCCACCGTCATCGCGATCTTCACCGCCCGGATCGCGATGGGCTACACGAACGTCATGGACTACCTCCAGACGCTCTTCGGCTTCTTCAACGCGCCGCTGTTCGCGACGTTCATCCTCGGCATGTTCTGGAAGCGGATGACCCCGACCGCCGGCTGGGTGGGCCTCGTCGCCGGCACGCTGTCCGCCGTCGCCGTCGACCGCCTCGCGGCGGCCGGGGTGATCGACCTGCCCGGCCAGGGCGCGGCGTTCCTCGCCGCCTCGACGGCCTTCGTGGTCGACATCGTGCTGAGCATCGTGGTCTCGCTGTTCACCGAGCCCAAGCCGGCCTCCGAGCTCAAGGGCCTGGTCTACTCCGAGACTCCCAAGGAGGACCTCGTCGACCCGGACGAGGCCTCGCACCCGTGGTACCGCCGTACGGTCCCACTCGCCGGCGTCGCGCTCGCGATGGTCATCGTCCTCAACATCGCCTTCTGAGCCCGCACCGAGAGGAGCCACCATGTCCAGCGACACCACGTCGGAAGGCACCCGCGCCCACAAGGCGGGCGCCTTCGACATCCGCAACATCATCGGCGCACTGATGGGCGTGTACGGCGTGATCCTGGCGCTCGCCGGGATCTTCGGCGACCCGGAGCTCGAGAAGACCGGCGACATCAACGCCAACCTCTGGACCGGCCTCGCCCTCATCGTGGTCGCCGCCTTCTTCTTCGGCTGGGCCCGGCTCCGGCCGATCGTCGTCCCCGAGGACGTCGACCGACCCGACGACGACCCGACGCGCCCGGCGCCGACGCGGAAGCGCCCCCCGGCCCACTGACGCGGGTCTAGGGTCTCCGCATGGAGAGCCCGGTGCCCGGCCTCGACCTCGACGCGCTCACCGCCGAGCTCGACGAGCAGTTGGGCGCGGCCGACGCCGACCTCGCCCGCCACTACCCGGGCGCGCGCCCCGGCCGCCAGCCGGTGCACACGGTGTACGTCCCGGCGGACCGCTTCCACGCCGGCCTCGCGCGTGACTACGGAGAGACGGGCCTCCGCGCCACCGAGGAGCACCAGGCGGCGCTGCTCGACCTCCTCGGCGGCGACCAGGACCTCCTCGCCCGGGTCCGCGCCAAGCTCGGCAGCGAGCCCGTCGAGGACCTGCGCATCGACCTCGAGGACGGCTACGGCACCCGGGCCGACGAGGACGAGGACCACGACGCCGTCCGCGCCGCGGACCAGCTGCGCGAGGCGATCGCCGACGGCACGGCCCCCGCCGGCACCGGCATCCGCTTCAAGAGCTTCGAGGCGCCCACCCGGCGCCGCGGGGTCCGCACCCTCGCGTTGTTCCTCGAGCGCCTGGCCCGGGACGGCTCGTTGCCGCCCGGCTTCGTCGTGACGCTGCCCAAGGTGACCGCGGTCGAGCAGGTCGAGGCCCTGGTCCACGCCGCCGCGCGGCTCGAGGCGGCGCTCGGGCTGGGGGAGCGGGCGCTGTCGTTCGAGATCCAGGTCGAGACCCCGCAGTCGATCCTCGGCCCGGACGGCACGGCCCTCGTCGCGCGGATGGTCCACGCGTCGGACGGCCGATGCACCGGCCTGCACTACGGCACCTACGACTACAGCGCCTACTGCGGCATCGCGGCCGCGCAGCAGAGCCTCGAGCACCCGGTCGCCGACCACGCGAAGGCGGTCATGCAGGCGGCCGCGGCGGGCACCGGCGTACGCCTCTCCGACGGGTCCACCAACGTGCTCCCGGTCGGCGGCCCCGACGAGGTCCGGGCCGCGTGGGCCAACCACCTGCGGCTCGTGCGGCGCTCGCTGGAGCGCGGCTACTACCAGGGCTGGGACCTGCACCCCGCCCAGCTGCCGACGCGCTTCGCGGCGACCTTCGCGTTCTACCGCGAGGGCTGGGCGGCCGCGGCCGGGCGGCTCCGCACCTACGTCGAGCGCCGGGAGTCCGGCGTGCTGGACGAGCCCGCGACGGCGCGGGCGCTGGCCGACTTCCTGCTACGCGGCCTCGACTGCGGCGCGCTGACGGCGGCGGAGGTCAACGAGGCGACGGGGCTCGACACGCGAGCCCTCGAGGCACTGGCGCACCGCGCCGCCGAGGCTGGAGGCTGAGGACATGGGCATCGTGCTGGGACCGAACCGCTACGGCAAGGCGGAGACGCGGGTGGTGCGCATCGTGCGCGACACCCCGCGCCACGAGATCCGCGACCTCAACGTCACGACGTCGCTCCAGGGCGACTTCGCCGCGGCGCACACCGACGGGGACCAGTCGCAGGTGCTGCCCACCGACACCCAGAAGAACACCGCCTTCGCGTTCGCGAAGAAGTACGGCGTCAGCTCGCCGGAGGACTACGCCCTCACCCTCGGACGGCGGCTGTACGAGGCCACGCCCGCGGCCCATGGCGCGACGGTGCGGGTCGAGGAGTACGCCTGGGACCGGATCCCGGTCGGTAAGGGTGGTCACGACCACGCCTTCGTGCGGCGCGGGGGCGAGGTCCGGACCGCCCTCGTCCACGTGGGCCAGGGGAGCACCAGCGTGACGTCCGGCCTCGACGACCTCGTCGTGCTGAAGTCGACCGGCTCGGAGTTCAAGGGCTTCCTGCGCGACGAGTACACGACGCTGCCCGACGCCGATGACCGCATCCTGGCCACCGCGCTGCGCGCCCAGTGGAGCTACACCGGGTTCGACGGCATCGACTGGAACCGGACCTACGACGCCGTGCGCGCGCGGCTGCTCGCCACCTTCGCGACGACGTACAGCCGGGCGCTGCAGGAGACCCTCTACCTCATGGGCAAGGCCGTCCTCGAGGCGCACGACGAGATCGAGTGCATCGCCTTCAAGGCCCCCAACAAGCACCACTTCCTCGTCGACCTCGAGCCCTTCGGGCTCGACAACCCGGGCGAGGTGTTCATCGCCGCCGACCGCCCGTACGGCCAGATCGAGGCCATGGTCATGCGCGAGGACGACCGGCCGGAGCGCGGGTTCCGTCGCACCGGTCTGCAGTCCTTCCACGAGATGCCGGCGGAGGACGCCCGCGGGCTCCTGCTGACCTTCCTCGACGTGCCGCGGTGGGCCGACGCCGTCGTGGCCGCGCGCCCCTACGCCGACCTCGGCGAGGTCGAGGAGGCGATGGTCGCCGCGTCCGCGACGATCTCCGACGAGGAGCTCGACCGCGCCCTGGCCAGGCACCCGCGGATCGGGGAGCGCGCCGACGCCGAGCAGCACGACGCCGAGCACTCGACGCGCGAGCAGTCCGGGGTCGACCCCGGCGACGCCGACCTGGCGCGCGCCCTCGAGGAGGGCAACCGGGTCTACGAGGAGCGCTTCGGCCACGTCTTCATCGTCCGGGCCGCGGGGCGCAGCGGACCGGAGATCCTCGAGCACCTGCGCCACCGGCTGGAGAACACCGACGAGCTCGAGCGCGCCGCGACGATCGACCAGCTCACCCAGATCGCCGTGCTGCGGATGAAGGAGGCGTTCGCCTGATGGCGTCCCTGAGCACCCACGTCCTCGACACCGCCGGCGGCCGCCCCGCAGCGGGGCTGCGCATCACGCTGGAGTCCGCCGACGGCAGCGTCCTCGCGGAGGGACTGACCGACGACGACGGCCGGATCGGCAGCCTCGCCGCGAACCTGGTGGCCGAGGACCACGTCCTCCGCTTCGACACCGGCGCCTGGTTCGCCGCGCAGGGCACCACCGCGTTCTACCCGGAAGTGGTGGTCACCTTCACCGTCGGCGATGACGAGCACTACCACGTGCCGCTGCTCCTCAACCCCTTCGGCTACTCGACCTACCGTGGCAGCTGAGACCGTCGTCCGCGCCCGCCGCGCGATCGTCGGCGGCGAGGAGCGGGCCGTCGCGGTCGTCGTGGAGGGCGGCCGCATCGCCGCCCTGGAGTCGTACGACGTCCCGGCCGGCGCCGCCGCGGTCGTCGAGCTCGCCGCCGACGAGGTGCTCCTGCCCGGCCTGGTCGACACCCACGTGCACGTCAACGAGCCCGGGCGCACGGAGTGGGAGGGCTTCGCCAGCGCCACCCGTGCCGCGGCCGCCGGCGGGGTCACCACGATCGTCGACATGCCCCTCAACAGCATCCCGCCCACCACCACGCTCGCGGCCCTGGAGCTGAAGCGCGAGGCGGCCGCGGGACAGACGTGGGTCGACGTCGGCTTCTGGGGCGGCGCCGTGCCCGGCAACACCGGCGACCTCGCCGCGCTCCACGCCGACGGCGTCCTCGGCTTCAAGTGCTTCCTGCTCGACTCCGGCGTCGAGGAGTTCCCGCACCTCGCGGCCGACGACTTCGCCGAGGCGATGGCCGAGACCGCACGGCTCGGCGCGCTGATGATCGTGCACGCCGAGGACGGCGAGGCCGTCGGCGAGTGCGCCCACGGGGCGGCGTACTCCGGCTTCCTCGCGAGCCGTCCGGACGCGGCCGAGGAGCGCGCCATCGGCCTGGTCGTCGACACCGCGCGCGCCACCGGCGGCCGCGCCCACGTGGTCCACCTCAGCGCCTCGGGCGCCGTCCCCGCGCTGCGCCAGGCCCGTGCGGCCGGCGTCGATGTGAGCGTCGAGACCTGCCCCCACTACCTCTTCTTCGAGGCCGGGTCGATCGCCGACGGCGCCACCGAGCTCAAGTGCTGCCCGCCGATCCGCGACGCCGGCAACCGCGACGCCCTCTGGTCGGCGCTGTCCGGCGGCGACATCGACATGGTGGTCAGCGATCACTCGCCCTGCACCGCCGCCCTCAAGCGCCAAGACACCGGCGACTTCGCCGACGCGTGGGGCGGCATCGCGTCGCTCCAGCTCGGCCTGCCCGTGGTGTGGACCGCGGCCCGCGAGCGCGGGGTGCCGCTGGTCGACGTGGTGCGCTGGATGTCGACCGCACCTGCGCGCCGGGTCGGGCTCGCCGGCAAGGGGGAGATCGCGGTCGGCGCCGACGCCGACCTCTGCGTCTTCGCGCCCGACGCGTCGTGGACGGTCGACGCGACCCTGCTCCACCACAAGAACCCCGTCTCGCCCTATGCCGGGCGTACGCTCACCGGCACCGTCCGCGCGACCTGGCTGCGCGGGGCGCCGATCGACCTGGCCGCGGCCCCGACGGGCCGGCTGCTGAGGAGGACGCCATGACCTACTGGGTGCCGAAGGGTGGCCTGCCGGGCCAGACCGAGCTGACCACCGGTGAGTCGGGCCGCGCGGTCTTCACCGAGGCCTACGCCGTCCTGCCGCGCGGCACCATGCGCGACATCGTCACCAGCCGGCTGCCGCACTGGGCCGACACCCGGCTCTGGGTGATCGCCCGCCCCCTCTCGGGCTTCGCCGAGACCTTCTCCTGGTACGTCGTCGAGGTGGCGCCGGGCGGCGGGTCGGACCGCC
The DNA here is from genome assembly GCF_041913365.1 of Nocardioides sp. GTDB lineage: Bacteria > Actinomycetota > Actinomycetes > Propionibacteriales > Nocardioidaceae > Nocardioides. The sequence continues at coordinate 106,806 of NZ_JAYSFM010000008.1, forward strand.
CCGACGACGCCCACGACGCCGAGGCCGTGCTGCTCGTCGTCGGCGGCACGGCGTCCCTCACCCTCGCCGGTGTCGAGCACCGGGTCGGACCGGGCGGCTACGTCTTCGTCCCGCCCGGCACCGCCTGGTCGCTGCACAACCGCGGCGAGGAGCCTGCGACGTTCCACTGGATCCGCAAGGCCTACGAGCGGGTCGACGGTGTCGAGGTGCCCGAGCCGTTCGTGGTGCACGAGGACGACGTGGCCATCGAGCCGATGCCCGACACCGACGGGGCGTGGGGCACGCAACGCTTCGTCGACCCCCTCGACGTACGCCACGACATGCACGTCAACATCGTCACCTTCGAGCCCGGCGGGGCGATCCCGTTCCCGGAGACCCACGTGATGGAGCACGGGCTCTACGTCCTCGAGGGCAAGGCGGTCTACCTGCTCAACAAGGACTGGGTCGAGGTGCAGGCGGGCGACTTCATGTGGCTGCGCGCCTTCTGCCCCCAGGCCTGCTACGCCGGCGGGCCCGGCCGGTTCCGCTACCTGCTCTACAAGGACGTCAACCGGCACCCGCGGCTCCACCTCTGAGTCTCCCCGGACGTGAGCCGGCTCACGTACCATGGACGTGGCAGGTCGTCGTTCGGCATGGACAACCGGCGGCCCGTGACTCCCACAACCATGCGACCCAGGGGGAGGAACGTGCCCGAGCCGCAGATCACCGTCAACGGGCATCCGCGCCCGCTTGCAGGCGTGCCCGCCCACGAGAACCTGCTGGACTTCGTCCGCGGCCTGGGCCTGACCGGTGCCAAGGAGGGCTGCGCGGAGGGGGAGTGCGGCGCCTGCGCCGTGATGGTCGCCCGGCCCGACGGTGACGGCAGCCGGTGGACGCCGGTCAACGCCTGCCTCGTCCCGGCGCTCGCGCTCGACGGCCAGGAGGTGGTCACCGCCGAGGGTCTCGGCAGCCCCGGCGACCTGCACCCCGTGCAGGCCGAGCTCGCGGTCCGCGGCGGGTCGCAGTGCGGCTACTGCACGCCGGGCTTCGTCTGCTCGATGGCCGCCGAGTACTACCGTCCGGACCGGACGGCCGGACCGGACGGCTTCGACGCGCACGCAATCGGCGGCAACCTGTGCCGCTGCACGGGCTACCGGCCCATCCGCGACGCCGCCCGGGCGCTGGGTGAGCCGGCGCCGGGCGACGCCCTCGCGGAGCGGCGCTCGAGCCCCGCGCCCGCGATCGCGGCCACTCGGCTCGCCGGCTTCGCCCGCCCCCGCGACCTCGCCGAGGCGCTCGCGCTCCTGGTCGAGCACCCCGACGCGACCGTCGTCGCCGGGTCCACGGACTGGGGGGTCGAGGCCAACCTCCGCGGCCGCCGGGCGGCGTACGTCGTCGCGGTCGACCGGGTGCCCGAGCTGCGGGTCCTGTCCACGGACGGGGTGGTCGAGATCGGCGCCGCCCTGACGTTGAGCGAGGTCGAGCGCGCCCTCGGCGACACGGTCCCGCTGCTGGCCCAGGTGTGGCCGCAGTTCGCCTCCCGGCTGATCCGCAACAGCGCCACCATCGGCGGCAACCTCGCCACCGCGTCGCCGATCGGCGACCTGGCCCCGGCCCTGCTCGCGCTCGAGGCGACGCTGGTGCTGGCCTCCGCCGAGGGAGACCGCGAGGTCCCGCTGGCCGACTTCTTCACCGGCTACCGGGAGACCCTGCTCCGGCCGGGCGAGCTGGTCCGCAGCGTCCGGGTGCCGACCCCGCTCGCCCCGCTCGCGACGTTCCGCAAGGTCGCCAAGCGCCGCTTCGACGACATCTCCAGCGTCGCGGTCGGCGCGGCCCTCGACGTCGTCGACGGCACCGTCGTCAGGGCCCGCATCGGCCTGGGCGGCGTCGCGGCCACCCCGGTGCGCGCGCTCGCCACCGAGGTGGCGCTCGAGGGCCGGCCGTGGTCGCGGACGACCGTCGAGGAGGCGGCTGAGGTGATGGCGACCGAGGGCACGCCGATCGACGACCAGCGGGCGAGCGCGGCCTACCGCTCGGCGATGCTGGGCAACGCCCTGCGCGCCTGGTGGGCGGAGACCGCGGAGCCGGCCCACGAGGAGGTCGCGCGATGAGCCACCTGTCCCAGCGCCCCGACGACGCGGTCGTGGGCCTGCCACTGCCGCACGAGAGCGCCGACCTCCACGTCACCGGCCACGCGCTCTACACCGACGACCTCGTCCAGCGGACGCCGCGGGTGCTGCACGCGCACCCGGTCTGCTCGCCGCACGCGCACGCCACGGTGACGCGGCTCGACGTGACCCCTGCGCTCGACGTCGACGGGGTCGTCCGCGTCCTCACCGCGGATGACGTGCCGGGCATCAACGACGCCGGGGTCAAGCACGACGAGCCGCTCTTCCCGAGCGAGGTGATGTTCGTCGGGCACGCCGTGTGCTGGGTGCTGGGGGAGACGCTCGAGGCGGCCCGCCTCGGCGCCGAGGCGGTGCAGGTCGACTACGACCCGCTGCCCGCCGTGGTCTCGCTCACCGAGGCGATCGCGGCGGAGAGCTTCCAGGGGGCCCGGCCGGTCGTCGAGCGCGGCGACGTCGACGCGGCGCTGGCCGGCGCCGCGCACGTCTTCGAGGGCACCACGGAGATGGCCGGCCAGGAGCACTTCTACCTCGAGACGCACGCCTCGCTGGCGCTCGTCGACGAGGGCGGACAGGTCTTCGTGCAGAGCAGCACCCAGCACCCCACCGAGACCCAGGAGATCGTCGCCCACGTGCTCGGCGTCGCGTCCCACGCGGTCACCGTGCAGTGCCTGCGGATGGGCGGCGGCTTCGGTGGCAAGGAGATGCAGCCCCACGGCTTCGCGGCGGTCGCCGCCCTCGGGGCCACGATCACCGGACGCCCGGTCCGGCTGCGGCTCGACCGCACCCACGACATGACGATGACCGGCAAGCGGCACGGCTTCCACGCCACCTGGCGGGTCGGCTTCGACGACGACGGCCTGCTGGTCGGCCTCGACACCACCCTCACCTCCGACGGCGGCTGGAGCCTCGACCTCAGCGAGCCGGTGCTCGCCCGCGCGCTGTGCCACGTCGACAACGCCTACTGGATCCCGCACGTGCGCGCCCGCGGCCGCGTCGCCCGCACCCACAAGACCTCGCAGACCGCGTTCCGCGGCTTCGGCGGCCCGCAGGGCATGCTGGTGATCGAGGACGTCCTGGGCCGCTGCGCACCGCTGCTCGGCGTCGACCCGGTCGACCTGCGCCGCCGCAACTTCTACGCCGAGGGCCAGGCCACGCCCTACGGCCAGCCGGTCCGCCACCCGGACCGGGTGGTCGCCGCGTGGGAGCAGGTGCTCGCCTCCGGCGACGTCGTACGCCGTCAGGCGGAGGTCGAGGCGTTCAACGACTCCCACCCCCACCGCAGGCGTGGCCTGGCGCTGACCCCGGTGAAGTTCGGCATCTCCTTCAACTTCACCGCCTTCAACCAGGGCGGCGCGCTGGTGCACGTCTACAAGGACGGCTCGGTGCTGATCAACCACGGCGGCACCGAGATGGGCCAGGGGCTGCACACCAAGATGCTGCAGGTCGCGGCGACCAGCCTCGGCGTCCCGCTCGAGCGGGTCCGGCTGGCGCCCACCCGCACCGACAAGGTGCCCAACACCTCGGCGACGGCGGCCAGCTCGAGCACCGACCTCAACGGCGGCGCGGTCAAGGACGCCTGCGAGCAGATCCTGGCTCGGCTGCGCGAGGTCGACGGCGGCCGCGGGCTGGCGTGGGACGACCTGGTGCGGGAGGCGTACTTCTCCCGCGTGCAGCTGTGGGCCGCCGGCTTCTACCGCACCGAGGGTCTGCACTGGGACCCCGTCGCCATGCAGGGCCACCCCTTCAAGTACTTCGCCTACGGCGTCGCGGCCACCGAGGTCGAGGTCGACGGGTTCACCGGCAGCTACACCACCCGTCGCGTCGACATCGTGCACGACGTCGGCGACAGCCTCTCGCCGCTGGTTGATCTCGGCCAGGTCGAGGGCGGCTTCGTGCAGGGGCTGGGGTGGCTCACCCTGGAGGACCTCCGCTGGGACGAGACCGACGGCCCCGGTCGCGGCCGGCTGACCACCCAGGCCGCCAGCACCTACAAGCTGCCGAGCCTCAGCGAGCTCCCCGACGAGCTCCACGTCGCGTTGCTCGACCAGGCCCACGAGGAGGGCGCGGTCTACGGCTCGAAGGCGGTCGGCGAGCCGCCCCTCATGCTCGCGCTCTCGGTCCGTGAGGCGCTGCGGCAGGCGGCGGCCGCCTTCGGCCCTGCCGGCACGAGCGTCGAGCTGGCGTCGCCGGCCACGCCCGAGGCCGTCTACTGGGCCCTCGACCGGGCCCGCCGCACCGCCCCCGCCCCGACCGAGCTGGCGGAGGTCTGACGTGCACTGGCTGGCGGCGACCCAGATGCTCCGCGACGAGCGGCAGGCCGGGGTGCTCGTCACCGTGGCCGAGGTCCGCGGGCACGCCCCGCGTGACGCCGGCGCCAAGATGGTCGTGGCCGAGGGGCGCACCTGGGGGAGCGTCGGGGGCGGCAACCTCGAGGAGACCGCGGTCGCCCGGGCCCGGGCGATGCTGGCCACCGGTGCCGTGGAGCCCGAGCAGCTCACCCTCGGGCTCACCGACCGGGCCCGCACCGAGCACGGCCGCCAGTGCTGCGGCGGCGAGGTCACCCTGCTGCTCGAGCCGCTGCCCGTCGTCCCGGCGGTCGCCGTCTTCGGGGTCGGCCACGTCGGGCTCGAGCTGGCCCGGATCCTGTCCGGCCACGACCTCGACCTGCACCTCGTCGACTCGCGTGCCGACCAGCTCGCTGCCGAGCGCCTCGCACCCGTCGAGGCGGGGGAGGCCAGGGTGCGCGTGCACCACTCACCGGTCCCCGAGCTCGCCCTCGGGTCGGTCCCGCCGGGCACCCACGTCCTGGTGATGACGCACGACCACGCCGAGGACTTCGCCCTGTGCGACGCGGCCCTGCGCTGCGTCCACCTGGGGTCGGTCGGGCTCATCGGGTCGGCGGCGAAGTGGGCGCGGTTCCGCACCGGCCTGGCCGTGGAGGGCCACGACGAGGCGACCATCGCCCGCATCCGCTGCCCGATCGGGCTGCCCGGCCTCGCCGGCAAGGAGCCGGCCGCCATCGCCGTGTCGGTCGCCGCCGAGCTCGTCGGCCTGTTCGCCGCCGACCGGACGACCGCGTGACGGGAGACGGGGTCCTCTACCGGGCCCGCGCCTTCGACACGCCCGACGACCCGTTCGCCGCGGCGACCGCCGGCCCGGGCTTCCGCCACGACGACGACCTCGGCCTGCTCGTCTCCGGCGACGGCGTGATCGTGGCCCGCGGCCCTTTCGCGACGGTGGCAGCCGCCCACCGCGAGGCGCCCGTCATCGACCTGCGCGCGGGCATCCTCCTGCCCGGCCTGGTCGACACCCACGTGCACTTCCCGCAGGTCCGCGTGATCGGCGCGCTCGGCATGCCGCTGCTGGAGTGGCTCGACCGGTGCGCCCTGCCGGAGGAGCAGCACCTCGCGTCACCGTCGTACGCCGCCACGATCGCGGGTGAGTTCGTCGCCGGGCTGGTCTCCGCCGGGACGACGACGTCGCTGGTCTTCGGCTCCCACTTCGCGCCTGCGGTCGACGCGCTGTTCGCGGAGGCCGAGCGCTACGGGCTGCGGATGACCAGCGGTCTCGTGGTGAGCGACCGGATGCTGCCCGAGCCGCTGCTCACCACGCCGGAGCGCGCCTTCGACGAGGCGGTCGCGCTGGCCTCGCGCTGGCACGGCCGCGACCGGCTCCGCTACGCCGTCACGCCCCGCTTCTCGCTGTCCGCCTCCGACCCCGTGCTGGCCGCGTGCCAGGCGGTGCTGGAGTCGGTCGACGGCGCCTGCTTCACCTCGCACGTCAACGAGAACAACGCCGAGGTGGCCACCGTCGCCGGTCAGTTCCCCGACCGGGCCCACTACGTCGACACCTACGACCACCACGGGCTGCTGGGGTCGTTCTCGGTGCTGGCCCACAACGTGCACCCGACCGACCCCGAGCTCGCCGTGATGGCGGCCCGCGGCACGTCGGTGGCGTACTGCCCGACGAGCAACGCCGCGCTCGGGTCCGGGATGTTCCCGCTCACGCGCCATCTCGCGGCCGGCGTGCGGGTGGCGCTGGGCAGCGACGTCGGCGCCGGCACCGGCTTCTCGATCTTCAAGGAGGGCCTGCAGGCCTACTTCCTCCAGCACCTCATGGGGCCCGCCGGCATGCCGCTCGGCGCGGGGCACCTGCTGCACCTGTCGACCGCGGCCGGTGCCGCGGCGCTCGGCCTCGGCGACACCGTCGGCGACCTGTCGGAGGGCAAGCAGTTCGACGCGATCCTGCTGCGTCCGCCGCCCGGCACGGCCCTCGACATCGGCCTGCGGCACGCGGACACCCCGGAGGCGGCGCTGGGCAAGGTGTTCGCCCTCGCCTCGGACGCCGACGTCGCCGACGTGTGGGTCGGCGGCGAGCAGATCGCGTCGGGCGGCTTCGTGCGGCCGGTCACTCCCCGCGCGCCAGCAGGACGTCGTACGCCCGCAGGGTGAGGAAGTCGGGGTAGTCCTCGCCGAGCGCGCAGTCGACGAACAGCCGCCGGGCGTCCTCGTCCAGGCCCTCCCCGAGCGCGGCGTGCTCCTCCTCGACGACCCGCTCGACGAGCTCCCGGGTGACGACCTCGCCGCTGTCGAGGCGGGCCTGGTTGTGGACCCACTGCCACACCTGCGACCGGGAGATCTCCGCGGTCGCGGCGTCCTCCATCAGGTTGTCGATGCCCGCGGCGCCGTTGCCGGACAGCCAGGCGTGGAGGTACTGCATGCCGATCCGGACATTGCCGCGCAGGCCGGCCTCGGTGCGCTCACCCGGTGTGGCCGAGACCGCGAGCAGGTCCGCCGCCGCCACCGAGACGTCGTCGCGGGCGACGTCGAGCTGGTTGTCCCGGCCGTGGAGCGCCTCGTCGAAGACCTCGGCGCAGAGCGGCACGAGGTCGGGGTGCGCCACCCACGACCCGTCGAAGCCGGCCGTGGCCTCGCGGCTCTTGTCCTCGCGGACCTTGGCGAAGGCGCGCTCGTTGACCTCCGGGTCGCGCCGGCTCGGGATGAAGGCGGCCATCCCGCCGATGGCGAAGGCCCCGCGCCGGTGGCAGGTCCGCACCAGCAGGTCGCTGTAGGCCTTCATCATCGGCGCCGTCATCGTCACCGCGTTGCGGTCGGGGAGCGTGAATCCGGGGCCGGCGTCGCGGAAGTTCTTGATGATGCTGAACAGGTAGTCCCAGCGGCCGGCGTTGAGGCCGGCCGCGTGGTCGCGCAGCTCGAAGAGGATCTCGTCCATCTCGAAGGCGGCGGTGATCGTCTCGATCAGGACGGTGGCGCGCACCGACCCGTGCGGCACCCCGAGCGCCTGCTCGGCGTGGGTGAAGACGTCGTCCCAGAGCCGGGCCTCGAGGTGCGACTCCATCTTGGGCAGGTAGTAGTACGGCCCGCTGCCGCGCTCGAGGAGCGCGCGGGCGTTGTGGAAGAAGTGCAGGCCGAAGTCGACCAGCGCGGCGACCACCGGGCGTCCGTCCCGGGTCAGGTGCGCCTCGTCGAAGTGCCAGCCGCGCGGCCGGGGCAGGACGACGGGGGCGGCCTGCGGGTCGGCGACGGCGTACTCCTTGCCCTCGGGTGAGGTGAAGGTCAGCCGACCGCGTACGGCGTCGAGCAGGGTGAGCTGGCCGCCGACGACGTTGCGCCAGTGCGGCGTGTTGGCGTCCTCGAGGTCGGCCAGCCAGACCCGCGCGCCGGAGTTGAGCGCGTTGATCGCCATCTTGGGCTCGGTCGGCCCGGTGATCTCGACCCGCCGGTCGCGCAGGTCCGCCGGCACCGGCGCGACCGTCCAGTCACCCGCCCGCACGTCCGCGGTCTCGGCGAGGAAGTCGAGGGTGCCGGTGCGGGCGAGGTGCTCCCGGCGGGCACGACGGGCCGCGAGGAGGTCGTCGCGCCGGGCGTGGAAGCGCTCGTCGAGGTCGGCGACGAAGGCGAGCGCGTCCGGTGTGAGGACCTCCTCGGAGCGCGGCACGGACGGGGCAGCGACGTCGAGGCCGGACATGCCGGTCACGATAGCCTCGAGGTGATGTCCAGCGCCCGACTCCTTCCCCTCGCGCTCGCCCTCGTCGCGCCCCTGCTGACGGCGTGCGTGGGCGGTGACCCGACCATCGGGCTGCTCGTCGCCGACCGCTCCGACAGCACGTCGCGGGCGGTCGCCGTGCAGGCGTTCACCGACCGCGTGGAGGCGACCTGCGACGAGTGCCGGGTGACGGTGTACGACGCCGAGGGCGACGCCGAGACGCAGAAGAGCCAGGCCCGCCAGGCCGAGGCCGCCTCGGTCGACGTGCTGGTGGTGGTGCCGGTCGAGCCGGACGGGATGGAGGCGCTGGTCTCCCGCGACCTCCCCGTCGTCTCGCTGGGCGAGCTCGTCCCGGGCTCCGACCGCTTCGTGGGACTGGTGGGCGGCGAGGTCCCGGTCCAGCGCGGCTCGGACCTCGAGGCCGCCCGCGAGGTCCTGATGGGCGAGGAGGAGTCGATGACCTACGTCCCCACGCGCGCCATGACCGAGCAGGCGGCCGACGTCGCCGTCGCCTTCCTCGCCGACACCACGCCGGCCGGCGGGGAGGACGTGGACGGGGTGGAGACCTGGCTCTACGAGGACGTCGAGGTCACCCTCGACACGCTCACCACGGTGCTCGTCGCCGACGGCGCGATCACGCTCGACGACCTCTGCGGCGGCACGACGGCCGGGCGCTGCGTACGGTGGGGCCTGCGATGATCGAGATCCTCACTCCTGCCCAGGTCGACCGGGCCCGCCGCACCGGCGCGCTCGTGGCCGACATCCTCCAGTCGCTGCGCAGCCGCAGCCAGGTCGGCACCAACCTGCTCGACCTCGACCGCTGGACCGCCGAGATGATCAGGGACGCCGGCGCCGAGTCCTGCTACGTCGACTACGCCCCGTCCTTCGGGCGCGGGCCGTTCGGCCACTACGTCTGCACGGCGGTCAACGACGCGGTGCTGCACGGCCGTCCGCGCGACCAGCGGCTCGCCGACGGCGACCTGCTGACCCTGGACCTCGCGGTCCGCCTCGACGGCATCGCCGCTGACTCCGCGATCAGCTTCGTCGTCGGTGAGAGCCGCCCCGCCGAGTCGGTCGAGCTCATCGAGGTCACCCAGCGCGCCCTCGCCGCCGGCATCGCCGCCGCCCGGCCCGGCGCCCGGATCGGCGACCTGTCGCACGCCATCGGCACCGTGCTCTCCGACGCCGGCTACCCGATCAACATGCAGTTCGGCGGCCACGGCATCGGCTCGACGATGCACCAGGACCCGCACGTCTCCAACGACGGGCGACCCGGCCGGGGCTACCAGCTCCGACCGGGCCTCCTGCTCGCGCTGGAGCCGTGGATCATGGCCGACACAGACGAGCTCGTCACCGACGAGGACGGGTGGACCCTGCGCAGCGCGACCGGCTGCCGGACGGCCCACAGCGAGCACACCATCGCCATCACCGAGGACGGCGCGGAGATCCTGACGCTGCCGACCCCGGCCTGATCAGTGCACCGTCTCCAGCGGGGCCTCCGCCTCGGCCTCGGTCAGCGGGGTGTCCGCTGAGTCGAGCTTGCTCGGCCACCAGATCTTGCCGCCGAGGTCGAGGTTGAGTGCGGTCACCAGCACCGACCGGACGATCAAGGTGTCGAGCATGACGCCCAGGGCCACGGCCACGCCGAGCTCGGCCAGGAACACCAGCGGCAGCGAGCCCAGCACCAGGAACGTCGCGGCGAGCACGATGCCGGCCGAGGTGATCACGCCCCCGGTGGAGGCGAGGCCGATCAGCGAGCCCTTGCGGGTGCCGTAGGTCGCGGTCTCCTCCCGGACCCGGGTCATCAGGAAGATGTTGTAGTCGATGCCCAGCGCCACGAGGAACACGAAGGCGAACAACGGGAACCCGGGATCGGACCCGGCGAAGCCGAAGACGTACTCGAAGAGCAGCGCCGAGATGCCGAGCGCGGCACCGAAGGACAGCACCACCGTCGCGATCAGGATCAGCGGTGCGAGCACCGCGCGGAGCAGGCCGATGAGGATCAGCAGCACCACGGCGAGGACCAGCGGCATGATCACCAAGCTGTCGCGCTCGGAGGCGATCTTGGTGTCGAGGTAGAACGCCGCACCGCCTCCGGCGATCGCTTCGGCGTCCGGGACGTCGTGGACCGCCTCGCGGCTTGCCTCGACGATGTCGGCGGCTGCCGTGGAGGAGATGTCGGCGTTGATCGTCGCCTCGAACCAGACCCGGTCCGCGCTGAGGGGCTGGACCTCGCCCGGGGCGCCCAGGCCGTCGACGCCCTCGAGCGCCGCGACGACCGCGTCTGCCTGACCTGCGTTGGTGACGACCTGGAGGGTGTTGGAGTTGTCGGCCAGCCCGTGCTCGGTGAGCAGCTTCTGGCCCTTGATGGAGTCGAACTCCTTCGTGTAGGTGTCCTCGGTCGACAGGCCGGACGCGTCGAGCCGGAAGAGGCCGAGGCAGGCCAGCAGCAGCAGGCCGGTGGTGGTGAGCCACACGCGGCGGGGCCGGTGGCTGATCGCGCGGCCGACGCGGGCCCACAGGCCGTTGGCGGTCGGCTCCACGCTGCGGTAGGCCGGGCGCTTGGGCCAGAAGACCCAGCGGCCGCAGATCACCAGCAGGGCCGGCAGCAGCGTGATCATCACGAGCATGGTCACCGCGACACCGATGGCGAGGACGGGGCCCAGGCCGGCGGTGGAGTTGAGGTCGGCGAACGACAGGCAGAGCATGCCCACCGCGACCGTCGCGGCGCTGGCGAAGATGGCCGGCGCGGCCCGGTGCAGGGCGAACGCCATCGCCTCGTGGCGGTCCTCGTGGCGGCGCAGCTCCTCCCGGTAGCGCGCCACCAGCAGGAGGGCGTAGTCGGTGCCGGCGCCGATCACCAGGATGCTCAGGATCGCCTGGCTCTGCCCGTTGACCGTGAGCCCGGCGTACTTCGCCAGGAGGTAGACCAGGCCGGTGGCGATGAAGTTGGCCGAGACCGCGCACAGGATCGGGAGCAGCCACAGGACCGGGCTGCGGTAGGTGAAGAGCAGGATCACGATCACCACGGCGAGGGTGGCGAAGATCAGGTTGGTGTCGATGCCCTCGAAGGCCTCGGCGGAGTCGGCGGCCTGGCCGCCGTAGCCGGCGAGGTGGACCTCGCCGCCGTCGATCTGCGCGATGTCGCGGATCTCCGCGGCCGCGTCGGGGATGTCGTTCCACCCGTTGGCGCCGAAGTTGAGCACGAAGTAGAGGTAGGCCACCTGGCCGTCGTCCGACACCAGGGTCGGCACGGGCGCGCCCTGGGCCTGGGCGGCCTCGGCGGCCGCCGGTGTGAGCACGCCCTGGTCGGTGACGCCGTCCAGCTCGGCGATCTGCGGGCCGTGCTCCTCCATCGCGGCGAGGTCGGCCTCGGTCAGCCCTCCGTCGCGGTGGTAGACCACGAGCGTGGGGATGTCGTTGGGGTCGACCGTCTCGGAGAGCTCCTCGAGCACCTGGGTCGACTCGGCCGACTCGGGCAGCCACGAGGAGGCCTCGTTGTTCTGCACGGAGGTGAGCTTGGCCGAGAAGACCGCCATGAAGCCGGTCAGCACCAGCACCGCCCCGAGGACGACCCACTTGGTCACGCGGCCGGTGAGGGAACCGGCGATCTGTCGATGCATGGATCCAGTCGAACAGGACGGTCCGACATCGTGCATCGGTAAAAGCCCTGAGGTCTAGACCGGGTGGTCCCCGGGATCGGGGCCCGGCGGCGCGGGTCAGCGGTCCTGGAGCTGGAACGGTGCACGGGTGTCCATCGAGCCCGCGCGTGGCGCGACGGCGTACTCCATGGACCCGTCGGTGCCGAGCCGGACCACTGCCCACTCGTCGTCCTGCCAGGTCACGACCAGCACGTGCTCGGCGTCCTCCCAGACCTCGTCGAAGTACGTCGCCGAGTGCCCGTTGCGGGCGTAGGTGAAGGTGCGGGCCACGGTGCCGTCGGCCGTCGCGAGGATGTCGAGGACCTTCGGTCCGAAGCCGTCGGCGTACGCCGGCGTGCCGAGGACGTGGTCGTTGTCCGGTGCGACGTCCGAGAGCTGGTTGTCGCAGGTGCGCCACTTCACCCGCCAGCTCCGCATCATCGCGCTGCACGAGCCGAAGTCGCTGAGCGAGGTGATGCCGCCCAGCCAGCGGCCCCGGCCCGTGGTGGTCTGCCGCAGGTGCGGGACGCGGTCCACGATGCCGTGCGAGGACGTGTAGAACGCGCGGTGCGGCCCGTTGACCGCGATGGAGCACCCGGTGCCGGGGTCGCCCTCGCCCTCCTTGCAGTTCTCGCCCGCGACCGTGACGGCGTGCGCGGTGCCGGTCACCGGGACCGGGTTGAAGCGGAAGACCCGGTCGCCGTCCTGGTCGATCGTCCACACCTTGCCCGCCCGGCCGGCGAAGGCGACCACCTCGCCGAGCGGCGACACCGCCAGCCCGTGGCCCGTGCGCCACTCGCGGCGGCCGGGGGTGCCGTCGGCGGCGACCCAGCGCACGGTGGTCGGGCGGTTCAGCGCGGTCTGGACGACGTAGCCCGAGCCCATCGGGGCCAGCGCGACGACGTTGTTGGGCACCGGGGTGCGGGTGCCGCCGGGACCGTGGATGACGGTCCTGCCGGAGCGCCGCTCGGTCCAGGCGATGGCCGGCGGCTCGCCTTGCGCCAGGTCGCGCACGTCGAGCACGGTGCGCGGTGCCTGTGCGCGTGCCTCGGCCCCCACCTCGGCTGTGCCGGCCTGCGCGGAGGGGATGAGGGCGGCGACCGCCAGCGCGGTCGCGGCCAGGACCGTGGTCCGGGAGAGGGTCTTCATGGTCGGGAGACGCTCGGTGGTGCGGGTTGGTTGCCCCTAGCCACCCGCGAATGCCGCCGGCAGCTCGCGCCCCTCGGCCGCCAGCACCCCCCGCAGCCGGTCGGGGCGGTTGGTGATCAGCCCGTCCACCCCGAGCCGCACCAGGTGGCGCTGGGTGGCCACGTCGTCGACGACGTAGGGGATGACCGCCAGGCCGACCGCGTGTGCGCGGTCGACGAGGTCGGCGGAGGCGAACGGCTTGTACGCCGGGTCCTCCACCCCGGCGAGGAAGGGCGAGCCGTGGATGGGGGAGATCGCGGTGAACCCCTCCGCCGCGGCGGTGCGCACGAAGTCGGCGTCGACCGCGAGCCCGTCGAACCACGGCGAGGGCGCGTCGCCGCTGGCCCTGAGGTACTTCGGCGACACGAGGAGGTTGCGGGCCAGCGCCGGCTCGGCCTCGGCCACGCGGGCCAGCACGCCCCAGTCGAAGCACTGGATGCTGGTGCGCCCGACCAGCCCGTCGACCCGGAGCGCGTCGACGACCTTCGCGACGAACGCCTCGCGCGTGGTGAGCTGCGCGGCGTCGAGGGCGTCGTACTTGATCTCGAGGTTGATGCGCACCGGGTCGGCGCCACGCTCCTCGAGCAGCGCCGCGACCTGGCGCAGCAGCGGCATCGTCGGCGGCAGGTCGGCCCGGGTCAGCTGGCGGATCAGCCGCGCGTCGGCGATGGCGGGGTCGTGGCAGACCACGACGTCGTCCTCGGCCGTGAGGTGCACGTCGAGCTCCAGCGTCGAGACTCCGAGGGCGAGCGCCCGACCGAAGGCCTCCAGGGTGTTCTCGGGCCAGAGCCCGGCGCCGCCACGGTGTGCCTGCAGGTCGAACGTCCGCAGGTTGCTCACCCGTACAGTCTGTCGACCACGTCGGAGTACTTCGCGTTGACCACGCGCCGCTTGAGCTTGAGCGTCGGGGTGAGCTCCTCGGACTCGGCGGTCCACTCGTGCGGCAGCAGCTCCCACGACTTGACCTGCTCGGGGCGGGAGAGCCGCTCGTTGGCCGCGTCGACCGCTGCCTGCGCCATGGCGCGGATCTGCGGCTTGGTGGAGAGGTCGGCGAGGTCGGTGAACTCGATGCCCATCTTCGCGGCGACGAGCGGTGCGATCTCGCCGTCGAGGGTGAGGATCGCGACGACGTAGGGCTGGTTGTCGCCGATGGCCATCGCGTGCCCGACGATCGGGGACTCCTTGAGGTAGTTCTCGATGTTGGAGGGCGCGATGTTCTTGCCGGCCGAGGTGATGATCAGCTCCTTCTTGCGGTCCACGACCGAGTAGAAGCCGTCGTCGTCGACGGTGCCGATGTCGCCGGTGTGGATCCAGCCGTCGTCGTCGATCAGGGCGCGGGTGGCGGACTCCTGGCGGTGGTAGCCGGGGGTGTTCACCGGGCCGCGGGTGAGGATCTCGTTGTCCTCGCCGAGGCGCACCTCGATGCCGGGGTTGGGTCGCCCGACCGTGCCCAGCTTGAAGTGGCCCGGGCCGTTGGAGGTGAAGGCGCCGGTCGTCTCGGTCATGCCGTAGACGTCGTACACCTGCAGGCCGAGGCCGCCCATGAACTTCGCGACCTCCAGCGGCATCGGCGCGGCGGCGCTGGCTGCCCACTTCACCTGGTCGAGGCCGAGCAGCAGCCGCAGGAAGCCGAGGATGGCCTCGTCGGCCTTGGCGTAGGCCTCCTCGACCTCGGGCGTCATCTCGTTGCCGTACTCGTGGGCCTGGGTCCACGCCAGGCCGGCGGCCATCGCGTTGGTGACCATCGCCTGGTTGTCGGGGTTGGGATCCTCGGCCAGCTTGGCCGAGATGCCGGTCTTGATCTTCTCCCACACCCGCGGGACGCCGAAGAACGCCGTCGGGTGCACCTCGCCGAGCGCGCCGAGCAGCCCGGCCGGGTCGGGGATCGCGTGCACGTGGCTGCCCAGGAACGGAGGACCGTACGTCGCCAGCACCCGCTCCGCGATGTGCGCGAGGGGGAGGTAGCTGATGGTGCGCTGCTGGCCCTGGAGGCCGGCGGCGTCGAGGGTGGAGACGGCTTCGTACATGACGTTGTGGTGGGTGAGCACGACGCCCTTGGGGTTGCCGGTCGTGCCGGAGGTGTAGAGGTACGTGGCCGGCAGGTCGGGGGTGATCTGCTCCATCCGCGCCTCGACGGCGGAGGTGTCGGCGCCGCGGGCGATGAAGTCGTCCCACGTCATCACCCGGTCGTCGTCGGCGCGGTCGGCGTCGCTGAACATCACGACGTGGCGGATCGAGTCGACCTCCGCCAGCGCGCGCTCCCAGCGCCGGAAGCGGTCGTGGTCCTCGAGCACCACCACGACCGGACGGGCCTCGCCGGCGATGAAGGCGACCTGGTCCTGGGCGAGCGTGTTGTAGATCGACATCGGCACCGCCGCCGCGGTCATCGAGCCGTAGTCGGCCAGCGTGTGGAGCGTGCGGTTGGAGGCCATCAGCGCCACCGCGTCGCCCTTCTCGACGCCGAGGTCGATCAGCGCCGCGGCCACCTGCTGGGTGCGCTCCCAGGTCTCGGCCCAGCTGATCGTCGACCAGGTCTCGCCCTCCGGCACGTCGAACCGGTCGGAGAACGCGGGCTGGTCACCGAACCTCCCGGCCGCCTGGCGGACGGTGGCCGGCATGTGCAGGCCGAGGATGCGCGCCTCGTACTCCTCGCGGGCTGCCGCGACCTCGGCGGGGATCTCGTGCGCCATCTCGGGTCTCCTACCTGTCTCGCACATGTCTCGGGTCATGTGGCGGGGGTCACATCATGGCCGCGGCGCCTGCGGGCTGGCTAGGTGTCGGTGCGCTTGGATGGACCGGTGACAGGTGATCCGTGGCAGGTCGACCGGCTGGACCTCGACGGCTACCTCGCGCGCGTCGGCCTGGCTCGGGTGGCCGCGACCCGCTCGACGCTCGACGCGCTGCACGAGGCCCACGTCCGCGCCTTCACCTTCGACAACGTCGACGTGCTGCTCGGCCGGCACTCGGGTGTCGGGCTCGACGCGGTGCAGGAGAAGTTCGTGGGCCGCGGTCGCGGCGGCTACTGCTTCGAGCACAGCACGCTCTTCGCCGCCGTCCTGGATCGGCTGGGCTACGACGTACGCCGCCACCTGGGCCGGGTCGGCGACCCGGCGGCCGGCACCCAGCAGGCGCGCACGCACATGACCGTCTCGGTCGTCGTGGACGGGGCGCGGGTGCTGTGCGACCCCGGCTTCGGGATGAGCCTGCTGCGGCCGGTGCCGCTGGTCGACGGCGGCGAGGACGACCACCTGCCCGGCTGGCGCTACCGCGTCCGTCGTACGCCGGAGGGCGCGTGGGCGCTGCACCGGCTCAGGGAGGCCGGCTGGGAGGTCGCCCACACGACCGACGAGCTGGAGGTCCTCCCCGTCGACGTGGCGATGGGGCACCACTTCACCAGCACCTTCCCCGGGTCGCACTTCACGACCGGGCTGATGGTCACCCGCCACCTGCCCGGGCGCCACGTGACGGTGACCCACGAGACCCTGACCGTCCGTGTCGCCGGCGGGCCGACCGAGCACCGGCCGCTGGCCAACGGTGAGCTGGGGGAGTGGCTCGACACCCTGGAGGTGGGCCTGTCGGTCGAGGAGCGCGACGCGCTCCTCGACTGGGACGCGCGGCGTCGCACCGCTGGCTAGGGTCGCCACGTGTACAGCGACTACGAGAACTGCGCGGTCTGCGGCTCGGAGGTCCGACTGCGCCCGAACCCGGGAGCGTCGGGCGACACCAGCGAGCCGGCTGGTCCGACCGACGGCGTCGTGGGCGGGGGTGACCCCACCGTCGACGTGCGGGAGTGCACCAACGACGACTGCCCCTCCCGCCGCCCGGGCGGTCCGGACGCCTGACGCCCAGACTGTGTCGCATGCCCCTCGACATCGTCATTGCGACCGTACCCCTGCTCGAGGAGTGGCGCGCGGTCCACAACGCGATCATCCCCACTGACCCGCTGTCGGCCGCCGACGTCGCGGAGAGGTCGGCCCGCAACCGCCTGACGCTGGGCTACGACTCCGGCGTGCTGGTCGGCAACGCCACGGTGCGGCCGCCCGTGGATCCCGACGGGGTTGCGACCGTCATCGTCCGGATCCTGCCGGAGCACCGTCGTCGGGGCTTGGGCTCCGCCTACCTGGAGTCCGAGCTGGCCGAGGCGCGTGCCACCGGCGCGAGGCGGATCGAGACCGTCGTGCTCGAGTCCAACGCCGACGGCCTGGCCTTCGCCCTCGCCCGCGGGTTCGTCGAGCACGACCGCTACGTCCTCGACGGGGACACGGTCGCGTTCATCGACCTCCACCTGCCCGAGTGAGTGGGGACGTCATACGGACAGGGCAAGCGGTTGCCCCGTCCGTATGACGTCCGAGCCGGGAGATGTTCGAGCCCCGGCGTAGGTTCGGGGACATGGCAACCGACGAGAGCACGATCGACGACATGGTCGCCGAGTCGTCCCTGCAGCTGTGGGCGGCCGCGCAGACCGACTTCGACCCGTTCCAGGTGCCGTCCGCGGAGTGGCCGGACCAGACGGTGCCCGTGCGCGACGCCGACATCGCCGTGGATGCACGGCTCGAGGTCGACGACGTCCGCGCCTCGCTCGACCGGCTCGACGGGGTCAGGGTCGTCGTCGGTCGCGACGCCGGCACGTGGAGCGTGCTCCGCGCGATCCCCGAGGACACGGAGCTCTAGGTGGCGAGCGCGGCGAGGTCGCGCTCGGCGTAGAGGCGGTGCTCCCACTCCTCGTTGAGGACGACCTCCAGGCAGCGGCCGACCGTCAAGGAGTCGGCCTCGGCCATGAACGGCGTCGCCGAGGAGACGTGCCGGGTGAGCCCGTCGTCGTCGAGGTCGGCGATCACGGCGGCGACGGTCGCGCGCCGCTGCGCCCGGAGCTCGAGCACCTCCTCGAGCGGAGGACGTACGTCGCGGTCCCACGGCACGCCCTCGAAGGTCGGCGCCTCGTCCCACGGCAGGTCGAGGGGGTGCCAGGGCGACGGGTCCGCCAGCACGACGCCGGAGACCCAGCAGGCGTGGGCGAAGCCGAGGTGGCGCAGCGTCTCGACGAACGACCACTCGCCGTCGACCCGCTCGTGCAGCCGCTCGGCCGGCAGGGCACGGGCGCGCTCGACGGTGCCCTCCCACAGCCGGTCGAGGGTCTCGAACGCGAGACGGAAGCCGGCCACGTCGGTCGGCGACATCAGCGCGCGCTCGGGCATCCGGCGGTTGAGCTCTGCCTCGACCAGGGGCACGACGTCGACGCCGTTGACGACGACGCGGCCGAGTGCGCCGTAGATCTCGAGGTCGGGTGCCTCGACGCCCATCATGCGGACACCGTCGAGCCAGGCGGAGCGCACGCGCAACCCGCTGAGGTCGGCGTCCTGGATGGTGGCACCGGTCAGGCGCACCTCCCGCAGGCGCGATCCGGAGAGGTCGACCCGCTGGAACGTCGAGCCGCTGAGGTCCTGCTCGGTGAAGTCGGTCATGGGGTCACCGTAGGGACGGGTGCGGACATTCGGCGACCGCAACTGCGGTCACCAGGTGAGCTCGATCTCCACCTCGTTGGAGTCGCCGAGCTCGACCTCGACCTTGAGGGCGACCTCGTCGGGGACGGCGACGGTGATCCGGCCGCCGTCGCGCGAGAACTCGATCGAGTTGTGCTTGGCCAGCGAGTCGGCGAGGGCGCGCAGCCGGGTGGCCGCGTCCTCGCGGGTCATGGTGCGGGTCTCGTCCATCTCGAAGAGGTCCATCGGGTCTCCTGATCGCGGTGGGGCGGGTGCACCTCGAACCTAGCCAGCAGGTGGGAATCGGGACCGTTCGATGTGACCGAGGCTCTCCGCTGCGTGTGGCGGCGCGTGGAGGTTCAGGCGAAGGAGGACGCGCGGAGCCCGGCCTGGACCTCGGCGTGGACCTCGGCGAACCGGACGAGGAACGCGCGCTCGTCCAGACGCTTGCGCCGCAGCCAGCCGGTGACCTCGTCGTTGCACTTGCTGGCGTTGCAGGACCGGCACGCCGGGACCACGTTGAGCAGCGTGTAGCGCCCACCCCTCGAGATCGCGAGGACGCAGTCCTTCTGGAGCGGCGTGCAGGTCACGCCGCAATAGGCACACCCGCCCCAGGCCGCCTGGAGGGCAGCCCACTCGGCCGTGCTCAGGTCGTGAGTGACCGCGGCCATCCGGCGCTTGCGTCGTCGCGTCGCTCGCGCACGCCGGGAGTGCGGGGAGGCCATGAGGCCAGCGTAGGCGTGCCGGCTGCCGAGAATCGGGGGCTCCCCGATGTCGGCGGTGCGTGGGACGCTGGCCGCGTGACCGAATCCCAGCGCCACACCGTCGACGTGCCCGGAGCCACCCTCAGCTACGTCGTCCGCGGCAACATCGCCGACGCGACACCCGACCGTCCGCCACTGCTCCTGGGCGGCTCGCCGATGGACGGCACCGGCTTCGGCAGCCTGGCCGACCGGATCCCCGACCGGGTGCTGGTGCTGGTCGACCCGCGCAACGTCGGGCACAGCCTGCGCGAGGACCCGACGGCGGCCGTGACCCCCGAGCAGCACGCGGAGGACCTGCACGCGGTCATCGAGGCGCTCGGCGTGGGGCCGGTGGACGTCTTCGCGTCCTCCGGTGCGGCGGTCAACTCGCTCTTCCTGGTCGCCGCTCACTCCGACGACGTACGTCTCCTGGTGGCGCACGAGCCACCGATGGCCGCGCTGCTGCCGGACGGGGCCGCCATCGGCCAGGCGTGCGACGACCTGGTGGACGTCTACGACCGCGAGGGGATGGGGCCGGCGATGGCGCGGTTCATCGGGCTGGTCATGCATCGGGGCACCTGGACGGGCGACGAGCCCGCGCCCGACCCGGCGATGTTCGGACTGCCGACGGAGGACGACGGCTCCCGCGACGACGGGCTGATGGCCAACATGCGCGGCGGGGGCTGCACGCGTGTGCCGGACCTCGACGCGATCGGTGCTGCCCCGACACGCGTCGTGCTCGGCGTCGGCGAGGAGTCGGGAGGCCCGGAGGACGGCGAGATCGCCGGACGGGCCGCGCACGCCGTCGCGGCCAGGCTCGGGCAGGAGCCGGTCGTCTTCCCCGGCGGGCACAACGGCTTCCTCGGCGGCGAGTTCGGCCAGACGGGCAAGCCCGACGAGTTCGCCGAGCGGTTGCGCGAGGTCCTGGCCGGTTGATCAGAGGCCGAGCATCCGGCCGATGATCTCCTTCTGGATCTCCGTCGTCCCGCCGTAGATCGTCTGGATCCGCGAGTCGGTGTAGGCCTTGGAGATGGGGTACTCGTTCATGTAGCCGTAGCCGCCGTGCAGCTGCACGCCGGCGTCGACGACCCGCTTCTGCAGCTCGGTGGTCCACCACTTCGCCATCGACGCCAGCGCGGTGTCGACCTCGCCGGCGTTGAGCCGCAGCACGCAGTCGTTGATGAAGACCCGGGCGATGTGCGCCTCGGTCGCCATCTCGGCCAGCACGAAGCGGTTGTGCTGGAACTTCCCGATCGGCTTGCCGAACGCCTCGCGCTCCTTGGCGTACGCCAGGCACAGGTCGAGGACGTGCTCGATCGCCGCGACCGCGATGCAGCCGATCGAGATCCGTTCCTGGGGCAGGTTCTCCATGAGGGAGATGAAGCCGGAGCCCTCCGCGCCGAGCAGGTTCTCCTTCGGGACGCGGACGTCGGTGAACGACAGCTCCGCCGTGTCCTGAGCGTGCAGGCCCATCTTGTCGAGGTTGCGGCCGCGCTCGAAACCCTCCATCCCGCGCTCGACGACGAGCAGCGAGATGCCCTGGTGGCCGGCCTCGGGGTTGGTGCGACAGACCACGATCACCAGGTCGGACAGGATGCCGTTGGAGATGAAGGTCTTCGAGCCGTTGAGGACGTAGTGGTCGCCCGCGTCGACCGCCGTCGTCCGGATGCCCTGGAGGTCCGAGCCGGCTCCCGGCTCGGTCATCGCGATCGCAGTCACGATCTCGCCCGACACGCAGCCGGGCAGCCACCGCTGCTTCTGCTCCTCGGTGCCGAGGGAGGAGATGTAGGGGACGATGATGTCGGTGTGCACGGCGAAGCCGGGGCCCGAGGCGCCGGCCCGCGCCGACTCCTCGGCGAGCACCATGTTGTAGCGGAAGTCCTTGATGCCCGGCCCGCCGTAGGCCTCGTCGACGTCGAAGCACAGCAGCCCGCGCTCGCCGGCCTTGCGCCAGATCTCGCGGTCCACGACGCCGGCCTCCTCCCACGCGGCGTGGTGGGGCGCGACCTCCTTCTCGAAGAACGCGCGGGCGACGGCGCGGAAGTCCTCGTGCTCCTGCTCGAGGATGCTGGGGCGGTCAGGCATGTGACTTCTTCCCGTTGAGGTGGTCGAGCATCGCCAGCGGACCGAGGTCCTCGAGGCGGTAGCCGTGGGGGTACGTCGTCGGCCGGTGGCGGTACGCCGTCCGGCGGGGTGGGGCGAGGCGGAGCAGCCGGCCGCGGGCCTTCAGGCCGGCGCGCACCGCGCGCACGAACCAGGCCGGCTGCCGCGGCAGCCCGAGCGCCTCGCGCAGCGGCTCGTCCATCACTGCGATCGTCACCCGGCGCAGCAGCGGCCGCAGGGGAGGAGGAGCGACCTCGCGCGCGATGCGGATCGAGGACTCGGCGAGCCGGGTGGCGGCCGGCGTGTGGGCGAAGTGCCGCCGCTCGTGGTCGACGAGCAGCGCGAGGTAGCCGTCGTACGTCGTGGGGAGGTCGCGGATGCCCATCAGCTCGCCGAAGCGGGTGGTGACCTTCGCGATCGCGACCAGCTCGTGGGGGTCGAGCGGGCGCCAGCCGTAGGCCTCGATCCACCGGACCGGGCCGACGATCGTGGTGGCGAGGACGTACGCGAACTCGTCGTTGGTGATGTCGTAGTGGCCGTGGATCTTGTTGAGCCGGCGCAGCGCGGCGTGCGAGCGCGGCGAGTCGATGCCGTCGAGCGTGGCTTCGTCTCCGATCAGGATGGTGTCGTCGTAGCGCTTGACGCCGTGGTCGGCGAACTCGCGGGTGCGGTCGAGCAGGTCGGCGATCGAGGGGATGCCGTAGTCGCGCATGAAGGCGATGCCGGTGCCTTGGACGTAGTCCCACGGGAACTCGAAGCGCGCGGTCAGCCGGAGGATCTCGTCGTGGTCGACCTCCGGGTCCAGGGACTGGATCCGGCGGAGGTTGTCGAGACGACCCGGCGCGTGCACGGGCTCAGGACACCCATTCCCTGACCTGCGCCACGGTGGCGGCGGGGTCCTCGGAGACCGGGGTGATGTTGAGGTCGGTGACGCCGGCCTCCTCGAACGCCGCGATGCGCTCCTTGACGTACGACTCGGGGCCGACGAGGTTGGCCGCCTCCAGCCACTCGGTGGGGATGAGCGCCTCGGCCTCCTTCTTCTTGCCGGAGAGGTAGAGGTCCTGGATCTCCTCGGCCTCCTTCTCGTAGCCGTAGGCGCGGGCGACGTCGTTGTAGAAGTTCTTGCCCTTGGCGCCCATGCCGCCGACGTAGAGGGCGAAGATCGGCCGCGCGAAGTCGAGCAGCGCCTTGGTGTCGGGCCCCTCGCCGATGGCGACCATGCCGCCGGCC
This sequence comes from Nocardioides sp., assembly GCF_041913365.1. GTDB lineage: Bacteria > Actinomycetota > Actinomycetes > Propionibacteriales > Nocardioidaceae > Nocardioides. The sequence continues at coordinate 129,305 of NZ_JAYSFM010000008.1, forward strand.
ATCACCTGCAGCGGCTCGAGGCCATCCTGCCGCTTGGCGTTGCCGGCCTCCAGCGCGTCACCCCAGACCAGGTGGGCCTTCTCGGGGTGGAACAGGTGGGGGATCCAGCCGTCGGCGATCTCCGCGGTCTGCTCGACGTTCTTCGGGCCGAGGGCGGCGATCCAGATCGGGATGGTGTCGCGCTCCGGCTTGGTCAGCAGCTTGAGCGGCTTGCCGAGGCCCGTGATCGCGCCGTCGTCCTTGGTGAGGGGAAGGTGGAAGACCCCGTCGGCCGACAGTGGCTCGCGCTTGAGGCCGCTGCGGATGATCTCGACGACCTCGGCCGTGCGGGCCATCGGCTTGCTGTAGGGGACGCCGTGGAAGCCCTCGATCACCTGGGGTCCGCTCACGCCGATGCCGAGGATGGCGCGACCGCCGCTGACGTTGTCGAGACCGGCCGCGGTCTGGAGCAGGGCGCCGGGCGTGCGTGAGTAGATGTTGAGGATGCCCGAGCCGATCTTCACCGTCTCGGTCTTCGCCGCGAGGTAGCCCATCAGCGTGGGGGAGTCGAAGCCGTACGCCTCCGCGACCCACACGCTGTCGAGGCCGGCCTTCTCCAGGGCGACCACCTGGTCGGCCGCGTTGCGCGGGTTGCCGTCGTACATCAGGAGGGTGGCGAGACGCATGCCTCAATCGTGACAGTGGAACTGTCACGATGGCAAGGGCGATAGTGGCGCATGGGACTGATCACCGAGGTGCGGGTCCGCCAGCCCGCGAAGCACGACCTGGTCGCGCGGAAGTTCGTCGTCGCCGGTGTCGGCAACGGCTTCGAGGGGACCATCGGCATCCGGGTTCTCGACTCGCGCGGCCGGGTGCTCGCCGAGGACTCGGCGCAGTCGGCCGGTGGCATGGCGGGCGTCGGGGAGTTCGCCACCCGCGTCACCGTGCCGAACCCGCCCCGCGACGGCACCCGCCTCACCGTGCAGGTCTTCGGGGACAACCCCGGCCTGCCCGACGAGGGCCCCAGCCCGGGCTTCAACACGCAGGAGGTCGAGGTGATCATGTTCGCCGAGCTGCGCGGCTGGCTGCTCTACCGCGTCGAGGCCGGCGACACGCTCACCTCGATCGTGCGCAAGCTGCGCCCCTTCACCCGTACGACGGTCGCCCAGGTCGTGGCGGCGAACCCGAGGATCACCGATCCCGACGTGATCCGCGTAGGTCAGCGACTCCGGGTCCCGCAGAAGGACTGAGATGGCTCAGTCCTGCGGGCAGACGGACTGGTAGGGCTGTTCGGGCAGGTACTGCGCCCACTCCTGTTCGGTGAGGTCGCGTCCGGCCATCTGGCACGCGAAGTCCAGGGCCCGCTCGAGGTCGGTCTCCCAGCGGTAGACGCTGCCGTCGTACGACGCGATCACCACGTCGTGGGTGTCGCCGATGAACTGGGCGCCGGAAGGGATGGGATCCCCCTCGTGCGGTGGATAGATAGTGCCGAGCAGGTCCAGCGTCGTGGCATCCCACAGGCTCACGCCACCGTTCGCGGCACCCGACACCAGCAGCTCACCGTCGTCGGAGTAGCTGAGCCAGTACACGGGCGACAGTGGCGTGGAACGTCGTTCTTCGCCGGTGGCGAGGCGGATCGTCACGATCTCTCCGGTGTCACCGGCGACAGCGACGGTCGAGCTGTCCGGGGAGACCGCCGAGGTGTGGACCAGGAGGTCGACACGTCCTCGGCCTCCGACCTTCCCGGACCTGACGTCGATCTCCCGCCACTGCGTACGGCCTGCGTCCTCGCGCGTGAACTCGAAGGCGACCGCGGTTCGCCCGTCCCCGACGGGGGCGACACAACAGTCCGCTGCCACCGCCATGCGGGCAACGCGTCGGCGCAGCGAGTGCGCGTCGACGACCGTTGTCGTGAAGTCCGCGAGCCCTGCGAGGAGGCTGCGACCTCCGTCGACGTAGGCCAGCGAGAGAGCACGCGTACCTCTGAGGGTGGGTCCGCGCCGAGCGCGCCCGGTGACCGGGTCGATCCACACGGGGCGGCCACCGCCGGCGCACATGACCGGGCAGTACGCCACGTACTCGCCACCGGCTGGGTGCCACGCGCCGCTCGCCCAGCGAGGGTCGCGATCCAGGGGCACGGGTGTCGCGCGGGTCGCGGTTCGTGCCACGACGTCCACGAAGCGGACCCATCCGGTGCCGCGGTCGTCGAGCCAGCTGTAGGCGACGTGCCGCCCGTCCGGCGAGACGTCGGCATGGACGTAAGCCTTCCGGTCTGCCTTCATCGTGTACGACACGTAGCTGTCCGTGCCGAGGAGGTCCCAGGTGCGCAGCATCGCGTCCGGGCCCCCGCTGTGGACCAGGCGGTTGTCCGGGCTGAAGGCGAAGCCGTACGCATGCAGCGTGTCCAGCTCGTGCAGGCGGCGACCCGTCGTCGGGTCCCAGACGACGAGCTCGCCATCGAGGTACAGCGAACCCAACAGCGTGCCGTCCGGAGAGAGCTGCAGGTCGATGATCCTGGCCGCGTCACCACGCAACCTCGTGATGGTTGCCCCGGTCGAGGCGTCCACCAGAAGCACATCCTTGGAGCGCACCCCGTCCGCCAGAGCCAGCACGGTTCCGGCGGCATTGATCTCGAGCTGCCACACCTCGAGGTCGGGGCGGGTCCACAGCGCTTCGCCGGACTCCACGTCGTACGCCGTCAACGACCCGCCGGCGTACAGGGTCCTTCCGTCCGGGCTGAGTGCGAGCGACTCGAGGTCCACCCCGGTCGGCACACGGACCGGGGGAGCCGACGGAGATCGGAGATCCCAGATCAGTCCGAAGGATGGTGTGAGGGAGGTGGACCCTCGGACCAGTCGCAACGCCACCATCGTCGCGGCCAGGTATCGGCCGTCGCGACTGAAGTGCACGTCGGACGCCCACAAGCTGCCGAGGTCTGGGAAGGCGAGCCTGACGATGGGTTGCATCGTGAGCGGGTCCAGCAAGCGGATGGGCTCGCGGGACGCTGCAGGCGCCTCGATCGTGACAGCGAGACTCCGGCTGTCGGGACCGAAGACACCGCTCAAGAGCGTGGCCCCGCCCCGACTGGCGTCGTACTTGCGCCGCATGCGCCCATTGGAGGCGTCGTAGAGGTACAGCTGGCCGCGAATGTCCGACGAGGCGATCCAGCGGCCGTCCGGGCTGGCGATGACGCTCGCCGCATGAGAGCCGCCGGCCGGCACCGATCGAATCAAGGCTGAGCGTCTGTCCTGTGCGTCGAGCAGGTTCACGCGCGTCTCCGGCGACTCGTACAAGCGCACGCCGGCCACCGCCAGCAGCAGCGAGAGGCTGATGTCGTTCGTCAGCTGCGCACGACTGCCGATCCGGCGTGCGTCGGCCGCAACGGCGGCTCGGTGAGCGGTCTCGGCAGACGCTCGCGCCTCCGCCGCGCTGTCGTTGGCTCGGTCGGACTGCACGGCCGCCACACCGCCGGCAGCGAGGGCGAGGACGAGGAGGAAGACAGCTCCGCCCAGCACGATCCGGAGGCGTCGGATCAGCCGGGCCTGCGCCTGCACACGTTCCGCAGCGCTGCGTTCCTCGACCTCTGCCTCCGTCCGGGCGGCGTCCAGGAAGTCCCGCTCGACCGGTGTGAGCGTCGCCCCGGTGCTCGTCCACCAGTCCAGGGCCCGGGTCAGGCGCACGCCGCGGTAGAGCTCGCTGGGCGGTCGGCCCAGCGTCTCCCAGGCGTCGGCGGTCGAGCTGAGGTGGTGGAGGATCCGGCGGCCGTCGACGTCGTCCTCCAGCCAGCCGCGAAGCCGTGGCCACGCGCGGGCGAGGGACTCGTGGGTGATCTCGAGGACGCCGTCGTCGCTGGTGACGAGTCGTGCGGCGACGAGCATCTCGATGAGCTGTGCGTGCTCGGGGTCGCTCCCGACCAGGCGGCGCGGCACCCTGGTGCGCACCGGCTCGCCCTCTGAACCGGGCGAGAGCAACCGCAGCACCAGCGCACGGAGCGTCTCGCGCTGACCGGGGTCGACCTGCGCGTACAACAGCTCGGCGGACTGCGCCACCGCCCCGTGGATCCCGCCGCTGGCCCGGTAGCCGTCGACGGTGAGGGTGCTGCCCTCCCGCCGCTTCCAGGTCTCCAGCAGCGCGTGGGAGAGGAGAGGCAGTGCGCCCGGGTCGTCCCGCACCTCGGTGACGAGCAGGTCGACGAGTCCGGGCTCGAGGAGGAGGCCGGCCTGCCTCGCCGGTCCCTCGACTGCTGACCGCAGGCCGGCCTCGTCCAGTCCACCGACGAGGTACAGCCCGCGCTCGACGAGCCGGCTGAAGGCCGGGTACGTCGGCAGGTCGGCCATCCGGTCCGCGCGCAGCGCCACCACGACCGGGCGCGCTGCCGCCTCCGCGACCAGGAGGTCGAGGAACGCGCGTGCCTCGTCCGGGTCCTCGCACAGGGTGAAGAGCTCCTCGGCCTGGTCGACGAGCAGGGCGTCGCCTGTGTGGAGGGGCTGCACGTGCCCCAGCGCCCGGGTCGGGTAGCGACCCGGGCTGATCGTCGCGCACCTCGTGCCCCGCTGCTGGAGGCGGGCGCCGATGCCGGCGCGCATGAGCGACGACTTGCCGGAGCCGGACGGACCGACGAGGGCCAGCATGCGCTGGCCGGCGAGGATCTCCAGCCCGGCCTCGATCTCCGCCTCGCGACCGAAGAAGCGGTCGGACTCGGCGACGTCGTACGCCTGGAGGCCCTGCCACGGGCAGCTGGTCGACGGGGGAGGGGCCTCGGTGTCGTGCCGGAGCGAGGGGTCCTGGGTGAGGATCGACTGCTCGAGCGCCGCCATCTCCGGCGAAGGATCGATCCCGAGCTCCCGCGCGAGCACTGCGCGCAGCTGCCGGATGGAGCGGAGGGCCTCGCCCTGCGCGCCCGTGCGGTACTGGGCGAGGGCGAGCAGCTCCCAGCGACGCTCGCGCAGGGGAGCGGTTCGCACCATCTCGTGGGCGCGTGGCAGGACCTCGCGCGCCCGACCCCGCCTCAGCTGGGCGTCGAGCAGCAGCTCCTCGGCGTCGCGTCGGAGCTCCTCCAGCCGGCCCGCCTCCCGCCGGGCGAGCGGCCACTCCGGCAGGTCCGGGAACGGCTGGCCACGCCACAGCCGCAGCGCCTCCTCCAGGATGTACACGACCCGGTCGGCCTCCCCGAGCTCCAACAGCTCGCGACCCCGCGCGACCTGCGTCTCGAAGTGCCTGCTGTCGATGTCCTCGGCTGGGATCCCGAGCCGATATCCCTCGGAAGTGGTCTCGATCGCGTCGGCGCCCAGTGCCTTGCGCAGCCGGACGACGCACGACTGGAGGTTCTTGTGCGCGGACGCCGGCGGGTGGTCGCCCCAGACCGCGTCGGTGAGCTCGTCGGCCGCGACGGATCCGCCCTGCCTGACGGTGAGGGCCTGGAGAACGGCGCGGTCCCGTGGGCCGAGGCGTCCCGAGCCGTCCACGACCAGAGGGCCGAGGACCTGGATGCCCACGCTCCCAAGGTCCACCCGCGGGGGACGGCCGTCAACGGAGCGGATACCGGATCGATACCGGGACCGGACCGCGCGGATACCGGCCGGTCGCAGCGTGGTGGACGTCGGGCCACCGGGGTCCGGCACCCACCAAGGAGCTCGAGATGAACACCTACTCCCTCGCCGCCGACTCACGCCGCTGGTGGTGGCTCCCCGCCACCGGGGGCGTCCTCGGCACGGCGGCCATCACCGCCATCCTCGCTGTCCCCGCCACGAGCACCGTGGCTCCCGTCGAGCCGCCCGCCACCGGTCCTGCGGTCACCGAGCCGTCGACCGTGGTCGAGCGGCCCTGCTACCTCGCGCGTCCCGACTGGAACACCGTCGCCGGGTGGGAGCACCCGGTGTGCGAGACGCTCCTGCGCCGGCCGGCTGACCGCCACGAGGGCGGTCGCGGACGCCCCGCGCCCGACTACCTCCCCTGACCGTCGACGGGTCTCGGGTCCGACAGCCACACGTGTCCGAGACGTCGCCCCCGGCGAGGCGTACCAAGGGCGACATCTCGGACACGTGTACGCCGTCAGCGGCGGAGGCGGTCGAGCACCCGCTGGGCGCGGGGCGAGGGGTGCCAGATCGGCGGCGGGTCGTCCGTCAGCATGCCCACGATGAAGCGACGGCACTCGCCCGGCACCATGAGCAGGTCACCCCACGCCGTCCGGCCCACGAGGTGCTGGAGGTAGTGGCGCTCCAGCCCGCCGACGCACCGGAGGTCCATCGGGTCGAGTCGGGTCGAGGCCGACGCGGCGAGGTCGCTGGTCAGGATCCGCACGTCTCGTGGAGGGACCACCGCCTGCCTCCAGCTCCCGACCTTCCGGGCGTTCGGCTGCCAGCACGACACCATCGTCACGAGGTCGGCGGCGTCGCCCGTGAGGGACAGCGCCGGCTGCTGACCGCCGAGGACTCCGTCGCAGGTCAGTCCCGTGGTCGACGCCGCCGCCGGCGTCCGGCCGTCGCGCTGCTGCTCCACCAGGGCCAGGGCAGTGTCGAGCACGTCCTGGGCGCCGAACCACTCCCCGGACGCGACGCCCACCGTGCCGCAGCCCCCGGTGTCGCCGTGCACCTTCGCCACCCGGCCCCGCGAGAAGCGGAGCACCAGGTCGTACGACGGTCCCGCCTGCATCGTGCAGTCGTAGGGCTCGTCGGGCGTGGCCTCGAGGTTCGCGAGGCGGTCGACGAGGTCGGAGAGGTCGCCCTCGACCAGGTCGGTCGGCGCGGTCCAGGGCAGCGAGCTCTCCGGGTTGGCGCAGACCAGCAGCGCCACCGGCTCGGCCTCGAGCGGCAGGACCGGCACCTCCTTGACGTCGGTGTCACACGTGAGCTCGCCGTCGACCCGGTAGAAGTCGTCGGCGGACAACGGCTCCACCGCCACGTCGCCGTCGCCGTCCAGCACCCGCGGCACGACGGTGAGGGCGACGAGGACCAGCACGAGCACGCCCAGCGCCCCGGCGACGTACCCCCGTCTCGTCATGGAGCGAGCATGGTGCATCAGCCCTTGCCGTGCCACGACTCCCAGAGCGCGGCGTAGGAGCCACCGGCGGCGACGAGGTCGTCGTGCGAGCCGAACTCGGAGATCACGCCGTCCTCGACGACGGCGACGCGGTCGGCGTCGTGGGCGGAGAAGAGCCGGTGCGCGATCGCGATGACCGTACGTCCCTCCAGCACTGCCGCGAGCGAGCGCTCGAGGTGCCGGGCCGCGCGCGGGTCGATAAGGGACGTGGCCTCGTCGAGCACGAGCGTGTGCGGGTCGGCCAGCACCAGGCGGGCGAGCGCGACCTGCTGGGCCTGGGCAGGCGTCAACGAGCGACCGCCCGACCCGACGACCGTGTCGAGGCCCTCGGGCAGCGCGGAGACCCACTCGAGGGCGTCCACGGCCTCGAGTGCCGCCGAGATCGCCGCGTCCGACGAGCCCGGTCGCGCGAGCACGACGTTCTCGCGCAGCGTGCCGACGAAGACGTGGTGCTCCTGGGTGACCAGCGCGACGTGGCCGCGCAGGTCGTCCAGCGGCAGCTCGACGAGCCCGACGTCGCCGACGGTGACGCGACCGGTGCGGGGCGGGTGGATGCCTGCTAGCAGGCGGCCGAGCGTCGACTTGCCGGCGCCCGACGGGCCCACCATCGCGATCCGCTCGCCGACGCCGACGTCGAGGTCGACGCCGTGCAGCACGTCGCGGCCCTCGATGTAGGAGAAGCGCACGTCCTCGGCGTCGAGCTTCTCGTCGGCCGGCACCGCGCCGCTGACCTCGCGGTCGTCGGGCACCTGGCCCACCCCGAGCAGCCGCGCCAGCGAGGCCGCGCCCATCTGCAGCTCGTCGAGGATCGCCACGATCCGGTCGACGGGGTCGATGAGCATCTGGACGTAGAGCGTCGCCGCCGTCACCTCGGCCAGCGACACCTCGCCCCGCGTGTAGAGCCAGCCACCGAAGAGCAACGTGCCGACCACCGGCAGCAGGTAGGCGATCTCCATCGACGGGAAGAACACCGTGCGCAGCCGCAGCGTGTAGCGCTCCGCGTCGTACGACGCCTTGCAGTCCGCGTCGGCGCTCGCGACCCGGTCGCCGCCGATCCCCAGTGCCTCGACCGTGCGGGCGCCCTCGACGGTCTCGGCGAGCGTCGTGGTGATCTGGCTGTACGACGCCGACTCGCGCTCGTAGCCGGGGCGGGCGCGGCGGAGGTACCACCGCAGCCCGGTCACCAGCGGCGGCAGCGCGAGCAGGCAGGGGAGGAACACCCACCAGCCCACCGACAGCGCCGCGGCGAAGGTCAGCACCGCGGTCACGACCGCGATGGTCCACTCGGGCAGCGCCCAGCGGACCGACCAGCCGAGCTGGTCGACGTCGCGGCTGGTGCGGGTCAGCAGGTCGCCGGACCCGGCGGACTCGACCGTGCCGACCGGCAGCGCGAGGGCGTTGCCGACGAAGTCCTCGCGGAGCTCGGCCAGCACCTGCTCGCCGAGCACCTGGGAGAGGTAGCGGGCGAAGCGCGTGAGCACCGTCTGGACGACCAGGAAGCCCGCCAGCACCAGCGCGATCCGGTCGACGTGGGAGACCGTGGTGCCGTCCTCGACCGACTGCACCAGCCCGCCGAGCAGCCGGGGTGCGGCCAGCCCGGCCGCGGCGGCGAGCACGTGGAGGCCGACCGCGGACCAGAGCATCCGCGGGTGGCGGCGCGCGAGATCGCGCGCGTAGCGGCGTACGGACGCGGCGTCGGCGACGGGCAGCCGGGTGTCGACGCTCACGACGCCACCTCCGGCTCGACCTCGCGGGTGACGATGCCGCGGTAGGTGCTGTCGGTCTCGAGCAGACCGGCGTGCGTGCCCGTGGCAACGACCTTCCCCTCCACGAGCAGCGCGACCTCGTCGACCGTGTCGAGCAGCAGCGGGCTGACCGTGGTGACCACGGTCGTGCGGCCGGCCCGGTGGGCGCGCAGCCGCGACGCGATGCGGGCCTCGGTGTGGGCGTCGACGGCGGACGTCGGCTCGACGAGGACGAGCACCTCCGGGTCGCTGGTCAGCGCCCGGGCGAGCACCAGTCGCTGCCGCTGGCCGCCGGAGAAGGACCGGCCGCGCTCGGCGACCACCGTGTCGAGGCCCTCGGTGAGGCCGTCGAGCACGTCCTCGGCCGAGGCGGTGTGCAACGCCGCGTCCACGCCGCCGCGACCGCGCACGTCGAGACCCGCACCCAGCGGCCCGCTGAACAGCTGGCTGCTCGTGTCGGACACGACGATCCGGCGCCGGACCTCCTCGCGCGCCAACGCGGTGAGGCGTACGCCACCCAGCGTCACGTCGTCGTCGACGGGAGCCGCGCACAGGCCGAGGCGGTCCGCGAGCGCGGCCGAGTCGTCCGGCTGGTCGCTGACGATCGCCACCATCCGCCCGGGCTCGACGCGCAGCCCGGAGCGGGCGTCGGCCAGCACGCTCCCGACCGGCGGGGAGGCGGCTGGGGAGGCGGGGTCGACCACGTCGGGCTCGAGCGCGAGCACGGTGCAGACGCGGCGGGCGGCGACGTGGGCGCGGATGTACTTGTTGGCGAACTCCGTGGCCGTGCGCAACGGCAGCATCAGGAAGGCGGCGTAGCCGTAGAAGGCGACGAGCTCGCCGGCGGTGATCTGCCCGGACACCGCGGTGCGCGCACCCAGCCAGACCACGACCACCACGAAGATGCCGGGCAGCAGCACCTGCAGCGCGTCGAGGACCGACTGCACGCGCGCGACCTGGACGCCGGCGCGCCGGGTGCTCTGCGACTCGCGGCGGTAGCGGTCGAGGAAGACCTGCTCGCCGCCGATCCCGCGCAGCACGCGCAGGCCGCCCACGATGTCGCTGGCGGTGTTGGCCAGCGCACCCATCAGGTGTCGCTGGTGGGCGCTGCGCGCCTGCAGCGGCTTGAGGAGCGGCCCGACGACGACCATCAGGAGCGGCACACCGACGAGCACCACCAGGCCCAGCGTCACCGACGTGCGCAGCAGCAGGAAGGCGACCAGGAAGAACGACACGATCGAGCCGGTGAAGCGCGCGGAGATGTCCATCAGCCCGCCGAGGTGCGACAGGTCGCTCGTCCCGATCGCCACCACCTCGCCGGTCGAGACCTTGCGCGGCAGGGTCCCGCCGAGGCGGACCGTCTGCCGGGTCACGATCTGGACGGTGCGGTAGGCGGCGATCAGCCAGTTGGTCACCGCGAAGCGGTGCCGCATGATCCCGCTGACCGCCTGGACCAGGCCGACGCAGAGCATCACGCCCGCCCAGTAGAGGAGCTGCGAGGTGTCCTTCGCGGCGACGCCGAGGTCGATCGCGCGGCCGAGGGCGGCCGGCATCACGGCCTGTGCGGCGCCCCACAGGACGCCGAAGAGCATGCCGCCGGCGAGCGTCTGCCACTGTCTGCGGGCCATCCAGAGCAGGAAGCGACCCGGTGTGCGGTGGTCCGCCACTCCGGGATCGGGGACGGGGAGGCTGCGCACCGGCCAAGCCTAGATTTCGGGTCCCGTCGGGGACGAATCCTTTTCCGACCGACCGGTCAGGCCTCGACGTACGACGCCCCGTCGAGCACCGCGGAGACCGCGCGCGACCGCGGCGGGACGCCCAGCAGGGTCGCGGCGACGAACTCGGCGGCGTAGGTCTCGAAGGTGCGACCCTGCCGCAGCATGGCGTGCCGCGCGCCCTGGACGGCGACGTAGCCCAGTGACGTGTGCTCGGCCAGGCGCCGCGCCAGGTCGGCCGAGCGGCCGGGCAGCGCGACGCGGTCGGCGGTGCCGTGCACGACGAGCACCTGGGTGCCCCGCAGGTCCGCCCGGTCGGTCGGCAGCACCCACGGGTTGAGCGCCACGACGCTGCGCACCCGGGGGTCGCCACCGGCGAGCAGCGCGGCCCGCCCGCCGAGCGAGTGGCCGACCAGGGCCACCGGGAGTGCGCCGTGCTGCTCGGTGACCTGCTCGAGCGCGTACGCCACGTCCATCACGGGCGTGGTCCGCGAGTCCCAGCCGCGGTGGGTGTTGAGGAGCCGGTGGACCGCCAGCCGGGACCCGCCAGCCCGGGCGATCCGCCGCGCGACGGGGACCATCCGCAGCACCGAGAGCTGGGCGGGGCTGACCATCATCCGCTCGCCCCGGCTCGCACCGCCGTGCAGCACCAGCACGACCCCCTCGGGGTCGGCGGGCGTACGGACGGGGACCAGCCGCGCGCTGCTCACTCAGCGCCCCAGGTCGGGCACGACCTCGGCGCCCGGCAGGTCCGCCAGCAGTCGACCCGGCACCAGGAGCTTGGAGGTGCGCACACCGCTGCCGACCACGACGACGGGCTCCTCGAGCAGCGCCTCGTGGACCAGCACCCGCCACCCCTCGGGCAGGCCCACGGGCGTGATGCCGCCGTACTCCATCCCGGTCTCCTCGACCGCACGGTCCATCGACAGGAACGACGCCTTGCGGACGTCGAGCATCTTGCGCACGAGGGTGTTGACGTCGGCGCGGGTGTCGGCGCGCACGACGCAGGCCGCGATCCGCTCGTCACCGGCCCGGGCTCCGGCGACGACCACGCAGTTGCCGCTCGCGGTCATCGGGATGTCGTAGGCCTCGCTCATCGCGGCCGTGTCGGCGAGGTCGGGGTCGATCTCGACGACCGCGACCTCCGCGGCGCCCGGCCACCCGGCCAGCGCCTCGGCGACCGGCGGGGCGACCTTGTCGGGGTGGGCCGTCGCGGGGAGCGAGGTCAGGGTCGGGAAGGGGAGCGTCACGCGGCCATCATGCGTCATTCACCCACGCGTCACCGGCCGGTCCTGCGGGCCGTGCACGCTCGGACCATGACGGTGACCCGCGAGGCGCCCAGAGCCTGGGAGGGTGTGGCCCCGTCGTTGGTCCTCACGCCCGCCGTGGTTGCGCACCGCGGCGCCAGCGGGCACCGTCCCGAGCACACCCTCGACGCCTACCGGACCGCCATCCGGATGGGCGTCGACGACATCGAGCTGGACCTCGTCGCCACGCGCGACGGCGTCCTGGTCGCCCGGCACGACCTCGAGCTCAGCACGACGACCGACGTGGCGTCGCGTGCCGACCTCGGCCACCTCCGCCGCACCCGCACCGTCGACGGGGTGGCCCAGCGCGGGTGGTTCGTGCAGGACCTCACCCTCGCCCAGCTCAAGACGCTCGCCACGCGCGAGCGGATGCCGGTCACCCGCCCCGGCAACACGGCGTACGACGGCGCGGAGGGCGTCCCCACGCTCACCGAGGTGCTGGCCATGGTGGGCGCGGAGTCGCTCCGCCGTGGGAGACCGGTCGGCGTGCTGCTCGAGCTCAAGCACGCCGCCCACCACGACGCGGCCGGGCTGCCGCTCGACGTCCCGCTGCTGCGCGACCTGGCCCGGCACGGGCTCGACCATCCGTGGGCGCGCGTGGTCCTCATGTCGTTCGAGGACGCCGTCCTGCGCCGCCTGGCTGCCCGCACCCGACTGCCGATCGTGCAGCTCCTCGAGGCCGGCGAGCGCGTCACCGACGAGCTGCTGGACGGCATCGACGAGTACGCCGACGGCATCGGCCCGCACACGTCGCTGGTGCTGCCGCGCGACCCCTGGGGAGCGATCGACGCACCGTCCACACTGGTCCGCGAGGCGCACCGCCGTGGCCTGACCGTGCACGTGTGGACCGTCCGCGGGGAGAACCGCTTCCTGCCCAGCAACCTCCGCCACGGCGAGGCCCCCGACGCGCTCGGGGACATGGCGGCCGAGGTCCGCGCGCTGCTCGCGGCGGGGGTGGACGGGGTGATCACCGACCACCCGGAGGCAGCGCTCGCGGCGCTGCGCGAGGTGCGGCCTTCCGGATGACAGGCACGGCCGCGCACCGGCGTACGCTCGGCGCGTGACGCATGCCACGGACCGCTCGCACGCCCTCCTCGAGCGCATCCGCGCGTCCGTGATCGGCGACGACCAGGTGATGCAGGGCCCCTACGGCCCGCGCCGGGTGACGTACGCCGACTACACCGCGTCGGGCCGCAGCCTCACCTTCATCGAGGACTTCATCCGCGAGGAGGTGCTGCCGGCCTACGCCAACACCCATACCGAGGCCAGCGGCACCGGCCTGCAGACCACGCGGCTCCGGGAGGACGCCCGGCGGATCATCCGCGACGCCGTCGGCGGCGACGAGGAGACCGTCGTGGTCTTCTGCGGCTCGGGCAGCACCGCGGCGATCGACAAGCTGATCGGCATCCTGGGCCTGCGGGTCCCGTGCGCGCTCGAGGACCGCTACCACCTGACCTCGCTCATCCCCGCGGACCAGCGGCCGGTCGTGTTCATCGGCCCCTTCGAGCACCACTCCAATGAGGTCAGCTGGCGCGAGACCATCGCCGACGTCGTCACCATCCACGAGGACGCCGACGGCCGGGTCTCGCTCGACCACCTGCGCGAGGAGCTCGAGCGCCACGCCGACCGGCCGCTCAAGATCGGCTCGTTCTCCGCGGCGTCCAACGTGACCGGCATCGTCACCGACACCGAGGGCGTCGCCGACCTGCTGCACGAGCACGGTGCGTTGAGCTTCTGGGACTTCGCCGCGTGCGCGCCCTACGTCGACATCGAGATGTACGGCCCCGGCAGCTCCCGCAAGGACGCGATCTTCATCAGCCCGCACAAGTTCATCGGCGGTCCGGGCACGCCGGGCGTGCTCGTCGTGCGCCGCGAGCTGATGGCCAACCGGGTGCCGGTGGTGCCCGGCGGCGGCACGGTCATGTACGTCAACCCGACCGAGCACCGCTACCTCGACGACAAGGCCCACCGCGAGGAGGGCGGCACCCCCGCGATCGTGGAGTCGATCCGGGCCGGGCTGGTCTTCCAGCTCAAGCAGGCCGTCGGAGTGGAGACCATCCAGGCTCACGAGGAGGAGCTGCTGCAGCGGGCCGTCGCGGCATGGGTCGCAGAGCCGACCATCCAGATCCTCGGCAACCTCGACTCGCAGCGGCTCTCGATCGTGTCGTTCGTGGTGATGGCGCCCGACGGGACCTACCTCCACCACAACTTCGTGGTCGCGCTGCTCAACGACCTCTTCGGCATCCAGACGCGCGGCGGCTGCTCGTGCGCCGGCCCCTACGGCCACCGCCTGCTCGACATCGACCTCGACCACAGCCACCGCTTCGAGGCCCAGATCGCGGGAGGCTGCGAGGGCATCAAGCCCGGCTGGGTGCGGGTGAACTTCAACTACTTCGTCGACGAGGAGGTCTTCACCTACGTCGTGGAGGCCGTGCGCCTGGTGGCCCGCGAGGGCTGGCGGCTGCTCGGCGACTACCGCTTCGACCCGCTCACCGGCCTGTGGCACCACCGCACCGGGCCGGTCGAGCCGCCGCTGCGCCTGGCTGACGTGTCGTACGCCGACGACGGCACGATGACCCACCCCCGGCACACGACGACGGCCCCCGTCTCGGTGCTCCGGGAGCACCTCGACGAGGGCCGCGCGATCATGGCCGCCGCGTCCCCACCGGACTGGTCCGACCCGGCGCACCTCACCGAGGACTTCGACGACCTCCGCTGGTTCGCGCTGCCGGCCTGCTCGCTGGCCTAGGCGCGACGCGAGGGCCACACGGTGGCCGCGAGCCCCGCGGCACCGGCGGCGAGCCACGGCACCGGCAGCAGCCAGCGCAGCTCGTCGGTGGCGACGACGTCGCCCTGGACCAGCGCCCACACCAGCACCAGGCCGGCGAAGGCGACGCCCATCACGAGGTGGCCGACGTTGACGGGGTGGAGGCCCGAGGGCTTCTCCGGTGCGTCCAGCGGGCCGACCATCGGCTCGTCGTAGCCGTAGACGTCCGTGTCGTAGGTCGTGTCGTAGCTGGTGTCGTAGCTGTCGTTCTCGCTCATCGCGGGCTCCTCAGGCGGCTTCGCGGACGATGACCTCGCCGGCGACCAGGTCGATGTTGATGGACATGTCGGGCACGCCGACGCCGCCGTCGCGGAAGCCGTCGACGTTGATGTCGAAGCCGTCGTTGCGCTGGTCGAAGACGCGGCTGTCGCCGGCCACGACCTCGGTCGTGACGTCGACGTCCATGCCGTCGGGGACGACCACCTCGACGCGACCGCCGACCCCGTCGATCCGGATCTCCCGGCCGTCGAGGGCGTCGACGTCGGTGATAGCGGACAGGTCCAGGCGGAACTCGCCGCCACCGAAGTCGTAGGTGTCCTCCACCGATCCGGGTGACGTCGGGACGTAGGTGTGGTGCTCGTCGGGGAGGTGGTCGCCGGCCGTGGCGCCGGCGGTGGCGAGGGCGGCCACCAGACCGAGGGCGATCAGGCCTCCGGCGCGGCCCCAGAACGAGCCGAGCAGCAGCATCGCCGCGATGATCCCGAGGGCGAGCGCCGGGTAGGCGCTGTCGGTGATCGAGGCGCCGGCCAGGTCGACCACGCCGAGGACGCCCTCGGCGAGCGCGACCAGCGCCAGGGTGAAGAAGAACAGGATGGGTCCGCGCTTGCGCGGGTTGCGCGGCCGGCGCCGCGTCTCCCGGGCGTACGACGTGGGCGGCGGCGTCCAGCCCTGCTGCTGGCCGTGCTGCTGCTCGTAGGTCTGGTCGTACGTCTGCTCGTAGGTCTGGTCGTACGTCGCGTCCGCCGCGGGGGCGTCGGTGCCGGCCGGGGGAGTGGCGTAGCCGTAGCCGGACCCGGCCCCGTCCTTCTGGTTGCGGTTGAGGAACCAGACGACGAGCACCGCGATGATCGCGAGCGGCCACGGGAACCAGAAGGCGCCCGCCCAGTCGCCGAAGGCGCAGATCACGGCGAGGATGCCGACGCCGGCGAGGGCGAGGGTCCGGTTGCGCTGGTCGAGGCCCAGCGGCTCGTCGTTCGTGCCCTCCTCGGGCACGAGGATCCAGGCACCGATGTACGCCAGCAGGCCGGCACCGCCGAAGAACACCGCCACGACCAGGGCCACGCGCACGATGATCGGGTCGATGTCGAGGTGGCGGGCCAGACCGCCGGCGACTCCGGCGATGTGGCGGTCGGTGACGCTGCGGCGCAGGCGGCCGAGGTCCTTCATCTCCTCGCGGGTGACGCGGGGACCCGGTCGCCCGGGAGGTGGCGTGGGGTGCTCGGTGGTGGGGCTGACGTTCTCCATGGCTCCACTCTCGTCCGCGACGCCGCTCCTCACCATCGGGGACAGCCCTGATTCACCCGACGTCAGCCGGGGAGCGGCTCAGGGTCGGCTCGGGGTCGATCCTCATGGTTCGGCGCCTGCGTGCCTGCGACGATGGACGCACGATGAGCCACACCACCCCCAGCTCCGCCTCCGCCTGGCGCCCCGGACAGCCGCGTCGCGCCTACCGCGACCTGTCCTCCCCGATCGCGGGTGGCGTCGCGTCCGGCCTGGCCGCCCACCTCGCGGTCCCCGTGCTGTGGGTGCGCGTCTTCTTCGTCGCCACCGCCCTGCTGGGCGGCTTCGGTCTCATGCTGTACGCCGGCCTGTGGGTGTTCCTGCCCGCCGACCAGGGCTTCGAGGTGAGCGCGCCCGGCCTGGAGAGCGCGACCCGCACCGGCAAGCGTCCGGGCCGCCGGTCGCGGCTGCGCGACGCGGGGCCGGCGATCGCGATCGGCGCGCTGCTCTTCGGCGTGGTGCTCGGCTTCGAGGGGATCTTCGGCCAGGGCGCCCTGTTCTGGCCCGTCGTCCTCGGCATCGCCGGCATCGGCCTGCTGTGGCGCCAGGCCGACGAGGCCCAGCGGGAGCGGTGGATCGACTCCTCGGGACGTATCGACCCGTTCCGCGCGGTCTTCGGCAGCGGCGGCTGGGCGGCGTACACCCGCTTCGCCGCCGGGCTCGGCCTGATCCTGACCGCGCTGATCGTCTTCGCGGTGGCGGCCGGGCAGGCGGCGTTCGCCGTGCCGGTGCTGGTAGCCGGGCTGCTGGGCCTCGCGGGCCTGGCGATCGTCGTCGGGCCGTGGGCGATGCGCCTGATCGACGACCTCGGCGCCGAGCGGGCCGAGCGCGTGCGCACGCAGGAGCGGGCCGACATGGCCGCGCACCTGCACGACTCGGTGCTCCAGACGCTCGCGCTGATCCAGAAGAACTCCCACGACGCGACCACCGTCGCCCGGCTCGCGCGCTCGCAGGAGCGCGACCTGAGGCAGTGGCTCTTCGAGGCCGACACCTCCGACGCGACGACGCTCGCCGGCGCCCTCAAGGAGATGGCCGCCGACGTCGAGACGCAGCACCCGGTGGTGGTCGACGTGGTCACGGTCGGCGACTGCGACCTCGACGAGTCGCTGCGCCCGCTCGTGCACGCCGCGCGGGAGGCGGTGGTCAACGTGGCCAAGCACGCCGGCACCCAGCGCGCCGACGTCTACGCCGAGACGACGCCCGGTGCCGTCGACGTGTTCGTCCGCGACCGGGGCGCCGGCTTCGACGTCGACTCGGTCGCGAGCGACCGCCAGGGCGTCCGCAACAGCATCGTGGACCGGATGTCGCGGCACGGCGGCAGCGCGGACGTACGCTCTGCTCCCGGAGAGGGCACCGAGGTGCGTCTGCACATGCCCCGCAGCCAGTCCCGCTCCCACTCCCAGACGACCGACGAGGAGAACCGATGAGCCAGCCACCCGTGCGGGTCGTCCTGGTGGACGACCACGCCATGTTCCGGGCCGGGGTCCGGGCCGAGCTGGCGGCCAGCGGCGCCGGCGTGGTCGAGGTCGTCGGCGAGGCCGCCGACGCCGATGCCGCCGTGACCGTCGTCCACGACCTCCAGCCGCAGGTCGTGCTGCTCGACGTGCACCTGCCGGGAGGCGGCGGCGTCGAGGTGATGCGCCGCCACCCCTCGCCCGACACGCTCTACCTGGCGCTGTCGGTCTCCGACGCGGCCGAGGACGTCATCGGCACCATCCGCGGCGGGGCCCGCGGCTACGTCACCAAGACGATCACCGGCCCCGAGCTGGTCGACGCGATCACCCGGGTGGCCGGGGGAGACGCGGTGTTCTCGCCGCGCCTGGCCGGCTTCGTGCTCGACGCGTTCGCGGGCTCGATCGACGTCGCGGCCGTCGACGAGGACCTCGACCGGCTGACCGAGCGCGAGCGGGAGGTGATGCGCCTGATCGCCCGCGGCTACGCCTACAAGGAGGTCGCCAAGGAGCTCTTCATCTCGGTCAAGACCGTCGAGACCCACATGTCCTCGGTGCTGCGCAAGCTGCAGCTCTCCAGCCGGCACGAGCTCACGAAGTGGGCCTCGGACCGGCGCCTGCTCTGACGCTGGGCGGTACCCCCCAGGGGTGGTTGACGTTTGACATCTCGGGGTCGAACCGATGGGGTCGTGGGATGTCTGACACCGCCACGGTCCCCCGTCCGGACGAGGAGGACAGCGAGCTCAAGCGGTCCATCACCGGCCGGCTCCTCTTCTTCTACACGCTGGGCGACGTGCTCGGGTCGGGCATCTACGTGCTCATCGGACTGGTCGCGGCCGCGGTCGGGGGCGCGTTCTGGATCGCCTTCGCGCTCGGCGTCACCGTCGCCGCGATCACCGGAGCGGCGTACGCCGAGCTGGTGACGAAGTACCCCCGTGCCGCGGGCGCCTCGCTCTACGTCAACAAGGCGTTCGGCAACCGGCCGCTGACCTTCCTGATCACGGTGTCGTTCCTCGCCGCGAGCATGGCCGCGTCCGGCTCGCTCGCCACCGGCTTCGCGTCGTACTTCGCCGAGCTGTGGTCGGGACCGCCGGCGCTGCTGGTGTCGCTGGTCTTCGTCGCGGTCCTGGTCGTCGTCAACTACATCGGCATCACCGAGTCGGTCGTCATCAACATGCTGATGACCTTCGTCGAGGCCGCCGGCCTGGTCATCGTGATGATCATCGGCATCGTCCACGTCACCAACGGCGACGCGGACTTCGGCGTGCTCACCCACATCGACACCGGTGGCGACTACAGCAGCCCCGCGCTGGCCGTGCTCGCCGGCATCTCCTTCTCCTTCTTCGCCATGACGGGCTTCGAGAACACCGTCAATGTCGCCGAGGAGACCATCGAGCCCTACAAGGCGTTCCCGCGCTCCCTGGTCGGCGGCATGCTCGTCGCCGGTCTCGTCTACGTCCTGGTCTCGATGGCCGCGGCGCTGACCGTGCCGACCGAGACGCTCGCGGAGTCCGACGCCGCGCTGCTGGAGGTCGTCAAGGCCGGCATCCTGCCGTTCTCCACCGAGCTGATGACGACGCTCTTCTCGATCATCGCGCTGGTCGCCATCACCAACACCACCCTCGTCACGATCGTCACCCAGCCGCGCATCCTCTACGGCATGGCCCGCGAGGACGTCGTGCCCGGCATCTTCGCCAGGATCCACCCGACGCGGCGCAGCCCGTGGGTCGGGCTGCTCTTCAGCGGGACCGTGGTCGGCCTGCTGCTCGTGATCGGGACCCTGGTGACCGAGGCCGGGGGCGGCATCGACCTCGTCGGCCGGCTCGCCACGGTGACGGTCGTGCTGCTGCTCGCGATCTACGCGCTCGTGATCGTCGCCTGCCTGATGCTGCGCGGGCACGACGAGCACGACGAGATCTTCCGCGCGAACACCGCCCTGCTGCTCGTCGGCCTCGTCGGCAACCTCGCGATCCTCGCGTTCACCGTCTATGACGACCCCACCTCGCTCGTGTGGTGCGCCGGCCTGCTGGCGATCGGCGGGGTCCTGTTCCTCGCCGAGTACCTCTTCGGCAGCAAGGGCACGGGCTCCCGCACACCCGACCTCGACGACGCCAAGGAGGCCTGACCATGCACGTCATCGTCGCCACGGACGGCTCCAAGCAGTCGCTGGCAGCCGCCAAGCACCTGAAGTCCTTCGCCGACCCGGACAAGATCACCGAGGTCTCCGTCGTCGCGGTGATCCGCCCGCTCGCGTCGGTGGCGTTCGCCGACGACCTGTCCGAGGGCCGGCTCGACGGCTCCTTCCGCGACGCCGCCCAGAGCGCGGTCGACACGATCGCGGCGGTCTTCGAGGGGTGGGGGCCGAAGGTCAACAAGCGGATCCGCAGCGGGTCTGCGGCCAACGAGATCATCAAGGCGGCCAAGCAGTACGACGCCGGGCTGGTCGTGGTCGCGGCCGGCGGTCGCGGGCTCAGCGACGCGGTGCTGGTGGGCAGCACGGCCCAGCGGGTGCAGCACTACGCACCCTGCCCGGTGCTCGTCGTACGACCGGCGCCGCGCAAGTCGCGCAAGGGCTGAGCCGGGCGGCCGGCCGCCACTCACTAGGGTGTCCGCCATGGAGACCCTGCGGCTGGTGCTGCTGTTCGTACACATCCTGGGCTACGCGGCCCTGCTCGGCGGCCTGCTGGTCCAGGTCCGCGAGGACACCAAGGCGGTCAACCCGCTGATGCGCGACGGCGTCGGCACGGCGTTCCTCGCCGGCCTGCTGCTGGTCGGGGTGCTCGAGAGCCTCGGCTCGCCCGACCACGCCAAGATCGGCGTGAAGTTCGCGATCGGCCTGGTCATCCTCGTGCTGGTGATGGCCAACATGCGCAAGCCCAGCATCCCCCAGGGCCTCTACCTCGGGCTGCTCGTCCTGACGGTGGCCAACATCGCGGTGGCCGTGTTCTGGTCGCCGGTCCACTCCTGATCCCGGGCCTGGTCCGGGGCCTGTTCCACAGCCGTACCGGGGGCGCCTCGGCTGTCGCACCCGCCGCATAGGCTGGGGGTCGACATGAGCCCCACAGATGCATCCCCTGATCGAGCGCTGGTCGACAACCCCCTCCTCGAGGGCCTCAACGAGCCGCAGCGCGCTGCCGTGACCCACGCCGGCCCGCCGCTGCTGGTCGTCGCGGGCGCGGGGTCGGGCAAGACCCGCGTGCTGACCCGGCGGATCGCCTGGCTGATCAACGAGCGCAAGGCCCACCCCGGGTCGATCCTGGCGATCACCTTCACCAACAAGGCCGCGGCCGAGATGAAGGAGCGCGTCGAGGACCTCGTCGGCAAGCGCGCCCGGATCATGTGGGTGTCCACCTTCCACTCCGCCTGCGTGCGGATCCTGCGCAAGGAGATCGACCGGGTCGGCTTCAAGTCCAACTTCTCGATCTACGACGCCGCCGACTCCAAGCGGCTCATGACGATCGTGCTGCGCGACCTCGAGCTCGACCCCAAGCGCTACCAGCCCAACGCCGTCCTCCACTGGGTCTCCGACCAGAAGAACGAGCTGCGCGACCCGGAGGACGCTGCCAAGGAGGCCCGCAACTCCTTCGAGGAGGCCTACGCCAAGGCCTTCGCCAGCTACCAGCGCCGCCTGCGCGAGGCCAACGCCCTCGACTTCGACGACCTGATCATGACCACGGTCCACCTGCTGCAGGCGTTCCCCGACGTCCGCGAGAACTACCGCCGCCGGTTCCGGCACGTCCTGGTGGACGAGTACCAGGACACCAACCACGCCCAGTACAGCCTGATCCAGCAGCTGTGCGGCACGTCGTTCGAGATCGGCACCGTGTTCGAGGAGGGGCACCAGGAGGTCGAGCCCAGCGAGCTGATGGTGGTCGGCGACGCCGACCAGTCGATCTACGCCTTCCGTGGCGCCGACATCCGCAACATCCTCGACTTCGAGCAGGACTTCCCCGACGCCACCACGATCCTGCTCGAGCAGAACTACCGCTCGACGCAGACCATCCTCTCCGCGGCCAACTCGGTGATCGGCAACAACCGCGGCCGCAAGCCCAAGCGGCTGTGGACCGATGCGGGGGAGGGCGAGCGGATCACCGGCTACGTCTCCGACGACGAGCACGACGAGGCGAGGTTCGTCAGCGAGGAGATCGACAAGCTCGTCGACTCCGCCGGCACGAAGCCCGCCGACGTCGCGGTGTTCTACCGCACCAACGCGCAGTCCCGCGTCTTCGAGGAGGTGTTCATCCGGACCGGCCAGCCCTACAAGGTCGTCGGTGGGGTGCGCTTCTACGAGCGCCGGGAGGTCCGCGACGCGCTGGCGTACCTCCGGATGCTCGTCAACACCGCCGACGAGATCTCGCTGCGCCGGGTGCTCAACACCCCCAAGCGCGGCATCGGCGACCGCGCCGCGGCCTGCATCGCCGCCCTGGCCGACCGCGACCGGGTCACGTTCTGGGAGGCGCTGACCCGCGCCTCCGAGGCGCCCGGCCTGGCCACCCGCAGCCTGAAGAACATCGAGGGGTTCGTCGCGATGATCCAGGAGCTCCAGTCGATGGTCGAGGCGGACGAGCGGCCCGACGTGATCCTCGAGTCCGTCCTCGAGCGCTCCGGCTACCTCGCCGAGCTCGAGGCCAGCGACGACCCGCAGGACGGCACCCGCGTGGAGAACCTCGCCGAGCTCGTCGCGGTGGCGCGCGAGTTCGCCGAGGATCCCCAGCCCGGCCCGAGCGCCGACCCCGCCGACGTCGAGGCCGGCACCGTGGCCGTCGGTCTCGGCGACTTCCTCGAGCGCGTCGCGCTGGTGGCCGACGCCGACCAGATCCCCGACGCGCCCGACGGCGACGACTCCGGCGTCGTGACGCTGATGACCCTCCACACCGCCAAGGGACTGGAGTTCCCGGTCGTCTTCCTGACCGGCCTGGAGGACGGCGTCTTCCCCCACCAGCGGTCGCTGGGCGACCAGCCCGAGCTGGAGGAGGAGCGGCGGCTGGCCTACGTCGGCCTCACCCGCGCCCAGCAGCGGCTCTACGTCTCCCGCGCGCTCGTCCGCTCCGCCTGGGGCGCGCCGGCCCACAACCCCGCCAGCCGCTTCCTCGACGAGCTCCCGGTCGACCTCGTGGACTGGCGTCGTACGGCAGCCGAGCAGACGCGCTGGGGCCGTCAGGACCTCAGCGGCTCCCCCCGCCTCGGCACCCCCACCGACGCCGGCCGCCGCAACTTCAGCTCCGCCGCGCTCCGCGCCGACGCTGCGGCCAAGGCCAAGCCCGCCCGCGCGATCCCGAGCCTCGAGCCCGGCGACCGCGTCGTGCACGACTCCTTCGGCATGGGCACGGTCGTGGCCGTCGACGGGGTCGCGGAGAAGTCCGTCGCCTCCATCGACTTCGGCTCCGAAGGCGTCAAGCGCCTCCTCCTCCGCTACGCCCCGGTCGAGAAGCTGTAGTCACCACCACCAGGTGGTCGAGCAGCCCGCAAGGAACGAGCGGGCGTATCGAGACCCCCAGCGGGGGGGGGGGGGCCCGCGGGGCGGGCCCCCGCGAGGTGGTGGCCCCCCCCCGGGGGGGGGGGGGGGGGGGGGGGGGGGGGGGGGGGGGGGGGGGGGG
>NZ_JAYSFM010000009.1:0-136257 GCF_041913365.1 Nocardioides sp.
GGGGGGGGTGGGGGGGGGGGGGGGGGGGCCCCCCCCGGGGGCGGCGGGGGCGGGCCGTCGCCGGGCGGGGGCCCCCCCCCCTGGGCGCCCCCCCCTCGACCACAACACGCCGACCACCTCAGCCGCGTTGTCGTACGAGAGACCTAGGCTTCGAACATGAGCTCGACACCCACGTTCACCTTCAGCGACCTGTTCGCCGGCATCGGCGGCTTCCACGCCGCGCTGCACGCCGCCGGTGGGACCTGGGCGTTCGCGAGCGAGATCGACCCCGATGCCGCCGCGGTGTACGACCACAACTGGCTGCGGCCACTCCGCGAGTCGGGCGCGCCGCTCCCGCCCGGTGTGAAGTCGTTCGGCGTGAGCGGCGACATCGTGGCGCTTACAGATCCTGAGGTACGCGTCCCGCACGCTGACGTGCTGGCCGCCGGCTTTCCGTGCCAACCGTTCTCCAAGAGCGGCTTTCAGCGCGGGATGGACGAGACCCGGGGCACGCTTTTCTGGAACATCGCGAAGATCCTCGAGGACCCGGAGCGACGCCCGTCAGTGGTGTTGCTCGAGAACGTGCGCAACCTTGCCGGCCCGCGCCACCGAGACACGACGTTCAAGACGATCGTTCGCACGCTCCGCGAGCTTGGTTACCGGACCGCGAGCGAGCCGGCAGTCTTCTCGCCGCACCTGCTGCCACGTCGGCTGGGTGGTCGGCCTCAAGTCCGGGAGCGGGTGTTCATCCTGGCGCACTACGTCGGCGTCGAGGCCGCCCAGGATCCTGCCAACTTCGACGAACCCATCGTCTCGCCCAAGTTGCTTGACCTCGACTGGCGCAAGGACCAGTGGGACCTCGAGCGCGACCTACCTCTCCAGGCCCCTGACGAGGTGCTTAAGAAGTACGAGCTCGACGGTGCCGAGGTCAAGATGATTCAGACCTGGGACCGGATCCTGACCCTAGTGGCAGATCGTCTTGGACCGGACGAGCGGCTACCTGGCTTCCCGATCTGGGCCGATGAGTGGCGTTCCCTTGAGGCGGCCAGCGACATGATCGACGTCGCGGCGGTCAAGGGCACGCCGTTCCCGGCGTGGAAGAAGAACTTCCTGCTCAAGAACGCCGAGTTCTACGACCGGCACCGCGAGGTGCTCGACAAGTTCCGCATGGAACTGGACGCCTTCCCGGCATCTCGGCGCAAGTTCGAGTGGCAGGCGGGTCCGCACCGTCCTCTCGCCGAGACGATCATGCACTTCCGCCCGTCAGGCATCCGCGCCAAGCGCCCGGACTACGTGCCCGCTTTGGTTGCCATCACTCAGACATCGATCCTGGGCGACCGCCGCCGCCTCACGCCGCGGGAGACTGCTCGCCTCCAGGGGCTCCCCGACTCGTTTGAGTTCCTCAGGACAGTGGACGGTATCGAGGAGCCTGTCGCGCAGAAGGACGCAGCGTCCTACAAGCAGATGGGCAACGGCGTGAACGTCGGTGCTGCCTACTACGTGTTCCGCGAGTACGTCCTGACGCACCGCGAGGAGATCGAGGCGTCTGCGCCGCACGTGGTTGCCGCTGTGACCTCTAGTCCGTCAAACCCCGATGACCGGCTCAGACCAAGTGACTGACGCCAGGTCTCGATAGGCTCTACATCCCAGCAGCCCTTCGGTGGTCATCGAGCGAACCGGTGTCCGGTCGATCGCCGTGATCGGGAGGCAGGCGAAAGCGCACACCGTGGATCGCCTGCCCAGCCTCGGAACTCCGAATGCTCTCGTGTGCCAGGACGCTCCATGTCGCCGTGTCGATCGCGATCAGGCGAAGGTCGAACAAGGTGTGGAGATCCGCCCGGAGGAGGAGTCCGTTCGAGGCCGTCATGCGTCCTCCAAGGGCGTGCGACACGATGTGGGCGGCCTCGAGGGTCTCCGGTATGTCCGCTCCAGAGATGGCGCACTTCCCGGAGTAGGCAGCAAGTAGGCGGCGTCGGAACGCGGGCTGACCCATCCGAAGGCGGACCTGTTGGTACACGAGGGGCGGAGGAGGAAGAGGCCCTTCAGCCGCGTGTGTCAAAGCGTCCGCGGCCATTGAGAGCTGTTCTTGAGAGCCCAGGTAGCCCGACGCGTGGAGAGCGATCCACAAGTCTCCGAACGCCTCCTTGCGAACATTGCCTCCAGCCTGCATCCCATCGACGGCGGAGCTGTGACGCTTCTGATTCCAGGTTCCGCCCGCAGCTTCAAGAATGGCCTTCATGGCGCGAATTCGCTCACGTGGATACGTGACACCGAAGAAGTCGCACATCGCGTGGAACCAGGCAACGTCGGTCGTGTCACCGGTCGAGATCCACGGGCCGCCTCGCCCTTGCACAGCAGGCAAGCCGAGCGCGTTGGTGATGTAAACCGGCCATTCCGACTTCTTCAAGGAAGGCGTGCTGCTCATGCTTCTCCTAGGCGAGGAATGGGATGCAGGTACCGGCGTTGAGGTCGGCCACGGTACGAAGCTGCAAGCAGATCCGTGGCACCTCTTGAATACCCGTGGTCCGTCAAGGGCGAAAACCGTCCCCTTCCTGGTCCCGCGGCTGCATTCGGCCTGACCGTTTCGCACCCCGGGCGCAGCTGCCGATGCTGTAGTAGGCGCGTGCCGTTCCAGCAGAGTGACCGACAGTTCTTCATCCCGGCGGGGACCACGAATGAGGCGATCGCCCGGATCTTCGGGTTGACCGGCGCCCGCTACCAGTCCCGCGGCGAGAAGCGCGCGCTAGTCGCTCTGCGCGATGCCCTCGCACTGGACGTCGACGTGGTCCGGACCAACGTGGTGATGGCGGAGCAGATCGCGCACAAGCTGGATGTCGCGTGGGCACCCGAGCTCCACACCGTCCGTAACAAGGTCACCCTCGATGGCCTGAACGTCCTCCTTGAGGGTGCGACGGAAGCATTCCAGGCGGGCGATCTCCAGAGGCTGAACCTTCAGGTCCCCCTGAACCTGGCGGGACCAGGGTGGGGGGCCTTCCAGCCGGCCGTTTCGAAGATCGAAGCGGTCACGCGAATCGCTCGCCTCACAGGGTCACCAGAGGAATGGCTCGGGCCAGGCAGCAAGGAGCACAAGTCGGTACTCATCAACCTGGCCGATCGCTTGCTGCCCACCGCTCAGCTGGACCGGTCGAGCAAGACACGGCTCGGGCGCGACATCGCAGCCGAGCTGGGCGTCCCCTGGGCCGATACCTGCTACTCCACCGGCGAGACCATCTCGCTCGAGGGTCTCAACACGATCCTCGCCGGCGCGGAGCGCAGGCTCGGACGGCTCGGTACGTCTGCTGCCGACCTCCTCGCGACGCCAGCGGCCGAGGGCGCTGCGCTCGCGGCGGCGTTGCTCGACGGCTGGAAGGCCGAAGCTTGGGACGGACGGACGTGCGTCGAGTGGCTTGCAGCAAGTGGAGCCAGAGGGGCGAACGACAACGAGTGGCAGGGCTTCTACTTCGAGGCTCGCGGACGTGAGGTCTTGTCGGCAGCCTTCCCGCCATCCGTGCACCCACCGCGGACGCGGTACGGCAACACCGTGTTCGACTACTCGCTGAACCATGTGTGGGACCTCAAGGCGCACACGGCCAGGCAGCTCGATGGGTCAGGGGCGGTCATCAAGCGCAGCGGAGCGTCGATGCTGAACGACGAGAGCGCAGTTCGACAGTGCGTCGCTGAGCAGGGACTCGGGTTCCTCGTGATGTCAGGTGACGCGCTGATGGATGACGACGGCGCGTTCGTGACCTGGCACCGGGAGTTCAAGGCGCGGCGAGGAAAGAAGGTGGCCCCGTCGAACAGCGGGCGGTCGAGGATGAGAAAGCGAGGCTTCGTCCCACTCTCGATCGAGGCTTTCTGGATCGGCAGCACGCACGCACTCGATGCAGCTGTGGCGGGTGGGAGCCTGGCCGTACGCGCGTCTGGCCGCCAGCCTCCCGCTGAGGTTGGAGGGTCCGGAGCGAGCAGGGCTGACAAGTTCCACATGAGCTTGTCGGAAGCGCGCCTCGACCTCGCGGTGTCGCGCCACGAGTGGGTCTACAAGGAGAGGCCGAGGTCAGCGACCCTCGCTCGATAGGCCTCTTCGACTAGGTCAGCAGCTGGTGCAGCCGAGACGTGCTCCCAGATCCGAAGGACGTCCCAGCCGGCCACGGCGAGCTGTCTGTTGGTGTCGGCGTCGCGCGCTTGGTTGCGTTCGATCTTCCACCGCCACCACTCGCTGTTGGCGCGTGGCTGCACGTGGTGCTCGGGGCAGCCGTGCCAGAAGCAGCCGTCGACGTAGACCGCGAGCCGCACCCGCGTAAAGGCGATGTCGATCGTCCGGCGGTTGTTGCCAGGCACCTTGATCTGGACCCGGTAGCGCATGCCCCGTCGGTGCATCTCGCGGCGCAGGTCGAGCTCGGGCTGGGTGTCACGCCTGGCCAGAGTCGACATCTTCTGGCTGAGTGCAGCGCCCGGAGGGTAGCGGCGTGGTTCGTCGTTCACAGCACCTGTCTAGTCCGTTCTCGAGACGGATGTCGGTGGTCAATGGAACCCTGACGCCAGAAGGGGGAACAAGTGCAGCACATCGACATCTCGCCGCCGATCAACGTCTACGCGACCTTCGGCCGGCTGAACTACACGCCGTGGCACGCGATCGCTGAGTTCGTGGACAACTCGACCCAGAGCTACTTCGCGGCCCGCGAGGCCGTGGGTGTGGACACCTTCCCTGAGCTGCGTGTCCACATCCGGCACCAGGGCGGGAGTCTCACCGTCCGCGATAACGCGGCTGGCATGCGAGCCGAGGACCTGGCGCGAGCACTCCGTCTGAGCACTCCGCCAGCGGACACGTCAGGACGCAGCGAGTTCGGCATGGGGCTGAAGACGGCCGCGTGCTGGTTCGGCAAGCTCTGGACGATCTCGACGACTCAGGCCGGCGAGCGGTGGCGCCACACGGTGGTGTTCGACGTCGACGCCATCGCAGACGGTGCCAGCAACACGATCGAGATGCTCCGAGAGCCCGCTCTTGAGGAGGAGCACGGCACGGTGCTGACCATCGAGCGGCTCGCGCGACCGATCGCCGGCCGCCAGGTCGACAAGACGAAGAGGCTTCTCGCCGGCATCTACCGACACGACCTGGGCCGCGGGGACGTCGTCATCACGTGGAATGGCGAATCTCTGCGCCACGAACCACCGCAGCTCATGCAGTGGGAGGTCGACGGTGTCGTGCTCGACTGCCGGGTGCCGATCGACCTCGAGGTGGAGGACCCTCACACCGGAGAGGACCACCGCGTGACCGGCTGGGTCGGCTCGCTGGCCAAGATGAGCGAGCAGGAGGCGGGGTTCGCCCTCTTCCGGCGGGGTCGGATGATCATCGGTGGTCCGGGCCACAACTGGCGGGTCAAGGACGTCGTCGGCAGTCTCAACAGCCACAGTGGGAAGCGGTTGGTCGGGGAGCTCCACATGGACGACTTCCCGGTTAACTTCACCAAGGACGGGTTCGCTTGGGACGGCGGACTTCACGACCAGCTGATCGACGCAATGAGCCAAGCGGTGGAGGAAGTTCGCCGCTTCGCGGACAACGCCAGGGTTAGCAAGGCTCAGATCGAGCCGCAGGACTTCGTGAGAGCGGTCGACGAAGTCCAGAAGGGTCTCGATCACCCGACTTATCGCGACGCCGTCAGCGGCGCCCAGACGCACAGCCAGCACGAGGTGCTGCCGATAGATGTCGGCGACTCTGCGCCGGTCCGGCGTCGCGAGGTCCCCCAAGAGCTCAAGGTCCCCCTGGGAGAGGACTACCTGAGGGCTCGGCTGGAGCTCGTCGACGGCGGTCCGCAGCAGTCCTGGCTCAGCGTGGCCGAGGACGAGGACGACCGGTTCGCCTTCGTGGTGAGCCTCAACACGGGGAACCGCTTCGTCTCCAAGCACTTGGACGACGAGACCGAGCGGACCTTGGTCGCCAAGTTCGCCCTAGCGGTCGCGTGTGCCGAGGCGCAGGCCCGCGCCGTCTTCGGCGACGAGGTCCCGCCTGACGAGCTCAGGGAGTTCCTCAACCTGACCTTGGACCACAGCGCGACGTGAACCCGCACTACGAGCGATGGAATCGGGCGCTCAGCGACCGTTTCCTCCAAGGGCGAGGCAACGAGCCGCTCTACCTGTATGTCGACGATGCCGTCCTCCAGGAGGTCGCGGGGGAGGCTGGCGCCGACTCCGGCGAGGCGGTCGACGATTTCGTCGCGGCTGTGAAGTCGACCCTGGACGACGACCAACCCTTCGCGCCATGGGAGCGACGCAGTCGTGTGCTGTCGTCGTCGGAGACGCCCACACACCTGGCCGTCCTGTGCTTCCTCGTCCTTGTCGCGGTCGAGCGGGAGGAGACGCACTTCAGCTACTACCCGGGCCTGAACCGTGCGCTGGGTCGTCCCGCTGATGGCGGAGCTCCCCCTGGATTCCACAAGCACGTGGACCTCCTGTTCACGCGGTTCAACGAGTGGCTGGAGCGGTCTGGGCACGGCTCCCCTACCGCTGCACCGACGCCGAGCTTCCCTCATGTCTCGTGGCCCCTGTCGCAGGCCGTGGTCCGCCCCGCTGACCGTGCACTGCTCGTGCGACTCTTCGCAGCGCTGGGCCTCGAGCCGCGGCAGGGCCGATCGGCCGAGTCGCTGGCCAAGACCGTGCTCCCTCGTCTCTGGACGCAGGCGGAGAGTGGCAGCAGGACGCGACTGCTCGACCTGGCGCAGCAGCATCGTGACATCTTCGAGAGCACGGTCCTCCAACTCTACTTGTCATGGGACGGCTCGCTGCGGGCGCAGTCTGGTCCCAAGTTTTCGAACGTCCGGCTCTGCCACGAGGAGACTTCAGGCGACTGGTGGTTCCTCGGCCCTGCGGTGCCGGGGACCGATGGTCACCGGTGGACGGTCGGGTCTGCCAGCGGGATGGTCCGGGCGATCAAGGGGTTCGAGGCAACACCATCCGACCTCTGGACGCTCGTCGGCAGCGGCACTGTGGGCGCGGTCGACGACGGCCCGACGCTGCGCAGCCCAGCACGCGACGTGCGTTGGTTGAGCACCGACATGAGGGCAGGTGGCTGGGCCGAGGTCGGCCAGCGCGATCATCAGGCTGACCAGCTCGCGATAGCCGAGCGGCCGGCCGCAGGAAGCCTCAGCGCCGTTCCTGGAGTCGAGTCGCGAGGCACAGCTCCCTCGGGAGCCTCGATCTTCTTCGTCGGCCGCGGGGTCGCGGTCGACGAGCCTGACGGAAGGTCGGGCCCCCTGAGACCCTCTCTGCGCGGTGGTCTGCGACTGCGCGCGGCGACCAGCTCCTTCTTGCTGAGCGAGTACGGTGCGCCAGAGATTCTCGGATGTCCAGGGGAGCGGGCGAACGTCGGCTACATCGAGCACCGCGTGGTCGAGGGCACGGTCTCGATCGACGGTCCTTCGCTCGGTCAGGGCGACCATGAGGTGCGCTGCGACGGTGGTGCTGTTCGTTTCCGTCTGGTCGACCGCCTCCTCGCCCCCGGCACACACCCTGCGGATCCGCCTTGGTACGACGATCTGCCGCCCAGCCCGCGCATCGAGGTCCCCCACCGCGCAGGAGGACCTGTGTGGGTCGTGGGCCCGGACGGGGCGCTGCAGGAGAGGGGCGTCGCCGAAGTGCGGTGGCTCCAGGACCTGGGCCTCGACGCCACCGCGGTCGACGTGACAGGCATGGTCGGCTCGACGCAGTTCACCCCTCTCTTCGTCGTGAGCTCGCCCACGCCGAGCAGGGTATGGGTGACGCCCGTGCCGCAGCGGCTGCGGCGTCCGAACCTGGGCGCCGAGCGTCGGTCCTACGACCGCTTGCGAGCCCGAAGCCTCGTGTCACGTCTCCTGACCGATGTCGGTCCCCCGGAGATCCAAGGCGATCGCGAGTGGAAGAAGGTCCTTGCTGCCGTGATGCGGGAGGTCCATCGATGAACGCCTACGACGACTTGCTGCTCTGGGCATCGGAGGTCGGATCAGGAGACATCTCGTCCTTGCAAGGGGCGGCCGCCTGGGTTGCCCCGTCACGCACACCGCGAGACGTGATCGACGACCTCGTGGCCCTCGGCCACGTGGACGTCAGCTCCGGGCGCTGGGCCGTCACTCGCACGGCGCTGACCCGTCTGTCTAACGGGGGTGGCAACGCGGTCGTGGTCGGCGCGCGCCCCCGCTGGGTCGTCGAGGCAGTTGACGGCCTCGACACGTCCGACGACCCCGTTCTCGTCAGTCTCAGCGACCACCTGATCGAGAACCTCCTCCTCGAGCAGGAGGGGCCGTCGACCTGGTACTTCTCGCTCAGCCACGACGGGCCGTGGGATGCTCTCGACCGGATCGGCATGCGCCGCGTGGACGACTTGTCGGGCCGCCTCCTGAGCCACCTGAGGTCAGCGAACCTGGGCGACTTCAGGTCGGTCCGTCCCGGCGAGACCGTCGCCAGGTTCATCGCAAGCGCGGACGGCTCCAGCGATTCGGCTTGGGAGCCGACTCGCTTCGACCGTGAGCCCGGTGGTTACGTCTACCTCCAGAACAACCAGCGCATCCATGCGCGCCGCACGACCGACGGCTGGCTGGTGATGGACCGGCGTGCCGTTGAGTGGCTCGAGTTGGGGCCGGAGCGCCCACTGCTCTGGTCTGCTCCCCGGGAGACGTCGCTCTACGTGCACGGGGGTTGGCGCCTGCCCTCTTCTGTCGAGCGCGTCCTCGTGCTGCGCACGGGCCGCCTGAGCACCGTGTCCCACCTGCCCGGCGCCGAAGGTGGCGCCGAAGTCCGCCGCTACATCAACATCCCGCACGCGGTGGCCGAGAGTGTCGCCGCCCTGCTCGACAAGGAGCTGAAGTACGCGTGAGCCCTGATCACAGCCGTCGTACGTCCTCGCCTGGCGGTCTTCGCGAAGCCCTGGCTGAGACCTACCGCACGTACTACGACACCGCCTTCGACCTTCGAGACGCGGACCTGCGGCAGCGTCGAGCGGACCTGATGGGGGCTCGCGGTGGCATCTCGCAGGAACCCCTGGTCGAGCTGCTTCCTGAGTACGTGCCGAGCGAACGGACGCTCGCCCAGGTCTGCGAGGGAGTGGGCCTGCCCGAACTCGAGCCCTTGCTGTCGACCGGCCTTCTCGCTGGGATCGAGCATCCGTACGCCCACCAGGCTGAGGCGCTGGAGGCGCACAGGCGGGGGCGCAACGTGGTCGTGACGTCCGGCACGGGCTCAGGCAAGACCGAGTCCTTCCTCATGCCGATCCTCGCCGGGCTGGTTGAGGAGTCGCGTACGTGGCCGGCGGCTGGATCCACCCGCAAATCTACGCAGTGGTTCGAGCGTCCCGACGCGCCTTTCGAGCCGCAGCGGACCGACCTCGAGGTGAGGCGGCCAGGCATCAGGGCGCTCGTCCTCTACCCGATGAACGCCTTGGTCGACGACCAGCTCGTGCGGCTCCGGCGTGCGCTCGACACGCCCGGCGCCCGGGACTGGTTCGGCGAGCATCGCCCGGGCCACCGGTTCTGGTTCGGTCGCTACACCAGCCTGACGCCGGTGAGCGGCCCGCGCCCCAACGGCAAGGGTGGCAAGACCGCCGAGCTTCGTCGTCATCTCGACCTGTTGTCTCGTCGGCACCGCAGGTTGGAGAGCCTCGTCGCTTCCGGCGAGGTGCGGGAGCAGGACGCGTACTTCCTGCCGTCCGTCACCGGCAGCGAGATGCGCTCGAGGTGGGACATGCAGCTCGCGCCCCCTGACCTCCTGATCACCAACTACAGCATGCTGAACGTCGCGCTGATGCGGGCGGACGAAGCGCCTATGTTCGAGGCGACGCGACGATGGTTGGAGTGCGACCCGTCGAACGTTTTCACGCTCGTCGTCGACGAGCTTCACCTCTACCGCGGAACTGCCGGCTCGGAGGTCGCCTACCTCGTCCGTCGACTTCGACACCGCCTTGGCCTCGACAGGCGACCAGAGCAGTTCAGGGTCGTCTCGACCACAGCTTCGATCGACTGGGACCGCGACCGCGACCGACGGTTCGTCTCTGGCTTCTTCGACAAGCCGGCGGACGATTTCACGGCTGTGACCGGGCACAGGGTTGAGCTGCCGGACTCGATGCTCCCCGCCGCCGCTGGGCAGCTGCTGCGTGCCGGCGAGGCCCCCGCGGCCCCCTACGAGGTGCGCGCTGCCGTCGAGACCCCGTTCCGTGAGGCTGGCTGGCGACCCTTGCGGCTCTCTGCCGCAGCCGCCGCACTTTTCCCGGATTCGCACGACCCGTCCTCGGACTTCGATGCCCTGGTGGAGTGGGCCGGCGCGCAGGAGCCGGCTCCTTTCAGGATGCGTGCTCACCTGCTCTTCAAGAACGTGCTGGGCTTCTGGGTGTGCAGCTCGTCCACCTGTGCAGAGGGTTCTGGCGGACTTGGCAAGATGTTCGACCAACCGCAGTTCGTCTGTGATTGCGGTGCTCGCGTGCTCGAGCTGCTCTACTGCGAGCACTGCGGCGAGGCATTCATCGGTGGTTATGCATCGACGGGAGTCTCCGGTCCGGACGCCTATCTGGTGAGCACGTCTGCCAACCTCGAGGAGCTGCCGGACGCCCCGGAGGAGCGGCGCGCTGGCTCGTCCTACCGCCTGATCTGGCCGCGGCCAGACCGCCAGCCCCTCGACGTTGCGTGGACGCGTGGCAAGCGCCAGTACATGTATGAGTGGCTGCCGGTGCGGTACGACCCATTGACCGGGCGAGCCACCGGTCGAGGTGAGCCCACGGCGTGGATGCTGGACGTCAAAGAGAAAGGGGAGGGAACGGGCGAGCGTGTCCCTGCGTTGCCGGACAACTGCCCCGCGTGCGGTCACGACTCACGGCGGGATCGCGACCTCGACTTCGAGGACTCGGGCTGGACCAACGTCGTCGTGCGCACGATGGGCACCGGTTACGAGCGGGTCACACAGGTCCTGGTCGCATCGCTCCACCGTCAGTTGTCGACCTCCTCGGTGGTGTTCTCCGATAGCAGGCAAGACGCGGCTCGCGTCAACGCCGGTCTGGAGCTCTCGCACTACCTCGACACGGTTCGTCAGCTCGTCGTGAGCGCAGCTACTGAGCGGGACCCGTTGCCAATGGTGCTCGCTCACTTCCGTGGCGAGGACGAGTCGCAGGAGGCAGCCGCTGCCGCTGCCATGGTCCAGCGCGATGCGCGCCCAGCTGCGATGCGGATCGCCCTCGGGATGGGCCAGCCAGGTGACGACCAGGTCCTGCGCGAGGCCCTGCCCTTGACCGGCCTCGTCAGCCTGCAGCAGGTCGCCGCCCGGGTGGAGCCAGAGCTGCTGCGCCTCGGGATCAACCCCGGTGGGATCGCGGTGGATGCCCAGACCAGCCGGAAGCACGAACGGTGGACCGAGATCTGGTCGTGGGACAACGACCCGCCGAGGTCCCGCCCGGACCACGAGCTGACCCCCTCGCTCCGCGAGCTTCGGCAGGAGATCAACAGACTCCTGGTCGACCAGGTGAAGCAGGTCGCTTTCGCTGGTCAGGGACGCGATCTCGAGAGCATCGGGGTTGCACGAGCAACAATCCCGGCGCTCCCACGCGACCTGGCCGGACTGGACGAGACGGTCTTCACCGAGATCCGCGACTCGTGCGTCAGGATCCTCGGGCAGCTTCGTCGTTTCACTGATGGCGACATGCGGTCGGGAGAGGATCTTCCTCCGGCGGTCGTGCGATACGTGAGGTCAGCCGCCGCGGCCTCCGCGCCCACGATCGATGCAGACAAGGTGATCGCCATGGTGAAGGAGGCCCTCGATCTCTCCGTCACCAACGGGCACCGCGTCGACCCACGCCGCGTGAGCCTGACCCCGACAGATGGCCGCACGTGGCAGTGCGAGCGATGTCGCAGGAGGCACGCGCATCGCAGCGGCGCCACCTGCACGAGCTGCAGTGGCGACCTGGTCGAGGTCAGCGGTGACGACGAGTCAGCCGACTTCTACGCCCTGCTCTCACACGAGCCGGAGATGCGACTTCATGGAGAGGAGCTGACCGGGCAGACCGATCGCTCGGAGGCACAGCGCAGGCAGGCCGCGTTCCAGCAGGTGTTCCTCGATGAGGACCAGGTGCCGGTCGCCGACGGCATCGACGTCCTCAGCGTCACCACCACCATGGAGGCCGGCGTCGACATCGGCGCCCTCAAGGCGGTGGTGCTGGCCAACATGCCGCCGCAGAGGTTCAACTACCAGCAGCGGGTGGGCAGGGCCGGGCGACGCCGAGACCACCTGGCTGTAGCACTCACGGTCTCGCGGAGCACGCGCAGCCACGACTCCCACTACTACGCGCACCCGGAGAAGATCACGGGTGACCCGCCCCCGCCGCCCTACCTCGAGCTCGAGAGCGACGACCTCGCCCTGCGTGCGCTCAACGCGGAGGTGCTCCGGCTAGCGTTCCTGCGTGTCGCGTCCAGCCACGGCGACTTCCGAGGTGGTCGCAACGTTCACGGACCGTTCGGCCGCTGTGAGGCGCTGCCGTCCGTCGCGATGACTCTGCGGGCGTCCCTTCGTGACCTCCGGGACGTTGCTCTTGCGACCGCGCAGTCCCTGGTGGGAGTGGGAGACCGCGCGAATGCGCTCGCGGACCGGTGCCAGGACGAGCTGTTCGATCAGGTGATGACTACAGCAGGGTCGACGCTGGGACACGAGGACCTCGGTCAGCGTCTCGCCGAGCACGGGGTGATGCCGATGTTTGGCTTTCCGACGCGCGAGCGAAAGCTCCACACGTCGTCGGGTTGGAGGCGGGACGCGCGTGAACCGTTGTCGCGCGACATGGACATCGCCATCTCGGAGTTCGCACCGGGGTCGGAGCTCGTCAAGGACAAGGCGCAGCACGTCGTCGTGGGGTTGGTGGACTACGACAGCCGAGGCAACACCGTGCCCAACCCCGAGGGGCCACTGGCGCGTGCCGCGATGTGTTCGTCGTGCGCGGCCGCACACCTGGACTCCTTCGGGGACTCGTGCAGCGTTTGCGGCGCCTCGGGTGACGACTTCCGGGCGATGGATGTCGCCCAACCGCTGGGCTTCCGGACCTCCTACTGGCCAAGGGACTACAACGGCCGCCGCGGTTACCGGAGCTTTGCGACTCGTCCGCGTCTGGCGGTGACTCCCGGTCTTCAGTGGCAGTCCCTGGGCAACGTCCAGTTCGCGGGCGGCAAGGCGACGCTCGTGAGCGTCAACGACAACCGCGGCCGCGGGTTCCGGTTCGCTGACTACGGCAAGTCCGCGCCGTACTCCTTCGGGGAGGGTCTCATCAGCCTCGACCTGGTGGAAAACGTCGGCGTCGCAGCGCGCGCTGGCATGAGCAAGTTGAGGGAGCTGCAGCCCCACCGCGAGCTCACGGTGAGCTTTGGATCAATCAGGACCACGGACGTCCTTCGTCTCTCCGCGGGGGAGCTTCCTGATGGAGTGCAGGCAGACGTGGTCAAGAGTCTGGCGGCGAGATCTGCATGGGTGAGCCTGGCGTTCCTCCTTCGGAACTCTGCCGCGCGCTTGCTGGACGTGGGCGTGGACGAGCTCGTCACCGAGATCTCTCCGCGCCAGCTCGACGGCAGCGTGGTCGGCGAGGTCTTTCTGGCTGACCGGCTCGAGAACGGGGCGGGGTACGCGACGTGGCTGACGCGCCACTTGGACGAGCTGCTGGCAGCGGCCACCGCGGAAACCGAACGCCACCGAGAGCATGCTGCTTCTGGGTGCGACGGCAGCTGCTACGACTGCCTTCGCGACTACTCGAACTCCGCGTACCACCCGCTTCTGGACTGGTACCTCGCGAGTGAGGCGCTCAACCTGCTCACTGGCAAGGACCTGTCGCTCGACGCGGATCCGTGGTCCGCGGCTGTGCGGTCGTACGGGAACGCCTTCGGATGGAACACCGTGAGCGAGGTTTCGGGTGCGCGGCTTCTCATGAGCAACCGCGACGGCAAGGCGATGGTTGTCGCGCACCCGCTTCTAGCTGCAGACCCGCTAGCCACTCCGGTGCGTCAGGTGCTCGTCGGTGCCGGCGTCGACTCGGCATGTCTGACGTCAGGGTACGAGATCGCACGACGTCCGGGCCTCGTCGAGAGTCGCGCGAGGTCAGGTCGTTTGCCGACAGCCGGCGTCTGATCAATCGGTAGCCGCGACCTCTTCGACTGATCGTCCTCGTCACGCACGAACGTGCGGCAAGATTTAACCGTGAGTACGGGGGACTGGTCCGACGAAGAGGTCGAGGCAACCGTCGATGTCTACTTCCAGATGCTGACGCTCGAGCTCGCCGGTGAGCCTTACGTGAAGGCTGAGTTCCATCGCGAGGTGGCGAAGTCTGTCGATCGCTCCATGGGCGCGATCTCCAAGAAGTTCAGCAACGTCTCAGCTGCACTAGATGACCTGAATGCTCTGTGGATCCCGGGCTTCAAACCGTTGGCCAATGCGCAGCAGCGGCTGAGAGATGTCGTGCGTGACCGGTTCGAACGTGACGCCGAGCTTCGCGCATTCATGCTGCAAGCGGTAACTGACCAGGACATCGTGGTTTCAGAGATAGGCGTCGAGATCGAACCGCCGGACGTCGACTTGTCAATGGACGCACGGCGCTCTGCTCGCGCCACGCGACTGGACTATGCGGCGATCGAAGCGGCCAACCGCGCGCTGGGGAAGGCCGGTGAGGATTCAGTCGTGGCGACCGAGCGAGGTCGGCTCACCCAGGGAGGTCGGAGTGATCTGGCGGCTCGAGTCAGGCACGTCTCGGTGGAAGTCGGCGATGGCCTTGGATACGACATCCAATCCTTTGTCGGGCTCACCGAAGAGCCTGCGTACATCGAGGTCAAGACCACCAAGTATGCAAAGGAACTGCCGTTCTTTGTCTCTGCGAACGAGGTAGCGGTCTCGAACGACCTCGGTCCCAGCTACCAGCTGTGGCGCGTGTTTCGCTATGGCCGCTCAGGCGCAGGGTTCTATGCAATCAGCGGCCCGTTGGAGCGAAACGCCCAGTTGAGGCCGGCCACTTTCCTCGGGGTGCCGAGATCGGCAATCAACGATTGACGCCTCCGACAGCGATGGGCTGCGACGAGTCTCGAGTATGACTTTCCGTCACGCCGGACTCGTGCTTCCTGTGGTGAGGTAATTCGTGCACGCCATCTCGAGAGCCGCTGCACCGGCAGCTCGCTGCTCTCCACGACGTGGTGTCCGACGGCGACCTCCGGTGGTCCGAGTGGCGGCCGAGTCGGCTCGACCATCCGGTGATGTCGGGAGGCGGCTCGCGGCCCGCACGAGTGACGACGGCAAGCCACGTGCGCTCGACCACCGGTTCGCCAGCCTCGAGGACATGGAGGAGGTTCGGGTAGAGCTGTCGGCCGCGCTTGCTGAGTCTGGCAGCCACGCGCGTGCGTGGGTGTGGAAAGCCGCATCCAGCCGTGGAAGCGCACTCACTGCAAGTGGCGCGGAGATCGGCTACGAGCTCCGGTTCTCGCGCTACACGCCCAAGGCCTGAGGCGGCAGGCCAGTCCCCGCAGACAGCTCCACGACGTAGGCGTCGTGGTCGGAGAGGCGCTTGCCGTCGCGCTCAGCCGGCAGACGTGTGGCCGACGTCGACCAGCCGCGAGGGACTGCGATGTGGTCGATGCTCAGCAGACCGTCGATCCTGTGTGGCAGTTGCGTGGTCGGTACCTCGAGCCTGAGCTCCTCGAGAGCCGTCAGGATCGCGCGCCGACCGCCCTGCGAGCCGGCGTACTCCTTTCCGGTCAGGGCGTGGTTCCAGTCGCCGCCCCACACGAGGGACCTGGCGGGTCGGAGGCCAAGAAGAAGGTCGTCCACTGCGTTCGCGGTCCTTTCGGCATGGCGCTCGCCGACCCAAGGGAACAGCGAGCCGCAAGCCCTCCACGGCAGGATCGAGCTGACGTACGTGGTGGCGCCGATCCGCGCTCGGGCGCTGGCGGGATGCGGGTCGGGGCTCGACGACATGGGCAGCCGGCTGGCGATGGCGGCCCAGCGGCGACGAGGTGCCATGCGCGCCTGGGTCATGTGAAGGGCGTAGCCGGGCAGGCTGGTCCTCTCGTTGACCTCGGTCAGCAGCCAGACGTCGCAGTCGGCATCGAGCATGAGCGACCGGTGCTCGTCCGACCAGCGTCCAGCGAGGTTCCAGGTTCCGATGCGCACCGGCGCATCATGGCGGATTCGCCTGCGCGGGGCGGTGTCTTTACCTAGGGTCGTGCGCCGGGGGTGGTCGACATGACTGCGGGCGAGTCCGCGTACGACGTTGCCAGGCGGCAGCGGGAGAAGGCCGAGCGGCTGCAGAAGTCGGCTGCGCTGTGGGAGCAGGGCGCCGAGGGTGAGGTCGCGGTGGCGCGAGCACTCGAGGCGCTTCCCGAGGGCTGGGTGGCTCTTCACGACCTCGCGTGGCCGGGCCGCCAGCGCGCGAACCTCGACCACGTGGTCGTCGGCCCCGGAGGCGTCTTCATCGTCGATGCGAAGAACTGGACGGGGCGCATCGAGGTGCGCGACCAAGTGCTGCTGCAGAACGGCAGGCCGCGCGAGCAGGCAGTGACTTCGGTGGTCGAAGCGGATATTGCCCTGCAGAAGGTTCTCCCAGGGGCGATCCCGTGCCGAAGCGTCCTGTGCTTCGTCGGCGAGCAGCCCCTCACAGACACGTCCTGGAACGTGCTCATCTGCTCGACGCAGAACCTCACTGACGTGCTGACGTCGCAGCCAGCCGTGCTCGGTCCGGACGACGTACGTGCGTGCGTGGACGCCGTTCGTGCCGGCACCGCCCGTCGCTCGGAGACACCGGTTCCACAGGCAGTGAGTCGTAGGTCCAAGAAGCGCCGTCGCGCTCTGGTTGAGCTGCTGGTTGGTCTCGCCGCGGTCGCGGTCTTTCTCGGTGGGTACAAGACGGTCGCGAACTGGATGGGCGAACAGCTCTCCGACGTGGTCGTGACCAACACGCCCGACAAGCCGACGCCGACCAAGGACGGGAAGCAGAACAAGCAACGCAAGGAGCGACAGGACAAGCAGCGCTAGGTGCAGCGTCAGGACCAAGTACGCCGCATAACCGTGGTGGCGGCGAACGGGTCTTCGCCTGAGACGGCAGCGACGACACCGGCGCCTTCCGGCTTCGCGGCTGCCAGCAGCCGACCCTCGCCGACCCAGGTGCGCCAGGCGGCGAGGTAGTGGCCGGCGAGGGTGGCGTTGCGGCCGAGAACCGTGGGGACCGGATGCCAGACCTCGCCCGTCGCACGGGCCGCGCGCAGCGCAGCACGCGCGCCCCGGCGCGTACGGATCGGTCTGTCGGGCAGCGACGCGGCGGTGTAGCGGGAGACGACGTAGCGCGGGGCACCGACCGGGCCGATCGCCTCGTCGAGCGCGGTCGCGAAGACCTCGGCGTCGGCCTCGGTGCCCACGAGGCGGAAGCGGTACTCGCCGCCCGGGTGCACATCGATGGCCAGCGCGGGAGAGCCGACCGAGGTCAGCCCGGCAGCGAGGAGCCCGTCCGCAACAGCAGCAGCCACTGCCTCCAGCGGCGGCGTGCCGGAGGTGAGCGCGACCTGTGCGCGGACCCACGAAGTGAGGACCGACGTGTGGTCGCGACCCGTGACCACCGCCTGGCCGAGGGTCGCCAGCGCGCCGAGGCCGCCGGCGGCCAGGAGCGCCCAGGGCCCCGCGACAGTCGCGGCGGCGGAGGCGCCGGCCGTGCCTGCGGCCAGCGCCACCGGCGTACGCCAGCTCGTGTCCGGAAGCGGGACAGAAGTGATCAGGCCCTCCGGTCCCAACCGCCAGGTCGGCGCAGCGGGGACGACGGTCACGACCTTCTCGACCGGCACGAGGGTGGGAGACGCAGCTCGGACGCGCAGCGAGGCGAGGGTGACGTCGTCGTACGGCTCGCCGACCTGCCACGCCTCGCGGATCGCGTCGCGGTCGGCGGCGGTGACGAGCATCCGGGCGTTGAGCGCGTCGAATGAGGCGACCGGGGGAGGGGCGAAGGGGGAGAAGGAGGCGTCGATGTGCGCGACGCCGTCGACGATGTCGCCGTCGGCGTCGATGCCGTGGAAGCCCTGGTGCTTGCGCACCAGCCGCACCCAGTCGTTGTCGCCCTTGGGGTGCGCCTCGGAGACGCACACGACCGTCCAGTTGGTGGCGACCTTGTCGGGCCAGCTCGGGTCGGTCCGCAGCGCCCGTCCGCGTGTCTGGACGACGGCCGTCAGCGTGGTCGCCGTGGTGAGGTCGATGAGGGTGGAGACGCTGCGGGCGTTCCAGCCCTCGCCGAGCAGGCCGCGGGTGCCGACGAGGACCTGCGTGCGGCCGGCCTCGAGGTACGCCGTGACGTGGGCGACCCACGTCCGCGAGGTCCAGCCCGAGGAGCAGGTCGCGACCGACGAGCCGCCCTCGACGCGCAGCCGCGCCGCCAGCTCGGGATCGCGGGAGGCGACGAAGGCGACCAGGTCGTGCAGCGTCGGCTCGGCAGCGGCGACGACGGACCCCGTCACCAGCGTCGGGTGGAGGACGGCGGTGCTCGGGTCGGCCAGCAGCACCTCGAGCGCCGCGAGCGCCGAGCCCGCCTCCGCGTCCTGCACCCCGTCGAGCGTCACCGGCACGGTCGCCGACGCGCGTTCGTGGTCGCACAGCACCAGCACCCGCGCGCGCTCGCCGAGGGCGGCGTGCTCGGAGGCGATGATCTGCGCAGCGGCGCCGGGCTTGGCGTACGACCGGGCGAGCACGCGGTCGACGGTGGAGCGCCCACGACGTACGCCGCGCCGCGTCCACTGGTAGCCGACCGACGGCAGTGCCGCACGCACCGTGGCCAGGACCTCCGCGTCCGCCGGATCGTCGGACTCCGCGACGTGACGCAGGAGCCAGTCGCCGAGCAGGCGGACCCAGTCGTCGGCGGTCGGAGCGTGCCGGTGCTCCTCGCGCAGGCGGGCGCCGGCGGGCAGGGCGAGCAGGCCGGCGTGGTGCATGCGGAGCGCGGCGTCGCACAGCTCGGGCTCGCGCTCGGCGAGCGCCGCCCACGTGACGGTCGCGGGGACGGGCTCGACGAAGCGAGCGGTGAGCCAGGCGTAGAAGCCGACGGTGCCGAAGCCCGGCGTGGTGAGCAGCGTGGTGAGCTCCGTGAACCGGACCGCCTCCGTGGTGAGCCAGTCCTCCTCGGTCGGCGTCGGCGTGGTCAGCCAGACGAGCTCGTCGAACGGCGCGAGGTGTCCCTCCTTCACCACCGCCGGCACCGAGACGCGATAGCGGATCGTCCCGAAGAGACGGTCCACGAGGGCGCGCTGCTCGCCGACGAGGCTCTCGGGCGGGGTCGCGGTGAGCGCCAGGACGTGGGCGCGGTCGACGGCCTCGAGCAGCTCGGCGAGCAGCCGCCCCCACACCTCCAGCAGGTGGTGGCACTCGTCGAGCACCAGCACCAGCCGCGGCTGCGACCGGATCCGCTCGAACAGGGCGACGCCGTTGGGGTGCAGCCGGTCGACGACCGACTGCACCGAGTCGTCGTCGTCCGCGGCCTCGGAGTCGAAGACGGCGAGGGACTGGTACGTCAGGCAGGTCAGGGTGCTGGTCAGCGCCTTGTCGTCGCTCGCGTCGAGGCCCGTCGCCCGCGCCTCGGCGATCCACTGGGACTGGATGGCGGTGTTGGGGGCGAGCACGACGGCGCGGGTGTCGGGGTGCTCCCGGACCTCGGCGGCGACGGCCTCGATCCCGACGCGGGTCTTGCCTGCGCCGGGTGGCAGCACCACCCACGCGCGCGGCTGGGCGTCATCCCGCCACGCGTCCGCAAGGGCCTCGAGCGCCTCGCGCTGGTGGATGCGCAGGGGTGCTACGACGGACGCGTCCGGGTCGGGCACCGTCGCTTCCTCCTGGTCGGCTCGGGGGAGTCACCTGGCGAGCCGCCGTGCGCCGCAGGTGTGTCGGCATGGTGTCACGGCCAGGTGCGTCGATGACGTACGCGTTGCACAGCAGGGGCAGGACCGGCAGCCCCAACTGGTGGACCGGGTGCTCCGCGGGTTCTCCACAGATCGCCACAAAGGTCTGGTTGCGCAACCCAGCGGTGGCGTTGAGTGGCGTACATGCCTCGATCACGCCACCGCCGCAAGGGACGCAACCGACGGACGACCCGGGCTCCGGAGCCGGCCGCCCGGATGAGCCGTAGTCGACGAGACGACGTCCTCGAAGCCAACCTCCCATGGCTGAGGCGGATGCTGGCAGTCGACGCAGCGGAAGCCCAAGGCAACGCCACTCGCGCACTGGAACTCATCG
This sequence comes from Nocardioides sp., assembly GCF_041913365.1. Taxonomy (GTDB): domain Bacteria; phylum Actinomycetota; class Actinomycetes; order Propionibacteriales; family Nocardioidaceae; genus Nocardioides. The sequence goes on from NZ_JAYSFM010000009.1 coordinate 20,200, forward strand.
AGGACATGCCCGTGGGCCCGGACGGGCGTCCGTGGTGGCGACCCGAGCGCGTCCGTCGCCTGCGGCAGATCGTCACCCTCGGCGACGACGCACCGGAGTGGGTGTTCCGGCGCTGGGTGGTGGCGCAAGCCGCGCAGGCGAGACTGGGTCGCCCGCGGGAGGCGCGTGACGTCGCCGTCCGCACGCGGGGCGGTGGCAGTACCCTCTGGGGCGTCGACCAGGACGACGCGATGTCGAAGGTCATCGACCACGACTGGGTCTACCGCCAGCTGGTCCTGCACGAGCACGGAGGCCTGGCCGCCTTCGTCGATGGCGCCGCAACCCCCGCGCTGCTCGGCCTCGCGGGCGACATGAGGCCTTGGATCGGCGTCCCCATGGGTGGGTTCGAGTTCATGGCTGAGACGAGCGATCGCATCGTGTGGCGCGACCTCGCGGGCACGCAGACCATCGAGACGCTCAACCTCGGAGGAGCCACCATGCTCGCGATCGGTGAGGCGGTGCTCGGGCGGTTGGTCAGTGCGAGCGACGTGCACCTGTTCGACAGCGCACCGCTGTGCGTCCCGATCGACGTGGCGCGTGACGTCGCGGCGAGCCCGTCCACGTGGGTGGACCTCCTGGGCCAGGCATGCCGCGGCGTGCACGCCGAGATGCTGTCCCTCCTGATCGCGAGGATGCACCACTTCGACCTGCTCTTCGATCTTCCTGCCACGCTCCGCCGCCATCTCATCGAGCCGCCGGATGCCGAGCTGCGATCCGACCAGGTCGGAGTCGGCGGAAACGGAGTGGAGTACGACGTCGCGCTCGTGCTCGCGGCGATGTCCGGGGAGCTGCAGCCGGACGACGTCCAGTGCACGTGCGGTGAGTGCGACGACCCTCGTCCGGTCGGGTCGCTCGTCGCGGCTGCGTTGATGGAGCCGGAGACGCTCGACGCCCTCCCACCGCTCCTCGTGACGTCTGACTCTTCGGCTCTGCGGGCCCTCGAGCAGACGCTGGTGACGCCAGCCGACGTGGTGTGCCGACGGATCCGCGAGGGGTTCGATGTCGCAGCGTGACTGGGTATGATTGCGGTATGACCGCGAAGATCGCCGTGAGCCTGCCCGACCACCTGGTGGCCGAAGCACGCGCGGCTGTCGCGGAGGGGCGGGCCACGTCCGTGTCCGCCTACGTGGCCGAGGCGATGTCGGAGAAGGCGAGGCGTCGCACCCTCGCCGAGGTCCTCGACGAGATGGACGCCGAGCTCGGCGCACCGGGACCCGAGGCTCGGGCCCAAGCCGTCCGAGTGCTCGACGCCCTCGCTCGCGGATGAGCGGGATCAGCCTCGACGCAGGTGCGTTGATCGCCATCGAGCGCGGCGACGCCGACGTACGGGCGCTGCTGCGGGAAGCGGTCGAGCGCCGACTGGAGGTGCACGTGGTGCCTGAGGTCGTGGCCCAGGTGTGGCGGGGTGGCTCACGGCAGGCTCGGCTCGCCGCGGTGCTGTCTGCGCGTGGGGTCGACACGCCCGACTACGACCTGCTCGCCGCTCGCGAGGTGGGGCGGCTGTGCGGCGCCACCGGTCGGTCGGACGTCGTCGACGCGCACGTCGTGTGGCACGCCAGGAGCCGCGGTCATCTGGTGGTGACCTCCGATCCGGACGACCTGGCTGTTCTTGATCCCACGCTTCCGCTCGTACGCGTGTGAAGGTCGGGTTTCGATACGCCGCTCGTTCCTCGCGGCTACTCGACCACCGGAGATTTCCTCGCGGCTACTCCACCACCTGGAGACGGGAGCGACGGAGCGCGGCGCGGGCGAGCTGACGGAGCTCCTCGGGCACGGATCGTCGGCTCAACGGACTGTCGTGGATGACGCGCAAGGCGTTCCAGGTGGGGCGGGCGTACTCGAGCACGTCCCATTCCAGCGGTGGCACGTTTCCTTCGCTCGCCCAGCCGGCCGACCACAGGAGATCGCTCCCCCAACGGCGGATGAGGTCCGGCGGTTGTTCGCCGGAAGCCACGGCGAGCAGTGCGATGGCTCCGGCGTGGTTCTGAACCGGCGTACGCCCGAGCGGGAGGGATGCCACGAGGTGGTGCCACATACCCTCGGGATCGCCGGTCAGCCGACGCCCGGCCGCTGTCGGCAACAGCTCGCCCTTCCGCTTGCGCAGGAGGCCGAGGTCCATCGCCGTCGAGCGCAGCAGCTTGACCGGCGGGAAGTTCTGCTCGCGGTTGCCCTTGCCCATCCAGGGTTCGTGCAGGTCGAGGTCGGTCGCCAAACGGCTGACCACGGCGGGCGGCAACCACCCGGCCGAGGTCAGCGCGAGGCCGTCACCCACGACGTCCAGCAGGTGCAACCACGGATGCATCAGTCGCCGTCGAGTGGCGGGACCAGGGATCTCCAGGTGGTCGAGCTCAGCGGCCGCGATCGTCCTCGCCAGGAGCTTGGGCTCGCGGCGACTCTGGTCGACCAGCTCGGCCAGCATGTCGGAGAACCCGCTGCCGATTGCACGCAGCGAGGCGGCCATGCCTGCACTGCCTGCCATGCTCGTCAGGGTGAGCCGGAGCAGTCCATCGGTCTCCTCGACCGAGAACGCCTCCTGGTCCCAGTCACCCGCCCATGCCAGCAGGTCGCGCTCGGCGGCCGTGCGGGGTCCGTGGGTCATGGCTTCGACGAGGCGGGCATAGCCGCCCGGGCCGCCGCAGTCCTCGGGCGGGCACGCCCGGGCTCCGGCCAGCAGACGAGCGCGCGGCAGCGAGTCGTCGTACGCCAGCACCTCCTCGAGGCGGATCGCGTGCTCCCAGCCGTCGCCGAAGTCGTAGGCGTAGTAGAACTCGTCACCGACCTCCTGCAGCACCTGGTCGACCCGGACGTCACGTTCGTTGACGCCCTCGTCGCCCTCTTCCTCGTCGAAGTCGGTGAGGATCGGGGGCACGCGGCGGTCGCGCGAGGCGAGGAAGTTGTGGAGGTGCGAGTCGGTCCAGCCCATCGCGGTCTGCAGGATCTCGTGGAGCTCGGCGAGGTCGAGGTCGCCGGCCACGTCCAGGCGCCGCCAGATCGGCGGCTCGACCTCGTCGAGTGCGATGCGCACCCGAAGCCGGTGGACGGAGGGTGGGGGTGGGGGCAGCGTGAGGGGCACGGGTCAGCGGCTCCAGCTCCGGTGGAGTGCGCGCGGGAGGCCCCACACGCCGCGGTCCGTGAAGCACGCGACGTCGTCGAGCACGCCGAGGTCCTGCCACGCGGGCGTCAGGACGAGGAACGCCGTCGACAGCACCTGCCGGGTGCCCTCACGGTCCTCGATCTCGCCCTCCACGTCGTCCAGGCCGTCGATGTCGTCCAGCACGCGCGACGCGTCGAGCGTCGAGCCGGGGCCGCGGGCGAGGGTGCCGAGGGCGAGTCCCAGCCAGTCGGCGTGCTGGAGTGCCATCACCGAGGAGAAGAGCTCGGGGTCGATGTCGGGCTCGTCGGCCGGGTCGAATGTCTCCACGAGGGCGTCGAGCCACCGCGACTCGTCGTCGCCGATGGGATCAGTCAGCCCCGGAACGCGCTCCTCGAGGTAGTCGGCCGCCGCTCGGTCGACCGCCCGCCACTCCGCGAGCAGGGCTTCGTCCTCCTCGTCGGAGAAGACCCAGTCATCGTCCATGGAGCGACTGTAGAAGACGGCGGGCGGCGTGCTGGCTGATCAGTCGACGAGGTCGCGGGGTGCGAAGGTGGTCGTGAACGGCCGCTCGGCAGGGAAGAACTCGCCGCCAGCAACCGCGGCCACCTCGACGTACGAGCCGTCGCGCAGCTCCCACGCGGTGATGGCTGGTGCGTCCGGGTCGACGACCCAGTAGGACTGACAGCCCGCCGCCTCGTAGCGGGCGCGCTTGAGGTTGAGGTCGACCAGGCGCGTGGACGGCGAGAGCACCTCGACGGCGAGGAGTGGCGCGGCGGGAAGATTGCGCTGCGTCAGGTCGCCCACGCGGCAGACGAGCACATCGGGCTGGAGGACGGTGTCGTCAGCCAGGCGTACGTCGAAGGGTGCCGCGAGCACCTCGAGACCTTCGGAAGGGGCCGCGTCCAGCAGCATCCTCACGAGCCGGACCACGGCGCGCTGGTGCCGCCACGACGGCGCCGGCGTCACGATGAGCGTGCCGTCGATGAGCTCGTAGCGGTGGCCGTCATCGGGGATGGCGGCGAGGTCGTCCGCGGTCAGCGGCCGGCTCTGAGGCAGGACGGTCACGGTCACAAGGGTGCCGCATCCGTGCTCACCCGGCCACCATCGCGGGCTCGTGCCCACCGTCGTGGGACCAGAGGGAGCACCAGCCGTGCTCGGTGACCACGATGATGTCGCGGTCGAAGGCGTCGGAGTTGTGGTTGCTGTAGCGCCATCCGTGGGCCCAGCGCTTCTCCTCGTCGCCCCAACCGTTGATCCCGGAACGGACGATCACCGTGACGAGGATGGAGGCCGAGTCGTCCGAGCGGGGCGGGATCACGAGCCTCCAGACGCGGTCGTAGAGCAGGTCCGACCGGCCGCGGTGCCCCTCGTCGATGTCGACGGGCAGAGGCGTCAGCTCCTCGACCGCGAGGAGCGACTGCTGCTGGGCGGGCTGGTGCACGAGCGCGAGATACGCCCGTCCCTCGATGAGGGGGACTGCTGCTGCGATCTCGTCGAGCAGTCGCTGGGGGTCGCGCAGCTCGTAGCGGGCGAGGACGTCGTCGATGTCTGTGGTCATGGTTCGAGCGTTGCGTGCCGCCCGGTCGGGTGCACCCAGTCATCCACAGGGATCCGCAAAGCGGCGTTCTCCACAGGCGTGCACGGTCCTCGTGGCGGGAACCGGCGTGCAGGACCTTGGCTGTCGCCATGGGATACACGACGGACTTCATCGGACACATCGACATCACCCCGAGCCTCAACGAGGCCGAGCAGGCCTACCTGTCGGCCTTCAGCCTGACGAGGCACTACGACAGGGAGGAGGGGCCCTACTACGTCTCTCCCAACCCGTACGCCGACCAGGGATCGGACGATCCTGAACGCAGCAATCGCCTTGCGCCGGGACACCCGCAGATCTGGTGCCGGTGGGTGCCTTGCTGGGACGGCTGCTGCATCACCCTCGATGGCGAGGAGAAGATCTATCAACCCACGCGCTGGCTCGACTACCTCATCCAGCACTTCCTGGCGCCCGACGCCGAGGCATCGAGGTCCGGGCTCGAGGTCTTCGAGGACTTCACCTTCGACCACCGCCTGGACGGACTCGTCGTCGGCTGCCGACGCGACAACAAGGAGCTCTTCGCGATCAGGGTCGAGGACAACGTCATCACTCAGGACGTCTTGAGGAAGGCGGACGCCCGCTACCTCGACTACCCGTCCCTGCCCTATGAGGAGGTCGTCGACCGCGACCGTCGACAGTCGCCCCGACGCAGGTCCGGCAGTCGCCGGCTGAGGACTGTGTGAGTTCCGAGCGGAAGGCACGCGAGCGGTGGGCGTGAACAACCGGAAGCGCAGGGCCGCGCGCGAGAGGAAGCGGGCTCGGGAACGTGCGAGGGCCGGGACCACGCAGGCCCGCACCGGCGATGCCTCGGACTGGGATGCCGCGCAGGCCCTCGAGCTGGTCGAGGTGAAGGTGCACGCGACCGTACGCCGACTGGGCGCGCGCAGGATCGATGATGGCGCGCTCGCGGTGTCGGCCGAGCACCTCCTGCGATCGGTCGCCCCGTTCCCGGAGCACGTGGTGCACATCGTCGTGGCCGAGCTGCTGGTCGGCGTGACCCACCACGTGAGCTCAGCGGGCTGGCCGCCGGGGGATCTGGCAGCGCTCGTCCGACGCCACCTCGGGGAGCGTCACCTGTCGACGCTCGCCGCCGCCCTGCACCAGGAGGGCCGCGATCGCCAACGACGCGACCATGCATGGATCGCGGCGGTGAACGCCGTCGGTGCGGAGCGGCCGCTGGTCGTGGACTCCGCGGACGCCCTCGCATCGGCCCTCGGCGTCGCCGCGTTGATGTCATGCGCACCCCTGCTGTCCGACTCCGTCGCGGCCGGCAGCCGGTCCGCCGGCGGGACGGAGCACCCCAAGCTCGCCCAGGTCCGCGCGCTGCTCGCCAAGGCCGAGTCCACCGACTTCGAGCATGAAGCAGAGGCGCTCTACGCGAAGGCGCAAGAACTGATCACCCGCTACGCCCTCGGACGACTGCTCGACACCGACGAGGCGTCCGTCGATGAGCGGTCACCTTGCGTACGCCGGATCTGGCTCGACGCGCCGTACGTCGCCGCGAAGGCGAGCCTCGTGGCTGCCGTGGCGTCCGCCAACCGCTGCCGGACGGCCTTCGCCCAGCGCCACGGCTTCATCGTCGTGGTGGGGGCAGTCGGCGACCTGGACGCCGTCGAGCTGCTGGTCACCTCTCTCCTGGTCCAGGCGGACGTGGCGATGGCACGTCACGGCAGTCGGAACGCGGTGGGCGGGGTGTCTCGCACGAGGTCGTTCCGGCAGTCGTTCCTCACCGCCTACGCGTCCCGCATCGGTGAGCGCTTGCGCGAGGCCAGCGACGCGACCGCCCGGACCGGCGGGCACCTGCCTGTGCTGCGCTCGCAGGAGGAGCGGGTGGCGGAGGAGTTCGACCGGCTCGTGCCGCACACCCGAGGGAGGGCGGCGAGCGTGAGCAACGGCGAGGGATGGCGTGCCGGGCGGGTTGCCGCCGATCTCGCGCAGCTCGATGTCAGACGAGGGCTCGACTCCAGCGGCAGGCTTCGTCAGGCGCCCAGCGCCTCCAGGCCGTGGTAGACGGCGAACGCCGGCCAGACGATGCCCTCGAGGATTGCGAGGACGTGCTGCCAGAAGCCGTCGGCCTGCATCCAGAAGTAGACCCAGGCGCCGAAGATGCCGAGGCCGTAGAGGGCGTTGCCGGCGTGGCCCGTGCTGCTGTTGCTCATGGTGGTGCTCCCTTCGCCTTCCACGCTAGGGCGGGAGCCGGGTGGGCGGCAGGGTCGTTCGGGCACGTCTGGTGGGAGGTTCGGCGGGCGACCGAGGGGCGTGGGTCTCGATACGCCCACTCGTTCCTCGCGGGCTACTCGACCACCTGACGGATGCGGCTACTCGACCACCTCACCAGTTTGAGGAATGTGATATCTATTTGTCATCACATTCTGGAGAGGGGTTGGGCGCATGGACGGGGACCGGGCAGTGCAGCAGGGGGAGATCGGCGAGTCGGAGGGTGGCGCGCCCGCGGGGCACCCGGTGGGGCACGAAGGCACGCGCGTGGACGTCACGGAGCGGCAGGCGTGGTCGGTCGACGGCTTCGCCGGCCTCGCGGTGTCGCTCGTGGCCCTCGGCCTCGGCAGCTGGCTGGCGGTCCTCGGCATCATCGACGCCGACGCCGGGGAGGGCGGCCTCGGGCTGATCCTCGGTGGCGTCGCCATCGTCGTACCGGCCCTGCTGCTCGCGGCGTCGCTCTCGATCGTCGCGCCGGGACAGACGCGGGTGGTGCAGTTCTTCGGGCGGTACGTCGGCACGGTCCGCAAGCCGGGGCTCCGGATGACCGTCCCGCTCACCACGCGCCGCAACGTCTCGGTCCGGGTGCACAACTTCGAGACCCACGAGCTCAAGGTCAACGACGCCGACGGCAACCCGGTCAACATCGCGGCCATCGTCGTGTGGCAGGTCGCCGACACGGCGCGCGCGACCTTCGCGGTCGAGGACTACGAGGACTTCGTCGCCGTGCAGGCCGAGTCGGCCCTGCGGCACGTGGCGATGAGCCACCCCTACGACAACGCCGCCACCGAGGTGACCCTCCGCGGCGACACCGAGGTGATCTCCGCCGAGCTCGCTGCCGAGGTCGCGGAGCGGATCGCGCTGGCCGGGCTGGAGGTCATCGAGGTGCGCATCTCGGCACTGGCGTACGCCCCCGAGATCGCCCAGGCGATGCTGCAGCGCCAGCAGGCCTCGGCCGTCGTCGCTGCCCGCGAGACGATCGTCGAGGGCGCGGTCGGCATGGTCGAGAGCGCGCTCGCCCAGCTGGAGCAGAAGGACATCGTGGAGCTCGACCCCGAGCGCAAGGCCGCGATGGTGTCCAACCTGCTCACCGTTCTCTGCTCCGAACGCGGCACCACGCCCGTCGTCAACACCGGCTCGCTCTACACCTGATCGTGGACGAGCAGGCGGGGGACTCGGCTCCCAGGCGAGGCGCAGAGCGCAAGTCCGTGCTGCTGCGCCTCGACCCTGCCGTCCACTCCGCGCTCCAGCGCTGGGCCGCCGACGACCTGCGCAGCGTCAACGCCCAGATCGAGCTGCTGCTCCGCGACGCGCTCAAGGCCGCCGGGCGTACGCCGCGCGACGCGGGGCCGGTGCCCAAGCGGGGACGGCCGCCGAAGGAGCGCGGGGACTGAGGAGCGTGGGTCTCGATACGCCCGCTCGTTCCTCGCGGGCTACTCGACCACCTGATCGTCCCCAGAATCAGGGGAGCCAGCGCCGGCTGCGCCGCCCTATCCTCGATGGAGCCAACCGCGAGGAAGTGGGGTGGAGGGGCAGCCGGTACTCAACCTGCAGGTGCTCGGCGAGCTCACGGCCACGCGGGACGGCGCGGTCGTGGACCTCGGCGGGCGCCGGCAGCGCGCCGTGCTGGCGGGGCTGGCGATGCAGCGCGACCAGGTGGTGCCGGCCGACCGGCTCGTCGACTGCGTGTGGGGCGACCACCTGCCGGCCAACGCCAACGGGGCGCTGCAGGCGTACGTCAGCCACCTGCGCAAGCGGCTCGAGCCCGACGCGACTGCCCGGCAGCGCGGCGGGGTGATCGCCCGTGCCGGGCCGGGCTACGTGCTCCGGCTGCCGCCCGACGCCGTCGATGCGTGGGCCTTCGAGGCCGCGGTCGAGTCGGCGGCGGGCCAGGCGCCGGCGGACGCCGTGTGCACGCTGGACGCCGCGCTGCGGTCGTGGCGGGGTCCGGCGTACGCCGACTACGCCGGCGAGCCGTGGGCCGAGGCGGAGATCGCGCGGCTCACCGAGCTGCGCGGGGTCGCCCGCGAGCACCTGCTCGGGACGCGCCTCGAGCTCGGGGAGGCCGAGCTCGTCATCGGCGACCTCGAGGCGCTGGTCAAGGAGGACCCGCTGCGCGAGGAGCGCTGGCGGCTGCTCACCCTCGCGCTCTACCGCGCGCACCGCCAGGCGGCGGCGCTGGCGGCGCTGCGGCGGGCCCGGGAGGTGCTCGCCGAGGAGCTCGGCGTCGACCCCGGCCCCGCGTTGCGTGCCCTCGAGGCCGAGGTGCTCGCGCAGTCCCCGAGCCTCGACGGTGTGTCCAGGAGCGCGCCGGCCGTCCCGCGACCACGTACGCCGGACGGGCTCGTCGACCGCGACCACGAGCTCGCCGTCCTGCGCGCCAAGCTCGACGACCTGGCGGAGGGGAGGGGCGGCTGCCTGCTGGTCGAGGGCCCGGCGGGCATCGGCAAGACCCGGCTGCTCGACGAGCTGCGCCGGCTCGCCGTCGGCACGGGCGTGTGGGTGCGGTCGGCGCGGAGCAGCGCCCTCGAGCAGGGCTTCGAGTGGGGCGTGGTCCGGCAGCTGTTCGGCGCGGGGGCCGACGACGCCGTGGGCCAGCCCGAGCGGTACGCCGTGTTCCGCGGCCTCGCGGAGGTGGTGACGAGGCTCGCCGACGACGCCCCCTTCGTGATCTGCGTCGACGACGCCCAGTGGTGCGACGAACCGTCGCTGGAGCTCCTGGCGTACGTCGTCCGGAGGCTCGAGGGGCTGCCGGTGCTGGTCGTGCTCGCGGCGCGCACCGGCGAGCCGCACCAGGCCGACGTGGTCGCCGAGCTCGTCGCGGACGAGACGGTCGACGTGCTCCGCCTGGCGCCGCTCAGCGAGCAGGGCACGGCCGCGCTGGTCACCGACCGGCTCGGCCGGGGTGCGGACACGTTCGTGGCCACCTGCCACCGGATGACCTCGGGCAACCCGCTCCTCCTCCGGCAGCTGCTGCGCGCGCTCGCCGACCAGGGCGTGCCGCCCGACGCCGCCCACGTCGACACCGTCCGGGCCGTGGGCTCGCGCGCGATCACATCCCTCGTCGCCCTGCGGTTGCGGCGCATGCCCCAGACCGTCACGACGGTCGCGCGCGCGGTCGCGATGCTCGGCCCGGTGGCCGACCTGGTCGGCGTCGCGCACCTCGCACAGCTCCCCGAGGAGGACGTCGCCAGCGCCCTCGACCTGCTCGCCCGCAGCGAGATCCTCCGCGACGGGCACCCGCTCGACTTCGTCAACCCGCTCGTCCGCGACGCGATCCACGCCGACGTACCCACCGGCGAGCGCGCCCTGCTCGTCGAGCGGCTCAGCCGGCTCAAGTCATCCTCAAGTCGCCCCGGCCACGCTGGGGTGCAGGGACAGTGAGGTGGTGACCGTGCTGCAGGCCGAGGCGTTGCGCGGGCTCGCCGGCGGTGCCGTGCACCTGCCCGGCGACCCCCTCTACGACGAGGCGCGGATGCCGTGGAACCTCCAGGTCGACGAGCACCCCGCCGCGGTCGCCTACCCGGCCGACCCGCAGGAGGTGGCCCGCATCGTCAGGGCGGCTGCGGAGTCCGGCCTCAGGGTCGCACCGCAGGGCACCGGGCACGGAGCCCCGCCGCTCGCGGGCCGGCTCGGCGACGCCGTGCTGCTGCGCACCTCGGCGATGACCGGGCTCCGCGTCGACGTGGCCAGTCGTACGGCGCGCGCCGAGGCCGGCGTGCTCTGGGGCGACGTCGTCACCCGCGCCGGCCGCGTCGGGCTGGCCGGGCAGCACATGTCCAGCCCCGGCGTCGGCGTCGTCGGCTCGTCGCTCGGGGGCGGGGTGAGCTGGTACTCCCGCCAGCACGGCCTGCAGTGCAGCGGGATCACGGCGGTCGAGCTGGTGCTCGCCGACGGCACCTTCGTGCGCGCCACCGACGACCAGGACCCCGAGCTGCTGTGGGCGGCGCGCGGCGGGAGCGGCGGCTTCGGCGTCGTGACCGCGCTGGAGTTCGACCTGCTGCCGGTGCGGACGGCGTACGCCGGGATGCTGGCGTGGGACTGGCAGCACGCGCAGCGCGTGCTCACCGCGTGGGCCGAGTGGACCGCGGACGCGCCCGAGTCGGTGACCAGCGTGGCCCGCATCTTCCAGGTGCCCGACGACGTCGACCTGCCGGAGCAGGTCCGCGGTCGCGGGATGGTGATGGTCGACGCGGTGGCGCTCGGCGACCCCGAGGCGGGCGCCCGCTCGCTCGCGCCACTGCGCGCGCTGGGGCCCGAGCTCGACACGTTCGCCGAGGTGCCTGCTGCCGACATCGCGCACCTGCAGCTCGACCCGCAGGAGCCCACGGCCGTCTACGCCAACAGCGTCCTGGTCCACGGCTTCCCTGCGGACGCGGTCGAGGCGCTCGTCGCCGCGGCCGGTCCGGGCTCGGGCAGCCAGCTGCTCTTCGTCGAGCTGCGCCAGCTGGGTGGCGCGCTCGCGCGGCCGTCGCGCCGCGGCGGCGCGCTCGACCACCTGCCCGCCGAGTTCCTGGTGCTCGGCGTCGGCCTCGACGTGGGCACCGGCTGGAGCGCCGTGCGCGCGGACGCGATGCGGATGCTCGACTCGCTCGCGCCCTGGGCGTCGCGGGCGTCGTACCTCTCGATGGCCTACGAGGCCGCCGCCCGGCGCGGCTTCGCGGCCGAGGCGTACGAGCGGCTGGTGCGGATTCGTCAGTCAGCGGACCCGAATTCGCTGTTTGTCGCGCCCCGGCCCACCGACAACGACTGATTCCGCAGCGTTTTCAAGTCGCGCTCAAGTCGCTCGCAAGTGCCTCGGTGCACCTTCGTCCTGTCAACGACGACATCAACGGAGGAAGCATGACCATCGCACAGACCAGCCCCGCAGCCGTACCGTTCGCGGAGCTGGACGCACTGACCATCGGCACCGTCGCCGTCCCGGGCGAGCCGAAGTACGACGCCCTCGTCTCGCCCTGGAACGTCGCCATCCCGGTCCGTCCGGCCGCAGTCCTGGCCGCCTTCGACGCGCAGGACGTCGTCGAGGCCGTGCAGTTCGCGGCCCGCCACGGCATCCGGGTGACCCCGCAGGCCACCGGCCACGGCCCGATGGCCGCCCTTACCACCGACCTGATGGTCACCACCCAGGAGCTCGACGAGGTGGTCGTCCACCCCGAGGGCTGGGCCCGCGTGGGCGCCGGCGTGAAGTGGCTGAAGGTCGTGGAGGCCGCCGCGCCGTACGGCCTGGCGCCCCTGTCGGGCTCGATCACCGACGTCGGGATCGTCGGCTACACCACGGGCGGCGGGCTCGGCCCGATGGCCCGCACCCACGGCCTGGCCAGCGACAAGGTCCGGGCCATCGAGGTCGTGACCGGCGACGGCGTGCTGCGGAGGGTCACGCCGACCGAGGCCCCCGAGCTCTTCTTCGCGCTGCGCGGCGGCAAGGGGATGCTCGGCATCGTCACCGCGATCGAGTTCGACCTGGTGCCGCAGCCGCGCTTCTACGGCGGCTCGCTGTGGTTCGACGGCACCGACGCGCCCGTGGTGATCGAGGCCTGGCGGGCCTGGTCGGCCGAGCTGCCGGAGGAGGGCACCACGTCGTTCGCCCTCTTCCAGCTCCCGGAGATGGAGGGCGTGCCGCCGATGCTCGCCGGCCGGCTGACGCTGTCGGTGCGCTTCGTGTGGACCGGCTCGGCGATCGAGGGGGAGAGGTGGTTCGCGGCGATGCGTGCCGCTGCTCCGGTCGTCCTCGACGACGTCGCCGAGAAGCCCTACCTCGCGATCGACTCGGTCCACACCGACCCGCTCGACCCGACCCCGGCGTACGAGGCCGGCCAGGTGCTCACGGACTTCCCGGCGGAGGCGGCGTCGACGTTGCTCGCCCTCACCGGGCCGGGGGTGGCGTCACCGCAGATCCTCGTGGAGGTACGCCAGCTCGGCGGGGCCTTCGCCCGGCCGGGTGAGCACCCGAGCGCCTTCGCGTCGCGCGACGCGGCGTACTCGCTGCTCGTGGTCGGCATCGCGGAGATCCCCGGCGTGGAGGACCACGCGGCTGCGATCCTCGACGCGATGGCGCCGTGGGTCGGCGGGCACCGGCTGCCGAACTTCACGTTCACGCCTGAGGACTACCTCGACGCCTACGACGAGGTGACCCTCGCGCGGCTCCGCCGGGCACGCCGGACCTACGACCCGGACGGCGTGCTGATGATCGGCGGCGTGCTCGCCTGAGGCCCCCACCGCGACTCGCGGCCCCCTGGTTGGTGGGGGCCGCGAGCTCGTGGGTTCGTGGGGGGTCTCGATACGCCGCTCGTTCCTCGCGGGCTACTCGACCACCGAGATGTGGACGTCGGCTGCGGACCGGGTGGCACGGACCAACCGCGCGTTGGGCTCGTCGACGACGTCGACCCAGGCCCGGGCGGCGTCGGGGGACTTGCCGAACTGCTCGTGGCGACGGACCAGGCGCTCACGGCGTACGTCGTCGTCGACCTCGATGAACCAGGCCTCGGTCAGGAGGGGGCGTACGCGCTCCCAGCCGTCGCCGGTGAGCAGGAGGTAGTTGCCCTCCGTGACGACGAGTCGGGCGGAGGGCGCGATCGCGATCGCGGCGGCGATCGGCTGCTCGAGGTCTCGCTCGAAACCGGGCGCGAACATCGTGCGGTCTGGCTCCTCGTGCAGGCGCCGCAGTGCGGCGACGTACCCGTCGACGTCGAACGTCTCCGGGGCGCCCTTCCGGTCGCGCAGGCCGAGGCGGTCGAGCTGGACGTCGGCGAGGTGGAAGCCGTCCATGGGCAGGTGGCCGACGGCGTCGGCGGGCAGCGCTGCCAGCAGCTGCCCGGCGAGGGTGGACTTGCCGGCGCCGGGTGCCCCGACGATGCCGATCACGACCCGTCCCGGCCCGGCCAGCAGCACCTCGGCCCGGTCCACGAGCGCGGACAGCGAGGGAGTGCGCACGCCGGGAGCGTAGCCGTCGACACTGCTCCCTTGCCGACGCCCGGGATCAGGCGCATCGTGGGAGCAGGGACCACGACGGAGGAAGGTGACGGCCATGCAGGCGCACGTCGGCGACCGGCTGGTGACCGAGAGCAACAAGGTCGACGCGCCCAGGCGCGAGGGCGACATCGTCGAGGTCCGCGGCGCGGACGGCGCACCGCCGTACGTCGTCCGCTGGGCCGACGGCCACGAGGGACTGGTCTACCCGGGCGACGACGCACACGTGGTGCCCGCGGGAGGCTGAGCCGGGGCCGCTCTCGACCCTCGTCGCTCGGGGGCTGCGGCGTGTCGCGAAAGTTGTGCGGCGTGTCGCGGGGGCCGTGCGGGGTTTGTGGCCCCTCCGCCACCGCCAAGTCGTGACTTTCGTCCCTGCCGCCTGCCCGGGCGCTCTGGAAGCGTGGAGGTGACGGGAGGGACGGCATGGACGACGTGCTGGTGGTGGACTCGCTGGTCCGGAGGTTCGGGGACCTGACGGCGGTGGACGGGGTGTCGTTCCGGATCGCGCCGGGAGAGACGTACGGCCTGCTGGGGCCCAACGGGGCCGGCAAGACGACGACGATCTCGATGGTCGCCGGCCTGATCGCCGCCGACGCCGGCACCGTCACGGTGGCCGGCCAGCCGATGACGCCGCGCACGACCGAGCCCAAGCGGCACGTCGGGCTGGTGCCCCAGGAGCTGGCGATCTACCCCGACCTCAGCGGCCGGGAGAACCTCGCGCTCTTCGGCCGGCTCCAGGGCCTGCGCGGGGAGCAGCTGAAGGCGCGGGTCGAGGAGGTGCTCGAGCTGATCGGGCTGGCGGACCGCGCCAAGGACCGCAGCAAGGAGTACTCCGGCGGCATGAAGCGCCGGCTCAACATCGGCATCGGGCTGCTCAACCGGCCGACGCTGCTGATCCTCGACGAGCCGACGGTCGGCGTCGACCCGCAGTCGCGCCACTCGATCCTCGAGTCGGTCGAGGCGCTGTCGGGCGAGGGCATGGCGGTCCTCTACACGACCCACTACATGGAGGAGGCCGAGCGGCTCTGCGACCGCATCGCGATCATCGACTCCGGCCGGCTGCAGACCGAGGGCACCCGCGACGAGCTGGTCCGGCTGATCGGCGGCACCGACACGATCAGGATCGGCGGGACCGGCGACCTCGCCGGCGCTGCCGGGGAGCTGCGCCTGATCCCGGGCGTGGAGCGCGTCGACGCCGATCGCCGCTCGGCGACGCTGACGGTCAAGGACGCACCGGCGCTCGTCGCGCAGGTCGTCGGCACGGCGACGTCGTACGGCGTCACGCTGGCCGACGTCGAGATCTCCCGGCCCGACCTCGAGTCGGTCTTCCTCCACCTGACCGGCAAGGGACTGAGGGACTGACGTGCGCCAGCTCCTCGCGCTCACCGCCTCCGACCTGCTCCAGCGGATCCGCGACAAGTCGGTGGTCATCTTCGCGCTCGTCGTGCCGATGGCGCTGATGACCGTCTTCAACCTGGTCTTCAGTGCGACCGAGGACCTCGAGATCGAGCCGGTGACCGTCGCGATCAGCGCGCCCGCCGGCGACGACCTGGCCCGGGTGCTGACGTCGGTGGTGCGCGGCCTCGACGGCACCGACGAGCTCGACGTGACCGTCCACGAGGTCGGCGAGGCGACCGGACGGCAGCAGGTCGAGGACGGTGGAGCCGCCCTCGCGCTGCTCGTGCCCGACGGCTTCGGGCGGGCCGCGCAGATGGGAGAACCGGTCACCGTCGAGGCCGTCCGCGGTGACGAGGCGGGCATCGAGGCCGACATCGTGCTGTCCGTCGTCGACGGCGTGCTGGGCCAGCTCGGCTCCGGCGCGGTCACCGCCCGGGCCGCACTGGCCGAGGGAGTGGCGCCGGACGAGCTCCAGGCCCTGGTCGAGGAGGCGACGTCGGGCGGACCGGCGTACGACCTGGTGCAGGGGCGGGCCGCCGACGAGCAGCTCGACTCGGGTGCCGCGCTGGTGGCGGGGCAGGCCGGGCTGTTCCTGCTCTTCACGGTCAGCTTCGGCGTCACCGGATTGCTCGTCGACCGTGAGTCCGGCACGCTCGCCAGGCTGCGCTCGATGCCGATCCCGGCCTGGGTGATCATCGCGTCGAAGGCGCTGGTCAGCTTCGTCCTCGGGGCGGTCGCGACGGGCGTGCTGCTGGCGCTGGGCGGCTTCCTCTTCGACGCCGACTTCGGGTCGATCCCGGCCGTCGCCGCGTTGGTGGTGTGCGCGGCGGCGGCCGGCACGTCGGTGATGTTCCTGATCGTCCGCGTCGCCCGCTCCAGCGAGCAGGCCGGCATCGCGACCTCGATCGTCGCGCTGGTGCTCGGCATCGGCGGCGGCGCGTTCTTCCCGGTCAGCGCGACCGGCCCGCTGTCGCGGGTGCTCGACCTGAACCCGGTCGCCGCGCTGCTCCGCGGGCTCGGGACGACGTCCGGTGGCGGCGGCCTCGCCGACATCGGCACACCGGTCGCGATCATGCTCGGCTTCGGCGCGGTCATGCTGCTGGTCTCGCGTCTGGTCCCGGACCGTGGGGTGCTGTCATGACGAACGCCCTCACCGTGGCAGGGGTCGAGCTCCGGCTCTTCCTGCGCGACCGGTCCAACCTGTTCTTCGTCTTCGTGTTCCCACTGCTCCTCGTGCTGATGATCGGGCTGCAGTTCGGCGAGGGCGCCCGCGCCGGCCGGGTCGCGGTGAGCGGGCCGGACTCGTCCCTGCAGTCCGCGCTGGCCCAGCGCCTCGAGTACGACGACGTCGTCGTGTCCGACCCCTCGTGGTCCGACGCGCTCGACCTGCTCGCCCGCGGCCGGCTCGACGTCGCGGTCCGCGTCGACGCCGCGGCAGCGACGGCGTACGACGACGGGGAGGCGTTGTCGCTCGAGGTGGTGCGCGGGTCGGCGAGCAACGCCCAGGTCGTCGAGCAGGACGTGCGGGTCGCCGTCGACGCCGTGCGCGCCGACCGGAGTCGCGTCCTCGCCCTCGCCGGGCGCGGGGTCGCGGACCCCGAGGCGGCGCTCGCGTCGGCCCAGCACGAGGTGGTCGCGCCCGACCTGCAGGTGCACTACGTCGACTCCCTGAGCAAGGAGTTCGCCGGGCTCGGGCAGTTCGACTTCGGCGCGTCGGGCCAGCTGCTGCTCTTCGTCTTCCTGAGCTGTCTGGCCGGGTCGGCGACCCTCATCCAGGCGCGCCGGCTGGGCGTGGTGGCGCGGATGCTGGCCGGGCCGATGACGGCGGGCGAGCTGGTCGCGGGGCAGGTGCTGGGGCGGTGGGCGATCGGGCTCTTCCAGGGCGGCTACATCATGGTCGCGACGAGCGTGCTGTTCGGCGTGCGGTGGGGCAACCTGCCGCTGTCGCTGCTGGTCCTGCTGCTCTTCAGCCTGGTCGCCTCGGGTGCGGCGATCCTGCTCGGCACCCTGCTGGGCAACGAGGGTGCGGCGAGCGGCACGGGCGTCGGGCTCGGGCTGGTGCTGGCCGCGCTCGGCGGGTCGATGCTGCCGCTCGAGCTCTTCCCCGACGCGATCCGGCGGTTCGCGGACCTCACGCCGCACGCGTGGGCGTACACCGCCTTCGCCGAGGTGCAGCGGCGTGGCGGCACGCTCGTCGACATCCTGCCCAACCTCGCGGTGCTCGCCGGGATGGCCCTCGGGGCCGCCGCTCTCGGGGCCTGGGCGCTGCGGCGGAGCCTGGCGCGGGCGATGTGAGCGCTCCACCCGGATGGGCGGTTGTCGGACGCCGGTCGCTGGTTACGTTGGAACGCATGAGCGACGACGTGGACCAGGCAGCGACCGAGGCGGCACAGCGGGTGGTCGACGAGGTGAGCTCGTGGCAGTACAGCGCGGAGGACGCCGTGATCGCCGACCAGCTCGACCGCGGGCTCGCCGAGGCGAAGGTGTCGCTGGACGACGACGAGCGCTCGCGGATCCTCGCCGAGATCGACGGCATGAAGGACGAGCACTCGAGCGCCCCGCAGGTGCGCTCGGCGACGCCGACGGAGTGACGGCATGGACGTCCGTGGACTGCTGACCGAGGGCTTCGGCCGGATCACCGAGCTCTACGACGACCTCGCCGACGGGCTCGACGACGAGACGCTGCACCACCGGCCGGGCGGCACCGGCAACCCGATCGGCTGGTTGCTGTGGCACCTGGCGCGGGTGCAGGACCACCACGTCGCCGACCTCGCCGACGCACCCCAGGTGTGGGAGAGGTTCCAGGAGCGGTTCGGGCTGCCCAACGGCACCGACGACGTCGGCTTCGGCCACACCAGCGAGCAGGTCGATGCGGTGCGGATCTCCGACCCTGCGCTGCTGGTGGACTACCACCACGAGGTGACCCTCGCGACCGCCCGCTACCTCGAGACCGTCGACGAGTCCGAGCTCGAGCGGGAGGTCGACCAGCGCTGGGACCCGCCGGTCACCGCCGGCGTACGCCTGGTGAGCATCCAGGGCGACTGCCTCCAGCACCTCGGGCAGGCGGCGTACGTCAAGGGCCTGCTGGCTTAACCGCGTCTTGAGGGTCCGGAGAGGCGGTGTTGTGCGGCCCCCGGGCACGGTGGGTGGCGTACTGACCACCACGACCTCAGGAGTCGCCACCATGATCCGCACCAGCCGCCGCACCCGTCTCGCCACCGCCGCCGCCCTCGCTCCACTGGCCCTCGGGCTGGCCGCCTGCGGTGGCGACGACGACGGCGACGCTCAGACGTCCACCGCCTCTGACACCTCGGCAGGCGGGAGCCAGTCGCTGCAGGGCGACGTCGAGACGGCTGCGCAGACCGCCCTCGGCGAGGTCGAGGGCACCGTGTTCTCCGTGGACGGCGACGCCCAGGGCTGGGAGGTCACCGTGGTCACCGACGACGGTGTCGAGAACGACCTCGACCTCTCCGCCGACGCGAGCACCGTCGAGCGCGGCCCGGTCGAGGACACCGACACCGACCAGGACGACGCGGCAGAGACCGAGCGCCTGCTCGGCGTCCCGACCGACTACGCCGCGGCGGTGGAGGCCGCCCTCGCCGAGGTCGACGGCACCGTCACCGGGCTCGACCTCTCCGAGGAGAACGGGACGGCGATCTGGGAGGTCACCCTCGGGGAGGACACCCCGGACGAGACCACCGTCGAGGTCGACGCCGAGTCCGGCGAGGTCGTGCGGACCGAGCGCGGCGACTGACGCCGGTCAGTCGCGGTCCCAGGGCGCGTCCTCGCCCATCTTCGCGTAGTACTTCGCGAGGTGGCTCTTCACCCGGGCGACGTCCTTCGACGGCAGGTCCACCCCGCCGCGGCCGCCGGCCATCACGTTGCCGGCCGCCATCACGCCGCGGGGCACCGCCTCGAGCCGACCGTCGACCACGTCGGCGACGAGCAGCTTGTAGGCGGTGAAGTTGTCCTTCTTGTCCGCGTCGTACCAGACGTGGGCGTCGCGGTACTTCTCGTTGGGCTCGTCCTCGGCACCCGCCCACGCGCGTACGCGTTTCTCGGCGGCGTCGCCGTCCCACTCCCAGTCGCGGTCGGCGAGGGGCAGGTCCTGGAAGCTGGTCACGGCCATGACCCGACGTTCCCTCCGGCGGGTGCCGGCGGGCACACCCGGACAGGCGGGTTCGTGCTCAGTAGGTGTCGGGGTTGACCTCGAGCTCGTCGCCGGAGACGTCGACCTCGACGCTGAAGTCCAGGGAGGACTCGTCGGTCTCCGCGTTCCAGTCCTCAGGCCCGAAGCCGTAGGACTCGTCGACCTCGTAGGTCGCGGTCGCGGTGCCGCCGGAGGCGTAGAGGGTCATCGGGAACGAGGTGTCGAAGTAGTCGTACTCGACCTCGGGCGACCGGGTGAGCTCCCACGAGACGTCGCGCACGTCGCCGTAGGCGTAGACCTCCTGCGGGCAGCCGTCCGGGTCGACCTCGGTGCTGGCCATGCACTCGTCGAGCCAGGCGGCGACCTCCTCGTCCACCCGCTCGACGAACGCCTCCGACGGCGCGGGCGAGGACGTCTCGGGCGACGTGAACTCGCCGAGCGGCACGGCGACCTCGCTGGCGGCGCCGTCGATCCAGTCGTTGCCGGCGTAGAGGTCGACCGAGTAGGTGCCGGGCAGGACGGCGTAGGTCGCGTAGCCCTCGTCGGGGGCGGCGACGGTCACCCCGTTGACGGCGAACTCCTCGACGTCGTCGGTGGAGATGCTCAGCGCCGACGTCAGTCCCTCGGTGACGTCCCACTCCTGGAAGATGCCGAACTTCTTGTCGCCCTTCTCGAGGGAGAGGTACGCCTCGCCGCCGACGCCGCCCTCGGCCCGGACCTCGACCATGGCGCTGTCGCCGAGGGTCGTCACCTCGCCGACCGTGTAGTCGGTGGGCCGCTCGGTGGCGGCGTCGTAGACCTCATCGGTGAGGAGGAGCGGGGAGTAGTCCTCGCCGTCCGGCAGGGACGCGGCGACCGCGTCGACGTCGCCGTCGGCGATCGCGTCGACGTAGGTCTGGGCTGCCTTCTCCGGGGTGTAGAACGTCGAGCCGATGACGCTCACGGCGATGGCGCCCGCCACGACGACGGCGAGTCCGGCACCGACGAGGATCGCGATCCGGCGCACCTTGCGCGCCTGCTCGGGCGTCATCGGCTCGGCGGTGGTCGGCTCGCCGGCCGCCCGCTCCGGGACGTCGGCACGCAGCCGCGCGACCACGGAGGCCGGGATCAGCCCGGCGACCTGGGGAGCGAGCGTGCGTGAGAGTCCCTCGGCGGCCAGGCCCCAGAGACCGAGGAGCAGGCAGGTCCACGCCGCGGGCATGATCGTGAAGGCTCCGCTGACGCCGAACGCGCCACCGCCGATGCTCACCATCGACACGACCGACACCACGACGCCGCCGACCGCGAAGGCGACAGGCAGCGGGACCCACGACGCAGGGGTCGCGAGCTCGGCACGGTCACGCGCGGCGCGCAGGTGCCACACGGTCGCCGCGAGGACGGTGGCGACGAGGGCGCCCAGGAGGAGGGCGACCGGGGTCAGCACGCCGTCACCGCTCCACGCGTAGGCGTAGAACCCGGACGTGCCGATGCCCGAGAGGTGTCCGAGGGCGTAGGTCCAGAGACCGCCGATCGGCCACCAGAGCGGGAGGGCGACAGCGGTGCGGAAGCCCTCCTGCACCCAGGCGACGACGAACAGGACCGGGAACGAGACGACCAGCCACACCCCGACGTGGCTCAGCCAGGCGATCGCCGGCGACGCCCACCGGCGCGCGAAGGCCGGCAGGCCGGCACTCCGCAGCTCGCGACCGACGAGGTCGCCGAGGAACGTGAACAGCAGCGTCCCGAGGACGAGCGACACCGAGAGGGCGTGGACGACCGTGCCGTCGGACCGCATGGCCAGGAGCCGGGTGAGCACGGCGACGACGACGGCCGCGCCGACCGCCGCGGCGCCCGAGGTCAACGCCCGGTCCGTGCGGGAGCGGGAGGGCTGCCGGACCTCGCTCGCCGCGGCCACGCGCGCGAGCGTGACGACGTACGTCGCGGTGAGCACGAGCGGGAGCGCGAGGATGGAGACGGTGAAGTCGTCGTCGCCGGCGCTGATGCGGCCGCCGAGCGCCATCGCGACCAGCTGGAAGGGCACCGCGATCCACGCAAGGACGCCTTCGGCGGCGCTCGAGACGTCGGAGACCTCCTCGGGCGCGTCACCCGAGGCGAGCGCGACGAGGGCCAGCACCCCGAGCACGACCGCGACCGCGAGCGCGACGGCGTACGCGACCAGCGGGGCGCGCCACGCGAGCGCCAGCCCCGGCGGCGTGCCGCCCGCGGGCACGGCACCCGGCTGGGTGGTGGTGGGGTCGTCTTGCGGTGCAGCACCGAGCTCCGAGTCAGTCACCCGCCGGAGTGTAGGTAGGACCGGTGACACGCGAGGTCGAATCAGGACATCCGGCCGACGGTGGCCGGTGGGAGCATGGCCACATGCCCGCACTCGCCGTCCGCACCGCGGGCTTCTCGCCGGTCAAGGGCATGCGGCACCTCGCGCTGCCGACCGTGGAGCTCGACGCGGCCGGGCCGGTCGGTGACCGGGCCTGGTGCCTGGTGGACGTCGCGGCCCAGCGGGTGCTGCGCACGGTCCAGCACCCGTCGCTCGTCAGCGTGGTCTCGCGGGTGCAGGGAGACGAGCTCTCGCTCACGCTGCCGTCCGGCGAGTCGGTGGTGGCGCCGGCCAGGCCGTCCGGCGAGACGATCGTGTGCGACTACTGGGGCCGTCCCGTCGACCTCGCCCTGACCGACGGGCCGCACTCCGCGCTGGTGTCCGACTTCCTCGGTCGCGACGTACGTCTGGCTGCCGCACCGCGCGGCGGGGTCGTCTTCGCCTCGCCGGTCACCGTCCTCGGCACCGCGTCGCTCGACCTTCTGGGCGTCGACGCCGCGCGCTTCCGCGCCACCCTGGTCGTCGAGACCGACGAGCCGTGGGTCGAGGACTCCTGGCTCGGTACGACGTTCGCGGTCGGCAGTGCCGAGGTGCGGGTCGGCGGGCCGATCCCGCGCTGCGCCGTCATCGACCACCACCCCGGGACGGGCGTGAAGGACGTCCGGCTGCTCAAGGAGCTGGTGCGGTCGCGGCCGACGAACGCCGCCGGCGAGCCGATGTTCGGGGTCTACGCCGAGGTCGTGCGACCGGGCACTGTCGGTGGTCGGTCGTAGTCTCGAGGGACCATGTACCTGCCAGACCTGCCGTTCGAGGCTCGCGTCCCCGAGCCGGTGCAGCCGCACGCCGTCGAGCGCGGCACGTGCCCGCACTGCGGGTCGAGCGACGTCGTGCACCTGGTGATCGGGATGCCGGCGTCCTCGGACGACGTCGACTCCGGTCCCGCCTGGGTGCGCTGGGTCGGGTGCGTGCACCCCGGCCACGACCGTGAGTGCCGCTCGTGCGACGCGCGGTGGAACGACCTGCCCTAGCCCGGTGCCGGGCGCCGGGCGGGCACCGATCGCTGGGCGGATCCACTGTCGGTGGGCGTCCCTAGAGTGTGGGTCGTGGGGGATCGCGGGGGCGATCCGGATGGGGGTCGACATGAGTGACGAGCTGCAGCGCCGGTGGGACGGCGAGATCGAGGCGGCGTGGACGGCGTTCCGTCGACGACTGGCCGACCGGCTGGCGGAGCTGGCCCAGGACGAGACCTGCTGGTCGAGGTGGGGGAGCAGCCGGCGGAGGGTGCCGGGCCGTACTGCCGGGTCCTCGCCGGCGACGGCGAGCTGCGGGTGGAGGCCGTCAGCAGCCTCTACCTCGCCGACGAGCTCGCGCTCGACGACGAGCAGGAGTCGGCGCTGGGGAGGCTGGGGTTCCGCCGGCCCGAGGCGGTCGTCTGGTCGGAGGGCGAGACGAACTTCTGGGCCGACGTGCCGCAGCGTGAGGCGGACCGCGCGGCGGTGATGATGGTCCGCGCCCTGCGCGAGGTCTACGCCGTGGTCCACCCGGTGTGGCTCGACGCCGAGGGCCTCGAGCCCGAGCGGGTGGGGGTCGGGACCGAGCCGGTGGAGGCCGTCGCTCCGGACGCGCCCGTCACGCCGCGGTCGGTCGAGGAGGTGCGCGAGGCCGTCGACCTGGCGGTCGCCGACCTCTACGACGCGGCGCCCGAGTGGGACGAGGACGGCGACCTGCCCCTCGTCACCGAGCACAACGTGGTCTGGGTGTCGGTCAACAACAACACCCCGCGGGTCCTGCTCCACTGCTGCCTGGTCGGCGACGTCGCCGACACCGCGGGGGCCTTGGAGGAGGTCAACCGTCGCAATCAGACGGAGTTCGGGCTGACCTTCGTCCTGCGCGAGGGCCGGATCAGCGTCACGCGCGAGGTCGGCGTCGACGTGATGACGCCGCAGGCGCTGAGGGCCGAGGCGGAGCGGCTGCTCGATCAGGTCGACCAGTGGGCCACCGAGCTCGCCGAGCGGCTGACGACGAAGCCGCAGCAGCGCGCGGCGCGGCGCGAGCGCGCGAGCCGCTTCGGCACGGCCTACGCCGTGATGGTCGAGCTCGAGCGCGCCGAGCGGGAGTCGGTCGACCCGGCCACCCTGGCGCGGGTCTTCCACCACGACACCGGCCTGCTCCTCAAGGCCATCCGGATCACCGAGCAGCGGCGACGCGAGGTGCGCGGCAAGGCGCGCCGGGCCAGGGAGGAGGGGCGGGCCCGTGACGAGCTGGTCGCCCGCAGGCGTCACGACTACCTGCGCGGCCTCACCGCCCGGATGCGCGCAGCGCTCCGGCTCGTCGTCGACGCACCGGTGCGCAAGGTCCAGCTCGACCAGCTGGCGCTGTTCGACGAGGACGAGGCCGGGACCACCCGGTGACGGCATTCGGGTCACGCCGGGCCGCGATCGATGGTGGGGTGACCGCATGGTCCGCCTGATCCCGGAGAGCCCGACCTTCACCACGCCGTCGGAGCAGGTCGTGTGGGAGCGGTTGCGCGACAGCCTCGGCGACGACGACGTGCTCGTCGCCAACCTCCGGCTCACCGACGAGCGCAAGGACCACGAGGCCGACCTCGTCGTGCTGATGCCCGACGTCGGCATCGTGGCGCTCGAGGTCAAGGGCGGCAGCGTGTGGTGGGACGACGGCTGGCGGATCGTGCGGCGCGGTCGGGAGGCGGTGATCCACCCCGTCGACCAGGCGCGCGACGTGAAGTACGCCCTCCGCTCCTACGTCGAGCGGGACCCGCGCTGGGGGAGCCGGTCGCGCGTGGCCTGGGCCCACGCCGTGGTGACCCCCTACTCCGAGTTCGGCGACGACTTCGAGGTCCCCGACCTGCCGCGCTGGGCGCTGCACGACACCCACGACCAGGAGCAGCTCGTCGGACGGCTCCGGCGCACCGCCCACCTGATGACCCACGGCCAGCGGGTGGCCACGGCGGACGACGTCGACGAGATCGTGGACATCCTCGCCGGGCGCCTGCCGACGGCGTACGACGTCCGGGCGGAGGCCGACGAGCGTGCCGACGTGGCCGACCGGCTCACCCAGGAGCAGGCCACGCTGCTGCGGGTGACGCGCCTGCTCCACCGCGTCGAGGTGCGCGGCGGCGCAGGCAGCGGCAAGACCGTGCTGGCGCTGCAGCAGGCCAAGGAGCTGACCCGTGGCGGGCACGGTCGCAAGCCGCAGCGCGTGGCGCTGCTCTGCTACTCGATCGGCCTGGCCGAGCACCTCAAGCGCGAGGTCGCCACCTGGGACCGGCGCCACCGGCCGGCCTTCGTCGGCACCTTCCACGCCTTCGGGCAGCAGTGGGGTGCCCCCGACGGCGACCGCACCGACAGCGACTTCTGGGAGGAGCAGCTGCCGGCCGGGATGGCGGCACTCGCGGCGGCGCTGCCGGAGGGCAGGAAGTACGACGCCGTGATCGTCGACGAGGCGCAGGACTTCGCCGACTCCTGGTGGACGCCGGTGCTGCGCGCGCTGAAGGACGAGGAGGACGGCGGGTTGTTCCTCTACTCCGACGAGAACCAGCGGATCTTCGCGCGCTTCGGCCGGCCGCCGGTGGCGCTCGTCCCGCTCGTGCTCGACCACAACCTCCGCAACACCCGGCAGATCCACGAGTCCTTCGGCCCGCTGGCGCCGAGCCGGATGTACTCGCGAGGCGGCGACGGACCGGCCGTCCGCTTCCTCGACGCCACCGGCCAGGACCCGATCGACGTCGCCGACGACGAGGTCGACCGGCTGCTCGACAGTGGCTGGGACCCGCGCCACGTCGCCCTCCTCACCACCGGCCACCGGCACCCGATCCAGGTCGAGCGCACCGACTTCCACGACCAGGACGGCTACTGGCGCAGCTTCTGGGACGACGACGTCTTCTACGGCCACGTGCTCGGGTGCAAGGGCCTCGAACGCCGGGCAGTGGTGCTCTGCGTCAACGAGGACGGCTCCCGCGACCGCGCCCGCGAGCGGGTCTACGTCGGCATGTCCCGCGCCACCGACGAGCTCGTCGTCGTCGGTGACCCGGCCACCGTCAGGCGGGTCACGGGTGACGACGTGGCCCGGAGGCTCGGCATCGGCTGAGCCTGCGTGGGGACGATCGGCAGCCGTCCGGTCTAGCCTCGACCTGAGGGCGATCGCCTCGGGCAACCATTCGCCGCACCCAGCCGGTCCTGCGTGTCATGGACCCGAGTGGTGAGGAGGTCGTTGCCATGGTGCAACCGACGGCGATCCGCGCCGGCGCGACGGACCGGACGGCCGAGTTCGAGGACTTCGTCTCTAGCCGGTCGCCGCGCCTGCTGACCACGGCGTACCTCCTCACCCACGACCACGGTCGCGCCGAGGACCTCCTGCAGACCTCGCTCGCCAAGCTCTGGCTGGCATGGTCGCGGGTCGACGAGCCGGACGCCTACGTGCGCAAGGTGATGGTGACGACGTACGCCTCGTGGTGGCGGCGCAAGTGGCGCGGCGAGAGGCCGAGCGACAACGTCCCCGAGGCGGGCGCGACCCAGCCGACCCGGGACCCTGACATGTGGTCCGCACTGGCGCGACTCCCGCGGGGCCAGCGGGCCGTCCTGGTCCTCCGGTTCTACGAGGACCTCACCGAGGCCGAGACCGCGCGCGTCCTGGACTGCAGCGTCGGCACCGTGAAGAGCCAGAGCGCGAAGGGGCTGGCGAAGCTGCGGATCGACGCAGCCCTGGCCGACGAGGGGAGGGGGACGCGATGAACGTCGAGCAGGAGCTCCGCCGCACCATGGCCGACCACGCGGACGACGTGCTGGGCAGCCCGACGATCGGCCGGGCCGGCCGCGCCCGCGCGCAGGCACGCGCGATGCGCCGCCGGCAGTACGCCGCGACCGCCGTCGCCGCCCTCGCCGTGACCGCCGCCGGTGTCGGCGCCGGGGCGCTGCTGCGCTCCGACCCGCCGCCCGAGCCGGCGCCCGAGCCCACTCGGGTCATCGACGTCGCCCCGAGCTTCGCCGGCCGCACCCTGATCACGTCGGGCGAGACCCACGACGGCGAGCCGCTGTTCCTGACGGTCGACGCCCCGGCCGGGTCGCAGTGGATGGTCACCTGTGCCGGCCTCGGCCCGGAGTACGTCGTCCACCGCGCCATCGACGACCAGTTCGAGGAGACCGCTCCCTGCGGGCCGCTCGAGGTGCTCGGCGAGACGATGGGCTTCCGCTGGTCCAGCAGCGCACCGGTCGGCACGGGCGTCGAGCTCGCGCTGTGGATCACCAGGGACGGCGAGGCCGTCCAGCCTGACGGCGCCATCCTCGCGGCGGCGGTCTACCAGCTGCCCCAGCCGGTGACCCGGGTCGCCGCGACGGACGTCGTGCCGGTCGAGGTGTCCTTGGGCCAGGAGTGGGCCTACCTCGACGCCGTCGAGTCCGAGCCCGGGGACCGCAGGCTGACGGCGCGCTTCCCGGCGATGGACGAGGAGGTCCTCCTCGAGCTGGTCACCGACCCGGTGGGCGAGGACGCCGAGGTGGAGCTCGTGGTCGACGGGGTGGCGTCGGCGTCGCCGCAGACCTTCCCGCTCGGCGGCACGAACCTCGGCGACAAGCTCACCCCCGGCGACCCGCACACGGTCACCCTGCGGATCATCGGCGACGTACCCCCCCAGGGCCGGCTCGCGATCGTGCGCCGCACGCTGGCGCCGGGCTGAGAAGAGGCGGATGTCGGGGAAGAGGGCGACTTCTCACCCCTGAGGGGGCATACTCGAGACAAATGCCCTCCTCGCGCGGCTCACGGCCGAAGCACCTTCCGAGCAGTCCGTTCAAGCCGGCTGCCGAGCCGGTCGTGGAGGTGTTCGAGGTCGACGACCGCGTCACCCACGACCTCCACGGCCTCGGCCGGGTCGTCCGGGTCGACAGCCACGCCGTCACCGTCGACTTCGGGTCGCAGACGGTCCGGGTCAACCACCCGTACTCCAAGATGCACCACCTGTAGGGGCGTCACTCCCACGCGCTGAGGTCCGGCGGCACGTCGACCGAGTGCGACCGCAGCACCTCGAGGGGTACGACGTCCAGCGCGCGCTCCGACGTGGCCGCCAGCACGACCGGGGCGGCCACGCCGGCGTCGTACGCCTGGAACCAGCGCGCGGCGACGACGCACCAGCGGTCACCGGGCACCAGCCCGGGGAAGGCCCACTCGGGCCGGGGCGTCGAGAGGTCGTTGCCGACCGCGCGCTGGTGGGCGAGGAACTCCTCGGTCATCACGGCGCAGACCGCGTGGAGGCCGACGTCGTGTGGGCCGACGGTGCAGGTGCCGTCGCGGTGGAAGCCGGTCACCGGGTCGGTGCCGCAGGTCTCCAGGTCGCCGCCTAGGACGTTGCGCTCGGTCATGACCTGATCATGACGGATCAGGCGCGGGCGGCCCGCTTCGCCTCGGCCTCGGCCCGGCGCTCGACGAAGCGGGTGGCCTCGGTGTCGAGGGCGGAGACCGCGGCGGCCAGCTCCTCGCGCGCCTGCTCGCCATCCTCGTCGAGGCCCTCGAGCTCCCACACCCCCCACTGCCGGAGCAGGGGAGTGACGATGTCGTCGTGGTGGATGCGCAGGTCGTAGATGCCGGCCTTCGCCATCGTCACCGCCTTGCGGGAGAAGCCGGGGATCACGCTACCGGGCATCTGGAAGCCGACGACCTCCTCGGTGATCGCGCGCATGGTCTGGCTCGGCGTCAGCTCGAGCGCCGCGGCGACGAGGTTGCGGTAGAAGATCATGTGGAGGTTCTCGTCCTTGGCGACCCGGGTGAGCAGCTTCTCCGCGATCGGCTCCTCGGTGTAGCGGCCGGTGTTGCGGTGCGAGATGCGGGTGGCGAGCTCCTGGAAGGAGACGTAGGCGCAGACGTTGAGCAGTGACTTGTCGAGCGCCTCGTAGCCGGTCTCCATCGTCTCCATCCGCGCCCGCTCGAGCTCGTCGGGGTCGACCCCGCGGGTGACGAGCAGGTAGTCGCGGATGCAGAAGGCGTGGCGACCCTCCTCCGCGGTCCAGCGGTTCACCCAGGTGCCCCACGCACTGTCGCGGCCGAACGCCCGGTCTATCTCGCGGTGGTAGCTGGGCAGGTTGTCCTCGGTGAGCAGGTTGACCTCCAGCGCCGTGCGCGCGATCGGCGAGAGCTGGGACTGCTCGACCGACCACGGCTCGCCCCCGAGGTCCTTGAAGTCGCGGCCCAGGCTCCACGGGACGTACTCGTGCGGCATCCACTCGTCGGCGAGACCGAGGTGGCGGTTGAGGTTCTCCTCGACCGTGGGCTCGAGCTCGGTGAGCAGCTGCGCGGTGTCGAGAGCGGCCATGCGATCCATCTCCTCGAGTGGACGTGTCCTCGCGCCCAAGACTGCACCCGCGACGCCGGGTTCGACCAGAGCGGACCACTGGCGGAAGTGGTCTGCAGACCACCTCCTCGGCCGCGTCGGCGCACCCTTGACAAGTAGTGGAAGCGCTCTCATAACGTGACCGCCGTCACACTCTCTCGGGAAGAAGGTCCACCATGCGCATCCCTCGCGCGCTCGTCGCCCTGGCCGCCCTCGCGGCCACGCTCTCGCTCGCCAGTCCACCCCCGGCCGCCGTCGCGATCGGCCCCGACCGGCTGCCGTTCACCATCACCAACCAGTCCCAGCGCGGCGAGGACGTCTTCCTCTACGTCGTCGGCGTCAACCTCGCCACCGGTCGCCTCGGCTACGTCAACCAGGCCGGCACCTTCACCCCGTGGCCGGCGGGCAGCAACCCGCCGAGCCCGGCGCCGGACGTCTCGATCCGGATGGGCGGCACCGGCTCGAGCACCACGCTCAACGTGCCGCGCGGCTTCTCCGGACGCATCTACATGTCCTTCGGCGAGCGGCTGCCGTTCCGGCTCACTCCTGACGGCCTGGTGCAACCCGCGCCCTGGGCGCCCGGCGACCCGAGCGAGAACATCCTCTTCGACTGGAGCGAGTTCACCTACAACGACGCCGGGCTGTGGCTCAACAGCTCGCAGGTCGACATGTTCGCCGTGCCGCACTCCGTCTCGGTGACGGGAAGCGACGGCGCGACGCGCACGACCGGCCGGCTCGTCGACGACGGCCGCAACAGGGTCATCAACGGCGTACGCAACCAGGCGGGGTGGGCGGGTCTGGTCCGCACCCGCGCCGACGGCACCGTGCTGCGCGTCCTCGCGCCCGGCAAGGCCGCGGACGCGGGCTACTTCGACCGCAACTACCTCGACCCCTACATCGCCAGCGCCTGGAGCGCCTACGCCTCGAAGACGCTGACGGTCGTGCCGTTCGGCGACCGTCCCGACGTGCGCTACTTCGGTCGTACGTCCGGCACCACGATGACCTTCACCAACGGCTCCGGCCAGCAGGTCGCGTCGTTCCAGCGACCGAGCACCGGCAACGTCTGGGGCTGCGACGGCGCCCTCGGTGCGCCCAACGACCAGGTCGTCGGACCGATCGCCCGCACGCTCTGTGCGGCGCTGCACCGCTCCACGCTCGGCCGCCTCGACACCCAGCCGAGCGGCACGGCGGCGGACTTCTACCAAGGCGCGATCACCAACCACTACTCGCGGCTGGTGCACCAGAACATGGTCGACGGCCGGGCCTACGGCTTCGCCTTCGACGACGTCCAGGCGCAGGAGTCGCTCGTGCACAGTGGCGACCCCCGCTCGGCCGGCATCACGCTGACGCCGTTCGGCCCGGGCGGCACGACCAACCCGCCGCCCCCGACGGGTACTGGCAACACCCTCGTCAGCCAGCTGAACAACAAGTGCATCGACGTCCCCAACTGGAACTTCGCCGACGGCCAGCGGCTGATCATGTGGGACTGCCACGGCGGCACCAACCAGCGCTGGGAGCGCGTCAACGGCACGCTGCGCACCCAGAACGGGATGTGCATGGACGTCGCGGGCGGCGCGACCGTCGACGGTACGCCGATCCAGATCGCGCGCTGCAGCGGCAACCCGGCACAGCAGTTCGTGCTCAGCGGGGCCGGCGACCTGGTGAACCCGCAGGCGAACAAGTGCGTGGACATCAAGGACGTCAACGCGGCCAACGGCGCCGCGCTGCAGCTCTGGACCTGCGCAGGGACCGCCAACCAGAAGTGGCGCCTGGGCTGAGGGGGCAGGGGGAGGCGGGTTCGGGGCCGCCTCCCCCTGTCGGTCGGGGTCGGTAGGTTCGACGTCATGGACCTGCGCGCCGCGCTGTCGCCGTACGTCGAGTCCGGGGAGATCCCGGGTCTCGTCGCCCTCGTCGCGCGGGGCGACGAGGTGGTCGTCGAGTGCCTCGGGCTGCAAGGCACGAGCGGCGGCGCGATGGCGCGCGACTCGATCTTCCGCGGCGCGTCGATCACCAAGCCGCTGACGGCAGCGCTCACGTTGGTGCTCGTCGAGGAGGGGCTGCTGTCGCTCGACGAGCCGGTGGCGCGCCTCCTGCCGGAGCTCGCGTCGCCACGGGTGCTGCGGACGTTGGAGAGCGACCTCGACGACACGGTGCCGGCCAGCGGGCCGATCACCGCGAGGCACCTGCTGACCTCGACGGCCGGTCACGGGTTCGCCACGTGGGAGTCGGCGGTCACGCCCCTGCTCATGGAGCAGCTCGGGCAGGCGTCGGACGACATCCACGACGTGCCGCCGCCCGACGAGTGGATGCGGCGGCTCTCCGCGATCCCGCTCATGCACCAGCCGGGGGAGGGCTGGACCTACAACGCCGCCTACGACGTGCTCGCCGTGCTGGTCGCCCGCGCGGCCGGGCAGGACTTCGCCGACGTGGCCGAGCGCCTGCTCGATCCGCTCGGCATGGTCGACAGCGGCTTCCACGTGCCGGCCGGCAGGCGCGACCGATTCACCACGCTCTACGGCGGCGACTCCCTCGAGGTGCGCGACGAGCCCGACGGGGTGTTCGCCCAGCGTCCGGCCTTCGCGTCCGGGTCCGGGGGCCTGGTCACCACCGCCGACGACTGGCTGGCCTTCGGGCGCATGCTCCTGTCCGGGGGAGGGTCGTTGCTCAGCGAGGCCTCGGTGCGGCTGATGACGTCCGACCAGATCACCGCGCAGCACCGCGAGATGGGTGGCTTCTTCCTCGACGGTCAGGGCTGGGGCTTCGGTGGGGGCGTGGACACCGAGCTGATCGACCCGTGGAACGAGCTCGGTCGCTACGGCTGGGTCGGCGGCACCGGCACCTCCGCCTACGTCCATCCCGCCAGCGGGACCGTCGCCGTCCTGCTGACCCAGGTCGAGCTGGGCGCACCCGGCATCGAGGACCTGCTGAAGGCGTTCTGGACGGCGACGGCACGTCTGTCCACAGATTCGTAGGTCTCGGTTTTCGCCCTCGGCACCCGGGCACCTCATCGGCATGCTCGAGTTCACCGGCAGTCTCCGGATCTCACCCGCGCTCAACGAGGCGGAGCGCGCGTACCTCCATGCCCTGGCCGACTCCGGCAGGACCCTGCGCGGTACGACGATCGGGCGGGGCGACAAGGACGTGCCGTTCGCCTACCTCGCGTGGGAGGTGTGCCGGGGCGGCTGCTGCCTGACCTGGGACCCGACGGCCGAACGCGCGTCGATGATGCTGCCGTCGCTGCGGTTCCTGGTCGACCACCTGTTCCGCGACGGCGCTAGGGGCGAGGGCAGCACGACGCTCGAGGGCTTCACCTTCGACCACGTCCTCGACGGCGTCGTGGCGGGCGCCGGACGGGTGGTTGAGGTCAGCGGCAACCGGGTGTCCGAGCGGAAGTTGATGCGGTCCTGCGAACACGCGAGGCCGACGCGGGGCCGCGCGCGGAAGCTCCCGCACAACGTGATCGTGCTCCGACCGCGCCGCGCGTGACGCGGCACGCAGGCGAGGCTGGCCTTACTGGAATCATTCAAGAAAAGGATGTTGAGTAACGGTGTCCGACCGAGCACACCGAGAGGAAACGTCATGACCCAGACCTCCACTCCGACGGCCATCCACACGGCCCACCCGGCGTTCCAGGCCTCCGAGCGCCTCGCCGGCCACCTCCAGCAGCTGCTGGTCGACCTCACCGACCTGCACCTGCAGGGCAAGCAGGCCCACTGGAACGTCGTCGGCAAGAACTTCCGCGACCTGCACCTCGTCCTCGACGAGGTCGTCGACGCCGCGCGTGACTTCTCCGACGACGTGGCCGAGCGGATGCGCGCCGTCTACGTCACGCCCGACGCGCGGGCGAAGTCCGTCGCGGAGCAGTCGTCCCTCGCGGCGTTCCCGGCCGACGAGGTCAACACCGGAGACTGCGTCGACCTGATCGTGGCCGCGCTCTACGGCGTCGCGGGCACCGGTCGTCGCATCCACGACGAGGTGGACGAGGAGGACCCCACGTCTGCCGACATGATCCACGCCATCCTCGAGCGCCTCGAGCAGCTCGCCTGGATGATCGACGCGGAGAACCGGGTCGCCAACAGCAGCATGCCGCGCTCCTGGAGGGAGTGACGCCGGCTCAGTCCTCGACGAGGACCAGGAGGGGCGCATCCCTGGGGGCGTCGGGGTCGAGGACGAAGTCCAGCGCGGTGCCCGGGTCGGCGCGGCGCGCCAGCTCGGGCTCCATGCCCGGCCAGGTGATCCACCCCAGCCACGCGTCGGGGTGGCGCTGCTGGAAGACCGCGTACGCCTCGTGCGCCCGGGCGACGATGAGGTCGCGCTCGTCGGGGCGGCTACCGATCTGCTGCCACCACGTGAACTGGTAGAGGCCGATGATCCCGCAGGCTTCGAACTCCTCCTCGACGTCCTCGATCAGCTGGGTCAGCCAGTCCTCGGTCACAGCGTGGGGTTTCCTTCCAGCGGCACCTTCACGGGCACTCCATTTTGAGAGACGACAACATACGGGCCGTGCGTGAGCTGGTCCGGGCGGTTGCCGGGGTAGCCGTCCATGATCCGGATCTGACGTCCTTTGAACTGCGGCAGCTCGTAGCGCAGCCCGTCGCCCGAGCGCACCGGCGCCACGTCCCAGTGCTCCAGCATCCGGCGGAGCTCGGCGGGGTCCATGCCGCGCAGGTCTTCGGGGTCGAACAGCTCGGGGTCGTCGATGGTGCGGCGGACGCGGGTGTAGCGCGGCCCCCACCAGCCGCCCGGGTTGCGCATCGTGCCGCGCTCGTCGCGCACGGCGACCTTCGCGTAGCGGTCGAGCCGCGCCCGCAGCCCCTGCAGCGAGTCGCGGGCCGACCGGAGGCGGGCGGAGCCGGACGCGACCGTGGTGCGCAGCGCGACGAGGAGGGCGTGGAAGCGGGGCGCCTGGGCACGGATCCGCGCCGCGGCCGCGGCTGCCGCCGCGGTGCCGCCGAGGCCACCGGTCAACCCAGCGGCCACCACCGAGATCGCCGCGCCCTCGACGACCATCTGCGCGACCTCGGACAGCAGGGCGCGGGTGCGGGCGTGCACCTCCTCGACCGCGGCGGCGTGGTCCTCGCACGCGCTGCCGAGGGCGAACAGCTCTGCGGCCGTGTCGGTGACCATCGACCGGACGTCGGCCAGGCAGGCGAGGCCGGTGGGGATCTCGGGCGACCGCTGGTGCTCGAGGAGGTCGCGGGCGACATCGAGGTGGTCGGCCAGGGTCGCGACCGAGGCCGCGGTGCGGGTCCAGGCGTGCGCGGCCTCGCGCAGCAGCCCGACGTCGGCTCCGGGCCAGACGAAGCCCTCGACCTGGTCGAGGATCCACCGATCGACCGCGCCGAGGGACGGCTCCTGCGCGCCGAGGCTCGTCGGCGGAGTCGTGGGCGCGACCCGGACGAAGGTGTCGGCCAGCGACGAGCCCGTGTAGGCCGCCACCCGCCCGGCGGCCGACGCCTCGGCGGCCTCGTGGTTGGCCCCGGTCGCGGAGAGCAACCGGCCGAGGCCGATGAAGGAGTGCGTCAGCCCGGCGAGCGAGGCGACGGCCTCGCGCGCCGCGACGTCGTACGACCTCGCGAAGTCGGCGCTCGAGGCGTCGTTGCCGGCCATCCCGCCGAGCCCGGCGAGCTTGCCGCACAGCGACTCGGTCAGCAGCGCTGCGGTCTGGTTGGCCGTGCGGCAGGTGTCGGCGGCCGACGCCAGCGCGCCGCACTCGACGCTGATCCTCATGGCGCGACCTGCCGCCACAGGTCGACGTTGGTCGCGACGGCGTGCGAGTAGTGCGCGTCGGCCCTCGCCGCGACGCCACGCAGCGCGGCGAGGGCTGTGACCATGCCGGCGCACTCGTCACGCCACGCGGCGTACGACGTCGCCTGCGCGTCGCTCGCGCGCCCGGACCACCCGTCCTGGAGCCGGGCCTGCGCGGCCTCGACGTCCCCGGCCAGGCTGATCAGCTCGCGCTGGCAACCGGCGAGCCCGGCGAGGGCCTGGCGGACCTCGTCGAGGTCGACCTCGTAGGTCGTCACCCCAGCCGCCCGGCCAGCGTGGCGGACGACGCCGCGCACCCGACGTCGACGGCGACTGCCTCGTCCCGGACCCGGTCGAGGGCGGCGATGCCGGCGGCGAGCCGCTCGACGACGAGGAACACGCCGCGGTCCCACTCCTCCCAGTGCAACCGGAACCGCTCGGCCGCCTCGCCGTGCCAGGTCGCCAGCACGAGCTCGACCGCCTGGCCCGCGGACCGGCGGCGCTGCTCGAGGTCGGTGAGCCGGGCCCGGAGCGCGTCGGTCGAGGCGGCGTGGTGCGCGGGGTCGAGGGCGAGGGTTCCCGAGAAGATCATGGGTCGATGCTCGGGCGCGAGGACCCGTCGGCAACACCCACCGCAGGCAATCTGTGGACAACCCATCGCGGGGAGGCCCTGTAGAAAGGGCGTCATGAGCAACCTGATCCCGGTCGCGAAGAACGCCGGCAAGCTCGCCGCGAAGTACGGCCCGCAGGCCAAGATCGCCTGGGACACCGCCGGCAAGGCCGCCGCCGAGCAGGTCAAGATCCGCCGCGCCAGAGCCGCCAACCGCCGCCGCGCGGTCGAGAAGGCGCGCACGGTCCTCGACGGCTCGGTGCTCCGCCAGCTCCACGGCGACCAGGTCGTGTGGGTCGTCTACTCCGGCGACGAGCCGATCACGGCGTACCCGCTCCCCGACATCGAGCTCGAGGAGCTCACCCGGCGGGCCCGGCTGTCGCAGCGGATGACCCCCGAGCAGTACGACGAGACCCGGGCGCGGGCACGGGCGAGCCGGGCAGCGCGCAGCCTCCGCGCGCGCGGTCGGGACGTCCGCGTCAACGAGCTGGACTGACCTGGACGGGGAGGACGCGCCCGGTCAGTGGTGGAGCAGCGTCGGCATCAGGGTGTCGACGCGGTCGCTGAACACCTCGAGCACCTCCTCGCGCGCGTCGGCCGGCCCGGCCGCCCAGGCCAGCAGCGCCTGGTGGAAGAGGCCGTCGAGCATCCCGTAGCAGGACGTGGGGTCGACGGCGGGGTCGAGGTCGGCGAGCTCGGCGTAGCGGGTCACCACCCGCCAGACCATCTGCTCGAGCTGGCCGTCGATGTCGAGGATCACGTCGCGCAGCGCCGGCTCGAACATCGACTGGTTGCGCAGGTCGTACCAGAGCTGGTGCATCGGACCCTCCTCGCGGATGGTCTCGGCCAGCTTGTCGGCGAAGGCCTCGCGCAGCCCGGAGGCGGAGGTCGCGTTGTCGACCACCTCGTCGTAGCGCGTCACGCACGTGCGCTTGTAGTAGCGCACGCAGTAGATGATGAGCTCCTCCTTGCTGGAGAAGTAGTAGTGCACGACCCCGTGGGAGAACGGCGAGCGCTGGGCGATGTCGCGCAGCGAGGTGCGTGCGTAGCCCTGCTCGCCGAGGGTCACCAGCGCCGACTCCGCGAGCTGGTCGCGGCGGCTGTCGTGCTTGCTCGGGCGCGCCACCCCAGAGGCGACGACGTCGCTCACGTAGGCGGGGCTGGGCGCGGCCATACCTCGACACTACGCTCGACCGAGGGGTGGCGTTCTTCCTTACGTCAACCTGTTGTCAACATTTCACGTATTCCCGGTCACACCGCCGGATGGCGGCGGCGGCTCAGTTGAGGACGACGATGCCCGCGTTGAGGGCGGTCGCGAAGAGCACCCACGCGAGGTACGGCACGAGCAGCCACGAGGCCGTGCGCGAGCCCCGCCACGCCCAGGTGACGAGCACCGCCACGGCCAGCGCGAGCGCCACGATCTCGACCAGCGCCACGGTGTAGAGGTCGGCCGCGAAGAACAGCGGCGTCCACGCCAGGTTGAGCACCAGCTGCCCGACCCACAGCCACAGCCGCCGGTCCCACCCGCCGTCGCGCCAGAGCAGCCAGCCGGCCACGCCGATCAGCAGGTAGAGCACCGACCACACCGGGCCGAACAGCCAGGACGGCGGTGCGTACGGCGGCAGCTCGAGCGCGCGGTAGGTCTCCTGCGACCCCGAGGCGGCAAGACCGCCCAGCCCCGCCACGGCGGTCACCGCGACCAGGAAGGGCAGCAGCGTCCACCAGGGGCGGGCCGGCGGATCGAGGTGGAGCTCCCGAGTGCTCATGCCTCCATCCTGCCGACCCGCCCCCAACGCGGGCTCACCCCTTGCGACGTGCCCGGAGGACCGCGTCCGCCACGGTGACGTCCTCC
Organism: Nocardioides sp.; assembly: GCF_041913365.1. Taxonomy (GTDB): domain Bacteria; phylum Actinomycetota; class Actinomycetes; order Propionibacteriales; family Nocardioidaceae; genus Nocardioides. The sequence goes on from NZ_JAYSFM010000009.1 coordinate 57,515, forward strand.
CCGGTCTGCGGGTGCCGCTGGCTGCGCGGCCGTGCCTCGACGACCTCGACCACGAAGTCCTCGCGCAGCGCCGGCACCAGCTGGTCGGCGGTGAACATGAAGCTGTCGTGCCCATGCCGCAGCCCGGTCGCCAGGTCCTCGGGGTGGTGGCCGACCACCAGCAACGTCCCGCCGGGCGCGACCGCGGCAGCGAGTCGGCGTACGACGTCGGGCATGCCGCCGTCCGGGAGGTGGAAGAAGTGGGAGGTGACGAGGTCCCACCGCTCGTCGCCGGGCTCGAAGGTGCGTACGTCGACACGGCGGGTCTCGATCCGCCCGTCGACCCCTGCCTCCGCGGCGTGCGCCTGCGTGCGGGCGAGGGCGGCGTCGGCGAAGTCGACGGCCGTCACCTCCCAGCCCCGGGCTGCCAGCCAGATGGCGTCCCCGCCCTCGCCGCAACCGATGTCGAGCGCCCGGCCGGGCGCCAGGGACGCGGCCTCGGCCTCGAGCTGCGCGTTGACCCGGCCGCTCCAGACGGCGTCGCCGGAGTAGCGCTCCTCCCAGGCGGGACGCTCGAAGAACCCGTCGCGCCGGTCCTGCGCCGCGCGCGCCGCGTCGGCGCCCGCGATCTCGGCGTTGATCCAGGCCCCGACCCGCAGGCCGTGGGCAGCGGAGGCGATCAGCACCATGGAGATGTCGGTGGCGTTGCCGGCCGCGAAGATGCCCGGAACCGTGGTGGCACCGGTGGGCTCGACCTCGATGACCGACCCGAAGGCGACGCCGTTCATCTCGAAGGGCTTCGGCTCGATGCCCATCGGCGCGAGGAAGTCCGCGCGCACGTGCGGCTTCGACGCCACCACGATCGCCTGGCGCTCGAGCACGGAACCGTCGGCGAGCCGCAGGCCCACCAGGTCGTCGCCGTCGGTGACGACCTCCTGCGGCGTGCCGTGCGCGAAGCGGACGCCGATGGCGCCGAGCTTCTCCTCCTCCTCGGCCGGGATCTCCACCCCGTCATGCACGACCACGACGACGTCGTCGGAGAGCTGGCGGAAGAGCAGCGCCTGGTGCGCGGCCATCGGCGTGGTCGCGAGGACGGCGATCGCCCGGTCGCGGACCTCCCAGCCGTGGCAGTACGGGCAGTGGAGCACGTCGTGCCCCCACCGCTCGGCCAGCCCCGGCACGTCGGGCAGCTCGTCGACGACGCCACCCGTGACCAGCACCCGCCGCGCGCGCACGCGGCGGCCGCCGGCGGTGGTCACGAGGAAGTCGTCGACCGCGCCGGAGAGGCCGGTGACCCGGTCGTCGAGCACCTCGACGCCGTACTCCATCACCTCGGCGCGGCCGATCCTGAGCAGCTCGCGCGGCGGGATGCCCTCCCGGCCGAGGTAGTTGTGGGCGTGGTCGGCGGGTGCGTTGCGGGGCTCGCCGGCGTCGACGACCAGCACCGAGCGCCGCGACCGCCCGAGGGCCATCGCACCGCTCAGGCCGGCCGCACCGCCACCGACCACCACCACGTCATAGGTCTTCATCTCGTCCATGCCACCGAGGATGCACAGCCGTGGTCACGGTTGACAAACATTCTTGCCGAAGTGGCAAACTGGGACCATGGACGACGACGGCGTGCTGCGCGCGGTGGGCCCCCGGCTCCGCCAGCTGCGGCTGGAGCGCGAGGCCACCCTGACCGACCTGGCGGAGGAGACCGGCATCTCGGTCAGCACGCTCTCGCGGCTGGAGTCGGGCCAGCGCAAGCCCACCCTCGAGCTGCTGCTGCCCCTCGCCCGTGCCCACCGGGTGGCCCTCGACGAGCTCGTCGACGCGCCCGAGACCGGCGACCCGCGCGTGCGGTCGAAGCCGGTCGTGCGGCACGGGCGCACCTTCATCTCGCTCACCCGTCGCCCGGGCGGGCTCCAGTCGTTCAAGATGATCATGCCCGTGGACGACGACCCGGGTCCGTCCCTGAAGACCCACGAGGGCTACGAGTGGCTCTACGTCCTCAGCGGCAGGGTCCGACTCGTCCTCGGCAACCGCGACCTCACCCTGTCGCCGGGGGAGGTCGCCGAGTTCGACACCCGCACCCCGCACTGGGTCGGCAACCCCGGCCCGACGCCGGCCGAGGTGCTCGCGATCTTCGGCCCGCAGGGCGAGCGGATGCACGTCCGGTCCTAGGGGTGGTCCCCGCGGTCGAGGTGCGTGGGACGGTGGACGACATGGCCATCCGCACCGGCACGACCGTGAAGTGGAAGTGGGGCTCGTCCTGGGCCGAGGGCACCGTCTCCGAGGTCCACCACGACGACGTCTCGCGCACGACCAAGGGCGAGGAGATCACCCGGCACGGCAGCGACGACGACCCGGCGTACGTCATCGAGCAGGAGGACGGCACCGTCGTGCTCAAGCTCGCCAGCGAGGTCGAGCGGGCCTGAGCCGTAGGTTGGCGCCATGACCACGCGCTGGCTGTTCGGCGACCAGCTCGGGCCGCACTTCACCGACGACCACCGCGGGCCTCTGCTGCTGGTCGAGTCCCTCGGCGTGCTGAAGCGGCGGCGCTTCCACCGCGCCAAGGCCCACCTCGTGCTCAGCGCGATGCGGCATCGTGCCGCCCAGCTCGGCGACCGGCTGACCTACGTGCAGGCGGAGACGTACGCCGAGGTGGCTGGCGAGGTCGGTGACCTCGAGGTCGTGCACCCGACGTCGCACGCCGCCCTGGGGCTGGTCGAGCGCCTCGGCGCCACGGTGCTCCCGCCCCGCGGCTTCGCGACAGCGCGCGAGGACTTCGAGCGCTGGGCCGGCGGCCGCGGGGGCAGGCGGCTGCTGATGGAGGACTTCTACCGCCGCGCCCGGCTGGCGCACGGCGTGCTGGTCGACGGTGGTGAGCCGGCCGGTGGCCGGTGGAACTTCGACCACGACAACCGCGAGCCACCGCCCAAGGGGGCTGCGACCCTCGGCGTGAGCGGCCCGTGGTGGCCGGGCGAGGACGAGATCGACGCCGAGGTCCGCGACGACCTCGACCGCTGGGAGCGCGACGGGCTCATCGAGACGATTGGGCGCGACGGGCCGCGCCGCTTCCCGGCGACGCGGCGCGAGGCGCTCGCCGCGCTCGACCACTTCGTCGAGCACCGGCTGCCGCACTTCGGCGCCCACGAGGACGCGATCCTCGAGGGCGACCCGTGGATGGCGCACAGCCTGATCAGCGCTCCGCTCAACCTCGGGCTGCTCGACCCGCTCGAGGTCGTCGAGCGTGCCGAGGCGGCGTACCGCGCTGGGGCGGCACCCGTCGCGAGCGTCGAGGGCTTCGTCCGCCAGGTCATCGGCTGGCGCGACTACGTCTGGCACCTCTACTGGCACGAGGGCGACGGCTACCGCCGGGAGAACGAGCTCCGGGCCACCGAGCGGCTGCCGCGGTGGTTCGCTGAGCTCGACGCGGGTGCCACCGACGCGCGCTGCCTCTCGCACACCCTCGACCAGGTCGCCGAGCACGGCTGGGTGCACCACATCCCACGCCTGATGGTGCTCGGCTCGTACGCCCTCCAGCGCGGCTGGGCGCCGACCCAGGTGACCGACTGGTTCCACCGGGCCTTCGTCGACGGCTACGACTGGGTGATGGTGCCCAACGTCGTCGGGATGTCGCAGCACGCCGACGGCGGCGTGATGGCGACCAAGCCCTACACGTCAGGCGGTGCCTACATCGACCGGATGTCCGACCACTGCGGCTCGTGCCGCTTCGACCCCAAGGTGCGGGTCGGTGCCGACGCGTGCCCGTTCAGCGCCGGCTACTGGTGGTTCCTCGACCGCCACCGCGAGCGCTTCGCGGGCAACCAGCGGATGGCGCGCGCCGTCGGTGGCCTGGACCGTCTCTCCGACCTCACCGAGCTGGTCGAGCAGGAGGAACGGCGCGGAAACCGGGCGCCCTGAGCCACCCGGCGGTTGAGGTGCGAGGAGCCCCGGCGACGAGCCTCGAAACCTGCAATCGGGGTTTCGAGGCTCGCTCCGCTCGCACCTCAACCAGCGATCGGATCAGTTCCAGATCGCCGCGGCCCACTCCGGGTGGTCGATGAAGGGGTTGCGGTTGCCCTGCCAGGTGGAGTGGATGCGGTCGTTGCGGCGCATCTCGAAGGCGTCGACGGGGTCGGCGCTGTTCCACGCGAGCAGCGTCTCGAGGTCGCCGATCTGCGACGAGGAGCTGCCGACGGTCGAGCTCATCTCGAGGTTGTTGAAGCCGTCGCCGCCCTCGTAGCGGATCGCCATGTAGAACAGCATCCGCGCCACGTCGCCCTTGACCGCGTCGCGCGGCTCGAATGAGTCGCCGTCGGTCCAGCAGTCCGTGCAGCCCGAGACCGCCGAGCCGCCGTTGTCGAAGTCCTTGTTGCCGCGCGTCGAGTTCACCGTGACGTCCTCGGGCCGGATGTGGTGCAGGTCGGTGCCCGGACCGGCGCTGGTGGTGAATCCTCCACGCGACTGCGCCCACACGTGCTCACGGTTCCAGTTGCCCGTGCTCCCGCCGTTGCTGCTCTTGGAGATGGAGCGGCCGGTGTAGAGCTCGATGACGTTGCCGGTGTTGTTCGGGTCCTGGTCGGTGTCCTTCAACGCGGTCCAGACTGCGTCGTACGACAGCTTCGTGTTGCCGTCGATGATGTCGTGCAGCGCGCTGCGCAGCGCCGGGCCGCTCTTGCCGATCGCGGGCGCGTAGTAGGTGCCGTCCCACGGGCCGGTGCCGCCGGTGGGTGGCGGGTCGGTGGGGGTGCCGCTCGACAGCGAGAAGGCGGAGGTGCCGGTCATGCCGGGGTGGGAGAAGTACGCCGCCAGCGCGCCCGTCACGTCGATCTGCTTGCCCATCAGCGACGGGTTCGACTTGAGGCCCCACTGCGACCGGAAGGCCGAGGGGATCTGGACGTAGAGCATGGAGGAGGTGCTCGTCTGCGAGGCCGAGTCGGCGATCGCGAGCGCGTAGTCGTTCGGGAAGCCGGAGCGTACGACGGTGCTCGTCGCGGTGGGCTGCCCGACGACGTAGCCGCGCACGGTCTGCGTGGCGCCGGTCTGCTGGCCGATCGCCTGGCTGACCGTCAGCGGCGCGGCGGCCTGCGCCGGGGCGGTGGCCAGCGGGAGCGCGACCAGCGTGAGCGAGAGGAGGGAGAGGAGGCACGTGAGGAGGAGCGACGTGGGGGCGGGCGCGAGCGGCCGGCCCTTCCCGAGATGGAGGGTCATGACGGGGGAGCCTGCCCCAACATCGGGTGCGGCGGAACCCCCGCCGCCGCCTCTTCCTCCCGGGCTCACGTCCTGGTGGTCTGGACCGGCTGGCAGCGAAGGGGTGGTGGTGCGGGTGGTACGGGTGGGACACTCCTGCGGGCTCGGCCCCGTCCCGCCCTCGTTCCTCGGGCCGGCGACCGCGCCCTCATACACCCCCCATCAACAGTTCTGCGAAAACGCCACGGAATGTCGAACGACTCTTTAGGTTGAGTCTGCTCCGGTCCACCGGGGACACGTTTCGTCGTATCGCTCACCTATCGCGAGGCACACATGACTCAGGATGCAGCCCAGTCCCGCCGGGAGGCGGGGCTCTCGGTCGCCGGTTGGCCGCTGAGCCGCAAGATCGCGCTCGCGCTGGCGATCCCGCTGCTGCTCGCCGCCACCCTCGGTGGCCTTCGGGTGCAGAACGACCTCGCTGACTCGCGCAACGCCGGCAGCAGCGCCGACCAGGTCACGATCATCCAGCCCGCCGTCGACTACCTGACCGCGTCCGAGGCCGCCATGGTGGCCGCGCAGTCCGACAGCGCCGCCAGCCAGGGCGACCTGATCGACGCGATCGACGACATCACCACCAGCGCCGAGACCCTGATCGAGGCCCGCGACGGCGCCAACCTCAACGACCTCCAGTCCGCCCACGTCAACGCGCTGCTCGACCTCAGCCAGGCGATGCGCGGCGAGGGCGCGGAGAACCTCGGTCCCGCCACGTGGATCGCCCTGGTCCGCCAGCTCGAGTCCAGCGTCTCGCAGCTGATCACCAGCGTGAACGCCGCGCAGGAGACGCCCGAGCCGCGCCTGGAGCAGCTGTCGCAGGCGATGAGCGGTCGCCTCTCCCTCGCGATGCAGCAGGGCTTCGTGGCCACCGCGCTCGCCCAGTCCAGCTCGCAGGAGCTCTTCTCGGAGATCGGCGTGGAGGCGGCCGCCATCGACCGTCTCGCCGGTTCGGTGGAGGGTGCCGAGGAGCAGACCGCCGCCCTCCGTACGGCGAACACCCGCCACGCCGGACAGATCCGCGACGACAACGCGACCACCCTCGACGGCCGCGACGCCTACGTCCCCTACGACGAGATCACCCAGACCCTCATCAGCGGTGTCACCAAGTCGCTCAACGAGGCGGCGTCCGACGCTCGCCGCAACGCGCTCGTCGGTGCGCTCCTGACGCTGCTCGCCCTCGGCGCCGCGATCTTCATCGCCTTCGCCATCGCCCGCAGCCTCCTCGACCCGATCAACCGGGTGCGCGAGGGTGCGCTCGCGGTCGCCCGCCACCGCCTGCCCGACGCGGTCGCCCGGATCCGCGCGGGCCAGGAGCCCGAGCCGATCAAGACGATCGACGTCACCACCAACGAGGAGATCGGTCAGGTCGCCCGTGCGGTCGACGACCTCCACCGCCAGGCCATCCACCTCGCCTCCGGCGAGGCCCAGCTCCGCCAGACCGTCAACGCGATGTTCGTGACGCTCTCGCGCCGCTCCAACTCGCTGGTCAACCAGCAGCTGGCCCAGATCGAGCGCCTCGAGCACGACGAAGAGGACCCCAAGCGCCTCGAGTCGCTGTTCCGCCTGGACCACCTGGCCTCGCGCATGCGCCGCACGGCTGACTCGCTGCTGATCCTGGCCGACGCCCCGAACCGCAACGCCGGCCAGTTCAGCCTCACCGTCGGCGAGGCGCTGCAGGCCGCGACCTCGGGCGTGCAGGACTACCAGCGCGTGCAGATCCTCTCCCACCTCGGCACCCGCATCGGCGACGAGGCCGCGGCCGACGTGGTCCACCTGCTCACCGAGCTGGTCGACAACGCGCTGACCTACTCCCCGCCCGCCGAGCCGGTCCGCCTGGCCGCCAAGCTCGGCGCCGACGGCGTGACGATCACGATCACCGACTCCGGCCTCGGTGTGCCGCCGGCCGAGCTCGAGCAGCTCAACCGCGACCTCCAGCACGGTGCCGAGGCCACGCCCGACACCGCTCGCCGGATGGGCCTGTTCGTGGTCTCCCGCCTGGCCGAGCGCCACGGCATCGTCGCCACGCTCGCCCGCAACCCCGGTGGCGGCATGACGGCCACGGTCGTCCTGCCCCCGGCCGTCCTGCCCGAGCTGCCGCAGACCGCGCCGGCCGCTCCGGTGGCCGCGGCTGCCCCCGCGGTCGAGGCCACCCCGGTCGTGGCGACCGAGAGCCTCGACATCGCCGCCGACGCCAAGCGCGACTCGCGCAAGCTCTCGCGGGCGGAGAAGGCCGAGGCCAAGGCTGCCGAGAAGGCTGCCCAGGCCGAGGCGAAGGCGGCCCGACGCGAGGCCAAGAAGGAGGCCGAGCTCGAGCCGCTGCCCGCCGTGACCGCGTCCGAGGCCACCACCGAGACGGAGCCCACCCCGGACCGTCCCTCGCTGGAGAGCCTGCTGCCGCGCCGCGAGCCGGGCGCCAACATGCCCCGCACGGGTGCCGACGCGTTCCTGCCGCCGGAGACCTCCGGCGCCACGGGCCCGCTCTTCGGCAAGCGCTCGGAGACCCCGGCCGCACCGGCCGAGGCGGCCGCACCCGCGTCCACCGAGCCGGTCGAGACCCCGGCAGCCGAGACCGCGGTCGAGGAGACCACCGAGGCCCCGCAGGCCCCGGTCGAGCCCCCGGCCGCCGAGAAGGTCGCGCCCGTCGTCCCGATCACCGCCCTCGCCTCCCGTCAGCGTGCGCAGGCCGAGGAGGAGGCCCGTGCCGCGGAGGTCGCACCCGAGCCCCGCCGCGACCCGCTGAGCGACCCGCTGAGCGACCCGCTGCCCGCTGACACGTTCGGTGCGTCGCGCACCGAGGAGCCGGCCGCACCCGTCGAGGAGCCGGCCGCCCAGGTCGAGCCGGAGTCCGAGGCGCCTGTCGCCGAGGCCGACCGCTCCGACGACGTCGAGGTCGACGCCGACGACCCGCTGGGCCTGGGCACGCCCGCCCGGCAGGTCGAGCCCGAGGCGCCCGTCGAGGAGCCCGTCGCCCAGCACGTCGAGGAGCCCGTGGCCGAGGAGGCCGTGGCCGAGGAGCCCGTGGCCGAGGAGCCCGTGGCCGAGCCGGTCGCCGAGCCCGCAGCCGAGGCGTTCCCGGTCGAGGACCCCGTCGTCGAGGAGCCCGTCGCAGCGGCCCCGGCCGAGCAGCCCGCCCCGGTCTCCCTCGCCGAGGCCTTCCCGGTCCAGGACCCGTTCGTCGACGAGCCGGCCGCCGAGCTGCCCAGCCTCAACGGCCTGCCCACCCGCGGAGCCGAGCCGGCGCGCGCCGGCGGTGACTCGCCGATCTTCAAGTCGATGCGCTCGGGCTGGCTCGCCAGCGCGGGCGAGGGCGAGTGGCACCAGACCGAGGTGGACCGCGGCTGGGAGATCGCCGAGCACGTGGCCGAGGAGGCGCCGGTCGCCCAGTCCACGCCCACCGGACTCCCGCGACGTGCCCCCGGAGAGCGCCTCGTTCCCGGTAGCGTTACCCCGCCCACGGCAGCCAAGACGCGTGACCCTGAGGCCATCCGTCGCCGGCTCCAGGCACACACCGCGGGAGTGTCCCGCGGCCGACGAGCAGCCCAAAGTTCCCCCCAGCACACGGAAGCAGGCCCCGCATGACGTACGAATCCTCCGCAGCCGCCCCCAGCACGCACGCTGGTGACGACCGTGACCTCGACTGGGTGATGTCGCGCTTCGTCGAGGAGGTCCCCGACGCTGCACACGCCATCCTCGTCTCCGCCGACGGCCTGCTGATGGCCTCGAGCACCAGCATCCCGGGTGAGCGCGCCGAGCAGGTAGCGGCCGTCTCCTCCGGTCTGGCCAGCCTCGCGGTCGGCGCCGCCCGCCTCTTCGAGGGCGGCTCGGTGATGCAGACCATCGTCGAGATGGAGATGGGCTTCCTGATGCTGATGAGCGTCGGTGACGGGTCGAACCTCACCGTGCTCACCACCGAGGAGGCCGACATCGGCCAGGTGGGCTACGAGATGGCCCTGCTGGTCGACCGCGTGGGACGTACCGTCGAGGCCCAGGCCCGCGTCGGTACGGGCGGCTGACCGGACCAGCGCCGTGACGCCGCCCATCGAGCCGGAGGAAGAGGCCTACCGGCCCCGCCTCATCCGGTCGTACACCATCACCGCTGGTCGCACAGCAGCTGCTGTCGACCTGCCCATGGAGGCCACGCTGCGCCTCCAGGCTGGTGCAGAGGCGCCCGTCCTCACCCCTTCTGCTGCGCAGGTTCTCGAGGTCTGTGACAGACGTTCCGTTGCCGAGGTGTCGGCACTGACCAAGATGCCGATCGGCGTGACCCGGGTGCTGCTGGGTGACCTGATCGAGCAGGGTCTCATCCGTATCCAGGCAACCATCACCGAGAAGACGTCGACAGATGAGCGTCTCGAGCTCATCGAAAGGACCCTCCGTGGACTTCGAAACTACTAAGGCACAGCGAGCGGCTGCGTCGACGAAGATCGTCATCGCCGGCGGCTTCGGTGTCGGCAAGTCGACGCTCGTCGGCGCCGTCTCCGAGATCGACCCGCTGCGCACCGAGGCACTCGTCACCAACGAGTCCGAGGGTGTCGACGACCTCGCCGCCGTGCCCACCAAGGCCACCACCACGGTCGCCATGGACTTCGGTCGCCTGACCCTGGCGGAGGACCTGGTCCTCTACCTCTTCGGCACGCCGGGCCAGCGCCGCTTCTGGTTCATGTGGGACGACCTGTGCCGCGGCGCCATCGGCGCCATCGTGCTGGTCGACGTCGCCCGCCTCGACGAGTCGTTCTCGCCGCTGGACTACTTCGAGTCCAAGGGGATCCCGTTCATCGTCGCGGTCAACGAGTTCGACGGCGTGCCGCGCTACCCCGCCGAGGAGATCGCCGCCGCGCTGGCCCTGCCCGCCGACGTGCCGATCATCAGCCTGGACGCTCGCGACCGCGAGCAGGCCAAGGGTGCCCTCGTCAAGATCACCGAATACGCCCTCATGCGACTTCGTGAGTCGCTCACCGTGAATGCGAACTGACCCATGACCCGCTCGATCCGCCGGCTCAGCCCTGCCCGCACCGCTGCGGCTGCCCTGTCCTCCGTGGCCCTGATGGCCGCGCTGAGCGCCTGTGGTGGCTCCGCCAGCGGCGAGTCGGGCGACGCCCTCAGCGACGTCGACCTCGTCTTCGACGGCGCCCTGACGGTGTGCACCGACACGCCCTACGCTCCGTTCGAGTACGAGGAGAAGGGCAAGCCGACCGGCTTCGACATCGACCTGGTGCGCGAGGTGGCCGACGCGTTGAAGGTGGACCTCGACGTGATCGACTCCTCCTTCGACGACATCACGTCGGGCGACTCGCTGAACGCCGACGTCTGCGACGTGGCGATCTCGGCGATGACCATCACCGGCGAGCGGGCGCGTGTGCTCGACTTCTCCAGCCCGTACTTCGACGCCAAGCAGGCGCTCATCACGCCGCGCGGGTCCGGCCTCGACACCATCGACGAGCTCGCGGGCCAGCGGGTCGGCGTCCAGAAGGACACCACCGGCGAGACCTACCTGAGCGACTTCGCCCCTGACTCCACCGACGTGGTCACCTTCGACGACGCCGCCGGCCTGCAGGCCGCGCTGGCGGCTGACGAGCTCGACGCCGCGATGCTCGACAACACCGTGTCGGGCCAGTTCGTCTCCGACAACCCGCGGCTCAAGCTCGCCAAGGAGTTCGACACCGGTGAGCAGTACGGCATGGCGGTGAAGAAGGACGGCAACATCCCGCTCCTCCGCGAGATCAACGGCGTCCTCGCCGACCTCCGCGAGGACGGCACCTACGACGAGATCTACGCCAAGTACTTCGGCTGATCCCACTCGCTCGCGCGGCCCGGCAGGACTCCTGCCGGGCCGCGGTGCGTCTCGGGGCTAGGGCGCGACGGTCAGGAACAGGAAGGCCGCCAGCAGCACGAGGTGGACGCCACCCTGGAGCGGCTTCGCCCGGCCGGGTACGACGGTGAGGATGGCGACCGCGGCCGTGAGGACCAGCAGCACGGTCTGGAGCTGGTTGAGGCCGAGCTCGAGCGGACCGTCGAGCCAGATGGACGCGACGGCGATCGCGGGGATGGTGAGGCCGATCGAGGCCATGGCCGAGCCGAGGGCGAGGTTGAGGCTCACCTGCACGCGGTTGCGGGCGGCGGCCCGCACCGCGGCGATGGTCTCGGGCGCGAGGACCAGCAGCGCGATCACCACGCCGACCACGGCGTGCGGGAAGCCGAGGGCCTCCACGCCGGACTCGATCGCGGGCGACTCGACCTTGGCCAGCCCGACGACGGCGACCAGCGACAGCGCGAGCAGGCCGAGGCTCGTGAGCGCCGCCCGGTCGGTCGGCGGGTCGGCATGGCCGTCCTCGTCGAGGTCGACCGGCGCGTGCTCGAAGCCGCCGCCGTGGCTCGGCGTACCGGCGCCGGCGACCGGCCCGTCCGAGACAAGGGGCGAGTGCTGCGCGGAGGTCACCGGCAGGAAGAAGTCGCGGTGCCGGATCGTCTGGGTGAAGACGAACATGCCGTAGAGCGCCAGCGAGGCGATGGCCGCGAACGCCAGCTGGGCGCCGGTGAACTCCGGGCCGGGCTGCGAGGTGGTGACCGAGGGCAGGACCAGGCAGACCACCGCCAGCGCGATGACCGTCGCCAGCGCGGAGCCGGTGCCCTCGGGGTTGAAGACCGCGAGGTGGTGCTTGAGCGCGCCGACCAGCAGCGAGATGCCGACGATGCCGTTGACGGTGATCATCGCCGCCGCGAAGACGGTGTCGCGGGCCAGGCCCGCGGTGTCCTTGTCGGTGGTCACCATGAGCGTGACGATCAGCCCGACCTCGATGATCGTCACCGCGACCGCGAGCACCAGCGAGCCGTAGGGCTCGCCGACCCGGTGCGCGACGACCTCGGCGTGGTGGACCGCGGCGAGCACGGCGGCGACCAGCAGGACCGCGAGGAGGCTCAGCACGAGAGCGCCATCGGGGTGGGCGAACCACGCAGGCACGAGCGCCACGCCTGCGAGGATCGGAGTGACAGTCGTCCAGGAAGGGCGGCTCATGGGTACGACCCTAGGGGGCGAACCTGAGGGGGCCTCTCAGTTCTCCGGCGTGGTCAGCTTCTCCAGCCGGGCGCGGAGCTTGGGCACGCGGTGGCTGTTGCCCTCGAGGGTGACGTACTGCTCGCCGAAGATGGCCAGCAGCGCGTCGTCGAGGCGGCGTACGGCACCGGCGGGGTAGCGGTAGCCCATCCGCCGGATCACCGCGTCGGCGTCGACGGAGGTGAGCAGGTCGTCGAGGTCGTCGATGGTGTCGATGCCGAGCTGGGCGAGGAGGTCGGCGATCCAGTCGTAGTGGTCGGTGTGCGACCAGCCGGCGTCGCTGTAGTGGCCGGCGAGGAAGGTGGCGAGCTCCTGCCCGACGATCTGGTCCGCGTCGACCTCGGTCTGGCTGCCGGGCGCCGCTGCCTGGATGCGCTCGCGGATCGTCGCGAACTCGCGGTCGGCCAGCTCGATCAGCCCGGCCGCGAGCGTGAAGCGCCGGTCGAGGTCGGCGGCGGCGTCCTCGGGGACGTTGCCCTTGTAGCGGATGTCGTGCTCGAACTCCGCCCACGCGTGCTGCAGCACGGTGCGGACCTGGACGCTGGCGCGGTGGGCGGCGAGGTCGTCGTGCTGGCCGTCGTCGTGGACCCGGACGAGCAGGTGGCGGCTGGCGTAGCCGAAGCGGCCCGAGCGGGCCGTCTCCTCGCCGAGGTCGCGGTCGTCGAGGAGGGTGAGCTCCTCGGCGAGCAGCTCGGCCACCGCGGCGACGTCGCTGTGGACGTAGGTGATCACCCGGACACCGATCTGGTCGGTGATCTGCTCCAGCGGGTCCGGGTAGAGCGGGTGGTCCCCCTCGGTGCGGTTGGCCTTCGCGGAGAACGACGCGACGCTCTTCGTGCGGCCGGTGACGCTGAGGTAGTCGATGCCGGCGTCGTCGAGCAGGGTGCGGATCAGCTCGACGTAGCCGGCGGTGGCGGCGGTGAGCTGCGGCTGGCGGGCGGCGTACTCGCGCACGGCCTCCCTGACCGGCTCCTGCACCGGCTCCGGCACCGGCTCCGGCACGCGCTCCTGCTGGGTCATGCCGCCAGCCTGCCAGTGCGCGGACGGCGACGGCCACCCGGACCGCCGCGAGCCGCGCCTGCCCGGGGAGCCGTCCGGGGTTGGCTATCGTCGGATCACCATGAAGACCTCACCGCGTCTCCCGGGCGCACGCACCCAGACCAGGTCCCTGGCCGCGCTCGTCACCGGGCTGGTCCTGGCCACCACGCTCACGGCCTGCAGCGGTGACGACGGTGGCGACGACACCGCCTCCGACCCGGCTGCGTCGTCGAGCACGTCGCCCGACGCGCCCACCGAGACCCCGACGGAGACCCCCACCGAGTCGCCGGAGCCCGAGAGCGGCTCCGCGTCGGGGGAGTCCCTCACCGCGACCGGCTCGGCCGGCGTGACCGAGGCGGTCGTCGTCAGCGGCACCGAGGCCGGCGGGTCGGTCTCCGAGATGGCGTTCGCGCTCGACACCGACCAGGCCAAGGCCGACTTCGCGTCCCAGTTCGACCGCGGCTTCGGCGACGTCGTCTCCCAGACCGCGACCGAGCAGGCGCAGCAGGCGCCGGACTCGACGCCGTACGCCGCCACGGTGGCCATCGGCTGCGAGGGCCCGCGCTCCGTCGCGATCGAGGCCGGCGAGGCGGGCTTCCAGGTCGTCGCGAAGATCCCGAAGACCAACAAGCAGTGCCTGGCCCCGATGACCTACGTCGTGGTGTTCGCCGCGCCCAACGCCTGAGCCACCCGCCGGGCGGCGTCCGTCAGGGCGTCGCCGCGGTGGTCGGCGGGACCGTCGGCGTCGGGGTTGTCGGCGGAGGCGTCGTCGGCGTGGGGGTCGGCGGCAGGATCGGCACCACCGGCGGCAGCTCGGCGTGGTAGACGACGCCGAAGGCGTTGGCCACGAGGCGCTCGTTGCCGTCGGAGGGCTCGTTCGCGATGCCCATCGCGCCGGTGCCGGTGCGGGTGTACATCGCCGAGGAGCCGCCGCCGTCGAAGTTGATCGCGTTCTCCGCGCCGAGGGCGGTCATCATGTCGGCGAGCTCGACCATGGTGTAGCCGCGGCTCACGGCCGAGCGCCCGTCGACGACCAGGATGAGGAGCTTGCGGCCGTCGGCGTCGATGCCGACCGCCGTGCGCGGGTGGGCGATGGTGTTGTTGATGACGGTCCGCACGCCGTTGACCAGCAGGGGCCGGTCACCGCTGATGGCGAACTTCGGGCTGCCGCCCTCGATCCGCTTCGACAGCGTGATCTTCTTGCCCTTCCTGAGGGTCTTGAGCTTGCCGGCGGCACTGCCCGTGCCGATCAGGACGCGGTCCTTCTTGCCGATCTTCTTGCCGCTGGAGAGCTTCGGCCGGTTGGAGATGACCCGGTTCTTGCGGACGATCACCTCGCGGGCGCGCTTCTTGCCCGAGGTGACCTTGTAGCCCTCGGTGCGGTGCCAGTCGGAGGTGAAGACGCCGATCTCGCCGGCCGGGATCGCGGGGTGGTTGATGCCGCTGACCTTCCACGCCTTCCGCTGGCGGATCGTGTACTGCAGGCTCAGCGGGCTCACGTGCGGGCCGGCGTCGTCGAACCACAGGGTCGAGTTCACGCCGGGGATCCAGCCGTCGCGGGAGCCGCCGAGGATGCCGCGGTCGCGGTTGATCGTCACGCCGAGCGGGGAGTCGGTCTGGCCGATGTCGAAGAAGTCGCCGTTGACCGCGGTCAGCGCGCCGTTCCAGGAGCCGAACTGGCTGACCTTCTTGCGGCTGGTGACGTAGGTGGGGGAGAGCTCCTCGAAGGTGATGTTGGGGGCGTCGAGGTTGACGGTGACCAGGTTCATCCGCACCTGCCCGACGGGCTGGCGGCCGTCCACCTGGTCCCACTCGCGCAGCGTGACGCCGGGCGCGATCTCGTAGCTCACGTCGTTCTTCACCTGGGCCTTGCCGCGCAGGTTCACCTCCGGTCCGACGACGATGCCCGGCTTGCCGTCGGAGGTCTGGTTGCGGCCGCGGTAGCCGTCCTTGGCGGCCGACGCGGTCGCCTTCTGCACGCGGTCCGCGCCCTGCGAGCCGCCGTCGTCGGCGACCGACGGACCGACGCCCAGGCCGGCGATCAGCACGCCGACGGTGGCCGTGGTGAGGAGCCGGCTGCGGGTCAGCTTGGCGGACGGGGAGTGAAAGGCGTTGGCAGGCACGCGCTCCACAGTAAAGGACGCACTGGGACTGGTGGGAATATTGGGATCAGCGGGTCGAGGCACCGCCTAGGCTGCCGGTCGTGCCCGACGAGCCCGACGCCCCCACGTGGAACACCTTCCACGCCGGCGACAACCTCGACGTGCTGCCCCGCCTCGCACCCGGCTCGGTGGACGTGGTCTACACCGACCCGCCGTACAACACCGGCAACGACTTCGCCTACGCCGACCGCTTCCGCGACGGCTCCCACGCCGATCCATACGCCCGCCGGCACGCGGCGTGGACGGCGATGATGCGGCCCCGGCTCGAGGCGGTGCGGGAGGTGCTGGCGCCGCACGGCGCCGTCTTCGTCTCCATCGACGACAACGAGGCCGCGCACCTGCGCTTGCTGATGGACCAGGTCTTCGGCGAGGCCAACTTCCTCGCCCAGGTCGTGGTCAACCTCAACCCGAAGGGCCGCCAGCTCGGACGCGGCTTCGCCACCAGCCACGAGTACGTCCTGGCGTACGCCCGCGACCTCGCGGTGTGCGCGGTCGACGCGAGCACCACCGAGTCGGTCGACGAGTCGGACTTCCCGCTCAGCACCGACGACGGGCGGCGCTTCCGCTACCTGCCGCTGCGCAACACGAACAAGAAGTTCAACCCGTTGACCGCGCCGACGCTGCACTTCCCGCTGTACGGCGACCCCGTCAGCGGGCGGGTCGCGACCGCCGAGTTCCCCGGCAGCCAGGCGCTCACCCCGGTCTTCGGCGACGGGCGGCCCGCCGTCTGGCGCTGGTCCCGGCCGCGCGTGGACGAGCGCCCCGACGACCTCGAGTGCCGGGTGATCCGGGGTCGCAGCGGCGAGCGCGCCGACATCTTCCAGCGCGACTGGCTGCACCGCGACGGCGGACGCCGCAAGAAGCTGCGGACGATCTGGCTGTCGGAGGAGATCGGGTCCACCGACACCGCGGTCGCCGAGCTCAAGGCCCTCGTCGGCCACGTCTTCGAGTCCCCCAAGCCCACCGGCCTGGTCCGCCGCATCCTCGCCACGCTCCCCGACGACGTCGTGGTCCTCGACCCGTTCGCCGGCAGCGGCACCACCGGCCACGCGGTCGCTCTCGCCAACCTCGCCGACGGCGGCACCCGCCGCTGCATCAGCATCAACTCCACCGAGCCCACCCGCGAGGGCTCCAACGCCCGTCTCGCCGGCCTCCCCACCGTCGCCGACATCACCCACGCCCGCCTCCGCGCCGTCGCCGACCAGCTGGGCGGAGGACTAGAGGTCCTGTGACCTCAACCCACGCGCTCGTCGCCCCACGTCGTCTGGACTGACGAGCGAGCAAGCGCGACGAGCGCAGCGAGACAGCTTGGGAGCGAGGAGGGAAGACGACGTTCTCCGGGGCGACGAGCACGCGCGAGCGGAGCGAGCGCCATTCAACCCGCGGCCTTCTCGAGGGCGTTCAGCTCGTCGTCGAGGTACTGGAGGAGGACCTGGAGGTGGGGGACGGTGCGGCGGCAGCCGGTGAGGCCGAAGCACATCTTGCCGTCGTA
Organism: Nocardioides sp.; assembly: GCF_041913365.1. Taxonomy (GTDB): domain Bacteria; phylum Actinomycetota; class Actinomycetes; order Propionibacteriales; family Nocardioidaceae; genus Nocardioides. The sequence goes on from NZ_JAYSFM010000009.1 coordinate 74,469, forward strand.
GGACGTGCAGGTGATGTTGAGCGCCATGCCGTTGATCGGGATCGACAGGGGGTAGGTGCCGACCAGCTTCGCGCCGTTCCAGTAGTGGGTGGTGCGGGGGCCGGGGACGTTGCTGACGATGAGGTTGTACGGCGGTCGCACGATGCCCTGCATCCGGAAGAGCGGTCCGAGGATCGCCGGCGCCTGGCCGAGCGCGCTCATCGCCAGGATCTGGGCGGGCGTCATGGCCGAGAGGCTCTCCTTGCCGTCCTTCATCGAGCGGTGGATGGCGTCGAGGCGGTCGGCCGGGTCGGGCAGGTGGGTGCCGAGCTGGACCATCACCGAGCCGACCGCGTTGCCGCCGTCGGCCGAGGCGAGCTGGGACTGCTTGGCGTTCAGGCCGACCGGCACCATCGAGATCAGCGTCGTCTCGGGCAGCGCGTCCATCTCCGCGAGGTAGGTGCGCATCGCGCCGCTGACCATCGCCAGCACCACGTCGTTGATCGTCGTCCCGGTGGACTTGCCGACCGCCCGCAGCCGCTCGACCGGCCAGTCCTGCGCGGCGAAGCGGCGCGAGCCGGTGATGTTCTGGTTGAGCATCGTGCGGGGGGCGTAGAGCGACAGCGCGGAGGTCTCGTTGCGCACGCTCTTGTTGAGGGTGCGGATCAGCGCGCCGGGCATCCCGGCTGCCTCCGACGCCAGCGCGAGCGCCGTACGCACCGTGGTCGCGGAGACGTCGGAGAGCGAGGCGCCGCCGTCGCTCGGCTCCGGCTCCTGGGGCTTGCGCGGGCGCTTGCCCCACGGGGCGGGCATGTTGCGCTCGTCGGGATCGGTCGACAGCACGCTTGCGAGCAGCCGCATGGCCGAGACGCCGTCGACGAGCGCGTGGTGGGTCTTGGTGTACATCGCCACCCGGCCGTCACGCAGGCCCTCGATGACGTGGGCCTCCCACAGCGGGCGCTCCCACGCCAGCCGGGTGCTGTGCAGCCGCGAGCACAGCTCGAGGAGCTCGCGGACGCGGCCGGGCTTGGGCAGCGCGCTGTGGCGGACGTGGTGCTCGATGTCGAACTGCTCGTCGGGCTGCCACACCAGCTGCCCCGCCGTACGCGCCGAGCGGTGGGGGTGCTTGAGGAAGAGCGGCGCGATCTCGTCGACGTCGCGCATCTGCTCGTACATCTCGCGGACGTAGCCACGCCCCGCGCCCTCGGGCTTCTCGAAGAGCTGGAGGCCCCCGACGTGCATCGGCATGTTGCGGTTCTCCGCGAGCAGGAACCCCGTTGCTGTCGGATCGATCGGGTTGACCACGCGCCCTCCTCGTGAGCAGTGGGCTGATCCTCCCGCCCGGTGACGACGGCCACAACCCCACCACGCCGCGACGGCGCAGCGGTCAGCGGCGGTCAGCGGCCCAGCGAGTCCCGCAGCTCCGCCACGATGGAGTCGACCACGGCCACGAGGTCGCCGTGGTGGGCGGCGGCCACCCGCCGCTGCCGGTCGCAGGAGGCACCCCGCTCGGGGATCTCGGAGACGGAGCGCAGCTCGTCCTCGCAGCCGAGCCTGCGGGCGACAGGCGTGAGCCGCTCCAGCAGGTCGTCGAGGTCGTCGGTGACCAGCCGCTCGCGGTTGCGGTCGTCGAGGATGACGATGGCGTCGAGCCCGTAGCGCGCGGCGCGCCACTTGTTCTCCTGCACCTGCCACGGCGGCATCGTCGGCAGCTGCTCACCGGCGACGAGCCGTGCGTCGAGGTCGACGACGAGGCAGTGCACGAGCGCGGTCACGGCGGCGAGCTCGCGCACGTCGGACACGCCGTCGCAGACCCGGTGCTCGAGCGTGCCGAGGTGGGGCGCAGGCCGCAGGTCCCACCGCACGTCGGCCATCGACTCGATGATCCCGGTCGTGGTCTGGTCGGCGATGCAGCGCTCGAACGCCTCCCACGTGTCGAAGGCGAACGGCAGCCCGGCGGTCGGCAGCTGCTGGAACATCAGCGCCCGGTTGGAGGCGTACCCGGTGTCGGTGCCCGCCCAGTACGGCGAGCTGGCGGAGAGGGCGAGCAGGTGCGGGTACGTCGTCAGCAGCCCCGACAGCACCGGCATCACGCGGTCGCGCTCGGGCATCCCGACGTGGACGTGGACGCCCCAGATCAGCATCTGCCGGCCCCACCACTGCGTGCGGTTGATCAGCTCCTCGTAGCGGTGGCCCTCGGTGAGCTGCTGGTGCGACCAGTCAGCGAACGGGTGCGCGCCGGCGCCCATCAGGTCGACGCCGAGCTCGTCGGCGGCCTCCATCACCACGCCGAGGGTGCCGGTGAGGTCGTCGACCGCCTCGCCGACGGTGTGGCAGATCCCGGAGACGACCTCGACGGTGTTGCGGAGCAGCTCCTTGTGCAGCCGCTCGGGCCGGTCGAGCCGCTGGGCCGCCCGGTCGGCGAGGTCGGAGGCCCGGTTGACCAGGTCACGGGTGTGCGGGTCGACGAGCGCGAGCTCCCACTCGACGCCGAGCGTGGGCTCGGGGGAGGCGTGGAAGTCGATGCGCATGACCCCAACTCTAGGGACGACCCGGGCCCCGCGGACCACCCTGCCGGGCCGACCGCCCGGGGTGCCACCATGTCCGCGTGGACGAGATCGAGCAGCCGGATCGAGCCGCCGAGGAGGTCCGGGTGGCCGAGGAGGAGGCCCAGGAGGAGGCGCAGCGGGCGCGCGAGGTCCACCTGACGATGGACCTCTGCCTGCGCATCGGCGAGATGCTCCTGTCGTCGGGCGCCGGTGCGGCCGACGTCACCGCGACGATGCGGTCGGTGGCCGACCACCTCGGGCTCCGGCAGGCCGAGATCGACGTGACGTTCACGGCGCTGTCGATGACCTACCAGCGCACCCCCGACGACGTACCGATGCTGATGCTGCGGCACGTCCGGCAGCGCGACATCGACTACGAGGACCTCACCGCCGTCGACCACCTCGTCCGCGACGTGCTGACCGACCAGGCGGACCTCTACCTCGCCCGCTCGCGGATGGCCACGATCGTCTCGCTCGGCCACGTCCTCCCGCGCTGGGCCGTCACCGTCGCCTGGGCCGTGATGGCCGCGGGCGTCGGCGTGTTCCTCGGCGGCGGGCTCGTGGTGTCGGCCGTCGCCGCCCTCGCGGCGGTGATCATCGACCGGGTGCAGCTGGTCATGGCCCGCCGCCGGCTGCCGTTCTTCTACCTCCAGGTCGCGGGCGGGGTCATCGCCACGCTGCTCGCCGCAGGCGTCGCGGCCACCCCGATCGAGGTCGACGAGTCACTGGTCGTGACGGCCAACATCATCATGCTGCTCGCCGGGATCGGCCTGATGGGCGCCGTGCAGGACGCCCTGACCGGCTTCTACCTCACCTCAGGGGCCCGCCTGATCGAGGCGATGATGGCCACCGCCGGCATCATCGCGGGCGTGGCGGTGGGCATCTCGCTCGCCGACGGGCTCGGCATGCCGCTGGGCCAGCTCGTGCCGGGCCAGCTCGGTCGCCTCGACGGGTCCTCGCCGCTCGCCGCCGCTGCGCTGCTGGCCGGTGCGGCCGTCTCGGCGGCCGCCTTCTCGGTCGCGTGCTACGCCCCGCGCCGGGCGGTGCTGCCGGTCGCGGTGATCACCGCGGTGGCGGCGCTCATCTCGCAGGCGGTCGAGCTCGGCGGCTTCGACCGCACGATGGGTGCGGCGGCCGCGGCGTTCTTCATCGGCCTGGTCGCCTACTCGGTCGCGGGCCGGGTGCACGTGCCCCCGCTCGTCGTCGCGGTCCCGGCGATCGTGCCGTTCCTGCCCGGCCTCTCGATCTACCGCGGCCTGACCTACCTCGCCAACGGCGGCTACCTCGTCTCGCAGGGCATCCTCGCGCTGATGACCGCGATCTCGGTCGCGATCGCGCTGGCCTCCGGCGTGATCCTGGGCGAGTACGTCGCCCAGCCGCTCAAGCGCGAGGCCCGCAAGCTGGAGAGCCGGCTCGCCGGACCTCGCCTGGTCGGGCCGTTCCGGGCGATGACGCGGGCCGAGCGGCGCGCGCTCAGGAAAGAGCGAGTCGACTGAGCTCGGCGAGCCAGCGCTCGTGCGTGCCGTCGTACGGCGCCTCGCCGGCGCGCACGGCCCGCTTGAGCTCGTCGCAGCTGGCCTGCGCCGCGGTGACCACGCCCTCGGGGTAGTTGAAGTCGACCCGGTGCTCCTCGAACTCGTCCTCGTCGTCGACGAAGGTCTCGCCGGGGCCGGCCATCCACTCGAGGGGGTCGGAGAGGTGCTCGTCGGACATCTTGATGACGTCGAGGTCGAGGTCCACCGCACGCAGCACGTCGCCGTCCCAGGCCGCGGGGGTCGTCACGTCGACGTAGATCGCGCACCAGATGCCGGGCGCGTGGAAGGTGGCGGCGTACCACCCTCCGGCCGGCACGAGGGTGACCGCGTCGACCTGCGAGTGGAACTCGAACCCCGGCCGGTGGTTGTGCGTCCCCTGCGGGAACCCGAGCCACTCCCCGTGCTCGTCCGCCCCGAGGTAGATCCCGTCGAACTGCCAGTGCGGGCGGTCGCCCCACTTCGTCATCTCGCAGCGGATGCGTGTTCCCGAGGGGTGCGTGCTCACGACCCCGACCTTAGGTGACCGGGCACTTCATCCCCGTCAGCACGATCGACCGGGCACTTCCTCGCGCAACACGGGGAGGAAGTGCCCGGTCGGCACCCGGGACGGGAAGGAAGTGCCCGGTCAGCGGAGGGGCATGCGTGAGGTGACCCGGGCGACGACGTCCTGGTAGCGCGAGCCGGCGAGCTTGGCGAAGTGGTGGACCACGTGGGCGTCGAGGCCGACGAGGACCCGGGCCTTCCCGGACAGCGCGCCGTCGAGGATGATCCCGGCCGCGCGGTCCGGCGACATCTTCGCGAGCTTCTTCTCGAAGAGCGCGTCGATGGCCGAGCCGTCGAGCCCGGCGGCCTTGCGGCCGTTGCGGCTGATGCCGGTGCGGATGCCGCCGGGGTGCACGCACGTGACGGTGACCGGGTGGCCGCCGACCAGCATCTCCTCGCGGATCGCCTCGGTGAGCCCGCGGACGGCGTACTTCGTGGCGTTGTACGCCGACTGGCCGGGCACCGACACGAGCCCGAAGAGCGACGAGACGTTGACCAGCGCGCCGTCACCGGAGGCGATGAGGTGGGGGAGGAACTCCTTCGAGCCGTGGACCACGCCCCAGAAGTTGATGCCGACGATCCACTCCAGGTCGTCGTAGGTCAGGTCGGCGAAGTCGCCGGTGGCGGTCACGCCGGCGTTGTTGACCACGAGGTTGACCCGCCCGAGCTCCTCGGTGACGCCGGCGGCCCAGTCGCGCACGGCGGACCGGTCGGAGACGTCGACGACGTCGTGGCGCACCTTCGCCCCGACGGCCTCCACCTGTCGTACGGTCTCGGCGAGGCCCTCGGCGTCCCAGTCGGAGAGCGCGAGAAGCGCCCCGTGCCGAGCGGCGCGGAGCGACAGCGCGCGGCCGATGCCGCTGCCGGCGCCGGTGATGACGACGACGCGGTCGGTGAGTGTGGTCAGGCTCATGGGCGCAACTGTAACTCTCGTTTACGTCCGGGGCGAGGGCTGCGGACGGGGCAGCCGGACGGTGATCGTGGTGTCGCCGGGGCTGCTCGCGAGGGCGACCGAGCCGCCGTGCGCGCCGACGATCGCCTCGACCAGCGACAGGCCGAGGCCGGCGCCGCCGCGCGTGCGCGCCGCGTCGCCCCGGGTGAACCGCTCGAACGCGCGTGGGGCCAGCTCGGCCGAGAAGCCGGGGCCGTCGTCGTGGACGGTGAAGCCCTCGGCGCTGCCGGTCACGGTCACCGTGCTGCCGGCGGGGGTGTGCTTGCGGGCGTTGGTCAGCAGGTTGCTCACCAGCTGGTGCAGGCGCGCCTCGTCGCCGGTCACCACGAGCGGCTCGTCGGGCAGCGCCAGTCGCCAGGACCGCTCACGGTCGACGACCCGGGCGTCGTCGACCGCCTCGAGCAGCAGCCGGGAGAGGTCGACGGTCCTCCGCTCCAGCGGCCGCCCGGCGTCGAGGCGGGCCAGCAGCAGCAGGTCCTCCACGAGGCCGGTCATCCGCGCCGACTCGGTCTCGACCTTGTCGAGCGCGGTGCCGCTGGTCTCGGGCCGGCGGCGGGCGAGCTCGGTGTAGCCGGCGATGGTGGCGAGCGGCGTACGCAGCTCGTGCGACGCGTCGGCCACGAACTGCCGCACCTGGAGCTCGCTGCGGTGCCGCTGGGCCAGCGAGTCCTCGACGTGGTCGAGCATCGAGTTCAGCGCCGAGCCGACCTGGCCGACCTCGGTGCGCTCGTCGGTGAGCCGCTCGGGCACGCGCTCGGCCATCTCGATCTCGCCGGAGGCCAGCGGCAGCTCGGCGACCCGGTGGGCGGTGGCCGCGACCTCGCGGAGCGGCGCGAGCTGGCGGCGTACGAGCAGCAGCCCGCCGGCCGCGGCGAGCGCGGCGCCGAGGAGGATCAGCGCGGCCTCGTAGCCGATGAGGGACTGCACGGCCTCGTCGACCTCCTCCGTCGGGAGGCCCGCCACGGCCACGCCGTTGGTGGCCTCGGTCGCCCGGACGCGGTAGTCGCCGAGCCCGGGGACGTGGACGTCGTGCACCCGGCCGTCGGCGGGGACGTCCTCGAGCGCGGTGCGGGCGCTCGTGCTGAGCGCCTGGTTGTCGTCGGCACCCACGTTGACCTTGTAGGCGAAGTCGTCGAACGAGCCGTCCGAGGCGAAGGCGGCGATCACCGTGCCCGGCCGGGTGCGTGGCCCCGGACCACGGTCGGGCCCGTCGAGCGAGTTGACGAGGAACGGCAGCTGCCGGGTCACCTCGTCGAGCTGGGCGTCGACCTGGTCGGTGAGCCGGTTGTGCATGGCGATCGTCGCCGCGACGCCGATCAGGAGCGACACGGCCACCACGAGCGCGACGGCGGTGAGGACGAGCCTCGAGGTGAGCGAGGCGAGGCGCCGCCTCATGTGGCCGGCTTCAGCACGTAGCCCGCCCCACGCATGGTGTGGATCATCGGCTCGCGGCCGGCGTCGACCTTCTTGCGGAGGTAGGAGATGTAGAGCTCGACCACGTTGGCCTGGCCGCCGAAGTCGTACTGCCAGACCCGGTCGAGGATCTGTGCCTTGCTCAGCACCCGCCGCGGGTTGCGCATCAGGAAGCGCAGCAGCTCGAACTCGGTCGCGGTGAGGCTGATCTCGGCGCCGCCGCGGTGCACCTCGTGGCTGTCCTCGTCGAGCGTCAGGTCGCCGACCACGAGCACGTTGCCGGCCTCGGCGAGGGCTGCCGTGCCACCGCGGCGGATCAGGCCCCGCAGCCGCGCGACCACCTCCTCCAGCGAGAACGGCTTGGTGACGTAGTCGTCGCCGCCGGCGGTCAGCCCGGCGATCCGGTCCTCGACGGCGTCCTTGGCGGTGAGGAACAGCACGGGTACGTCGCTGCCGTCGGCGCGCATCCGGCGCAGCACCTCGAGGCCGTCGAAGTCCGGCAGCATGATGTCGAGCACCACGGCGTCGGGGCGGAAGTCGCGGGCCGCGGCGACGGCGTCGCTGCCGGTGTGCGCCATCTGCAGGTCCCAGCCCTCGTAGCGCAGGGCCATCGCGAGGAGCTCGGCGATGTTGACCTCGTCGTCGACGACGAGGACGCGCACGGGGGAGCCGTCAGGGCGGGTGAGCTGCTGCATGGGCAGCATCCTGCCGAGGTTTGCTGTGGGTTTCCTGTGCGTCGGCTGTCTACTCGACCACCTTCCTGGGTGGACTGTTGAGACGGGCCGCCTGCTTGGTCAGGTGCGTCCGCTCGGGCTGGCTGGTGGCGAGCGCGGCGGCCTCGGCGTAGAGCCGCGCCGCGGTCGCGAGGTCGCCGTCCTTCTCGTGGAGGTACGCCGATGCGGCGCGGTGGCGCGGGAGTGCTGGATCGACCTCGGCGAGCGCGGCGAGCCCGGCACGGGCGCCGTCGGCCTCGCCGACCGCGACGGCACGGTTCAGCCGGACGACGGGGCTGCCGGTGACCTCCAGCAGCTCGTCGTACCACTGCACGACCTGCACCCAGTCGGTCTCCTCCGCGGTCCGCGCGTCGGCGTGGAGCGCGGCGATCGCCGCCTGGAGCTGGAACTCACCGCGACGATCCTGCGCGAGCGCGGCCTGGAGGACGGCCACGCCCTCCGCGACGAGCGCGGTGTCCCAGAGCCCGCGGTCCTGCTCGGCGAGTGGGACGAGGGAACCGTCGGCGCGGGTGCGCGCGGGCCGACGCGCGTGGTGCAGCAGCATCAGCGCGAGCAGGCCGTCGGTCTCCGGGTCACGCGCGAGAGCGGCGAGCTCACGGGTCAGCCGGATCGCCTCCGCGGCCAGGTCGACGTCGCCCGTGTAGCCCTCGTTGAAGACGAGGTAGAGCACGCGACGCACGGTGGTGAGGTCGCCCGGTCGGTCGAGTGACCGGGCGGCGATGGTGCGCTTGGCCCGGCTGATCCGTTGCGCCATCGTCGCCTCGGGCACGAGGTAGGCGTCGGCGACCTGGCGCGTGGTGAGCCCGCCGACCGCTCGCAGGGTGAGGGCGACCGCCGAGGTCGGGGTGAGGGCCGGATGGGCGCACAGGAAGAAGATCCGCAGCGTGTCGTCGGCGTTCTCCGCGGGTCCCCTCACGGGCTCCGCGTCGACGACCACTTCACGGCGCTGCCGCGCGGCGTCGGAGCGTACGACGTCGAGGAAGCGCCGCCACGCGACGGTGACCAGCCAGCCCTTGAGGTCGCGCGGCGCCGCTGAGCCGTCCTCGCCGAACGTGCGCCACGCGTCGACCAACGCCTCCTGGACGGCGTCCTCGGCCGCCGCGAAGTCGGCTCCGCGGCGGACGAGGACTCCGATCACCGCCGGCACGAGCGGCCGGAGGGTCGCGGCGTCCAGGACGGTCACCGGGCGTTCAGTCCTGCGTGCTGGTCGGCGAACCGTAGAACGGGCGCACCTCGAGCCACTCGTGGATCGGCCTGCCGTCCTTGCCGGGCGCCATCGACAGCTCGGTGGCGAGCTCGACCGCGCGGTCCCAGCCGTCGACGTCGATGACGTACCAGCCGGCGATGAGGTCCTTCGTCTCCGCGAACGGGCCGTCGGTGACCGGGGAGGTGCCGGCGTCGTCCGCCCGCACCCAGGCGCCGTCGGGGGCGAGCGCCTGGGCGTCGACGTACTCCCCGCTGGCCTCCATCCGCTTGCCGAAGTCGTCCATGAACTTCATGTGGGCGTCGATCTCGTCGGGCGTCCACTGGTCCATCGGCACGTCGTTCACGGCGGTGGGAGCGCCGCGGTAGTGCTTGAGGAGCAGGTACTTGGGCATCTCGTTCTCCTTGTCAGGTGCGGCCCATTCTGGCCGCGTCCACCCCGGGGACGGAGCCAGCAGCGGCTCCTCGACATCGGGCCGGCGATCTCCGTCGGATTTCTCGGACCCGATCTCACGGCTCGCTCACAGGTCCCGCACAGGTCACGGGCGCACGCTCCTGCCATGAGCGAGAACGAGAAGCCCGGCGACGAGACCCAGCCGGTACGCCCGCAGGACCCGTCCGACGGCCCCGCAGCTCCCTCGACCCCCGCTCCCGCCGCCCCGGCTCCCGAGGCCGGGGCTCCGGGCGCGGCCGCTCCGGTCGCCGCGGCACCCCCCGCCGCGGCGGCCGGACCCGGGTGGGGCCGGTTCCGCAGGTGGCGCAGCCAGCAGCGCGGCGACCGCACGTTCAGCCTCGGCGCCCTGATCGCCTCCGCCCTGGCCGGCATCATCGTCGGCGGCGTCGGGACCGCGGTCTTCCACGCGGCGACCGACGACCACGACCGCGGCGGCTGGGTGGAGCGCCGCGGGCCGATGGGACGCGACGGCTTCGACGACGACGACCGGGGCCCGATGTTCGGCGGCCCCCGCGGCGTACCGGGTCAGCTGCAGCCCACCACCCCGCCCGAGGACGAGGACAGCGGCTCCAGCTCCTGAGCGTCCCGCCCGATGGATTTCCACGCACCTGGGTGGAAGTTCATCGGGGGCTGAGCGTGGGCGGGCGATCCGGGCGATGGACTTCCACGCGCTCGGGTGGAAGTTCATCGGGTGCGGCAGGTGCTAATCCGGTTGCCGCGGTGGGCGAGAATGGCGCCCGTTGTGAAGATCTCCTACCCGCCCGAGCTCCCGGTCTCCGCGCGCCGCGACGACATCGCCGCGGCGATCCGTGACCACCAGGTCGTGATCGTGGCCGGCGAGACCGGCTCGGGCAAGACCACCCAGCTGCCGAAGATCTGCCTCGAGCTCGGGCGTGGCCAGGGCTCGGCCGGTGGCGGCAAGCTGATCGGCCACACCCAGCCGCGCCGTATCGCCGCCCGGTCCGTGGCCGAGCGCATCGCCGAGGAGCTCGGCACCGAGCTCGGTGACGTCGTCGGCTACCAGGTCCGCTTCACCGACCGCACGTCGAAGGCCAGCCGGGTCAAGCTGATGACCGACGGCATCCTGCTCGCCGAGCTCCAGCGCGACCGCGACCTGCGCAGGTACGACACGATCATCATCGACGAGGCCCACGAGCGCAGCCTCAACATCGACTTCCTGCTGGGCTACCTCAAGCGCCTCCTGCCGCGCCGCCCCGACCTCAAGGTGGTCATCACCAGCGCCACGATCGACGTCGACCGCTTCGCCGCGCACTTCGACGCGCCAGTGGTCGAGGTGTCGGGACGTACGTACCCCGTCGAGGTCCGCTACCGCCCCCTGCTCGCCCTTCGAGACGGCTCGTCCCTCGCCTCCTCAGGAACCGAAGAAGCAGAGCGGGACGACGAGGGGGAGCTGGTGATGCGCGACCAGACCGAGGCCATCCTCGACGCGGTGAAGGAGCTCTCCACCGAGGGACCCGGCGACGTGCTGGTCTTCCTGCCCGGCGAGCGGGAGATCCGCGACACCGCCGACGCCTTCGACAGCCTCAGGTCAGACCGGCTCGAGATCGTCCCGCTCTACTCCCGCCTCAGCGCCGCCGACCAGCACAAGGTCTTCTCCAGCCACCCGTCCACGGTGCGCCGCGTCGTGCTGGCCACCAACGTCGCCGAGACCTCGCTGACGGTCCCCGGCATCGCGTACGTCGTCGACACGGGCGTGGCGCGGATCAGCCGCTACTCGGTGCGGACCAAGGTGCAGCGGCTGCCGATCGAACCGATCAGCCAGGCCTCGGCCAACCAGCGCTCCGGCCGCTGCGGCCGCGTCTCCGAGGGCATCGCGATCCGGCTCTACTCCGAAGAGGACTTCGAGGCGCGCCCGGAGTTCACCGACCCCGAGATCCTGCGCACCAACCTCGCCAGCGTGATCCTCCAGATGGCCTCGCTCCGCCTCGGCGACATCGCCCGCTTCCCCTTCGTCGAGCCGCCCGACCGCCGCAACGTCAAGGCCGGCACCGACCTCCTCGAGGAGCTCGGCGCGCTCACCACCGACGACTCCGCGCAACGTCATACGGAGGGGGCAGACGCTCGCCCCGACCGTATGACGTCCCGGAGGGGCGGCCGGCAGGCCGACCAGCGGGCGAAGGGACCGCGGCTGACGAACCTCGGTCGCCGCCTCGCCCGGCTGCCGATCGACCCGCGGCTGGGCCGGATGATCCTCGAGGCCGAGCGGCTGGGCTGCCTGCGCGACGTGCTGATCATCGCCGCGGCGCTCTCCATCCAGGACCCGCGCGAGCGACCGGAGGAGCAGCGGGCGCAGGCCGACCAGCAGCACGCGCGCTTCAAGCACGAGTCCAGCGACTTCCTCACCTGGCTCAACCTGTGGCGCCACGTCAAGCAGCAGCAGAAGGAGCTGTCGTCGAGCGCCTTCCGCCGGATGTGCAAGCGCGAGCACCTCAACTACATGCGCATCCGGGAGTGGCAGGACTACGAGTCCCAGCTGCGCCAGGTGTGCAAGGAGCTGAAGCTGGGTCTCGGCAAGGGCGGGGGTTTCGAGGCTCGCTCCGCTCGCACCTCAACCACCGATGCCGGAGAGGGCGGGGCGGCGTACGACGAGGACGGCATCCACCAGGCGCTGCTGTCCGGGCTGCTGAGCCACATCGGCGCCCTCGAGGAGAGGGAGAAGGGCAAGCCGGGGGAGCGGCGGCCGATGCGGGAGTACCTCGGCGCCCGCAACGCCCGCTTCGCGATCTTCCCCGGCAGCGTGCTCAAGGGCAGCAACCCCGGCTTCCTGATGAGCGCGGAGCTGGTCGAGACCTCGCGGCTGTGGGCCCGCCAGAACGCCGCGATCAAGCCGGAGTGGGCCGAGCGCCTCGGCGCCCACCTGGTCAAGCGCACCTACTCCGAGCCGCACTGGTCGCGGAAGCGGGCCGCGGTGATGGCGCGCGAGCGCGTCACGCTGTACGGCGTCCCGCTGGTCGCCGACCGCCTCGTTCAGTACGGCAAGGTCGACCCGCCGCTCGCCCGCGAGCTGTTCATCCGGCACGCGCTGGTGCAGCGCGAGTGGGACTCCCGGCACCGGTTCCTGGGCGAGAACGCCCGGCTCCTCGAGGAGGCCGAGGAGCTCGAGCACCGCGCCCGCCGCCGCGACATCGTCGTGGACGAGGAGACCCTCTTCGAGTTCTACGACCAGCGGGTCGGTGCCGACGTGGTCAGTGGCCCGCACTTCGACCAGTGGTGGAAGCGCGCGCGCCAGAAGCGGCCGGACCTGCTCACCTTCGACCCGGCGATGCTCACCCACGACACCGCCGGCGAGGTGCGCGAGCGCGATTTCCCCACCGAGTGGCACGACTCCGACGAGGCCGGGCTGACCTTCCCGATCAGCTACCACTTCGAGCCCGGCTCGGCCGACGACGGGCTCACCATCGACGTGCCGGTCGCGACCCTCAACCGGATCGAGGCCGACGACTTCTCCTGGCTCGTGCCCGGACTGCGCGAGGAGCTGGTGACCGAGCTGATCCGCTCGCTGCCCAAGAACCTCCGCGTCGCGATGGTGCCGGCGCCCAACACCGCCCGCGAGTTCCTAGCCGCCACGCCACCGGGCGCGGAGCCGCTGCTCGACGCGCTCGAACGCTTCGCCCGCAGCACCCGCAGCCTGGTCATCGACCGGGAGGCGTGGGACTGGTCCAAGGTGCCGGCGCACCTGCAGCCGACCTACCGCGTGCTGACCGAGGAGGGCGCCGAGGCCGGTCGCGGCAAGGACCTCGACGCGCTCAAGGAGCCGCTGCGGCCGACCTTCGAGCAGGCGATGGCCGACGTCGCCGCCGACTCCGGCGTCACCGCGACCGGGCAGACCGCATGGACCTTCGGCACGATCGACGAGTCGTTCGTGCAGCGCCGCGCCGGCCACGAGGTGCGCGGCTTCCCCGCGCTCGTCGACGAGGGCGCGTCCGTCGGGCTGCAGGTGCTGGCGACCGCGGAGGAGGCGGCCGCCCACCACCGCCTCGGCGTGCGCCGGCTCGTGCTGCTCGCGCTCGGCCCGGGCCGCTCGGTCGACGACGTGCTCGCCGACGCGGGTCTCGACCAACGGGCCAAGCTGGCCCTCGTCGGGTCGCCGTACCCCTCCGTCGGCGACCTCGTCGAGGACGTCCGCGCGGCGATCGTGGGCGAGGTGGTCGACGCGCGCCCCGCCGTGCGCGACGAGGGGGCGTACGACGTCGTGGTGGCCGCAGCCCGCGAGGCGGTGGCCGCGGGGACGAGTGCCGCGGTGCACGACGTGATGCGCGTGCTGGAGGCGTGGCGCACCACCGACAAGGCGATCTCCGGGCGCGCCGACCTGATGACCCTCCCGGCGCTGACCGACATGCGCGCCCAGGTGGCGCGGCTGATGGCGCCCGGCTTCATCGGCGAGGCGGGCGTCTCGCGGCTGCGCGACCTGTCCCGCTACCTCCTCGCCGTGGCCCACCGCCGCGAGCGCCTCGACGGGCAGGTGGCCCGTGACCGCCAGCTGATGGACCAGCTGTCCGGCCTGCAGGAGGCGTGGCTGCACGCCGTCGCCGCGCTCCCCGAGGGCCAGCCGCTGCCGCAGCACCTGCGTGACTCCCGATGGCTGCTCGAGGAGTACCGGGTCTCGCTGTTCGCCCAGCAGCTCGGCACCCGGGAGAAGGTCAGCGACCAGCGCATCCGGAAGGTGATGGGCGCCGCGCGCTAGCGACGCGACGTACCCACAAATTGGGAGCCGCCGGCGCGTCGGCGGCCCTAGGCTACGCACCGGGACAGGGGGTGGGGAGCGGTGCGGCTGGGAGTCCTGATCCATGCCGAGACGGTGGCGCCGGAGGCGTGGCCGCCGCTGTCCCGCGTGCTCGGCGACCTCGGCGAGGTCGCCGTCGTGCGTGCGTACGCCGACTGGTCCGCCGCCGCGGTCGCCCATTGGTTCCCGGTGCTGCGCCGCCACCGGATCCAGCTGCGCCACCAGTTCCGCACCCGCAGCACCCAGGACCCGGCGCTGGTGGCCCTGGCCATGGACGCCCCGGAGTTCGCGGTCGACTGCGCCGCCGACGGTGTCGTGCTCGTCGGCGACGTCGCCTCCTCGATGCCGGTGCTGCTCCGGCTGCGCGAGCAGGGGCTCGCGGTGGTGGTCGCCGGTCCGCCGTCGACGCCGCTCGACATCCGCGACGCGTGCAGCGACTTCGTCGACCTCGCCACCCTGCCCGACGGCCCCGACCCCCGGACCGGGCGGCACCGCGCCTGAGTGATGAGTTCTCGCGCCCGCGGCCGTCATACGTGTGTCAGGACCACGAGACGGAAGGATGGGCGATGAGCGCACAGCTGGAGGAGCGAGACGTGACGGACCTGGAGGGGGTCGACGAGCCGGCGTTCTGGTCGCTGGCCGACCGGCACCGCCGCGAGCTGCACGTGCACTGCTACCGGATGCTCGGCTCCTTCGAGGACGCCGAGGACGCCGTGCAGGAGACGTTCCTGCGCGCCTGGCGGCGGCGGGAGACCTATCAGGGCCGCTCGACCTTCCGGGCCTGGCTGTACCGGATCGCCACGAACGCCTGCCTCGACCTGCTCGCCAAGCGGCGCCCGGAGCCGGCGACCGGCGGTGAGGTGCTGTGGCTCCAGCCCTACCCCGACCGGCTGCTCGACGAGCTGCCGGCAGCCGGAGGTGAGGAGCCCGAGGCGCTCGCCGTGGCCCGCGAGACGATCGAGCTGGCGTACGTCGTCGCGGTGCAGCACCTCGCGCCGCGCGCCCGGGCCGCGCTGATCCTGCGCGACGTGCTCGGCTGGCCCGCGAAGGACGTGGCCGAGCTCCTCGGCGATTCGGTGAACTCGGTCAACAGCGCGCTCCAGCGGGCCCGCGCCGGGATGCGCGAGCACCTGCCCGCCGAGCGGCAGGAGTGGACGGGCGGCGAGGACGACGCCGACAACCGCGACCTCGTACGACGCTTCACCGAGGCCAGCGTGGCCACCGACATCGACACGATCGCCACCTTGCTCCGCGACGACGTGCGGTTCGCGATGCCGCCCTCGCAGGGCCTCGTGGTGGGACGGGAGGCGGTGCTGGCGAGCTGGACCGCCGACGGCTATCCGCAGATGTCCGGCTTCCGCCCGGTCGCCACGTCGGTGAACCGTCAGCCGGCGGTCGCCTACTACCTCTGGCGCGAGGACGAGGCGGCGTACCTCCCGCTGACGATCGACGTGCTCCGCATCAGCGGCGGCCAGGTCACCGAGGTGACCATCTTCGACGCCGACCAGTTCCCGCGGCTCTGGCTGCCCGAGCGGCTGGAGGCCGGCGATGAGTGACACCGCGATCGAGACGCGCAGCCGGACGCGGCAGCGCCCGGGCCGGCTGGTGGGGACCGGGCTGCTCGGCACGGTCGCCGCGATGGCGGCCACCGCGACGGGCGCGGCCCTCGCCCGTGCCGCCGGGGTGGGCTTCGAGGTGCCGGACGACGGGGAGTCGATCCCCGTGTCGGGGGTGGCCTTCGTGACCGGCGTCTTCTCCCTGGTCGGCGTCGGCCTCGCGCTCGCCCTCCTGCGCTGGAGCACCCGTCCGGCGGACCGGTTCGTGCGGACCGCGGTGGGGCTCACCGCGGCCTCGCTGGTCCCGCCCTTCGTGGTCGGCGCCAGCCCCGGCACCAGCCTCGCCCTAGTCGTGCTGCACCTGCTCGCGGCCGCGGTGATGATCCCGACGCTGGCCCGCGGGCTCCGCCCCGGTTCCGCCCCGACGGCTGGTGGGCCCGCCTAGTCTGGGGCGATGACCGGTCGCACCCACCACCGTCCGATGACACCCGGTGACGGCTTCTTCGCCGAGATCGCCGGGGGCGCCGACCCGGCGAAGGTGCGGGAGGCGGGTGACCTGGCCGCGACGGTCCTGGTCCGCGGCGCGCGGGAGTCCGACGACCCCGCGGTCGCGGAGCGGGTCGTGCACCTCGCCGAGAGCGAGGGCCTCGAGACCCTCGCCGAGGTCTGGTCCGGCGCCCCGGCCGACACGCTCGCCGGGAGCCTCTGGCGGCTGTTCGTCCTCCGCGCCTGGGTGCACGCCGACCCCGAGCGGGTCGCGGAGGAGTACGACGCCGGCCAGCGCCGCGCGGACGTCGCCCGGGTCGTCGCCGGTGTCGCCGACCCGCCCGGCCCCGACGAGCTGCGCCGGATGGTCGACGAGGTGCTGCGCGGCATCACCCGCGGCGACTTCGCCGTCACGCTCTTCCGGGCGGCCGCCTTCGCACGCGTCGTCGCCGCCGGTCGCGCCACCCTCGGCGCGGCGAGCCACGACGACATCGCCCGGATGCTCCAGCTGTCGGAGCAGCTGGAGGCCGCCGGACATGGGGAAATCGCCAACACACTGGCCTAGAGGATTAAAATGGTCCTCGAGTGCGTCGGGCTGTGGCAGCCCCGGGTCCCAAAATTAGCCGCTACGAGCGGCCACGCGCCGTGAGGCGCTCCCGGTCCGGCGCACTCACACACGTCCCGCCCTGCCGTTCCTCTACTCTCGCGCCATGGCGACCTACGAGCCCGAGATCGACGGCGAGCCGGACCCGGGCGAGGTGGTCTGGGCGTGGGTGCCCTACGAGGACGACCCGACGCAGGGCAAGGACCGACCGGTGCTGGTCCTCGACGTCGAGGGTGACGGCTGGACCGGGCTGATGCTCAGCAGCCAGGACCACGACCGCGACGCGGAGGACGAGGCGCGCTTCGGCCGCCACTGGATGGACGTCGGCACCGGCGGCTGGGACCCGCAGGGGCGACCCAGCGAGGTCCGGCTGGACCGCCCGATCCACCTCGACCCCGACGGCGTACGACGCGAGGGCGCCGCGCTGGACCGCGCGGTCTTCGAGCAGGTGGTCGCAGCGGTGCGTGGACTCGGTCGCTAGGGTTTCGTCGTGCTGCTGCGACGTCTCTCCCTGGTCGGCTGCGCCCTGACGGTGGCGCTGGGCACGGCCGCGTGCACCGACGACGCCGAGCCGGAGTCGCAGCCCTCGAAGCCGCCGACCACGTCGAAGCAGCCGGTGAAGCCGCGCGAGGTCACCTTCGGTGCCTACGGCAGCGAGGAGGAGGTCGCCGCCTTCCAGAGCGTCGTCGACTCCTTCAACGCCGCCTCCAGCACCCGCAAGGTCACCCTGAAGTCGTGGCCCGACCACGAGTCGGCGCTCGAGGACGTCCTCGCCGGCAACGCACCCGACGCCTTCCTGACCTCGCGCATCGACCTCGGCCAGCTGGTCGCCGCCGACGCGCTCCAGCCGGTCAGCCTGCTGCTCGACGAGCGCGGCGTGGACTTCGGAGACCGCTTCTCCCGCGACGCGGTCGACGCCTTCGCGATGGACGACGAGCTGCAGTGCATGGCGTACTCGGTCTCCCCGATGGTCATCTACTACAACACCCAGATGGTCGACTTCGACAAGATGGAGCGGCGCGAGTACGACGTGCCCACCGCCGACGACGAGGGCAACCGCGACCGCTGGACGCTGGCGGAGTTCGGGGCGGCGGCGCAGTTCGCCTCGCGCCGCGGCAACGACAAGCGCGGCGTCTGGATCGACCCGACCCTGCAGGGCCTCGCGCCGTTCATCTACTCCGGCGACGGCGAGGTGTTCGACGACGACCGCGAGCCCACGTCGCTGAGCTTCTCCGACGACAACACCCGCGAGGCGCTCAGCGAGACGCTCGCGATCCTGCGCGACCCCACGCTCACGCCGACCAACGCCCAGCTGGCGCGGGCGACGCCGGTGCAGCTGTTCAAGCGCGGCGAGCTCGCGATGATCGCCGGCTTCCGCAACCTCGTCCCCGAGCTCCGCGACGCCGAGGGCCTGGACTTCGACGTGCTGCCGATGCCGATCATCGACACCCGCGCGACCGTCGGTGACATCAGCGGCCTGTGCCTCTCCAGCGACTCCCAGGTGCAGGGTGACGCCGCCGACTTCATCGCCTACGCCGTCTCGGACGCCGCGATCGCCACCGTCGCCTCGACCGGCTACATCGTTCCGGCCAACACCGAGGTCGCCGCGTCGGAGGACTTCCTGGCCCCGACCCTCGAGCCCGAGCACTCCGGCATCTTCAACGCGAGCATCCGCTACATGGAGGTGCCGCCGTTCATCGACCGGCGCGACGAGCTGACCGAGGCGGTCACGCCGCTGCTCGAGCGGCTCGTCACCGCGCCCGGCGTGCTCGACCTCGAGCTCATCACCGAGCAGATCGACCAGGCCTCGCAGGCCGTCCTGTCGCCCGAGGAGACCGAGTCGCCCTCGGAGTCGCCCTCGGAGTCGCCGAGCGAGCCGACCGAGTCGCCCTCGGAGTAGCGGCCTACTCCTGCTCGGCGCCCAGGATCGCGCCCACCAGCGCGCCGGTGACGACCTCGGCCTGCCAGGGCCGGGCGCCGTACGCCGCCAGCTGGCCGCGCACCGCCTCGGCCAGCGCCGCGGGCTCGCGGGTCGCCGGCGGGGCCCACATCAGGCGGCGGAGGAAGTCGGGCGTGAGCAGGTTCTCCACCGGGAGGTGGTGGGCCTCGGCCAGGTTGAGCATCGCCTCACGGGCCGCCTTGAAGCGGCGGTCGGCGACCGGGTCGCGGTCGGCCCACGTGCGGGGGTGCGGCGGCCCGTCGCCGCGGGGCGCGCGGGTCGGCAGCTCGTCCTCGGACATGGCGCGGACCCGCTGCAGCGCCTCGACCCAGCTGGCGGCGTAGCGGCTGGCGCCGCGGCCGTGGAAACCCTGGGTGGACAGCAGCGCGCGGCGGTCGGTCGGCATCGCGGTGGCGGCGACGACGATGGCGGAGTCGGGGAGGATCCGGCCGGGGGTGACGTCGCGCTCGGCGGCGATCTCGTCGCGCGCCTCCCACAGCGCCCGGGCGGCGCCGAGGGCCCGGCGGCCGCGCAGCCGGTGCACGCCCGACGTACGACGCCACGCCTCGTGGCGCACCGCGGGCTCGAAGCCGAGCAGGTGCTCGAACTCCTGGCGGGCCCACTCGGCCTTGCCGGCCTCCTCGAGCTCGCCGATCATGTGCTCGCGCAGCTCGAGGAGGACCTCCACGTCGAGCGCGGCGTACTCCAGCCAGGGCGTGGGCAGCGGCCGCGTCGACCAGTCGGCGGCGGAGTGCTCCTTGCGCATCCGCTGGCCGAGGATCGTCTCGACGAGCGTCGCGAGCCCGACGCGGGGGTAGCCCAGCAGCCGGCCGGCGAGCTCGGTGTCGAACAGGCCGGTCGGCGTCAGCCCGACCTCGCGCAGGCAGGGGAGGTCCTGGGTGGCGGCGTGGAGGATCCACTCCGCGCCCTCGAGCGCCTCCTGCAGCGGGGCGAGCGACGACATCGGGATCGGGTCGATCAGCCAGGTGCCGGCGCCCTCGCGGCGCAGCTGGATGAGGTAGGCGCGGTTGGAGTAGCGGTAGCCCGACGCCCGCTCCGCGTCGATCGCGACGGGTCCGGTGGCGGCGGTGAGCGCGGCGCACGCCTCGGCCAGGCCGGCGTCGGTGTCGACGACCTCGGGCAGGCCGTCGCGCAGCTCGAGCAGGGGTGCCGGGGGAGCCTCGGCGACCTCCTCGTGCGGGGGAGTCTCGGGTTCGACGTCTGCGGGGTCGGCCATCGCTCAGGTGCCGCGCTGTCCGCGCCGGCTCGGGATGGCGGTGACGCCCTCGGGCACCGGCGGCAGGCCCACCGCCGTGCACAACAGCTCGCCCCACGCCTCGACGTGCGGGGTCATGTCGAGCGCGCCGTCCTCGTCGACGGCGGGCGTCCAGGAGGCGCGGATCTCGACCTGCGCCGTGCCGGGCTCCTCGGCCATCCCGCCGAAGCTCTCGGTGGTGACGCAGGTGACGGTGCCGGACGCGGCGTGGAAGGCCGCCCCGTGCGCCTCGAGCGCCTCGGTCAGCCACGACCACCCGACCGCGGCGAGCATCGGGTCGGCGCCCAGCTCGGGGTCGATCTCGGCACGGGCGTAGGCGACGCACCGGAAGGTGCCGTCCCAGGCGTCGTTGCCGGCCGGGTCGTGCAGCAGGATCAGCCGCCCGGTGCCGAGGTCCTCGTCGTCGACGGTGACGTCGGCGCTGAGCGCGGACGACCAGGGCGCGATGCGCTGCGGGGCGGGCATCTCCTCGCAGAAGACCTCCGGGCGCAGCGAAGCCCGGCGCATCGACTCCACAGCTGCGCGGAACTCCGCAGGCCCAGCCCCGGCAGCACTGCCCGGGTGGGTCTCGTGACGGGCCACCATTGCTCCAGAGTAGGCCAGCCCTCCGCGCCGCCGATGTGCCGCCACGCCGCCTGACCTGCGAAGATTCGGGCGTGACCGCCACTGCTCAGACGCCCCACCCCGGTCTCGCCGACAGCCCGTTCCTGGCCGCCGCCCGCGGCGAGCGGCCGTCCCGCACGCCGGTCTGGTACATGCGGCAGGCGGGCCGCTCGCTCCCGGAGTACCTGAAGGTGCGCGAGGGCATCGGCATGCTCGAGTCCTGCATGGACGCCGACCTGGTCACCGAGATCACCCTGCAGCCGGTCCGCCGCTACGGCGTCGACGCGGCGATCTTCTTCTCCGACATCGTGCTGCCGCTGAAGGCCGTCGGCGTCGACCTGGACATCAAGCCGGGCGTCGGCCCGGTCGTGGCCGCACCCGTGCGCACGCTCGCCGACGTCGAGGCGATCCCCGACCTGACGCCCGAGCACGTGCCCTACATCTCGCAGGCGGTGCGCCAGCTGGTCGCCGAGCTCGGCGCCACCCCGCTCATCGGCTTCGCCGGCGCCCCCTTCACCGTCGCGTCGTACCTCGTCGAGGGCGGGCCGTCGAAGGAGCACGCCCGGACCAAGGCGATGATGTTCGGGGCGCCCGACGTGTGGGACGCGCTGATGCGCAAGATCGCCGGCATCGCGGCGACGTACCTCCGGATCCAGGTCGAGGCCGGCGCCTCCGCGGTCCAGCTCTTCGACTCCTGGGCGGGTGCGCTCACCCCCGCCGACTACCAGGCCTCGGTCATGCCGCACTCGTCACGGGTTCTGGCGGCGGCGGGCGAGCTCGGCGTGCCGCGCATCCACTTCGGTGTCGGCACCAGCAACCTCCTCGGCATGATGGGCGAGGCGGGCGCCGACGTGGTCGGCGTCGACTGGCGTACGCCGCTGGAGCAGGCGATCCCGCTGGTCGGGGACCGCGCCGTGCAGGGCAACCTCGACCCGACGCTCGTCTTCGCGCCCACCGAGGTGATGACCGCGCGCGCCGCCGAGGTCATCGAGGCGGGCCGCGCGGCCAAGGGCCACATCTTCAACCTCGGCCACGGGGTGATCCCCTCGACCGACCCCGGTCAGCTCACTGCGCTGACAGAGTTCGTGCACGGCTGCTGATCGGCGTCACCGCCGCCACCTCCGGAGCCGGGTCCGAACCCGTGGGCGGCAGCTCGAGCGAGGCGAGGTAGGCCCGCGCCTGCCGGACGAGCGCGGTCTGCAGGTCGCGCAGCGGCTCGGCGACCCGCTCGACACGACGCCGCAGCATCAGCAGCGTCACCGTCGTCTGGTCGGTCTGGATCGGTCGGGTGGTGAGCACCCCGGCGCGCACGAGCGCGTCGTGGGTGATCGAGAAGTCCGGCAGGATCGAGATGCCCAGGCCGGCGGCGACCATCGACTTGCCGAGATCGGCGCCGTCCGTGGCGTACGTCGTCCCCGGCAGCGAGCCGGCGAAGACGCGGTGCGCGTAGCGGTGCATCACGAAGCCGGGCCGCATCAGCACGTGCGGCTCGGCGCGGAGGTCGTCGACGGTGACCCGCTCCTTGGCGGCGAGCGGGTGGTCGGCACGCAGGCACGCGACCGGTGTGCCCTCGATGAGCTTGTCCGCGACCAGCGACGGCGGCACCTCGTCACCGGGCAGCACGTTGACCAGCCCGAGGTCGAGCGAGCCCTCGGCGAGGCCCTGCTGGATGTCGGCCTGGCGGCCGTTGACCACCTCGACGCCGCCGGAGCCGTGCCGGGCGTGCAGGTCGCGCAGCGCCGGCGCCAGCAGGCTCGAGGACGCGGTGTTGACCGTGCCGATGCGCAGGTCCCGGCGGCGTACGGACTGCTGGCCCGCGGCCTGTCGCAGCCGGTCGACCGCCTCGAGGACCTCGGTCATGAACTGCTGCAGGTCCAGGCCCTGCCGGCTGATCCGCGACCCCGTGCGGCGACGGTCCAGCAGCGTGGTGCCGAGCTCCTTCTCCAGCTTGGTCACCGCCTCGCTGAGCGCGGGCTGGGAGATGTGCATGGCCTCGCTCGCCCGCCGCAGTGACCCGTGCTCGGTCACCGCCGCGAGGTACTCCAGTTGTTCGATCCGCACCTGTGGCTCCTGCTCTTCGCGCTGTCGCTGGGTGTTCCGGTGGCCGACCTCGCGGGGTGCCCGGCAAAACCTGCTGCCGCGGATTCCCGGTTCCCGAGGTCGATTACCTAAAGTCTACTAAGTAACTATACAAATCGGGAGGATTGAACCCATGACCACCCTGCGTGTCCGGCCCACCCTCGGCCGCGACGACCGCGCCGCCGGCTCCGTCGACACCCATGACGGCGCCACGCGCCAGGCCCTCGGCGACCTGCTCGCCCAGTGGGCACCCGTCCTCGAGGCCATCGGCGAGGGCGCGCTGCAGCGCGAGCTCGACGGCGTCCTGCCGACGGAGGCGGTCGCCCGCCTGAAGGCCGAGGGGTTCGGCGCGCTGCGCGTCCCGACGGCCTTCGGCGGCGGCGGCCTGGACCTCGTCGAGCTGGCTCACCTCTGGATCGAGCTGGCGGCGGTCGACGCCAACCTGCCGCAGGCCTTCCGCGGCCACTTCGCCCTCGTCGAGGACCGGCTGTGGCACCACGCCCGCACCAGCGACCAGCGCGTGTGGTTCGACCGCTTCGTCGCCGGCGAGATGGTCGGCAACGCGTGGTCCGAGGTCGGGTCGAGCATCGACCTGCCGCGCACGGTCCTGCGTCCGCGCGCCGACGGCTCCTACCGGCTCGACGGCACGAAGTACTACACGACCGGCAGCATCTTCGCCGAGTGGGCCGACGTGCACGCGCGGGTCGCGACGCCGGGGCACCCCGACGAGGTCGAGGAGGACACCGCGATCGCCATCGTCGACCTGCGCGACCCGGGAGTGGTCGTCACCGACGACTGGAACGGCTTCGGCCAGAAGGGCACCGGCAGCGGCACGTCGACCTTCGACAACGTCGGTGTCCCGGCCGACCACGTGCTGCCGTTCGAGGAGCGCTTCCCGTTCCAGACCGCGTTCTACCAGCTCAACCTGCTGGCCACGCTCACCGGCATCGGCCGGGCGGCGCTGGCCGACGTGGTCGAGGCCGTGCAGAACCGCACGCGCAACTTCTCCCACGCCAACGCCCCGCGCGTGCGCGACGACGCCCAGGTCCTGGCGCGCGTCGGTGAGATCGCCGCGGCGGTGTACGCCGCCGAGGCGGCGACGCTGCGGGTCGCCGCCAGCGTCCAGGCCGTGGCCGACGCGGCGCTGGGGACCGCGGAGGAGGTCGCCGCGCTCGTCGAGGCCAGCGAGATCGAGTCCTCCACCGCGCAGGTGGTCGTCTCCGAGCTGGTCCTGCGCGCCACGTCGGACATCTTCGACGCGCTCGGCGCCTCGGCGACCGCACGGCCCCAGGCGCTCGACCGCCACTGGCGCAACGCCCGCACCGTCGCCTCGCACAACCCGCGGATCCTCAAGGCGCGGGTCGTCGGCGCCCATGCCGTCAACGGCACGCCGCCGCCGTACGCCTGGTCGATCGGCGGCACCCGCCGGCGCCAGGACTGGGCCGACGGCCGACCCGCGCCCCGCGACCTGGGCGACCCGGGCTCCACCAGCTGACCGGTTACGCACCGGCTCCGGAGGGGGTGGAAGGTCCGGCCTGTCCCGCGACTGTCCCGTGGTGGTGACAGGCATTGCGTGGCAGGTCCGACCTTTCACCCCCTCGACATCGCCGGGCGACGGGGTGGTCGGGATCGGGCCGGACCGCTGCTACCTTTGTCTACAAGATCAATAGAGATTAGAGATTGATCGTCCCCGTTCGACCGACGTCCGACTCCGTCCCCGAGGAGAGCAGATGAGCACCACCCCCACCCGCAGCGAGCCGCTGAAGTTCGCCTACTGGGTGCCCAACGTGTCCGGCGGCCTGGTGATCTCCGACATCGAGCAGCGCACCGGTTGGGACTACGACTACAACAAGCGCCTGGCCCGGACGGCCGAGGACAACGGCTTCGAGTACGCCCTGACGCAGGTCCGCTACACCGCGTCGTACGGCGCTGCCTACCAGCACGAGGCGACCAGCTTCAGCCTCGCGCTGCTCCTGGCCACCGAGCGGCTCAAGGTCATCTCCGCGGTCCACCCCTACATGTGGCACCCGGGCGTGCTCGCGAAGTTCATCGCGACCGCCGACCACCTCAGCAACGGCCGCGCCGCGATCAACGTCGTCTCCGGCTGGTTCAAGGACGAGGCCACCACCATGGGCGTGCGCTGGCTCGAGCACGGCGAGCGCTACCGGATGGCCGAGGAGTTCATCTCCTACGTGCGCGAGATCTGGACCGAGGACAGCGCGCAGTTCCGCGGCGACTTCTTCCAGCTGAAGGACTTCGACATGTTGCCGAAGCCGCTCGACCTGCCCGGTCGCCCGCTGCCCGAGATCTTCCAGGGCGGCAACTCCTCCGTCGCGCAGGAGATGGCCGGGCGGGTGAGCGACTGGTACTTCGCCAACGGCAACACGCCCGACGGCATCGAGCTGCAGATCGAGGGCGTCACCCGCAGCGCCCGCGCCGCCGGACGTACGGTCCGCTTCGGCGTGAACGGCTTCATGGTCGCCCGTGACAGCGAGGCCGAGGCGCACGCGACCCTCGAGGAGATCATCGCCAAGGCCAACCCCGAGGCCGTCGAGGGCTTCGGCAACGCGGTGAAGCAGGCCGGCCAGTCGACCGGTGACAGGAAGGGGATGTGGCAGGACAGCGACTTCGCCGACCTCGTCCAGTACAACGACGGCTTCCGCACCGGCCTGGTCGGCACGCCCGAGCAGGTCGCCCACCGGATGCTCGAGTTCAAGCGGCGCGGCGTCGACCTCTTCCTCCTCGGCTTCCTGCACTTCCAGGAGGAGGTCGAGTACTTCGGCCGGCACGTGCTGCCGATCGTGCGTGAGCTCGAGGCCGCCGAGCAGGAGCAAGTCGCATGACGCTCGCTCCACTCCGCGAGGCAAAGGCCGTCCCGATCCTCTCCGCCGGCGAGGCCATCGCCGTCGCCACGGAGATCGCCGCCGACCTCGCCGCCACCTCCCCCGAGCGCGACCGCGACCGGGTCCTGCCCGAGGGCGAGCTCGACCGGCTCTCCGCCTCCGGCCTGCTGGCGATCACCGTCCCGGGCGAGCACGGGGGAGCGGACCTGCCGACCGAGGTGCTGGTCGAGGTCTTCCGGATCCTCGCCGCCGGCGACCCCAGCGTCGCGCAGGTGCCGCACAGCCACTTCGTCTACGTCAACGCGATGCGCCACCAGGGCACGCCCGAGCAGCAGCGCTTCTTCTTCGGCGAGGTGCTGGCCGGCAAGCGCTTCGGCAACGCGCAGTCCGAGGTCGGCACCCGCCACGTCCGCGACATCCGCACGTCGCTGACGCCGGCCGGACAGGGCCGCTGGATCCTCAGCGGCACCAAGGGCTACAGCACCGGTGCGCTCTTCGCGCACTGGATCCCGGTCCTGGCCCACAGGGACACCCTGGCCGCGCCGGGCGCCGGCCCGCTCCACGTGGCCTGGGTCGAGCGGTCGGCCGAGGGCGTGACGGTGACCGACGACTGGAACGGCATGGGCCAGCGCACCACCGCCAGCGGCACCGTCGAGCTGGACGACGTGGTCGTCGACGACGCCCGCATCACGCCGTACCACCTGACCTTCGAGGGTCCCCAGACCTACGGCGCATTCGCCCAGGTGCTGCACGCCGCGCTCGACGTCGGCATCGCCCGCGCCGCCCTGCGGGACGCGGCCGACTTCGTCCGCACGAAGTCGCGCCCCTACCCGGACGCCGGTGTCGAGCGGGCGGCCGACGACCCGCTGGTCGTGCAGGCGCTCGGCGAGATGGAGGTCGGCGTACGCGCTGCGGAGGCGCTGCTGCGCGAGGCCGGCCGGGCCGTCGACCTCGCGGACGACGGCCTCACCGCCGGCACCGCCGCGATGGCCAGCCTGGCGGTCGCCGCGGTCCGGGCGCACTCCGCCACGGTCGCCGTCGACGTCTCCAGCCGTCTCTTCGAGGTCGCCGGCACCCGCTCGGCGCTCGACTCGCTCAACCTCCACCGGCACTGGCGCAACGCCCGCACCCACACCCTCCACGACCCGGCCGCCTGGAAGGTCCAGCACCTCGGCCGCTACGTGGTCGACGGCACCCCGCCGCCCAACCACGGTCAGCTCTGACCCCTTGGTGGTTGCGAGGCGAGGAGCGCAGCGACGAGCTTCGAAACCACCTGAGGTCACACTCGAAAGGACTGTAATGAAGTTCCACTGGTTCCTGCCCACCAACGGCGGCGACGGACGCCACGTCGTCAGCGGCGGCCACGGCGTCGTGCACGGCGCGGCCGGCCGACCGGCGAGCGTGCCCTACCTCGGCCAGATCGCCCGCAGCGCCGAGCAGCTCGGCTTCGAGGCCGCGCTGACCCCGACTGGTGCTTGGTGCGAGGACGCCTGGCTGACCACCGCGATGCTGGCCCCGCTCTCGGAGCGGCTGAAGTTCCTCGTCGCGTTCCGCCCCGGGATGACCTCGCCGACGCTGGCCGCCCAGATGGCCGCCACCTTCCAGAACCTCAGCGGCGGACGCCTGCTCCTCAACGTCGTGACCGGCGGCGAGTCGCACGAGCAGCGCGCCTACGGCGACTTCCTCGACAAGGAGGAGCGCTACGAGCGCTGCGGCGAGTTCCTCTCGATCGTGCGCCGGCTCTGGACCGGCGAGGAGGTCACCTTCGCCGGCCGGCACCTGCGGGTGGAGAACGCCCGCCTCCATCAGCTGCCCGACCCGGTCCCCGAGATCTACTTCGGCGGCTCCTCGCCGGCCGCCGGACGGGTCGCGGCCGAGCACGCCGACGTCTACCTGACGTGGGGCGAGCCGCCGGCCGCGGTCGCGAAGAAGGTGGAGTGGATCCGCGAGCTCGCCGAGCAGGAGGGTCGGGCGCTGAAGTACGGCCTCCGCGTCCACACCATCTCCCGCGACACCTCCGAGGAGGCGTGGGCCGAGGCCGACCGCCTGCTCGCCGGCATCTCCGACGAGGACATCGCCCGGGTCCAGGAGGGCCTCAAGCGCTCCGAGTCGGTGGGCCAGCAGAACATGCTGTCGCTCAACAACGGCAGCCGCGACGGGCTCGAGATCCACCCGAACCTCTGGGCCGGCGTCGGCCTGGTGCGTGGCGGCGCGGGCACCGCGCTCGTCGGCAGCCACGAGGAGGTGGCCGACCTCATCGAGGAGTACGCCGCCGTCGGCATCGAGGAGCTCGTCCTCTCCGCCTACCCGCACCTCGAGGGCGCCTACCACTTCGGCGAGGGCGTGCTGCCCGTGCTCGAGAAGCGCGGCCTGTGGACCCACCCGGCCCCGGTCACCGCGCAGGCGTCCGTGCCCTTCGGCGCCCAGAAGGCCGCTTCGTGAGCGCCCGCGTCGCCGTCGTCGTCGGCAACCCCAAGCCCGTCTCGCGCACCTACGAGGCCGCGCTGACCCTGGCCGACCGGCTCGGGGGAGCCGACCTCGTGGTCGACCTCGCCGACCACGCCGGCGAGCTCTTCGACTGGTCGTCGCCGACGGTCGCCGACCTGGTCGAGCAGGTCTCGGCCAGCCTCGTGGTGATCGTCGCCAGCCCGACCTACAAGGCCACCTACACCGGCCTGCTCAAGGCGTTCCTCGACCGGTTCCCGCACCAGGGCCTCGGCGGCGTCACCGCCGTGCCGCTCATGCTCGGCGCCTCCAGCGCGCACTCGCTCGCGCCCGAGCACAGGCTGCGCCAGGTGCTCGTCGAGCTCGGCGCGTCGGTGCCGACGCGCGGCCTCTACGTCCTCGACCGCGAGCACGAGCAGCCCGAGCCGTACGACACGTGGTTCGCCGCCGCAGCGCCGTTCCTGCCCGCCCTCCCCTCCGCACAGGTGGTGACCGCATGACCAGCCAGACCTCCATGCCCTCCGACGCGATCCCCGCACTCGACCAGCGCACGCTCCGCGACGCCTTCGGCGCCTTCCCCTCCGGGGTCGTCGCCGTGGCCGCGTCGGTGAAGGGCCAGCTGACCGGCATCGCCGCCTCGTCGTTCACCTCGGTGAGCATCGAGCCGCCGCTGGTGTCGTTCTCCATCTCCACCAGCAGCTCCACCTGGCCGCTGCTCCGCGAGGCCGAGCGGCTGGGCATCAGCGTGCTCGCCGACCACCACGACGTGGTCTGCCGCCAGCTCGCCGGCCCCCGCGAGGAGCGCTTCGCCGGACTGCCCTTCAAGGTGACCGGCAACGGCGCCGTGCTGCTCGACGAGGCCGTCGCGACCTACGACTGCTCGATCCGCGAGGAGATCACGGCCGGCGACCACGTCATCGTGCTGCTCGAGGTCCACGAGGTCGGGGGAGGCGACGGCGAGCACCCGCTCGTCTTCCACCGCTCCGCCTTCGCCAAGCTGCACCGCGACGACCTCGACCCCGCCCGCCTCGACGGCCGGATCAACGGCGCCGAGGTCGACCGTGGCGCACCCGAGTCCCACGCCTCCGAGGAGGACGCGGCATGAGCACCCATGCCGGCCAGGCCGCCCCCACTCCTCGTCGCGTCGCGCTCGCCTCGGCGGTCGGCGCCACGATCGAGTGGTACGACTTCTTCCTCTACGGCACCGCCGCCGCGGTCGTCTTCGACAAGCTCTACTTCAACGGCCTCGACGGCCCGGCCGCCCAGTTCGCGGCCTTCGCCACCTTCGCCGTCGGCTTCTTCGCCCGTCCCGTCGGAGGGCTGGTCTTCGGCCACTTCGGGGACCGGATCGGCCGCAAGCAGATGCTGCTGCTGACGCTCGTGATCATGGGGATCGGCACGGCGCTGATCGGCCTGCTGCCGACGTACGACCAGATCGGGGTGCTCGCACCGATCGCCCTCGTGGTGCTCCGCGTGCTGCAGGGCATCGGCGTCGGCGGGGAGTACGGCGGGGCGTCCTGCTGGCCGTGGAGTACGCCCCGGCCGAGCGTCGCGGCTTCTTCGGCAGCTTCGCGCACATCGGCGTACCGGGTGGGCTCGTGCTGGCCGCCGGTGCGTTCTCGCTCGCCGGGCTGCTGCCGGAGGAGGCGTTCCTCGCGTGGGGCTGGCGGGCCTGCTTCCTGGTCAGCATCGTGCTGCTCGGCATCGGCGCCTACATCCGCCTGTCGGTGATGGAGACGCCGGAGTTCGCCAAGGTGCAGGAGCGCAAGGAGATCTCGCGGCTCCCGCTGCGCGACCTGCTCGCCGGGCAGCCGCGCCCGCTGCTGCTGGGCATGGGCACGCGCTTCATCGAGGGCTTCACCTTCAACCTGTTCTCGGTCTACCTGCTGGCCTACGTCGCCACCAACCTCGAGCTGCCGCGTGCGTGGGCGCTCGACGCGATCCTGGTCGGCGCGGCCATCGGGGTCGTGCTGGTGCCGATCGCCGGCGCGCTGTCGGACAAGGTCGGCCGCAAGCCGGTCTATCGCGTCGGCGCGTGGATCGGGCTGCTGTTCGCCTTCCCGGCGGCCTTCCTGGTGCAGACCGAGAACCGCTGGGCGATCTCGCTCGTCTTCGTCGTCGGCCTCGGGCTGATCTACGGCACGGTCTACGGGCCGCTCGCGGCCTTCTGGTCCGAGCAGTTCGACACCCGCTACCGCTACACCGCTCTCAGCACGCTCTACCAGGTCTCCGGCATCCTGGCTTCCGGCCTGACGCCGCTGATCGCGGCCTGGCTGGTCACCCGCGGCGGCGGGACCCTCTGGTGGGTCGCCGGCTACAACGTCCTGGTCGCCGCCATCTCGCTCGTCTCGGCGCGCTTCCTGCCCGAGACGGTCGGCCGGTCCCTCGATGACGCCGCGCACCCGGACGTCCGTCAGCGGGAGGCCGTCCCCGCCTGAGGGTGGCGGCACATTGCATCCTGGAGCCCGGTGCGGGTGCGATCTGCCGCCACCTTCGGAGGTCGTCGGGCTGGGGGTGGCGGCACATCGCATCCTGGAGCCCGGTGCGGGTGCGATCTGCCGCCACCTTCGGAGGTCGTCGGCTGGGGGTGGCGGCACATCGCATCCTGGAGCCCGGTGCGGGTGCGATCTGCCGCCACCCCGGGCCGGGATCAGGCCTCGGGTGCAGCCGGCTGCGGGGTGGCCCGGCGGCGGCGGAGGAGCAGCCAGACCGGCAGTGCGAGGACCAGCAGCACGACGGCGAAGGGCAGCAGGGCGCCCACGATCGTGGCGACGGCGAGGGCGGTGCCGGCCAGGGCGTCGAGCCCGCCCTCGAGCCCGGAGAGGAAGCCGGCCGGCTCGTCGTCCTTCTTGTCGGCCTTCGGCTCGTGCTTCGCGGTGATGTCGACGGTGATCGTCGAGAGCGAGGTCTGGTCCTTCAGCCAGGTCTGCTGCGACTTCAGCGAGTCGAGCTCGGCCTGCCGGTTGGTCAGCTGTGACTCGATCCAGATGATGTCCTTGAGGGTCTTCGCCTCGGCGAGCAGCAGCTCGACCCGCTTGAGGCTGGCCTCCTGCGCCCGCACCCGGACGCCGGTGTCGATCACCTGCGTGGTCACGTCCTCCGAGCCGCGGTTGGACGAGCGGAGCACGGCGACGTCCTCCAGCGCCTGCATGGCCGCGTCGAACTTCGAGCTCGGCACCCGCACCACCAGCCGGGCGTACGACGTCTCGCCGTCGTCGTCGGTCTCGGTGTTCTCCTCGGTGACCTCGCCGCCCTGCGCGTCGACGATCCGCTGCACGTCCTGACGGGCGCCGGCGACGTCCTTGCTCGTCAGCGAGACCGTGCCCGAGGAGATGATCGCCCGCTCGGTCGCCGTCCCGGACGTGCTGCCCGTGGCGGCGGCCTCGTCGCCGGACTGCCCGCCGAACTCGCGGCTCGTGGCGCTGTCCTCGGCGGAACCGCCACCCGCGTCGGAGCCGGAGCCGTCGGACACGCCCGGCTCCGAGAGCGCCATGTCGGCACCGCTGTCGTCGCTGCCGGACGAGCAGGCGGCCAGCACGGCCGTCATGGTGATCACGGTGAGGAAGCCGGCGGCGCGGGCGCGGGTGGTCCGGAGAGTGGTCATGGCTCTCCGACGCCCGTCGTCGCGGCGGCGGTTCCGGCCGGCACGCACCCGTGACCGAACCGTGATCGTCAGCCCTGCGTCGTCGTCCTGGCCGTGGTCCGCGAGACCGTCCGCTTCACGACCGGCTTGGTGCCGGGCGCGCTCGCCGAGGCCTCCTTCGACGACCCCTTCTTTGCCGCGGCCTTCTTCGCAGGTGACTTCTTCGCGGCCGCCTTCTCGGCCGGCTGCTTGTCCTTCTGCTGCCTGGGCGCCGACCCCTTCAGCCGGACCCGCAGCGCGTTGCCCGAGCCCGAGGTCTCGAGGTAGGGCTGCGCGGTGACGAGGGTGCTCAG
This sequence comes from Nocardioides sp., assembly GCF_041913365.1. Classification (GTDB taxonomy): domain Bacteria; phylum Actinomycetota; class Actinomycetes; order Propionibacteriales; family Nocardioidaceae; genus Nocardioides. The sequence continues at coordinate 106,342 of NZ_JAYSFM010000009.1, forward strand.
CCGGGCGCCGGGCCCGGCGAAGTTGCGGGCGTCGAAGGACGGGTGCGTGCGGATCAGCTGGTTGCCGAGCGCCGGGAGGCTGGCCCAGCCCTCGTCGTCCGAGACCGCGTTGACCGCCCGCGTCAGCGCGCTCTGGAGGTTGATCGTCACCGACGGTGCCTCGTCGGCATCCGCGTCGTCGGCGTCGTCGTCGGCGTCGTCGTGGGTCTCCGCGACGACGGCGAGGTCGATGAACTTGTCGCAGGCGTTGCGCAGCGACTCCGGCGCCTTGTTCTCGCCGAGCACGTAGACGGCCTTGCCCGACTCGCGCAGCCGGTGGGCGAGGCTGGTGAAGTCGCTGTCGCTCGTGACCAGCGCGAACGCCTCCACGTTGCCGTCGTACAACAGGTCCATCGCGTCGATCACGAGCGCGAGGTCGGTGGAGTTCTTGCCGCTGGTGTAGGCGTTCTGGTGCATGGCGCGCAGGCCGAGGCTGTTGAGGATGCGCGCCCAGCGGCTCAGGTGCGGGTTCGTCCAGTCGCCGTAGACGCGCCTGATGGTGGGGTTGCCGTACTTCGCGACCTCGCTCAGCACCTCGTTGGCGTACGCCGCCCTCGTGTTGTCGGCATCGATCATCACCGCGATCCGGTCGGCACCCCCGCTGGTCTCCATGCCTGCCACCCTAGGGTGACCCTGTGGTGCGGGACAGGGACGTGGTGGTCGTCGGTGGTGGTGTCGCAGGCCTCGTGGCCGCCCGGGACCTGGCGGCGACCGGGCGCGACGTGCTGCTGCTGGAGGGCTCGCCCGAGATCGGCGGCAAGCTCCGCAGCCACGAGGTCGCCGGGCTGACCGTCGACGTCGGCGCGGAGGCGATGCTCGCCCGCCGGCCCGAGGGGGTCGGGCTGGCCGCCGAGATCGGCGCCGAGGTGGTGCACCCGACCACGGCCACGTCCGGCGTCTGGTCCCGCGGAGCGCTGCGGGCGATGCCGCGGTCACTGATGGGCGTGCCGTTCGACGTCGACCAGCTCGCCGCCAGCGGTGTGCTCAGCCCCGAGGGGCTGGCCCGCGCGCGGGCCGAGCACGACACCGAGGTCGACGACGACGTGTCCGTCGGCGACCTGGTGGCCGCCCGCCTCGGCGACGAGATCGTCGACCGGCTGGTGGAGCCCCTGCTCGGCGGGGTGTACGCCGGCCACGCCCGTCGCATCTCCGCCGCGGCCGCGGTGCCCCAGCTGCTCGCGATGGCGCGCCGGGGGAGCCTGCTGGAGCAGGCCGCCGCCGTGCCGACGTCCACGACCCCCGTCTTCGCCGCCCTGCCCGGAGGCATGGGCCGCTTCCCCGGCCTCATCGCCGACGGCGGCGGCTTCGAGGTGCGGACCTCGGCGACCGTCCGCGCCCTGCGGCGTACGCCGTCGGGCTGGGCCGTCACGGTCGGTCCGACCACCCACCCCGAGACCATCGAGGCCGGTGCTGTCGTGCTGGCCACGCAGGCCGCGCCCACTGCCCGGCTGCTGGGCGAGGTCGCACCGCGCGCCGCCGACGAGCTGGCCGGCGTCGAGACCGCCAGCGTCGCGGTCGTGACGTTCGCGTTCCGCGCGCAGGACGTGCCGGACGCGTTGCTCGAGCGGTCGGGCTTCCTCGTCCCGCCCGTCGAGCAGCGCACCATCAAGGCCTCGACGTTCTCCTTCGCCAAGTGGGGCTGGGTGCGCGACCTCGACCCCGACGTCGTCGTGCTGCGCACCTCCCTGGGCCGGCACCGCGAGGAGTCGACGCTGCAGGCGGACGACGAGGGGCTGGTGCGGGTCTCGCTCGCCGACCTCGCCGCGATGGCCGGCATCACCGCGCGCCCGCTCGACACGCACGTCCAGCGCTGGGGCGGGGCGCTGCCGCAGTACGCCGTCGGCCACGTCGACCGGGTGGCCCGCATCCGCGCGGGGGTCGACGAGCTGCCCGGTCTCGCGGTGTGCGGAGCGGCGTACGACGGGGTCGGCATCCCGGCGGTCATCGGGTCGGCCCGCCGCGCTGTGGCCTCGGTCACCCGGGCAGAATGAGGGCATGAGCAAGGCTGCGCGCACCAAGGAACTCAACGACACGATCCGCTACACGATGTGGTCGGTCTTCAGGCTCCGCGACGTCCTCGGCGACGCCGACCGCAGTGCGGAGGCCACCGACGTCGAGGCCCTCTTCGAGGTGCTGGCCGAGCAGGACGTCATCGTCCGCGGGCTCTACGACGTCAGCGGCCTGCGCGCCGACGCCGACCTCATGGTCTGGTGGCACGCGTCGGACTCCCAGCAGCTCCAGGCGGCGTACAACGCCTTCCGCCGCACCGCCTTCGGCTCCCGCCTCGAGCCGGTCTGGTCGCAGATGGCGCTGCACCGCCCGGCCGAGTTCAACAAGTCGCACATCCCGGCCTTCCTCGCCGACGAGGAGCCGCGCGCGCACGTGTGCGTCTACCCGTTCGTGCGGTCCTACGAGTGGTACCTCCTCGAGGACTCCGAGCGCCGCCGGATGCTCGCCGAGCACGGCCAGCAGGCCCGCGGCTACGCCGACGTGCGGGCCAACACCGTCGCCTCGTTCGCCCTCGGCGACTACGAGTGGATGCTCGCGTTCGAGGCCGACGACCTGCACCGCATCGTCGACCTGATGCGTGAGCTGCGCGCCTCCGACGCGCGCCGGCACGTGCGCGAGGAGGTGCCGTTCTACACCGGCGCCCGCGTCACCCCGGGGGAGCTGCTCGCCCGCCTGCCCTGAGGCCGACACGCGTCTCCTGGGATGGGCGGATCCTCTCGATGGGACAATGTAGAGTAAGTTACTCAACATTGTTCTACTGAGGAGATCGCCATGACTGCCACCTTCCCCACCGCCCACTCCGGCACCCGCGCCCATACGTCCTTCGACGCCCGCGACGCCATCGCCGCCCGGCTGCTCGACGACGACCTGCTCGCCTCGGTCGACCTGACCCTCCCCGAGCGCACGTGGGTGCGGCTCGACGCCCGCACCGAGTCCGGCGCCGAGCTGTGGCTGATCACCTGGCCGGTCGGCAGCAGCACCGGCTGGCACGACCACGGGTCGGCCAGCGGCGCCTTCACCGTGCTGCGCGGCACCCTCACGGAGTACACCTTCGCCGGCGTCGCCACTGCGCGCACGCTCGCCACCGGCCAGCTGCGCCAGTTCGAGGGCAACCACATCCACGACGTGGTCAACCACGGCAGCGGCACCGCGGTGTCGCTCCACGCCTATGCCCCGTCCCTCGCGGCGATGACCCGCTACGAGCTGGTGCGCGGCCGGCTCCAGGTCACCGGCGTCGAGCAGCGCGGGGAGCTGTGGTGACCGCCGTGACGCAGGGCCGGTACGCCGGGATCGACGCCATGCTCGACGACGCCCGCTCCCGCCTCGACCGGGTCGACGCCGAGACCGCCTACCGCGAGGCGCTCGGTGGAGCGCTCCTCGTCGACATCCGCCCCGCCGCACAGCGCGAGGCGGAGGGCGAGGTCCACCCCGCCGTCGGGCCGCTGGTGATCGAGCGCAACGTGCTCGAGTGGCGGCTCGACCCGCGCTCGGACGCGCGCCTGCCCGAGGCGGCGTACGACGCGCGGGTCCTGGTGCTGTGCCAGGAGGGCTACACCTCCAGCCTGGCCGCCGACTCGCTGCGCAGCCTCGGGCTGGACGCCACCGACGTGGTCGGCGGGTTCAAGGCGTGGCGCGAGGCGTTCCTGCCGGTGGCGTGCCGCGACGCCTGACCCCGGAACCGGCACCGGACCGGTAACGTCCCAGAGGCATGAGGACACCTCCGCTGACGCTCGCCCTCGCCGCCACCGCGCTGTCGCTCGCCGCCTGCTCGACCGAGGGCGAGATGCGCGCCGTCGACCCTGCCGGGGGAGGGGAGCGGTCCTCGGCCACGGCCGCGCCCGGCGAGGTGCCCTCGCCCGTCCCCGACGGCGAGGTGCGCACCAGCGGACTGGTCACGGTGCTCGACCGCGGCACCGGTCCCGAGCTGTGCCTCGGTGCGGTCGCCGAGTCGTACCCGCCCCAGTGCGGCGGACCGAAGCTCGAGGGCTTCGAGTGGGGCGACGTCGGCGCCGAGAAGGCCGCCGGCGTGACATGGGGGAGCTACGCCGTCACCGGCACGTTCGACGGCACGACGTTCACGGCCACCGACGCGATCCCCGCCGCCCTGTACGACCCGATGGCCGAGCCCGAGGCCGGCGGGCTGGAGCCCGCCTGCGACGACCCGACCACCGCCGACGCCGACAAGGCGACCCCGGAGGACCTGGACGCCACCCTCGCCGCCGCCTCCGCCCTTCCGATGTACGCCACCTCGTGGCTGAGCGGCGACACCATCAACGTCGCCGTCACCGGGGACCCCGAGGCCGCCGAGTCGACGCTGCGCGAGACCTGGGGCGGGCCGCTGTGCGTGACCACCGTCGAGAAGACCGACGCCGACCTCAACGCGATCAACCAGGAGCTCCAGGCGGCGCTCGGCGAGCAGCTGCTCACCAGCGGGTCGACGGCCCCCGACTCCCTCGATGCCCAGGTGGTGTTCGACGACGGGTCGATCCAGGACTGGGCCGACGCGACATACGGCGAGGGACTCGTCCGGGTCACCTCGGCCCTGGTCCCCGTCTCATGACCACGCGGCACGACCCGAGGTAGTTAGGGACGAACTGGTAGGGAAATCCGCTGGATCACCTACCAGAACGTCCCTCACTACCTCGGGACAGCAGCGTCAGATGACGTGGCCGGCGCGCATCCGGCCGCCGGGGTCGACCTGCGCCCGGAGGGCGCGGAGCCGGTCCCAGTCGGCGTCGGAGTAGCAGCGGCGGGCGCTGTCCCCGTGCTCGGCGAAGGTGGGCAGCTCGCGGGCGGCCGACCACGGCTCCAGCGCAGCCACGACGCGGGCGGCATCGGCCTTGACCCCCGCGACCGCCTCCGGCACCGGCGCGATGCCGACGAGGAAGGCCGCGAACGCAGCGTCGGTCGCGCCGATGGCTCCTCCGTCGGGCGTCCGCCGGGAGAGCGCACCGCTGAGCTGGCGGAGCTCCGCGGCCAGGAGCGACGTGCTCGTGCCCGGGCCGACCTGGGCGAGGAAGGCCTCGATCGCCTCCTCCGGCAGGTCGGCCAGCAGCGTGTGGTCCGCCGCCGACGGAGCGGCACCCTCGGGGTCCATGTGGATCCGGGTCACGGCGGTGACGGGCACGCGCGCGAAGGTGTCCATCTCCGGGCCGAGCGCCCGCAGCGGCGCGAGGAGCTCCTCGGCCACCGCGTCGTCGGCCAGCAACGCGCCGTCGACGACGACCAGCTGGCGGCCGCTGAGGAACGGCGGCAGCTCGGGCAGCGGCGGGAAGCTCATGACCCGCAACGACGTGGTCACCTCGTCTGGCGCGGTGGCCGTCCAGCGCGCCCACGTGCGCAGCACCTCGGGCGCCGCCTCGCGGTCCCACAGCAGCATGCCGGCGTACGCGTCGGAGAACGGCAGCAGCCTGATCTCGAGGGCCGTGACGACGCCGAAGTTGCCGCCGCCCCCGCGCAGCGCCCAGAACAGGTCCGCGTGGTGCTCGGCGTCAGCGCGCAGCAGCTCGCCGTTGGGCGTGACCAGCTCGACGGCGAGGACGCTGTCGGCGGCGAAGCCGTGCTTGCGGGCGTACCACCCGATGCCGCCGCCGAGGCAGTAGCCCGCGACGGCGACGTCGGGGGAGCTGCCGTGGAGCGCGGCCAGTCCGTGCGCGGCCGCCGCCTCGACCACGTCCTGCCACAGGGTGCCGCCCTCGACGCGGGCGGTGCGGGCGTCGGGGTCGACGGTGACGCCGGTGAGCCCGGACATGCGGACCACGACGACGTCGGCGAGGTCGTCCAGGGTGAGCAGGGCGGCCGCGTGCCCGGTGCTCATCGGGGCGACGCGCAGGCCGGCGTCGAGCGCGGCGTGCATGACGTCGGCGACGTCGGAGGCGTCCCGGGGGACCGCCACGGCGGCCGGGCGGAGGTCGGCGGCGACGTTCCACGGCGTGCGCGCGGCGTCGTACCCGGGGGCGCCGGGGAGGTGGACGGCGCCGCCGCAGAGGCCGCGGAGGCTGTCGGCGCGGCCGGTGTGGGTGCTCAGGTCGATGCTGTTCATCTGGTCCTTCTTCGATCGGGTCGTGCGGATGTGCTGACCCGACGAGCGTGGGACCCGTGGCCGCGCCGGGGCGATCCCAGTCGGCAGGGGACTTCGCGACCCACTGATCTGGACCAGTGGACTTCCCAGAGTTATGGGAGTGCGCCCGAGCGCGGTCGTCCCCGACACTCGTGTGCATGCCCGCCACCGCTGTGCTCGCCGAGCGCGTACGCCGCGACGTCGACGTGCTCTCGCGCGCCGGGCTCGACCTCGAGACCTTCCTGGCTGAGGCGGTCGACTCCGTCGGCCGCGCCGTGCCGTCGGTCGGTGTGTGCCTCGGCACGCACGACCCGGCCACGTTCCTGCTCACCAGCGCCCGCAAGTACGGCGCGCTGGCCGACACCAACACCCATGACCACGAGTTCGGCCTGATCGAGTACGGCACCGTGGAGCCCACCGCGTTCGGCGAGCTGGCGCGTGCCGCGGTCCCGGCGGCCGGGGTGCACGCCCTCACCGGTGGCGACGTGGAGCGGTCGGGGCGGATGAGCCGCTTCATGAAGCCCAACTTCGGCTTCGCCGACGAGCTCCGGCTGGTCTTCCGCGAGGCCGGGGCCGCGTGGGGCGCGATGGCGCTGTTCCGTGGGCCCGAGGACGCGCCGTTCGGGACCGCCGAGATCGAGTTCATGGCCTCGCTCACCGAGGTGTTCGCCCGCGGCGTGCGCACCGGCATGCTCTGCCGGCTCTCCTCGTCCGAGGTCGTACCGGTGGCGGGCGGCCCCGCCGTGCTGATCGTCGGGGCCGACGACACGGTGCGCCAGATGAGCCTGGGCGCCGAGGTCCGGCTGATGGAGCTGGGCACCGGCGACGTCCACGGCGACCCGGCCGGCATGGTCTCCGCGCTCGTGGGCGCCGCCCGGCGGCTGGCGCGCGGCGAGACGTCGGTCCAGCCGCGCTCGCGGATCCGCACCGCCGGCGGCACCTGGCTGGTGCTGCACGCTGCCCCGCTCTCGGGAGCAGGAGGTGACGTGGTCGTCACGATCGAGGAGGCGCGCCCGCCGGAGATCGTGCCCCTGGTCGTCGCGGCCTTCGACCTGACGCCGCGCGAGCGCGACGTGACGCAGCTGGTGCTGCAGGGGCTGGACACCAAGGAGATCGCGGCCAGCCTGCACGTCTCGCCCTGGACCGTGCAGGATCACCTCAAGACGGTGTTCCTCAAGGCCGACGTGCGCAGCCGGCGCGAGCTGATCTCGCGGGTCTACTTCGAGCAGTACGTCCCGCGGATGGGCGAGGAGCTCAGCCCGTCGGGCTGGTTCGCCCCCGCGCTCACTTCTTCTCGTTGAGCGTGATGCTGATCGAGTTGATGCAGTAGCGGTCGCCCGTGGGGGTGCCGAAGCCGTCGGGGAAGACGTGGCCGAGGTGCGAGCCGCACCGCGCGCAGCGGACCTCGACCCGCTTCATGCCGTGGGAGGTGTCCTCGATGTACTCCACCGTGTCGGTCACCGGCTGGTAGAAGCTCGGCCAGCCGCAGCCGGAGTGGAACTTGGTGTCGCTGGTGAACAGCTCCGACCCGCACGCCTTGCAGGAGTAGGTGCCCTCGGTCTCGGTGTCGGTGTACTCGCCGGTGAAGGCCCGCTCGGTGCCAGCCTGCCGGAGGACGGCGTACTCCTCGGGGCTGAGCTGCTCGCGCCACTCCTCGTCGGTCTTCTGAACGTCGTAGGCCATGCCTCGAGTTTACGGAGCCGCTCCAGCCCGGCGTACGGCTAGGGTCTCGACATGGCGAAGGCGTCAGAGGCGTACGTCCGGGCGGGGGATCGCGAGGTCAGGATCTCCTCGCCGGAGCGGGTGATCTACGAGGCGACGGAGACGACGCCCGAGGTCACCAAGCTGATGGTGGCGGAGTACTTCGCCAGCGTCGAGGACGGGCTGATGCGCGCCCTGCGCGAGCGGCCGACCGCGCTCGAGCGGTGGACCTCCGGCGTGCGCGAGGGGATGAAGCTGGCGACCGGGCCGCAGGACCGCAACGCCGACGCGTTCTACCAGAAGCGCGTGCCCAAGGGCGCTCCCGACTACCTCGAGACCGCGACGATCACCTTCCCCTCCGGCCGGACCGCCGACGAGATCTGCCCGACGGAGATCGCGGTGCCGGTGTGGTGCGCGCACATGGGCACACTGACCTTCCACCCCTGGCCGGTGCGACGCAGCGACGTGGACCACCCCGACGAGCTGCGCATCGACCTCGACCCGCAGCCGGGTACGACGTTCGCCGACGCCGTGCGGGTCGCCGGGGTCGCGCGCGAGCTGCTCGACGAGATGGGCCTGATCCCATTCGTGAAGACCTCGGGCAACCGCGGGGTGCACATCTACGTGCGGATCCGCCCCGAGTGGGACTTCGCGGCCGTGCGGCACGCCGCGATCGCCATCGGCCGCGAGCTGGAGAAGCGCGACGACGGCGTGACGACCGCGTGGTGGAAGGAGGAGCGCGGCGAGCGGATCTTCGTCGACTTCAACCAGAACACCCGTGACCGCACCATCGCCTCGGCGTACTCCCTGCGCCCGATCGCCGGCGCCCCGGTCTCGACCCCGGTGACGTGGGACGAGCTCGCGACGCTGACGTCCCCCTCGGGCTTCAACCTCTTCACGGTGCCCGAGCGGCTCGCCTCGGACGGCGACCCCTGGGCGACGATCGACGACGTGCACTGCAGCCTCGACGTGCCGCTCGCGCTGTGGGACGAGCATCCGGTCGAGCTCAACTTCCCGCCCGACCACCCGAAGATGCCCGGCGAGCCGCCCCGCGTACAGCCGTCGAAGAAGGTCGAGTCCCACTGGGACGCCGACGGCAACCGCATCGCCGACTGAGCGGCCGAGGAGCCCTGGTCTCGACACGCTCGCTTCGCTCGCTGCTCAACCGACGGGCTCTCTCCGCTGGTTGAGCAGGGCGCCCCGCGCCCGTGTCGAAACCGAGGAGCACAGGAGAAGGGCTACTTCTCCCAGGGGGCGGGGATGGGGAAGTACTCCTCGAGGAAGTCGTGGAGGAGGCCGTCGGCGCGCTCCTCGTCGAAGGCGGCGAGCATGTTGTCGGCGATGCAGAAGAAGTCGCGGTTGCGGTTGAGCATCTGCTTGAGCTGGACCGGCAGCTGCTGGTGGCCGAGGTCGACGTAGCCGTGGTGGGCGGTGGCGCGGAAGGCCTGGCCGGTGATCAGCCCGTAGTTCTGCGCGAAGGACGACAGCATCGACACGTCGGTCGCCGAGCGGAACGGCGCGAGCGTGGTGGCCTCGACCTCGGCGGGGAAGCGGGCCGCGATCTCCTCGAGGACCGTACGCCGCTGCGGGTGCGGGCTGTGCATCATCGTCTGGGTGAGGTTGACGCCGAACGCGTCGGCGAGGATCCGCCGGTTGTTGAGGGCGGCGGTGAGGTAGGGGCGGTCGTCGGTGCCGGGGAGGCCGACGGCGCGGTGGTCGGCGACGAAGGCGGCGTACTGGCCGCCGGGTGAGAAGAAGTGCTCGGGCCGCCGGGGGCGGCCGAGGAAGACGTCGTCGTTGACGTAGACGAAGTGGTCGGCCAGGTCGGGCACCGCGTGCAGCCGGGTCTCGATGGCGTGCGAGCTGAAGGTCGGCAGCGCGGCCTCGGGGAGGATGTCGCGGTGGTCGACGACCCGGATCCGGTCGTGCGAGGTGTCCAGCCACGACGGGACCTGGCCGGCCGTGACGAGGTGGATCCGCCGCACCCACGGCGCGAAGAGGTGCAGGCTGCGCATCGAGTAGCGCAGCTCGTCGCGGCTGCGGTAGCGCTGCGCGCCGCCGGCCCGGGCGCTGGGCGTGCCACCGAGCTCGGTGATGCGTGCGTCGCGCGCGGCCAGCCACGCCTCGTCGTCGCCGTCGACCCAGGTGTAGACGACGTCGACGTCGAAGCGGCAGTCGTCGACCGTCGCCAGCGCCATCGTCTCCAGGGTCGGCACCGCGACCCCCTCGACCTCGATCGTGGTGCGAGGCGTCCTGGCCGGGACGCGGTCGCCGAAGCGGTTCAGGCTGGGCGCGTGGAGGTCGCCGTCGGGCGACTCCTCCCAGAACTGCACGCCGATCTCCACGCCCTCGCCGAGCACGCCGTCGTGGCCGCCGCGCATCGGCCACGGCTCGAGGAACAGCGACGCGGTGCGGTTGCGGGCCAGCTCGGACGTCATCGCCGCGACCGTCCCGCGCCGCTCGGGCCAGCCGCGCTCGGCGGGCTCGCGGACCGACAGCCAGTCCGGGACCCCTGCGGCGGCCAGGGCGGTGAGGAAGTCGCCGCGGCGGGTCGACGGGACGACGACGAACGGGTGCGGGTCGAGGCCGCGCGCGGGCACCACGAACCAGCCGTCCCCGGTCGCCGCAGCGGCGGCGGTGAGCGCCTGCAGGGACGTCGTACGTGCCTGGGCGGGGGTGACCCCGCGGGCCCCGGAGGTCTCGGGCAGGTCGCCGATCGGCCCGGGGCGCAGGCCGTGCAGCACGCGGCGCGGGGCGAGCGGGTCGGCCCGGCGGGCCATGGCTCCCCGGAACACGTCGACCCACCGGCGGGCGAGCGTCAGCCCGTCCCAGCGCTGCGAGCGCTCGAGCGCCGCGGCACCGAGCCGGGTGCGGAGGTCGTCGTCGCCGGCGATGCGGAGCATCGCGGCGGCCAGCGCGGCCTTGGAGGCCGGCGGCACCAGCAGTCCGTCGACGTCGTGGGTGATGATCTCGCGCGGGCCGGAGGGGCAGTCGTACGACACCGGCGGCACGCCGGCCGACATCGCCTCCTGCAGGACCAGCGGGTAGCCCTCGGCGCGCGAGGCGAGCACGGCGACGCTGGCGCGGGTCCACTCCGCCGTCATGTCGTCGGTCGTCCCGGGCAGCTCGACGCGGTCCTCGAGGCCGAGCTTGCGGACCTGTGCGGCCAGGTTGTCGGCGCGCGGACCGTCGCCCCAGATACGCAGGGTCCAGCCGGGGATCTCCTCGTGGATGCGCCAGAACGCGTCGACGACGTGCTCGAACTGCTTCTCCGGCGCCAGCCTCCCGGCCGTGACGAACGTCTTCTGGTCGAGCGCCGAGCGCGGCTGCGGCTCGGCCGGCAGCGGGTTGGGGATCACGAGCAGCTCGGGCGCGGCGCCCCCGAGGCGGCCGGCGAGCCAGCGCGACATCGACTCGGTCAGCGAGACCACCACGTCGGCCCGCGGGGCGAACTCCAGCAGGGCTCCGAGGTCGTTGACGCGGCTGGACGACGCCCGGTGCTCCTGGTGGACCAGCGCCACCTCGGCGGGCGCGAGCTGGGCGACCACCGCCAGCAGCTCGGGCGTCGTGGTCACCAGGACGTCGGCGTCCAGCGCGGGCAGCGCCTCACGCATCGTGGCGTCGGTCAGGGCGTTGAACGTCGCGTCCCACGAGCGCGGCACGATCACCGACTCGCGCTCGGCCAGCTCGGCCGGGTGGCGGCCGTTGACGGCGCTCGCCCGCTCACCGCGTACGTCGACGAGGTAGGTGACCTCGAGCCCGTCGACCAGCGGGTAGTGGGTCGACGCGCCGCTGCGGGTGACGCTCAGGATCCGCACCCGGTGGCCCTCGCCGAGCCCGAGCAGCGCGTTGGCCTGCGCGATGCCGGAGCGGGCGGTGCCGCCCATGCCGTCGGCGTTGAACAGCACGAACACGATGTCGAGCGGGCCGTCGCGGCGCACCCGTCGTACGGCCGAACGCACCTTGTCGGTGAGTGCCACGTGTCCGGTGTCCTGTCCTCGGCGACTGCGGTCGCCACGATCCTAGGAGGTGGGACGCCGGCCGATAGGGTGACCCGCATGCCGACGTCCCCCACCCCGCTGGTCCTCGTGTCCGGTTCCGGCCGCAGCGGCACCAGCTCGCTGGCGGGCACCCTCAAGCGGCTCGGCCTCCACGTGCCGCAGCCCGAGGTCGAGGCGTCGGAGACCAACCCGCGCGGCTTCTACGAGCCGCAGTGGGTCATCGACTTCCACAAGCGGCACCTGCGCGAGCTCGCGCTCTTCAACATCGACAGCCGTCCCGCCGCCGTCGGCCTGGTCGCCGACTACCTCGCCTCCGGCGAGCCGACCGCCGAGCTCCGCGAGTGGCTGTCCGGCCAGCTCGACGCTGAGCAGATCGTCGTCAAGGACCCGCACGCCTTCTGGTTCGCCGCGGCGTGGGAGTCGGTGAGCGCCGAGCTCGGCGCCGACCTGCGGTGGCTCACCGCCCTGCGCCACCCCGCCGAGGTGGTCGGCTCGCGTGACATCGCCTACCTCTCCAGCCAGTCCGACGACCTGCGGCTGACCAAGGAGACGTCGAACGTCGCCGGTTGGGTGCACGCGGCACTGCTCACCGAGCAGGCGGGCCGCGGCCACAAGCGCTCGTTCGTGAGGTACGTCGACCTGCTCGCCGACTGGCGGGTCGCGCTGGCGCCGGTGCAGCAGCAGCTCGAGCTCGACTTCAACACGGACCTCTCCTCCACCGAGCACCACCCGGTGGACGACTTCATCGAGCCGTCGATGCGCAAGTCGCAGCTCACCTGGGACGACGTGCGCACCCCCGACTGGCTGCGCGACATGGCCGAGGAGGTGTGGCAGCTGCTCGGCGTGCTGACGACCTCCCCGAAGGACCGGGACACCCTGATGGCGCTCGACCGGATCCACGACGACTACAACGCCCGCTACGCCGACGCCGTCGCCCTCACCTTCGACCACACCAAGGCCGAGTCGACCCTCGCCGCCCGCGAGGCCCGCGACGCCCAGCGCGCGACGGTGCAGCAGCTGCGCCGCGAGCTCGACCAGGCCCGCCGGGCCGGCCGCCCGCAGAACGTCGGTGGGCGCGAGGCCGCCTCGATCCTGGGCCGCGCCGTCGTACGCCGGGTCCGCCGCCCGCGCGGCTGACTCACCGACCACACACCCGCCGACCTCCTCGGGGTCCGGGGTAGTTCAGTGGCAGATGGTCGTTGTGACGGCCGGGAGGCAGCCGTTTGCCACTGGACTACACCGAGTGGGCGGGTGCTGGGGTAGTTCAGTGGCAGATGGTCGTTGAGACGGCCGGGAGGCAGCCGTTTGCCACTGGACTACCCGGACTGGACTGCGCCGAGTGGGGGGAGCACCGCCCAGGCGGCTGACTCAGAGGCCGGTGACGCCCTCGCCGGAGCCGGAGGCCTGCTCGTCGAAGTTCTCGTGCTCGATCAGGTGGAGCACGGGCACGCCCAGCTTGCGCCGCGCGCGCGAGGTCCAGTCGACGTGGAAGAACTCGGCGACCACGTGCGGGCGGGTCAGGATGATCGCCTCGCGGGCGTCGACCGCAGCGACCATCGCGGCCAGCGCGTCCACCGGCGGCTCGGAGGTGACCTTGCCGTGGCAGGTGCCACCGACGTTCTGGAGGGCGACGAGCGTCTGCTGGAGCTCGGCGGAGGAGTTCTCGGCGCACTCGCGGCGCAGCGCCTCGATGTCGACGTCGTTCATCGCCAGCGCCGGGGCGGCCATCAGGTCGCCGGCGCCGAGCGTGCCGAGGGAGGCCTCGATGCGGGCCGCGGCGTCCTCGAGCGGCAGGAGGACGTGGTAGACGACCGGGTCCTCGATCTCGTCGTGGAGCGAGCGCACCTGCTTGGCGTCGGCGGACGAGAGGGCCTGCTCGACCAGCAGCACCACGTCGTAGGTGCCGCTCCCGTCGTGGATGGAGTCGTCGTGGCTGGTCCCCGTGTGGATGGTGCCGTCGTTCTCGCTCATGACTCGCCTCCGGTGTCGGTGCTCAGGATTCTAGTGAGGTCGTAGCCTGCGGGCTCGTCCAGCTGGGCGTACCCGCAGGTCTCGGGATCGCGGTCCGTGCGCCACCGCTTGAAGTGCGCAGTGTGCCGGAACCGGCGACCTTCCATGTGGTCGTACTTCACCTCCAGCACCCGCTCGGGGCGCAGCGCGGTGAAGCCGAGGTCCTTGCCCTGGCTCCACCGGCTCTGGGTGCCGGGGACGCGGTCGGGGTTGGCGGTGAGGAACTCGTTCCACCGGCCCCACGGGTGGTCGGCGATGTCGCAGACCAGCGGCTGCACCTCCTGCCACAGCGCCGCCCGCTTCGCGGCGGTGAAGCTGGCAGAGACGCCGATGTGCTGGAGCTCGCCGTCGTCGTCGTACAGGCCGAGGAGCAGGGAGCCGATCAGCGGCTCTTCCGGGGTGGACGTCTTGTGCTCGCGGTAGCCGGCGAGCACGACGTCGGCGGTGCGCTCGTGCTTGATCTTGAGCATGGTGCGCTTGTTGGGCTCGTACGCCGCTCCCAGCGGCTTGGCGACGACACCGTCGAGCCCGGCTCCCTCGAACTCCTCGAACCACCGCTCGGCCTCGGCCGGGTCCTCGGTGGTGCGGGTCAGGAAGCACGGCCCCGACCCGTCGAGATCGGCGAGCGCCTCGACCATCGCGGCACGCCGCTCGGAGAACGGCCGGCCCATGAAGGACTCGTCGCCGAGGGCGAGCAGGTCGAAGGCGACGAACCCGGCCGGCGTCTCCACCGCGAGCTTGTCGACCCGGCTGGCCGCGGGGTGGATGCGCTCCTGCAGGGTCTCGAACTCCAGCCGCCAGCCCTCGGGCCCCTGCAGGCCGACGAAGATCTCGCCGTCGAGCACGACGCGGTCGGGCAGCTGGTGGCGGCAGGCCTCGACGACCTCGGGGAAGTAGCGGGTCAGCGGCTTGGTGTTGCGGCTGGCGAGCTCGACCTCGTCGCCGTCCTTGAAGACCAGGCAGCGGAAGCCGTCCCACTTGGGCTCGAAGCTCAGGCCGCCGTGCTTGGCGGGATCCGGCACGCCGCTGACGCTCTTGGCCAGCATCGGCTGGACGGGCGGCATCACGGGAAGGTCCACGCAATCGAGCCTAGTGCGGAACCCCTCGCCGGGCGGTCAGTCCTCGCCGCGCAGGGAGAACGAGCGCAACCGGTCGCCGGCGAACCACACCCCGACGGCCGTCACGACCACGCTGGCGAGGATCGCCCAGGGCAGGTTGGCTGGGTCGGGCAGCTCGTCGGAGATCTCGTGGCCGATCCGGATGCCCCACTGGCCGATGCTCAGCCAGGCGACGCCGGTGAACAGGTTGCCCAGCAGGCTCTCCCAGATCAGCACGAACATGAGCGACGCGATGACCGCGTGCCGGGTGACCGACGAGATGGCCAGGAAGAGCGCGGAGTACGCCGTCCCGGCGACGACCGCGCCGACGAACATCGCGACCGCCCGGGTGGCGTCGCCGGTGATGAGGGAGGCGATGAGGATCGCCAGCGCCCCGGCCACCAGCGTGGCGGCGAGCGCCACCAGCCACTTGCTGATCGCCACGGCGTGGCGGCTGACGGGCTTGGAGAGGAGGTAGACGATCGAGCCGTCGTCGACCTCCGGCCCGAGCACCGATGAGGCCGCGAGGATCGCGACCAGCGGGAGCACGAGCGGGTAGCCCAGGCCGGGCAGGATCTCGAACGCCGCGTCACCGTCGGTGAGCGCGGTGATCAGGGTGACCAGCGCGATCAGCAGGACCGGGAAGGCCAGCAGCAGGAAGAAGCGGCGGCGGCCGAGCAGGGCCTGCAGGGCGAGCTTGGCGATCGTCACGTTCATCATCGGGCCACCAGGTAGGCGAAGACGCTCTCCAGCGACTCGTCGCTGGGGGAGAGCTCGAACAGGGTCACGTCGTGCTGCTTCGCCCAGCCGGGGAGGCCGACGGCGAAGCTGCCCAGGTCGTCGACCTGGACGTCGAGCTGGTCGGTGCGCAGGCTCACCGCGCGGACCGCGGGCTGGGCGATGAGGACGGCGGCCAGCGTGCGGTTGTCGCTGGACTGGACGGCGTACTGCACCGGGCGGTCGGTCATCAGCCGGCGGATGGCGCCGAAGTCGCCGGAGGCGGCGTGGCGTCCGGAGACGACGACCTCGATGTGGCGGGCCAGCCGCTCGACCTCCTCGAGGATGTGCGAGCTGAAGAGCACCGTGCGGCCCTGGTCGCCGAGGCGGCGCAGCAGGTCCATCAGGTGCATCCGCTGGCGGGGGTCGACGCCGTTGAACGGCTCGTCGAGCAGCAGGACCGCCGGGTCGTGCACGAGGGCCGCGGCGATCTTGATCCGCTGCCGCATGCCCTTGGAGTAGGTGTCGAGGCGGCGGCCGGCCGGCTCGACCATGTCGACCTCCTCCAGGATCCGCTCGGTGGCGGCGGCCGCGTCGGGGAGGCGGTGCAGGTCGGCGTTCGCGCGGACGAACTGGCGCCCGGTGAGGTAGCCGAAGCTGAGCTCGCGCTCGGGGACGAGCCCGATCTGGCGGTAGATGTCGGTGTTGCGCCACACCGGCTGCCCGTCGAGGGTGACGGTGCCGGCCGACGGGGCCAGGAAGCCCGACATCATCGCCATCAGCGTGGTCTTGCCGGCGCCGTTGGGGCCGAGCAGGCCGGTGACGCCGGGACCGATCGACAGCGAGACGTCGTTGACCGCGACGACGTTGCCGAACCAGCGTGACGCCGAGTCGAGGACCAGGGTGCTCATCGCGAACCCACCTTCCGGAAGCGGGCGACCAGCCCCAGCACGCAGAGCGCGGTCAGCACGACGCCGACCAGGACGTACGCCAGCGCCCACGCGTTGCCCGGCGGGGTGAACGTGACGACCCCGGCGTCCCATGCGTCGGCGAGCCCGCTGTAGATCGACCACGGCGAGAGGACTCCGGCGGCCACGCCGATGCCGTCGGCGTCCTGCGAGCTCGAGATCGCCTGCACCGAGGTGACGACCCCGGAGATCACGATCAGGGCGACGACCGAGCCGACGACGGCGAAGCCGCGGCGCAGCGAGACCGACGAGATGAGGCCGGTGAGCCCGGCGACCAGGGCCGCCAGCAGCACCTGCAGGGCCACCGCCTTGAGCAGCCCCTCGAGCTGGTCGCTCTTGTCGAGGCCCGCGAGCATCGCGCCGGCGAACAGCACCAGAGTCGGACCCCACATGAAGAGCAGCAGCGACGTGGTCAGCGACAGCCACCGGGTCACCGCGAAGAGCGAGGACGACAGCGGCCGGGCCAGGTAGAGCACGATCGAGCGGTGCCGGAGGTCGCGGGAGAAGAGCACCGGCGCCTGGGCGGCGGCGTACAGGCTCACGAGCAGCTGGACCTGGTTGGTGTAGTCGGCGTAGGTGACCGGGAGCCGGCCCAGGCCGGTCAGCACGACCACGCCGACCACGATCGCGGCCGGCACTGTGGCCATCGCCAGCAGGACGAACGGCAGGATCTTGGACTTGCCGGAGCGGCCCAGGCCGTAGGTGTGGCGCAGCCCGGTGACGTAGAGCGTGCGGGCGATCGTGGCGGTGCCGTCGCGTACGCCGTCGTAGCGCCGGTAGCCGAGGTCGTGGATGACGCCGGAGCGCTCAGACATGGGCACCTCCCTCGAGGAAGACGTCCTCCAGGTGGCCGCGGTCGGGCTCGAGGCGCATCAGGCCCAGGCCGAGCTCGGCGGCGACGTCGCGGATCAGGTCGTGCGTGGCGCCGCCCTGGGCCAGCTCGGGCGGCGGTGGGTCGATGGCGACCATCGAGCCGCGGGGGCGGCAGGTGAGGCCGCGCTGGGCCAGCGCCTCACCGAGCCGGTCGCGCTCGGTCTCGGTGCCGACCACCTCGACGAGCAGGCTGCCGGTCTGGCGCAGGAAGTCGGTGGTCGCGCTGGAGCGGAGCAGGTGGCCGCCGTCGAGCACGATGACGTGGTCGCTGACCTGCTCCAGCTCGCCGAGGAGGTGGGAGGTGACCAGCACGGCGATGCCGAAGTCGCTGCCGATGCGGGCCACGAGCCGGAGCATGTCGGTGCGGGCGGCCGGGTCGAGGCCGTTGGTCGGCTCGTCGAGGAACACCAGCCGAGGGTCGTGCACGAGCGCCTGCGCGAGCTTGGCCCGCTGCTTCATGCCGGTGGAGTAGCCACCCATCGGCCGGTAGCGCTCCTCGTCGAGCCCCACGTGCCGCAGCACGTCGGCCGCGCGCTCGCGCGCCGGCGAGGCGCCGAGCCCCGACATCCGGGCCATGTGGACCACGAAGTCGCTGGCGCTCACGTCGGGCGGCAGGCAGTCGTGCTCGGGCATGTAGCCCACCAGCCGCCGGATCTCCTGGCTGGCGTGCTCGATGTCGTGGCCGAGCACCGTGGCGTGGCCTCCGGTCGGCTCGAGCAGGCCGAGGAGGATCTTGATCAGCGTGGACTTGCCGGCACCGTTGGCGCCGACCAGGCCCGTCACACCCGGCCCGACGTCGACCGTCAGGTCGGTCAGCGCGTGGACCGTCCCGTAGTGCTTGGTGAGGCCCGCGGTCGAGATGACCGACTGGTTCGTGGGCGGCAGCCCGGTGAGTTCCCCCGTCACGCCCGTCACGCTATCGGCCCGCGGCGTCGTACGGCATCAGGGATCGCCCGGATCGGTGTGAAGGTGTGGTGAAGATGGGGTCTGTGCGGATCCGTCATCCGGACTGCGCCTCATGGGTCTGGCTTCGTATGACGGATCCGACGCCCCTAGGCTTGCCCCCATCGATCCCCGGTTGGTCTGCCGGTAGGGCCCGCCTGACTTTGAATCAGGACTAGCGACGTAGGTTCGACTCCTACCCGGGGAGCTCGGCGTCGAGGAAGCCGACCACCCGGCGCTCCCACTCGGCGGGGTCGGTGCGGAGGCCGCGGGTGTGGCCGGAGCCCGGGACGGTCCAGGTCTGGACGCCGGGGCTCGTGCCGGCCATGAACTCGGCTGCCAGCGACTCGGTCTCGACGTCGCCAGCCGCGACGAGGAGGAAGGCGGTGCCTCCGCGCGAGGTGGCGGTTGCGACGGCGTCGCGGAGCGGCTCGGGGTCGGGGGCGTCGGTCAGCAGGTCGGTGACGGCGTAGGTGGCCCGGTCGATCACCTGCTGCACCTCACCCCGCATTCCGTACGCCGACAGGTAGCCCTTGTCGGCGGCGGTGCGGTGGGTCGCGCCCTCCGCCACGACGGCGGCCACCCGGTCGTCGGCCCCGGCAGCGCCGAGGGCCTGCTCGCCGCCCATGGACAGGCCGACCAGGCCGATGCGGTCGGGCGAGACGTCGGGCTGGTCGCGGAGGAAGTCGACGGCCCCCGCCGCGTCCTGCGAGCCCCACCACCCGAAGTCCATCGCCCGGCCGGCGCTCTCGCCGTGCCCGCGGGCGTCGTAGAGCAGCACGCCGTAGCCGGCCTCGGCGAGCACGGCGGCGTGGTCGAGCACCGCGGTCCGCGTGGACCCGGCACCGTGGAGCAGGGCGACCGCGGCGCCGTTGCCCGAGGCGACGTACCACCCCGACAGCCGTACGCCGTCGGAGCTGGGGAAGGTCACGTCGCGGTAGGTCAGCCCGACGTCGGCCGGCGTCCGGTCGCCGAGCGACGGCCGGGGCGGGTGCGCGGCGACGACCGCCTGCCCGATCGTCCAGAGAGCCAGGTAGGTGGCGAGCAGGAGGGCCGGGACCGTCAGCAGCCACCAGCGCCGGCGCGTGCCGCGCAGCAGCCGGACCGCTCCCCAGCCGGCGGCGACGAGCCCGCCGGCCAGCAGCGCGAGGCCGACCACCGCGGTGGGGGTGAGCCCCTCCTTCGCGTAGTGGCGGGGCCCGAGCCCCGCCCCGACCGACAGGACGACGAGGGCGACTGCCACCGTCGCGCACCACGCGGCCCTGCGCATCACCGGCACCTACATCTCGAACACCAGGCGGGCCGGGACCTCGCCCGCGAGGACCTCGTCGAAGCAGGCGTTGACGTCCTCGAGGCGACGGCCCTCGGTCACGACCCTGGTGAGGCCTCGCGCGTGCAGGTCGAAGCACTCGGCGAGGTCGTTGCGGGTGCCGACGAGCGAGCCGATCACCGAGATGCCCTTGAGCACGGTCTCGAAGACCGGGATCTCCAGCCGGTTGTCCGCGGGCAGCCCGACGAGCACGAGGCGTCCGTTGGGGTTCAGCGCGGCGTGCGCGGCGCGCATCGCGGCCGGCGACGGCACGGTCACGAGCGCCACGTCGACGCCGCCGATCGCCTCGAGCTCGGCCTGCTGGTCGCCGCGGGCGTCGACCACGTGGTCGGCCCCGAGGTCCTTCGCGAGCTGGAGCTTCTCGTCGTGCACGTCGACGGCGACGGTGCGCGAGCCGAAGACCCGGGCGTACTGCAGGCCCAGGTGCCCGAGGCCGCCGATGCCCACGACCATCGCGGTCTCGCCGGGCTGCGGCTTCGCGACCTTGAGCCCCTTGTACGTCGTCACGCCGGCGCAGGTGAGCGGCGAGGCGTCACGCGAGGTGACCGCGTCGGGCACCGGCACGACGTGGCTCGCCCAGGCGACGGCGTACTCGGCGTAACCACCGTCCATCGTGTAGCCCATGTAGGACGGGCTGGTGCAGTAGGTCTCCCAGCCGGCGACGCAGTAGCGGCAGTGGCCGCACGCGCGCCCGAGCCAGGGGAGGGCGACGCGCTGCCCGACGCCCACGGGGAGGTCACCCTCGCCGACGGCCTCGATGGTCCCGACTCCCTCGTGCCCGGGGATGAGGAGGTCCTTGGGCTTCACCGGCCACTCGCCGCGGGCGGCGTGGATGTCGGTGTGGCACAACCCGCAGGTCTCGATCTTGACGAGCACCTGGCCGGGACCGGGCTCGGGCACCGGGACGTCGCGGACCTCCAGCGGCGCTCCGAGCGTGGGGACTACTGCTGCCTTCATGGTTCTCTCCTTGCAACTGTGCGGATGGGTACGGCGATGAGCAGGGCGCCGGCGAGCAGGGTCAGCCCGGCGAGGACGAACAGGACGGCGACCACGGCGTCCAGCACTGGGACCTCGGCGCCGGTGGCGACGTCGGCGGAGACGCCCGCCGACCCGTCGGCGCGCATCAGGACGAAGGTCCAGCTGCCCTCCTCCGGCGTCCAGTCGAGTTCGGGGTCCGTGCCGGTGGCCCGGGCGGCCCAGAAGGTCTGCTCGTCGGGTGCCGAGGCGGGTGCGCCGCCCTCGGTCGCCTCGAGCACCGCCTCACGGTCGCGGACCTCGCGGAAGGTGTCGTGGGCGACGCCGTCGACGTACGCCGCGACCTCGTCCGTCGGCGCGACGCCGATGAAGAGGGCGTCGCCCGAGTCGGACTCGGCGCTCACGCGGACGTCGCCCAGGATCCGCTCGGGGACCCAGTCGGGTGCGCCCTCGGTGGTGATCCGGGCGTCCTCCGAGGTGATGGCGTAGGCGTCGCTGGTCATGCTGATGCCCGGCGTCATCACGAAGCCGTCGTCGCGGTCGGTGGCGCCGATCAGCGCGAGGGTGCCACCGGCGCCGGCGAACCCGAGTCCGGCGAGCACCAGCACCGAGCCGGCGACCACGGAGACGATGCGCCCGGTGGTCCAGCCCCGCGGCCGTCCTTGGGGAGCGGCGAGCGGCTCCGGCGGGGGGCCGCCCGGCGCCCGGGTCGCCGTGGTGGCTCCGGGGGTCTCGTGGCCGCCCATGTCGAGGCGGAACGGCGGGTACTGGTCGGTCATCAGCGCGACGTAGCCGGCGACGCGCAGCACCCAGCGGTTGAGGCCGAGGACGAGGTCGAAGATCTGCTGGGGGTAGCGGCCGGTGAACAGCAGCACGACGGCGGCGACGAGCACGAGGATGCCGATCACGCTGATGGTGATCCAGCCCTCGTCGTCGGCACCCTGGACGCCGTACGCCACACCGCCCGCGAACAGCGCCACGATCAGGTAGTGCGGGATGGCCAGCAGCCACCACTTCACCAGCACCAGGCCGCGCGAGAGGTGCTCGGGGTGGTCGACCTCGAGGTGCGCGGGGTAGTCGGGCACCTCGGCGAGGGTGAACGGCGGGTAGCGGTCCGTGCCGAGCACGCCGTAGGAGTAGTAGGAGACCCGCCAGCTCCAGCGCATCACGCCGACGTTGAAGTCGAAGATCGGGCGCGGGTAGCGGCCGGTGAACAGGATGGCGAAGAACGCCACGATGCTCAGCACCGCGAACGCGGTCCAGAGGAACACCAGGACGAGGTAGTGGGGGATGGCGAGGAGCCACTTGACGAGCCAGAGGCCTCGACTCAGTCCGGGGTCGAGCTCGGCGTCGACGTGCACGGGATAGCTCCGCGGAGCCGTGGATGGAGCAGTTGAGGTGGTCATGGGGGAAGCCCTTCCGTCGGCGGCTCCCGGTCGGTGCGTGACGCGACCAGGAGCCGCTCCTTCCCCTCGATCGTCGCGCCGACGGCAGGGCCCGGGCAGGGCCGAAGGGCACGACTTCACCGACCCGGCTGGGGACCTAGGACCCTGTTGTCCCCCACCTGGGGGAGTGAGACTCGAGACCCTGCGCGAAGGAGGAGATCCGCATGGAGCACGCGCCCGCCCCCCGTCCGCCCGACACCGTCCGGGTGGTGGTCGAGGACGTGCCCGGGATCGGGGAGCGGGTGCGCGAGGCCGCGCGCCGCGCGCGGGAGTCCGACCGTGCGCTCGAGCTCGTCGAGCCGGCCCTGCCCGCCTGCGACCACGCGGCCCGGGCGCGGGTGATCCGGCGCATGGACGAGGCCCTCGACGTGGCCCGCCGCGTGGCGCCCGGTCTCCCCGTGCGGGTCAGCGCCCCGATCGAGCTCCCCTCTCCCCGGCACCCGTCGTGACCGGCGTCGAGGAGGTCCGGGTCGCGCCGGTGGCGCTGCACCGGCTGGAGCCGCTGCTGACGCCGGAGCGCGTGGAGCGGCTCGAGGCCTACGTCGCCACGGCGCGCGACCTGCTCGCCTCCCGTACCGTGTGGAACGTCAACTCCACGGCGCGCGGTGGCGGGGTCGCGGAGATGCTGCACACACTCGTGGCGTACGCCGCCGGGACCGGGGTCGACGTCCGCTGGCTCGTCGTGGGCGGCGACGCGGACTTCTTCGCCGTCACCAAGCGCCTGCACAACCGGCTCCACGGCGTGCCCGGCGACGCGGGCGCGCTCGACGCGGCGGCGCGGGCGACGTACGACGCCACGTTGGTGCGCCAGCGTGCGGACGTCCTCGCGCGGGTGGAGCCGGGCGACGTGGTCCTCCTCCACGACCCGCAGACGGCCGGGCTCGCGCGCGACCTGCGGGACCGGGGCGCCTTCGTCGTGTGGCGCTGCCACGTCGGCCTCGACGAGCACGACGCGTGGACCCGCGAGGCGTGGGGGTTCCTGCGCGAGCTGGTCGAGCCTGCGCACGCCTGCATCTTCTCCCGGGAGTCGTTCGCCCCCGACTGGGTCGACCGGCGGTGGCTGCGGGTGATCCCGCCGTCCCTGGACCCGTTCAGCCCCAAGAACTCCGACCTCGACGAGCGCGAGGTGGCGCGCCTGGTGCACCGCGACGGGCTGGTGGTCGAGGGTCGACCCCTGCCGACGGCCGGCCCGGTCGTGCTCCAGGTCAGCCGGTGGGACCGGCTCAAGGACATGGCGGGCGTGCTCGACGCCTTCGCGGACCACCTCGACGAGCTCCCGCCCGACGCCCACCTGGTGCTGGCCGGCCCCGAGACCACGGGCGTCGCCGACGACCCCGAGGCCGCCGAGGTGCTGGCGGAGTGCCGCGAGCGGTGGCGCTCGCTCCCGGCGGCGGCCCGCGCGCGGAGCCATCTCGTGTCGGTGCCGATGGACGACCTCGACGAGAACGCCCGGACCGTCAACGCGCTGCAGCGCTGGTCGACCGTCGTGGTCCAGAAGAGCCTCGCCGAGGGGTTCGGCCTCACCGTCACCGAGCCGATGTGGAAGGCACGGCCGGTGATCGCCTCCGCCGTCGGCGGCATCCGCGACCAGGTGGAGGACGGCGTGAGCGGCGTGCTCCTCGGCGACCCGCGCGACGGCGCCGCGCTGGCGGCCGCGGTGTCGTCCCTGCTCGACGACCCCGACCGGCGGGAGGCGATGGGACGGGCCGCGCACCAGCGGGTCCGCGACCACTACCTCGCCGACCGCCACCTCATCCAGTACGTCGAGCTGTTCGCGCAGCTGGTGGGCGAGGGGTGAGCCTCACTCCCGGCCGGTCGCGGCCCGGAAGGCCTCGAGCGCCGTCGGGAGCGTCGGGAAGACGTGGTCGGCACCGATCCGGTCGAGCACCCCGCTGGGCGCCAATGCGTCCCGGGGGTCCTGCTTGAGCCGGGCGAGGGCCAGCACGACCCCGCGCTCGGCGAGCTCGGCACGCAGCGTCTCGAGGGCGTCCGCTCCGGTGAGGTCCACCTCGCCCATCGCCTCCGCGTTGAGCAGCACCCACTCCGGGTCGTAGGCCGCCACCGACTCCCGCACCCGGGCAAGGAAGTTCTCGGCGTTGGCGAAGAAGAGGGGAGCGTCGTAGCGGTAGACGAGCAGACCGGGGACGGGCGTCGCGTCGTCGTAGTCGTCGACGTCGTGCATGCCGGCCACGTCGGGGACGAGGCCCTCGACGGCGTCGTGGGGACGGGCGACGCGACGGAACACGTCGACGAGGGAGAGGCTCACCGCGACCAGCACGCCCTCCAGGACGCCCAGCACGAGGACGCCGAGCGTGGTCGCGATCGCGATGGCCAGCTCCGTGCGCCGGTAGCGCGCGATCCGGACGAACTCGTCGACGTCGACCAGTCGTAGTCCGGCGTACACGACCACGGCGGCGAGCGCCGCGTCGGGGAAGCGGGCGAGCACGGGGCGCAGCGCGACGACCAGGACGAGGGCGGCGCCCAGCGTCGAGAGCCCGGCCCAGCGGGACCTGCCCCCGACGGCGTCGACGATCGCCGTCCGGCTGCCCGAGCTGCTGACCGGGAAGCCGTGCACGAGCCCGGCGGCGACGTTGGAGACCCCCAGCGCGAGGAGCTCGCGCTGCGCGTCGATGCGGTCACCCCGTCGGGCGGCGAAGGCCCGGGCATCGATCACGTTGTCGGTGAACCCGACCACGGCGATGGCCAGGGCCGTGGTCAGCAGGGCCCACGACCCCAGCGACGCCACGGACGGCAGCCCGAGCGTCGGCAGGGCGAACGGCAGCGTCCCGATGACCGCGACCCCGTCGTCGGGCAGGTGGGTGAGGGTCACCACGAGCGTCGCGACGAGCATGCCGAGCAGCGGCACGGGGCCGGTGGGCCACAACCGGTCGCCGACCAGCAGCACGACCAAGGTGCCGAGGCACACCGCGAGCGTGGGCCAGTGGATCGCCGACGGGTGCTGCGCCACCCACCAGGCCTGTGCGAGCGGGTCGCCGTCGGGGGCGTCGGCAGCCGTCCCGCGCCCGGCCTGCGACAGCACCATCAGACCGGCGATGCCGGCCATGTAGCCCACCAGCACGGGCTTGGAGAGCAGGTCGGCCAGGAACCCGAGGCCGCCTGCCCACGCCAGCAGGCACACGCCGCCGACCGCGAGGGCCAGCAGGGCCGCCGTGTCCTGCGGTGACTCCCCGGGCACCGTGATGGCGGCCAGGGCGGCGCCCGTCATCAGCGCGGTCGTCGACTCGGGTCCCACGGAGAGCTGCGGGGACGACCCGACCAGGAAGTAGACCGCCAGGGCGACGAACGCGGCCCACAGCCCGGCGGCCGGCGGCACCCGGGCCAGTCCGGCGTACGCCAGCACCTGGGGCACGAGGTAGGCCGCCACGGTGATGCCTGCGACGACGTCGCCCCGCAGCGCGCGCCCCTCGGGCGGCCGCAGGGTGTCGGACCAGCGCGTCGGCCTCATCGGGACCCGGCCACGAGTCCGGCGTCCCACCCCGGCGCCCGACCGCCCGCCGGCGGGCTGACCCGGGCGAGGTCGTGCCCGCTGCGCACGAGGAGCCACGAGGTGAGCGAGTTGGAGTTCCACATGTCGCCGGTGTGCTGCTCGTCCAGCGCCCAGGTGGCGGTGCGGAACTGGGGGGCCAGGGCGAGCACCCGTCGCGCGTGCTCGGCGTCAGCGCTCATCCGCACCGGGCTCTCGACGGCCTCGTCGACGTCGGGGATCCGACCGCCGCGCCAGCAGCGCACCTCGTAGCGGAACAGCCGGGAGCGACCCAGCCACCGCAGGCCGACCGGCCCCTCGGCCACCACGCCGCGCTCCGGCTCCGGGGTGTTCCAGACCGGCGCCATCTCGATGACCCAGCGGTCGGGGCCGAGCCGGACCTCGAGGGCGGAGTGGTAGAGGTCGCAGGCGCGCCGGCGCTCGTGGCGGGCGACGACGGCCTCGAAGACCCTCCCGTTCAGCCGGACGCACCTCCCGCCCGCGCCGAGGGGCAGCCAGTACAGGTCGACGCTGCCGCGGGTGGTGCTCTCGGTCATGGCTTCCTCCTCGGCGCCAGTCGACCGCGGCCCCCGGGCGCCCCGCTAGGGCCCAACGTCCCTGACCGGCGCGCCGACGGGGATGTCCCGGGGCACGCGGGACCTTCGCCACTGCACGTCGCGGCGTCCCGGCGGCACCGTGGTTGGGGGAGGGAGCCCGCCATGTCCACCAGGTCCGCCACCACACGTCCCGCCACACCAGCACCCGTCGCCGGGCGACCGATGTCCCTGCGCACCGTGCGTGCGTTCTTCCTCGCCACCTTCGCCTTCTCGTGGACCCTGGGCGTGCTGATGGTGGTGTTCATGGACCAGGTCGAGGCGGTGTTCGGCCCGATGGGCTACACCAACCCCGTCTTCATCCTGGTCGTCTGGGGCCCCGGGCTGGTGGGCCTGTGGCTGGTCGTGCGGCACCACGGCCTGCGCGGGCTGCGCCCGTTCCTGGCCCGGCTCGCCCAGTGGCGGATGTCGCGCGCGTGGTGGCTGGTGCTGCTGGTCGGCATGCCCGCGGTCTTCTACGCCGGCGCCGCCGTCAAGGGCACGCTCGACGACGGCTTCCCCTTCTCGCCCTGGTACGCCGTCGTCCCGGCGCTGCTGCCGGCCCTGATGATCGGCCCGGTCGAGGAGCTCGGCTGGCGCGGTGTCGCCCTGCCGGTGCTGCAGCGGCGGTTCGCCCCGCTGTGGGCGGCGTTGATCGTGGGTGTGGTCGCTGCGGTGTGGCACACCCCGGCGTTCCTGATGTCCGGGACGAAGCAGAGCGCCTGGTCCTTCGGCCCCTTCTTCCTCGGCGTCGTCGCGATCAGCGTCATCCTCACCGCGATGTTCAACGCCGCGCGCGGCAGCCTGCTCGTGGCGGTGCTCTTCCACGCCCAGATGAACGGTCCCGCCTGGCCGGACGCCCAGCCGTGGGACATGTACGCCTTCGTCGCCGTCGCCGTGCTGGTGCTCCTCGTCAACCGGCGCAGCATGCTCACGCGGGGGAGCGGGGCGACGGACGTGCTGCTGGGCGCCCCCGAGCACGAGCCGGTGCGGGCTGAGGCCGCCGGATGAGGCTTTGACACACTGCGGTCATGGACAACCTCACCGTCATCGTCCTCGCCGCAGGCGGCGGCACCCGCATGAAGTCGAAGACCATGAAGGTGCTGCACCCCGTCGCCGGGCGCTCCATGATCGGCCACGTGCTCCGCGCCGTGCAGGCCGTCGAGCCCACGCGGGTCGTCGCGGTCGTCGGCCACCAGCGCGAGCAGGTCGGTCCGCACATCACCGACCTGCTGCCCGATGCCGTGCTGGCGGTCCAGGAGACGCAGGAGGGGACGGGGCACGCCGTACGCATCGCGATGGAGGCGGCGGGCACGACCACCGGCACCGTGATCGTCGCGGCCGGCGACACCCCGCTGCTGGAGGGCGAGTCGCTGCGCGCCTTTGCCGCCGAGCACGAGGCGGCCCAGCGGGCGGTGAGCATCCTCAGCGGGCGCGTGCCGAACCCGTTCGGCTACGGCCGCATCCTGCGCAACGACGAGGGCGACGTCGAGGCGATCGTGGAGGAGAAGGACGCCACGCCCGAGCAGCGCGAGATCGACGAGATCAGCTCCGGCATCCTGGCCTTCGACGCCGAGTTCCTGGTCTCCGCGCTGCCGCGGATCAGCAACGACAACGCCAAGGGCGAGTACTACCTCACCGACGCCGTCCACCTCGCCCGCGAGGACGGCCTCACCGTGGGTGCGCACCTCATCGATGACGTCGATCAGACCGAGGGCGCCAACGACCGCGCCCAGCTCGCCGAGCTCGGTCGCCGGCTCAACAGCCGCATCGTGACCCGCTGGATGAAGGAGGGCGTCACGGTCATGGACCCGGCGACCACGTGGATCGAGGCCGACGTGGTCCTCGAGCCCGACGCCACGATCCTCCCCGGCACGCAGCTCCTCGGCGCGACGGTCGTCCGCGAGGACGCGGTCGTCGGGCCCGACACCACGCTCAAGGACTGCGAGATCGGCGCAGGAGCCCGCGTGGTGCGCACGCACGGCGAGCTCGCCGTCGTCGGCGACCGTGCGACCGTCGGCCCCTTCGCCTACCTCCGGCCCGGCACCCAGCTCGGCATCGGCGGCAAGATCGGCACGTTCGTGGAGACCAAGAACGCCCAGATCGCCGACGGCGCCAAGGTGCCGCACCTGTCCTACGTCGGCGACGCCGAGATCGGCGAGGGCACCAACATCGGCGCCGGCACGATCTTCGCCAACTACGACGGGGTCGCCAAGCACCGCACCGTCATCGGCCGCCAGGCCAGGACCGGGTCGAACAACACCTTCGTGGCCCCCGTCGAGGTGGGGGACGGTGCCGGCACCGCCGGCGGCACCGTCGTACGCCGCAACGTGCCGCCGGGCGCGCTCGCGGTCAGCTCCTCCCCGCAGCGCAACCTCGAGGGCTGGACGGAGTCGAAGCGGGCCGGCACGGCACAGGCCGAGGCCGCGCGAACGGCTCGTGAACAGCAGGAGAAGACGGCTCCCGATTCCGCTGGGTGACCCGGCTTGGGGATGGCCGGGTCGGTGGGTGAGAATCGGGGCAGCACCTCCGAACGAGCCACCCCCGAGGCTGACCTGACAGCGAGGAGTCGCGTCGCGTGACCGGAATGAAGCGGACCACCGAGAAGAACCTGATGGTCTTCAGCGGACGGGCCTACCCAGAGCTCGCCGGGGAGGTGGCCGACCTCCTGGAGTGCGGCCTGGTCCCCCAGGACGCGCGGGCCTTCGCCAACGGCGAGCTCTACGTCCGCTACGAGGAGTCCGTGCGCGGCTGCGACGCGTTCGTGATCCAGAGCCACACCGCTCCGATCAACGAGTGGATCATGGAGCACCTGATCATGGTCGACGCCCTCAAGCGTGCCTCGGCCAAGCGGATCACCGTGGTCATGCCGTTCTACGGCTACGCCCGCCAGGACAAGAAGCACCGCGGCCGGGAGCCGATCTCGGCGCGGCTGATGGCCGACCTGTTCAAGACCGCCGGCGCCGACCGGCTGATCACCGTCGACCTCCACGCCGACCAGATCCAGGGCTTCTTCGACGGCCCCGTCGACCACCTGATGGCGCTGCCGATCCTCACCGACTACGTCAAGCACAAGTACGGCGACCAGCAGCTCGCCGTCGTCTCCCCGGACGCCGGCCGGATCAAGGTCGCCGAGCGATGGTCGGCCCGCCTCGGCGGCGTGCCCCTGGCGTTCATCCACAAGACCCGCCGCATCGACGTCGCCAACGAGGTCGTCGCCAACCGCGTCGTCGGCGAGGTCAAGGGCAAGATCTGCATCCTGACCGACGACATGATCGACACCGGCGGCACGATCGTGAAGGCCGCGGAGGCCTGCATGGCCGACGGCGCCGCCGGCGTGATCATCGCCGCGACCCACCCGATCCTCTCCGACCCCGCGGTCGACCGGCTGAAGAACTCCTCCGCCATGGAGGTCGTGGTCACCAACACCCTGCCCGTCCCCTCGGACAAGCAGTTCGACAAGCTCACCACGCTCTCCATCGCGCCCCTCATCTCCCGCGCCATCCGCGAGGTCTTCGAGGACGGCAGCGTGACGTCGATGTTCGACGGTCACGCCTGACCGAGGGTTTGCACCCGAGTCTCCCGCTTCGCCACCCAGATCTGGTGTGACAAGCGAGGCGGTCACCGGATATCCGGCTCTTGTGACGTATGTGTGGGTGATGAGCGTGCCC
>NZ_JAYSFM010000010.1:0-128797 GCF_041913365.1 Nocardioides sp.
CAAGGGCACGCTCATCACCCACACATACGTCACAAGAGCCGGATATCCGGTGACTCCAGCCGCACTCAGCGGCGGACGAAGATGTGCTCGGCCGCCTCGACGACGAGCTCGGCGGTCTCGCCGCCGGAGCCGATCAGGATGCCCTCGTCGGTGCGGGCGATGGTCACCGTCTTGCCGGGGAGGGCCCCGACGCGGCGGAGCAGGCCCATCAGGTCCTCGTCCTTCTGCATCTCCTCGGAGATCCGCTTGACGTGGACGCGGGCGTCCTCGGACGACGCGGCCGCCGACAGCGGTTCGACGTTGTCCATGAAGTCCTCCGATCGCCGGTCGCCGAGCTCGTCGAGGCCCGGGATCGGGTTGCCGTACGGCGACTCGGTGGGGTGGTCGAGCAGCTCGAGCAGCCGCCGCTCGACGGTCTCCGACATCACGTGCTCCCAGCGGCAGGCCTCGGCGTGGACGAGCTCCCAGTCCAGGCCGATGACGTCGGTGAGCAGCCGCTCGGCGAGGCGGTGCTTGCGCATCACGCGGGTGGCGAGCACCTGGCCCTCCTCGGTCAGCTCGAGGTGGCGGTCGCCCTCGACGGTCAGCAGGCCGTCGCGCTCCATCCGCGCGACCGTCTGGGAGACGGTCGGGCCCGACTGGTGCAGGCGCTCGGCGATCCGCGCACGCAGCGGGACGATGCCCTCCTCCACGAGCTCGTAGATCGTGCGGAGGTACATCTCGGTGGTGTCGATCAGGTCGCTCACGCAGGACATTGTGTCCCATCCGCCAACTGCGGCAGCCCCTCGTCCCGTGGCACAGTGACGCGGGTGAGCGAACTCATCGTGCCGCGGCGCTTCTGCGGCCCACCGGACTCGGGCAACGGCGGCTGGACGGCCGGCGCGCTGGCCGCCCTGGACGACGCGGACTCACCCGACAACCGGTGCGACAGCTGGCCGACGATCGAGGTGTCCCTCCGCCAGCCGCCGCCGCTCGACACGGTGATGCAGGTGGCCGGGGAGGACGGGCTGCTCACCGCGAGCCTCGACGGCGAGGCGGTCGCCTCGGCCCGCCGGGCCGACCACGAGCTGCGCGAGGTGGAGCCGGTCGACCCGGCCACCGCGGCCGCCGCGGAGTCGTCGTACCCCGGTCACAACTTTCACCCGTTCCCCACCTGCTTCGCCTGCGGCACCGGCCGTGAGGAGGGCGACGGCCTGCGGATCTTCCCGGGCAAGGTCGGCGACGGGCCCGACGGCGACCTGGTCGCCGCGGCATGGACGCCGCACCCGAGCCTGCACGAGGACTGGCACACCTACGTCGACGAGCACACGCGGGCCTCGCTGGCCTCGACCTGGGCCGCCCTGGACTGCATCGGCGGCTGGGCCGGCGACCTCACCGAGCGCCTCATGGTGCTGGGCCGGATGACCGCCCGGGTCGACGACCTGCCAGTCATCGGCGAGCAGCACGTGGTCGTCGGCGAGGGTCGCGGGCAGGACGGGCGCAAGACCTTCACCGCGTCGACGCTGTACGACGCCGACGGCCGGGTGGTCGCCACGGCCGAGCACGTGTGGATCGCGGTCGACCCCTCGCTCTTCGGAGGTCGGTTGCCGTCTTGACCCGGGGGGCGGGGGTGTTGAGAGGATGGTGCTCATGGCCGATTTGAACGATCCAACCACGGACTGGTGGCGCCACGCCGTCGTCTACCAGGTCTACGTCCGCAGCTTCGCCGACAGCGACGGCGACGGCATCGGTGACCTGCCGGGCATCACCGCGCGGCTGCCCCACCTCGCCGACCTGGGCGTCGACGCACTCTGGCTGACGCCGTTCTACACCTCGCCCCAGCACGACCACGGCTACGACGTCGCCGACTACAAGGACGTCGACCCGCTCTTCGGCAAGCTCGACGACGCCGACGACCTGATCGCCAGGGCCCACGAGCTCGGCCTGCGCGTGATCGTCGACGTCGTGCCCAACCACTCCTCCGACGAGCACGAGTGGTTCCGGGCCGCGCTGGCCGCCGAGCCGGGCAGCCCCGAGCGTGCCCGCTACCTCTTCCGCGACAGCGAGGACGGCAACCCGCCGAACAACTGGGAGTCCGTCTTCGGCGGTCCGGCGTGGACCCAGGTCGACGACGGCCAGTGGTACCTACACCTCTTCGACTCCACCCAGCCCGACCTCGACTGGCGCAACCCCGATGTCCCCGAGATGTTCGAGGGCGTGCTGCGCTTCTGGCTCGACCGCGGCGTCGACGGCTTCCGCATCGACGTCGCCCACGGCCTGTTCAAGGAGGCCTCGCTGCGCGACCAGGTGCTGCGCGAGGACGAGCCGGCCGGGTCGTCGCACGGCCGCACCGACGCGGACTCCCGCGAGCCCAAGGAGATGGTCGAGCGCGACGCCCGCGACGAGCCGATGTGGGACCAGCCCGAGGTCCACGAGGTCTACCGCTCCTGGCACAGGATCCTCGACGAGGCCGGCCCGGACCGGATGGCCGTCGCCGAGGCATGGACCTCGACCGTCGAGTCCATGGCGGCGTACATCCGGCCCGACGAGCTCGACCAGACGTTCAACTTCGCCTGGTTGCTCGCCGAGTGGTCGGCGGAGAGCTTCGCCGAGGTCATCACCGACACCCTCGCCTCGGTCGAGTCGGTCGACGCCTCGCCGACGTGGGTCCTCAGCAACCACGACGTGACCCGCCACGTGACCCGCTACGGCGGCGGCGAGCAGGGCCTCGCCCGCGCCCGCGCGGCGACGCTCGCCATGCTGGCGCTCCCCGGCTCCAGCTACCTCTACCAGGGCGAGGAGCTCGGCCTCGAGCAGGTCGACGTCGCTCCCGAGGACCGCCAGGACCCGTCCTACCTCCGCACCGGCGAGGTCGGCCGCGACGGCTGCCGGGTGCCGATCCCGTGGGGCGGCACGCAGGCGCCGTACGACTTCGGTCCCGGCTCGGCGCAGCCGTGGATCCCGCAGCCCGACGACTGGGCGGCGCTCACGGTCGAGGCACAGGCTGCCGACCCGACGTCGACGCTCGCGTTCTACCGCGACGCGCTCCGGATCCGCCGCGACTTCGCGTGGACCGCGGGCGACAAGGTGGACGTCCTCGACCTCGGCCAGGACGTGCTGGCCTTCCGCCGCGGCCCGCTGACCGTCGTGCTCAACTGCGGCACGACCCCGGTCGAGCTGCCCGAGGGCGAGGTGCTGCTGGCCAGCGGCCCGATCGACGGCACCCTGCCGGCCGACACCGCCGCCTGGCTGCGCGCGTAGGCCACAGACGACTCCGCCTCCGGCGATCCGTCATCCGGACCGGCACCCATGGGTGCGGGTCGGGATGACGGACCCGCCGGAGGCGGACGTCATCTCGGCGTCAGTCGTCGGAGAGCGCGGCGTTGTACGACGCCAGCTGGCGGGCGAACGTCGACAGCTCGTCGTCGCTCCAGTGCCCGAGCCGCAGGTCGAAGCGGTCGCTGCGGCTGCGGGCGACGGTCCGCAGGCGCTCGCGGCCGTGCTCGGTCGCGTCGAGCAGGATCGCGCGCCGGTCCTCGGGGTCGGGCTGCCGCTCGACCAGGCCGAGGTCGACCAGCGTCTGCACCTGCCGGCTGACCCCGCCCTTGTCCATGCCGAACGCGTCGGACAGGTCGGCGCCGCGCAGCGGTCCGTGGACAGCCAGGTGGGTGAGGATGAAGTACGTGATCGGGTGCAGGTCCGGGTGGACCTCGCGGGCCCGCTCACCCATCACCCGCTTAACCCGGCGGATCAGGGTGCCGACCTCGGTCTCGATGCTGCGGAGGTCGTCGTACCTGGTGCGCGCACTCGTGCCCGCGTCCACACCGGTGTCCGTGCTCGTGCTCATGACTGGGGGGCCACTTCCGCCATGAGCTCATCCTCGCGCTTCACCGACGTCCGCAGGGGGACTTCCTTGATGAAGAGGACCGCGACGAGCGCGCCGACCGCGAACGGCAGGGCGACCAGGAAGATGTGACCGGTCGCGTCACCGAAGGCGCTCTCGAAGATCGCGCGGATCGGGGCGGGCATCCCGGACACGTCGGGGATGCCGCCGGTCTGGTGCCCGACCTCGGACGCCAGCTCGGGGTGCGCGGTGACGAGCGCGGTCAGGCCGGACTTCACGGCGTCGGCAACCTGGTGGGCCAGGACCGCACCCAGCGCGGCGATGCCGACCGAGCCGCCGAGGGACCGGAAGAAGGCGACGACCGACGAGCCGGCACCCATGTCGGACAGGGCGATGGTGTTCTGCACGGCGAGCACGAGGTTCTGCATCGTGGCGCCGAGGCCGAGGCCGAGGACGGCCATGAAGAGGCCGGTGCGCCACAGCGGGGTGTCGGCGTCGATGGTGGAGAGCAGGCCGATGCCGGCGATCACGGCGACCATGCCCCCGACGAGCCAGCGCTTCCAGACGCCGGTGGCGGAGATGATCCGGCCGCTGACGATGCTCGAGACGAGCAGGCCGCCGACCATGCAGATCGACATCAGGCCGGCCTCGGTCGGGCTCATGTCCTTGGCGCGCTGGAAGTAGAGGCTCAGGTAGACCGTCGAGCCGAACATCGCGACGCCGATGAGCACCGAGGCGATGGTGGCGAGGGTGAGCGTGCGGTCCTTGAAGAGGCGCAGCGGGATGACCGGGTCGGTGGCGACGTTGGCCTCGACGTGGATGGACGCACCGATGACGGCGACGGCGCCGACCACGAGCGCGAGGCTGGTCCCGGAGACCCACGCGAAGTTCTGGCCGCCGAGCGAGACCCAGATGAGCAGGATCGAGACGCCGCCCACGAGCAGGAACGCGCCGAGGTAGTCGATCGAGACGTCGCGCTTGACGACGGGAAGGCGCAGTGTCTTCTGCAGGACGACGAAGGCGAGCGCGGCGACCGGGAGACCGGCGAAGAAGCACCAGCGCCAGCCGACGGTGTCCACCAGCACGCCACCGACCAGCGGTCCGCTGACGGTCGCGAGGGCGAAGACCGCGCCGATGTAGCCGCTGTAGCGGCCGCGCTCGCGCGGGGAGACCATCGTCGCGATGACGACCTGGACGAGGGCGGTCAGGCCGCCGACGCCGAGGCCCTGGACGACGCGGGCGCCGATCAGCACCTCCATCGACGGGGCGAAGCCGGCGATCAGTGAGCCGACCGAGAAGATGACGAGGGCCGACTGCACCAGCAGCTTCTTGTCGAAGAGGTCGGCGAACTTGCCCCAGATCGGCGTGGTCGCGGTCATCGCGAGCATGGTGGCGACGACGACCCAGGTGTAGCCGGTCTGGCTGCCCTCGAGGTCGTCGACGATGGTCGGCAGCGCGTTGCTGACGATCGTGCTGGACAGCATCGCGACGAACATCGCGAGCAGCAGTCCGCTGAGGGCCTCGAGCACCTCGCGGTGGGTCATCTGGCCGCTCTGCTCGGCGGAGACGGTGGGAGCC
The DNA here is from genome assembly GCF_041913365.1 of Nocardioides sp. Lineage (GTDB taxonomy): Bacteria > Actinomycetota > Actinomycetes > Propionibacteriales > Nocardioidaceae > Nocardioides. The sequence continues at coordinate 5,402 of NZ_JAYSFM010000010.1, forward strand.
TGGGTCACTGCGTTCCTTCGATCTTGGTTGCGCACCACAATAGTTGTATAGGACAACCATATGCCCGCGAGGTCGGATCTCCAACCCCGTGCTCACGAGACCTGGGACACATCCCCCGCCGCCGGCGTACTCCAGTGGCAGACGGTCGTCCGGCGGCCCTTCGGACAGCCATCTGCCACTGGACTACCCGGGGCGGGCAGCCATCCACCACTGGAGTACCTCGGCGGGTGGGCGTTGAGTCGCCCAGAGACTCAACGCCCAGGGCCGGGGAGGCGACGGGGTGGGGGCGGTCCGGAAGTGCAGCGACCCGCAGGCCTGCTGCCCCTCGGAGAGGGGCCCCGGGGGATGACTCCGGGGGCCTGCGGGTCGGGTGACTGCTGTGGTTTCGCCGGCAGCTGTCGGCGTAGCCGGGCTGCCTAGCGGGCAGCCACCTCACTCATCCGAAAAGACTTCATGCTTCGGATCACCTCCTTTCCGTGTGCGACAAACGTACGTCGCCCCGGGGAGGCGGACAACGGGATTAACCGACGGATCAGCCGGCGACCGCCTCCTCGACCGGCGCCTCGAACTGCGACTGGTAGAGCCGGGCGTAGGCGCCGCCGGTCTCGAGCAGCTCCTCGTGCGAGCCCTGCTCGACGATCGAGCCGTCCTCCATCACCAGGATCAGGTCGGCGTCGCGGATCGTGGAGAGCCGGTGCGCGATCACGAACGACGTACGGTCCGAGCGCAGGGCCGCCATGGCCTGCTGGAGCAGCAGCTCGGTGCGGGTGTCGACCGAGGAGGTGGCCTCGTCGAGGATCAGCAGCGCCGGGTCGGAGAGGAAGGCGCGGGCGATCGTCACCAGCTGGCGCTCGCCGGCCGACAGGTTGGAGCCGTCCTCGTCGATGAGGGTGTCGTAGCCGTCGGGCAGCGAGTGGACGAAGCGGTCCACGAAGGTCGCCCGGGCGGCCTCCAGGATCTGCTCCTCGGTGGCGTCGGGACGGCCGTAGGCGATGTTGTCGCGGATGGTGCCGGCGAAGAGCCAGGTGTCCTGCAGGACCATGCCGATCCGGCTGCGCAGCACCCCGCGCGGGATGGTCGCCACGTCGACGCCGTCGATGAGGATCCGGCCGGACTGCGGGTCGTAGAACCGCATGACGAGGTTGACCATCGTGGTCTTGCCGGCCCCGGTCGGGCCGACGATCGCGACGGTGCTGCCGGGCCGGGCGACGAGGTCGAGGTGCTGGATCAGCGGGCGCTCGGGGTCGTAGGAGAACGACACGTCCTCGAAGCGCACCTCGCCGTGGGCGTCCTCCGCCGAGGCGGGGCGTCCCTGCTCGTCGGCCGGCTCCTCGGGGGCGTCGAGCAGCTCGAAGACCCGCTCGGCCGAGGCGACGCCCGACTGCAGCAGGTTGAGCATCGAGGCCACCTGGGTCAGCGGCTGGGTGAACTGCCGGGTGTACTGGATGAAGGCCTGCACGTCGCCGAGCGACATCGTGCCGCTGGCGACCCGGAGGCCGCCGAGGACCGCGATGACGACGTAGTTGAGGTTCCCGACGAACATCATGATCGGCATGATCAGGCCGCTGACGAACTGGGCGCCGTACGACGCCTGGTAGAGCTCGTCGTTCTGCTCGGCGAAGACCCGCTCGGCCTCGGCCTGGCGGCCGAAGACCTTGACGATCGAGTGGCCGGAGAAGGTCTCCTCGATGTGGGCGTTCAGCGTGCCCGTGCGGCGCCACTGCTGGATGAACATGCCCTGCGAGCGCTTCATCACCGCGCCGGTGACGACCATCGAGATCGGCACCGAGACGAGCGCCACCAGGGCGAGCAGGGGCGAGATGTAGAACATCATCACCAACACGGCGACCACCGTGAGCAGGGAGTTGAGCAGCTGGCTCATCGTCTGCTGGAGGGTCTGGCTGACGTTGTCGATGTCGTTGGTGACGCGGCTCAGCAGCTCGCCGCGCGGCTGCTTGTCGAAGTAGCCCAGCGGCAGCCGGTGCACCTTGTCCTCGACCTCCGAGCGCATCCGCAGCACGGTGCCCTGCACGACGTCGTTGAGGAGGTAGCCGGCGAGCCACGCGAGCAGCGAGCCGGCGACGTACACCGCGAGCACGAGGAGCAGGACGTCGGCCACGGCGGAGAAGTCGACCCCGTCGGTCAGGTCCATCGACGCGAGCATGTCGGCCTGGTTGTCCTCGCCGCGGGCCCGCAGTGCCTCGATGGCCTGCTCCTGGGTCGCGCCGCTGCTGAACACGTCGCGGCCGAGCAGGCCGGCGAAGATCAGGTCGGTCGCCCGGCCGAGGATCTTCGGGCCGACGGCCATTGCCACCACGCTGAGCGCGGTGAGCGCGACGACGGCGTACGCCTTGGTGCGCTCGGGGCGCAGCCGGGCGAGCAGCCGCTTGAGGGAGGGCCAGAACGTGTCGGCCTTCTGGCCGATCATCCCGCCGCCCATCGGGCCGCGACCCGGGCCGGGGCCCGACTGGACCCGCTCGGTCTCCTTCATCTGCCCGCCCTTGGCGGGTGCTTGCGCGCTCATGCCACTTCCTCGGCGGTCAGCTGGGACTCGACGATCTCGCGGTAGGTCGCGCAGGTCTCGAGCAGCTCGTCATGGGTGCCCGTACCGACGACGGCCCCGTCCTCCATCACCACGATCCGGTCGGCGTGCCGGATGGTCGCCACGCGCTGGGCGACGATCACCACCGTCGCGTCGCGGGTCACCGGCCGCAGCGCCGCCCGCAGCCGGGCGTCGGTGGTCAGGTCGAGCGCAGAGAACGAGTCGTCGAACAGGTAGAGCGCGGGACGGCGGACGACCGCACGGGCGATCGCCATCCGCTGCCGCTGGCCCCCGCTGAGGCTCGAGCCGCCCTGGGCGATCTCGGCCTGGAGCCCGTCCGGCATGGCCTCGACGAACTCCCTGGCCTGGGCGATCTCGAGGGCCTCCCACATCTCCTCCTCGGTCGCGTCGGGCTTGCCGTAGCGCAGGTTGTCGGCGACGGTCCCCCGGAACAGGAAGGCCTTCTGCGGCACCAGCCCGATCCGCGACCACAGGGTCTCGGGGGCGAGGTCGCGCACGTCGACGTCACCGACCCTGACCGCCCCGCCGGTGACGTCGAAGAGCCGCGGCACCAGGTTGACCAGCGTGGACTTGCCCGCGCCGGTCGAGCCGACGATCGCGACGGTCTCGCCCGGGGCCGCCGACAGGGCGACCTCGCGCAGCACCGGCTCGTCGGCGCCGGGGTAGGCGAAGGTGACATCGTCGAGACGGAGCGTCAGCCGCTCGGGCAGCGCGGTGACCGGGTCGCTCGGCGGCACGACGGAGGACTCGGTGTCGAGGACCTCGGTGATGCGGTCGGCGCACACGGCGGCGCGCGGCACCATCATCAGCATGAACATCGCCATCATCACCGACATCACGATCTGCATCAGGTACGAGATGTAGGCGGTCAGCGCGCCGACCTCCATGTGGCCGTTCTCCACCCGGTGGCCGCCGAACCAGAGCACGCCGACGGTCGCGACGTTGGCCACGATCATGACGGTCGGGAACATCGCGGACTGCCAGCGGCCGGCGCGGATCGCCACGTCCGTGAGCTGCTGGTTGGCGTCGCCGAACCGCGCGGTCTCGTGCTCCTCGCGCACGAACGCCCGCACCACGCGGACACCGGTGATCTGCTCGCGCAGGAGCCGGTTGACCTCGTCGATGCGCTCCTGCATGAGCCGGAAGCTCGGCACCATCTTGCGCACGATCAGCCCGATCGTGACGCCGAGGACGGGCACCACCGACAGGACGAGCCACGACAGGCCGACGTCCTCGCGCGCGGCCATGATGATGCCGCCGACCATCATGATCGGCGCGGCCACCATCAGCGTCCCGCCCATCAGCACCAGCATCTGCACCTGCTGGACGTCGTTGGTCTCGCGGGTGATCAGCGACGGCGCACCGAAGTGCTGCACCTCGCGGGTCGAGAACGAGCCGACGCGGTGGAAGATCGCGGCCCGCAGGTCGCGGCCGAAGCCCATCGCGTTGCGCGCGGAGAACCACACCGCCGCGACCGAGCAGAGGATCTGCACGAGCGAGACCGCGAGCATCAGGCCGCCGTGGCGCAGGATGTAGCCGGTGTCGCCGGTGACCACGCCCTTGTCGATGATGTCGGCGTTGAGGCTCGGCAGGTAGAGCGCGGCCATCGTGCCGACGAACTGGAGGGCCACGACCGCGGCGAGCGGGGCGGCGTACGGCTTGAGGTAGGTGCGGACGAGTCGCAGCAGCATTCAGGAGTCCTCACTTCTGTGGCTTCAGTACGCCGTTGAGCACGGTGTCGACGATCTCCTCCGCGCTCAGCGGGTGGCCGTCGGAGATGTGGGGATGGGTGCCGGAGAAGGTCAGCAGCCGGACCATGTGCATCAGCTGGCTCGGCGGCACGCGCAGGGAGTCGCGGTGCCGCTCGGCGAGCCCGGTGAGGATCACCGCCACCCGCTCGCGCTCGGCCTCCATGTGCCGGTGCGCCTTCGGGGGTCCGACCATGCCCATCCGGGTCATCAGCTGGAAGACCCGGGAGAAGCGGAGCTGGAACAGCTCGACGACCTCGAGCAGCATCGGGCCGAGCTCCTGGTCGGGCTCGACCTGCTCGAGCTGGGCGATGAACGGGTCGAGGTCGAGGGCGTGCTCGAGGGCCGCCGTCACCAGGTCGTCCTTGGAGTCGAAGACCCGGAAGATCGTGCCCTCCGCGATGCCGGCGGCGTCGGCGATCTGCCGGGTCGTCACGGTGCGCCCGTGCTCGAGGAGCAGCGGGACGGTGGCGTCGACGAGGGCGGCGCGACGGTCGTCGGGAGAGAGTGGCTTGGCGCGAGGTGGCACGCCCTCCACCGTAAGTGAGTGAGCACTCACTCACAAGCGCTTTTCCGCGCTTGCACCTCCGACGCTCACTAGAGTGCGCTCGTGGCGAAGCGGGGGCTCCAGGTCGGTGGCGTGCTGCTCGCCCTCGCCCTGCTGGGCGGACTCGTCGCCGTCGGCATCTCCAGCGCGCTGGGCATCCGGGTGGAGCCCAAGGACGTCCCGGTCGAGGAGCTGCACGCTGCGCCAGCGCGCGAGGCAGTCGCGCCACCGCGCTTCACGCGGATCGACGCGCCCGGCAGCGTGCGGATGACGGCCGCGCTGGACGAGCTCGCAGAGGCCACCTCGGGCGACACCGCGGGCCGCACCACCCTCGTCGTACGCCCTGGCGACGGCGACCGCGACGACGACTCCTACCGCCTCTCCGGCACGCGCGACCGGCTGCGGATCACGGCCCCGAGCGAGACCGGCGCGGTCCGAGGCGTCTACGACCTGGCGCAGCAGGCATGGGCTCGGCGCGACCTCGCCGAGGACCTCGGCCGGACGGTCACCTCGGAGCTGCCGTTCCGGATGGTCGACCTCGGCGCGGCCGGGGTCGACCCCGACCCCGAGCTGTGGCGCGGCGGAAGCGACTACTCCCACTACTCACGCGCCTTCGAGGACGTCCTGCTGCCGGAGGCGCCGTACGTCGACCAGGACGCGCTCGCCGAGGCGCGGCGCAGCGTGCTCGACTTCGCCCACCACGTCCTCGCCCAGGGCTACAACGCGGTCGCCGTGCCCGGCTTCCTGGAGTACGTCACCTTCGCCGGGATCCCGGAGGTCTACGCCGACGACCCCGAGCACGTCGCCCGCGCCGAGGCGATGCGTGAGGCGTTCGGCCCGATCTGGGCCGAGCTCGACGAGCTCGGGCTCGACGTCTACCTCCGCACCGACATGCTCATCCTGAGCGGTCCGCTGGAGCGCTACCTCGACGTCCGCTTCGACCTCGACACCACCGACCCGGGGCTCTGGAAGGTCTACGAGGCCGCGCTCGACGAGATCTACGACGAGCTGCCGCAGCTGTCCGGCGTCGTGCTGCGCATCGGCGAGGGCGGCAGCATCTACAACTCCCCCGGCATCGACTACTACTCCGAGATCTCGGTGACCACGGCCCCGGCCGTGCAGGCGATGCTCGGCGCCTTCACCGAGCAGGCCGAGCGTGCCGACAAGGACGTCGTCTTCCGCACGTGGAGCGTCGGGGTCGGCGCCGTCGGCGACATGCACACCAACCCCGCGTCGTACGACGAGGTGCTCGCCGGCATCGACTCGCCGCGTCTGGTGGTGTCGACGAAGTACAGCCTCGGCGACTACTACTCCTGGCTGCCGCTCAACACGACCCTGGAGCAGGGCGACCAGCGGCGGATCGTCGAGCTGCAGAGCCGCCGCGAGTTCGAGTCGTTCGGCGCCGTGCCGAACGACCTCGGCGTGCTGCACCAGCTGGCGCTGCAGCGGTTCCTCGCAGCCAACCCGCACGTCGAGGGCATCTGGACGTGGACGCAGGACGGCGGCCCGTGGCGCGCCGGACCGATGTCGCTGCTGCTCACCAGCGGCTTCTGGCAGCTCTACGACCTCAACACGGACGTCGCCGCCCGGCTGGCCCGCGACCCCGACAGCGACCCCGCCGAGCTGACCGCCGACTGGGTGCGGCGGTGGCTCTCGACCGACCCCGACACCGTCGCCAAGGTCACCCGGGCACTGTCGTACTCACGCGAGGCGGTCACGCGCGGGCAGTACGTCCCGCAGTTCGCGCAGGTGCGGGCCTTCGCCCTCGGGCTGGAGCCACCACCCCAGATGCTGCTCTTCGAGTGGGACATCCTCACCGGCGACAGCGCCGTCCTCGACGTCCTCTACTCCATCGCCCGCGGCTCCGGGCCGGACGGCGTGACGGCCGCGATCGACGACGGCCAGCACGCCATCGACGTCGCGACGACCATGCGCGACCTCGTCGCGCAGACCGACCCGGCGACCTACACCGACCCCGTGCTGCACGACGAGCTGCTCGCCTCGCTGGACTACCAGGTCGACCTCCACGAGCTGCTCGGCGCCTACCGCGAGATGACGCTCCGGCACGCGCTGTGGCTCGACACCGGCGAGGGCCACCACGTGTGGGAGACCGCGAAGGCTCGCTTCGACGCCGCGGCCGCGCAGCACACCCGGAGGTACGGCACCGACGTCGAGCTGCCGGCGTACAACCTCACCGCGGCGCGGATCGGCGAGCAGCGAGCCGAGCGGGACCTGCCGATGGCGTGGCTCGCTCGCGGCGGCCTGCTGGCCCTGCTGCTCGGGCTCGGCCTGACCCGCACCGGCCGTGCTCTGGTGCGGACCGCGGCGACGCCGTGGCGCGACCCGGGCCGGGTCTCGCCCTGGCTGGTCGTGGGGCTGCCCGTGGTGGCGGTCGCGTGGAGTCGCTCGGTGCTGACGTGGTTCCTCGCGCCGAGCCACCTGCTCGCGGTCGGGCTCGGCTGGGCCGTCCTCGCCGTCGTCGTCGGCGCCGCGACCGCACGCACGAGGTCGTGGCACGTCGCCACTGCGGTCGGTGGAGCCGTCGTGGTGCGCTCGGTGCTGCTGCTCGCGGTGCTGGCCTTCCGCGGGCCGGGCGGCTACTGGTTCGCGTTCTGGACCGAGCCCGGCGTGCGGTCGGCGTACGTCGCCGTCGCGGTGGTGCTGGCCGGCTGGGTCCTGGCGGCGCTCGTCTGGTCGCTCGCCGCCCACGTCGGTCGACGCCGGGCGGGCGCGGTCGCCCTGGGGACGGTCGGCGCCGTCCTGGTCGCACTCGGCGGCCTGCTCGCCGCGGTCGGGCTCGAGGACGCACTCACCGTCTGGAACGACCAGCTGGCCCTGCTCCCGTGGGGCATGGCGCGCATCCTCGGCATCACCACCTTCCTCGGCATCCCCACCCGGCTGCCGTGGTGGGTGCTGGGATCCGGCGGCGGCCTGGTGCTGCTCGCGCTGGTCGTCGGGCGGCGCGAAATTGGATCTGGCGGAGGCACGGCGCCCTCCCCATAATTGCCGCATGGAGATCCCACAGGGGACGGACCTTCAGCAGCAGATCGACGATCTCGTCGCACTCGTGACGAAGGGCCGCACCGACATAGACGAGCTGATCACGCGCGCGAACGACGCGGACGTGCGCGCCGACGCGACCGAGGCCCAGGTCTCCCTGAACCGGGCCGACATCGACACCCTCCAGTCCGAGGCTGCCATCGACCGGGAGCTGATCGCCGAGCTGCAGGCCGACGGCCTCGTGAGCCGCGAGCACACCGACCAGCTGCAGCAGGCGCTGGCCACCTCGCGCACCATCGGCGCTGCCGTCGGGGTCCTGATGGCCAGTCGCAACGTCGACCAGGACGAGGCGCTCCGGGTGCTCCGGGAGGCCAGCTCGCGGGCCAACACCCCGATGCGCCGGCTCGCGGAGGTCATCGTGGCCGGCCCGCAGACCTCTGCCGGCTAGATGTGATCGCTAGGGCGCCAGCCGCTCGACGGCCCAGCCGTCACCCTCGCGCCGGTAGACCAGCCGGTCGTGCATGCGCCCGGGTCGGCCCTGCCAGAACTCGACGGCCTCGGGGACGACCCGGTAGCCGCCCCACTCCGGCGGGACCGGCACCTCGTCGTCGTCGCCGAAGCGCTCCTGCACCCTGGCGTACGCCGCCGCGAGCTCGGCGCGCGACGCGACGGGTCGCGACTGGTGCGAGGCCCACGCCCCGATCCGGGCACCGCGAGGGCGTGAGCGGAAGTAGGTCTCGACCCGCGCCTGGTCCAGCACCTCGGCGACGCCGTCGACGCGGACCTGCCGCTCGAGCGGGTGCCAGGGGAAGAGCAACGCGCACCGCGGGTTCGCGGCGAGCTCCTCACCCTTGCGCGAGGCCTGGTTGGTGAAGAACACGTAGCCCTCGGCGTCGAACCCCTTCAGCAGCACCATCCGGCTCGACGGACGCGCGTCGGCACCCGCCGTCGCGACCACCATCGCGTTGGGCTCGTGGAGCCCGGCCGCCACCGCGTCGTGGAGCCACCGCTCGAACATCGTCGCCGGGTCGGCGGCCAGGTCGGGAACGTCGAGGCCACCACGGGCGTACTCCTCGCGGAGCGTCGAGAGGTCCATCCGGCGAGGGTAGCGCCGGGGCGAGGGTGCACAATGAGCCGTCCCGTGCAGCCCTTCCGGGACACCCCGTCCACGAAGGAGTGGCCCCATGACCGAGATCCACCACGGCCTCGAAGGTGTCGTCGCGTTCGAGACGCAGATCGCCGAGCCCGACAAGGAGGGGTCCGCGCTGCGCTACCGCGGCGTCGACATCGAGGACCTCGTCGGCCGCGTGCCCTTCGAGAACGTCTGGGGCCTCCTGGTCGACGGCGCGTACGACCCGGGCCTCCCGCCCGCCGAGCCCTACAACATCTCGATCCACACCGGCGACGTGCGGGCCGACGTCCAGGCGGCCGTCGCGATGCTCGCGCCGATGCTCGGCATGGGCCAGACCTACGACATCTCCGACGAGCAGGCGCGCCTCGACCTGTCCCGCGTCGCCGTCATGGTGCTGTCGTACGCCGCCCAGTCCGCGCGCGGCCTCGGCAAGCCCATCGTCACGCAGGCCGAGGTCGACCAGGGCCGCACCCTCGCCGAGCGGTTCCTCATCCGCTGGCGCGGCGAGGCCGACCCCAAGCACGCCCACGCGATCGACGCCTACTGGTCCTCCGCGGCCGAGCACGGCATGAACGCCTCCACCTTCACCGCCCGCGTGATCACCTCCACGGGCGCCGACGTGGCCGCCGCCTTCTCCGGCGCCATCGGCGCGATGTCCGGGCCCCTGCACGGCGGCGCGCCCTCGCGGGTGCTCGGCATGATCGAGGAGGTCGAGAAGCGCGACGGCGACGCGTCGTCGTACGTCAAGGAGCTGCTCGACAACGGCGAGCGCCTGATGGGCTTCGGGCACCGCGTCTACCGCGCCGAGGACCCCCGCGCCCGCGTCCTGCGCCGCACCGCGAAGGAGCTCGACGCCCCGCGCTACGAGGTGGCCGAGGCGCTGGAGAAGGCCGCCCTCGCAGAGCTTCGCGAGCGCCGTCCCGACCGCGTGCTCGAGACCAACGTCGAGTTCTGGGCGGCCATCGTCCTGGACTTCGCCGAGGTGCCCGCGCACATGTTCACGTCGATGTTCACCTGCGCGCGCACCGGCGGCTGGTCGGCGCACATCCTCGAGCAGAAGACCACCGGCCGCCTGATCCGCCCGTCCGCGGTCTACGCCGGCCCGAGCTCACGCCCGGCCGACGAGGTCGAGGGCTGGGACCCGGACTGGACCGCCTGACCGGCTCGTCAGACCGAGGGTTCCTGAGCGAGGTACCAGGACGTCAGGCCCTTGGCGCCCTGGCGGGTCAGGGAGATGTGCATGTGGTCGCGGTGCCGGAGCGTCGGCGAGCACTTCCGGCGGCTGCGGCAGCCCGAGCTCAGGTAGCGCTTGGGCTGGAAGCCGTCGTAGGACGCGTACATCGTGTCGTCCCAGATGACGTACATGATCCCCATCCGGCGGGCGAGCGCGTGCGGCTGGCCGGTGTCGTCGGGGGCGAAGACCTCGTCGAGCAGGGCCGCGGCGAGGGCCTGGTCGGTCGGGTTGTCCGCGTCGAGGAGCCAGTCGAAGGCGCGCGACTCCTTGTGCTCGCTGGTGCTCGAGCCGCCGCACGACCGGCTGATCGGGCCGTAGCCGCCGCCGCGGGCGACGAGCCAGTCGGCCAGCATCAGGACGCCGGGCTTGGGCCGACGCTTGCAGGTCGTCTGCGGCTGGTAGCCGGCGTACGGCTCGAGCGGCATCAGGTAGGGCGCGGACGACGTGACCGTGCCGCGCGACTCCTCGGCGGAGGCGGCATCTCCCGAGAGCAGTCCCAGCACGAGTGCGACGGTCCCCGAGAACAGCGCGACGACACGCACGAACGCTCGCATGGCGACGTCCCACCTTTCCCTGTGATCACTCCCGGCGCAGCGACGGTAGGTGGCTCGCGAGGGCGGTGTCAGGGGTTCGGGCGAACATCAACCCTGTAGTTCGAGGACCCGTCCGAAGCAGCGGCTCAGGTCGGAGTCGCGGTAGTGGCCGAAGCCGGGGATGGGCACGTAGCCCGAGGACTCGTAGAGGGCGATGGCCTCCGGCTGGGCGATGCCGGTCTCGAGCACCAGGGCCTCGATCCCGGCGTCCGCCGCCGTCGCCTCGAGGTGGGCCAGCACCTGCCGGGCCAGCCCGCGGCGCTGCGCGGCGGGGACGACGTACATCCGCTTGATCTCGGCGGTGACCTCGACCCCGAGGGCGCGCACGGAGCTGCGGCGCCACGCGCCGGTCGCGACCGGGAGGCCGTCGAGGTATCCCACGAAGAACCGGCCGAGCGGGTCCTCGAAGTCCCGCGGGTCGATGGGCGACTCGTCGCGGCCGCCGTAGCGCACGACGTACTCCTCCTGGACGGCCTCGACCAGCAGCTGGGCGTCGGGGTGGGTGATCGGCAGGCGCTCCACGTGCAGCAGTCCGGGCCGCTGCTCGGTGTTCATGCTGTGTCCCCCGTCGTGAGATCTGCGTCGGCGGGTGCCACAATAGAGCCGCTGACAGCGTCGTCAGGACCCGCCGCATCCCGCAACGACCCGAGGTTCCCTTCATGACCGACGCCCTGCAGATCCCCGCCGAGCTCCTGCCTGCCGATGGCCGCTTCGGCGCGGGCCCCTCCAAGATCCAGACCAGCCACCTCGACGCGCTCGCCGCCACCGGCTCCGAGCTGATGGGCACCTCGCACCGGCAGGCCCCGGTGAAGAAGACCGTCGGCCGCGTGCGCGAGGGCCTGGCCGCCCTGTTCGACCTGCCCGAGGGCTACGAGGTCGTGCTGGGCAACGGCGGCGCCACCGCGTTCTGGGACATCGCCTGCTTCGGCCTGATCCGCGAGAAGAGCCAGCACCTGTCCTTCGGCGAGTTCTCCTCGAAGTTCGCCACGTCGGCGAAGAAGGCGCCGTGGCTGGCCGACCCGACGGTCATCGCCAGCGACCCGGGCTCGCGCCCCGACGCGGTGGCCGAGGAGGGCGTGGACGCCTACGCATGGGCGCACAACGAGACCTCGACCGCGGTGATGGCGCCGGTGCACCGTCCGTCGGGCGTGGCCGACGACGCGCTCGTGCTCGTCGACGCCACCTCCGGTGCCGGCGGCCTGCCGGTCGACCTCACCGAGGTCGACGCCTACTACTTCGCGCCCCAGAAGTGCTTCGCCTCCGACGGCGGCCTCTGGATCGCGCTCATGTCGCCGCGGGCACTGGCGCGCGCCGAGGAGATCGCGGCGACCGACCGCTACGTCCCGCCGTTCTTCGACCTGCCGACCGCGATCGACAACTCCTCGAAGAACCAGACCTACAACACCCCGTCCGTCGCGACGCTCTTCCTGATGGCCGAGCAGCTGGACTGGATGAACGCCCAGGGCGGGCTCAAGGGGATGGTCGAGCGGACCACCGCGTCCTCCGACGCGCTCTACGGCTGGGCCGAGCGGACGGCGTACACGACGCCCTACGTCTCCGACCCGGCGAACCGGTCGCTCGTCATCGGCACCGTCGACTTCGACGACTCGATCGACGCCGCCGCCATCGCCGCGACGCTGCGCGCCAACGGCGTTGTCGACACCGAGCCCTACCGCAAGCTCGGCCGCAACCAGCTGCGCATCGCGATGTACCCCGCGATCGACCCCGCCGACGTCGAGAAGCTCACCGCCGCGATCGACTTCGTGGTCGAGAACAGCTGATCTCGTTGGCCCTCAGCCGGCGTTGAGCAGCTTGAGCACCGCCCGCTCGAGCGCGGCCTGCCGGGCGTCGTCCGTGTCGTACCTCCCACGGACCTTGACCGTCCGGCCGCGCTCGTAGGCCTCCACGACCCGCGGGTCGACGTACGACGTCCGGGCCAGGGTGGGCGTGTTGCCGAGGAACTCCGAGACCTCCTTCATCGCCGCGGAGACCGCGCGCTTGCGCGACGCCTTGGTCTCCCCCGGCTCGTCGGTCCGGGCGAGCGCGTCGGCGGCGATCACCGTGGCGTGCCAGGTGCGGAAGTCCTTGGCGGTGGCCTCGATGCCGAAGCAGGTGCGGATGTAGTCGTTGACCTCCGCGGCACCGAGGTCCTTCCAGTGGCGGCCGTCCTTCCAGGCGAGCAGCCGGTCGCCTCCGCCGCGGCGGCGGCGCATCACGTCGAGGGCCTGGATCGCGGACGGGTCGTCGATGGTGATGTCGTGCTCGATCCCCGACTTGCCGACGAAGGTGAACCGCAGCCCTTCCTTGGTCCGTGAGACGTGCTCCTTGAGCAGCGTGGTCAGGCCGAAGGAGCCGTTGGTGTCGGTGTAGACGTCGTTGCCGATCCGGAAGTAGCCGAGGTCCAGGAGGCGAGCGGCGACCGCGCACGCGCGCTCGAGCGACATGCCCTCGGAGCCGATGTCGGCGAGCACCCGCTCGCGCGCCTTCGACAGGGCCTTGCCGAACACGAGGATCCGGTCGAACTTCGCGGCGTCGCGGCTGGCGCGCCACTGCGGGTGGTAGAGGTACTGCTTCCTCCCGGCGTCGTCGGTGCCGACGGCCTGGAGGTGGCCGTTGGGGTGCGGCGTGATCCACACGTCCTGCCAGGCGGGCGGGATGACGAGGTCCTTGCAGCGCTGCACCTCCTCGGGCCCGAGGCGCTCGCCGTGCTCGTCGAGGTAGGTGAAGCCCTTGCCGGACCTGCGTCGGGTCCAGCCCGGCTGGTCGGGGAAGGTGCGCCTCAGTCGCGGCATGCGGCGAACCTACTGCCGGCCGCGAGCGCGCGCCGACACCCGGAAGGGGGGTCAGTCGGCCAGTGCGGCCGCGATCTCGTCGTACGCCGACCGGCCGAAGGCGACCAGCCGGGCCTCCTCGACCTCGGTGGGCGTGTCGCGCAGCGTGTCGATCGCGGCGCGGATCGCTTCGTCGCGCGGCCACGCGTAGATCCCGGCGCTGACGAGCGGGAACGCGACCGACCTCGCACCGAGCTCGTCGGCGACCGCGAGGGCGTTGGAGTAGCAGGAGGTGAGGAGCGAGCGGTCGCGCTCACCGGCGCCGTGGTTGGGGCCGACGACGTGGATCACCCACCGCGCCGGCATCCGGCCGGCGGTGGTCCAGCCGGCGGCGCCGGTCGCGAGGCCGCGAGGGAAGCGCCGGACGCAGTCCTCCAGCACCTCAGGCCCACCCGCGCGGTGGATCGCACCGTCGACGCCTCCCCCGCCACGCATCGCCCGGTTGGCGGCGTTCACCACCGCGTCGACCTCCTGCGTGGTGATGTCGCCCTCCACGACCGTGATCCGCATCGTCGTCACCTCACATCTCGTTGCGGCGGAGGACGCGGCGCGCCAGCTCGGCCTGGCTCGCGGTCAACCGGTGCTCGGGCACCCGGACGGTGTGGTCGCCGAGGGTGAAGGAGTAGAGGAACATGTCGGGCTTGGTCGTCTGGTCGCCGCCGACGTCGTCCGACCCGATCCCGGCGTCGGCGACGAGGTCGCGCAAGCCCGGCTCGTCGGTGTCGTCGAGGTCGACCTCGGCCGTCTCCGTGCGGCCCGCGAAGCCGCCGGAGCGCTGGACGCGCAGGACGCCTGCGACCTGCCCCGGCGGGTCCGGCACCGGGGCCCCGACGGCACCGGCCGCCTCGACCCCCACGTGCGCCCAGGCGTCGCGCACGACCGCGGCGTGCGGCCCGGCCGCTGCGATGGTGGCGGTGGCGAAGGTGGCGAAGTCGGAGTCCCGGGGCACGTCGCCGCCGGTGATGGCGGCGTACCAGATCCGGCCGGCACCGGCGATCGCCGTGCCGCCGATGGCGACGGCGGCGAGCTGGAAGGCCCGGTTGGGGATGCCGGAGTTGAGGTGGACGCCGCCGTTGTCCTCGGTGGTGACCACGAAGTCGTCCATGTGGCCGACCTGCGGGTCCTTGCCGAGCCGCGGGTCGTCGTAGGCCGTGCCGGGCGCGGCCATGTCGCGCAGGGCCCGCGCCTGGACGGACGGCGTGAAGATCCCCTCGCCGATGAGCCAGTCGCCGTCAGCGGCCTCCTGGCCGAGGACCCGCTGCTTGAGGCAGGCGGCGAACGCGTCGGCGACCGACTCGTTGAGGGCGCCGGACTGGTCGCGGTAGACGAGGTCACAGGTGTGCTCGACGACGCCGTGGCCGAACTCGTGGGCGAGCACGTCGACCGGCTTGGTGAACCGCTCGAAGACCTCACCGTCGCCGTCGCCGAAGACCAGCTGCGTGCCGTCCCAGAAGGCGTTGTCGTAGCGGGTGCCGTAGTGGACGGTCAGGCTGACGTGCGCCCCGGCGCCGTCGTAGGAGCTGCGCTCGAGCTCCTCGGCCCACATCGCGAGGGTGGCCTCGATGCCGGTGGCGGCCTCGTCGACGGCGACGTCGCCGGTGGCCGGCTCACCGGCGGAGCGGGCGGGCTCGCCCGGCAGGTCGGTGGTGGACCCGGCGTCGTGCACGGTCCAGGCGGCGCCCTCCGTGACGGCGGCCGGCCTGGGCTCGGGACCGGCGCCGAGGCCACGCCCGGCGCGGAGCGCCTCGTCGAGGAGGACCTGTCCCGGTCCGCCGACGCGCTCGGTGAGCCAGGGTGGGATGAAGGTGCAGCGGGTCGCCCGAGTGTTCGCCATGCCACAGGTCTACCGCGCCGGTCCGACAGCCGGTAGACCTCTGCGGCGGTCGCCGCCGTCGCGAATCTCGATCTGGCGGCGTGCGCACTAGACTTGTCGGGCTGCGGCCGTGACGGCCGCGCCCGGCCCGACCGCCGATCGTTCCGCCTCGTCTCCGCCCGGAAGGCCCTTGCATGCCCACCCAGTCCCGCTCCGACCTGCGCAACGTCGCGATCGTCGCGCACGTCGACCACGGCAAGACCACGCTGGTCGACGCGATGCTCCGCCAGGCCGGTGCCTTCACCGCGCACCAGGCCGAGAGCGTCGCCGACCGCGTCATGGACTCCGGCGACCTCGAGCGCGAGAAGGGCATCACGATCCTCGCGAAGAACACCGCGGTCCACTACACCGGCCCGTCGGCGCCCGACGGCATGACGATCAACATCATCGACACCCCCGGCCACGCCGACTTCGGCGGCGAGGTCGAGCGCGGCCTGTCGATGGTCGACGGCATCGTGCTCCTCGTCGACGCCTCCGAGGGCCCGCTCCCCCAGACCCGCTTCGTGCTGCGCAAGGCGCTCAACGCCGACATGCCGGTGATCCTCGTGGTCAACAAGACCGACCGTGGCGACGCCCGCATCTCCGAGGTCGTCGACGAGTCCTACGAGCTCTTCATGGACCTGCTCGACGACTCCCACAGCCAGGACGCGCTGGACTTCCCGGTCGTCTACGCCTCGGGCAAGGCCGGCATCGCCTCCCTGGAGCAGCCCGAGAACGGCACCATGCCGGAGGGCACCGACCTCGAGCCGCTCTTCAAGACGATCCTCGAGACGATCCCCGCCCCGCAGTACGACGACGAGGCGCCGCTGCAGGCCCACGTCACCAACCTTGACTCCTCGCCGTTCCTCGGCCGCCTCGCGCTGCTGCGCATCCACCAGGGCACCCTGAAGAAGGGCCAGACCGTGGCGTGGATGCAGCGCAACGGCGAGGTGAAGAACGTCCGCATCACCGAGCTCCTCGTCACCGAGGGCCTCGAGCGCAAGCCGGGCGAGTCCGCCGGCCCCGGCGACATCGTCGCCATCGCCGGCATCCCCGACATCACCATCGGCGAGACCCTGGCCGACGCGGAGAACCCGGTCGCGCTGCCGCTCATCCACGTCGACGAGCCCGCCATCTCGATGACCATCGGCACCAACACGTCGCCGCTGGTCGGCAAGGTCAAGGGCGCCAAGGTCACCGCCCGCCTGGTCAAGGACCGCCTCGACTCCGAGCTCATCGGCAACGTGTCGCTGCGCATCCTGCCGACCGAGCGCCCCGACGCCTGGGAGGTCCAGGGCCGAGGCGAGCTCGCGCTGGCGATCCTCGTCGAGCAGATGCGCCGCGAGGGCTTCGAGCTCACCGTCGGCAAGCCACAGGTGGTCACCAAGGAGGTCGACGGCAAGCTGCACGAGCCGTTCGAGCGCCTCACCATCGACGCGCCCGAGGAGTACCTCGGCACGATCACCGAACTCCTCGCCGTCCGCAAGGGCCGCATGGAGGGCATGACCAACCACGGCACCGGCTGGGTCCGGATGGAGTTCATCGTCCCCGCCCGCGGCCTGATCGGTTTCCGCACCGACTTCCTCACCGAGACCCGCGGCACCGGCATCGCGCACCACATCTCCGAGGGCTACTTCCCCTGGGCCGGCGAGATCCGCTCGCGCAACAACGGCTCTCTGGTGGCCGACCGCGCCGGCGCGGCGACGGCGTACGCCATGACGTCGCTGCAGGAGCGCGGCGTGCTCTTCGTCGAGCCGACCACCGAGGTCTACGAGGGCATGATCGTCGGGGAGAACTCCCGCGCCGACGACATGGACGTCAACATCACCAAGGAGAAGCAGCAGACCAACATCCGGTCCGCCACCTCCGACAACTTCGAGAAGCTGATCCCGCCGAAGCGGCTCTCGCTCGAGCAGTGCCTGGAGTTCTGCCGCGAGGACGAGTGCGTCGAGGTCACCCCGGAGATGGTGCGCATCCGCAAGGTCGTGCTCGACGCCAACGCGCGGGCCAAGACCGCCTCGCGGGCGCGCAAGGCCAACAAGTAGTCGCATGACCGAGGAGACCGGCGAGCGGCTGGCCGACTGGCTCGAGGACCTGGGCCTCGCCGACCAGCTGGCCGCCGCCGGGCTGCCGACGTACGACCGCGCGGACGGCGTGGTGCGCTGGCGCGAGCCGGGCACCGTGGAGCCGCTGAGCGAAGAACGCCTGGCCGACCTCGACCGGCAGCTGCGCGCCCAGGGCGACGACCCGGCGTACGCCGTCCCCGTCGCGCTCGTGCGGCTGCGTCGTGAGGCCCGCGAGCGGGCAGCGCTGCTGGTCGACGGCTGGCTCGACTACGCCGGCGTCGCGGCGCTGCGCGGCGTGTCGGTGGACGCGGCTCGCTTCGCGCTGCACAAGGCCGCGTCCCGGAGTGCCGTGCTGCTCGTCCAGCGGGACGGGGCGACGCTCGTGCCGTCGTTCCAGCTCGACGACACCGGGGAGGTCCGCGCCGAGCTGCTCGCCGTGCTCGAGACGCTGATGGCAGCCGGGATCGACCCGTGGCGCGTGTGGATCTGGCTCACCACCCCCGCCGGGCTCCTCGGTGGCGAGGTGCCGCACGAGGCCGCGCGCGACCCCGAGGAGCTGCCCGTCGTGCAGCGCGCCGCGGTCGCGCTGGCCGAGCGTGCCCGCTCGACGACGGACGTCAGCAGCCCATCGCGGTGAAGCTGAGATCCCCGAGGAAGATCCGGTGGAACTGGGTGCCGCCGGTCGCGTTCCAGTAGGTCAGCTTCATCGACTTCACGTCGGTCGTCGCGCTCGGCGTGGCGGCCGTGAAGTTCACGGACGTCTGCGCGCCCGCCGCGTTCTCGCTCACGTTGGCTTCGGCGCTCCGCAGCCACGGGCTGCCTTCAGAGCCGGCCCCGGAGACGCCGTCGTTGGTCGAAGCGAACGGGACCACGGCTCCCACTGAGTTGTAGCCGATCAGCTCGACCCGGTCGGAGTAGGCAGGGCTGGCGATCGTGTCGATGTCGGTGATCCAGAACTGCAGGCCACGCACCGCTCGCCCGAAGGTGATCGTGACCTCCTGCCGGTTGGCGCGCCCAGCCGTGCTCGACGCGTGATAGAGCATGACCCCGCGCTCGCCCGCCCGACCGCCGAGGCTGGTGACCACCGGGTCTGCCGTGGTGCCGATGCCGGTGTTGGCGGGGACGGAGAGGTTCCGCGTCGCGTCAGGCACGTTGGACGTCGTGGACGAGGTGCTGGCGAAGGTCACCGAGACCGGGGTCCCGCCCGTCGTCGTGACGCTGGCCGACGCGTTGCGGGCGCCGCTCCGGGTGTAGGACGTCGTACCCCAGTCGAGCCGGTAGGAGTAACGCGTCTGGCAGGGCGAGGCGGCGTACGCCGGCGCCGTCGCCGCGACGGCCACGACGGGCGCGCTCCACGCCACCCCACGCACCACGCTGCGCCGGGACGGAGTCCTGGGGTCTGGCATCGAAGATCTCCTGCGTAGGTCCGAGTACCTTCACGGGTCGATCTTTACCTTAGGGAGCGCGACGCCTGCGTCCAAGCCGGTCCCACCGGAAAGGGGGGATCAGCAGCCGATGGCCTTCCAGGTCATGTCGGCGATCCAGACGGCCTGCTGACCGGAGCCGCCGCGGTTCCAGTAGCGGATCTCGATGGCGTCCACGGGGCTGTTGTAGCGGACCGAGACGTTGCCGCGGTTGTCGCCGGTGTCGTTGGTGGTGATCGGCTCGAACCAGCGCGGTCGCCACGGGTCGCCGTACGTGCCCGAGCCCGTGACGTACTGGGTCGTCGGCGTCCCGGTCCGGTCGCCGCTCAGCGCCACCCGGTCGGAGAACTTGCCTGAGTCGAAGTCGATGTCGGTGATCGTGAACGCCAGCTCGGAGACCTGACGGCTGAAGCCGATCCGGACGGTCTGGTAGCTGTCGTCGGAGTTGGTGGTGGCGGAGTGCCACAGCTCCAGGCCCTGCTCACCCGCACCCAGGTTGCCGACGTTGGAGATCCCGTTCTCCAGGTTAAGGTTGGTGGGGTGCCGGGTGATGCCGCTGGTCACCGTGCTGGTGAAGGTCACGGTGATCGGCGCGGTGCCCGAGGCGTTGCCGATCGTCGCGGTGCCGACGTTGGTCGTGCTGTTCTTGGTGTACGCCGTGGTGCCCCAGTCGAGCTTCCACGTGTAGGTGGTCCCGCAGGGCGAGGCGGCGTACGCCGGCGCGGTGGCGGCGACGGCGACCACGGGCACGCTCCAGGCAGCCCCGCGCACGAGCGTGCGGCGGCTGGGGGCCAGCTCGGTCATCGGTCACCTGTACCTGTCGGAAGCGTCAAGAGTCGCTTTACCTTAGGTACGCCCCCACGGCCTCGCAGGGTTTTGCCGAGATCGGCGGTGTGATGTGCGTCAGCAGCCCTTGGCGGTGAAGTTGAAGTCGCTCAACGCGATGATCTGGTTCCCGCCACCTGCCGAGTTCCAGTAGACGAGCGTCAACGTCTTCACAGCAGTGGTGAAGGTGACGACCTTGTTGCCGGCGCTCTGACCCGACCCGACGTTCAGGTTGCCCGCCCGGGGTCGCCAGGGCTGGCCCTGGGAGCCGTCGCCCCACACGACGACCGAGTTGTCTGTCGTGGTCGCCACCGGCGACTGGGTGTAGGCCGCCGCGTTGGTCCCCACCCCGGTCGTACCCGTGAGCTCGACCTGGTCGTACCAGTTGCCGGTCGACGAGTCGATGTCGACGATTCCGAACGACAGGCCGGTCACGGGACGGGAGAAGGTGATGACCACCTCTTGGCGGTTGCCGCGACCTGTCTGGATGTTGTCGTGCGTGAGCTGCAGGCCGGGGCCGCCGAGGCCACCGACGTTCGTCCCGCCGACGATCAGGTTGTTGGCTGTGCGGTTGACGGTGCCTACCGTCGTGCTGGCGAAGGTGACGTTAAGGCTCGACCCACCACTGCCAGCGGGGGCGAGCGCCGTTGCGGTGCCCGTCCTGGTGCCGGCACCGGTCGGCGTGCTGGGGGGCGCATAGGTGGTGCGGGCTGTGTTGTTCCAGTCGAGGGCGTAGTTCACATCGGTGGACCCGCACGACGCGGCGAAGGCCGGCGCAGTCGCTGCCATCGAGACGACCGGAACGCTCCATGCGGCGCCGCGGACGACGGATCGCCGAGAAGGACGTACGGTGTCGAGCACGCTCGTGTCGATGGCCATGCTGTGTAGCCCCCACTGGTTCCGGCGAACCCCCACGGCCGCCTGGTTGATCACAACGGTAGGTCGGTGCGGGGCACGATTCGGTAACAACTGGACTCAGCACGGTGCGACTTTCAACCAGTCGCGTGATCTGGCTCACCCCGGCGATCGGCGGACCCCGCACCGCTTGCTCCTACGATCTGGGACATGTCCAGCGCTCCCACGGCTTCGTTGCTGGTGCTGCTGGTCCTGGCGGGCGTGCTGGCGGTCAGCGCCGTGGCCAAGCTGCGCGACCCCGTCGCGTTCGAGGACGCCTTCGTGTCGCTCCGTGTGCCGCCGGTCGTCCCGAAGCGCGCCGCGCGGCGCGCCCTGCCCTGGTTCGAAGGCGTCCTGGCCGTGCTCCTGCTCGTCGCCCCGAGCGGTCCGCTCATCGGTGTGGCCGGCCTCGTCGCCGTGACCATGACGGCCTACACCTGGCTGATCGCTCGCGCGTTCACCTTCGACACGCCCGTCGACTGCGCCTGCTTCGGCGCGCTGGGCGGCCACACCGTCGGCCGCGTGACCCTCGCCCGCAACGTGCTGCTGCTCGCGCTTTCGGTCGTGGCAGTCTGGATCGCCGCCGGGGGCGGTTCCGCCCCGGAGGCCATCGCCGACCTCGACCACGGTGACTGGTGGACCCTTGCGGCGGCCGCCGCAGCGGTGGTGATCGCGGTGACCATCGTCGGCAGATCTGACGATGGGGAGCACGTCGGGGCACCCGAGCTCGACTACGAGCGCCAACCCATCCCGTACGGCGTGCTCACCCTGCCCGACGGCACCTCGACCACCCTCGCCGAGCTCGCCTCGACCCAGGCCCGCCTCCTCGTCGTCCTCAACGCACACTGCGGAGCGTGCGTGCGCACGGCCGAGAAGCTCGACGGCTGGGCGGAGCAGCTGGAGCCGACGGTCGGCATCGTCGCCGTCCATCCAGAGACGGGGCTGGCCCTGCCCCACCAGAAGGTCCTCGCGACGGTCGAGCCGGAGCACAACGTGCGCCGGATCTTCTCCGTCGGCGCACCGGGAGCGGTGCTGCTGGGCGCCGACGGCCTGATGGCCGGTGGTCCCGTCGCAGGTGCAGGCGACGTGGAGCGGTTCGTCGAGGAGATCCTCGACGAGCTCGACGTCAGCCGACCGTCCTGAGCACGACCTCCATCGGGTCGTCCTCGTCCATCAGGACCGAGACGATCGAGTCGCCGGTCGTGTGCTGGTGGTCGGACCACAGGAGCTCGAGGCCCTCCTCGGCGAAGCGCCCCTCGGGGTCGTCGCCCATGTAGGCCTTGCCACCCTGTCCGGCGAGGTACGCCGTGCCGCCGACCATCTGAACCTGCTCGATGAGCCGCTCGGTCGCCGCCTTGGTCGGTGGCCCCGTCACCACGAGCGGGGTCTCGATGCCGAGCATGTCGCGGACGACCTCGATCATCGAGATGTTCACCTCGTCGAGCATCCGGCCCTGGCACGCGAGGATGCCGTCGACCAGGTCCGTGCCGCGGGTCGTGAAGTACTTCGAGCCGGTGTAGCGACCACGGATCACGTCGGCGATGCGCTGCTGCCACCCCTCGGCGACCTCGATCGTGTTGATCGGCACGAGGGCCGGCTTGCCGACCAGCTGGTGGGAGCACCACGCGTCGCGCATCTTCACGCGGCGCTGGTAGCCGTGCTTCTGGAACTGGTCGTGCACCGACAGGATGAAGGTGTCGCAGGTAGCCATCTTGAACCAGAAGCCTGAGTACGGCAGCAGGTCGGGCTGGTGGATCGTGACCTTCACCGGCGCACCTGCCGGACCAGCGCGTACTGCTCGGCGTAGTCGACCTTGCGCATGTGGCCGACGGTCGCGGCGATCTCCTTGATGCTGTTCATCGGGTGCGCGCCTCCGGGATTCTCGGAGGCGTACGCCGCGCACGCCGCGGCCTTGAGGTCGGCCTGCTCCTCGGTGAGCGCCTCGAAGACGTTCCACCTGAGGTCCGAGGGGTAGAGGTTCACGTCGTAGACCGCGATGTCGTAGACCAGCACGCTGTTGGGCACCCAGTGGCCGGGCGACATCGACAGCCGCGCCGACCGCATGCCCGCCTCGTAGACGCCGATGTGGTCCTGGTGCAGCGAGGGGAACGGCAGGTAGAGCTCGTCCGGTTGGACGTCAGCCATCACCTCGTCGAGCCGCCCGACGAGCTCGGCCATCACGTGCTGGGTGGTGCCGTCCTCGTAGTCCAGGCAGCGGAAGTCGGTGACGCCGAGCAGCTCCATGGCGCGGGCGTGCTCCGCGCGTCGCTCGTCACCGCTCTGGGTGACGACGACCACCGTCGACTCCCCTGCGTGCTTGGCCAGGAGGCCCCCACACCCCAAGGACTCGTCGTCCATGTGAGGGGCGATCACCAATCGACGCATGGAGCTCCTATCGCGGTCGGTCGTGGGAACTCTAACCATCGAGGGCGTCGCCGTCCGGCGGAATGCGTCGAGCTGCGACCGAGGACGTGCAGAGCAACTACCCTCGTCGTTGTGGCCCCCAGCGACGACAACCAGCAGATCTACGAGGACGCCGGCGTCATCGACGTCTATCGCGAGGCTGGCCGGCCGCAACAGGCCGAGCTCAACATGTTCGAGCCGATCAGCGAGGAGCTGAGGGCGGGCCGGCTGCTGGACATCGGCATCGGAGCCGGGCGCACGACCGCGTACCTCGCTCCCAAGGTCGGACACTACGTCGGCTTCGACTACTCCCACGGGCTCGTCGCCGCAGCGCAGAAGCTGTATCCCGAGGCCGAGATCCTCTGGTGCGACGCGCGGGACATGTCCGTCTTCGAGGACGCGAGCTTCGACTTCGTGAACTTCAGCTTCAACGGGCTCGACTCACTCGACCACGAGGGTCGGCTCCAGGTGCTGGCAGAGGTGCGTCGCGTCCTCAAGCCGGGTGGTCATTGGATGTTCTCCAGCCACAACCGTGACTACTACCGCCGTGGGCTCCTCCCGTGGCAACCTCCGTTCAAGCCGGGCCGGGTGATGCTCAAGAAGAGCGCCGAGGCGATTGCCGCGCGCAAGAGCTGGCGCAAGCTGCGCAAGGAGCAGGTCGAGACGCCTGTCTACGCGCTGGTCAACGACGAGGCACACAACTACTCCCTGCTGCACTACTACGTCACTCCCGAGACGCAGACCCGCCAGCTCGAGGACGCTGGTTTCACCGACGTGCGCGTCTATGACCAGTGGGGCACCGAGATCGACGGCAAGTCCCCGAAGTCCATCTGGCTCTACTACGACTGCCGTCGCGCCTGACCGCTCCACGCCGCACGCGCCAGCGCTCGACGCTGTCGCCAGTCCGCGAGCGGGGTCGTGTCCCTGCCCAGCGCCCTCCGTGCCGAGTCGACGACCAGGTTGGTCGCAGCCGATGCCTCCATCGCGAGCCACAGGCGGCGACGCCAGCCCCACTTGTCGGCGTACGCCACCCACGACTCGGCCTGCCAGAGCTCGCGCTTGGCGGGGTCGGACGAGCCGAAGCCCGCGTGCTCGATGACGACGTGGCCGATGTAGACCGAGGGCAGCCCTCGCGCACGGAGGCGCCGCTGCAGGTCGACCTCCTCGAGGTACATGTGGAAGCGGTCGTCGAAGCCGCCGACCGCTCTCAGGTCCGCCGTCGGGACGAGGAGGGCCGCACCGGACACCCAGTCGACCACGTGCTCGTCCTCTGGCCCTCTCGGCTTGTCCTCGCCGATGAGGTCCGAGACCCAGCCGCGGTCCCGGCGGCCGGCCAGCACACCGATGCGTTGGGCCAGCACGGTGCGGGCGTTCGGGAAGCGAAAGCTCGTGGCTCCGTCGTGGCCGTGTGTCACGACGCGCGGCGCCACCACCGCCGGGAGCCAGGGACGTGCGGCCTCGACGAACGCCCGGAGGAAGTCGGGCCCGACGACGAGGTCGCTGTTGAGGATGGCGACAAGCCCTCCTCGAGCCTGCTCGACACCGACGTTGACCGTCGCGCCGAACCCACCGTTGCGGTCACGACGGATGACGGTGGCACCGTCGACCTGGGGCATGGGGTGCGGTGAGCAATCGTCCACGACCACGATCTCCGCAGACGCAGCCTGCAGCTGCGGCAGCAGTTGTCGCACGAGCGCCTGGGTGGGTGCGGCATCGCCGTAGTGCGGGATGACCACCGACAGCGCGACCGGGTCACTCACTCACATCACTCCGCACGTGTCTTGTCCACCAGTGGCCATCAATCGTCGTTCGTCCCTCATGGGCGAGGGCGCTCCCTATCATGGCCGCATGGCTGTGGCTGCTCGGGCGAAGGAGCTCAAACACGCCGCCTGGCTGGGCAGGAAGCGCGTGCTGGAGGCGGCGGACCGGGTAGCCGGATCGGTGCGGGACCAGGTGTTCGCGGTCCAGACCCGTCTCGCTCCGCCGACCTACGCCGAGGGTGACTACCCGGACTCCTTTGTCGACCGCAGCCCAAAGGTCACGTCCGAGGTCGCAGAGGAGCCGCTGCCGCGACGGGTCTTCTGCCTGTGGACCGGGGACAACGCACTGACCCCCAACCGCGCCGAGGCCCTCGAACAACTGCGGGAGGAGAGCCCGTCGCTGGAGGTCGTGCTGGTCACGCCGGACAACCTCGCCGACTGGATCGCCCCCGACGCGCCGCTTCCCGACGCGTACTGGAGCCTGTCCTTCGTGCACCGGTCCGACTTCCTGCGGTCCTACCTGATGCACCACCACGGTGGCGGGTACGCGGACATCAAGCGCGACTACGGCGACCTCGCGCCGTGCTTCGACCGGCTCGCAGGTCGACCTGACCAGTGGCTGCTCGGCTACCCGGAGCGGAGTGCGCAGGACGTGTCCGACGAGCCCGGGAGCATCTACCGCAGCCTGCAGGTCCACCACCGCCGCCTGCCCGCCAACGGCGCGTTCATCTCGCGTCGGTCGACCCCCCTCACCGCCGAGTGGTTCGCCGAGGTGTCGCGCCGCCTCGACACTTTCGCACCCCGACTGACGCAGGCGCCCGGGAACGTGCTGGGCGACAACCCGGGCTACCCGGTCCCCTGGGGCGCCATGCAGGGCGCGACCTTCCAGCCGGCATGCCTGAAGTACATCGAACGCGTCATGGTCGACGAGCGACTTCGTCCGTCCTTGACCGACTACCGCTAGGTGGTTCCGTGTCCCGACACGCCTATCTCGTCCTGGCCCACAACGACCCCTACGTGCTCGACCGCCTCCTGCGACTGGTGGACGACGAACGCAACGCCGTCTTCGTCCACGTCGACAGGCGGTCGACCGAGCTCTCGCCGGAGCACATCGCCACGGCGTGCACCCACTCGCGCGTCGAGCTCGTGCCGAGACGCAACGTCTTCTGGGGTGACTACTCCCAGATCGACGCGGCCATGCGACTGTTCCGTGCCGCGGTGCCTGACACCTTCGACTACTACCACCTGGTCTCCGGCGCCGACCTCCCCCTCAAGCGGCAGGACGAGATCCACGCGTTCTTCGACGACCACCAAGGCCGTGAGTTCATCGGCTACGCCAAGGACTTCGACCCTCGCTGGGTCACGGAGCTGCACTTCTTCAACCGCTACATGCGACCAACGAACCGGGTGCAGCGCGCCATCCGGAACCGCGGGACCGAGAACCTGGTCAAGCTCCAGCGCCGATGGGGCTACGACCACTCCCGACGCTTCGGCCTCGAGCTGAGGAAGGGTGCGGACTGGTTCTCGGTCACGCACGGAATGGCCGAGCACCTGCTCGGCCACCAGCAGACCGTGCGCAGGCTCTTTCGCTTCGCGCACGCCCCCTCGGAGGTCTACATGCAGACCCTGGCCTGGAACTCGCCATTCCGGGAGGCGCTGTTCGACGTCGACGACGAGTACGTCGGATGCGCGCGTCTCATCGACTGGGAGCGTGGCGGCCCGTACACCTTCACCGATGCCGACTTCGACGAGCTGGTGACCTCGGACCGCATGTTCGCGCGGAAGTTCATGTCGGAGGTCGACCGGGACGTGGTCGACCGGCTCGTGGCCCACCTCTCCTGAGTCTGCGGCCGGTGGCGTCGCAACGTGCTGCGACGCCGCGTCGTACGCCTCTAGTGTTGCGTCCATGCCGCCGCCCGCAGCATCTGGTCGTGTCTCGATCGTCATCCCGTGCTTCAACGACGGCGCTTTCGTCGGCGAGGCCGTCCAGAGCGCACTCAACCAGACCACGCCCGCGGCCGACGTCATCGTCGTGGACGACGGTTCGACCGACCCGGGAACCCTGGAAGCCTTGGAACGGCTGCCGGGCGGCGTGGCCGTGCACCGGCAGCCCAACCGGGGACTTCCTGCAGCCCGCAACGCAGGGATCGCCCGCACCCGGGGCGACTACATCCTCCCGCTCGACTCCGACGACCGGATCAGTCCGGACTACGTAGAACTCGCGACGGCCGTCCTGGACGAACGGCCCGAGGTCGGCATCGTCGGTGGCGGGATCGAGCTCTTCGGCATCCAGGAGAGCCGTCGCCGACCGACCTACGACGGGGTCGCCGGGATGCTGTTCGAGAACCACCTCTACACCTGCTCGCTCACCAGGCGTGCCGACTGGGAGGCAGTGGGCGGATACCCGGAGCAGGCCAGGTTCGCCGAGGACTGGATCTACTGGCTCCGCATCCTCGGGCTCGGCCGCGAAGTGCACCTGCTCGACGAGACCGTCTGGTTCTACCGACAGCGCGAGGGCCAGATGACACGCTCCATGGACAGCCGGACCGCCAGCAACGCGGTGATCCAGGCGATGCGGGACCAGCCCGAGCTGTACGCCGCCCACATGGCGGAGGTGACCGACTACCTCGAGCTGAAGATGCAGACCCTCGACGGATTCCGCCGACGCTACGGTCGGTTGAACGACGCCCTGGCTCGCATCCGACCGCTGCTGGGGCGCCAGGCATGACGCGGGTCAGCATCGTCATCCCGTGCTTCAACGACGGCGCCCACCTCCGCGAGGCCGTCGAGAGCGCCCTCGCCCAGGACCACGACGACTGCGAGGTTCTGGTCGCCGACGACGGCTCGACGGACGCGGCGACCCTTCGCGAGCTCGACACCCTGGACGAGCTCGGCGTGAGGGTCCTTTGCCTCGACCACGCCGGGGTCTCCTCGACGCGGAACTCCGCGATCGCCGCCGCGAGCGGTGACCACGTGCTCCCGCTGGATGCCGACGACCGGTTGGCGCCGGCGTACGCCGGAGAGGCCAGCCGTCTGCTGGACGCCGATCCAGCTGTGGGGATCGTCGGAGCGGGCACGGAGTTCTTCGGCTCGGACGCAGGTGTCATCCATCCGGACGTGCCACGGCCCGAGGCGTGGCTGGTCGCCAACCAGCTGCCCGTATCTGCGATGTTCCGCCGTGCGGACTGGACTGAGGCCGGCGGCTACGCACAGGACCTGAGGTGGGGCGAGGACTGGCACTTCTGGGTCAAGGTCGTCGCCCTCGGCCGTGAGGTGCGGGTCCTTCCGGAGATCGGTCTGTACTACCGCCGCAGGCCCGGACAGGTGACGACCCACGTGCCGTGGGACGTCCAGGAGGCGACTCGCGCGCGGATCCTCCAAGCCGGGATCCCCATCGTCACCCGCTTTCCGGAGGACTCCACGAGCATCATCGCCAGCCAGCTCAACCAGCTCCAGGCAGTGAAGGAGCGACGCAGCGAGAGACTGCGGTCAGCCGCTCTGCACACCTGGCGCCGGCGCTCCGGCCGACCTCACTTGTAGTCGCGCAGCTGCGGCGTGATGGCGGCGTCCTGCAGGACGTGATCGTGGAACCGCAGGCAGAGCGGGTGGAAGATCTCCCCCAGCAGCCCGTAGAACGGCACTGGATAGCCGTCCGGTCCGGAGTGCACGTCACCCGGGAAGCGGCTCAGGTCGTCACGCCAGAGGTCGAGCCGGCGTTCCGCCTCGGCCAACCAGGCCGCCGTCATTGG
Source organism: Nocardioides sp. (assembly GCF_041913365.1). Classification (GTDB taxonomy): domain Bacteria; phylum Actinomycetota; class Actinomycetes; order Propionibacteriales; family Nocardioidaceae; genus Nocardioides. The sequence goes on from NZ_JAYSFM010000010.1 coordinate 34,023, forward strand.
GCTCGACGGCTTCACGATGTAGGCGCCGTTGCCGATCAACCGGGTGTAGTGGACGCGCAGTCGGCGGTGGAGAGGCGTGGGGGCCGGGGCGACCACGCGGTAGCTCACCTCCGGATAGCCGATCAGCCAGGCGCGCGGGTCCCCGTTGAGGGCGTCGAACGCTGGAGCCCACGAGGTGCGAGCCGCCTTGACGTCGGAGTAGCCGCCCCCGTGGTGGTGCATCAGGTAGGTGCGGAGGTAGTCCGACCGATGGATCAGGGCAAGGTCCTGGTAGGCCGGGTGCAGCGGGTGGCCGGCGACGACCCAGTCGTCGATCGAGTCTGGAGTGACGAGGACGACCTCGACCTCGGGCTCGTTGCACCGGCGTATCTCCGCCATCGCTCGCGTCCGGTTGGCGGACAGCGGGTTGTCGCCTGTCCACAGGCAGAAGATGCGCCGTGGGGCAGGCGCGAGCAGGACGTCCAAGGCATGCTCTGATGTCGGGGGTCGAAGCCTCGAGTAGGTCTTGAGGCCGGCGTCGACGGCGGGTGCCACGCCGGGCTCGATCACCGCCCACGCGCGCCTCCGGGCGACCCACGCGGCATGCTTGGCGGACCGCAGCCGGGACACCACACGGTCCGAGTTCACGGCACCATCCTCCTAGACTGCCGTCACTGACGGCCACCCGCGAAGGTAATCACGTGCTCACTCTCGTGCGACGGGCCCTCCGGCTCTTCGACCGGCGGACCACCCGCCGGTTCTCCCTTGCGCTGGCAGGATCCATCGTGATCTCCCTCGCCGAGGTGTTCGCGACGCTCCTTGTCGTGCCACTGATGCAGCTGATCACCGGCGTCCCGTCCGGGATCCTCGACCGGATCCGGGACCTGCTCGGGGACCCTGGTGACGACACCCTGGCCGTGGTGCTGGCGACCGCGGTCGGACTCGGCTTCATCTTCCGCAGCGTCGTCTCCCTGGCGATCCGCTGGTGGACCATCGGCTTCGTCAGCCGCCGCATGGTCGACTCCTCGGCCGAGCTGATGCGCTACTACCTCCACGCGCCCTACAGCCTGCACGTGCAGCGCGGATCCGCCGACCTGCTGCGTCGGGTCAACGACTCGATCAACAACGTGTTCGGCCTGATCCTCGTCCCGGCCGTCGCGATCGTCACGGACGCGGTCACGGTGGCGGGGATGACCATCGCCCTCCTCCTCACCGCCCCGATACCCACCGTGCTGGCGGCCCTCATCTTCGGCGTGGGCGGCTACCTGATGCAGCGCTACACCAAACGCACCATGATGCACGCGAGCTGGGCGATCACCGACGCCAACCTCATCGCGATGCGCTACGCGCTCCAGAGCTTCGGCGGTATCAAAGAAATCAAGCTGCGCAACGAGCAGGACGTCTTCGTCGAGGGCTATGCCGAGGCCAAGATGGCCTCGGCGATGCAGGGTCGGATCATCACGTTCCTCTCGGACTTCCCGAAGTACGCCACCGAGACCCTGTTCGTGATCGGCATCGGCGCCATGACGGCGGTGCTGTTCGCCCAGAAGTCCTCGGGCCAGGCTTTGGCCGTCCTGGCGCTGTTCGCCGTCGCCGGCTTCCGGGTGATGCCGGGCTCCGTGCGCATGGTCGCGTCGATCGGCACCATCCGGACCGGAGGTCCTTCGCTCGACCTCATCGAGGACGACCTCAGGGCCATGCGGGCGGCGCCTCCGCCGCGGCTCGAGGTCAGCGAGCCCATGCCGTTGCACGAGGAGCTCCGCCTCACGTCGGTCAGCTTCCGCTACGAGGACGCCACCGCGGACGTCCTGTCCGACTGCAGCCTGCGTGTGCGGGCCGGGTCGTCACTTGCGCTCGTCGGGAGCAGCGGCGCCGGGAAGTCCACGATGGTCGACCTCATCCTCGGCCTCCAGACGCCGACCTCCGGCCGCATCACCGCCGACGGGCAGGACATCGTCGCGCGACGCGCCGAGTGGCAGGCCGGACTGGCCGTCGTGCCGCAGGACGTGTTCCTCCTCGACGGGTCACTGCGTGACAACATCTCGTTCTCCCCGCACGGGGCCGAGACCGACGAGGACCGGCTGCAACGGGTGGTGGCACACGCGCAGCTGGCCGACCTGGTCGCCGAACTCCCCGACGGCATGGACACCCACGTCGGCGAGCGCGGGACCCGCCTCTCCGGCGGTCAGCGGCAACGTGTCGGGATCGCGCGCGCCCTCTACCGGGACCCGCAGATGCTCGTGCTGGACGAGGCGACCTCCGCTCTCGACAACGAGACCGAGCACCGCATCAGCGAGACCGTGCGGGGTCTGCACGGCGACGTCACCCTTGTGATCGTCGCGCACAGGCTGTCGACGGTTCGTCACTGCGACCAGATCGCGCTGCTGTCCGCTGGCCGCGTGGCCGCGGTCGGGACCTTCGATGAGCTCCGCGAGAGCAACGAGGAGTTCGCCCGCCTCGTGGAGCTCGGTACTTTGTAGGTGACCTCCGGCACCCGCGGCTAGGATCGTCGACGATGCGCGCCTCGATCGTCGTCCCTTCCCGCGGTGGAGCGTCCCGCCTGCCCTTGCTCTTCGAGTCGTTGCGCGCGCAGACGGAGTCGGACGTCGAGATGATCGTGGTCCTCGACGGCGACGTCGACGACAGCGAGTCCGTCGTCCGCAAGTACGCCGACGAGCTGCCGGTGCGTCCGATCGTGTTCCCCGAGAACCGTGGCCGCGCGGCCGCCCTCAACGCCGGGTTCTTCGACGCCAAGGGCGATGTGCTGATCCGCGCCGATGACGACCTCGAGCTCGAGCCGGACTTCGTCGAGCACCACGCGCGACTTCATGACGAGGCACCGCGCGGAGTCATCGCGATGTGCCAGGACGTCTTCCCCGGCACGCCGTACGCCCGCGCGTACGGGATCGAGGCGGACGAGGCGATCCGCTCGGCCGCCTTCGCCACTGCGCCGGAGCGCACCTGGCAGTGGTGGTCGGGCAACGTCTCCACCACGGCCGAGGACTTCCACCGCGTCGGCGGGTACGACGAGGACTTCCGTGCCTATGGCTGGGAGGACATCGAGTGGGGCTACCGCCTGCACCTGCTCGGGCGGGAGATCCTGATCGCGCCGGGGTTCACCACGCTCCACCACGGGCCGGTCACCAGCACGGTCGAACGGCTGGACCGGGCGTACGCGTCCGGCGCGGCGTTCGCCAAGTTCGTCGAGAAGCACGGCGACGTGTGGCCCGACAGCACCACGGACCGCTCGGCGTGGAACTTGCTCGTGTCAGCAGCCTCGCGGGCGGCGACGGCTCGGACGGTCAACGCAACGGGTCGTGGTCTCGATCGCGTCCTCGACCGGCTGCCCCACTACGTGGCCCACAAGATGGTCGCCCTGTCACTCCAGGCGTCGGCGCGCGCCGGTCGTCGACGCTCGGGCCGCTGACCGTGCGGGTCCTGCTGGTCAGCCCGGTCTTCCACGGCTACCACTCCGCGATCTCCCGAGCCCTCGCCGCGCGAGGTCACGTCGTGAGCACGCACGTCTACGACGACCACCCCACCGTCGCCGCCAAGGGCTGGCACCAGCTCCGCCACCAGCTGCCCCACAAGCTGGGCGCCGGATCTCTCCGCGGGCTCGGCCGCGAGGAGACCGCGCAAGCCGTGTCCGCGGTCGAGCGGTCATCCCCCCAGGCCGTGGTGGTCGTCAAGGGGGACTCCCTGGGTGAAGCCTTCTGGGGGTCGATCATCGGTCTCCCCCGCGTGACGTGGCTCTACGACGAGGTGCGGCGCACGCGCTACGACACCGAGCGGCTCGCCTCCATCGGGCCCGTCGCCACGTACTCGCCCGACGACGCCGCGACCTTCGTCGCCGACGGCCTTCCGGCCCGCTACCTCCCGCTGGCCTACGACCACCACTTGGTCGAGACGCCCACCTCGTCGCGCAGTGCGCAGATCAGCTTCGTCGGTGCCCGCTACCCCTCGCGCGAGGCGGTGCTGGCCACGCTCCACGACCACGACCTGCCGATCCGTGCCTACGGCCGCGACTGGTCCAGCCATCCCGTCGACCGGCTGCGCACCTGGCGGGTCGGCACCCCAGGCATACCGGCCGAGCGTGACGTGTCGCGCGCGGCGGCGTACGACGTCATGGCGGCGTCAGTCGGGACCCTCAACCTGCACGGCGACCAGGACGGCTTCACGATGCGGACGTTCGAGGCAGCCGGCGTCGGGGGCGTCCAGCTGATCGATCGCACGGACGTCGCCGGACTCTACGAACCGGGCACCGAGGTGCTGACGTGGTCGGGCACCGACGAGCTCGTCGACCTGTGTCGACGAGCACTGACGGACGCTGCCTGGGCCGACGGCATCCGCTCTGCTGCACGGGCCCGCACGCTGGCCGAGCACACCTTCGACCACCGGGCGGCAGTGTTGGAGGACGCATGGGACACGGCCTGAAGCACCCCGCCGACCTCGTCGCCTGGCGGCGTTGGCACGAGTCGCAGCACCCCGTCCGACACGCGGTGCGCACCACCCGCGCCCGACTCCGCCCCGGCCCCCCGTCCGAGGGGGACCTGTTCCTCCCCGCGGGAGGCGCTGACGTCCTCGTGGCCGTCGAGGCCGCCCACGCCAGCTTCGCGGCAGCTGTGGTGGCCCCGCTCGCCCACCTGCCCGCGGACCGCACGGCGATCGTGGCTCCCGTCGGCTGGCAGCCGCCGGCCGCGTACGCCGACCACCAGCGCAGCACCGTCACGCTCGACCGCCTCGCCGAGCTCGTCCGCCCGTCGGTCGTCCTCGCTGCGGGCCACTACACGGAGATCGGCGCGGCGGCCTTCGCGCTGGCCGACGAGCGCGAGCTCCCGTTCCTCGTCTCCCAGCACGGAGCGCTGACCCCGTTCGCCCCTCCGCTCCCGCGCGCGGCCCGGCTGCTGGCGTGGAGCCAGGCTGACGGCACGTTCTGGACGTCTGGGCGACGGGACGTGGACGTGCAGGTCACCGGGAGCCAGCTGATGTGGGGAGCGGCGAGCGGGGCGCCCTCCTCGACCGATGGAGCAGATGGCCCGCTCACCTACCTCGGACAGGGCCACGCCGCAGAGATCTCGCGCGCCCGCCTCGCCCACGCAGCCCTGACGACGTGCCGCGAGCACGGGGCCGTCTACCGACCGCACCCCAGCGAGCGGGACGTCACGTCGCGTGCGGTGCTCGCAGCCTACGAGCGCGCGGGGATCACCGTCGACCGAGCCGGCGTCCCGCTCGTCGAGCTCGAGGCGCCGGTGGTCAGCGTGTTCTCCACTGGTGTGCTCGAGGCAGCCGCACGCGGACGTCATGCGTGGGTCGACTTCCCCCGACCTCCGGCGTGGCTCGGCGAGTTCTGGGAGCGTTACGGCATGCACCGTCTCGGCTCCGACCCCACGCCCGCGCCCGCCCTGCCGGACATCGAACCCGCTCGCAGGATCGCGGAGATCGTCCTGGCGGCGGCGTCATGACTCTCTGCGTGATCCCGGCCCGCGGCGGCTCGAAGGGCGTGCCGCGCAAGAACCTCCTCGACGTCGGCGGCAAGCCGCTCATCGTCTGGACCATCGAGCAGGCGCTGGCGGTGCCGGACCTCGACGTGCTGGTCTCCACCGACGACGAGGAGATCGCCGAAGTCGCCCGCGCGGCGGGTGCACGCGTGCCCTGGTTGCGACCTGCCGAGCTCGCGCAGGACACCACACCGACCGAGCCCGTCGTCCGTCACGCGATCGAGCAGGTCACCGCCGAGCGCGGCCGTCCCGACGCGGTGATGCTGCTCCAGGCCACGTCCCCCGTGCGGCACGACGACACCCTCGGCCGCGCCCTGGCCGAGTTCACCGCCACCGGCGTCGACTCGATGGTCGGCGTCGTCGAGCAGCCGCCGTTCATCTGGCAGGCCGGCGACCCACCCACAGCGGCGTACGACGTCGACGCGCGGCCGCGGCGCCAGGACCTCACCGAGGAGACCCGCCGCTACCGGGAAACGGGTTCCCTCTACGTCACCCGCACCGAAATCTACGAGCAGCACGACAACCGCCTCGGCGGCAGGATCGGGCTGTTCGTGATGCACGAGGACGAAGGCATCGACATCGACACGGAGCTCGACGTCGCCCTCGCTGTGCGCCTGATGACCGTGCGTTGAGCGGACTCCGCCCACGGCGCGCGTCGGCTGGCTAGTGTTTTGCCGTACGTACACCCACGGAAGGCGTCCGCCTTGATCATCGAGCGTGACCTCACGCCGTACGTCGTCTACTCGGGCGACCCGGTGCTCCGCGCCCTGGAGAAGATCACCGCCAACAAGGCCCGCGTGATCTTCTTGGTCGACGCGCACGGACACCTCGACGGCGTCCTGTCCGACGGCGACTTCCGCCGCTGGGTCAGCAGCGCCGCCAGCCTGACCGTCGACGTGCCCGCGATCGAGGCCGCCAACACCTCGCCGCGCAGCCTGCCGATCGGCAGCAGCCCGGCCGAGATCTCGCACGCCTTCGGCTCGGGCATCGACCACGTCGCGCTCGTCGACGACCGCGGCCACCTCGTCGCCGTCGCGATCAACCGCGCCGACGAGCTGCGGATCGGCCGCCACGTCGTCGCCGCCGACGCGCCCACGCTGCTGATCTCCGAGATCGGCATCAACCACCAGGGTGACGTGTCCCTGGCCAAGCAGCTGGTCGACCTCTCGGTCGAGTCGGGCGCCGACATCGTGAAGTTCCAGCTGCGCGACATGGACTCGCTCTACCGCCAGGGCTCGTCGGGCTCGGGCGGCGAGGACCTCGGGCCGCAGTACACCCTCGACCTGCTCGCCAAGTACAACCTCGAGGCCGACCAGCTCTTCGAGGTCTTCGACCACTGCCGCGACGTCGGCATCGACGTCATGTGCACCGCCTGGGACCCGGTCTCCGTGGACCGGCTCGTCGACTACGGCGTCCCGTCGCTCAAGGTCGCCTCGGCCGACATGACAAACCACGCGCTGCTGCGCCACATGGCCGCGAGCGGCACGCCGATGGTCATCTCGACGGGCATGTCGACCGAGGGAGAGATCCGCGAGACCGTCGAGCTGGTCCGCAGCACCGGCGTCGCCCACGCGTTCCTGCACTGCCAGTCGACCTATCCCGCGCCCTTCAAGGACGTGAACCTCGCCTACCTCACCCGCCTGGCCGAGCTCACCCAGGCACCCGTCGGCTACTCCGGCCACGAGCGCGGCTTCCACGTGCCGGTGGCCGCGGTCGCCCTCGGCGCCCGCATCATCGAGAAGCACTTCACCGTCGACCGCGACCTCGAGGGCAACGACCACAAGGTCAGCCTGCTCCCGGGCGAGTTCAAGGAGATGGTCCAGCGGGTCCGCGAGGTCGAGGAGGCCCTCGGCACCGCCGCACCCCGCGCCGTCTCCACCGGCGAGATGATGAACCGCGTCAACCTCGCCAAGTCGCTCGTCGCGGCCCGGCGCATCGAGGCCGGCGAGGTGCTGACCGACGCCGACATCGACATCAAGAGCCCCGGCCGCGGCCTCCAGCCCAACGCGTACGACAAGCTCGTCGGGCGCACCACGACCCGCGCACTGGACGCCGGTGACTTCTTCTACGCCACCGACCTCGGCGACGCGGCGCCGAAGGGCCGCGCCTACGACTTCCGCCGCCCGTGGGGCCTGGCCGTCCGCTACCACGACATCGACGCGATGACGAAGGACACGACCCCCGACTTCCTCGAGTTCCACTTCTCCTACAAGGACCTCGACCTGCCCGTCGCCGACGTCTTCGCGCCGTACGACGGCGGCCTGCCGATGGGTTTCACCACCCACTCCCCCGACCTCTTCGCCGGCGACTTCCTGCTCAACCTGGCCTCCGAGGACGACGCCCACTGGGAGCGGTCCATCCGCGAGCTCCAGCGGGTCGTCGACACGACGCGCGAGATGCAGCAGCACTTCACGCAGCACGCCGACGCCAAGGGTGCGTCCGAGGGGCCGGTCATCGTGGCCAGCCTCGGCGGCTTCACCACCGACGCGTTCGTGCCGAAGGCCGATCGGGAGCGGATGTACGCCCGCGTCGCCGAGGGCCTGGCCCGCGTCGACGACTCCGGCGTCCGGCTGTGCGCGCAGACCCTGCCGCCCTACCCCTGGTACATGGGCGGCCAGCTCTACTGCAACCTCTTCGTCGACCCGCGCGACACCGCCGAGTTCGCGGCCCGCTACGACCGCCGACTGTGCTTCGACGTCTCGCACTCGAAGCTGTCGGCCAACTACCTCGGCATGTCGTTCGCCGAAGCCACCGACCTGCTCGCGCCGCACACCGAGCACCTCCACCTCGTCGACGCGACAGGCGTCGACGGCGAGGGCGTGCAGGTCGGCGACGGCGAGATCGACTGGGCGGTGCTCGCCCAGCAGCTCGACGCGATGTCGCCCGGGGTGAGCTTCATCCCCGAGATCTGGCAGGGACACGTCAACGACGGCGAGGGCTTCTGGGTCGCCCTCGAGCGGTTGGAGCAATGGTTCTGAGCCCACCCACCGCCCTGTGGGTGGTGCCGGTCAACAACCTGGCCGGGGTGGCGCGCCACGTCCTCGACGTGGCGCGTGCCGGTGTGCCGGGCTGGCGGCTGGTGTTCCTGACCCCGCCCGGCGCCCTGCCCGACGCCCTGCGCGACCTCGGCGCGGCCGTCCTGGTGGAGCCGTTCGGCCCCGACCACGGCACCCGCGCGTCCGTGGCCTCCCTGCGACATGCCGTACGCACGCTCCGGCCCGCAGTGGTGCACAGCCACCTCTCGCACGCCGACATCGTCGCCGCCCTGGCCGTCGGGCGCGGCACACGGCTGGTGACGACCGAGCACGGCATCGCCCGCGACGACCTCGTCTACCACCGGTCCGCCGCCAAGGCCCGGGTCATGGCGGGCGTGCACACCGCCCGCCTGCGGCGCTTCGACGCCGTCATCGCCGTCAGCAGGGCGACCGCCGACGCGATGGCCGACAAGTGGCGCCCACGCCGCGAGGTCGTGGTGATCCCCAACGGCGTCGACCCGGTCCCCCCGAGCACGGCGGGCACCGGTCTCCGGGTGCTGTCCCTGGCGCGGCTCGCCCCGGAGAAGCGGCTGCCCATGCTGCTCGACGGCTTCGCCGTGCTGCACCGCGAGCACCCCGAGGCGCGCCTGACGATCGCCGGCACCGGCGAGGAGGAGCCCACCGTCCGGGCACACGTCGACCGGCTGGGGCTCGGCGACGTCGTCCGCCTGCCCGGTTTCGTCGACCCCGAGGCGGCCATGGCCGAGCACGACGTCCTCGCCATGCTGTCGATCTGGGAGAACTGCTCCTACGCCCTGCTCGACGCCGCGGCCCGCGGCCTGGGCGTCGTCGCGAGCGACGTCGGCGGCAACCCCGAGCAGCTGCCTCCGCGCTGCCTGGTCGACGCCGACGACCCGGACGCGGTCGCGGCGGCGCTGGCCACCCAGGGCCTCGACCCCGCGGCGCGACCGGGCCTCGAGGACTGGCCGACGGTGGCCGGGATGTGCGCCCGCATCGCCGAGGTGTACGACGGCCTCGGAGGCGCGCGATGAGCCGCATCGACTCGCCGTGGAACCTCCCCGACCGCACCATCGAGCGGGCCGACACCGCCGACCGCGAGATCCGGATCACCGACTTCGCGCTGATGTCCGTGCTGCCCTTCCGGTCGCTGGAGGTCGCCGGCTTCCCGGTCAACGAATTCGCCATGGCCGCGCTGGTGGGCCTGTGCCTGCTGCGTCCCGCGCGCGGCGGGGCGAAGCTGCCCGAGGTCGGCATCCTGCTGCTCGCCGCCCTGATGGCCCTGCTCGTCTACTCCGGCATGGCCAACCACATCGACTGGACCCGCCGGGTCGGCCACGTCGCGATCATGTGCGGCCTCATCTGGGCCGGCGCCACCGGCCGGCTCTCGCTCCGCTCGGTCGGGGCGGGACTCGCCGCGGGCCTGACGGCCGTGGTCGCGCTGGGGCTCGCAGGCGTGGGCGCGGACGGCGGCTACACGGGCCGCCTGACCGGCTTCCTCGCCGACCCCAACGCCGGGGCGTACTTCCTCGCCGTGCTGGGTGTGCTCGCCATCTTCTTCGTCGACGACCGGTGGCAGGTGCGGCTCGCGGTCGCCGTCCAGATCCTCGGTGGCCTGGTGCTCACCTACTCGCGCACCGGCCTGCTCGCGGCCGCCTTCGCCGTGGTCTGGATCCTCCTCGGCCGACGGCTCGGTGCGTTCGGCGGTGCCGCGCTGGCAGCCGGCCTGGTCTGGGTGGTCGACAACATCCCCGACGACCTCGTTCTCTACGGCCCCTTCTCCAATCGGTCGGGCAGCGACGCGCTCCGCGACCGGATCATCGCGCAGGAGCGGGTCCAGCTCGCCGACGCGCCGTGGTTCGGGCACGGTCCGGGCACCGCGCGCGTCAGCATCGGCGACCTGGAGTTCTTCTTCCACAACAGCTACCTCGCGACGCGGCAGGAGGGAGGCTGGCCAGCGCTGATCCTCGTCCTCGCCCTGATCGTGTATGCGTTCCTGCGGCTCACCAAGCAGGCACGGCGCGGCGACCTGGCCGCGGCCGGCGCCCAGGCCGCCCTCATCGGGACGGCTGTCATGGCCGTCACGCTCGGCGAGGTGCTTCTCGACACGCCGATGGCCGTCGCCGTCGCGGTGGCGCTGGGGTGCACCCTCCGCGAAGATCCGGCGGCGATGGCCGATGGCTGAGCGCATCTACCTCGCGGCCAACAACCCCGACCTCGGCGGTGGCGAGGAGATGGTCGTGCGCACCGCGGCCGTCCTCGTCTCGCTGGGCCGTGACGTCACGGTCGTCGCGCCAGACGTGCCCGCCGACGTCCTCGACGCGGCGAGCAGCGTGGGCGCCGACGTGGTCGCCATCCGGGCCGACGGGCGCCGCGACCACGTGAACCGCCTGCGCGCGTGGGATCGTCACGAACGTCGCGGGCTGCTGTGGTGCCACGGCCTCGTGCCCGCGCTCGCAACGACGGCCCACCGACACCGGGTCGTGCACCTCCACCAGCTCCCACGCTCCCGGGCTCAGTGGGCGGCGCTGCGGGTCGCCCGGGCAGGCAGCACCCGGCTCCTCGTGCCCTCGGAGTTCCTGGCCGCCCTCGTCCCTGGGGCGCAGGCGTTCGCGAACTGGACCGACGACGTCGCGCGGCAGGACCGTCCCGTCCGCGACCTACGCGTCGGCTTCCTCGGCCGGCTCAGCACCGACAAGGGCCTCGACCTGCTGGCCGACGCACTGGCGTCGCGCCGCGTCGACCCCGCCTCGCGCTTGGTGGCCGCCGGGGACGACCGCTGGGTGCCGGACGACCAACGCGTCGTCGTCTCCCAGGCGCTCCGCCTCCTGGGCTCGCGTGCCGACCTCGTCGGTCGGATCCCTCCCGCCGAGCTCTTCGCAGGCGTCGACCTGGCCGTCTTCCCCAGCCGGGTCGCCGAGTCCTTCGGCCTCGTGGTCGTCGAGGCGATGGCCAGCGGCGTCCCCTTCGTCATCTCCGACGCGGGTGCACTGCCCGAGGTCGCGGGGCCTGACCACCCGTGGGTCGCGCGGGCCGGCGATGCCGACGACCTCGCTCGGGTGATCGACCTTGCCCTGACCGCCCCCGACGACGTCGTACGCGCCGTGACGGATCGGGCGCGACGGCGTTGGGAGGCCGAGTACTCCCCGCAGGCCGGTCGGCTGCGGGTCCGACGACTTCTCGAGGAGCTCGCACCATGAGTCGGCCGACGGTGGCCATCGCCCACGACTACCTCACGCAGCGCGGAGGCGCGGAGCGCGTGGTTCTGACGCTGATGAAGGCGTTCCCGGAGGCGAAGGTCTACACGACTCTCTACGACCCCGACGGGACCTACCCGGAGTTCGCCGACGCCGACATCGTCACCTCGCCGCTGAACCGCGTCCTGCTGCTGCGGCGCGACCACCGGCGCGCCCTCCCACTGCTGGCACCTGCCGCGTCGCGGATCAAGGTCGACGCCGACGTGACGATCGTGTCCAGCAGCGGCTGGGCCCACGGCTTCGACATCGGAGGCCGCTCGGTCGTCTACTGCTACTCGCCGGCGCGGTGGCTCTACGACAGCGAGCGCTACCTCGGCGGCCCGACCCACAAGTCGCTGATGGGCCTCGGCCTGATGGCCATGCAGACGCCGCTGATCCGATGGGACAAGAAGGCGGCACGCGCCGCCGACCGCTACCTCGCCATCTCGCGGGTGGTCCGCGAGCGGATCCGGGCGACGTACGGCATCGAGCCCGAGATCGTGCCCGCCCCGCACAGCATGGACGCGAGCGCCGCGCAGGAGCCGATCCCGGAGCTGGAGGACTGGCAGGGCGGCTACGCGCTCGTCGTCTCCCGGCTGCTGCCGTACAAGAACGTCGACGCCGCGATCGAGTCGGCGCGCCACTCCGGGCACCGCCTCGTCATCATCGGGCGCGGGCCCGAGGAGGCGCGCCTGCGCGCCCTGATCCCGGACAACGTCCGCATGTTCAGCGGCCTGACCGACGCCCAGATGCGATGGGCGTACGCCCGCGCGCGGGTGCTGGTCGCGCCGAGCCACGAGGACTTCGGGCTCACTCCCCTCGAGGCGGCAGCTTTCGGCGTGCCGACCATCGCGCTGCGCGGCGGCGGCTACCTCGACACCATCGTCGAGCACGAGACCGGGCTGTTCTTCGACCACCCCGAGCCCGACGCGATCACCGCGGTTCTCGACCGAGCCGATCTGCACCCGTGGAATCCTGAGGTCCTGCGGGCCCGCGCCGAGGAGTTCGGCGAGGCTCGCTTCATCGAGCGGATCCGCGCGATCGTCGACGCGGAGGGAAGGGTGGGCTAGGTGCGACCCAAGGGCATCCGCCTGCTCCCCTGGCTGGTCGGTGCGGTCGACTTCCTGACGATCAGCGTGGCCGCGGTGCTGGCGATCCGCTTCCGCCTGACCCTGTCGATCTTCGACACCGCGACCGACGTCCTGCAGAACACCGCGGTCGCCAGCATCTTCTTCGTGGCGACCTGGCTGGTCATGCTGGCGATCTACGGCGCCTACGAGCGGACCGTCTTCGGCGCCGGCACCGAGGAGTTCAAGCTCGTCGTCAACGCCTCGCTCTTCACCGGCGCGCTCGTGGCGACGATGGCGTTCCTCATGCAGTACCCGCTGTCCCGCGGCTTCTTCGTCCTCTTCTTCACCATCGGCGTGCTGCTGCTCGTGGTCGGGCGCCTGGGGTCGCGCCGGGTGATCCAGCGACTCCGCGCGGCCGGGCACTTCAACGAGAAGGTGCTGCTGGTCGGCAGCCCGATCTACATCGCCGAGATCCACAAGGTGCTGGCCCGCGAGTCCTGGCTCGGCTACCGGGTGATGGGTTGCCTCGTGCCGCCCGTCCACGCCGGGCCGGAGACCATCGCCCCGGGCATCCCGGTTCTCGGGCTCATCGACGACATCCGCTCGATCGTCGACGAGGTGTCGCCCGACATCGTGTTCTTCACCGCGGGCGCGGTGAAGTCGTCCACGCAGCTGCGCCGCCTCGCCTGGGAGCTCGAGGACCACCAGCACGTGCAGATCATCGTCGCGCCCAACCTCACCGACGTCTCCAGCGAGCGCGTGAGCATCCGGCCCGTGGCAGGCCTGCCGCTGATGCACCTCGGCCGCTCCCGGTCGCAGCTCGCGACCAACGACGCCAAGCGTGCCTTCGACTTCGTCGGCGCCGCCCTCGTCCTGCTGCTGGTCTCGCCGTTCCTGCTCGGGCTGATGCTGTGGATCCGGCTCCACGACGGAGGGCCTGCGCTCTTCCGGCAGGTGCGCGTCGGCCGCGACGGCGAGGAGTTCACCTGCCTCAAGCTCCGCTCGATGCACGTCGACGCCGAGGCGCGGCTGGCCGAGCTGGAGGCGCGGGACGGCCACGTCCTCTTCAAGAGCACCGACGACCCGCGGGTGACCAGGCCGGGCCGGCTCATCCGCCGCTTCTCCCTCGACGAGCTGCCCCAGCTGTGGAACGTCGTACGCGGCGAGATGAGCCTCGTCGGCCCGCGCCCGCCCCTACCCAGCGAGGTCGAGCAGTACGAGGACGACATGCTCCGTCGCCTCAACGTGCTGCCCGGCATGACGGGCCTGTGGCAGGTCTCCGGCCGCTCGGACCTGTCGTGGGAGGACACCGTCCGCCTCGACCTCTACTACGTCGACAACTGGTCGATGGTCCAGGACCTGCTGATCCTCGCCCGCACGGTGACCGCCGTGCTGGCGAGCCGCGGGGCTTACTGAGGTTCAGTCCTTGCCGGACCTGGCGAGCAGCTTGCGGCGGCGGCTCTTGCCCGCACTGGAGTACGCCTCGCGCGTGGCCTCCTCGGCGCGGTAGCCGGCGTACCCGCCGTAGCCGCTGTAGCCGCCGCCGTAGGCGATCGCGCTGGCGCCCTTGACCGGCGCCTTGTTGAGCACGACGCCGAGCAGCCGGCTGCCGACCTGGTCGAGGATCCGGCGGCACTGCTGGCTCTGCTCGATCTGCGTCTTGCCGGCGGCCTGCACGAGGAGTGCGCCGTCGGAGAAGGCGGACAGCAGGCCGGCGTCGGTGACCGGCAGCAGCGGCGGCGCGTCGAGGATCACGAGGTAGTCCTGGGAGAGCTCGTCGATGAACTGCTTCATCCGCAGGGAGCCCAGCAGCTCGCTGGGGTTGGGCGGGATCCGGCCCGCCGGCAGCAGGCGGAGATTGGCCATCCCGGAGTCCACGATCACGTCGCGCATCTCCACGTCGCCCGCGAGCGCCTGGGTGAGACCCACGGCTCCGTCGATCTCGAACGTGGTCGCGATCTGCGGGCGCCTCAGGTCGGCGTCGACCAGCAGCACGGGCGTGCCCGCCTGGGCCACCAGCCGGGCGATGTTGGAGGAGACGGTGGACTTGCCCTCGCCCGCGAGCGCGGAGGTCACCACGACCTTGCGCGGCTCGTTGTCGACGTCGACGAAGCGCAGGTTCGTGCGGAGCTGGCGGAACGACTCGGCCGCCCTGCCCAGGTCGCCACGGACGCCGCGGTGGCTGCGACCCAGGGCGTCCTCCTTGGGGATGATGCCCAGCACGGAGGCGCCGGTCGCGTCCTCGACGTGCTTGACCGAGCGGATCCGGCGGTCGATGAGCCGCCGCGCGATGAGGACGGCGTACGCCAGGGCGAGCCCGCCGGCCGCGCCCTTCATCGCCGCCTTGCGGTAGTCGGGCGTGAACGGCGCGCCCGGGAGCTGCGCCTCCTCCAGCGGCACGATGCGCGTCAGCGCGTCCTGCTTGGGGTTGCTCTCACCGGTCTCGATCTCTTGCGCGACGACGACGACGGCGTCGACGACGGCGTTGGCCAGGTCGCGCGCCTCCTGGGGCGTGCTGCCGATGGCGCTGACCGTCAGGGCGTTGACGTCGGCGTCGACGTTGGCCGAGAAGCGGCCGGCGATGGCGGCCGGCGGCACGTCGAGACCGAGGTCCTCCACGACCCGCTCGGCCACCGGCGTCTTGGACACGAGGAACGCGTAGAGGCCCGCCTTCTCCTCGGCGAGCGCGGCGTTGCCCTGCTCCTCGCCGGCGGTGGTCGCGTTGCCGACCCGGACCAGGCCCGACGCGGTGGCCGAGTAGAGCACCGGGTCGCGGGTCGTCTTCGCCATCATCAGCAGCGCGCCGAGGACCGTGCAGCCGATCAGCACCCAGACATAGGCGCGAGTCAGCCTGACGAAGTCCCCGAAGGTCATGCGCGCGAGTCTAGGGCGTACGCCGTGCCCGTCCGGGTGGATCGGCAACACCGCCACGAGGTCACTGGCACGATGAGGACATGACCGAGGAGCCGGACGGCCGGGCGGCGCCCATCGCCGCGCGGGTCCACCTCGCGCACGCGGTCGTCCAGAAGCTGGCCGACGACGCCGGCATCGACGTGCTCCACCTCAAGGGTCCGGCCGTGCTGCCCGGCCTCCGCGCCGAGGGACGTCACTCCAGCGACGTCGACGTGCTCGTCCGGCCCAGCCACCTCGCCCGGCTGGCCGCGGCGCTGGAGTCGGTGGGCTGGGAGAAGCGCACCGACTTCGCCACCGGGTCGGTGTTCGCGCACGCCGCGAACTGGTGGCACGACGACTGGGGCTGGGTGGACGTGCACGTCCACTGGCCCGGGGTGATGGTCGACGCCGAGCAGGCCTTCGACGTCCTCAGCCGCACCAGCCTGCCCCTGCAGATCGCGCACCGTGACTGCCAGGTCCCGGACCGTACGGCACAGCGGCTGATCCTGGTCCTGCACTCGGCACGCTCCGGTGGCACCAGCGACGTCGACCACGCCTGGCTGGCCGCCGAACCCGGCGAGCAGGACGACGTCCGCAAGCTGGCCGCCGACCTCGACGCCGAGGTCGCCCTCGCCGCCGGCATCGGCGAGCTCGAGCTGCACCGGCACCACCCGACGTACCGGCTCTGGAAGTACTTCGCCGAGGGCGGCAGCCGCGCCGACGAGTGGCGCGCCCGGCTGGCCGCCGCCTCCGGCCCGCGCGCCAAGGTCCAGCTCGCCACCGCGGCGCTGCGGGTCAACCGCGACCACCTCCGGATGGAGCTCGGCCGGCCACCGACGCGCGAGGAGGTCCGCGAGCGGCAGCGCCTCCGCCTCAGGCGCGCGGTCGACGAGCTGGCCAGGCGGGCGAGGCGATCGTGACGCACACCTACCGTATCGCCGACGACGTGGCGTGGGTCAGCCAGGAGGACCTCGACGCCGATGGCGAGCCCACCGCCTACCTCACCCGCGTCCCCCGGGGGATGCCGATCATGCTGGAAGGGTCCGGCTGCCTGGTGTGGCTGGCGCTCGCCGACGGCGGCACGCTGGAGGAGGTCACAGCGGCCGCGGCGGCGATGTCGGACGCCTCCGTCGACGACATCCGCCACGACGTCGCCGAGCTCGTCGACCAGCTCGTCGTCATCGGCGTCGTCCGCGAGGACTGACCACCGCGGCCGCCACGGCGCCGAGCAGCGCGCCCAGGCCGTTGGCGACCACGTCGAGCCAGTCGCCGTCCCGGGCGAGCCACAGCCACTGCACACCCTCGATCGCCGCGGACGCGAGCACCCCGGCGCAGGTGGCCCACCACCACGGCCACCGCCACACGAGCACGACGAACGCGCCGAGCGGCACGAAGAGCACGACGTTGAGCAGGTAGCCGTAGTGCTCGGGCAGCGCCCAGCCCGGCGCCACCGGCCAGTCCTCGCGGAAGAACACGTAGAGCCGCACGGTCAGCCGGTTCAGCGCCCAGCCCCACGGCCCGGCCACCAGGAGCGCGAGCACGAGCAGGTACGCCGCACCCAGCCCGGCCACGACCCGCCGATCCCGCCACCAGCCCACGCGCCCACCCTAGAGTTGGCGGCGTGAGCACCGAGGCGACGACACCCGAGGTGGTGGTCGAGGCCCTCGGCGTCGCGGTCGGGATCCCGGTCACCGGCGAGACGGCCGAGCGCCTGCGCCGCCAGTGGAGCCGCGCCCTCACCGACCGTCCGGCGACCCGCACCGTCGACGTCACGACCGACGACCTCGAGGACCCGGCCGCGTTCGACTACGCCGTCACGACGCGTGTCACCCTCGCCGCCCTGGACGCCACCGCCGGGCAGCGGGTCAACCTGCACGCCGGCGCCGTCGCCGACACCGACGGGCGTGCCGTCGCCCTCGTCGGGCCGTCGGGCTCCGGCAAGACAACGGCGATCGCACTGCTCGCTGAGCAGCTCGGCTACCTCTCGGACGAGACCGTCTCCCTCGACGAGAGCCTCGTGCTGCACCCGCACCCCAAGCCCCTGTCGGTCGTGGCCGACCCCGCCCAGCCGTACGCGAAGGGCTCGCTGTCACCCGACGACCTCGGACTGGCGCGGCCGCCGGAGTCGTCGTACCTCCACCGGCTCGTGCTGCTGCACCGCGGCACCGACGACGACGGACTG
The DNA here is from genome assembly GCF_041913365.1 of Nocardioides sp. GTDB lineage: Bacteria > Actinomycetota > Actinomycetes > Propionibacteriales > Nocardioidaceae > Nocardioides. Next base: position 51,873 of record NZ_JAYSFM010000010.1, read on the forward strand.
GTGCCGGTCTCGGCGGCGCGCGCGATCGTGGAGATCGTCGAGCAGAGCTCGTCGCTCGTGCACCTCGACCAGCCCATCCGCCGCCTGGCCGACACGATCGACGCCTGCGGCGGCGCGTGGGGGCTGCACTACCGCGAGTTCGCCGAGTGGGTCGACGACGTGGTCGGGCTGCTGGACGGCGAGGCGCAGGAGCCGCCCGCCCGCCTCCACCACCCCTTCGACGGGCGCGGCGACGGCGCCGTGGAGGGTCGCTGGAGCCGGACGGCGTGGAAGGACGCCGTCGAGTACGTCGACGAGCTCGTCGTGATGGTCGGCGACCGCGTCCAGGTGCTGGGCGGGCTCGGTGTGGTGCTCTGGCTGGGCCTGGCGCAGCCGCGGACCGAGGCCGAGCTGGTCGGCGAGGTCACCGCCGCGTGGGGCGAGCACCCGCAGGCCGCCAGGCTGGTCGTCGACGCCCTCGCCGTGCTCGCCGAGCAGGGCGTGGTCCGGGCGCCGGCCTGACCCCGAGCTGGCTCCCCGGGCTGGCTCAGAGGCGGGCCAGCGGCCGCGAGCCGGCCCACGCCTCGGTCGCCCGCACCGCGACGCCCATCAGTCCCACGCCCAGCACGATCGTCTGCACGCCCTGCAGCTGGACGGGCAGCAGGTGGTTGACCGGGGCGATCGCGATGTGGAGCAGCAACAGCCCCGGCACCCACACCGGCGCCGCGCGACCGCGCAGCAGCACCAGCGCGACGACGAGCTCGCCGAGGTAGAAGGCGCCGAACACCGCGCCGAGCCCGAGCCGCAGCAGCGGGTCGTCACTGAGGGCCTCGACCTGGGCCGGCGTCATCTCGACCGTGTGCACCACCGCGCGGAAGAGGATCAGGATGGCCGCCACCCCGGCGGTGCCGATCGTGCCGACGGCCCAGATCCAGAGCCCCACGAGCCCGACGGTCTGGTGCCGGCGCGGGAACAGCCACAGCACCGCGGGCAGGCCCATGGTGAGGCCGACCGAGGCGAGGAAGAAGGAGGCCGACGCCATCAGCCAGGCGCCGTCCTGGTGGGTGACCACGTCGATGACCTGGCCGACCTCGGTCGTCGGGGGCATGGAGAGGGCGCCGAGCACGAGGAGCACCGCCCCGCTCGCCAACGACGCCGCCGACCACGGCAGCCACCCTGCACCCACGAGGCGCCACGCTAGGTCCCGGCGGGCCCTCCCCCATCCTCGGTGGCCCCAACGGACTACCCCGCCGATGCCTCCCGGACTACGCCGGTAGCGTGCGCTCCATGACCGCTCGCCGCCAGCTGCCCACCGACGAGGCCCGCGACCTCCTCGCGCTCACCCGCGAGATCGCGACGAAGGAGCTCGCGCCCCGCTCTGCGGAGGCGGAGGCCACCGAGACCTTCCCGCGCGACGTCTTCCGGATGCTCGGCCAGGCGGGCCTGCTGTCCCTGCCCTACCCCGAGGAGCTCGGCGGCGGCGACCAGCCCTACGAGGTCTACCTCCAGGTGCTCGAGGAGATCGGCGCGGTCTGGTCGTCGGTCGGCGTCGGGGTCTCGGTGCACGCGCTGTCGTGCTTCGGGCTGGCGTACTTCGGCACCGAGGAGCAGAAGGCCGAGTGGCTGCCGGACATGCTCGGCGGCGACCTGCTCGGGGCGTACTGCCTCTCCGAGCCGCACGCGGGCTCCGACCCCGCCGCGATGCGGACCACCGCGCGCCTCGACGGCGACGCGTACGTCATCAACGGCGCGAAGGCGTGGACCACGCACGGCGGTCACGCCGACTTCTACAAGGTGATGGCTCGCACCTCCGACGACCGCAACGGGATCTCCTGCTTCCTCGTCCCGGCGTCCGCGGAGGGCCTCAGCGCCGACCCGCCGGAGCGCAAGATGGGCCTCACCGGCTCGGCCACGGCGACGATGCGCTTCGACAACGTCCGCGTCCCCGTCGAGCGCCGGCTCGGCGCCGAGGGCGACGGGCTGCGGATCGCCCTCGCCGGCCTCGATTCCGGCCGCCTCGGCATCGCCGCCGTCGCGACCGGGCTCGCCCAGGGCGCGCTCGACTCGGCCGTGGCGTACGCCCGCGAGCGGGAGACGTTCGGCAAGGCGATCATCGACCACCAGGGGCTCGCCTTCGTGCTGGCCGACATGGAGGCCGCCGTCGTCTCCGCGCGCGCGACGCTGCTCCACGCCGCCCGCCTGCGCGACGCCGGGCTGCCGTTCTCCCGCGAGGCGTCGATCGCCAAGCTCGTGGCCACCGACAACGCCATGAAGGTCACCACCGACGCCGTGCAGGTCCTCGGCGGCTACGGCTACACCCGCGACTTCCCCGTCGAGCGCTACATGCGCGAGGCGAAGGTGATGCAGATCTTCGAGGGCACCAACCAGATCCAGCGGATGGTCATCTCCCGCTCGCTCGCCAAGGACAACAACGGCGCGATCGGCTGACGCCTCGCTGGGTGGTCAGACGTCGGTGACCCGGACGCCGGCGTGGGCCTTGTAGCGCCGGTTGATGGCGATCAGGTTGGCGGTCAGGGCCTCGACCTGGTGGGCGTTGCGGAGGCGGCCGCCGTACATCCCGCGCATCCCGGGCACCACGTCGGCCAGCGCCTGCACGAGGTCGGTGGCCTCGCGGTCGTCGCCGAGGACGAGCACGTCGGTCTCGATCCGCTCGACGGCGGGGTCCTCGAGCAGGACGGCGCTGACGTTGTGGAACGCGCCCACGACCCGCGAGCCGGTCAGGATCGCCGCGGCCTGCTGGGTCGCCGAACCCTCCTCGACGCGCAGGGCGTACGGCCCCTGCTTGTCGAAGCCGAGCGGGTTCACGCAGTCGACGACCACCTTGCCCTCGAGCTCGCCCTTCAGCGACTCCAGCAGCTCGGCGTGCCCGTCCCACGGGACCACGACGAGGACGATGTCGGCCGCGGTGGCCGCGTCGGCGTTCGAGGCGCCGCGGACCCTGCCGACGTCGGCGAGGGTCGCGGCCGTGTCCTGCGCGCGCTGTGCATCGCGAGACCCGAGCACGACGTCGAGCCCGGCGGCCGCGAACCGGCGGGCCAGCCCCCGCCCCTGGGGTCCGGTGCCACCGAGGACGGCGATGGTCAGGGACGAGAGGTCGGGGGCACTCATGCCGCCGACGCTAGCGAAGCCCCGGACGGCGCCGGGAGCCAGACCACCCGTTGGTGCGTTGTCCGGAGGCGACGGGCGAGCAAGCGTGGAGGCATGACCAAGCGCATCGCATTCCTGACCGCCACCGAGGGCATCGAGGAGGTCGAGCTGACCCAGCCGTGGCAGGCCGCCGCCGACGCGGGTCACACCGTGGAGCTTCTGTCGCTCGAGGACGGCGAGGTCCAGCTGTTCCAGCACCTCGACAAGTCGAGCACCCAGAAGGTCGACCGACTCGTCGCCGACGCCTCCCCCGACGACTACGACGCCCTGGTCCTCCCCGGCGGCGTCGCCAACCCCGACGCCCTGCGCATGGACGACACGGCCGTGGGCTTCGTCCGCGACTTCGTCGACTCCGGGAAGACCGTCGCCGCCATCTGCCACGCGCCCTGGTCCCTCGTCGAGGCCGACCGCGTGCGCGGCAAGCGCCTCACCAGCTGGCCCAGCCTGCAGACCGACATCCGCAACAGCGGAGGCGAGTGGGTCGACGAGCAGGTCGTCGTCGACGGCAACCTCATCACCAGCCGCAACCCCGACGACCTCCCCGCCTTCTCCCAGGCCCTCCTCGACGCCCTCGGCGACGACTGACGCCCCTCCCCTGGGGTAGTCCAGTGGCAGATGGCTGTCGATCGGACCTCGAGCCAGCCATCTGCCACTGGACTACCGCGACCACTGGCCCTTGAGTCGCCCAGAGACTCAAGGCCGAGGGCCGGCCCTCGAGCGGTGGTCCACCGACATTCCGCGCCGGCCAAATGTGGGTGGGTCACCGCTCACGCGCGTGTCGTACGACGCCGCGCCGGCGAGCGGTGGTCCACCCACATTCCGCGCCCGGCGAATGTGGGTGGACCACCGCTGACGAGCGGAGCCCGCCCGCGTACCGAGAAGTGGGTGTGGCGCAGGTCACACTTCTGCGGCACACTCCCGAGTGGAAGCGCTCCCACTCGGAAAGGTTGCCCATGCCTCGTCCCCCGCGTCGTACGCCACTGCGCACGGCCGTCTCCGTCCTGGCCCTGGTCGTCGTCGGCCTCGCGCCCCTGCAGCTCGGGGGCGCGGCGCTCGCCGAGGCCCCCACCAAGTCCGCCGCGAAGAAGCACCCGCCGGCTACCGTGACCGACCTGGGCGACCGGGTGGTCGTCTTCGACCCGTCGATGCCCGTCGCCGACATCGAGGCGCGGGCCGAGTCCATCTGGACCCAGCAGGTCGACGCCGAGATGTCGTCCGAGCGCTGGAGCCTGCTCTTCAAGCCCGGCACCTACGGCACCGACGCCGACCCGCTGCAGATCAAGGTCGGCTACTACACCGAGGTCGCCGGCCTCGGCGCCTCCCCGTCCGACACCGTCATCAACGGCAAGGTCGAGGTCTACAACCGCTGCCTGACCGACGGCCCGACCCAGCCCTACTGCGTCGCGCTCAACAACTTCTGGCGCTCGATGTCGAACCTGACGATCAACGTCAACGGCACCGGCCAGGACGGCTGCCGCGCCTCGGCGAACTTCTGGGCGGCCTCCCAGGCCTCCGCGCTGCGCCGGGTCGACATCCGCAACGGCAACCTGTCACTGATGGACTACTGCACCGCCGGCCCGCAGTACGCCAGCGGCGGCTTCCTCGCGAACTCCCGCGCGGGCACCATCATCAACGGCTCGCAGCAGCAGTGGCTGACCCGCAACAGCGAGGTCGCGTCGTGGTCCAACGGCGTCTGGAACCAGGTCTTCGCCGGCACCATCGGCGCGCCGTCCGAGGCCAACTTCCCGACCGAGACCTACACGACGCTCGACACCACCCCGGTCAGCCGCGAGAAGCCCTACCTCTGGATCGACGGATCCGGCGCGTGGAAGGTGCACGTCCCCGCGGTCCGCACCGGCTCGCGCGGCCCCGACTGGACGACCGGCGCCGACCCCGGGCGGGACCTGCCGCTCTCGGCGTTCCACGTCGCCCGCCCCGGCCAGCCGGCCCGCGTCCTCGCCACCGCGCTCGCGCGCGGCAAGCACCTGCTCCTCACCCCGGGTGTGTACGACGTCGACCGCAGCCTGGTCATCAAGCGCAGCGACACCGTGGTGCTCGGCATGGGCCAGGCCACGCTCACCGCGGTCGGCGGCTCGACGCCCGTCGTGGTCGACGGCAAGGCGAGCGGCGTCGTCATCGCGGGCGTCACGATCGACGCCGGCACCGGCCTGTCGCGGTCGCTGATGCACCTCGAGGAGCGGAAGGGGCACGGCCACCACTGGCGCGGCCGGCACGGCTCCGGGAGCACGCCCAGCACGACGCTGAACGACGTCTACTTCCGCGTCGGCGGCCCGCACGTCGGCCGCACCCGGGTCGCGCTGGTCATCGACGCCGACGACGTGCTCATCGACCACATCTGGGTCTGGCGCGCCGACCACGGCATCGAGGGCTTCACCGCCGGCGCGAGCGGTGACACCGACCGCTGGCGCACCAACACCGGTCGGGTCGGGCTGGTCGTCAACGGCGACCGGGTGCGGGCGACCGGCCTGTTCGTCGAGCACTTCCAGACCTACAACACGATCTGGAACGGCGAGGACGGCCACGTCGTGCTCTACCAGAACGAGCTGCCCTACGACCCGCCCAGCCAGGCGGACTGGACGCAGCCCGACGGCACGCTGGGCTGGCCCGGCTACAAGGTGGGCGACCGGGTGCGCCGCCACCAGCTCTACGGCGGCGGGGTCTACGTCTTCAACCGCAACGACCCGGCCATCACCACCGAGAGAGGATTCGAGGTCCCGGACCGGGCCGGCGTACGCCTGCACCACGTCATGACGGTCAACCTCGACGCCGGCAGCATCGAGCACGTCGTCAACGACACCGGCGACCGGGTCGACAGCACACGATCGGGCCAGCCGAGCTTCGTGGTCGACTACCCGGCGCCCTGAGCGTCGACCAACCAGCGGCCCAGCAGCGTCCCGTCCTGCTCAAGCAGCAGGACGGGGCGCAGGGCCACGTCCACCTCTGCCCCGGTCGCGATGCGTACGGCATCGCCACCGGTCAGCATCGGCACCACCGTCCAGCACAGCTCATCGACGACACCCGCGGCCAGCAGGTCCGCGAACAGCGACGGCCCGCCCTCGCACAGCTGCTCGGTCCATCTGCGTCGCGCCAGCTCCTCCTTGAGCGCGACGAGGTCGATCTCGTCCTCCCCCAGCACGAGCACGTGGTCCTCGCCGAGGGCCTCGCGCGCCGCGTCGAGGCCGTCGGAGGACGCGACGGTCGCCATCAGGACGCGTCCGGGCGGGGCGTCGCGCAGCGTCGGCGGCAGGTCGGCCGAGCGACTCACCACGACCAGCGGCAGCCGCGGGACGTCGTACTCCTCCGCGCGGAGCGTGCCGGCCCCGACCACGAGGCAGTCGGCCCGCTCGCGCAGCGCGTCGAAGACCCGCTTGTCGGCGGCGTTGTTGATCGTCCCGCTGAGCCCGTCGGAGCCGGTCGCCGCGCCGTCGACGGTGCTGACGAAGTTCACCCGCAGCCACGGCTCGCGCGCGGGCGCGTAGGCCCGGGCCAGGTCGTCGTCGGAGAGGTCGGCGAGGTGCTGCAGCTCGAGGTGCTGCGCGTCGGCGTCTGGGCTCACGCCCCTACTGTTGCACCGTGATCACCCTCGCCGACCTGGCCGCCCTCCAGAACGAGCACGGCGACGCGTGGGACAGCCCGGTTGCGCCCGTCGTCCTCGACGGACCGCGCGGACAGGTGCGGATCGGCGACGGGCCGGTCACCCTGATGGGCTGCGTCAACCTCTCCCGCGACTCGACCTACCGCGAGAGCGTGGCGATCAACCCGGAGGACGCCGTCCGCATGGGCCGGATCCAGGGCGCGCAGGGCGCCGCGATCGTCGACCTCGGCGCCGAGTCGAGCAACGCCCGGGCGGCCCGCGTGTCCGCCGAGGACCAGGCCCTCACCCTCGTGCCGGCGGTCCGGGAGCTCGCCGAGGAGTCGATCGTGTCCGTCGAGACCTACGAGCCGACGGTCGTGCGCGCCTGCCTCGAGGCCGGCGCCCGCATCCTCAACATGACCGGCCGCGAGCACGAGGACGAGATGCTCGGCCTCGCCGCCGAGTACGACGCCGCGGTGGTGATGTGCTTCGGCGAGACCGCCAACGTCCGCGAGATCGCCGACGTGCCGCCCGACGACGACCCGGTCCCGGTGCTGCTCGACCACTTCGCCCCGCGCATCGCCCACGCCCGCTCGCTCGGCGTGCACCGGGTGGTGATCGACCCGGGCATGGGCTTCTACTACGGCAACCTCGTCGACCCGCCGACCCGGGCCCGCCACCAGGCGCGCGTGCTGACCCAGGGCTTCCGCCTCCGCCCCCTCGGCGTACCCGTCTGCAACGCGGTGCCGCACTCCTACGACCTCTTCGGCGACGAGTTCCGCAAGGCCGAGGGCTTCTACGGCGTCTTCGCCGCCCTCGGCGGCACCCACCTCGTCCGGACCCACGAGGTCGCCCACCTCCGCGCCGTCCTGCGCGGCCTCGCCGAGCTCGAGGTCCGCTGAGGCAACACCATGAAGGCAGTTCGCCGCGACCTGTGTCAGCGGCACGCTCACGCGACCAGCGCGTGACGGCCAACTGCCTGCATGGTGCGCCAGTGGACGACCTCCTCGATGGCCGCGGCCACCTCGCGGGGCGAGAACATGACGTCTGCCCAGGTGAACCTCAGCACGACCAATCCGAGCCGAGCCGCCTTGGTGTAGCGGTCGACATCGCGCTGCAACCCCGCCTTGGTCCAGTGGTGCTCGAGGGACTCGGCCTCGATCACCATGCCGAGGACGCGGTCGAGGAGGTCCACCCGTCCGACGCCGGGCACCTCTCCCTGCGGGACGACCGCCAGCCCGGGGACGGTCATCGCGATGGCGTGGAGACAGGACTCGAACGGGTTCGCCCGCAGATGCGACGCCGCCTGTGCCACCCGGACTGACTTGGCCCGGCCGGTTCGAGGACTGCGGGCGGCGGCGACGAGCAGGTCGTCGCGGTCGACGATGCCTTCGCGTAGGGCAGAGTCGGCGACAGACAGAGCCACGTCGAAGTCGTACGCCCTCGCGCAGTCGATCACAGTGCGCGTCCGGGAGGTGACGTTGCGGCGGCGCTCACGGTCGGACAGGTCGGCCCAGTGCAGCTCGTAGCTGCCCGCGGGTTTGCGCGCGCTCCGAGGGAGGGTGATGCACGGTCTCACCGGGTCGTGCTTCAGCTTCCAGCCGAACTCCTGCGCAGCGCTGAGGTGGGAGGCCGTGCCCCCGGTGCGCGCCACTGCTCGCATGGTGGCTTCGGCATCTGCCAGGCAGTACCGGTTGTGGCGAGGCTTGTGGATCCGTCCCTCCACCATCGCTGCCGAGACCTGCGCCCGGGTCGTCAGCGCGATGAGCTCGCCGAACGGCGCCACGCCGCCCAGCTCGCGCAGCGCATCGACCGGGTCCACTCCCTGAGGTTGACAGCACCCGGCGGGCGCTCGCTCCGTCTCTCCACAGGCACCATGAAGGCAGTTGGCGTCACACATGGACGCGAGCAGGCTCGGGTACGTCGCGAGGCAGTCCAACTGCCTTCATGGTGTCAGCGGAGGAAGGCGCGCACCCCGGCGACGAGACCGCGGGCGTAGCGGGCGCGGCCTCGCGGGGAGGTCATCACCCGCGCGTCGGCGGCGCTGCGCATGTTGCCCAGCTCGACCATCACGGTGGGTACGTCGGACAGGTTGAGGGTGCCGAGGTCGGAGCGGACGTCGAGCCCGTCACCACCGGCGACGTAGTTCGCCGGCACGAAGCCGCGGCCCTGCAGGCCGGACTTGACGGCCGCCGCCAGCCGGCGTGACGGGCGGGCGATGTCGTCGGTCCACGGCGCCCGGTCGGGCGGCGCGATGACGTGGAAGCCGCGGGCGCCGGCGGCGTACGACCCGTCCGCGTGGATCGACAGCTTCAGGTCGGCGTCGATCGCGTTGCCGGCCCGCCCGCGGGCGTCGACGCACGGACCCCACCGGTCCTGCCGGTTGCTGTGGCGGGTCAGCCGGACGGTGGCTCCGAGCTCGCGCAGCCGCCGCGCCACCAGCCGCGAGACCTGCCAGGCGAAGGTCGCCTCGGGATAGCCGCCGTCGGTCGCGGTGCCGGTGGTGTTGCACGGCTTGCGGAAGCCACCGGCCGGCACCGGGCGGTTGATCCGCGCGGGGAAGTTGTGGTTGCCGAGCTGGTGGCCCGGGTCGATCACGATGGTGCGGCCGCCGAGCGGAGCCTTGGTTTCGACACGGGCTCGTCCCTCGCCCTGCTCAACCGGCGGCGCCGCAGCAGCGAGCGTGTCGAGACCCAGGCCCATCGCGAGACCCAACAGCAGGACGGCCAGCCGCCGGAGCATCAGCCCGCGAAGCCCTGCGGGTTCTGCGACTGCCAGCGCCACGCGTCGGCGGCCATCTCGTCGACCGACTTCTTCGTGCTCCAGCCGAGCTCGGCGTTGGCCTTGGACGGGTCGGCGTAGGAGGTGGCGACGTCGCCCGACCGGCGGGGGACGACCTCGTAGGGCAGCTCGCGGCCGACCGCGCGCTCGAAGGCGTGCAGCATCTCCAGCACGCTCGTGCCGTGGCCCGAGCCGAGGTTCCACACGTGGACGGGCTGGTCGGTCCGGGTGAGCGCCTCGAGGGCGGCGACGTGACCGGCGGCGAGGTCCTCGACGTGGATGTAGTCGCGCACGCCGGTGCCGTCGACGGTGTCGTAGTCGTCGCCGAAGACCTGGAGCTTGTCGCGCTTGCCCACCGCGACCTGGGCGATGTAGGGGGTGAGGTTGTTGGGGATGCCGGACGGGTCCTCGCCGATCGTGCCGGACTCGTGGGCGCCGACCGGGTTGAAGTAGCGCAGCAGCGCGAACCGCATCTCCGGGGAGGCCGCGGCCACGTCGCGCAGGATCTGCTCCTGCATCACCTTGGTCCAGCCGTAGGGGTTGGTCGCGAAGGTGCGCTGGTCCTCGGTCGCCCCGGCCTGGTTGGTGCCGTAGACGGTGGCGCTGGAGGAGAAGACGAGCTTGTCGACGTCGTACTTCTGCATCGCCCGCACGAGCGAGAACGTCGAGACCAGGTTGTTCTCGTAGTAGTCGAGCGGCTTCTCCACGCTCTCACCGACGGCCTTGTAGCCGGCGAAGTGGATCACCGCGTCGAAGTCCTCGGCGGCGAACAGGTGCTCGGTCTTGTCGTAGTCGCACAGGTCGAAGGAGTGCAGCGGCAGCGAGGTCCCCGTCAGCGCCTCCATCCGGCCGAGGACGACCGGGTGGGAGTTGCTGAAGTTGTCGACGATGACCACGTCGTGGCCGGCCGCGACGAGCTGGATGACGGTGTGCGAGCCGATGTAGCCGGCCCCTCCGCTGACGAGGATCTTCATGCGCCTCACCCTAACGATCGGTCTCCCTGACAGAATGCGCGCATGCCTACCGCACTCATCACGGGAATCACGGGCCAGGACGGCCTCTACCTCGCCGAGCTGCTGCTCGAGAAGGGGTACGACGTCCACGGCCTGATCCGCGGCCAGAACAACCCGCGCCGTGAGCTCGTCCAGAAGGTCGTCCCGGACGTCACCCTGCACAACGGTGACCTCACCGACCTGTCCAGCCTGATGCGGGCGCTGCGCGACACCGACCCCGACGAGGTCTACAACCTCGGCGCCATCTCCTTCGTGGCGTACTCCTGGGAGAACGCCTTCGTCACCAGCGACGTGACCGGCATGGGCGTGCTCAACATGCTCGAGGCCGTACGCCTCCACGCCGGGGACGACCCGTCGGCCATCCGCTTCTACCAGGCCTCGAGCTCGGAGATGTTCGGCAAGGTGCAGGAGGTGCCCCAGTCGGAGAGCACCCTGCTGTGGCCGCGCTCCCCCTACGGCGTGAGCAAGGTCTACGGCCATTACATGACGATCAACTACCGCGAGTCCTACGGCATGCACGCCTCCTCGGGCATCCTGTTCAACCACGAGTCCCCGCGCCGCGGGCCGGAGTTCGTGACCCGCAAGATCAGCCAGGCCGTGGCCCGCATCCACCTCGGCCAGCAGGACTCGATGGCGCTGGGCAACCTCGACGCCCGCCGCGACTGGGGCTTCGCCGGCGACTACGTCGAGGCGATGTGGCGGATGCTGCAGCAGGACGAGGCCGACGACTACGTCATCGCCACCGGCGAGACCTGGTCGATCCGCGACTTCCTCGACGCCGCCTTCGCCCACGTCGGCGTCGACGACTGGTCCAAGCACGTCACCCAGGACCCGCGCTTCATGCGCCCCGCCGAGGTCGAGCTGCTGATCGGCGACGCCTCGAAGGCCAAGGACAAGCTCGGCTGGACGCCCACGGTCTCGTTCCCCGAGCTCGTGGCGATGATGGTCGACAGCGACATCGCGGCGGTCAAGGCGGGCTGGTGACCGCTCGGGCCTTCATCACGGGCATCGGCGGTCAGGACGGCACCTACCTCGCAGAGCGTCTCGTCGGCGAGGGCGTGGAGGTCCACGCCCTCGTCTACTCCTCCGACGGGCACCCCGAGCACTGCCCCGACGAGGTGGTGCTGCACACCGGCGACCTCGGCGACGTCGAGGCGACCCGGCGGCTGGTCCACGAGATCGCGCCCCAGGAGGTCTACAACCTGGCGGCGATCAGCTCGGTCGCCCAGTCGTGGGACGAGCCCGACCGCACCGCCCACGTCAACGGCCAGGCCGCGGTCGCGCTGATGGAGTCGGCGCGCCAGCTGGGTGACGTACGCGTCGTGCAGGCGTCGAGCGCGGAGATCTTCGGCGAGCCGACGGACTCCCCGCAGACCGAGGACACCGCGATCCGCCCGGTGAACCCCTACGGCGCCGCCAAGGCGTTCGCGCACCTGTCGGCCCACGTGCTGCGGCAGCGCGACCTGCACGTGTCGAGCGTGATCCTCTACAACCACGAGTCGCCGCGCCGGGCCGAGCGGTTCGTGACGCGCAAGATCACCGCCACCGCGGCCGCGATCGCCCGCGGCGAGGCCGACGAGCTGGTCCTCGGCAACCTCGACGCCCGCCGCGACTGGGGCTGGGCGCCCGACTACGTCGACGCGATGGTCCGCGCCGCGCGGGCCGACGAGCCGTCCGACTACGTCGTCGCGACCGGCCGCGCCCACTCCGTGCGCGACTTCGTCGCCGCCGCCTTCACCGCCGCCGGCATCACCGACTGGGAGCCGCTGGTCCGCAGCGACCCGGCCTTCTTCCGCCCGGCCGACCCGACCGAGCTGGTCGGCGACGCCACCAAGGCGCGCGAGGTGCTGGGCTGGGAGCCCACCGTGGCCTTCGAGGAGATCGTGGCCCGCATGGTGGCCGCCGACCTCGCCTGATTCCACAGGTGGTCGAGTAGCCCGCGAGCGCCAGCGACCCACATCGCCGGTTGAGGTGCGAGGAGCGCCAGCGACGAGCCTCGAAACCCCTCGAGGAGGCGTGGTTTCGAGGCTCGCTCCGCTCGCACCTCAACCACCGGACGACGACGCCGCTCGCACCTCAACCAGCGGGGTTGTCAGCTGTGGGTCAGCAGGCTGAGGAGGTACTCCCCGTAGCCGCTCTTGCGGAGCGGCTCGGCGCGCTCGGCGAGCTCGGCGTCGGAGAGGAAGCCCATCCGCCAGGCGACCTCCTCCGGGGCGCCGACCTTGAAGCCCTGCCGGCCCTCGATGGTGCGCACGAAGTTCGAGGCGTCGTTGAGCGAGTCGAAGGTGCCGGTGTCGAGCCAGGCGGTGCCGCGGGGCAGGACCTCGACGTGCAGGCGGCCCTCCTCGAGGTAGCGCCGGTTGAGGTCGGTGATCTCCAGCTCGCCGCGCGCCGACGGCTCCAGCTCGGCGGCGTACTGCACCACGTCGTTGTCGTAGAAGTAGAGGCCCGGGACGGCGAAGTCGCTCTTCGGGTGCTCCGGCTTCTCCTCGAGCGAGAGGGCGCGGCCCTGCTCGTCGAACTCCACGACGCCGTACGCGCGGGGGTCGGCGACGTGGTAGCCGAAGACGGCGGCGCCGTCGAGGTCCTTGAAGCGGAGCAGCTGCTGGCCGAGGCCGGATCCGTAGAAGATGTTGTCGCCCAGCACCAGGGCGGCGCGCTCACCGCCGATGTGGTCGGCGCCGATGATGAAGGCCTGCGCGAGGCCGTCGGGGCTCGGCTGCACCGCGAAGGTCAGGTTGATGCCGAACTGCGACCCGTCGCCCAGCAGCCGGTGGAAGCCGTCGGCCTCGTGGGGCGTGGTGATGATGAGCACGTCCCGGATCCCCGCGAGCATGAGCGTGGACAGCGGGTAGTAGATCATCGGCTTGTCGTAGACCGGGACCAGCTGCTTGCTGATGCCCTGCGTGATCGGGTGCAGGCGAGAGCCGGTGCCACCGGCCAGGATGATTCCGCGCATGGCGCCACCCTAGGGGTCTGCGGAACCGCCACGGCGTTCCACCGGGTTTGGCACCATGTCCCCCATGCCGTCCCGCCCTCGCCCGTCCACGCGACGGGTGGTCCGGCCGTGGATGGTGGTCGGTGGGCTGTTCCTGCTGCTGGTCGTGCTCGGCCTGCTGGCCCTCCCGTTCCTCGACGCACCCGACGAGGCGGAGGCGGCCCGGTCCGACCTGGAGGCCGCCAAGACCGCGCTGGACTCCGGTGACCTCGACGCGGCCGCGGCGAGCATCGCGAGTGCCCGCGAGCACGCCGACCGGGTGCAGGACGCGATGCAGGGCATCGGCGGCGACGTCTGGAGCGTGGTCCCGGTGGTCGGCGGCCCCGTGTCCGACGTACGCCACCTCGGCAACGCGCTCGACCACCTCACGTCCACCGCGGAGATCGCCGTCGCGACGTGGCCGGCGGTGACGGGCGACGACGCGACGCTGTTCGGCGACCGGTCGATCGACGTGGCCACGCTGCGCGACGTCGTCACCGCGGTCACGGACGCCAGCACCCACCTCGACACCGCGCAGCTCGAGCTCGAGGAGGTCGACGACTCCGCCCTCGGCGTCGGCACCCGGCTGGCCGAGGCCCGCGACGAGGCGACCGCGATCGTCACGCCGCTGGCGGCGGGCGCCCGCCGCGCCAAGCCCCTCGCCGACGCGCTGCCCGACCTCTTCGGAGCCGCCGGTGACCGCACCTACCTGCTGGCGATCCTCAACCCGAGCGAGCAGCGCTTCTCCGGCGGCGCGCCGCTGACCCTCGCCCCGCTCACGGTCGCGGACGGCCGGCTCACCGTGGGCGAGGCCCGCGACACCACCGACAAGGAGCTCTACCGCGTCGGCCGCTGGCAGAAGGTGGAGGGCAACTCGTTCCACAACGGCAAGCTGCGGCTCTCGACGGCCACCTACGCTCCCGACTGGTCGGTGTCGGGCGAGGAACTGCTGCGCGGCTGGGCCCGCATCGTCGGCGAGGAGACCGACGGCCTGATCGCCGTCGACGTCGTCGCCCTGGCCGACCTGATGCGCATCACCGGCCCGGTCGACGTGCCGATCTACGGCCGGATCGACGCCGACAACTTCACGCAGAAGATGATCGGCGACTACGACGCCTTCCCTGACAACGAGGCCCGCCACGCGCTCAACCTGGCGTTGGTCCCCCTCTTCGCCGACCGCCTCCTCGGCCCCGGCAACGGCGTCGACAAGATCGAGTCCCTGCGCGACTCGGCCCGGGGCCGCCACTTCGCGATGTGGATGCGCGACCCCGACGTCCAGGCCGCGGTCACCGACATCGGCCTCGCCGGCGAGCTCTCCGACACCGAGCACGACTACCTCGCCGTCCTCAACCAGAACACCAACGCCAGCAAGTCCGACTACTGGCAGCGGCGCAGCCTGACCAGCGACGTGCGGCTCCGGCCCGACGGCTCGGCGAAGGTCCGGCTCACGATCACCGTGCACAACGACTCCCCGCCCTACGCCAACCAGGAGTTCGGCGACCCGCAGCGGGGCAGCAGCCGCACCCGCTGGAACGGCATGACCCTCGGCGTCTTCCTGCCCCTCGACGTCGACGTCACCAGCGCCACCGTGGCCGACCAGCCGGTCGGCACCGACGTGTTCGACTACTTCGGCCGCCCCTACAAGCTGCTGCGGATGACCCTTCCGCCCACCGAGACCCGCACCGCGGTCCTGGAGTACGTCGTCCCTGCCGCAGCCGACGCGCTCGACGACGGCACGCTGACCTACCACCTCGACGCCACGCCGCAGGGCATGGTGATCCCGGAGGCGGTGTCGGTCACCGTGCACTGGCCCGAGGGGTACGACGTCGGCGAGCTGCCCGACGGCTGGACCCGCACCGGCCCCGGCGTGGCGACGTACGACGACCCGGGCCTGGTGACGCAGCCGAGCTTCAGCATCACCGGCTCGGCGGGCTGAGCGCGCGTCCCCCTAGACTCCCCGCCATGGAACGCCTTCTTGTGACCGGGGGCGCGGGGTTCATCGGGTCGAACTTCGTGCACCACCTCATGGAGCACACCGACCTCAAGGTGACGGTGCTCGACAAGCTCACCTACGCCGCCAGCAAGGAGGCGCTGGAGGGGCTCCCCGAGGACCGGGTGCAGCTGGTGGTCGGCGACATCGCCGACGAGGACGTCGTCGACCCCCTCGTGGCGGCCCACGACGCGGTCGTCCACTACGCGGCGGAGTCGCACAACGACAACTCGCTCAACGACCCGAGCCCGTTCATCAAGACCAACATCCTCGGGACGTACACGATCCTCGAGGCCGTGCGGAAGCACGACAAGCGCCTCCACCACGTCTCGACCGACGAGGTCTACGGCGACCTCGAGCTCGACGACCCGAAGCGCTTCACGGAGGACACCCCCTACAACCCGTCCTCCCCCTACTCCGCGTCGAAGGCCGGCTCCGACCACCTCGTCCGCGCCTGGGTGCGCAGCTTCGGCATCCGCGCGACGGTGTCGAACTGCTCCAACAACTACGGCCCCTGGCAGCACATCGAGAAGTTCATCCCGCGCCAGATCACCAACGTCATCGACGGCATCCGCCCCAAGCTCTACGGCTCCGGCGAGAACGTCCGCGACTGGATCCACGCCGACGACCACTCCTCCGCGGTCCTCACCATCCTGGAGAAGGGCCGCATCGGCGAGACCTACCTGATCGGCGCCGACGGGGAGAAGAACAACCTCGAGGTCGTCCGGCTGATCCTCACGCTGATGGGCAAGGGCGAGGACGAGTTCGACCACGTCACCGACCGCGCCGGCCACGACCTGCGCTACGCCATCGAGTCCGGCAAGCTGCGCCAGGAGCTCGGCTGGCAGCCGCGCTTCCAGGACTTCGAGTCCGGCCTGGCCAACACCATCCGGTGGTACCAGGAGCACGAGGACTGGTGGCGCCCCCACAAGGACGCGACCGAGGCGAAGTACGCCCAGAAGGGCCAGTGATGGCCGACCTCACCGTCGAGACCACGCCGATCCCCGGGCTGCTGGTCGTGCGGATGCCCCTGCACGGCGACGCGCGCGGCTGGTTCAAGGAGAACTGGCAGCGGGAGAAGATGGTCGCCCTCGGGCTGCCCGACTTCGGCCCGGTGCAGAACAACATCTCCTTCAACGCCTCCCGCGGCGCCACCCGCGGCATCCACACCGAGCCATGGGACAAGTACATCTCGCTCGCGACCGGCCGGATCTTCGGCGCGTGGGTCGACATGCGTGAGGGCGAGAGCTTCGGCACGACCTTCTCCATCGAGGTCGACCCGTCGGTCGCGGTCTTCGTGCCGCGCGGCGTGGGCAACTCCTACCAGGCGCTCGAGGACGGCACCGCCTACACCTACCTCGTCAACGATCACTGGCGTCCCGGCGTGAGCTACCCGGCCCTCCACCTGGCCGACGAGTCCGCCGGCATCCCGTGGCCGATCCCGCTCGACGAGGCGGAGATCTCCGAGAAGGACCACAACAACCCGCGCCTGGCCGACGTGGTCCCGATGCAGCCCAAGAAGACGCTGATCGTCGGTGCCCTCGGCCAGCTCGGCCGGGCGCTGCACGAGGCCTACCCCGACGCCGACCGCGTCGACCTCTTCGAGGGCGAGGGCGTGACCTCGCTCGACCTCACCGACGCTGCCGCGGTCGCCGCCTGGCCGTGGCACGAGTACGCCGTCGTGCTCAACGCAGCGGCGTACACCGCCGTCGACGCCGCCGAGACCACCGAGGGCCGCGTCACCGCCTGGGCGGCCAACGCCTCCGGCCCGGCCACCCTCGCCGGCCTCGCGCGCGAGCACGGCTTCACGCTCGTGCACGTCTCCTCGGAGTACGTCTTCGACGGCACCGCGCCGCTCGACCCCGGCCACACCGAGGACGAGCCGCTGTCCCCGCTCGGCGTCTACGCCCAGTCCAAGGCCGCCGGCGACCTGGCCGTCGGCCTGGCCCCGCGCCACTACCTCCTGCGCACCTCGTGGGTGATCGGCGAGGGCAAGAACTTCGTCCGCACGATGCAGGCGCTCGCCGAGAAGGGCGTCTCCCCCAGCGTGGTCGACGACCAGGTCGGCCGGCTGACCTTCACCGGCGAGCTGGTCCGCGCGATCCGCCACCTGCTCGACTCCGGCGCGGAGCACGGCACGTACAACCTCTCCAACGGCGGCCCGGCGATGTCGTGGCGCGAGATCGCCCAGGCCGTGTTCGAACGCTCCGGCCGCAGCGCCGACGACGTCTCCGGCACCACCACCGCGGCGTACGCCGAGGGCGTGCTGGCGCAGGGCAACCCCTTCGCCCCCCGCCCGCTCAACTCCGCCATGTCCCTCGACAAGATCCGCGCCACCGGCTTCGAGCCCGAGGACGCCCTCGCCGCCCTCGACCGCTACCTGGCCTGAGCCGTGCGAGCGCAGCGAGCCTCGAAACCCCTGTCGCCCTGACAAGGGGGGTAGTTAGGGACGTTCTCGTAGGAGAACAGCCCGGCCGACCTACCAGAACGTCCCTAACTACCCCAGCGGAGCGAGCCCCGGCATCAGCGGCGGTAGGAGGTGACTTCCCGGAGGGCGGGGCGGACGTCGGCGATGTAGACGAGGGCCGCGATGGTGAAGACGAGGTGGATGATCCCGAGCGGTGAGGAACCCATGAGGATCAGCTGGGCGGCGAAGCCCAGGCCGGTGATCGCGCACCACGCCGACTTGGTCAGCTTGCCGGCCGCGTTGTAGGCCTCGGCGGAGTACGTCAGGGCGTTGACGAACGCGAACCCCTTGACCGCGAGCAGCACCACGAGCACCACGAGCCAGGTCGTGCTCTGGAAGGCGTAGATGTCCACGGCACCAGCGTAAGGCCCCGCAGGAAGCGGCGGCCTCCACCAGCCGGCGGGATCCGTCATCCGATCCCGACCTGATCGGTTCGGCTCCGGATGACGGATCGGCCGGGAGCCCGGACGCACGTGGGCCCCCGTCCGCACCGGACGGGGGCCCACGGCTCAGAGCTGGCGGCTCAGAACAGCATCAGCTGCTCGTCGTCCCTTCAGTCGCCGACCTTCTCGGCGGCCTCGGTGACGGCCTGGACCGCGCTGGAGGCGGTCTTCTTGGCAGCGGTGGCGGTGGCCTTGGCGCTGCTCTGGGCGGCGGTGGACTTCTTGGCCGCGGTCTTGCGGGCGGTCGTGGCGGACGCCTTCTTCGCGGCGGCCTTCCGGGTGGCCTTCTTGGCGGTCGGCTTCGGCTTCGGGGCGACCTTGGTGGCGGCGGTCTTGTCGGCCGCGTCGACCTGGGCCTCGGCGGCCTTCTTGGCCTGGGTGGCGGTGGTCTTCGCCTTGGTGACCGTCGTCTTGGCGGAGGTCACGGTGGCCTTGGTGGACTCCTGGCGCCGGATGCGGCCGACGAGCGACTCGCCGCGCTTGACCAGGTCGGCGTACGTCGCGTTGGCGGCGGCGACGTTCTCGTCGACGAGGGTGGTGACCTTGGCGGGGTACGCCTTGGCCTCGGCCTGGAGCTCGGCCACGCGGGCCTCGATCGCGGCGCGGCGGGCCTGCGCGTCCTTGGTGAGCGCGTCGACGCGGGCGGAGACGACGGTGACGGCCTGCACGCGCAGCGCCTTCGGGTCCGCGGCGGTCTTCTGGACGTCGGCGACCCGGGCGGTCGCGGTCTTCTGGACGTCGGCCACGCGGGCGGTGACGTCCTTCTGGACGGCCGCGAAGCGCTTCTGCACGTCGGCGACCGCGTCGCGGACGGCCTCGACGGCGAGGTCGGTGACGCCGACACCGGCGAGCACGGGGCGGAGGGCTTCGGTCTTGATGTCGAACTTGGCGGTGGCCATGTCCTTCTCCTTCTGTGGGGTGGAACCGGGTGGGTGGGGCTACTGGGTCGAATCCGGGTGGTGGGCGTTGAGCGCGAGGAACGACGCGTAGACGTCGAGGAGCGACTGCTTCTGCCGCTCGGTCAGTCCCGTGTCGGCGAGGACGGCGAGCTCGACGGAGCCGGCCTGCTCGGTGTCCGGGTGGACGATCCCGGCGCGAACGTAGAGCTGCTCGGCGGAGACCCGCAGCGCCTTGGCGAGCTGTTGGAGCACCTCGGCCGACGGCTTGCGCAGGCCGCGCTCGATCTGGCTCAGGTAGGGGTTGCTGACGCCGACCTGGTCGGCGAGCTGGCGGAGCGAGAGCCGCGCCGCGAGGCGCTGCTCCTTGAGGTAGTCCCCCAGCGAGTTCAGCGAGCTGACGACGGACTTGCTGCCCTTGTCACCCTTGTCCTTGCCCATGTCTCCAGTCTGCTAACACAGTTAGCAGATTGCAAACACGTGGACGGTGAAACCTCTCACAATGCCGGTTCCACCGGCACTTTCGCGCTAACCAGCGCTCGTGAACATGTGACCCCTAGGATCGAGAGGTGCCGCCCCGACCTCTCCCCGCCCGTGCGCGACGCGTGGTGACCGGTCTCCTGGTGGGGTGGCTGGCGATCCTCGCGGTCACGCTGCTCGCGCCCTCCGCGGCGGGCCCGTCCTGGCTGGTCGAGACGGTCGCCCGGGTCGCGGACGACCTCGGTGCGCCCGCGGTGCTCGCAGCCCCGGCGCGGGTCGAGTTCGCGCTCAACGTGGTGGCGTTCGTCCCGGCGTCGTTCCTCGGCAGCCTGCTGTGGGAGCGGCTGACCTGGCGCGACTGGACGGCCGGCGGCTTCGTGGCGTCGTTCCTCGTCGAGGTGGTCCAGGCCGTGGTGCTCGACCAGCGCTCGGCCACGCACGCGGACGTGGTCGCCAACACCCTCGGTGCGCTGGTCGGGGCGCTCGCGGGCGCGTTCGTCGTACGCCGTCTCAGCGGGCGCGACGAGCCCTAGAAGGCCGCGCGGATCTCCCCGACCGGCCTGCCTCCGCCGAGCAGGTCGAGCCGGCCCGTCGCGGCGACGGCCTCGGCGTCGACACCCTCCTCGTCCAGCACGCCGGAGCGCCGCAGCGCCTCGGCCATCAGCACCGGACGCACCCGGGCGGCGCCGTCGTCGGTCTTGAGCGTCCAGGCGCGGCCGTCGGGCAGCGCGACGGCGTAGCAGGACTCGGCCCCGGCCTTGCCGATGAGGCCCGGGACCGCCCGGTGCAGGCGCAGCTCGTCGCGGGTGGTGCCGCTGACGTACTCGGGGTGCTGGCGGATCGCCGACGCGACCCGGTGCTCGGGGCCGTCCGTGGCCGCGGCGAGCGTCGCGAACGCCCGCGCCAGCCCGACCAGCGACGTCGACAGCAGGGGCGCCCCGCACCCGTCGACGGCGACGGTCGTGACCGGCTCCCCGGTCAGCCGGGCGAAGGTCTCCGCGATCGCCACCTGCAGCGGGTGGTCGGGAGCGAGGTAGGTGGCGGTGTCCCACCCCTGCAGGACGCAGGTGGCGAGCATCGCGGCGTGCTTGCCCGAGCAGTTCATCAGGATCGGGGTGCGCGTGCCGCCCTCACGGACGACCGCCTCGCGGGCGTCGTCGTCGAGCGGGTAGTCGGGCGGGGTTTGGAGCGCGGACTCCTCGAGGCCGGCCGACGCCAGGATCCGGCGTACGCCCTCGACGTGGAACGGCTCGCCGGAGTGCGACGCGCAGGCGAGCGCCACCAGCTCCGGCGGCAGGTCCAGGCCGAGCTCGAGCATGGCGAGCGCCTGGACCGGCTTGTTGCTGGAGCGGGGCAGCACGGGCACGTCGACCGCGCCCACCGACCAGTCGATGGACCCGTCGGCGGCGAGCGCGACGACCGAGCCGTAGTGGTGGCCCTCCACGAATCCGGAGCGGACGATCTCGGCGACGACGGGCAGACCAGCGGCAGGCATGGGCGCAGGCTACCGACCGCAGGTCTGAGAGGATGCGCGGGTGATCCAGCACTGCCCGACGCCGACCGAGCTCGACGACCTGGAGCTCCTGGTCTCCGGCGCCTACGCCCCCGTCACCCGCTTCAACGAACCCGGTTCGCCGGTGACCCTGGCCCTCCCCGACGGTGCCTCCGAGGCCGAGCTGGTCGACCCCGAGGGCCTGCCCCTCGCGCGGGTCTCCGCCGACGGCTCGCTGGAGCCGCTCACCCACGCGCAGTACGGCCCCTTCCGACGGCTGCACCTCACCCCGGCCCAGGCCCGCGAGCAGCACGCCGGCGCGACCTTCGTTCCGGTCGTCGACGCGCTCACCGAGGCCGACCTCGACGACCTCCGCGGCCTCGGCCGCATCGTCCTCGTCGCGCTGATGGGCACCGGCACCCCCTCCCTGTCCCCGGTCGCGCTCGTGCGGGCGACCCTCGCGGCGGCCGACCTGCTCGACGACGCCGCGGTCGTCGCCGTGCCCCTGCCGTCGCACGGCGACGCGGAGACCGACCACGAGCTCGGCGCCCAGGTCGTCGCCACCTACGCCGGCCCCGACCCCGTCCACGCGCTGGCCGCCTCCGACGCCCCCCACCCCGAGGCCATCGCCGCCATCGTCGAGGAGGACCAGCCCGAGCCCGAGGAGCAGGGCCTCGTGCTGTTCTTCACCGGCCTGTCCGGCAGCGGCAAGTCCACCCTGGCCCGCGCACTGATGGACCTGCTCCTCGAGCAGGGCGGTCGCACGGTCACCAGCCTCGACGGCGACGTCGTACGCCGTCACCTGTCCGCGGGCCTCACCTTCTCCAAGGCCGACCGGGAGACCAACATCCGCCGCATCGGGTGGGTCGCCGCCGAGATCGCCCGCCACGGCGGGGTCGCGGTGTGCTCGCCGATCGCCCCGTTCGCGGAGACGCGCGACCAGGTGCAGCAGATGGTCGAGGCCGCCGGCGGCGCGTTCTTCCTCGTGCACGTCGCCACCCCGCTCGAGGAGTGCGAGCGGCGCGACCGCAAGGGCCTGTACGCCAAGGCGCGGGCCGGCGAGATCCCCGAGTTCACCGGCATCTCCTCCCCCTACGAGGAGCCCGACGACCCCGCGGTGCGCGTCGACACGACCGGCCGCTCCATCGAGGACGCGCTCGACGACGTGCTCGTCGCGCTCGACGAGGCCGGCTTCCTCCACCTGACGGGTGCGACCGCATGAGCGAGCCGATCTCGGTGCTCTTCGTGTGCACCGCCAACATCTGCCGCTCGCCCGTGATGGAGCTGCTCGCCCGCGACATGGCCGGTGAGGGCGCGACCGTGGTGTTCGCCAGCGCCGGCACCCACGGCTACGACGACCACCCCCTCAACGACGACATGGCCGTCACGCTGACCCCGGGCATCGGCAGCGACTTCCGCAGCCGGCGGCTCACCCGCGAGATCCTGGCCGAGGCCGACCTGGTCCTGACGGCCGAGAACACCCACCGCACGCACATCCTCGAGGAGCAGCCGCAGCTGCACCGGAAGGTGTTCACGCTCGGCCAGTTCGCCGCGACCGCCGCGCAGATCCCGGACCTGACCGGCCGCGAGCTCATCGCCGAGGCCGGCGCGCGGCGCACCCCGCCGCGGCCGCAGGACGACGTGGCCGACCCCTACCGGCGCGGAGCGGCCGCGTCCGAGCAGGCGACCGGCACAATCACTGCCATGCTGGGCGAGATCGTGCCCCGGCTGGCCGACCGGGCCGCACCTGAGCAGGAGAGCTGATGGACTGGATCACCGCCACCTTCTTCTCGATCCTCGCCGCCGGCTTCCTCGTCGGCATCGTGGTCGGGCTGACGGGCATGGGCGGCGGCGCGCTGATGACGCCCGCCCTGATCTTCCTGGGCGTCGGCGAGGCGGCCACGGTCGTCACCGCCGACCTCACCGCCGCCGCGGTCTACAAGACCGGCGGCGCGATCGTGCACAAGCGCGAGGGCTCGCCCAACATGCAGCTGGCCAAGTGGCTGATGATCGGGTCGATACCCATGGCGCTGCTCGGGCCCCACCTGGTCTCGTGGGTCGTCGCACCCGAGGACATCGACGACACGCTCAAGCTCTGCATCGGCTTCGCGCTGCTCCTCGCGGCAGCGACGTACGCCCTGCGCCTCTACCTCAACCTGCTGCGGGTCCGCGGTGGCGACCACCCCGACGACAACCCCACGATCCGGCCGGTCCCGACGCTGCTCGTCGGCGCCCTCGGCGGCCTGCTGGTCGGCATCACCAGCGTCGGCTCCGGCTCGGTCATCATGATCGCGCTGCTGATGCTCTACCCCGGCCTGTCCGCGGTGAAGCTGGTCGGCACCGACCTCGTCCAGGCCGTGCCGCTGGTGCTGGCCGCGGCGATCTCCAACATCGTCCTGCACGGCCTCGACTGGGGCATCCTGGTCCCGCTGGTGCTCGGCTCGGTCCCGGGCACCCTGATCGGCTCCGCGATCGCCCCCCGCGTGCCGCAGTCGTTCATCCGCCGCGGCATCGTCGTGGTGCTGACCATGAGCGGCGTCGCGCTGCTCGACAAGGCCGGCTGGGCGCCGCTCGGTGCCGGCGAGGACGAGACCCACCCGATGCTCATCGCGGGCGTCGGCCTCTTCGTGCTGATCGTCCTCCCGATCGTGTGGGGCTTCCTCCGCAAGGGCCAAGGGCTGCCGATGTTCGGCTCCCCGACGATCGCCCAGCTCGAGGATCCGAGCTATCGACCAGGACTCGTCGGGATGAAGAAGGTCGACGACTCCTAGGGCCCTTCCCGGAGTGGCGGGGTGTGGGACGCCGGCGTGTCGGAGACGGCGTACGGCGTGTCGCTGGGGTTGCCGCTGCGGAGCGGCCCCTGTGGAGAGCCGTTCGCGCGGGTGGGGCCGGAGCACCAGACTTCCCGGCCATGGACGCCGTCGCCGCACTGACCCGCCTCGGCGGGATCGGGTCGACTGCCGACATCCTGCGGCTGACCACCCGCAAGCGCCTGCGTCGCGCCGTCGAGGCGCGAGCGGTCGTGCGGGTGTCGCGCGGCCGGTACGCCCTTCCGACGGCCGACCAGGCACGCGCCGTGGCCGTCCAGGTGGGCGGCCACCTGCGACTGCTCTCGGCTGCCGCGCACTGGGGCTGGGAGACCCAGTGGCCGGCACGCTTCCCCCAGGTCGTCGCTCGGGAGAAGCCCGAGGTCCCGGTGGACGGCGAGCTGGTCTGCGACACCTTGCCCCGTGCCGACCTCGACGGCTGGGCGACCTCACGGCTGCGCACCGTGCTCGACTGCGCGGCCGAGCTTCCCTTCCGCGAGGCGCTCGCCGTGGCCGACTCCGCGCTCCGGCACGGCGACGTGACCCGCGACGACCTGCTGGGCACCCTGCGACCGGACACTCCCCCGCGCGTCAGGCGCGTCCTCGAGCACGCCACGCCGCTCGCGGCCAACCCGTTCGAGTCCGTGCTCCGCGCCGTCCTCATCGAGGCGGGCATTGACGTCGTGCCTCAGTGGGCGACCACGGTCGACGGCGTGACCTACCACCCCGACCTCGCCGACCCTTTCCGCGCGCTCGCGATCGAGGCCAACTCCTGGGCCTTCCACGCGGGCAAGCCGGAGCACGACGCCGACTGCCTGCGCTACAACGCGCTCGTCGTCGCCGGCTGGACCGTGCTGCGGTTCACGTGGGAGCAGGTGATGTTCGCGCCCGACGTGGTGGTGGCGACGGTGCGGGCCGCGATGGCGTTGCCCGTCGCGGCCTGACCGGGGCCGCTTCCCCGCGACGTACGGCCGCAGCCGCAGCGTGTCGCACAAGGCGTACGGCGTGTCGCCGAGGCCGACGCCGAGAAGCGGCCCTCAGGCCAGGCCGAGCAGGTCCCGGCAGCCGGCGGGCGTCATCGGCTCGCGCTGCGCGATCCGGCCGAGGTCGGCGGCCCGGGCGACGAGCTGGGCGTTGGACCCGACCGGTACGCCGCGGCTGATGGTGAGCACGTCCTCCATCCCGACGCGCAGGTGACCGCCCATCGAGAGCGAGGCCATCGCGACGGAGAGCGTCGAGCGGCCGATGCCCGTCGCGGACCACGAGGTCACCTCGGGCGGGAGGGCGTTGACGCCGGCGACGAGGGCGGGAGCCGTGCCCGGCATGCCGCCTGGGACGCCCATCACGAAGTCGACGTGGACCTTGCCGCCGGCCGGGGTGCCGTACTCCCGGATCAGCCGGCCCAGGGCGTGCACCTGGCCGAGGTCGAACAGCTCGAACTCCGGCGCGACCCCACGCTCGAGAGCCAGCTGGTAGAGGTCCTTCACGAACGGCCAGGGGTTGAGGAAGACGTCGTCGCCGAAGTTCGTGGTGCCCATGGTCAGCGAGCACGAGTCGGGCTCGGCGTCGAGCACCTCGAGGCGCTTGTCGAGCGGGTCGTGCACCGAGCCGCCGGTGGAGAGCTGCACCACGAGCGAGGACGACTCGCGCACCGCCGCGACCCACTCGCGCAGCAGCGACTGCTCGAGGGTCGGGGCGTGCTCGCCGTCGCGGACGTGGATGTGGATCATCGCGGCGCCGGCAGCCTCGCACTCGGCCGCGGTGCGGGCGATCTCCTCCGGGGTGGTGGGGAGCTGCGGGCAGTCGTCCTTTGCGGTCTCGGCTCCGGTGGGAGCGACCGTGATCAGCAACGCGTCAGGCATGGCGGCATCCTTGCACCATGCGTTCGGTGATCCAGCGGGTCCTCTCCGCCAGCGTCCGGGTCGACGGCGAGGTGGTCGGCGAGCTCGCCCGCCCGGGCCTCCTGGTCTACCTCGGCGTCACGCACGACGACGGCGCCGCCGAGGTCGCGTGGACCGCCCGCAAGGTGTGGGACCTGCGGCTGCTGCGCGAGGAGCAGAGCGCCAGCGACGTGGGTGCGCCCGTGCTGGTGGTCAGCCAGTTCACGCTGTACGGCGACGCGCGCAAGGGCCGCCGCCCCACCTGGCAGGCGGCCGCCCCGGGCGCGGTCAGCGAGCCGCTCTACGAGGCGGTCTGCGACGAGCTCGAGCGGCTGGGCGCCGAGGTGGCGCGCGGCCGCTTCGGCGCGGACATGCGCGTGGAGAGCGTGAACGACGGCCCGATCACCCTCGTCCTCGACTCCCCCGCACAGGTGGTCGAGTAGCGAGCGCCGCTTCTCATAGGTGGTCGAGTAGCGAGCGCAGCGAGCGTATCGAGACCTACGACTTCGGCCCGGTCTCCCAGACCCGCGCCCAGTCGACCTCCATGTGCTCGGGCAGCTCGCCGTTGAAGCGCGGCAGCTCGTAGTCCGAGGACAGCAGGCTGAGGATCAGGAACTCCGGCTTGCCCGAGGTCTCGCCCTCGAGGCGGTGGGTGACCTTGCCGTCGATGCGGAAGACGTACTCCTGGGGCGTCCACTCGACGGAGAAGACGTGGTACTGGTCGGCCCAGCCCTCGCCGTACTGGTCGAGGTCGGGCACCCAGCCGCCGACGGTCTGCTTCTTGCCGGCCTTGTCGAGGAAGTAGGTGAAGCTGGTGAGGCCGCCCTCGGGGTGGTCGTCGCCGAAGTACTCCATGATGTCGATCTCCGCGCCGCCCTTCTTGGCGCCGCCCTTGGTCTGGCCGCCGATCGGCTGCATCCAGAAGGCCGAGTGCTGGCCGCGGGCCGACTGCGTCTTGATCCGCGCGGCGGCGTAGCCGTAGGTGAAGCCGTAGGTGCCCTCGGTGCCGACGTGGCCGTTGATCCGGTAGGGGAACTGCTTGCGGCGGCCGGGGAGCCGGCACTCCTCGTCGTCCTTCGTCGGGTCCTCCAGCACGCTCAGCACGAGCACGCCGTCGTCGACCGCGGCGCCGTCCGCGTCGGCGCGCGAGCAGGTGCGGACGCTGGTGACACCCACCGCGCGGGTGGTCCAGAGGCCGTGCTTCTTCTCGTCGACGGAGTCCTTGTCGAAGTCGTCGGTGAAGGTCGCCTCGGGCGCGTCGTCGGTGGAGACCTTGGCCCCGATGGCGTCGTCGTCGTCGCCCACCACGACCTGCAGGTCGCCCGGGGTGCGGGTGGTCAGCGCGACCCGGCCCTCGTCGTCGGTCTCGTCCTCCGAGACCGACTCCCAGCCGCCATCGTCGGTCGTGGCGTACAGGGTGACGGTGGTGCCTTCATCCACGCCGTCGACCGTGGCGTCGACGACCCAGGCGGCGTCGTCGGCCGACTCCGTGTCCTCGCCCGTCGCGGCCAGCTGCGGCAGGACCCGCACCTCCAGGTCGTCGCTCGCGGAGTACGACGGCGGGCCGTCGTCGCCGGAGGAGCAGGCCGTCGTGACGAAGGCCACGGCCAGCAGGCCGGACAGCACGCGGCGGGACCGTGCGGAGCGGGTGGCGAGTCGGAGGTTGCGGCTCATTCGCCCGAGTCTGGCCGACCACACCCAGCGACGCGAATTCACCGAGGCGACGCGCGTCGCTACGATGATGGCTGCTGTCCCTAGAGAGGTCCTTGCTACGCCATGACCAACACCCATGTCGACTACCAGCTGAGTCAGCTCGACCAGCTCGAGGCGGAGTCGATCCACATCTTCCGTGAGGTCGCCGCAGAGTTCGAGAAGCCGGTCCTGATGTTCTCCGGTGGCAAGGACTCGATCGTGATGCTCCGCCTCGCGGAGAAGGCGTTCTACCCGGCGAAGATCCCGTTCCCGATCATGCAGGTCGACACGGGCCTGGACTTCCCCGAGGTCATGGAGACCCGCGACCGCTGGGTCAGCCGGCTCGGCGTGCGCCTGGTCGTCGCCTCGATCGACGAGGCCATCGCCAACGGCGTGCTCGTCGACGACGGCAAGACCAGCCGCAACCGCATGCAGACCGCCACGCTGCTCAACGCGATCGAGGAGAACGGCTTCACCGCCGCCTTCGGTGGCGGCCGCCGCGACGAGGAGAAGGCCCGCGCCAAGGAGCGCGTCTACTCCCACCGCGACGAGTTCGGCCAGTGGGACCCGAAGATGCAGCGCCCCGAGCTGTGGAGCCTCTACAACGGCCGCCTGCACGCCGGCGAGCACATGCGCATCTTCCCGATCTCGAACTGGACCGAGCTCGACATCTGGGACTACATCGGCCGCGAGGGCATCGAGATCCCCTCGATCTACTTCAGCCACCAGCGCCGCGTCTTCGAGCGCGACGGCATGCTGATGACCGAGACCCCGCTCAACCCGATGCGCGACGGTGAGACCGCCAGCGAGCGCACCGTGCGCTTCCGCACCTGTGGCGACATCACGCTGACCGGGTGCGTGGAGTCCACCGCCAGCACCATTGACGAGATCATCGACGAGGTCGCGGCCGCCCGGGTCACCGAGCGCGGCGCGACCCGAGGTGACGACCGATTCTCCGAGGCGGCCATGGAAGACCGCAAGAAGGAAGGCTACTTCTGATGGGCGCCACCGATGGCCAGATGGACCTGCTCCGATTCGCGACCGCAGGCTCCGTCGACGACGGCAAGTCGACCCTGATCGGGCGCCTGCTCTACGACAGCAAGTCGATCTTCGCCGACCAGCTCGAGGCCGTGGAGAAGACCTCCACCGACAAGGGGCACGAGTACGTCGACCTCTCGCTGCTGACCGACGGCCTGCGCTCCGAGCGCGAGCAGGGCATCACGATCGACGTCGCCTACCGCTACTTCGCCACGCCCACCCGCAAGTTCATCATCGCGGACACCCCGGGCCACGTGCAGTACACCCGCAACATGGTCACCGGCGCCTCGACCGCCGACCTCGGCCTGGTGCTCGTCGACGCCCGCCAGGGCCTCACCGAGCAGTCGCGCCGCCACGCGGTGCTGCTCTCGCTGCTGCGCGTCCCGCACCTGGTGCTCTGCATCAACAAGATGGATCTCGTCGACTGGTCCGAGGAGACCTACGAGAAGATCCACGCGGAGTTCACCCAGTTCGCGACCAAGCTCAACATCCCCGACCTCGAGGTCATCCCGATCTCGGCGCTCAAGGGCGACAACGTCGTGGACCGCTCGGAGAACACGCCGTGGTACCACGGCCCGACCCTCATGCACCACCTCGAGCACGTGCACGTCGCCTCCGACCGCGACCTCGTCGACACGCGCTTCCCGGTGCAGTACGTCGTACGTCCCAAGTCGGACGAGCACCACGACTACCGCGGCTACGCCGGCCAGATCGCCGGTGGCGTGCTGAAGAAGGGCGACGAGGTCATCGTGCTGCCCAGCGGCATGACCTCCAAGATCGAGGCCATCGACCTCTTCGACCGCGAGGTCGACGAGGCGTTCCCGCCGATGTCGGTCACGGTCCGCCTCGAGGACGACGTCGACGTCTCGCGCGGCGACATGATCGCCCGCGTGAAGAACGCCCCGAAGCCCAGCCAGGACATCGACGCGATGGTCTGCTGGATGACCAACGAGCCGCTGCGCCCGCGCCAGAAGCTCGCCATCAAGCACACGACCCGCACGGGCCGCACGATGGTCAAGGACATCCAGTACCGCCTCGACGTGAACTCGCTGCACCGCGACCAGGAGGCCGGCGAGCTCGGGCTCAACGAGATCGGCCGCGTCCAGCTGCGCACCACCGTGCCGCTGCTCTGCGACCCGTACTCGAAGAACCGCACCACGGGCTCGTTCATCCTGATCGACGAGGCCACCGGCGTCACCGTCGGCGCGGGCATGATCAACAGCGGGAGCTGACGGACTCGTCTTGCGCCCAGACAGCGGCGGCCCTCGCTCTGCGGGGGCCGCCGCTGACATTTGCGCGCGTCGAATTCTTGAGCTCGCCTGACTGAGTCATGCGGAGAGGGAAGGATGTCGGCCGTGGTGACATCGCTGGGCTCTGCACTGTCGTCCCTCGACCAGCTGAGCTCGCTGGTGAGCGGCATCCTCGCCCTCATCGGGACGGCATTTGCGGCGCTCATCTGGCTCCTGCGGGTCTCCCCACGGGTCCGCACGCGGCTCGTGACCGGACACCTGCGGAAGGCGCGCTTCGGCGAGGGTCGCGACGCCTCCGGCGCCCTGCCGCGAGACGCAGCGCGGAGGTTCCGGCAGGTCGCCAGGCTGGTGGCGTCCGGCGAGCCCGTCACCGCGGCGGACGGAGTGGAGCGCGCAGTCCCGCACATGCTGGCCAAGGACCCGTGGTCGGCTGACGGCACCCTCTCGCTGCTCGCCTGGTGTGAGTTCGTGTCCCGCCCCGGCCGCGAGTCGTTGTTCGGCAGGCTGGTCGCCCCCGACCAGGTCGCCCTGGTGCGCACCTTCGTGTCGTCCGTGGTGGCCTACCTCGACGACTTCGCGCGCCTGTCGCTCGTCTCCGAGGACGATGCCAGCCGACAGACTGCGGCCTTCGTGAGTGAGCTCTCCGGTGCCGCGGTGCTCACGGACGCTGCGCGTTCGCGATCGGGTCTCGCCAGTCACGTGCTGGTGCGCCACAGCACCAGGTACGGCGGCGACGTGGATGCGCTCCCGCTCTCGTCGCCGACGGCGGAGGACACCTGGCGACGGTACGCCGACAGCCACACGCCTCGCGGCGGAACCTGCCGCCGGGCCGGAGAGAAGCTCGGCGACTACGACGGCCGGCTACCCGACCTCCGCGGCGTCGGCGTCGCGAAGAGCCTCATCGACGGGGCGGTCACGTTCGTCCTCGACACGGCCGAGACGTGCTACAGCGCATCGGAGAAGGCCGACCATCTCGGCTGCAAGAAGCTGCCCTCCTCCGCCGACGACCCGCTGACCCCGCGATTCGTACCGGACGTGTCAGGTTGGGCTTCACGAGGCTTCGGAGCGAACCAGCGAGTCAGCATCCTGACGAGCTACGTCTCCCTCATCGCCCGCGGGTCGACTGACCCCGAGGGCGTCGTGGGGCGGCGGGCCGATTCCCAGGACCCGCACGACGTGCTGGTCCTGTGCCGTCGGAGCATGGCGACCGAGAATGGGCAGGGCACCCTGAGTGCGACCGCCGGTGGTCTGGTGGAACTCGGGGCGGACGGTTCGCTGGACGTCAACACCTCCGGTGCTCCGGATCCCGTCGCCGCAGCGATCAGGGAGTGCCGGGAGGAGATCGGCCTCGAGGTCGACCGACGCTCCGTGAACCCGGTCTGCATCTTCACGTGCACCATCCAGGGCCGCGACGCGTCCGAACCCGACATGACGAAGCGCAGGAAGGGCCAGCTCGTCTCGGTCGTCCTGTCCCTGGCCTCGGTGCCCATGAGCCTGGCCGAGCTACAAGCCGCACGAGCTCGCGCCGACCATGCCGTTGGCGGGTTCGAGGTCGACCAGCTGATCGGCGTGGCGATGTACCCGGGCAAGGTCGGCTGTCGGGAGTTCGCCGACACCGTGGCGCGCCTGAGTGGCGAGCTCGATCAACACGGACTGCTGTCGTGCTTCTACGCCTCAGTGCGGGCGCACGGAGCGGACAAGACGATGGAGGCTTTCAGCCACGCGTTCAAGAAGAAGCCGTGGTGGCTGGACCCGTGGTCCGGCGAGGAAGGGTTTCCCCGCCTGTGCCGAGACCCCCAATCGGTACGTCACCGACCTGAGCGCCTCACGATCTGGGCGTCTCTCCCAGACCATCTTGCCGCCAACCGGGTATCCGTCTGAGTGCCATCCGTTGGCGTTGCTGTGCGACCTCTACTCTAAGAACCGCAGCCGGGCTTCGCTCATCCTGAATGAGGAGGCGCTGGCACCATCCGTCGGCAGAAGCATGACAACAGCGGCAGCTCACTGCGGCTGGACAATTCGTAGAAGCGGGGAAACATGACGAACGGTGGGCTCGGCCGCCGACTGCGATCGCGTCGACCGACGGCGCGGCTGCTTACGGAGTACTGGGGACGCAAGCTGCCCCAGATCGAAGCCAACGCCGACCTGAGGGCATGCTTGCAGTACGCCACCAGGGGCTCGGTCGCGATCGACGTGGGCGCCAGCGTCGGCAACTATGCGGCAGCGATCTCTCGACGGGTCGGGCCTACGGGCCAGGTGCTCGCGCTCGAGCCCAACCCCGAGGTGTATGCCGAGCTTGTGCGCAGCACTTGGGGCACGAACGTAGTAGCGCTCAATCTCGCCGCATCAGTGGAGGCAGGAGTCGCCACGCTGGCGGTCCCCACCTCAGGCGCGGACCACCATGCGCCGCTCGGGACGCTGCAACCCCTGACCGGCGAGGCGGCGACGTACGCCGTCCGCTGCGTCCCGCTGGACCACCTGGTGGAGCAGCACCGGCCGGTGTCGCTCATCAAGATCGACGTCGAGGGACACGAGCGTGCCGTGATGGCTGGCGCGCGCGAGACGATCGAGCGGCACGCCCCGGCGCTGGTCGTCGAGATCGAGGCTCGACACACCTCACCCGAGACGGTCGTCCGGACGGTCGAGGATCTCATCGACCTGGGCTACACGTGCACGCCGCTGAGCGGGTTCGGGACCATGCGGTGGGAGGACTTCAATGTCGACGCGAACCAGTCGAACCACCTGACTGCCGACGGCGCCGCGATCCTGGCAGGGCACGAGCAGAGCTACGTCAACAACTTCCTGTTCACCCCGAAGCGCACTTGACCTCAGGCGGTGCACCGGCTCGACCGAACCGCGACACAGCCAACACCGGCAGCACGAAGTAGTAGGTCACCTGCGCGAGCACCAAGAGCGAGACGATCATCGACTGTGCAAGCCAGAGCGAGACGAACGCCGCAAGGTAGACGGCCATGACGTGCCCGCTCGTGCGCATCACCTCGTCGCACCATTTGAGAAGGACGCCGGCAACCAGTGCGACTGCAAGAGTCAGCCACAGTCCACCAGACAAGAACGCCTCGAGCCACAAGGGCACGATCTGGTCGCTCGCATCGCCTCGGCCGAGCTGCTGGTTGAACAGCCGGGTTCCGGTGTACGACCGGTAGCCGTCCCCCAAGGCCGGGATGGGCGCCAGCGCCGAGGCCACAAACGAATCACCACCGAAGGACGCTTCGTACGGACTGTCGAGACTGCTTCCAGTCATGTACGGGGACTGTCCGTAGACCTGGAGACTGGTGGAGGCCAACTCCGTCGCGGACTGCCGTTGCACGTTGTCGCCGAACTCCTCGCGTAGGTTCTCGACGCGTACCAGCCCGATCAACACGAAGAACGCGACAGCCACGCCCAATAGCAGCACGCCGACTCGAACCACGCGGCGGATCCGTCCTGCGCGAACCAGCACAATCACCATTGCGGCCACGGGCACGACGAAGATCGCGCGATTCAGGGAGTAGGTGGCCAGACCCATGAATGATGCGGGCACGAGGAGGACAGCAAGGAGCAGTCGAGGGCCCACGCGCGTCTGAGCCAGCACGAGGAAAGTCCCGATGGCAAGCAGCGGGGTGACCAAGGTGCTGGTCAATCCGACAAGTGAGCCGACGCGCTCAGCACCCACGACAGCCCGAATCAGGAGGCCAGCAGTTCCGAGCAAGACCAGCAAGAGCGCGTAGCGGCGCCTGGGCCAAGCGATGGACTGACGCTCCTTCTCGGATGAGCGCCACAGTGACCATCCCACCAGCACGGCCGCGAAAAAGACGAGAGCGATCGTCTGAACCTGGATGGCGGCCTGTGCGGACGCAGCAGACCGGATGCCGACCCGGGGCGGGCCGGCTATGACGTTCATGATGGGGATGACGGCACCGAAGAGCAGCCCAACGGCCAAGAACGGATCAAGGGCATTGATCCCGGGTGCCCGACTACGAAGCGGCACCACCGCCAAACCGATCAAGAGCATGAAGCCGCTCGCTACAGCGAGAAGAGGAGCGTCCTGGCGAGACGTGAGCAGGCTCGCCGTCAGGACCACGGCTGCGACCACAACGAGCACGGCACGTAACCCTCGTCGAATGCCCAGAAGGGAGGCGGTGCCGATGCTCGCGCCGACTTCGCTCGCGGGGTGCGTGGACATCATGATGAACCGAGGGCAACCGAGTACACCGCGTGCGTCATTCTCGTGACCTCCGCCCAGGTGAATCCCAGCGCGTGCGCTCGGGCCTTCTCGGCCCAGTCATCGCCCGACGCCAGGCCGTCCATGACCTCAGCGACCGAGCTGTGGAACGCGTGCACGTCACCGACAGGGAAGACCACGCCGGCCGACCCCACTGCCTCCGGAATGCCACCCAGGTCGCTCGCGACGACCGGAGTTCCGCACGACAGTGCTTCGAGTGCGGCCATGCCGAACATCTCGTCTGCCCGCGTCGGCAGCACGACGACGTCCGCTGCGCCCAACAGCCCAGACAGGTGATCCTCGTGCACGGCACCGGTGACGACGACGCCTGCTGCGACCAAGTCGTCCATGAGCGTGGATCGAGCGCCCGTTCGAGCGCTGAACTGTTCGGGTGGGCCGGCCGCAACGACAGTCACGTCGGGGTGGGAGGTGCCCAGCCTCTCTGCCAGCGGTCCTAAGAGGTCCGATCCCTTCTGGTGACACACACGGCCCAGGTAGACCACCAGACGTCGGTCACCTGGCAATCCCAGCGCGACACGTGCGGCATCGGCGGCGGCCGTATTGCTGACGAACTGCGTGGGATCGACACCGTTCGGCACCACGTCCAGGCGGGTCGTGAGCTCCGGGTAGTAGGCGCTGAGACCCGATCGGCAGAAATCGGAGACGGGCATGATGCTGGCGTAGCGGTTCAGAGACTTCGTGTAGTAGCGGTGACCCAGACGTCTGTTGGTCAGGCGATAGCGGTAGAAATCCACTGTCTGCACCGACGTCGCCGCCAACCCACCCAGCCAGCGATGTGCGTCAGGCACTCCATGGGCATGAAGGACGTCGAAGCTCTGTTCAGCAAGGGCGCGGCGTGACTTCATGAGGAACTCGTAGTCACGCAGGGGGCGCTCGGTCCGGAGCGGAACGTCGACCCGCCTCCAGTCGTCGTGAGTCCCGGCCATTGGCTCCTCGTGTGCCGATGGCGACAGGACGGTCACGTCATGCCCCTCGTCGGCCTGGATCCGCGCCAGCCCGACAATGCGCCGTTGAACTGCTCCTCCGCGGGTGGAGAGGACAGAGACCTCGGACGGTCCGATGTGCAGGATCTTCACTGGGTGCCTTCCAGGATGCGGTGGTAGAGGGCGAGGTGCCGGTCGATCATGGCCGAGACGGAGTACTCGGCTGCCACCTCGATCGCTCGTCGCGAAGCTCGGGCCGCAAGGTCGGAGTACTGCTCCATCAGCTGTGGGATCACCCGGGACACCTCGTCGAGACCGTCTGGCGACACGAGTATCCCGGCGTCCTTGACCTGGGAAGGGATGCCACCGACGTTGCTCGCGATGACGGGGAGACCTGTCGACAATCCTTCGGTCACCACGCTCGGCAGCGCTTCGGAACGAGAGGGCAGGAGGAGGACGTGGGACCGGCGATAGGCATCGAACAGCTCTGGTCCTCGCAGCTGCCCGAGGAACGTCATGCGGTGCAGCACCCCGCTCTGGGCGGCAGAATCTCGCACGCCGGCCAGGAGGTGGTCGTTGTGGTACGCAAGCTCCACGTGCAGGCGCGGCTCGTCGCGCATGGCAGCGATGATGCGGTCGATCTGCTTGACGGCGATGAGCTGCCCGACGAACAGGCCACGCAGGACGTCATCAGGCGCCAGCTCTCGGAGGCGAGGCTCCGCGTCAGGCAGGTCGATGCCGTTGGGAATCACCACGAGACGTCCGTCGAGCTCGGGCCTGGCGTGCACGCGTTGGAGACGCTCACCTTCGCTCAGGCAGACGCCCGCACGCATCCGGCTCATCACGACCTTCTCGCCGAGGACCTCCAGCCGTCGGACCGGGCGCGCCGTCGCGTGTGCGGTGAAGACCATCGGAGCCGAGACAGGAGACAGCGCGGACGCCACCGCAGCCTTGGAGAGGTGGTGGACGTGCACGATGTCGCTGTCAGACGACCGCGCGACGGCGGAAAGGTCTTCCAGCGGCACCGTCGCCACCTCCACGCCCCGCTTCCGTAGCCCGTCCGCGAGCACCATCTCCGGGGCCGGCTGACGCATCTTCCGCACGTCCGGCGGCAGCCGGAACACCCCTCCCGCGATCAAGACCTTCATCGCAGTGCCCCTTCTGTGTTCGGCCGACTTCCGATGACCAGGACTCCGATGGACAGGGCATACGCAACGACGTGGGCAAGAGCGAGACCAGCAACACCGAGTCCACCCACCAGCGCCGCGGCGGACACGACGAGGGCCATTGCGAGCATGACGTCACTCCCGATCCACACACCCATGAACCCTCGGGCGATGACCACGCTGCCGTACACGTTGTTGAGCGAGATGAGGACCGCCAGCACGCCCATGAGGGCAAGTGCCAGGGCATTGCCCGCGTAGTCCTCGTCGAGGCGGGGCGCGAACCAGATGCTGGCGGTCGTGACAGCAAGGGCGGCCACCGTCGCGATGCCCGCGGTGAGCGCGACGTAGGAGAACGACAAGGCACGAGGATCTTCGCGAGAAGAGCCCCGCATCCGGGTGAGCCGAGGCAGCACCACCGTCGCCAGTGCGTTGGGGACGAACGTGACCGCGAGCATCAGTCGCGTCGCCAGCAGGAACAGTCCCGCCGCCGCGAGCCCGTCAGGGGTCCGGCTGAGCAGGACCTGCCCGATCCACATGCTCGTCTGGATCGCCAATCCGACAGCACCTGCCGCGAAGCCGACCTTCAGCAACCGGGCGCCAGCAGCCCACGACCTGCGTGAGAAGGGCACGAGGACCGACCGTCGACGCAACCAGATGTAGGCGAGCCCAGCGGACACCACCTCTGCCGATGCGGTGGCTGCGGCAGCGGCCTCGGCAGTCGGGACAGTCAAGCAGGCAAGAGTGACGGCGACCGCCACCAGCACACCTCGTGCTGAGGTCAGCAGGGCAGAGCCTCGGTACTCCTGCAGCCCCACGAGCACGGCGACGAACAGGGGGTTGCACCCCATGCCGACGACCCAGATCCCGACCGCGAGGACGGACAGACGATCGCCACCGCCCGGCAGCTCCACGAGTCCCCAGCCGGGCCAGCACAGCAGAACGGTCGCCACACCCAACGTCGACAGAGTCGCTGCGGCGACGTGCACGGCGCCGGTCGGCACTGTCCCGGGATCTGCCGAACCCGAGGCCTTGGCCACGCTACGCGTCAGGGGCGCGGCGAAGCCCATCCCGCCCAGACTGGCGATCACGGTCGTCGCTGCGAGCAGGAGTGCATAGCGTCCGAAGTCCGTGGCCCCCAGCAACGATGCCGCGGCGAGCGAGCTCACCAGGCCGGCGGCCCGCGCCCCGAGCGAGCCCAGCGCCACTGAACCCACGCCAGAGCTGATGCCGCGCACGCGAGCGGTGAGGGTGCCGGACGAGCTCGTCATCGCGCACCCCCCGACTCGTCGGCCCAGACCAAGAAGTCACCGTGACCCGAGTCCGACACGTCGGCGGGCGGCGTCATGAAGTCCTGGCCGAAGGTCAGGGCCAGGAAGTCGTTGAGCCTGTTCGGCACCCGCGCCGCCATGCCGTGGAACTCCGAGCTCTTCGCTGGCCAGATGTGGTCCACCGGATAGAAGACCCGACCGTTGACACCCCCGATGCCGATCCCGCGCAGGCTGGATGTCCGCCGCGTGCTGCGGTCCCACAGGTGTCGCTCGACACGCCCGAGAACCCGGCGGGGAACGGTCGCAGCGGCGAGATGACGAATACGACGAACGAGGCCTACAGGCTGGCGGGACGTCGCGAGGGCCCAACCCCACGGCCGTACGTAGACCACCCACCCCAGGGCCCGCTCGAGCTGCCGCACCCAACGGTTGGTGGAGGCACGGTAGAAGCAGAAGATGTCGATGAAC
The DNA here is from genome assembly GCF_041913365.1 of Nocardioides sp. GTDB lineage: Bacteria > Actinomycetota > Actinomycetes > Propionibacteriales > Nocardioidaceae > Nocardioides. Next base: position 89,889 of record NZ_JAYSFM010000010.1, read on the forward strand.
GCTCCGCCGTTGGACGGCGGGACGAAGTTGTGAGCTTCTCCGAACGGTCGCTCGAGGCGCGTCGCAGGCAGGTAGAACTTGGCGTCGCTACCGATGACCGGGTCAGTCATTCGAGTGTCGATCGGGTGGTCCGGCAACGGCGCGCGACAGAAGCGCAGGAAGTCCTCGCGTTCCATGCACACGTCGATGTCGTCGTCCCACGGGATCGGACCTCCATGACGACGAGCTCCTAGAGCTGATCCAGCAATCAGGACGTACGAGCTGCCGACGTCTCTCGCATGCTTGTCGAGCACCTCCAAGCCCGTCACCAGCACGCGCCGAACATCGTCCGCAGAAGCCAGGCGCCAGTGTCCGTGGGTACGACCTCCCTCGCTCATGACGACGCTCCGCTGGTCGCGGTCCTGCGCAGGCGCTGGACGACAGGGTGCTGAGCGACTGCCCACTTCAGGTGCTGGGCGAGCGTGGCGAACCGCGATCTCCCCAAGGTGCGCCCCAACGCTGCCTGGGACCGGCCAACGATTCGAACCGACTTCCACTCGACCGGCCGGCGACTCACTTGAGCCGAAGAGATCCTGTAGTCGATGCCGACAGTGTCGAGGTTGCGCACCTCGCCCATCGCCGCCAGGCGCAACCAGAGGTCATAGTCCTCACGGAGGCTGCACGACACGTCGTAACCGCCGATAGCGCGCACCGCGGACCTCCGGTACATCACGGCCGGATGGATGAACTGGTTGCGTGCCAGCAGCTGCACTGCTTCGTCTTCGACGACGACGTCGCGTCTACCGATCACCGCTCCCGACTCGTCGATCAAACGCGCGGCCATTCCGGTCAACACCACCGTGGGCGCGCGATCCATGAAGTCCGACTGGTTGGCTAGGCGATCGGGATCGGCGATGTCATCGGCATCTAGGCGAGCCACCAGCTCCGTGCGCGCGGCGTCGAGGCCGCAGTTGAGGGCGTACGACAACCCGCGCCGATCCATGATGGGAACGAGGGTGAGTCGATCACGGGGGATCAACGCGGTCGCTAGGTCTCGGACGACAGGGTCATCACCGTCGTTGATGAGCACCAAGGTCCAATCCTCGTGGCTCTGAGCGAGGACACTCTCAAGAGCCTCACGCAGGTGTGGCGCCGGTGCGGCGACGGGCATCAGGACAGATACAGCGGTCATCGTTCACCCATGAGCACGTCGACGTAGCGCGCAACCACGTCCTCCTCGACGAAGTCCGTCAACACACGGCGTCGAGCGTTCTCACCGAGCAGCTGCCGCGCTTCGTGGTCGTTGAGCAGACCCGCAACTGCGTGGGCGAACTCTCGCGGCTTCTCCGGCGCGACCAGCACGCCCGTCACGCCCGCCTCGATCGCATCCCTCATGCCGGTCACGTCGCTTCCCACGGTCGGGACGCCCGCGGCCGCCGCCTCGAGGACGACCGAGCCGAAGCCCTCGCGTCGCGTCGGCAGGAGCAAGAGGTCCGCCGCAGAGTAGGCGGCCGAGGGATCCACCACGTGTCCCGCCATCGCGACAGAGGAGTCGCTCGCGAGCGCCTCGAGCGTCGCCGGAGACGGCGGCTGCGACTCGTCTACTTCCCCGATGACGACGAGGCGCGCACGATCCACGTGCGCTCGGACCTCGCTCCAGATGGCCGGCAGGTCGTCGACTCCCTTGTCGACGCTCAGCCTGCCCACGAACAGCACCACCACTTCGGCATCCGAGACACCCCAACGGCGGCGCGACTCACTGCGCTTCTCGGGGGTGGACTGGAACCGCGCGGCATCGACCCCGGAGATACTGCCGCGTCCCAGCACGCGCACCTTCGACAGGGAGACGACCCCATCACCGACGGCGGTGTCGGCGACGGACTGGCTGACGGCCAGGACGTCGGTCGCCACGGCGCAGGACAGCTTCTCCAGGAGCCGGAACACCGTCCGCCCTGTTCCGCGCATCGTCTCGTACCTCAGGCCGTGGATCGTGTAGACGCGACGGCGCACGGACGCCAGGAGGGCCGCCAGCCCGACGATGAGTCCAGCCTTGGGGGTACCGATGTGGATCGCGTCGATGCGATCACGACGAAGGACGCGCCACGTCGCGCCGAGCGCTCGCAAGTCGGCCGCGGGTGAGGGCTCGCGACGAAGGTGACGAATCACCCGAATAGTGGCGCCAACCCGTCCGGTGAGGTCGGGGAACTCACCGGGTCCGGCCAGGAGGCTCACGGTCGCACCGCGCGCCAGCAGCTGGTCGACATGAGGCACCAGGAAGGCGTCGATCGTGATGGGGGCGGCGGTGGCGACAGCGCACCTGGGTGCCTGCGCCGACGCGTGCCCGGCAGCTTGTTCGTGAGAGGTCATGCGCCCATGGGCTTGGCCGGAACGCCGACCGCCACTACTCCTGGGGCGAGGTCGCGAACTGCGCAGGCGGATCCACCAAGGACGGCGCCAGCGCCGATGGTGAGCCCGTTCAGGACGACGCCAGCAACGCCGATGAGCACGCCATCCTCGATGACGCAGTCCCCCGAGATCGAGGCCAGTGGGTTCACACTCACGAAGTCACCGATCGAGCTGTCGTGACCGACCGTCACATTGAGGTTGATGTGGACGTGCTGGCCGACCGTGATGTTCGTGGTCAGTCGTGCTCCTGCGCAGACAACCGCGCCCGGCCCGATGCTCACGCCGAAGCCGTGGGTGACGCTGGGGTGGACGAGCGTCGCGGCCCGGAAGTTCTCTGCGTCGTAGCGCTCGGCCATCAGCCGACGCACGCGCGGGCTACCAATGCCGACAACGTAGGACACAGGGTTGGGCCAGCTCAGTGGGACCCCAGTGTCCCCGAGGAAGTCGACGCCGCGCAGCGACAGTCGTTCGAGGTTCAGGTCGTTCGGCGCGTCATCGACGACGCCGACCAGATCCCAGACCGGCTCCGGGCTCGCCGCGTTCACCGCGTCGATGATGTCGATCACCTCGCGGCCGAACCCGCCGATCCCGACGACAACGATTGGCTTAGCCACGACCTTCTCCAATGAACTCATGCATGGTCGCTTCGCCGTCGGCAGAGATCCCGTCCCGGCGCACCACCTGGGAGATCGTCCGCCAGGCGATCCACACGTCCAGACGAAGGCTGCGGCGGTCGACGTACTCCACGTCCTTGGCGAACTTCTCCGACCACGAGATCGCGTTGCGGCCTGACACCTGGGCAAGGCCCGTGACCCCGGGACGCACCTCGTGCCGGCGCGCCTGCTCGGGCGTGTAGCGATCGAGATACTGCACGAGGAGGGGCCGGGGGCCTACCAAGCTCATGTCGCCCTTCACGACGCTCCACAGGGTGGGGAGCTCGTCGAGGCTCGTTGACCGAAGGAGCGACCCGAGACGCGTCATCCGCTGCTCGTCGGTCACGAGACCGCGGTCGGGGTCGGGTGCGTGCATCGTGCGGAACTTCGCGAGCTCGAAGACCTCGCCGTCCTTGCCCGGACGGGGCTGGCGGAAGAGGACAGGCGATCCCAGCTCGCGCCTGATCAGGACCGCGATCGCTGCCTGGACCGGCGCAGAGATGATGAGGGCGAGCCCACCGACGAGCACGTCGATCCCGCGCTTCACGACGTCGTACTGCTTCATCGCGACGCCACCTCGCGGATGGTGTCCTCGATGCGAGTGAACTCGTCGTCGGTCATCGCCGATCCGGCCGGCAGCGTCAGGCCGTGGGCGAAGATCTGCTCGGACGTCCCGTCGAGGAGGCCGTCGAGGCCCTGCGAGACGGGCTGCAGGTGCATAGGCTTCCAGACGGGTCGGGTCTCCACGTCGGCCTTGTCCATCGCAGCGGCGAGGTCGCCCGCGGTCCAGGCGGAGCGCTCCGGGTCGACCACGATCGGCGTGAGCCAGCAGTTGTCGCCGGAGTCGTCCTGACCTCCGAGGATCCGCACTCCGGGCTGGTCCGCGAAGAGCGCGCGATAGCGCTCGCGCCACTCGCGGCGCCGCTTGAGCATGTCGTCGAGACGCGAGAGCTGGGCGCGCCCGAGAGCGGCGAGGATGTTGGAGAGGCGGTAGTTGTAGCCGATCTCCGTGTGCTCGTAGTGCGCCACCGGCTCGCGCGCCTGGGTCGACAGCTTGCGGACGTGGTCGGCCAGCGCCTGGTCGCGCGTGAGCAGCATGCCGCCACCGGAGGTCGTCATGATCTTGTTGCCGTTGAACGACACCACGGAGGCGTCACCGAAGGACCCGGCCGCCCGGCCGGCGTATGTCGCGCCGAGCGACTCGGCGGCATCGCTCAGCAGCCGCGCGCCGGCGTTCGTCGTCACCTCGGCGATGGCGTCGTAGTCCACGCACTTGCCGAAGAGGTCGACCGGGATCACCGCCGGAACTCGCCGTCCCTCGGCGCGCAGGCGGTCGACCGCCTGCGCCAGCAGCGCGGCGCTCATGTTGCCCGACTCGGCGTCGCTGTCGATGAAGAACGGCTCGGCGCCGACGTAGCGGATCGCGTTGACGGTGGCGGCGAAGGTGAAGGTCGAAACGGGGACCACGTCGCCCGGGCCCACGCCCCAGGAGACGAGAGCCAGGTGCAGCGCGGCCGTGCCGGAGGCGAGCCCGACTGCGTGGGGCGCGCCGACGCGGTCGGCCACCTCGCGCTCGAAGGCATTGAGGTCCGGCCCGGCGGGCGCGACCCACCCCGAGCGCATGGCGCGCATGACGTACTCCTGCTCGACCTCACCCACGTCGGGGGGTGACAGCAGGATGCGGGAAGCGGTCATCCAGCGATCCTGCCCGATCGCTCGTCGGCGGCCCCCACCGGGAGGAGCCCGTCCGGCAGGCGGACCCAGTCCTCGAAGGCCTGGAGCAGGCCGAGGTGCTGGACGTCGGGGTCGAGGGCGCGCACCTCGTCGATGGCCAGTGGGTCGACGTCGGCGTGGGAGACGAGCGGGTGCTTCGACCGCTCGTCGTCCTCGGCGCTGGCGAAGAGCTGCTCGTGCAGCTTCTCCCCCTCGCGCAGGCCGGTGTAGACGATCTCGATGCTCTTGCCGGACAGCTCGATGAGCTGCTGCGCGACGTCGGCGATCTTCACCGGCTCGCCCATGTCGAGGATCATCACCTCGCCGTCCTCACCGAGCGCGCCGGCCTGGATGACGAGCTGCACGGCCTCCTCGACGGTCATGAAGAAGCGGGTGACCTCGGGGTGGACGACGGTGACGGGACCGCCGGCCGCGATCTGCGCGGTGAAGGTGTGCAGCACCGAGCCGCGGGAGCCGAGCACGTTGCCGAAGCGCACGCTGATGTAGGCGCCCTCGGCGCGACGAGCCATGTCGGCGGTGAGGCGCTCGGCGACGCGCTTGGAGTAGCCCAGCACGCTCGTCGGCTCGGCGGCCTTGTCGGTGGAGATGTTGACGAAGGTCTCGACGCCGACCGCGGCGGACGCCTCGAGCACGTTGGCGGTGCCGAGCACATTGGTCTTCATCGCCTCGTGGGGGTACTGCTCGAGCATCGGCAGGTGCTTGAGGGCAGCGGCGTGGAAGACCACCTCGGGCCGGCGGTCCTCGAAGATCGCGCGGAGGGCGACGTCGTCGCGGATGTCGTTGAGCACCACGTCGGGGCTGTCGAGCAGCGCCCGGCCGTGGATCGAGAGCTGGACCGCGTGGAGCGCCGACTCGTCACGGTCGAGCATGATCAGCTCCTCCGGACCGTAGCGGTGCAGCTGGCGGCAGAGCTCGGAGCCGATGGAGCCGCCGGCGCCGGTGACGAGCACCCGCTTGCCGGTGACGTAGCCGGCGATGGCCGCCAGGTCGGTCTCGACGGCCGCACGGCCGAGGATGTCGCGCATGTCGACGTCACGCACGTCGCGCACGTCGGCGCGAGTGGCGAAGGACTCGGCGAAGGGAGGCAGCACCTTGACGGTGATGCCGATCTCCGTGCAGCGGTCGACGACGCTCTTGATCAGCTCCTTGCCGGCACTCGGGATCGCGACCACGACGGTGGTGGCACCGGTGCTGAGCACGGCACGCTCCAGGTCGGGGATGGCACCGAGGACGGGGACACCGAAGTGCCGCCGCTGCCGCTTCCACGGGTCGTCGTCGAGGAATCCGACGGGCACCAGGCCCGACTCGCGGTGGGACCGCATCGAGTGGACGAGCCGGGCACCGCTCGCGCCGGCCCCGACGACCAGGGCGCGCTGCCCCTCGCCGGAGTGCAGTGGCGTGAGCGGCATGGTGAGCTGGCGCCACAGGGCACGGGTGGTGAGCATCAGGAAGAGGCCGAAGAACGTGCCCGTCACGGGCACGCTGCGCGCGATCCAGAACGGGTCGATCAGGGCGTTGACCACGAACACGACGAAGCCAGCAGCGGCTGTCGAAGCGCCGAGGAGGATGGTCTCCTCGTTGGTGGCGACGCCGACGCGGCCCTGGTAGACCCGGCCCACGAAGCCGACGCTCCACTGCAGTGCGATGGCGGCGACGAGCGCCAGCGCGGCACCGCGCCAGACCGTCTCGCCGAGCTCGTCGTAGCGCACCAGGACGCTCACGACGTAGGCCAGCACGAGCGCCAGCGCGTCGAACGCCATCAGCACGGCCGTACGACGTCCACGCACGGCGGACTGGATCTCCAACGTAGTCATCTACATGTCCCCACATGCATGAGATGCCCCGACGCCGAGCGCGACTCCGAGACGCTGCCGTTTCCCCTGGGCAGCCAGAGAGGATCGTACGTCAAGGAGGGGTTGACAGTTGAAACCACGACCAGCTGCCCGGGATGTGAAATGCGGCATCACTGCGCCTCCGCGCAGGGCGCCGGGACGAGCTCCTTCTCGCCGCCGTGGTGGACCCCCGGCGTGCTGACGAACTCGACTCCACCCGTGTGGCCCGGCCCGGAGGTTGCGCGCCAGGTCACGGTCACGACGTCGCCGGGGCTGACCAGGATCGGCACGGAGACCACGGCACGGCCGTCGAAGGTGCGATTGGTGCCGCGCGACTTCACGCCGTTGACCACGACGTCCGTGATCTTGCCGCCCGCAGGAGCGACGAGGTCGAAGACGTTGAGGTGGTCGCCCTGCGCCACGCCGTACGCACCGGAGCCGGTGATCGCCTCGGGCAGGCTGGCCGCGTCGGCCGGCGCCGTCGAGTGCACCCGCAGGGTGCCGCTGAAGCCGATGACGCCGCCGGCACACGAGACGCTGCCGATGCGCGCCTGGTAGTCGAGGTAGTAGCCCATCTTCGAGCCGGTGGCGTCGTTGACGTACACCGCGGCCTGGGCCGGCCCGCCGTTGCCGCTCGGGAACTCGCCTGCCAGCCGGGTCCCGGCCAGACGCTCCTGCTCGACCGGGTCGAGCGAGTGCACCAGCAGCCGGCCTTCCGACGCACCCCGGGAGAGGCCGGAGACGAGGGCAGAGGGATCGGTGCCTGCGCCGAGCAGCTGGTCGAAGAGCGTGTCCATCACTCCGCCGAAGAACGCGTCCTCGGCGGCCGGGTCGTCGCGGTAGCGCAGGTAGGGCTGGTGCAGGATCTCGTCCACGAAGTTGTCGCTCGTGAGCTCGCGCCCGTCCACGGTGATCGGACCCGTTGCCTCGAGCAGGTACGACATTGCCACCGGGTCCAACGAGAGCACACCGTCGACGTCACGGCCGGTCTCGACCTTCCACCGCGCAGCCATCAGCTCGCCGGCGCGCGGGAAGTCGGGGATGAAGACGGCGTCCTGGAACCAGGTGGCCGGCTGCTCGTCCCAGATCGCCCGCTCGTCGGGGGTCATCGGCAGCACCGGCCGGTCCAGCTGCCCGAAGGAGCTCGTGGCCACGGTCTCGCCGAGCGAGACCTCGCCCTTCTCGGCGTGCAGCGGCGCCATCAGCCCCGGCATGCCACCCAGCGAGCGGGGCTCGGCGTTGTTCTGGAAGACCAGCAGGTAGTCGCGCGGCCCCTTGGCGCCCAGCATCGCCGGGAGCACCTCCGCCGCACGCGAAGCGCCGTCGAGCGTGGACACGCCGTCGTCGACCTGGTCGATCAGCGCGGTGAACTCGGGGCGGAGCTCACGCATCAGGCCTTCGACGTCGATCGGCGCGAGCTCGGCCTGGGCCTGCTCGAAGCCGTCGCGCGCCTCGGCCAGCGGCGCGGCGGCGCCGGCGATCGCGCGGACCGGGAGGGCTCCGTCGCGTGGCGCGAAGGTCGCGGCGCTCAGGTCGCCGTCCACGAGCGGCGCGGCGCCCTCGCGGGCCAGGATGTCGACGGCGCGCGAGGCCCGCGCGGCGGCGTCGAAGTCATCCCCCACCGCGGGCAGGGCCTGCAGGACCTGCCACGTGGCTCCGGACGTCCGGTCGACCGCCGACTCCGCGCTCGCGGACAAGTCGTCGACCAGGAGCTCGGTCTCGGCGGGATCCGTGCCGAGCGTCGCCGGCAACGCGGCGGCGGACTCCCGCGCCGCGCCCAGGTCGCGCTGCACCTGCCAGACCGTCCAGCCGGCCCAGAGGGCGGCGATGGCCAGCACACCGGCCACACCGAGGACAGGCCAGCGGAAACGACGCCAGGTCGTGCGCTCCTGGCGGTCACGTGCTGTCAGAGACACGTGGAAGAACACCCCAAACATGCCTGCTGCCCACCGGCGAGACCGGTGGGCAGCAGGTCAATCGTCTTGAATCGTGAAGCGGAGCCTCGATCAGAAGCGCTTGCGCACCTTGATCTTGGAGGTGCTGGTCGAGCAGTTCTTGAACACCGAGGTCTTCTGCGCCTTGGTGTCGAACTCGACGTAGTAGTTGCCCTTGCTCGCGAACGTGAAGGTCTTGGTCACGGCCTTCTTGGCCGCGCCGCTCCAGAAGGAGCCCGTCTCGACGGTGCCCGTCTTGGTGTTGCGGACGGTCCACTTCACGGTGCCCTTGGGCGTGACGTTGCCCTCGGCAGTCCACTTGAACTTGACCTTCACCGCCTCACCCGGGGCGACCTGGGTGTCGTCGGCGACGGCGACGCACGAGGTGTCGATCGAGCGGGGGTACGGGTCGGCCTGGGCAGCCGGTGCCATGACCAGCGAACCGAGGGCAACGAGGGTGGTGGTCGCGGTGGCGACGGCCATCTTCTTCATCCGGGAAGAGCCTTCCAAGTCTGTAGTTGTGGGGTCGTCCCCTGTGATCGACCCCAGATCGAGCCGCCAAGACGTCCTTGACGCTTCAATCGCGAGAACCGTAACCCACAAATCCACAAGACATTGAATCTGGGCAACATCCGGTCAACTTGCCCCGGCCGGGGCACGTGGCTGACACTGGCCGCCGCATCGTCGCCCTCGGAACGGAACATCGTGGAACTAGCCGACTACCTGCGGATCCTGCGACGCCGCTGGCGCCTGATCGTCACCACGGTCCTCCTCGTGGTGGTCGCAGCCGCACTGATCACGTGGCGCACCACCCCGCAGTACCAGTCGAGCACCCAGCTCTTTATCTCCACGAGCGCCTCGTCGTCCGCCGAGGCCTACCAGGGCAACCTCTTCAGCAGCCAGCGCCTCGCGTCGTACGCCGACCTGGCGACCGGCACCGAGCTGGCCACCCGCGTCGTGTCGACCACCGGCAGCGAGCTCTCTCCCGGCGACCTCGCCGCCAAGGTGACCGCGCAGGCGTCCCCCGACACCGTGCTGCTGACCATCTCCGTGACCGACCCCGACCCCGAGGTCGCCCAGCAGCTGACCCAGGCCTACGGCGACGAGCTGGTCGCGCTGGTCGCCGAGCTGGAGACCCCGCCCGGTCAGAACAAGCCGGTCCTCAAGGGCACGATCGTCGACGCGGCGTCGCTGCCCGGCGGCCCGGTCTCCCCCAACGTGCTGCGCAACCTCGCGCTGGCCACGATCCTCGGCCTGCTGCTCGGCGTCGGCCTCGCCGTCGTCCGCGAGCTGCTCGACACCAGCACCAAGTCGGCCGACGACGTCACCTCGACGCTCGAGGCCCCGATCCTCGGCACCTTCGCCTTCGACCCCGAGGTCGGCAAGCGTCCGCTGCTCACCGACCTGAGCTCCCACGAACCGCGCGCCGAGGCCTATCGGGTGCTGCGCACGAACCTCTCGTTCGTCGACATCGACGCCGAGTCCAAGGCGATCGTGATCACCAGCTCGCTGCCCGGCGAGGGCAAGTCGACGACGTCGGTCAACATCGCGCTGGCGCTCCACGCGGCCGGTGAGCGGACGCTCCTCATCGACGGCGACCTGCGGCGCCCGCAGGCCGCGGCGCTGCTCAACCTCGACCCGTCCATCGGTCTCACCACCGCCCTCGTCGGCAAGGTGACCGTCAGCGACGTGATCCTCACCCACGCCTCCGGCCTGCACGTCCTGGCCTCCGGCACCGTGCCGCCCAACCCGGCCGAGCTCCTGCAGTCGCAGGCGATGGCGGGCATCCTCGCGGAGCTGCGCGCGGCGTACGACGTGATCGTGATCGACGCCCCGCCGCTGCTCCCGGTGACCGACGCGGCCCTGATCGCCTCGCAGGTCGACGGCGCCGTCCTCGTCGTACGCCACGGGCGCACCACGCGCGAGCAGCTCGCCGGCGCCCGCGAGCGCCTCGCGGCCGTCGGTGCGAACACCCTCGGCGCGGTGTTCAACATGGTGCCGCGCAAGGGTCGCGGCAACTACGGCTCCGGCTACGGGTACGGCTACGGCTACGGCTACGCGCCCGACGAGGTCCCGGTCGCCGAGCCCGAGTCGCAGAAGGCCTGAGCTCGGCTCAGCGGGGCAGCACGACCTTGACGGTCGTGCCGACGTCGAGCGTGCTGTCCACGGTGATCTCGCCGCCGTGCGCCTCGACGATGTGGCGCACGATGGTCAGGCCCAGGCCGGTGCCGGGCACCTGCCGGCGGCGGGCGTTCTCGCCGCGGTGGAAGCGGACGAAGATGTCGCGCAGGTCCTCCTCGTCCATGCCCTCGCCGTCGTCGGCGACCGTGATCTCGACGTGGCGCTTGGTGGCGCCGAGCGTCACGGAGATCCTGCCGCCGCGGGGGGTGTAGGTGATCGCGTTGGCGAGCAGGTTGTCGACGACCTGGCGCAGCCGCATCCCGTCGGCGACCGCGACGAGGGAGTCGGGGAGGTCGGACTCGAGCGTCACATCGGCGGCGGCGGCGTCGACGGCGGCGGAGTCGAGGGCCTCGGACAGCAGGGTGACGACGTCGACGCGATAGGGGTCGATGATCGTCGAGCCCGACGTCACCCGCGTGGAGAACAACAGGTCGGCGACCAGGTGCGAGAGGCGCAGGATGTTGCGGCGGGCGGCGGCGATCTGCTGCTGCACCTCAGGCCCGATGTCGGTCGAGTCCTCGACCAGCTCGAGGTAGGCCATCGCGGAGGTGAGTGGCGTACGCAGCTCGTGGGAGACCGAGGAGACGAACTCGTCCTTGACCTTGATGGCGCGCATCAGGTCGGTGACGTCCTGGTAGGACAGCGCGGCGCCGGTGAGGGTGCCGTAGCGGTCGCGGATCGAGCGGGCGGAGACGGACAGGGCGCGGCGGTTGTCGGGGTCCTTGCCGACCCAGAGGCGGAAGTCGTCGAACTCCTCCCCCGCCACCGCCCGGGTCGTCGGCATCTCCTCGGCGGTGAGCGGCCGGCCGTGCTCGGCGTCGTAGAGGTAGCCCGTCTGCCCCACGCGGCCGCGGTGCCCGTCGGGGAAGGCGAGGTCCATGAAGTCCTGGTGGCGCGAGTTGTGGCCCCGGTAGGCGCCGTCGGCGTCGAGCAGCAGCAGGCCCACCGCCACCGTGTCGAAGACGGCCTCGGCCTTGCGTTGCTCGGACTCCACCGCGGCCTCGGCCGCGTCGAGGCGCTCCACGAACGCGTGCCGCTCGGTGAGGTCGGCGATCTGGGAGATGAAGTGGATGGGCGTGCCGTCGGGCGCGCGCAGCAGGGCCACCGACAGGTCGCCGATCACGATCGTCCCGTCGGACCTGAGGTAGCGCTTGGTGATGCGGTAGGAGCTGATCTTGCCGGCGAGGGCCTGGTTGACCAGGCGCATGTCGCTGGCGAGGTCGTCGGGGTGGGTGATGTCCTGGAACGACAAGGTGGCCATCGTGGCGGCGTCGTAGCCCAGCATCTCGCACAGCGCGACGTTGGCGGTGAGGAAGTCACCGCCCGGCGACACGAGCGCCATCCCGACCGGTGAGTGCTCCACGGTGAGCCGCCACAGGTCGTCCGTCTCGGGCAGACGCGTCTCCTGGATCACTAGACCCCCCTTCACACACCGGGCCTGAGGTGACCACGGTAGGAGGTCCAGCGCTGCGCGTGGGGCGGCTTCGGCATAACTGCGGGGAAAATGAGGAAACCGCCCCGCGTCGTGACGCGGGGCGGTTCCTCGGTGGAACGGGGGTGCTCAGGCGGTGACGAGCACCTGGACCTCGGCCACGGACCCGGTGGCAGCCACGACGGGCGTGTCCACCGGCTCGGACTTCGGCGCGAGCGTGCGCAGCGTCCACTCACCGTCGCCGGCGAAGAACCGGAAGTGCCCGGTCGCGGAGGTGGGCACCTCGGCGGTGAACTCGCCGCTGCGGTCGAGCAGCCGGACGTACGCGTTGGGCACCGGCTCCTGGCCACGCAGGACCTGGCCCTGGATCACGGCCTCCTTGGCGACGTTGACGCCGTCGAGGGACAGGCCACCCTCAGTCGCGCCGCACATCAGGCGTCCGCCTTGCCGGGCTCGTCGCCGAGGGCCACGGGCACGCCCACGAGGGAGCCGTACTCGGTCCAGGAGCCGTCGTAGTTCTTCACGTTCTTGCGGCCCAGCAGCTCGGTCAGCACGAACCACGTCAGCGACGAGCGCTCGCCGATGCGGCACAGGGCGATGGTGTCCTTGTCGGTGTCGAAGCCGACCTCGTCGTAGAGCGCGTTGAGCTCGTCCTCGGACTTGAAGGTGCCGTCGTCGTTGGCGTTCTTGCTCCACGGGACGTTGACCGACGTCGGGATGTGACCGGCGCGCTGGGCCTGCTCCTGCGGGAGGTGGGCCGGGGCGAGCAGCCGGCCGGCGTACTCGTCGGGGCTGCGCACGTCGACGAGGTTCTGGGTGCCGATGGCAGCGACGACCTCGTCGCGGAAGGCGCGGATCGAGGTGTCCTGCTCGCTCGCGGTGTACGACGTCTTCTCCCGCGTCGGCAGCTCGTCGGTCAGCTCGCGGGAGTCCAGCTCCCACTTCTTGCGGCCGCCGTCGAGGAGCTTGACGTCCTGGTGGCCGTAGAGCTTGAAGTACCAGTAGGCGTAGGCCGCGAACCAGTTGTTGTTGCCGCCGTAGAGGATCACGGTGTCGTCGTTGGAGACGCCGCGCTCGGAGAGCAGCGCCTCGAACTGCTGCTTGTTGACGAAGTCACGACGGACCTGGTCCTGGAGGTCGGTGGTCCAGTCGAGCTTGATGGCTCCCCGGATGTGGCCCTTGTCGTAGGCGGTCGTGTCCTCGTCGACCTCGACGAGGACGATGCCGTCGGTGTCGAGGTTGTCCTCGACCCACTGGGCGGTGACGAGCGAGTTCTCACGGCTCATGGTGGTTGTGCTCCTTGGTGGTGGTGAACAGTTGTGTGTCTACGAGAGGGCGCGGCGCGCGAGGAGGTAGACCTCGCAGCCCAGGCAGAAGGCGAAGACCGCGTTGAGCAGGGCGGCGACCAGGGCGAAGCCGACCGCGACCTGGCCGAGCAGCGTCGCGCCCGCCAGGAGGGCGACCAGCCCGACGAGGGCGAACGCCAGGCCCACGGCCTGCGCGAACCGCGGCGGCTCCGGCGGCTCCCACTCGGTCGGCGGCGCCAGGCGCGGCCGGACGAGCGTGCGGAACAGCCAGGCGTGGGGCGTGGCCTGGACGCCACGCACGGCCCCCACGGCGAACAGCGCGACCTGCACGGCGAGCAGGCCGATGCTCCACGGCTCGGGCACGAGCAGCACGGCCACCAGCACGACGGCGGTCAGGCCGGCCGCGAGCTGCGGGCCGCGCGGGTCGATGCCGCCGTCGGCGGGCGTGCGGACGCCCGGCGACGTACGACGTGTGGCGGCGTCGGCGCCGGCGGTGTGCGTGGTGGACATGTCGCTCCTGGGGATGGTCGTGGCCCGGCTCGGTCCGGGCGCGCTGGGGACGTGCGCAGCGCACGGGTCCCGACCAGATTAGTCCAGTAATGTGATGGACTTAAGACGTCAGATCTGGCGGACTCGTCAGGACATTCGACACAGCGCCGAGCGCACGCGGCAGTGGTCCACTGCGCGGCGTCGGGTGAGCATGGTCGAGGACATGCGGACGACAGTAGGCCGTGTCGCGACGTCAGGACCGGGATGTCTCACGATGTGGGCCATGCATCCATATCGTGAGATCACAGGGTCGCCAGCGCGCTCAGCACCTGGTCGCGAGTCGGCGCTCCCGTCGCGCGGGTGACCTCTGCGCCGGAGGCGTCGAGCACCACCGTGGTCGGCGTGCGGAGGATGCCGAAGTCGCGCGTGGCGTCGAGGTGGTGCTCGGCGTCGATCTCGACGTGGGTCACGCCGTCGACCAGTCCGGCGACCTCGCCGAGCACACGACGAGTGGCACGGCACGGCGCACAGAACGCGCTGGAGAACTGCACGAGCGTGGCCCGCTCCCCCAGCGTCGCGCCGACGGCGGCGACCAGGTCGGCGCCGGGCAGCCGGGTCGTGGGCGGCAGGTCAGCCGCGGCCTGCGGTCGCCCCTGGCGTACGACGTGGGTGCCGCGGAAGCGTCCGTCCGTGCCGAGGCGCCACAACCCGACGCCGAGCGCGAGTACGACGGCGGCGACGGCGATCCAGGCTCCGGGGGTCACGCTGCGGTCAACGCGCGGGCGGCTCCGGGATGTTCCCTCCCCGCGCGGCTCACCGTGCGCGCAGCCGGGCGACCTGCTCGCGCAGGCGGGCGTTCTCGACCTCGAGCTCCAGCACGGCGGCGATGCCGGCGAGGTTGAGCCCGGCGGTGAGCAGCTCGCGGATGCGGTGCAGGCGGTCGATGTCGTCCTCGCTGTAGAGCCGGGTGCCGCCGGCGGTGCGGTCGGGGTCGACGAGGCCGCGCCGCTCGTAGACGCGGAGGTTCTGGATCTGCAGGGAGGTCATCTCGGCCGCGACCGAGATCGCGAACACCCCCACCGCACGTCCAGCCATCGCGATCTCCACCTCCTCCGCGTCGGGACTTGAATTCTGCCTGACTCGTGGACTATAAGAAACCTGTATCCGCTGTTACACATCTCAGAGGCACTCACGCAGGGCCTCGCCCGATCCGGAGAACCAGGAGGAAGACACCATGCTGATCCGCAGCGCAGACCCGTTCCGTGAGATCGACCGCATCACCCAGCAGCTCATGGGCACCACGAACCGTCCCGTCGCCATGCCGATGGACGCCTGGCGCGAGGGCGACCGCTTCGTCCTCGAGTTCGACCTGCCTGGGGTGAGCCCGGAGTCGGTCGACCTCGACGTCGAGCGCAACGTGCTCACCATCCGCGCCGAGCGGGTGGCCAGCAACGGCGACTGGCAGATGCTGGCGTCCGAGCGTCCGCGCGGCGCCTTCAGCCGCCAGCTCGTGCTCGGCGACAACCTCGACCTCGAACGCATCGAGGCGGCCTACCGCGACGGCGTGCTCCGCCTGGTCGTGCCGGTGGCCGAGAAGGCCAAGCCGCGCAAGATCGAGGTGCGCACCGGCGCCGACGAGCCCGCGGCGATCGAAGCCTGACCCCAGCGGTCGGACACAAGGCTCGCGCGTACGCGGAAACGGGCCCCGCGGAGCACCAGCTCCGCGGGGCCTGCCCGTGTCAGCCGCCGGCGAACGGCGGCAGCAGCTCGACCACGGTGCCCGGTGCGACCAGCACGGAAGCCGGGTCCTGCGAACGCACCGGCTGGTCGCCGAGGAGCACCGAGCACACCGCGACCGTGCGCGCCATCCGGTCGTCGGGGTGGCGCTCGAGGACGAGCGCGACGACCTCCGAGAGCGGCAGGACGCCGGCCACCGCGAAGGTGTCCTCGGCCGTGCCGGCTGCCGCGCGGGCGCCGGCCCAGTAGCGGACGGTCACCGTCTCAGGACCGAGATCACGCCCGGATGACGTACTCATGCGGGATATCCTTCCTCATCCCCGGCTGAGAGGAGGGTCCGCCCATGAGCGCCCTGCTGCTGCTCACGGGTGCGCTACAGCCCTCCGCGGAGGTGCTCCCCGGGCTCGCGCTCCTCTCGCACACGGTGAAGATCCTGCCCGCCCAGGGCAGCGCGCTGCTCGACGCGCCGGAGTCCGACCTCGTCCTCGTCGACGGTCGCCAGGACCTCGCCGCCGCGCGCGACCTGTGCCGCCTCATCCGCACCACTGGGGCCGACGCGCCGGTCCTGCTGGTCGTCACCGAGGGCGGCCTCGCCGTCGTCGCCCACGACTGGGGCATGGACGACGTGGTGCTGCACACCTGCGGCCCGGCCGAGCTCGACGCCCGGATCCGGCTGGCCATCGGCCGCGCCGGCGCCGCCTCGCCCGACGACCCGGCGGCCCACGTGATCCACCGCGGCGAGGTCGTGGTCGACGACGCCACCTACACCGCCCGCATCGGCGGCCGCCCGCTCGACCTGACCTACAAGGAGTTCGAGCTCCTGAAGTACCTCGCCCAGCACCCCGGCCGTGTCTTCAGCCGCGAGCAGCTGCTGCAGGAGGTCTGGGGCTACGACTACTTCGGCGGCACCCGCACCGTCGACGTCCACGTCCGGCGCCTGCGCGCCAAGCTCGGCACCGAGCACGAGCACCACATCGGCACCGTCCGCAACGTCGGCTACCGCTTCGTGCTCCCGACGCGCGACAAGGACTCCGAGGCCCAGGACTCCCCGAGCCGCGACACCGTCACTGGCTAGTCTCGCCCGCATGGACTCCCGCGACCTGGTCGAGGAGGTCGCCCGGGCCGCCGAGGCGACCGACGGCGCCGCCCCGCTCGACGAGGCCGCGCAGATGGCGCTGGTCGACGGCACCGCCTCCGTGCTCACGGAGCCGGGCGGCTTCGCGTTGGTGCACGACGGCGACCTCTCGCTCGCGGTCGCCCCCGAGTCGCGCGGTCGCGGGATCGGCTCGGCGCTGCTGACCCGCACCGAGGCGTCGTACGACGGTCCGCTCACGGCGTGGTCGCACGGCAACCACCCGGCCGCGGCGCGGCTCGCCGCGAGCCACGGGTGGGACCGGGTGCGCGACCTCTGGGTGATGCGGCGCCCGACCTCGCTCCCCCTCCCTTCCCTTTCCGTTCCGTCCGAGGTGACGGTCCGCGGCTACCGCGACAGCGACGCCGCCTCCGTGGTCGCTGTCAACGCGGCCGCCTTCGCGCACCACCCCGAGCAGGGTGCGATGGACCTCGACAACCTCTCGCGACGGATGGCCGAGCCGTGGTTCGACCCCGCCGGGCTGCTCGTCGCCGAGGACGCTTCCGGCCTGCTGGGCTTCCACTGGACCAAGCAGCACGACGCCCGCCACGGCGAGGTGTACGTCGTCGGCATCGCACCGGCCGCCCAGGGCCGCGGGCTCGGCAAGCTGCTCACCCTCGCCGGGCTGCACCACCTCGCCGGGCTCGGCGTCGACGAGGTGCTGCTCTACGTCGAGTCGGACAACGCCCCGGCCGTCGCCGTCTACTCCGGCCTCGGGTTCGCGCACGCCGACGCCGACACGCACGTCCAGTACCGCCGGCGTACGCCCTGACCTTTCTGACCTCCCCGGGGTAGTTAGGGACGTTCTGGTAGGTCGATCGGCCCGATCTCCTACGAGAACGTCCCTAACTACCCAAGGATCAGCGGAGGGGGCGCACGTGGAGCCCGACCTCGGGGTCGACGACGACCTCCTGGGCGGCGGGCATGTCGTCGACCGTCAGCCCCGCGTCCACGGGGACGTTGCGCTTGACCAGCGCGAGCGCGATCGGGCCGAGCTCGTGGTGGCGGGCGCTGGAGCCGACGAAGCCGACGTCGCGACCGTCGTACGACACCGGGGATCCGGCGGCGGGGAGGCGGTTCTCCGAGCCGTCGAGGTGCAGCAGCACGAGGCGGCGCGGGGGCCGGCCGAGGGTGTGCACGCGGGCGACCGTCTCCTGGCCGCGGTAGCAGCCCTTGTCGAGGTGGACGGCCGGACCGATCCAGCCGACCTCGTTGGGGATGGTGCGGTGGTCGGTGTCGATCCCGAAGCGGGGCTCGCCGCGCTCGATCCGCAAAGCCTCGAAGGCCCAGAGGCCGGCGGCGGGGCCCGCCGCGTCGGCGTACGCCTCGAGGCGGTCGCGGGGCACGAGGTCGTAGCGTCCGATCCCCTCGCCCGGGCGCCACATCACGGCGAGGTCGTCGACGAGCGCGACCTCGACGCGCGTCATGAACTTCATCTGCTCGAGCCACTCGACCAGCGCCGCGCCGGCGCCGGGCTCGGTGTGTGCGGTGAAGGCCTCGCCGTCGTCGACGCCGGTGAAGGCGTGCTCGACGTGGCCCTGCGGGCTCAGCACGAGCGCCTGGGTCCAGACGCCGGGCTCGAGGCCGGTGAAGTACTGCGTGGTGAGGTTGTGCAGCCAGCCCAGCCGCTCGGGTCCGGAGATCCGCAGCACGTCGCGGTGCGACAGGTCCACGAACCCGTCCCCGCCGGCCAGGCTGCGCTGCTCGGTGTTGAACGAGCCGTAGTGCGCGGCCACCGGGGCGTCGATGCCGTCTCCGGCGACGGCTCCGGGCAGGGCGAGGAGGGGGCTGGCCATGGGTTCGAGTCTAGGCCGCGCCCACGCCCGGCCCCAGCGGGGACGAGGGGTCGAGCGCGGCCGGCGGCTCGTCGACCAGCTCGGGCTCGGACGTACGCCCGCGCAGCTCGTCGCGCAGCCAGAAGGCGACGTGCGCGGCGCCCGCCAGCGTGGCGAGGCCGATGACGAGGAAGATCCAGCGCCAGTCGAGCAGCGTCACCAGCACGGCGCCGAAGGCGAGCGAGATCGCGCTGGGCACGGTCATCACCACCTCGGCGGCGGTCGAGACGCGGCCCATCAGGCGCTGCGGAGTGCGGCGCTGGAGGATCGTCATGTAGGCGACGACCAGCAGTGGCAGCGAGGCGCCGAAGAGCACGATGCTCACCAGCACCCCCGCCATCACCGGCGATGCGGCGATGCCGATCGCGCTCGCCCCGAGGAGGACCAGGCCGAGCGTGCTCGTGGCGACCTCGCCGAAGCGGCGTACGCACCGGGCGGAGGCGACGCCGCCGGCGACCGCGCCGATGCCCTGCACGGACACGATCACGCTGACGTACGTCGCCGCCTTCCCGAAGTGGTCGGTGAGGGCGAAGATCGCCGACTCGGTGAAGCCGAGGACCAGCATCGACAGGCCGAAGCCGATCAGCAGGTTGCCGAGCACCCGGTCGTGGACGAGGTGCCGCAGCCCCTCGGTGAGCTGGCTCCAGTACGCCGACTCCTCGTGCTCGGGCGTCTCCTCCTCGACCCGGATGCTCGCGATGACCGCGGCGGCGAGGAGGAACGACGCGGCGTCGACGAGCGCGACCGCCCAGCCGCCGAGCCAGGCGAACAGTGCGGCGCCCAGCAGCGGGCCGAAGAGCCGGTAGGACTCCTTGATGGTCTGGATGCTCGAGTTGGCGTCGACGAGCAGCTCCTCGGGCATCAGCTCCTTGAGCAGGCCGTTGAGCCCGGCGGGCAGCACCACGAAGCTCACGCCGTAGAGCCCCGCGACCGTCCAGATGATCCAGACGTCGCCCGCGTCGCGGACGAGGAGGAGCGGCAGGACCGCGACCGCGGACAGCACGTTGCCCCACACCAGCATCGGCTTGCGGCGGATCCGGTCGATCCAGACCCCGACCAGCGGCGCGAAGATCGCCGGGATGCACATGAAGAAGAAGGTGAAGCCGGCCATCGCGCTCGAGCCGGTCAGCGTCTTCACCCAGATGCTGAGGACCAGCAGCATGATCGAGTCGCCGAGCATCGACGTCGACAGGCCGGCGAACAGCCGCGTGAAGCCCGGCTGGGCGAACGCCGCCTTCACGGAGCCACCTCGATCGGGGCGGCGAAGGCGACCAGCTCCACCAGCCGTGACCCCTCCGGGCGTCGACCTGGATCCTCGATGCGTTCCTCGAAGCCCCGGATGACCTCCTGGACCCGGCGGTTGACCTCCTCGAGCTCGGCGGCCGTGAGGTAGCCCATGGTCTGGGTGACGGTCGCCGCCTCGCGCCATTCACCCTCAGCGCGCTCGGCGGCGTCGAGGAAGCGGTCGGTCCAGCGCTGCAGCATCACGCGGCTCAGGGCGTCACCCGCGCGGCGCTCCTCGGGACCCGCGTCCTCGGCTCCCCAGGTCAGGCCGATCCTGCGCATCTGCCACGGCCGCTGGCGGCCGCGACCACCCTCGGCCTCCTCGATGAGGTCGTGCTCGGCGAGCTTGCGCAGGTGCCACGAGCAGTTGGCCGGGGTCTCGTCGAGCCGGTCGGCCAGCTGGGTCGCGGTCATCGCGCCCTCCAGCGTGAGCAGCTCGAGGATGCCGAGGCGGACGGGGTGGGCGACGGCCGTCAGTGCGCGGGGGTCGCGGAGCTCGCGGGACATGTATCGAAACTACTCTTTCGAAAGAGTCCTTGCAATAGATTTCTCCGGGTAGTTAGGGACGATTCCGTAGGTCCGAACGCCCTCCGACCTACCGAAACGTCCCTAACTACCCGAGCAGTCGGCGCACGTCCCGAAGATCGCGAGGTGGCCCACGTCGACGACGAACCCGTCTGCCGCGAGGGCATCGACGACGGGCGCGACGAGCCCGGGGTCGTAGGACGACACCTGGTGGCAGCGCCGGCACACCACGTGGACGTGCTCGTGCTCGAGCACGGAGTGGTACGTCGGCGCGCGGTCGCTGAGGTGCGTGTGGCGTACCAGCCCGAGCTCCTCGAGCACCTCGAGCGTGCGGTAGACGGTGGAGGCGTTGACCGAGCTGACCTGGCCGCGCACGTGGGCCAGCACCTCGTCGGGGGTGGCGTGGCGGAGCTCCTCGACGGCGCGCAGGATCAGCTGGCGCTGCGGGGTGAGCCGCAGCCCCTGCTCGCGGAGGCGAGCCGCGAGGTCGTCACTCATGCTCTCTGCAGGCGCGCCCACGTGTGCGGCTGCAGCTCCTGGCCGACGGCGGCCATGTCGAAGGCGTAGAGGAGGTCGCCGTCGACGTTGCCGTACATGCGGGAGCCGGCGTCGACCTCCTTCGCGGTCTCGGTGAAGGAGACGCCGGCGGTGTGCATCTCGAGCTTGCCGCCCTCGGCCGCGCCGTACCAGATCTCGGAGAAGCCGATGTTGTGCGACAGCAGGAACTCGACCTTCCCCGGCTCGGGGCAGCGCAGGAAGCCGGTCTCCATCGCGGCGTCGCGGACGAACTCACCGTCCTCGTCGACGATCCACGCGCGCGACATGTAGTGGAAGAACGGCCGGCCGTCGTGGGTGAAGATCAGCTCCTGGCCGAACTGGAAGGACTCGATCGTCGGGTACGTCCCGTGGCCGTTGCCGCGCCAGGTGCCCAGCAGCCAGGCGACGGGGCCGCAGTTGGGGTGCAGGTTGTCCGGCAGCTCGAAGGGCATGCCCGCCACTCTAGTGTGGGCGACATGGCTCGATCACTGGTCGTCAAGGTCACCTGCGGGGCCGAGGACGCCGAGCGGTGCAACCAGGGGTTCACGGTCGCGGCGGCCGCCGCGGCGTCGGGTGCCGACGTCTCGCTCTGGCTCACCGGCGAGGCCGCGTGGTTCGGCGTACCGGGTCGCGCCGAGCAGCTCGACCTCGACCTGGCCACCCCGCTGGACCAGCTGATGGCGGCGGTGCTGACGTCCGGCACCATCACCGTCTGCTCGCAGTGCGCGGCCCGGCGCGGGCTCGTCGAGAGCGACCTCCGCGAGGGTGTCACGATCGCCGGCGCGGCCGTCTTCGCCGAGCAGGTGCTGGGTGACGGCGTGCAGGCGCTCGTCTACTGATCCGACGTCATCCCACGTTCATCTTTCGGTGCCACACTGGTCGACATGTCCGACCCGGCCACCCTGACCAGCGCTGTCTCGCCGTCGGTGGAGGAGGGTCCGGTCGCCGAGCCGTTCGGCCACCCGACCGAGGTCTTCGACGTCGAGCCGCCCTACACGCCCGACGAGGCCGCGATCGAGGCCGTGGAGAAGTTCGACGACCGGTTCATCGACCGGGAGATCTCCTGGCTGCGGTTCAACCAGCGGGTCCTCGAGCTCGCCGAGGACGAGAGGCTGCCGCTGCTGGAGCGGGCGCGCTTCCTGGCGATCTTCGCCAGTAACCTCGACGAGTTCTTCATGGTGCGGGTCGCCGGCCTCAAGCGCCGCATCGACGCGGGCGTCGCCGTCCGCGCCGCCAGCGGGCTGATGCCGCGCGAGCAGATCGAGCTGCTGTGGTCGAGCTCCCGCGACCTGATGGAGCGGCACGCGCAGACGTTCGTCTCCCTCCTCCCCGCGCTCGGCAACCAGGGCATCGAGATCGTCCGCTGGGCCGACCTCGACCGCGAGGAGCAGAAGGTCTGCAAGAAGCTCTTCAAGGAGCGGATCTTCCCGGTCCTCACCCCGCTGGCCGTCGACCCGGCCCACCCGTTCCCCTACATCTCGGGCCTGTCGCTCAACCTGGCGGTCGTGGTCCGACACCCCAAGACCGGCACCGAGCACTTCGCCCGCGTGAAGGTGCCGCCGACGTTCGGCCGCTTCGTCGGGCTCGGCAACCAGCGCTTCGTCCCCATCGAGGACGTCATCGGCGAGCACCTGAAGAAGCTGTTCCCCGGCATGGAGGTGCTCGGCGCTCACACCTTCCGGGTCACCCGCAACGAGGACCTCGAGGTCGAGGAGGACGACGCAGAGAACCTCCTCAAGGCGCTCGAGAAGGAGCTGCAGCGGCGCCGCTTCGGCCCGCCCGTGCGGCTCGAGGTCGAGCAGTCGATCGACCCGAAGGTGCTCGACCTGCTGGTCTCCGAGCTGGGCGTGAGCCGCGACGAGGTGGTCTCGCTGCCCGGCCCGCTCGACCTCACCGGCCTGAACTCCATCGCCGACCTGCCGCGCGACGACCTCAAGTACGCCGCCTTCCTCCCCTCGACGCACCCCAGCCTCGCCGAGGTCGAGTCCGCGTCCCCCGTCGACGTCTTCGATTCGGTCGCGCGCCACGACGTGCTCCTGCACCACCCCTACGACTCCTTCGCCACGTCGGTGCAGCGCTTCCTCGAGCAGGCCGCCGCCGACCCCCACGTGCTGGCGATCAAGCAGACGCTCTACCGCACCTCCGGCGACAGCCCGATCATCGAGGCGCTCATCGACGCGGCCGAGGCCGGCAAGCAGGTCCTGGTGATCGTCGAGATCAAGGCGCGCTTCGACGAGCAGGCCAACATCCGGTGGGCCCGCAAGCTCGAGCACGCCGGCTGCCACGTGGTCTACGGCCTGGTCGGTCTCAAGACCCACTGCAAGCTCTCGATGGTCGTCCGAGACGAGCCCGACGGGATCAAGCGCTACGTCCACCTCGGCACCGGCAACTACAACCCGAAGACCGCCCGGCTCTACGAGGACCTCGGCCTGCTCACCGCTGACCCGGAGATCGGCGAGGACGTCGCGCTCCTCTTCAACAACCTGTCCGGCATCAGCCGCAACACGACCTACGAGCACCTGCTCGTGGCGCCCGACAGCGTGCGCGACGGGCTGGTCGCCCAGATCCACCAGGAGATCGCCCACCACCAGGCCGGCCGCCGCGCGGGCATCCGGATCAAGGCGAACTCGGTGGTCGACGAGGCGGTGATCGACGCGCTCTACCTCGCCTCGCAGGCGGGCGTCCCGGTCGAGCTGGTGATCCGCGGCATCTGCGCCCTCCGCCCGGGCGTACCCGGCCTGTCGGAGACCGTCCGGGTCCGCTCGGTCCTGGGTCGCTTCCTCGAGCACAGCCGGGTGTTCTGGTTCGAGAACGACGGCGCTCCCGCGGCGTGGATCGGCTCGGCCGACATGATGCACCGCAACCTCGACCGCCGCGTCGAGGTGCTGGTGCGGCTGCGCGACGAGCACGTCGTGCAGGAGATCGGCGCCCTGCTCGACCTCGCGCTGGACGAGGAGACGTCCGCCTGGGAGCTCGGGGCCGACGGCGAGTGGCACCACCGGGCCGGCGTACGTCACCTGCACGACGCCCTCATCGCGCGGCAGCGCACCCGCCGCCGCTGAGCGCCATCGCGAGCCGTTTTCGAGCGACACGCCGGGCGACACGCCGAGCGGCGTACCCCAACGGACGGGCCCTGATCGGGCCGGAGGTCTCGGGTTGCGACTCCGGGCAATCCCTCCCCTAGCATGTTCCCCGGTTCATCCGCCCCCCGTTCGGAGTTCACCGTGCGTTTGAAGTTCCGCCCCGTCGACAGCTCGTTCTACGACCTGTTCAGCGAAGCCGCCAACCACCTCGTGGGAGGCGCCCAGCTCCTCAGCGAGATGCTGGCCGAGGGCACCTCCCGTGCCGAGGTCGCGCAGCGCATGCGCGAGGCCGAGCACGCTGCCGACGAGACCACCCACTCGATCATCCGCCGGGTGAACAGCACGTTCGTCACGCCGTTCGACCGCGAGGACATCTACTCCCTCGCCTCGGCGCTCGACGACGTGATGGACATGATGGACGAGGCCGTCGACCTCATCCTGCTCTACGAGGTGACCTCGCTCCCCGCGGAGAGCACCCAGCAGGTGGAGGTGCTGCAGCGCTGCGCCGAGCTGACCGCGGCCGCGATGCCGTCGCTGGAGGCGATGGGCTCGCTGGACGAGTACTGGATCGAGATCAACCGCCTCGAGAACACCGGCGACAAGTCCTACCGCCGGATCCTCGCCAACCTCTTCAGCGGTGAGTACGAGGCCCTCGAGGTCCTCAAGCTCAAGGACATCGTGGAGTCCCTCGAGGGCGCGATCGACGCCTTCGAGAAGGTCGCGAACATCGTGGAGCAGATCGCCGTCAAGGAGTCCTGACTCGATGGAAATCGCGATCATCATCGCGGTCGTCGTCGTCGCCCTGGTGTTCGACTACACCAACGGCTTCCACGACGCGGCCAACGCGATCGCCACCTCGGTCTCCACCGGCGCCCTGAAGCCACGCGTCGCGCTGGCCATGGCGGCGGTCATGAACTTCGTCGGCGCGTTCCTGGGCCAGAAGGTCGCCCACACCGTGTCCGACACCATCGACCCCGGACCCGGCACGCACGGGTTGGTGATCGTGATGTGCGGCCTGCTCGGCGCCATCACGTGGAACCTCATCACGTGGTACTACGGGCTGCCGTCCTCCTCCTCGCACGCCCTCATCGGCGGGCTCGTCGGAGCCGCGGTGGCCGCGGGCGCGAGCGCCAACTGGGCGGTCGTGCTCGAGAAGGTCGTCATCCCGATGTTCCTGTCGCCGGTGGTCGCCTTCTCGCTCGGCTTCCTGCTGATGGTCGCGATCATGTGGGCCTTCCGCAACGCCAACCCCGGCCGCACCAACCGTGGCTTCAAGGTCGCCCAGACCATCTCCGCCGCCGCGATGGCCCTCGGCCACGGCCTCCAGGACGCCCAGAAGACGATGGGCGTGATCTTCCTGGCGCTCCTCACCGGCGGCTACGTCGCCGAGTCCGACGGCCTCCCCCTCTGGGTCATCCTGGCCGCCGCGACCGCGATCTCCCTCGGCACCTGGTCGGGCGGCTGGCGCATCATGCGCACCCTCGGCCGCCGCATCATCCACCTCGACCCGCCCCGCGGCTTCGCGGCCGAGTCCGTGGCCGCCGGCGTGCTCTACACGACGTCGTACGTCTTCGAGGCCCCGATCTCGACCACCCACACCATCACCTCCGCGGTCATGGGCGTCGGCGCCACCAAGCGCCTCTCCGCCGTCCGCTGGGGCGTGGCGAAGTCCATCCTCACCGCCTGGGTCCTGACCTTCCCGGCCGCCGCCCTCGCCGCCGCCATCTGCTACTGGACCGCCCACCTCTTCCTCCCCTGACCCGGCCCTCCGCCCGCGCTTTCGTAGTTAGGGACGTTCTGGTAGGCCAAAGCACTGGCCGACCACCTAGAACGTCCCTAACTACCCCGGCACCGAGATGGGACGGGCGAACCATCACGCGGCGGGCCGATAGCGCAGGAACTTCGCCCGCTGCTCGGGCGACAGAGCCCGCCGCTGCGCCACGGTGAACGTCGGGACCCACCAGGTCGGCGGCTCGGTGCGCCATCGTCGCTCCTCGGGTCGCCGTCGTTGCGCGCGTGCGTACGCCTCGTGCAGCCGGCCGACGAACGGCTCCCGGTCCGCGATGTCTCCCGCCATCATGATCACGCCTTCGAGGCCGAGCGCGCGGTACGCCGCCTCCTTGGCCACGTCCCGATGACGTACCTCGCCGGCGAGGTGCAGCCCGCCGTCGTACATCCCGTAGACCCCGGCGACCGGGTCGATCAGGTCGGGCGTGCCGACGAACCGACCGTCCAGGGTGAAGACCGGTCGGTTGGTCAATGGCCTCGGGCGCTCTGCCCGGCACCAGGTCCGCCGCATGACGGGCTCCATGGGCGACCAGCTGTTCTCGTCCAGCTCGGGCAGGAGCGTGCGGAGCCTCGGGACACCCTGGCGCACCCAGAGCGACGAGGCCACGAAGTCGGCGAGCTCGACGATCGAGACCAGGTCGTGCATGGCCGCCAGCTCGAAGGCGACCAGGGCTGCCTCGTCGCTCGGTGCCTTCCGCATCTCGAAGGCGACGCTCCACAGAGGCACCCTGAGGCCGCGAACCCGCCGGATCGTGCCAGGAGGCAGGATCTCCTGGCTCACCTTGATCCGTGCGCGGGGCCGTACGGCGTGCAGGTCACCCACAGCCAGCACCACGGGGCGCGGCCGCTGGGCGAGGTCCAGGCCCTCGAACCACATCGCCTGCTGCCAGCGCAGTGCGGCCCACCCCGTCACCGCGCCGTAGCCCGAGAGGACCGCTGCAGCCTCGACGATGCGCTGCTCGGGTGTCGCCTCGACCCCAGCCGGGACCCACAGGCCTCGTGCGGCGCGCCGGAAGGCACCCGACCTGGTCCCCCACTCCGTGGGTCCGCCCTCCTCACCGCGACGCAGCGGCCACACGAGCCCCGCCGGCAGCCCCTCGCGCGGACCGACGCCTCGCAGTGGCCACGCCCCGGCGACGTACTCCCCGTCCATGCACGCACGATGACGGGGCTGTCACCCTGCTGCAGCCGCCCATCCACAGGCCCTCGTCGACCCGTGCCCCGGCCGCCCCTGTGGACGGATCCTGGCTCGCGGGGAGCCCGGCTGTCGGGGTAGTCAGGGACGTTCTGGTAGGTCGAACCCCCGATCTCGCTACCAGAACGTCCCTGACTACCCCGACCCCGATCCCGGGCCACCCCGGTGGGAGAAACCTACCGACTCAGCCGAAGCGGCCGGAGATGTAGGCCTCGGTGGACTCGTTGTCGGGGTTGGCGAACATCTTCGGGGTGGAGTTGAACTCGACCAGGTGGCCGGGCTGGCCGGCGGCCTTGAGGTTGAAGAAGCCGGTCTCGTCGGAGACGCGCGCGGCCTGCTGCATGTTGTGGGTGACGATCACGATCGTGTAGTCGGACTTCAGCTCGTGGATCAGGTCCTCGATGGCCGAGGTCGAGATCGGGTCGAGCGCGGAGCACGGCTCGTCCATCAGCAGCACCTGCGGCTCGACGGCGATCGCGCGGGCGATGCAGAGGCGCTGCTGCTGGCCGCCGGAGAGGCCCATGCCGGGCTTGCCGAGGCGGTCCTTGACCTCGTTCCAGAGGTTGGCGCCCTTCAGCGAGCGCTCGACGACGTCGTCGGCCTCGGACTTCTTCATCTTCTTGGAGTTGAGGCGGTTGCCGGCGAGGACGTTCTCGTAGATCGACATCGTCGGGAACGGGTTCGGCCGCTGGAAGACCATGCCGATCTGGCGTCGTACGGCGACGGGGTCGACGGCGCTGTCGTAGAGCGACTGGCCGTCCACCATCACCTTGCCCTCGACGCGCGCACCGGGGATCACCTCGTGCATGCGGTTGAGGGAGCGCAGGAAGGTGGACTTGCCGCAGCCGGACGGCCCGATGAAGGCGGTCACGGAGCGCGCCTTGATCGTCATGCTGACGCCCTGCACGGCGAGGAAGTCGCCGTAGTAGATGTCGAGGTCGTCGACGGTGATGCTCTTGGCCATGGGGGTGGGTCTCTCTCGTCTCTGCTGGAAGTACGTGGCTCAGTGGCCGGTCTTGGGGGCGAAGATCTTGCCGATGATGCGCGCCACGAGGTTGAGCAGCATGACGATCACGATCAGCACGAGCGCGCCGCCCCAGGCGACCTCGATGCCGGGCGGGGTGCCGCCGGGCGTCTCGGCGATGCCGGGGTTGGCGTTCTGGGTGTAGATCAGCACCGGGAGGGTGGTCATCCGCTCCGAGAACACGTTGAAGTTGGTCCGCGTGGTCAGGCCCGCGATCAGCAGCAGCGGGGCGGTCTCGCCGACCACCCGCGCGATGGCCAGCGTGACGCCGGTGACGATGCCGCCGAGCGCGGTGGGCAGCACGACCTTGACGATCGTGCGCCACTTCGGCACGCCCAGTGCGTACGACGCCTCGCGCAGGTCGGCGGGCACGAGTCGCAGCATCTCCTCGGTCGACCGCACGACCACCGGGATCATCAGCAGCGACAGCGCGACCGAGCCGCCGATGCCCAGCCGGGTCGACGGACCGAAGACGAGGATGAAGAGCGAGAAGGCGAACAGGCCGGCGACGATCGACGGGATGCCGGTCATCACGTCGACGAGGAAGGTGATCCAGCGCGCCAGCCGGCTGCCCTTGCCGTACTCGATGAGGTAGATCGCAGCCATGATGCCGATCGGCACGGAGATCAACGCGGCGAACAGCGTGATCAGCAGCGTGCCGATCAGCGCGTGGTAGATCCCGACCTCCTGGTCGAGGCTGGTGCGGTACATCGAGTAGGTCAGGAACGTCGAGTTGATCGCGGGCAGGCCGCGGTCGACGACGGTCCAGAGGAGCGAGACGAGCGGCACGATGGCGACCAGGCAGGCAGCCCACACGAGGCCGGTGACGAAGCGGTCGGTGGCGCCGCGCGGACCCTCGACCACGCGGGCCCACGCAGGCAGCGCGACCAGGAAGAGGAGCCCGGCGATGACCGCCCAGGCGACGACGCCCCAGCCGAGCAGCAGCACGGGCAACGCGGCCGCGGCGACGGCGACGACACCGACCAGCACCGGCGCGAGGCGCGGCAGCCTGGCGGCGGTGAAGGACACCGGCTCGGAGCGCGGCGGGGCAGGAGCTGTGGTGGTGGTCATCGCGCGAGCCTCCGCTCGTTGCGGGTGACGATCCATCGGGCGGCGAAGTTGACCAGGAACGTCACGAGGAACAGCACCAGTCCCGTCGCGATCAGCACCTGGATCTTGCCCGGGGTGCCCTCCTTGTAGTTGGAGGCGATGTTGGACGCGATCGACGCCGGGTTGCTGCTCGAGATCAGGTTGAACGAGATGCCGCCGCCGGCGGAGAGCACCATCGCGACCGCCATCGTCTCGCCGAGCGCACGGCCCAGGCCGAGCATCACCGCGGACACCATGCCGGAGCGGGCGTAGGGGAAGACCGCCATGCGGATCATCTCCCAGCGCGTGGCCCCCAGCGCGAGCGCGGCCTCCTCGTGGAGGCGCGGCGTCTGCGAGAACACCTCGCGGGAGATCGCGGTGATGATCGGCAGGATCATGATCGCCAGCACCAGGCCGGCGGTGAGGATCGTACGACCCGTGCCCGACGCGGGGCCGGCGAAGAACGGCAGCCAGCCCATGTTCTCGTCGAGCCAGACGTACGCCGGCTGCAGCTCCCGCGCCAGCACCGAGATGCCCCACAGGCCGAAGACCACCGAGGGCACGGCGGCGAGCAGGTCGATCACGTAGGCGATCGGCGTCGCGATCGACTTGGGCGCGTAGTGGCTGACCACCAGCGCGATGCCCCAGGCCAGAGGAACGGCGACGATGAGCGCGATGACCGCGGCCAGCACCGTGCCGAACAGCAGGGGTGCGACGTAGCCCCAGAAGGTGGTGGCGCTGCCGTAGAACTCGGCGGGCTTGGCCAGGCCGGGTACGCCCTCGATGGCCAGGAAGATGAAGACACCCGCCAGGGCGACCAGGATCGCGATCCCGGCGGCCAGGGCGGTGCCGGAGAACACCCTGTCGCCGAGCCGGGCCTTGGGCCGGTCGGTGTCCTCAGCAACAACGGTGGTTGCCACGTGCTACCTCACTCAGTCGTTTCATGCGCCGGTGCGGCGGGCCGGATGTTCCGACCCGCCGCACGCGGCGTAGGTGGTCGTGGGACGAGCCCCCGACCGGTGGATCAGCCCGCGGTGATCGCGTCGACGATGCTCTGCGCCTTCTCGGCGACCGAGCTGGAGAGCGGCGCGGAACCGGCCTCCTGCGACGCCGCCTGCTGGCCCTCGTCGGAGACGATGTAGGACAGGTAGCCCTTGACGAGGTCGGCCTCGGCCTGGTCCTCGTAGGTCTGGCAGGCGATCAGGTAGCTGAGCAGGACGACCGGGTAGGCGCCCGACTCGGTGGTGGTGCGGTCGATGTCGACGGCCATGTCGACGTCGGCGCGACCCTCGGCGGCCGGCGAGGTCTCGACGACCTTGGCGGCGCCCTCGGCGGACGGGGCGACGTACTCCTCGCCGACCTTGACCGAGACGACGGACAGGTCGCCGACCTGGCTCTCGTCGGCGTAGCCGATCGTGCCCTGGCCGCCGGAGATGGCGGCTACGACACCGGAGGTGCCCTCGGCGGCCTCGCCGCCCTTGACCGGGAAGGCGTCCTCGGCCTCGTAGGACCACGAGCTGCTGGCCTTGCCGAGGTAGTCGGTGAAGTTCTTCGTGGTGCCCGAGTCGTCCGAGCGGTGGACGGGCGTGATGGCCTGGTCCGGCAGGTCCGCGTCCGGGTTCTCCTTGGCGATGGCCGGGTCGTCCCACGTCGTGATCTTGTTGTCGAAGATCTGGGCGATCGTGTCGGCCGACAGGTTCAGCGAGTCGACGCCCTCCACGTTGAACGCCACGGCGATCGGGGAGACGTAGGCGGGGACCTCGATCGGGTCCTGACCGGCGCACCGCTCGGTGGCGGCGCTGAGCTCGCCCTCGTCGTCGGTCAGGTAGGAGTCGGAGCCCGCGAAGCTGACGCCGCCCTCGATGAAGTTGGTGCGACCGTCGCCGGAGCCGACCGGGTCGTAGTTGACGGTCACGTTGCCGTCGTTCGCGCCCTGGAAGCCGGTCGCCCACGCGCCCTGGGCCTTCTCCTGCGAGGAGGCGCCGGCGCCGTTGAGGTCGCCGGAGAGGCCGCCCGCGGCCTCGCTCGCGCCGTCACCCGTGCCGGCGTCGCTCTCGTTGCCGGCACCGCAGGCGGTGAGGGACACCGAGAGGGCAAGCACTGCCACGCTCGGGGCAAGCAGCTTGCGGAAAGAAGTGCGGTTCACTTCGAGTGCTCCTGAAAGTCTGATGATTGCTGACGATCAGGACGCTAGGCACGGCAGGAGAACGACCACGGCGTCGTCGGTGAACGGGCGATGAACTCGACCGGACCGGATGGCGTCGCAGATCCGTGCGTGAGACGGCGATCACATGAACTCGGCCCGCGAGCCTTGACGTACGCGCCCTCCGAGTCCTACAAGCCGCTACTCAGGGCTGCAGCACCTCGCTGGCGACCACGCGGCCCTTGCGGTGGTGGGCGACGAGCATCCAGCCGGGCTCGAGCCTGGCGTCCGGGACGCGCAGCGCGTCGAGCACGGTGGGCAGCACCGGGCGGTGGGTGCACAGCACCGTGCTCTCGCCGCTGTCGAGCAGCGCGTCGACCACCGAGAGGACCCCCTCGACGGACGCGTCCTCCTCGCTCAGCTCGTCGTACTTCTTGACCGGCCACCCGGTCGTGTCGACGTACGGCGTCACCGTCTGCACGCAGCGGGTGCTGGAGGAGGTGTGGGCCGAGGTCACGTCGAAGGCGGCGAGCAGCGGGACGAGCCGCTCGGCCTGGAGCTCGCCGACCTGGACGAGCGGGCGGAGCCGGTCGTCCTTCTTCCAGCCGCCGCGCGAGCGCGCCTTGCCGTGCCGCAGCACCACCAGCGCCCGGGTCTTGCGGCGCAGGGGCTGCGCCTCGGCCAGCGTCTCGCGGTCGTGGGGGTAGGTGAGGCGTCGCATCGCCGCGTCCCACGGCACCCACTCGACAGCGTCGATCTCGTCGTTGGGCTTGTAGCCGCTGACGTCGTCGCTGCCGATGACGCGCGCGGTCCAGTACTCGACGGTCTTGAACCGGCCGTTGGACATCCGGTAGCGCTGGGAGGACAGCGCCGGCCCGAGG
Organism: Nocardioides sp.; assembly: GCF_041913365.1. Taxonomy (GTDB): domain Bacteria; phylum Actinomycetota; class Actinomycetes; order Propionibacteriales; family Nocardioidaceae; genus Nocardioides. Next base: position 122,089 of record NZ_JAYSFM010000010.1, read on the forward strand.
CGCACGTCGAGGCCGGTCTCCTCCGCGACCTCGCGGACCGCGGCGGTGACGACGTGCTCGCCCGGATCGAGCTTGCCCTTGGGGAAGGACCAGTCGTCGTACTTGGGCCGGTGGACCAGCAGGACCTCACCGCCCTTGCGCGTCACCACGGCGCCTGCAGCGCGCACGTCGCGGGGCTCCATGGAAGTAGTGTCACACCACATCCCGATCCACGAGGAGCCCGCCCGTGCCACGCCGTGCCGTCCTCGCCCTCGTGGGCGCCCTCGTGGTGCTCGTCGCGGGGCTGGCCGCCTTCCGGCTGGTGGACCGCGGTACGCCGCTGCAGCGGGCGCTCGAGCTCGTCCCGGACGGCACCAGCCGAGCCGCGTGGACCGACTGGGCGGGCGTGCGCGCCGAGCTCGGGGCCGACGTCGGCGAGGACTCGGACGCTGCGGCGGTCGACGCCTTCCTGGCCGACGCCTTCTCCCGCGACCTGTCCTCGATGTCGGCGCTCGGCACCTCAGCCGGCGTGATGCAGGAGCAGCTGGGCATCTCGCCCGCGACCCTCGACTGGGAGTTGCTGGCACAGTCCGGCGACGGCGCCGTCGAGGCGATGGGGGTCGGCGACGACGGCGACCTGGGCGCGCTCGCGGACCGCCTCCTCGCCCTCGGCTGGACCGAGCCCGAGGAGGACGACGGGGTCTGGGTGGGCGGTCCGGACGTCCTGTCGGGCGTGGGCCCGATGCTCACCCCCGAGCTCCAGCACTTCGCGCTGCTCGGCGACCGCGGGGTCGTGCTCGCCTCGGACCAGGCGCCCTTCCTCGAGCAGGTCCTCGAGGTCGTCCGCGGGGACGCCGACGCGGCCGACGACCTGGCGGACCTGGCGGGCGCGCTCGAGGAGCCGCTCGCGGCCGCGGTGTACGACGGCGCCCACGCGTGCGAGGAGCTCGCGATGTCGCAGGCCGACGACGACGCGCAGGCGGAGGCCGACCAGCTCGTGGCGGCAGCGGGCGGCGTACATCCCCTCACCGGCTTCGCGATGGGGCTCCGGCCCGGCGGCGACGTCCGGGGCGTGCTCCAGGTCGAGGACGCCGACGACGCGGCCGGCGACGCGGAGGCGCGGGCGCAGCTGGCGGCCGGCCCGGCGCCCGGCCAGGGCGGCGACTTCACCGACCGGTTCTCGGTCCAGGGTGCGTCGTCGGACGGGCGCGAGATCACCCTCGACCTGCGTCCCCGGGACGGGGAGTACGTCCTGTCGGACCTGACCAGCGGTCCGGTGCTCTTCGCGACCTGCTGAGCAGGCGCGGGGCGGTCAGTCCTCGGACGGCTTGCGCGGGGTGACGCCGAGGAGCCGGTCGATCTCCTCCTGGGAGAGGTGCTCCTCGGACTCGCTCGCGGCGATGATCAGCGTGGTGGTCAGCTCCACCTCGCCGAGGAGGTCGCCGTCCTCGAGGGTCACGTCGAACTGGTCGTGCACGTCACCCTCCCTCCTGCTCGGCACGCGGCCCGCCGCCAAATGTACGTCTTCAGGTCCAGTGTCCACGACAGGAGCCGTCGGGAAAATGACCCTTTCGTGTCACTAGTCTCCCCTGAAACCCACTCCGGCCCCTCCCCTTTATAGGGGAGAGGCCGGAGCGTGGATCAGATCTGGACCTCAGTCCAGCGTCCGCCGATCAGAGCGGACGGACGTTCTCCGCCTGCGGGCCCTTCGGACCCTGGGTGACGTCGAACTCGACCTTCTGGTTCTCGTCCAGGGACTTGTAGCCCTGGGTCTGGATGGCCGAGTAGTGCACGAAGACGTCGTCGCCGCCGTCCTCCTGCGCGATGAAGCCGAAACCCTTCTCGGCGTTGAACCACTTAACGGTGCCCTGAGCCATGTCGCTCGTTACTCCTTTGTCGGGGCGTGAGCCGCCACTTCAGCGACCCGCACCAGATGCGGTGACACGCCGCTTGCGACTCACGAGCTGGCAGGGCCCGAAGAACAAACGCCGTTGGATCACAAACTCCGCGGGCGTCGACCTGCTGGAACTTGCACCTGTTGCACGACAAACCCTACCAACAAAATGGCCGGCGTCACCGGTCGAGTTGGACGCGCTGGTGAACACTCGGCCAACGGGGTCGCCGAGGGGGTTGCTCCGGCGACCTGGCACCCGCCCTGACACCATCGCGGGGTGACCGGACCTGCACTCCCGCGCGTGGCCGTCTGCGGCATCAGCCTCGAGGCATCGACCTTCTCCCCCGCCCTCACCACGGCCGCGATGCTGGCCCCGCGGCGCGGGCGCGAGGTCCTCGACGCGTGGGCCTTCTGGCGCGAGGGCGGCGCGCTCGCCGACCGGGCCGAGTGGATCGGCGTCCTCCAGGCACGCAACATCGCCGGAGGTGCCATCCCCGCTGATGACTACGCCTCGCTGAAGGCCGAGATCCTGGCCGGCCTGGTCGCAGCCGTGGAGGAGGCGCCGCTCGACGGGCTGGTGCTCGACATCCACGGCGCCGCCAGCGTGGTCGGGCTCGACGACATGGAGGGCGACCTCGCCCTCGCCGTACGTGCCGTGGTCGGCGCCGACTGCCTGATCAGCAGCGGGATGGACCTGCACGGCAACGTCTCGCGCAGGCTCGCCGAGACGGTCGACCTGCTGACGACGTACCGCACGGCACCGCACGTGGACTGGCAAGAGACCAAGGAGCGCGCGGCCCGCAACCTGGTCGACCGGCTGGCCCTGCCCGCCGGCCGGCGGCGTCCGGCCAAGGCGTGGGTGCCGGTGCCGATCCTGCTGCCCGGCGAGATGACCAGCACCCGGCAGGAGCCGGCGACGAGCCTGTACGCCCGCGTCCCCGGAATCGAGGCGCTGGACGGGATCCTCGACGCCGGCATCTGGATCGGCTACCCGTGGGCCGACGAGCCCCGCAACTGCGCCGTCGTGATGGTCGTCGGCGACGACGCCGACCTGGCGATGTCGGAGGCCACGACCCTGGCGAGCGAGCTCTGGGCCCGTCGCGAGGAGTTCGGCTTCGTCGCCCCCACCGGGTCGCTCGAGGAGGTGCTCGCCGCCGCACTGGCCTCGCCGGTGGGGCCGTACTTCATCTCCGACTCCGGCGACAACCCGACCGCGGGCGGTGCCGGCGACGTGACGTGGACGCTGACCGAGCTGCTCGCGAGCGAGGAGCTGGCGGCCAGCGGCAAGCGCGCGGTCTACGCCTCGATCCCGGACGCCGCGGGCGCCCTGGCCGCGCAGGAGGCCGGCGTCGACGCGGACGTCCACCTCGTCGTCGGCGCCCGCGTCGACGACCGGCCCGCACCGCCGGTCCGGGTCAGTGGTCGCGTGGTCGCCGTCGTGCCGTCCGAGGACAACGTCGAGGTCGTCGTCCGCACGCCGTACGTCGACGTGGTCCTGACCCGGCGCCGCCGGCCCTACCACCTCGAGTCCGACTTCACCCGCCTCGGCCTGGACCCGCGCAGCGCCGACATCGTGGTGGTGAAGATCGGCTACCTCGAGCCCGAGCTGTTCGACATGGCCGCGGACTGGATGCTGGCGCTCACCCCCGGCGGCGTCGACCAGCACCTGGCCCGGCTGGGCCACCGGCGGATCCAGCGGCCGATGTTCCCCCTCGACGACGTGTCGTCGGTCGACCCGCTCGTGGGCGCCGTGCTGTTCCCGGGCGACACGGCTGGGCTCAGCGGCCGAGGGCGGCCATGACCTCCGCGACGACCGTCGCGCTGGTGACGCTGCGGCTGCCCTCGTCGTAGCCGGCGGACACGCCCGCCGACCGGACGCTGCCGGGGGCGCGGAGGTGCACCTCGCGGGCACCCGTCTCGGCCACGATCCGGGCGACGTTGGCGGGCCGCACCCCGCCCCCGACCGCGATCCGCACGTCGTCGCCCCCGCGCCGCACCAGGTCGGCGAGCGCCGGCAGGTGGTCGAGCGCCGGCCCGCTGCCTCCTGAAGTGAGCACCCGGGTGATGCCGAGGTCGCGCAGCAGCGCCAGCCCCGACGGCTTGTCCGGCACGGAGTCGAAGGCCTTGTGGAAGGTGACCGGTGCGTCGCCGCAGGCGTTGACGAGACGGCGTACGGCGTCGGCGTCGGGCGTGCCGTCCGGTCGGAGCGTGCCGATCACGAAGCCGAGGTGCGTGCCCTCCGGGACCGCCGTGCGGGTGGCCTCGACGTCGGCCGCCATCACGTCCACCTCATGCTCCGAGTGGACGAAGTCGCCGGCCCGGGCGCGCACCAGCACCCGGATCTCCAGCCCGGGGGCCGCCTCGGCGCAGTGGCGGACGAATCCGAGCGTCGGTGTCGTACCGCCGTCGGCGAGACCGGCGCACACCTCCAGGGCGTCGGCGCCACCGACCACGGCGATGCCCGCACCATCGACGTCCTCGAGGCAGATCTCGACCAGGGTGCGTGCAGGGGCGCTGGGGGTCACGGGTCCACGCTATGCCGCGACGGGCGTCCGCTACGTTCGTCTCCCGACCTGAACAAGGAGAGCCCGTGAGCGTCCTCGTCTTCTACAAGCCGACCCCCGAGGGCGCGGAGGCCATCCGGGCCGGCGCTGCCCAGGCCGCCTTCCACGCCACCGACCTGATCGTGCACAACCTGCCGGCGGACGCGGCCGAGGCGGAGACCGTCGAGGCGCTCGCCTCCGGTGCCGCAACCGGCGCCGGGGTGACGGTCCGGACCGTCCAGGCGGCGGCCGACGGCTCGCCCGTCGACCAGTTCCTCGCCGCGGCCGACCAGCCCGACGTCGACCTGCTGGTCCTCGGGATCCGGCACCGCACCCAGGTCGGCAAGCTGATCCTGGGCAGCACCGAGCAGCAGATCCTCCTCGACGCCCCGCGCCCGGTGCTCGCGGTCAAGGCCTGAGACCGGCGCCCCCGTCGGGCTGCACCATCAGCGCCCACAGCAGCTCGAGCGTGCGGTCGAGCCAGTCGGGTGCGACCTCCCCGCGCAGCACCAGCTCACCGAGGTAGGCGCCGACCATCAGGCTGACCACGCCCTCGGCATCGAGGTCGGGCCGCAGCAGCCCGGCGTCGACGTCCTCGCGGATCCGGCCGACGAGCGCGTCGACGTAGGGGCGCAACGCCGCGCGGAACAGGTCGGTGAACTCCGGGTCGCTGTTGCCGACGATGGCCGCGAGCCCGCCGGGACCCAGCACGACCCCCATCTGGTGCCACGCCTGCTCGAGGGCGGCGCGGATCTTGTCGCGCACGCTGCCGTCGTCCGGCACGTCCGGAGCGCCGATGGCACCCGAGAGGACCTCGGTGAGCAGCTCGGCGCGGTTGGCGTGGCGGCGGTAGATCGTCGTCTTCGCGACGCCCGACGCGGCGGTCACCCGGTCCATCGTGACCGCCCCCGGACCGCCCTCGCGCAGCAGCCGCAGGACCGCCTCGCGCAGGCGCTGGTCCACGGAGGCCTCGCGCGGGCGACCGGGCCTGGCGGGCTGTTCAGCAGGGGACACGCGTCCTCCGTCGTGGTCGGTCGGCCGGGTCGTCAGCATGCCACCACCGCTCGGCCGCCGTGAGCAGCGCCAGCACGACGGCGTACGTCACGAGGGCCGCGATGGTGAACGCGAGCAGGACCAGCAGCGCGTGCATCGCCGTCACGCCGCCCGGTCGAAGGGACTCGCTCCCCGCTCGGTGCGCGCGGGCCGCGGCCCCGGGTCCCGGCGCCACTTGTCGAGGAAGTAGACGAGGGTGACACCCCCCATCGTCAGTCCGCCGGCCAGCAGGGCCACCACGAGGAACAGGACCACCTCGGGGTTGGGCACGTCCATCACTCCTTCCGTTTTCGATACGACTACCGTAGCGAAACCGATCCTGCGAGCCAAGGTGCCGTACCTCACGTCCCGCAAGGAATCGATACGAACTGCGTAGCGTTATGGAGGCATCACACACGAGGTGCCTGAGGGCACGGAAGGAGCGTGGACGGCATGGTCGTCTACAACGAGCTGGTCGCCCTGACCGCGGGCGCCGGACTGCTCGGGTTCGCCGCATTCCTGGCGCAGCTGATCAAGGGCAGGCGCATCGACAGCGAGGGCTGGGCGGGCTTCTTCGCCGTCGCGGGCACCCTGCTGCTGGCGCTGGGCATCCACACCACGGTCACCTGGCCGTTCGGCGGCGGCGGCTTCGAGTACGCCAACATCGCCTTCGGCCAGCCGGCTGCCGGCTTCGGAGCCCTGCTGGTCTTCGCTGCGGTCTACCTCTGGCGCCACCGGAGCCTGTACGCCGGCCCGGCCGAGGACGCCAACTCCGCCACCCTGGCGGCGTTCAAGCCGGTCGGCATCTTCGTCGGTGCCCTCGGCCTGGCAATGGCCGTCCTGGCGATCACCTTCGTGCGCTTCCAGCTCGGCGCGGCACCCGCGGTGGAGCCGATCAGCGGCCGCTTCGGCCACCTGCCCATCCTCGAGGCGCTGTTCCTCGGCGGCCTGTGGGGCGTCGTCGCCCTCGGCGCACTGCTCTTCGCGATCGCCCTGTGGACCGACCGCCCCCAGCTGCTGCGCTGGGCCGTGTGGGCCTGGGTCATCGGCGGCACGGTGTTCCTGCTCTTCGGCGCGATGAACTTCTACACGCACATCGGGATGTACTACAACATCGAGCACGGCACGATGCACAAGTGGTGACCTGACCGCCCAGCACTCGTCGGGCCCCCCCGCGCCCCCCGCCCCCCGGGGCGGCCCCCCACGGGGGGGGGTGGGGGGGGGGGGGGGGGGGCCCCGGCCCCGCCGGGGGGGCGGGCCC
>NZ_JAYSFM010000011.1:0-102860 GCF_041913365.1 Nocardioides sp.
CTAATTCGTCGACTAATCAAACACACTGTTGAGTTCTCAAGAATCAGACGCACCCGTTCCTCGCCGGCCTGGCCGGTTCGGTCGCGGGGCAACCTGCAGAAACTTACCGGGCGCAAGGTTGCGAGTCAAACTCGTAAGTCCGACGCTCGGTGTGGTCGCAGCTGGTTTCCGCTTCAGCTGACCTTCTGGCCAGGAGGCGGCGCCGCTTGCGGCGACAGGAAGAACATTAGACGACGGTTCGGGGACATGCCAAACCGGGGGTGCCCTTCACGCAAAACCGCAGGTCAGCGGCCTGCACGAGGTCTCGGTGCGGCGGGACGGTAGGTGCTCACCGTCGGATCACCGGTCAACCAGAACCGCCACGGACGGTCGGCCGCCAGGCGCAGTCCGACCCGCGGTCCGGTGCTGATCGACGCCGGCGCCTCACCCGGCACGAGCTCCGGTCGTACGCCGTTGTCCGCCAGCGTCATCCCGAGGACGGTGCAGAGGCGTGCGGGACCGCGGGCCAGGTCGCGGTCGCTGCTGCTGGGGCGACGGGAGCGGGCCACCTCGTGGCCGGCGACGACCTCTCCCGCCCGCAGGAGCACGGCGCCCGGGTTGCCGTCCGGGCCCGTGACCAGGTTGGCGCAGTGGTGCATGCCGTAGACGAAGTAGACGTACAGGCGGCCTGGTGGGCCGAACATGACGGCGTTGCGGTCCGTGCGCCCCCGGAAGGCGTGGGACCCCGGGTCGTCGGGGCCGGCGTACGCCTCCACCTCGGTCAGGCGGACGGAGACGCCGCCGTGGGTGAGGGTCGCTCCCAGCAGGCGCGGGGCGACCTCGAGCGGGTCGCCCTCAGCCCAGGCGGGCACGGTGCTCGGCGCTCACGCCGCGGAGCTCGTCCAGCTGCTCGCGCACCCGGACCGGGGCGGTGCCACCGCGGCCGGACCGCGAGGCGACCGAGCCCGCGACCGTCAGCACGGACCGCACCTCGGGCGTCAGCGCGGGCGAGATCGCGGCGAGCTGGTCGTCGGTGAGGTCGGGTAGGTCGCAGCCCAGCTCCTCGCAGCGGCGTACGCAGGCTCCGGCGACCTCGTGCGCGTCACGGAACGGCACGCCCTCGCGCACCAGCCATTCCGCGACGTCGGTCGCGAGCGAGAAGCCCTGCGGCGCGAGCTCGGCCATGCGCGCGGCGTTGAACGTCAGCGTGGCGACCATCCCGCTCATCGCGGGCAGGAGCACCTCGAGGGTCTCGACCGAGTCGAAGACCGGCTCCTTGTCCTCCTGGAGGTCGCGGTTGTAGGCGAGCGGGAGGCCCTTGAGGGTGGCCATCAGGCCTGACAGGTTGCCGATGAGACGCCCGGACTTCCCGCGCGCGAGCTCGGCGATGTCGGGGTTCTTCTTCTGCGGCATGATGCTCGACCCGGTCGACCAGGAGTCGTGGAGCGTCGCGAAGTCGAACTCCCGCGTCGTCCAGAGGATGACCTCCTCGGCCAGGCGGGAGAGGTCGACGCCGACCTGCGCGGTCACGAAGGCGAACTCGGCGGCGAAGTCACGCGACGCGGTGCCGTCGATCGAGTTGGCCGACGAGCCGGAGAACCCCAGCTCGGCGGCGACCGCGACCGGGTCGAGGCCGAGCGTCTGTCCAGCGAGCGCGCCCGAGCCGTACGGCGAGTCGCTGGCGACGCGGGCGTCCCAGTCGCGCAGCCGCTCGACGTCGCGCAGCAGCGGCCACGCGTGCGCCAGCAGGTGGTGCGCGAGGAGGACCGGCTGCGCGTGCTGGAGGTGCGTGCGCCCCGGCATGACGCTCTCCCGGCCCGGGGCGAGGTGCTCCCCTGCCTGAGCGGCGAGCACGTCGACCAGGTCGAGCACCAGGCCCGCGATGGTGCGCGCGTGGTCGCGGAGGTAGGCGCGGAAGAGCGTCGCCACCTGGTCGTTGCGCGAGCGACCGGCACGCAGCCGCCCGCCGACCTCGGGGCCGACCTCCTCGAGCAGCAGCCGCTCGAGCGCGCCGTGGACGTCCTCGTCGCTCTCGGCCGGCAGCAGGTCGCCGGTGGCGTACCGCTCCCCCAGCACCTCCAGGCCGCGCAGCAGCTCGGCGTGGTCGGCGTCGGTGAGCAGCCCGGCCCGGTGCAGCGCGTTGGCGTGCGCCCGCGAGCCCGCGAGGTCGTACGGCGTCAGCTGCCAGTCGAAGTGCGTCGACCTCGACAGCGCCTGCAGCTCGGGCGAGGGGCCGCTCGCGAAGCGACCGCCCCACAGCGAGCCCTCGTTGGTGGTGCCTGCCATCAGTCGGTCCCGAACTCCATCGCCGCGTTCTCCAGTGCCGTCTCGTCGAGCTCGTCCTCGTCCCCCTGCTCGGCAGACGAGTGGCCGGTGATCCGGTCGAAGCCACCGGCCTCGATGGCACCGTAGAGGGTGCCGTTCTCGACGAGCACCTGGCCCTGGTCGAGCGGCTGGGCGGCGTAGAGCTCGAGCTTGGCGCGCGAGTCGGCGATGTCGAGGTTGCGCATGGTGAGCTGGCCGATGCGGTCGGTCGGGCCGAACGCGGCGTTCTCGGTGCGCTCCATGGAGAGCTTGTCGGGGTGGTAGGAGAACGCCGGGCCGTCGGTGCGCAGGATCGTGTAGTCCTCGCCGCGCCGCAGCCGGACGGTGACCTCACCGGTGACGAGCGAGGCGATCCAGCGCTGGACCGACTCGCGGATCATCAGGGCCTGCGGGTCGAGCCAGCGGCCCTCGTACAGCAGCCGGCCGAGCTTGCGGCCCTCGTTGTGGTACTGCGCGACGGTGTCCTCGTTGTGGATCGCGTTCACGAGCCGCTCGTAGGCGATGAAGAGCAGCGCCATCGCCGGGGCCTCGTAGATGCCGCGCGACTTGGCCTCGATGATGCGGTTCTCGATCTGGTCGGACATGCCGAGCCCGTGCCGGCCGCCGATGGTGTTGGCCTCGTGGACCAGCGCGACCGGGTCGTCGTAGCGGGTGCCGTTGATGGCGACCGGCCGCCCCTGGTCGAAGTGGATGGTGACGTCCTCGGCCTCGATCGCGACGGACGGGTCCCAGAACTTCACCCCCATGATCGGCTCCACGGTCTCCAGCGAGACGTCGAGGTGCTCGAGGGTCTTGGCCTCGTGGGTGGCGCCCCAGATGTTGGCGTCGGTGGAGTACGCCTTCTCCTGGCTGTCGCGGTAGGGCAGGCCGTGCTCGGTGAGCCAGGCGCTCATCTCGTGGCGGCCGCCGAGCTCGGTAACGAAGTCGGCGTCGAGCCACGGCTTGTAGATGCGCAGGTCCGGGTTGGCGAGCAGGCCGTAGCGGTAGAAGCGCTCGATGTCGTTGCCCTTGAAGGTCGAGCCGTCGCCCCAGATGTTGACGTCGTCGTCGTGCATGGCGCGCACGAGCATCGTGCCGGTGACCGCGCGGCCGAGCGGCGTGGTGTTGAAGTAGGCGCGGCCGCCGGAGCGGATGTGGAACGCCCCGCACGCCAGGGCGGCGAGCCCCTCCTCCACCAGCTGGGTCTTGCAGTCGACGGCGCGCGCGAGCTCGGCGCCGTACTGCATCGCGCGGGACGGCACGCCGGAGATGTCGGGCTCGTCGTACTGGCCGATGTCGGCGGTGTAGGTGCACGGCACCGCTCCCTTGGCGCGCATCCAGGCGACCGCCACGGAGGTGTCGAGGCCTCCGGAGAAGGCGATGCCGACGCGCTCGCCGACGGGGAGGGAGGTGAGGACCTTGCTCACGGGGTGTCCTTTGCTGGGGTCGTGGGGGCGCTGCTGTGGTGGTGGTCGTTGGCCAGGTCGAGGAAGCGCTGGGCCAGGGCGTCGCCCCCGAGCGGGTCGCGCCCAATGACCAGGACCGTGTCGTCGCCGGCGATGGTGCCGAGGATCTCGCCCAGGTCAGCGCGGTCGAAGGCACTGGCCAGGAACTGCGCCGCACCGGGCGGGGTGCGGAGCACGACGAGGTTTGCGCTCGCCTCCGCGGTGACCAGGAGCTCGGCGCACAGCCGGGCGAGCCGGTCGCGGCCGGCGGCGGTCTCGCGGGGAGCGGCGACGGCGGTGCGGTCACCGCCCTCGCCGGGCACGGCGTACACGAGGGCGCCGTCGGCGCTGCGGACCTTGACCGCGTCGAGCTCGACGAGGTCGCGGCTCAGCGTGGCCTGGGTGACGCGCACGCCGTGGTCGGCGAGCAGGTCCGCGAGCTCGGTCTGCGAGCGCACCGGGTGGGTCGTCACGATCTCGATGATCCGCGCGTGCCGGGCCCCCTTGGTGACCGGGGCGACGGCGCTCATCGTCGCTCCAGCAGCCAGGTGAGCACGGCCTTCTGGGCGTGGCGACGGTTCTCCGCCTCGTCCCACACCACGGACTGCGGGCCCTCGATGACCTCCTCGGAGATCTCCTTGCCGCGGTAGGCGGGCAGGCAGTGCATGACGATGGCCTCCGGGTCGGCGTGGGCGAGCAGATCCTCGGTCACACCGTAGGGCGGGAAGATCCGCAGGCGTTCCTGCGACTCCTCCTCGCGGCCCATGCTGACCCAGGAGTCGGTGATGACCACGTCGGCGCCGGTCGCCGCCTCGACCGGGTCGCTGGTCAGGTCGACCGAGCCGCCGGTGTCCTGTGCGATCTCGCGGGCCTTCGCGACGACCTCGCCGTCGGGCGTGAAGCCCTCAGGGGCACCGACGACGACGTGCATGCCCGCCGCAGCGCCGGCGAGGACCCACGAGTTGCCCATGTTGCAGGCCCCGTCGCCGACGAACGCGGCGCGGACACCGGACAGGCGGCCCTTGTACTCGCGCACGGTCTGGAGGTCGGCCAGCAGCTGGCACGGGTGGAACTCGTCGGTGAGCGCGTTGAGGACGGGCACACCGGCGCGCTCCGCCATGGTGACGACGTCGCTCTGGTGGGCGGTGCGCCACACGATCGCAGACGCCTGGCGGCCCAGGACGCGGGCGACGTCCTCGACGCCCTCGCGCGACCCCATCGCGGCGAGACCGCCGTCCACCGTCATCGGGTTGCCGCCGAGCTCGGCGATGCCCGCGGCGAAGGAGACCTGGGTGCGCAGGGTCGGCCGGTCGAAGACCAGCGCCACCGTGCGGGGTCCGGCGAGCGGCTTGTGGTCGTACGGCGCTGCCTTGAGCGTGTCGGCCAGGTCGAGGACCTCGAGCAGCTCGGCCGGCGACAGGTCGTCGTCACGCAGGAAGTGGCGGGTCATGCGGGGTCCTTGCGGCGTTGTTCGGAGGAGCGAAGCGGAGGAGAAGAACGGCGTGGGGTGCTCATGAGGCGGACTCCGTCCGGTCGAGGCCGGCTGCGGTGCGGGCCGTGTCGAGGATGGCGGGCAGTGCCGCGGCGAGCGCGTCGAGGTCGGCGGAGGTGATGACCAGCGGCGGCACGAAGCGCAGGCGGGTGGGGCCGGTGGCGTTGAGGATGAAGCCCGCCTCCCTGCCGGCCGCGACCGCGTGGGTCGCGTAGGGGCCGTCGAGCTCGGCACCGCGCATCAGGCCGGAGCCGGTCACCTCGACGACGCCGGCCTGGTCCGCGAGCAGCCCGGCGAGCTGGTCGCCCCGGGCGACGACGGCCTCGAGCAGGCCCTCGGCCTCGATGGTGTCGAGCACGGCGAGGGCCGCGGCTGCGGCCACCGGGTTGCCGCCGAACGTGGTGCCGTGGTTGCCGGGCTGCAGCAGCGTCGCCGTGGCGCCCCGCGCGACGGTGGCGCCCACTGGGATCCCGCCGCCGAGGCCCTTGGCGAGGGTGACGACGTCGGGCTGCACGTCCTCGAGGAGCTGGTGGGCGAACCACGCGCCGGTCCGGGCGATGCCGGTCTGCACCTCGTCGAGCCACAGCAGCGCGCCGTTGTCGTGGGCGATGAGCTGGGCGGCGGCGAGGTAGTCGGCGCTGGGCACGACGACGCCCGCCTCGCCCTGCAGGGGCTCCAGCACGACCGCGGCCACGGTGCCGTCGACGGCGGCCTCGAGGGCGGCCACGTCGTCGTACGGGACGAAGGTGACGTCGCCCGGCAGCGGCTCGAACGGCTCGCGGTAGGCCGCCTTCGAGGTGAGGGCGAGGGCGCCCATCGTGCGGCCGTGGAACGAGCCCTCCGCGGCGACCAGCCGGGTGCGGCCGGTGCGGCGGGTGAGCTTGAGCGCGGCCTCGTTGGCCTCGGTGCCGGAGTTGCTGAAGAAGACCCGGGCTTCCTCGCCCCAACCCAGCAGCGCGACGAGTCGCTCGGCGAGCGCGACCTGGGGCTCGGTGGCGAAGAAGTTGGAGACGTGGCCGAGCGTCGAGAGCTGGGTCGTCACCGCCTCGACCAGGGCGGGGTGCCCGTGGCCGAGGGCGTTGACGGCGATGCCGCCGAGGAGGTCGACGTACTCCTTGCCGTCGGCGTCCCACACGTGCGCGCCCTGCCCGCGGACGAGCGCGAGCTGGGGTGGGCCGAAGGTGTTCATGACGGCGCCGGCATAGCGCTCCTGGATGTCGCCCATCACTCTTCCTCCTCCGCGGCATAGGGCTTGCGCATCTTCGTGGCGGCGCCGGGCAGGACCTGGGTGCCGACGCCCTCGTCGGTGAAGATCTCGAGCAGCACGGCGTGGGGCTCCCGGCCGTCGACGACGGTCGCCCGCGGGACTCCCCCGGTCACCGCCTCGTAGCAGGCGCGCATCTTGGGGACCATCCCCGCGTCCAGCGTCGGCAGCATCTCGCCAAGCGCCTCGGGGCTGATCTCCTGGATCAGGTCGTCGGAGTTGCCGTAGTCGCGGTAGAGGCCCTCGACGTCGGTGAGGACCAGCAGCTTCTCGGCGCCGAGCGCGACGGCGAGCGCCGAGGCGGCGGTGTCGGCGTTGACGTTGTGGACCCGGCCCTCCACGTCGGGGGCGACCGAGCTGACGACGGGGACCCGGCCGGCCTCGATCAGGTCGAGCACGGCCTCGGGGCGGACCTTGGCCACCTCGCCGACGAGGCCGAGGTCGACCTCCTCGCCGTCGATGACGGTGTTGGTGGGCTCGGCGGTGAACAGCCCGGCGTCCTCGCCGGAGAGGCCGACCGCGAGGGCGCCGTGCTGGTTGATCAGCCCGACGAGCTCGCGCTGCACCTGGCCGACGAGCACCATCCGGACGACGTCCATCGCCTCGGGCGTGGTCACGCGCAGGCCGCCGCGGAACTCCGACTCGATGCCTAGCTTGTCGAGCATCCGGGAGATCTGCGGCCCGCCGCCGTGGACCACGACGGGCTTGAAGCCGGCGAACCGCAGGAACGCGATGTCCTCGGCGAACGCCACCTTGAGGGACTCGTCGGTCATCGCGTTGCCGCCGTACTTCACCACGATGGTCTGGCCGTGGTAGCGCTTGAGCCACGGCAGCGCCGCCGCCAGCGTCCTGGCCTTGGCAGGGTCGGGCCGACGGGGGTTCTGCACCGTCTCGGGGTGCTGGGTCGTGTCGCTCATGAGCTGTAGGCGCTGTTCTCGTGGACGTAGGCGTGGGTGAGGTCGTTGGTCCAGACGGTCGCGCGGGCGTCGCCGGACTTGAGGTCGATCGTCACGCTGACCTCGCGGCCGGTGAGGTCGACCGTGGAGGGGTCCTCGGCAGGCGTGGAGCTGCGGCAGACCCAGACACCGTTCATCGCGACGTCGAGGTCGGCCGGGTCGAACGCGGCCTGCGTCGTGCCGATGGAGGCGAGCACTCGCCCCCAGTTGGGGTCGTTGCCGAAGACGGCGGCCTTGAAGAGGTTGCTGCGGGCGACGCTCCGGCTCACCTCGACCGCCTCCTCCTCGCTCGCGGCGTGGAGGGTGGTGATGGCGATCTCGTGGTCGGCGCCCTCGGCGTCCTTGAGCAGCTGCATGGCGAGGTCGGTGCAGGCCTGCGTCAGGGCGGCGGTGAAGTCCTCGGGAGTCGGGGTGATCCCGCTGGCCCCGCTGGCCATCACGGTGACGGTGTCGTTGGTCGACATGCAGCCGTCGGAGTCGAGGCGGTCGAAGCTGACCCGGGTCGCCGCCCGCAGCGCAGCGTCGAGGTCGGCGGCGGGGACGACCGCGTCGGTGGTGATCACCACGAGCATCGTGGCGAGCTGGGGCGCGAGCATCCCCGCGCCCTTGGCCATCCCTCCGATCGACCAGCCGGCGCCCTCGACGACCGTGTTCTTGCTGACCGAGTCGGTCGTCATGATCGCCTCGGCCGCGCTGGCGCCTCCGTCGGCGTCGAGGGCCGCAGTGGCCGCCTCCACCCCCGCGAGCAGGTCGTCGCGGTCGTTGGCCAGGCCGATGAGGCCGGTCGAGCAGACCACCACGTCGATCGCACCGATGCCGAGGCCGTCGGCGACCTTCTCGGCCACGGCGTGCGTGGTCTGGAAGCCCTCGGGCCCGGTGTAGCAGTTCGCGCCGCCGGAGTTGAGCACGACCGCGCGCACGACGCCGTCCTTGACGACCTCCTGGCTCCAGAGCACGGGGTTGGCCTTGCACCGGTTGGCGGTGAAGACGGTGGCGGAGTCGAAGCTCGGCCCCTGGTTGACGACCAGCGCGAGGTCCTTGGCGCCGGTGGACTTCAGACCGGCCGCGACGCCGGCCGCGGTGAAGCCCTGGGGGTGGGTGACGGTCATGGCGCGAGTCCGATCGTGGGAAGGCCGGTGGTCTCGTCGAGGCCGAGGGCGAGGTTCATGCACTGCACGGCTGCGCCGGCGGTGCCCTTGGCGAGGTTGTCGACGACCCCGACGGCGACCAGCCGCCCGGCCGCCTCGTCGACGGTGACCTGGAGGTGGACGGCGTTGGAGCCGAGCACGGACTGGGTCTGCGGCCACAGCCCCGCCGGCAGGACGTGGACGAAGGGCTCGTCGGCGTACGCCGCTGCGTAGGCGTCGTACGCCTGCTCGGGGGTGACTGCCGAGGCGAGCGGGGCCGAGACCGTGGCCAGGATGCCGCGGGGCATCGGCACGAGGACTGGCGTGAAGCTCACCTTCACGTCTCCGTCGTGGACCAGGCGGAGGTTCTGCAAGATCTCGGGCGTGTGGCGGTGGACGCCACCGACGCCGTAGGCGCTGACGTTGCCCATCACCTCGCTGCCGAGGAGGTGCGGCTTGGCGGCCTTGCCCGCGCCCGAGGTGCCGCTCGCCGCGACCACGGTGACGTCTGGGGTGACCAGGCCTGCCGCGAGCGCGGGGGCGATGGTGAGCGTGGAGATGGTCGGGTAGCACCCGGGGACGGCGACCCGGGTGGCGCCGCGGAGCAGGTCCCGCTGGCCGGCGAGCTCGGGCAGGCCGTAGGGCCACGACCCGGCGTGCTCTCCGCCGTAGAAGGACGCCCACGCCTCGGGGTCGGTCAACCGGAAGTCCGCGCCGCAGTCGATGACGACCGCCGCGTCGCCGAGCGCCTGGGCGATCGGCGCCGACTGCCCGTGCGGCAGTGCGAGGAAGACCACGTCGTGCCCCGCGAGCACGTCGACGGTGGTCGGCTCCAGCTCGCGGTCCGCGAGCGGCAGGAGGTGGGGCTGAAGCGTTCCGAGCCGCTCGCCGGCATTGGCACCGGCGGTCAGCGCGCCGATCTCGACCTCGGGGTGGCCCAGCAGGAGTCGCAGGACCTCGCCACCGGCGTACCCGCTGGCACCGGCGACGGCTACTGATACGGACATATGCATGACTATACACGCTGGCGCATGGACGGGCGAATGGGGCGCGCGCAAATGAGGGCGCACTCCGTCCGACCACTCCCCTACGGTTCACGGGTGACCCGACTTTCCACCGAGAGCTACCTGTCCCACCTCCGCGCCGAGTCCGCGCGGTTCCGCGAGGTCCTCGCCGCCTGCGATCCGGAGGCGCGGGTGCCCTCCTGCCCGGACTGGTCGGCGGCCGACCTGCTGTGGCACCTGGCGACCGTGCAGCGCTGGTGGGCCGACGTGCTCGGCGCGCGGCCCACCCGGCCCGAGGAGGTCGAGCCGCCCCGCCCCGAGTCGTACGACGAGCTGCTGAGCACCTACGACGCATGGTCGGCGGACCTGGCGACGGCGCTCGAGGGCGCCGACCCGGCCGAGGAGGCGTGGACATGGTCCGACGACCAGACGGTCGGCTTCATCCTGCGGCGCCAGGCGCACGAGGCGCTGGTCCACCGCGTCGACGCGGAGCTGGCCGCGGGCGTCACGTCCGCGATGGACCCGGGCCTGGCCACCGACGGCGTGCACGAGGTGCTCGACGTGATGTACGGCGGCTGCCCGCCGTGGGGCTCCTGGGTCGCTGAGGACGACGGCGTGGTGCGCGTCGACACGACCGACACGGGTGAGCAGTTCTGGCTGCGCTTCGGCATCTTCTCCGGCACCGACCCCGACAGCGGCACGACGTACGCCGACGAGGAGGACTTCCACGTGGTCGCGCCGCCGGAGGACGCGGACGTCGAGCCCGACGTCGTGGTCGACGGGACGGCCGAGGCGCTCGACCGCTGGCTGTGGAACCGGTCCGACGACACCGGGATCTCCGTGGCCGGCGACCAGGACATCTACGCCCGCTTCCGCGCGATCGTGGGCTCGCCGATCAACTGAGCAACCAAAGTGGTCGTCGGTGCGTCTTCTGTGACGACCACACCACACGACGGGGGAACACACCATGCGAACTGCTCGACCGGTCGGCGCCGCGGCGCTGGCCACCACCATGCTCGGCGCGGGCCTCGCGCTCCTCGCCGTGCCCGCCTCCGCGCAGGCGCCCATCACCTGCCAGGGGAAGACGGCGACGGTGGTCGGCACCACCGGCACGGAAGGCGACGACGTCATGGTGGTCGTGCCGATCGAGGGCACCACCGCCCAGGCGCTCGGCGGCAACGACACCATCTGCATCGTGGCGGCGCCCGAGGACGGCACCCGCAGCGTCGTGGTGGACGCCGGCCCGGGGAACGACACCGTCGTCAACGAGAGCGCCGACGTCGACGACGTCTGGTACACGGCGATCCTCGGCACTGGCGCCGACTCCTACGTCGGGCTCGACGCCGTCATCCGGGACGACGCGTCGGCGTCGCCGTTCGACGAGACGGTCTTCGCCGGTGTTCGTGACCTCACCGGCAGCCTCGGCGGACAGCTCGACGTCGACACGGACGTCATCGACACACGGGGCGGCAACGACGTCGTGCACTCGGGCACGACGGCACCGGGCGCGACGAACAACGACACGATCGCCCTGGGGACGGGCAACGACACGCTCCACTGGACGGGCGAGCAGCGCTCCGGCACCGTGGACCTGGGTGATGGCGAGAACGCGCTGCACCTGGGCCCCGGGTGGCAGGGCGCCTCGGCGACGGTCTCGGGCCCGGCCAGCGCCGCGCTGCTCGACGGCCGCAGCGTGCTGCGCTGGACGGGGCCGGTGTCCCGCTACGACCTCAGGCTGGACACGCGGGACCAGGTCTTCGCGGGGACGAACGCCGACGAGACACTCGTCCTCGCGCGCGCGTCGACCCAGTCCAGCGCCGAGACCGTCAGCGGCCGGCGCGTCGTCGAGATGGGCGGCGGGGACGACGTCCTCGCGCTGTACTTCATGGGCACTGGGCGGGTCACCGGCGGGCCGGGGCGTGACAGCTACAGCGGCGACGGGTGCACGACCGCCGCCGTCCGCATCGGCGGGAGCTTCGACTGCCTGCAGGCGGGCGCCTCCGCGCTCCAGCACACGTTCGACTTCGACGACTTCGAGGACCTCCTGCTCCAGGGCGGGGACGTGACGGTGCGCGGCAGCGCCGCCGACGAGAAGATCAAGGTGGTCGCCAGCAAGCGGATCGCGATCCGCGGGCGCGCCGGCGACGACGTGCTCAACGCCAACGTCTCCGGACGCATCCGGGGTGTGGGCCGCGTGGTGCTCTCCGGCGGGGCGGGTGCGGACCGGCTCGTCGGCTCCGGCGCCGAGGACCGGCTGCTCGGGGGCCGCGGTGACGACAAGCTCTTCGGCGAGGGCCGCGGCGACACCCTGGTCGGCGGTCCGGGCCGCGACAGGACCTTCGGGCAGCAGGGGCGCGACCGCTGCTCCGGCGAGGTGCAACGCTCCTGCGAGCGGTGACCTGACACGACGCTGGCCCTTGAGTCTCCGAGAGACTCAAGGGCCAGCGTGCGTCCGGGGCAGGTCGCTCAGGTGCGCTGGACGGCGCCCGTGCGCTCGGCCGCAAGGGCGACCGCGGCGTCGCGCGCAGCGCCGGCCTCGCCCTCCTTGAGGGTCCGGTCGGGCGCGCGGAAGCGCAGGGCGTACGCCAGTGACTTCTTGCCCTCGCCGACCTGGGCGCCGGTGTAGACGTCGAACAGCCGGATCGACTCGAGCAGCTCGCCTGCGCCCTCCCGCAGCGCCGCCTCCACGTCGGCTGCCGGCACCGAGGCGTCGACGACGAGGGCGACGTCCTCCTTGGCGACTGGGTACGACGAGAAGGTCGGGGCAGGCCGGAGGTGGATCGCCAGCTCGATGAGCAGGTCGAGGTTGACCTCGGCCGCGACGGTGCGCTTGGGCAGCCCGAACGCCTCGCAGACCTTGGGGTGGACCTCGCCGGCGTGCCCGACCAGCCGGCCCTCGACCGACAGCTCGGCGCACCGGCCCGGGTGCCACGGGGCGAGCTCGGCCGCGGCGGCGGTGACCTCGAGGCCGAGCGCGGCCGCCACGGACCGGACGGCCTCGACGGCGTCGGCCCACGAGACCTGACGTCCCTCACCCCACCAGCCGCCGGCTGTCTCGTCCCCGAGGGCGACGAGCGCCAGGTGGAGCGGCTGGGCTGGCAGTGCGGCGTCGAGCGCCGCGAACTCGGCGTCGGTGGGGCGGCGGTCGACGGGCAGGATCGCGGCCGGGCCGGCGTCGCTCGGCAGGGTGACCGTCGCGGTCTCGAAGATCGCGACGTCGGCGTTGCCGTGCCCGACGTTCTTCGCCGCGGTCCGCAGCACGCCCGGAAGCAGCGTGGTGGTCATGTAGCCGGCCTCGGAGCTGAGCGGGTTGGACAGGCGCAGCATCCGGCGTCGCGGGTCGTCCTCGGGGAGCCCGAGGGCGTCGAGGTCGGTGGTGCCGACGAACGGGAAGCTGACCACCTCCACGTAGCCCTCCCCCGCGAGCGTGCGGCCGATCCGGCGACGCAGCTGCTGGGGACGGGTCAACCCGCGGCCCGACGGCGGCGTCGGCAGGACCGACGGCACCTTGTCGTAGCCGACGAGGCGGATGACCTCTTCGGAGAAGTCCTGCTCGTCGGTGAGGTCGGGGCGCCACGGCGGCGGAGTGACCGACAGCGTGCCGCTGCCGGCCTCGTCCGGCACCACCTCGCAGCCGATGGCGCGCAGGCACTCGATGCTGCGCTCCTCGGTGATCGGCATGCCCGACACCCGCTCGGCGAGGTCACCGGCGACCTGGACGACCGGCATGGCCGGCGGGGTGCCGACGACGGTCACCCCCGGCGCGGCGGTGCCCCCGCCGTGCTCGACCAGCAGCTCGACCACCCGGTCGGCCGCGGCCTCGCAGATCGTCGGGTCGACGCCGCGCTCGTTGCGCTTGCCGGCCTCGGAGGAGATCTTGTGGCGCTTGCCCGTGCGGAACATCGACACTGCGTCCCAGTGCGCCGCCTCGACCAGCACGGACGTCGTGGTGTCCGACATCTCGGTGGTCTCGCCACCCATCACGCCGCCGAGCCCGATGATCCCCGAGTCGTCGGTGACCACGAGGTCGGCGGGGTCGAGCGCGCGGTCCGTGCCGTCGAGGGTGGTCAGCCGCTCGCCGGCACGCGCCCGGCGTACGACGATCGCGCCGCGCAGCTTGTCGGCGTCGTAGCCGTGGATCGGCCGGCCGGTCTCGAGCATCACGTAGTTGGTGATGTCGACGGCCAGCGAGATCGGCCGCATGCCGGCCGCGGTGATCCGCTGCGTGATGAAGTCGGGGCTGGGTGCCGACGGGTCGACCCCGGTGACCTGGCGGGCCACGAAGACCGGGCACCCCTCGGCGTCCTCGACCACGACGGGATGGCCCTGGTCGTTGGCCGCAGGGGTGTCGCGCAGTGCCGGGTCGCGGAAGCTGCCCGCGCCCTCGACGGAGACGAGCACCTCACGGGCGATGCCCCGCAGGGAGAGCGCGTAGGCCCGGTCGGGGTTGATCTCGAACTCGATGACCTCCTCGTCGAGGCCGAGCAGCGGGCGGGCGTCCTCACCGGGCGCGCCGGCGTCGTCGGGCAGCACGATGATGCCGTCGTGGTCCTCGCCGAGGCCGAGCTCGCGGGCCGAGCAGATCATCCCGGCCGAGACGTGGCCGTAGGTCTTGCGGGCGCTGATCTCGAAACCGCCGGGCAGCACGCCACCGGGCAGCACGGTGACGACGAGGTCGCCGGGCTTGAAGTTGTGCGCGCCGCAGACGATGCCCTGCGGCTCACCCGTGCCGTTGGCGTCGCCGACGTCGACGGTGCACCAGTTGATGGTCTTGCCGTTCTTCTGCGGCTCAGGGTCCATGGTGAGGACGCGGCCGACGACCAGCGGACCGGTGATGTCCTTGCCGGGGCTGGCGATCGCCTCGAGCTTGAGGCCGGTGAGGGTGAGTCGGGCGGTGAGCTCGTCGGTGGTCGTGCCCTCGGGCACGTCGACGTACTCCAGGATCCAGGACTTGGGGGCCTTCATGGCTCAGATCTCTCCCTCTAGATTTCGCTGCCGAAGGCGCTGCTGAACCGGATGTCGCCCTCGAAGAGCGGACGCAGGTCCTCGAGGTCGTGGCGGAACATGAACGACCGGTCGATGCCCATGCCGAACGCGAAGCCGCTGTAGACCTCCGGGTCGACGCCGCACGCGACGAGCACGCGCGGGTTGACCACGCCGCAGCCGCCCCACTCGATCCAGCCCTCGCCCCGGCAGGTCCGGCACGACGCCGGGTCGACGTTGCGGCACACGAAGCAGAGCACGTCGACCTCGGCCGACGGCTCGGTGAAGGGGAAGTACGACGGCCGGAACCGCGTGGTGATGCCGTCGCCGAAGAGCTGCGAGGCGAAGTGGTCGAGCGTGCCCTTGAGGTGGGCCATGGTGATCCCCTCGTCGACCACGAGGCCCTCGACCTGGTGGAACATCGGCGAGTGCGTGGCGTCGTACTCGTCGGTCCGGAAGACGCGGCCCGGGCAGACGACGTAGATCGGTGGCGTGCGCGTCAGCATGGTGCGCGCCTGCACGGGCGAGGTCTGCGTGCGCAGCACGACGTGGTCGTCGGCGGGCTCGGTCCAGAAGGTGTCCTGCATGGTGCGTGCCGGGTGGTCGGGACCGAGGTTGAGCGCGTCGAAGTTGAGCCACTCGGCCTCCACGACCGGACCCTCGGCGATCTCGTAGCCCATCGCGACGAACAGGTCGGCGATCAGCTCGGACTGGAGGGTGAGCGGGTGGCGGCTGCCGCGCCGGCGCCGGGTGGTGGGCAGCGAGACGTCGACGGTCTCCTCGACGAGCATCCGCTCCTCGTGCTCCGCCTCCAGGACGGCCTGCCGGGCCGCAAGGGCCTGGTTGATGGCGCCGCGGGCCTGGCCGACGCGCTGGCCGGCCTCCTTGCGGGCCTGCGGGGGCAGCGCCCCGATCTCGCGGTTGGCGAGCGCCAGCGGGGAGCGGTCCCCGGCGTGGTCGAGGCGGACCTGCTTCAGCGCCTCGAGGTCACCGGCGGCGGCGACCGCGGCCAGGGCCGCCTCGCGCATCGCCTCGACCTCTTCGGCCTTGAGCGGGGTCACTTCGACAGGGTCGTAGTCGGTGTTGGGGCCGGACATGGCTCCCTTTCCTCACGAGCGACAAGGTCGCCGCAGAGTCTAGAAGTCGGATCGAGCATCGGGTCGGACGGGGCACTCCCCGGACCCGGTGACGTCAGCTGCCCGACGGACCAGGTCCGGGGCGCAGAAATCGCAGGCTCGTGTCCACGGGCACGACTCTACTCGGAGAGGGACGCGAACACGCCACTGCATTCGTCGTCCCGCGTCGTGGGGAAGGCGGCCACGTCGATGTCCTCCAGCACGCTCTCGGCGCGCGCACGACCCAGGTTCCAGGCGCGCGGGTCGTCGAGCGACTCCGCGCGCATGGAGTTGTACGGCAGCTGCCGGAGCACGCAGCGCGCCACCACGGGCCCCAGCCGGTCGGCGATGATGGGGGCTGCGTCGGCCGACAGCGACTGCAGGTAGGGCACGTCGAGCTTGCCGGTGGCGTCGTAGCGGTCGAGGTTGCGACCGGCGACCCACGCGTCGGGGTTGATCGCGGCCAGTCCGACGAGCGCGAGCGCTCCGGACGCCAGGGCGACGCGCGGCAGCCACTGCGCCCTCCCGGCCACGCCGGCGACCATGATCGCGAGCACGAGGAAGCCGAGCCAGCCCTCGAAGACGTCGACGAAGAGTCGCAGCGTGGTGAAGCCGTAGGCGTCCTGGTAGACGCTCATCCCGCGCAGCGCGGACGCGACGACCAGCAGGGTGAGCACGCACAGCAGGCCGAGCGAGGCGAACAGCCAGCGGCGGTCCTCGCGCGAGCTCCCGGCCCGACGCGAGGCCACCCACACCACGAGCACGGTCAAGGCGGTGGCGAGGGTCAGCTGGCCGAACCCCTTGTGCACGAAGTCGGCGTACGTCAGGCCGGTGGTGTCCTGGATGTAGTCCTCGCCGCCGACCAGGGCGCGGGCCTGCGCGGCGATGAAGGCCAGGAAGACGCCGTCGACGACCAGCACGGGGACCAGCCACTCGAAGCGGTTGGCCAGGGGCGTCGGCCGCCGGTCACCGAGGACCTCCACCTGCGAGGGGTTGAGGGCGAGGTAGGCGGCACCGAGCGTCGCCGCGAAGACGAAGCAGGCGAGGAAGGCGCGGCCGACGAGCTCGTTGAAGGACAGGTTGGGAAGCAGCTGGTTGACCCACGAGCCGAAGACGGGGTTGGCGCTGGCGAAGATCGTCCCGAAGACACCGAGGCCGAGCAGCGACCACATCGCGGTGCGCACCAGAGCCGGGGTGCGTGAGGAGGATCCGCCCAGCCGGAGGGACCGGCCGAACCACGGCAGCCCGCGCAGCGAGGCGAGGGGCCACGAGATCCCGGTGAGCACGAACCCGGGGAGGGTGCCGGCACCGGTGACGCCGCACAGGAAGACCGCGGTCGCCGCCAGGAGGCACAGCAGCTGGACCCACGCGGCGGCGAGGAACGTCATCGGCAGCACCAGGAGCAGGGCGAGCGCGGCGCAGAAGAGGGTCCACGGCTCGCGCCGCCGACGAGCGGTCAGGAGCGCGGCGGCGCCGCACGCGATCGCCACGACCGTCCAGGTGACGGCGGGCCCGTGGAACGACAGGGCCGCGCCGGCGACCGTCCCGGCGACGGCGGCGGCGATGACCGTGCGCAGGCCGGACGGCAGGCCGTCCTCGGTCCAGAACCGACCGAAGAGCGCGTCCATGCCGGGCTTGCTGGTGGTGGGGACCGGCGGCAGTGGCGGCGGGGAGGGTGCGGTCGTGGTCATGGCGGGCTCCGGGCTCGGGGAAGGGACGGACGGGACGGCGGCGGGAGGCCCGACGGGCACGTCGAGGCGCAGGCGCGCGCCGCGGCCGGAGGGTGGGTCGAGGAAGCGCAGGGTGCCGCCGTGGAGCTGGGCGACCCAGCGGGAGACGGCGAGTCCGAGGCCCGTGCCGCCGGCGCCGTCGGTGCCGAAGCGCTCGAAGACGCGCTCGCGGTCGGCGGGTGCGACTCCCCCGCCGTCGTCGGTGACCTCCAGCCACCAGCCCGTCGCGTCGGCATCGGCCACCACGCGTACGTCACTGCCGGTGGGCGCGTGGCGGGCGGCGTTGTCGAAGGCGTTGACGAGCAGCTGTTGGAGCCGCGCCGGGTCGGCTCGTACGACGACCTCGTCGGGCACCGCGACGTCGAAGCTGCCGGGCCTCCCGGCGGACGTCACCTGGGCGGCGGACTCCTCGACGAGCGACCGCAGGACGACGTCGCGCTGGTCGAGCTCGACGACCCCGGCTTCGAGCCGGGAGAGCTGCAGGAGGTCGTCGACGAGCCGGGCCAGGCGCTCGGCCTGGTCGAGGGCTGCGCCGAGGTGCTCGGTGTCGGCGGGGACGACCCCGTCCGCGAGGTTCTCCAGGAGCGCGGTCATCGCGGTGAGCGGCGTCCGCAGCTCGTGGGAGACCGTCGCGATCAGGTCGCGGCGCTCGCGGTCCACCGTGGCCAGGTCCTCGGCCATCCGGTTGAAGGCGGCGGCGAGCTGACCGACCTCGTCGGTGGCTGTCGTACGGACCCGGCCCGTGTAGTCGCCGCGGGCCATCGCCCGCGACACCTCGGTCATCCGTCGCAGCGGCTCCACCATGCCCGCCGCCAGCAGCTGCGTGACGCCCAGTGCGAGGGCCACGGTGACCGGCACGATGATCAGCGGCTGCACGTGGGCGGCCGAGCCGAGCAGCGTCACCAGCGCAGCCGTCACCACCGAGGCGGCGACCAGCAGGCCGAGCTTGGTCTTGATGCTCGTGACGGCATCCAGGGGCCGGCCCGTCGGCGTCTCGGTCACGGCAGGTCCTCCAGCGCGTAGCCGACGCCGTGGACGGTCCGGATCCGTTCCGCTCCGACCTTGCTGCGCAACGCCTTGACGTGGCTGTCCACCGTGCGCGTGGCGCTGCTGCTCGCCCACGCGTCGCCCCAGTCCCACACGTCGCGCAGCAGCCGCTCGCGGGTCAGCACCTGTCCGGACTCGCGGGCCAGGCACAGCAGCA
This sequence comes from Nocardioides sp., assembly GCF_041913365.1. Lineage (GTDB taxonomy): Bacteria > Actinomycetota > Actinomycetes > Propionibacteriales > Nocardioidaceae > Nocardioides. The sequence continues at coordinate 18,604 of NZ_JAYSFM010000011.1, forward strand.
GGTCGAACTCGGTCGGGGTGAGGTGGACCGGCTCCCCCGCGACCGTCGTACGGCGGGTGCCGGGGTCGATGCTCACGCCGCCCACCCGGATCGCGCCCGGGCGGGCGTCGGCGAGGGCGGCGGCCCGGTCGACCCGGCGGAGCAGGGCGGAGACGCGGGCGACGACCTCGCGCATCGAGAACGGCTTGGTGAGGTAGTCGTCGGCCCCGACGCCGAGACCGACCAGCACGTCGGCCTCGTCGTCACGGGCGGTGAGCATCAGGACCGGGACCGGACGGTCGGCCTGGATGCGGCGGCACACCTCGAGCCCGTCGAAGCCCGGCAGCATCACGTCGAGGAGGACGACGTCGGGGCGGACGGCGACTGCCAGCTCGACGGCGGACGGGCCGTCGAAGGCCTGCTCGACGACGTAGCCCTCGGCGCGCAGCCGCTGCGCGAGCGCGTCGTTGATGGTGCGCTCGTCCTCCACCACCAGGGCTGTCCGAGACGTCGCAGAGCTCATGGCACGAGGTTAGGAGCCCGACCGGGTCGGAGGCGGGGACGACTCGTGAAGATCCTGTGGAGGTGCCCGCTCACACCTCGGGGCGCAGGTCCTCGCTCGGCCAATCCACCATCACCCGGGCGCCGCCGCCGGGCGCGTCCTCGATCGTCACCCGGCCGCCGTGGGCCCGCGAGAGCCCACCCACGATGTACATGCCGAGCCCGCTGCCGCCGGACTCGCCGGTGGTCCAGAACTTGGTGAAGACCCGGCGCCGCATCTCCACGGGGATGCCTTCGCCCTCGTCGTCCACCGTGATCCGTACGCCGGGCAGCTCGGGGCGCGCGGCGAGCCGGACGGCGACCTGGCCCTGGCCGTGGCGGATCGCGTTCTCGACCAGGTTGGTGACCACCTGGGTGAACTTGTCGGGGTCGGCGAACACCTCGGGGAGGTCGTCCTCCACCTCGAGCGAGATCGCGCGGGCGGTGCCGGCCTCGATCGAGTCGACGACGCGGCGCACGAGGACCTCGGCGGAGGACTCGCGCGGGTAGAGCTGGAGCCGTCCGGTGTCGATCCGGGCCACGTCGAGGAGCTCGGCGATCAGCCGCGCCAGCCGGTCGGCGTCGGCGTTGACCGTGGTGAGCATCAGCTTGCGCTGGTCGTCGGTGAGCTTGTCCCACCGGTTGAGGAGGGCCTGAACGAAGCCCTTCACGCCGGTGAGGGGCGAGCGGAGCTCGTGGGCGACGGTGGCGACGAGGTCGGAGCGCTCCCGGTCGAGCAGCGCGCGGCCACGCCCGCTGCGCAGGCCGACCGCGATGCCGGCGACCCGGCCGGTCTGGGCGTCACGCACCAGCGTGGCGGTGGTGAGGACCTCCTCACCGGAGGCGTTGAGCCAGGACTGCTCGGGCATGCCGCGCACGATCGAGATGCTCTCGAAGGGACGGTTCACCCCGAGCCAGGTGCGACCGTCCTGGTCGAGCAGCCGGAGCACCTCGGCCAGGGGCATGCCGAGCGCCTGGTGGGAGTCGACGCCCAGCAGCGCGGCACCCTGGGCGTTGAGGAGGGTGACCTCGCCGTCGCGGGTCGCGCCGAGGATCCCGTCGGGGTAGTAGTCCGCGAGCGAGCGCAGCCGGCTGGGGGTGCTGCCGACCCGGCGGCTGGACTCCTGGGACACGCTCGCCACCCTAGTCGCGCAACGGCTTCGGTCGGCGCAGGCCGGCTGCGCGCAGCGCGGCGACGAGCTGCCGCGAGGTGACCGGGACGGCGCCCGCCTCGACCATCGCGTCGTACCACTCCTCGGGCACGTCGTAGTGGTCGCGGTCCCAGCCGCGGGACGGGATGCCGTGCCGCTCGGCGAACGCGTGCGCCTCGTCGTACGACGTGTCGCTGGCGAGGTGGGACCAGAGCCGGTCCCACCTCGCCACGGCAGGTGGATCGATGAGGATCATTGACTGGGGAGGCTAGCCGCTCCCCCGCGCCCGATCAGCGGTAGAAGCCGCGGATCGCCCCGGCGAGCTCCTCCGGCACCTCCATCGCGGCGAAGTGCCCGCCCTCCGGGTGCTCGGTCCAGGACACGATGTCGGTGTTGTCCCGCTCGGCGAAGGGTCGCATCGTGCGGAAGTCGTCGGCGAACACCGCGACCCCGATCCGGCCGTGGTTGACCCGGGGCTCGACCGCCTGCTCGGCCCGGTAGGTCTGCACCGCGCCGCCGCTGCTGTTGGTGAACCAGTAGAGGCTGACCTGGGTGAGCACCTGGTCGCGGGTCACGCGCGAGGTGCCGTTGCCGAAGCTCTCGAAGAGCTCGTTGTAGGCGAGCTGGCCGACCGGCGAGTCGCTGAGCGCAGCCGCGATCGTCCGCGGGCGCGAGGCGTTCATGGTGGCGTAGCCGTTGACGGTCTGGAACCAGCCGGCGAACTCCAGCGCGGCGTAGTCGGCCGGGGTCATGCTCTCGAACTCAGCCGGGTCGCCGGACGGGAACGAGAACAGCTGGAGGACGTGGGCGCCGAGGAAGCCCTCGGGGGCGAGCATCGCGAGCTCGCGCGCCACGATCGCGCCGTTGTCGGAGCCGTGGGCGCCGTACGACTCGTAGCCGAGGCCGCGCATCAGGCGGTCCCAGGCGAGGGCGGTGCGCCGCGAGTCCCACGCGCCGTCGGCCAGCGGCTGGCTGTAGCCGACACCCGGGAGGCTCGGGATCACGAGGTGGAAGTCGTCGGTCAGGTGCGGGACCACGTCGAGGAAGTCGAGGAACGAGCCCGGGTAGGTGTGGAGCAGCAGCAGCGGGGTCGCGTCCTCGTTGGCCGAGCGGACGTGCACGAGGTGGATCGTCTGGCCGTCGATCTCGGTGAGGAGGTGGGGGTGTGCGTTCATCCGCTCCTCCTGCGCACGCCAGTCGAAGTCGTCGCTCCAGTGCTCCACCATCGCGCGGAGGTAGCTCACCGGGGTGCCGGCGGACCAGTCGTCCGTGCCGGCGGTGTCCGCCGGCTCGGCGGCGAAGCGGGTGTTGGCCAGACGGGCCCGGAGGTCGTCGATCGCGTCCTGCGGGACCGAGATCGTGAAGGGACGGAAGATCAGGTCGGTGGTGTTCTGGTTGGTCGTCATGCGGGTACGGTACGAACGAATCCGGCACGTTTCGGCCCTGATTGACCCTACCTCGTCAGAATTCGTTCGGAGGGTGCATGTCGCTCCAGACCTCGTCCCGGCTGTTCGCCCTGCTCGGGCACCTGCAGGCCCGTGCGTCGGCCACCGGCCCCGAGCTCGCGACGCTCCTGGGCGTGGGCGAGCGCACCGTCCGCAAGGACGTCGAGCGGCTGCGCGAGCTCGGTTACCCCGTCGAGGCGGTCCGGGGCGCGGCCGGTGGCTACCGGTTCGGGGACCACGGCAGGCTCCCTCCCCTGCTGCTCGAGGCGGACGAGGCGGTCGCCGTCGCGGTGGGGCTCGGCAGCGTCTCGGCGGTGCGGGGCATCGAGGAGGCCGGTGCGCTCGCACTCGCCAAGCTGCAGCACGTGCTGCCCGACCGGCTCTGGAGGCGGGTCCGGGCGCTCACCGAGACCACGGACGTCGGCCCGGCCGACACCGCGACCAACGTCGAGGCGCCACCGGTCGACGTGGCGCTGCTGGCCGACCTCGCGACGGCCGTCCGCGACCACGAGGGACTGCGGGTGTTCTACCGGCCCGGCGGTGGGGCGGAGGAGCGGCTGGAGTGTGACCCCTACCGGCTGGTGAGCTGGCAGCAGCGCTGGTACGTCGTGGTGCGCGCGCGGCCCGACGGCCGGTGGCGTGCCCTCCGCGCGGACTGGACGGAGCTGCGGACGCCGGGTGCCGGCCGCTTCCGGCCCGACCCGCTCGAGGGCGGTGACTACGCGGCGTTCGTGCTCCGCGACGTGGCCTTCTCCGGCTGGAACGTGCACTGCCGGATCGCCGTCGACGCACCCGCCGAGGAGGTGCTGCGACGGATCAACCCCACCGTCGGCGTGGTCGAGACGGTCGACGAGGACCACTGCGTGCTGGTCACCGGCGCGGACAGCGTCGAGATGGTCGCGGTGTGGATCGGCATGCTCGGGCTCGACTTCCACGTCGCGGAGCCGCCCGCGCTGGTCGCGCACCTGCGCACGCTGGCGACGAGGTACGCCGCTGCCGTCCCGAGCGGGTAGCCACTCAGGCGCGCTGCGCGCGGGCGCTGGCGTACAGGCAGACCGCGGCGGCGGTCGAGAGGTTGAGGCTCTCGGCACGTCCGTGGATCGGGATCGCGACGCGGTGGTCGGCCAGCGCGGCGAGCTCCTCGGGGAGCCCCCATGCCTCGTTGCCGAACAGCCAGGCGGTCGGACCCGACAGGCCGGCGTCGAACAGGTCGACCTCCCCTGCGCCGTCGGCGGCGAGCACGGTCAGGCCCCGCTCCTGGGCCGCCCGCACCGCGGCGGCGGGGTCCGGCTCCACGGCGAGCGGCAGGTGGAACAGGCTGCCCACGCTGGCGCGCACGGTCTTGGCGTTGTAGGCGTCGACGGACTGCCCGGCGAGCACGACGGCGTCGGCGCCGGCCGCGTCGGCGGTGCGGATCACCGTGCCGGCATTGCCGGGGTCGCGGACGTCGGCGCAGATCGCCAGCAGCCGCGGTGCGGCCTGCACCACCTGCTCGAGCGGCGCGTCGATCGGCCGGCACACGGCGACGACACCGGCGGGCGACACCGAGTCGGACAGCGACGCCAGCGCCCGGTCGTCGACCAGCGTCACGGGTGCGGCGCCCAGCAGGTCGGCGTACTGGTCGGCAGCGTGCGGGGTCGCGAAGACCTCCACCACGCAGCCGTCGACGGACAACGCGCCCTCGACGGCCTTGGGACCGTCGGCAAGGAAGAGCCGCCGCTCCGTTCGCACGGAGCGGCGGCTGAGCTTCGCTGCCTCCTTGACGCGGCTGTTGCCGCGGGCCAGAGGGGTGGCGGACAACGTCAGGCCGAAGCCGGGGCGTTGACGTCCTCGGGCAGCGCAGCCTTGGCGGCCTCCACGAGCGCGGCGAAGGCGGGCGCGTCGTTGACGGCGAGCTCGGCGAGGATCTTGCGGTCGACCTCGATGCCGGCCAGGCCGAGGCCCTGGATGAAGCGGTTGTAGGTCATGCCGTTCGCGCGGGCAGCGGCGTTGATGCGCTGGATCCACAGCTTGCGGAAGTTGCCCTTGTTCTTGCGGCGGTCGTTGTAGCTGTAGACCAGCGAGTGGGTGACCTGCTCCTTGGCCTTGCGGTAGAGCCGCGAGCGCTGGCCGCGGTAGCCGCTCGCGCGGTCGAGGGTGGTACGACGCTTCTTCTGGGCGTTCACTGCGCGCTTCACGCGTGCCATGGGGTTACTCCTTGGTGCAATGGGTTGAAGATCGGGACGGCGGCTGAGCCAGTTCTGGTGCCACCAGGTGGGGTGAGGCTCAGATGCCGAGCATCTTCTTGGCGCGCGCGACGTCGGCCTTCTCGAGCTCGACGACGCCGGCGTTGCGACGGTGCTTCTTGCGGCTGCCCGTGGTCGGCGCGGACGCGAACGCAGCGCCGGACTTGCGGCCGGCCTGCAGGCGCTGGATCTTGCCCGAGCCGGTCACCTTGAAGCGCTTCTTCGCGCCCGAGTGGGTCTTGTTCTTCGGCATGTTGTTCTCTCCTCTTCGGTGCTGCCCCGGCTCGTGGTCGGGGCGGCGGAACTCGTGGTGACGCAGGCGTCCGGGATGGGCGCCTGCGTCAGACGCTGTCGTCGGGTGTCAGTCTCAGACGTCGATGTCGGCGTCGAGGTTCTCGGAGCGACGACGCTCCTTCTTCTGGGCCACCGGTCCGGCGGCGTGGGCCGCCTCGCGCTCGGCGTCCTCCTCGGCCTTGCGGTCGGCACGCGCCTGCTCCTTGCTGGCGCGGGCTGCCTCGGCGTCGATCTTGGCGTCGGCCTTCTTCTTGTGCGGGCCGAGCACCATGATCATGTTGCGGCCGTCCTGCTTGGGCGCGGACTCGACGAAGCCCAGCTCCTGGACGTCCTCGGCCAGCTTCTGCAGCAGGCGGAAGCCGAGCTCGGGGCGGTGCTGCTCACGGCCGCGGAACATGATCGTGATCTTGACCTTGTCGCCCGCGCCGAGGAACCGCACGACGTGACCCTTCTTGGTCTCGTAGTCGTGCTGGTCGATCTTGGGACGAAGCTTCATCTCCTTGATGATCACGTTCGTCTGGTTGCGGCGAGCCTCACGCGCCTTCTGGGCGTTCTCGTACTTGAACTTGCCGTAGTCCATGAGCTTGCAGACCGGCGGGCGTCCCTGCGGGGCGATCTCGACGAGGTCGAGGTCGGCCTCCTGGGCCAGCTTGAGTGCCTGGTCGGTCGGCACGATGCCAACGGTCTCGCCGTTGGGTCCCACGAGCCGGACCTCGGGTACGCGGATCCGCTCGTTGATGCGCAGCTCGGTGCTGATGTGTCCTCCAGTGACTTGGTGGGTGGGAGCCCTGCGCCTCCTCCGGTGAACTACCCCGGAAATGAACGATGGCTCCCGCTGCTTGCCAAGCGGGAGCCAGTCAGAACTCGTCGCCCCTGCCGGGGAGACCTCTGCCCGCAGCCGTCTCTCGACGGCTGCGTCACTGGGACCTGGACCCGACGATCTGTGGTGCTGGGCGATCGGTGCGGGTGGGAGACGGGTGCTGCTCGACTCCGCTTGGCGGGATCTGTGTCGCCGTGTAGCTGTGGCGGCACTGATCGGTCAACACCGAAGATTAGCCGATCATTCCGCCGAGGGGCCAATCCAGCCGTGGCCCTCCCCCACGGCGACCAGCCGCCAGCCGGCCGCGAGGCGGGTCAGGTCCTCACCGTCCACGACGTACGACGCCGGGCCGGCGAGGTCGACGAGCAGCGCCTCTGCGCCGTCCTGGACCGCCGCGGTGGCCGCGGTCGCCAGGGTCACCGGCACCGGACGGGCCTGCGGGTCCCACCGGGCCATGGTCGCCGTCGAGGTGAAGGCGAGCAGCCCGGTGCTGCCGTCGGCCGCCCGGACGAGCACCGCCGCCATGTCGGAGGACTTGTCGTGCGCCAGGCCGTCCTCGTCGAGCTCGACCTCGCCGAGGATGGCGACGACCGGCACGAGCAGGCGGGCGCCCTGGAGCGCCGACAGCACCCGACCCGAGGTCACGTGCCCGGCGGCGTGGTCGGCGAGGACGCCGGCGACGACCGGGTCGCCGGCTCCGGTGTCGTCCGAGAAGCCGGGATCGGGGATGGTCCGCACCAGCGGCTCCGCGTCGCGGTCATGGGTGTCGTGCTGCACGTGTGCCATTGTCCCGGACGCGTGGACCGTTGTGGGACTCTGGGGCCGTGGAAGGGACTACCTGGGCCGCACTGACCGCCGCACTCACCGTCGCGGGTGCCATCTGGACGTGGATCGCGTTCCGCCGACGGGGCGCCGCGAACGGCCTGCGCGCCATGGGCTTCACGCTCCTGCCCGCCGCCGCCTGGCTCACCGGCACCCTCGAGATGGTGGTCGAGATCGCCGGATCGGTCACCGACTGGGCCACCGGACTGGTCTTCGACGTCCGCACCTGGGCCGGCGTGGGGCTCGCGGGGCTCGCGCTCGTGCTCTGGGTCGTCAGCGGCTTCATCCGCGACCGCCAGCTCGGTCGTGCGCAGTCCGGCACGGGCACGGCGTCGAAGGGTCGCCAGGAGCTCCCGCCGACGTCGGCGAAGCAGCCCGGCGGCTCGCCGATCGACGACGACATGGCCGACATCGAGGCGATGCTGAGGAAGCGGGGCATCGAGTGAGCGACCACTTCGTCGACCGCAACCGTCTGTGGTCGCGGCTCAACGCCGCCCTCGACGCCCTGCCCGAGCAGCCGGCCACCCCGATCGCCGTGGTCGACCTCGACGCCTTCGACGCCAACGCCGACGACCTCGTCCGCCGGGCCGGTGGCAAGCCCGTCCGGGTGGCCTCGAAGTCGCTGCGGGTGCCCGCGCTGATCGAGCGGGCACTGGCGCACGACGGGTTCGCCGGCGTGCTCGCCTTCACCCTGGCCGAGGCGCTGTGGCTCCACGAGACCGGCGTCAGCGACGACATCGTGGTGGCCTACCCGACCGTCGACAGCGCGGCGCTCGCGCGGCTCACGGCGTCGCCGTCCGCGGCGGCCGCGATCACCTTGATGGTCGACGACCCCGTGCACCTCGACCTGGTCGACGCCACCCGCGCCTCGCGTGCGGTCCCGATCCGGATCGCCCTCGACCTCGACGCGGGCCTGCGCCTCGGCGGTCAGCACATCGGCCCGAAGCGCTCACCCCTCTTCGACACCGGCGACGTCGTCGCGATGGCCCGCAAGGTGGTCGAGCGCGAGGGCTTCCGCCTCGTCGGCGTGATGACGTACGAGGGCCAGGTCGCCGGCGTGCAGGACGACGTGCCCGACCAGCGCACCAAGTCCCTGCTCGTACGCCGTCTCAAGCAGGCCTCGATGGCGCAGCTCGAGGTGCGCCGCCGTGAGATCGCCGAGGCGCTGGCCGAGGTGGCGGAGCTGGAGTTCTGGAACGGCGGGGGCTCCGGGTCGGTCGAGGCCACGGCCGCCGACGGCGCGGTCACCGAGATCGCCGCCGGCTCCGGCCTGCTGGTGCCCGGCATCTTCGACCACTACGCGTCGTTCGAGCCGCGACCGGCTGCCTACTTCGGGCTGCGGGTCACCCGCAAGCCCACGCCGACCATGGCCACCGTCCACGGCGGCGGACTGATCGCGAGCGGCGCGACGGGCGAGGACCGCTCGCCGGTCCCGTGGGCCCCGCCCGGCCTGCACCTGACCGGGCTCGAGGGCGCCGGCGAGGTCCAGACGCCCCTGACCGGCCACCCCGCGGCACTGCTCGCGATCGGCGACCTGGTGTGGTTCCGGCACGCCAAGTCCGGCGAGCTGTTCGAGCACGTCCGCGACGTGCACCTGGTCCGCGGCGAGACGGTCACCGACGTGGTGCCGTCCTACCGCGGCTGCGACCGTGCCTTCTGACCCAGCCGTCGTCGCGGCCTCGGTCGCCGATCGGGTGCTGGCCGGTCCCCCGACGCTCGGCCCGGGTCGGCTGGTCTGCGTCGACGGGCCCGCCGGGTCCGGCAAGACCACGCTCGCCGAGGCGCTCGCCGCCGTCGTACCGGGTGCGGAGGTGGTGCACTGCGACGAGCTCCTGCACGGGTGGCGGGGCCTCCCCGGGCTGGCCGCCACCATCGAGGCGCTGCTGGCCCCGCTCGCAGCCGGCGAGCCGGGTGAGTGGGTCCGGTGGGACTGGTACGCCGACGACTGGGCCGAGACGCACACCGTCGAGCCGGGCGGCCTGCTCGTCCTCGAGGGGGTCGGCTCGTGGTCCCCGGCGATCGCGCGCCTGGTCGGGGTGCTGGTGTGGGTGGAGGCCCACTCGGCCCTCCGCCTGGAGCGCGGGATCGCGCGCGACGGCGAGGCGATGCGTCCGCACTGGCAGCAGTGGCGGCTCGACGAGCAGGACCTCTTCGCGCGCCACCGCACCCGCGCCCACGCCGACGTGGTCGTCGCGACCGACTGAGGAGCGCGCCGGGTGTCTAGGGTGGCCGGCATGGTCCTTCCGAGCGGGGAGCAGTACGAGATCGCCGCGGCCGGCTACGCCGCCGTGGTGACCGAGAGCGGTGCGGCGCTGCGCGCGCTGAGCCACCACGGCCGTGACCTGGTCGACGGCTTCGACGAGCACGAGATGTCGCCGAAGGGCCGCGGCCAGCTCCTGGTGCCGTGGCCGAACCGGATCCGCGACGGGCGCTACTCGTTCGGGGGCAAGGACCTCCAGCTCGGGCTGACCGACCCGGGCACCCACAACGCGTCCCACGGCCTCGCCCGCTGGGCCGCGTGGACCGTCGAGGAGCACACCGCGACCTCCGTGTCGCTGGTCTACCGGGTGATGGCGCAGTCGGGCTACCCGTGGGCCGTCGACCTCCTCGTGCTGTACGACCTCAGCGCCGAGGGGCTGGTCGTCACCCAGACCGCAACCAACCTCGCCCCCGAGCCGGCGCCGTACGCCAGCGGGGCGCACCCCTACCTGCGGGTGGGTGCCGTGATCGATGACCTGGAGCTGCGCCTGCCGGCCCGCGAGCGCGTCGTGGTGGACGACCGGCTGCTGCCCACGGGCACCGAACCGGTGTCCGGCGACCACGACTTCACCTCACCCCGCCGCATCGGGGACCTCGAGATCGACGCGGGCTTCGGATCCCTGGTCCACGAGGACGGCCGTGCCACCACCACCTTGGTCGACCCGGGGACGGGCCGCGGCGTCGCGCTGTGGGTGGACGAGCACCACCGGTGGCTGCAGGTCTTCACCCCGCCCGGCTCCCGCACCGGCATCGCGATCGAGCCGATGACCGCGCCCGCGGACGCCTTCAACTCCGGCACGGACCTGGCCGTCCTCGCACCAGCAGGGTCGGCGGGTGACGAGCTGTCGGTCTCGTGGGGCATCCAGGCCCTCTGACGCGGCGTCCGACGGGCTAGCGGTCGCCGGTCTCCCGGTCGATCAGCGCCCGCACCGCACGGACGCCGTCGACGGCCCTCCTGCCGTCGGACCCCTGGAAGGCCATCGCGGAGATCGTGGTGCCGTCGGCGAGGTCGAGGGTCGCCCACGGGGCACCCTCGGGGAGGTGGATGGCGAGGACCTCCGCCCACTCCAGCTCGCGGGTCCTGAAGCCGTTGACCACGACCAGCGCCTCCATCTCCGCGGTCACGCGGGCCCGCGCCAGCGCCCACCCGCAGAGCGCGGCCCCGGCCCCGAACAGCAGGACCGTGGACCGCTGGAGGAGGCTGAACCGGTCGCGCACCGACTCGTCGAAGCCGAACCAGGCGGCCGCGCAGACGACCACGAGCATCAGCCCGAAGCCGAGGACGGCGATGCGGACGCCGAGGGGCCGCCAGGTGTGCGGCAACGACGGCAGGCTGCTCTCAGAGGCGGCAGGCATGGATGTCCGTGAGCAGGATGGCGCGCGCCCCGATCGAGTAGAGGTCGTCCATCAGCCGCTGCGAGCCCGAGCGCGGCACCATCACGCGGACCGCGACCCAGCCGGCCTTGCCCAGCGGCGAGATGGTCGGCCCCTCGCGGCCCGGGGCCAGCTCGGTCGCCCGGTCGAGGTTCGTCTCCTCGATGTCGTAGTCCATCATCACGTAGCTCCGCGCGACCAGGACGCCCTCGATGCGACGACGGAAGATCTCGAAGTCGTCGGGCACCTCGCCACCCCGCGTGATGAGCACGGCCTCGGACTCGAGGATGACGTCGCCGAAGGTGGCGAGCCCGGCCGCGCGGAGCGTGGAGCCGGTCTCGACGACGTCGGCGATCACGTCGGCGACGCCGAGCTGGATGCTGGTCTCGACCGCGCCGTCGAGGCGGGTCACGGTCGCGTCGACGCCGTGCCGGAACAAGTGGTCCTCGACCACGCCGACGTACGACGTCGCGATCCGCAGGCCGGCGAGGTCCTCCAGCGAGGAGTAGCGCCCGGTGGGGCCGGCGAAGTGGAAGCGCGAACGGCCGAAGCCGAGGCTCATCACCTCGTCGGCCTTCGCCCCGGAGTCGAGCAGCAGGTCGCGGCCGGTGATGCCGACGTCGAGCGTGCCCTCACCGACGTAGAGCGCGATGTCGCGCGGGCGCAGGTAGAAGAACTCGACGTCGTTCTCGGCGTCGACGAGCGCCAGCTCCTTGGCGTCGGTCCGCTGGCGGTAGCCGGACTCACGCAGGATCTCGGTGGCGGACTGGGACAGCGACCCCTTGTTGGGGACGGCGATGCGGAGGGTCATCTCTCACTCACAGGTGGGCGTAGACGTCGTCGAGGGTCAGTCCGGAGGCGAGCATCAGCACCTGGGCGTGGTAGAGCAGCTGGCTGATCTCCAGCGCCGTCGCATCCTTGCCCTCGTGCTCGGCGGCCATCCAGGACTCGGCGGCCTCCTCCAGCAGCTTCTTGCCGATGGCATGGACGCCGGCGTCGAGCTGCTTGACGGTGCCGGACCCCTCAGGGCGCTCCGCGGCCTTGGTGGACAGCTCCGCCCACAGGTCCTCGAACGTCTTCACGGGCACCACCCTAGTTGCCGAGGCACACGCGCCCGGACCCTGTCCGGGTGCCGTTCAGCCGCGGATGGCGTGCACCACACGCGCGGTGTCGAGCGCGGCCGCCGTGGCTTCCCAGCCCTTGTCCTCGGCGGAGCCCTCGAGCCCCGCCCGGTCGAGGGCCTGCTCCTCGGTGTCGCAGGTGAGCACGCCGAAGCCGACGGGGATCGCGTGGTCGACGCTGACCTGGGTCAGCCCGTCGGTCGCGGCCGAGCAGACGTAGTCGAAGTGCGGGGTGCCCCCGCGGATGACCACCCCGAGCGCCACCACGGCGTCGTACCCGGCATGCGCGAGCGCCGCCGCGACGACGGGCAGCTCGAAGGTGCCCGGCACCCGGATCACCTGCGGCTCGGCGATGCCGTACGCCGCCAGCGCCCGCTCGGCGCCGCCGACGAGGCCGTCCATGACCTGGGTGTGCCAGCTCGCGGCGACGACCGCGACCCTCAGGTTGCTGGCGTCGAAGGGCTGCGAGGTGGGGGCTCCGGCTCCGCTCATGCGTGCTCTCCTGCATTCGTCTCGTGCTCGGCCTGGTGGTCCAGCGCGAGGTCGGGCAGCTCGTGCCCCATCCGGTCGCGCTTGGTCTGCAGGTAGGTCAGGTTGTGGTCGGTGGGGTGCGGCGCGAGCGGCACGCGCTCGGTCACCCGGATCCCGAAGTCCTCGAGGCTGGCGGTCTTGTCCGGGTTGTTGGTCATCAGCCGCACCGAGGAGATGCCGAGGTCGCGCAGCACCTGGGTGGCGGTGCCGTAGTGGCGCGCGTCGGCGGGCAGGCCGAGGTCGAGGTTGGCGTCGACGGTGTCGCGGCCGCCGTCCTGGAGCTGGTAGGCCTGCAGCTTGGCGACCAGGCCGATGCCGCGGCCCTCGTGGCCGCGGAGGTAGACCACCACTCCCCTGCCCTCCGCGACGATCGCCTCCAGCGCGGCGTCGAGCTGCGGGCCGCAGTCGCAGCGCTCGCTGCCGAAGACGTCGCCGGTCAGGCACTCGCTGTGCACGCGCGTCAGCACGGGCTCGTCGCCCGAGAGGTCGCCGTAGGCGAGCGCGACGTGCTCGCTGTCGTCGATGGTGATGCGGTAGCCGTAGGCCGTGAACTCGCCGTGCCGGGTGGGCAGGCGGGTCTCGGCCACCCGCTCGACGTGCCGCTCGTGGCGGCGGCGGTAGCGGACGAGGTCCTCGATCGAGATCATCGCCAGGCCGTGCTCGTCGGCGAACTCGCGCAGCTCCGGAGCGCGCTTCATGGTGCCGTCGTCGTTGACGACCTCGACCAGGACGCCTGCGGGGGTCAGGCCGGCCAGCTTGGCCAGGTCGACGGCCGCCTCGGTGTGGCCGCGCCGGACGAGCACGCCGCCGTCGCGGTAGCGCAGCGGGAAGACGTGGCCGGGACGGGTCAGCTCCCACGGCTCGGTGGCGGAGTCCGCGAGGGTGCGCGCGGTGTGGGCTCGGTCCGCGGCGCTGATGCCGGTGGAGACGCCGTCGCGTGCGTCGACGGAGATCGTGTACGCCGTGCGCAGCTTGTCCTTGTTGTGCGGGGTCATCAGCGGGATCTCGAGCCGCTCGAGCATCTCCCCCGGCATCGGCACGCAGATCACGCCGCTGGAGTGCCGGATGGTGAACGCCATCAGCTCGGGGGTCGCCTTCGCCGCGGCGAAGATGATGTCGCCCTCGTTCTCGCGGTCCTCGTCGTCGACGACGATGACGGCCTTGCCGGCGGCGACGTCCTCGATCGCCTGCTCGACGGGATCCAGTCGCACGCTCATGCGGGGATCGCCTCGCTCTCGTCGACCGTGCTCGTGTCGACGACCGTCCGGCTGGCTCGCAGCCAGACGAAGAAGCCGATCACGACGAAGACGGCGTAGAAGAGGTACATCCCGGCGGTCGGGTAGTACCCCGCCTGAATGAGCGTGGTGACGCCGACGATGTCGACCAGGATCCAGACCAGCCAGAACTCCACCCACCCGCGCGCCATGCCGTAGGTCGCCAGCATCGAGCCGGCGAGGATCCACGCCTCGGTGGTCGGGCCCCAGGAGCCGAGCACCTGGGTGAGCAGGACGTACGCCGCCGCGTAGCCGACCACACCGAGCACGAGGAGCTGGGCGCGCTCGGGCCAGGTGGCCCAGCGGGGCGCGATCGCGCCACCGTCGGAGGCACCACCGGCCTTGCGGACCTGCGACCAGCGCCACCAGCCGTAGACGGACACCACCGCGAAGAAGACCTGGCGGCCGGCCTGGCCCCACAGCGGCTCGTCGATGTGGCCGGAGAGCTCGCCGGTCGCGAAGACGGTGAAGAGCAGGACGTTGCCGACGAGCCCGATGGGCCAGGCCCACATGAGGCGCTTCATGCCGAGGATCGCGCTGGCGAGGCCGAAGAGGTTGCCGATCACCTCGCGGGCGCCGAGCTCGCCGCCCGGCACCGGGATGGTGCCGTCGATCAGCCATTCGAGGAGGGACATCACGCTTCCTTGCTGTTCGGGGTGGGGGTCGAGGTGGGGGTGGGGAGGTAGCCGCCGAGCAGCTTCTCGACGTGCTTGGCGATGACGTCGGCCTCGAGGTTGACCAGGTCGCCGACGCGGCGCGAGCCGAGCGTCGTCCGGGCGAGGGTCTCGGGGATGAGGCTGACGGTGAAGCTGGTGTCGCGGGCCTCGACGACGGTCAGGCTGACGCCGTCGACGGTGATCGAGCCCTTGTCGACGAGGTAGCGGGCGAGGTGGGCGGGCAGGGAGATCTCGACGACGTCCCAGTGCTCGCTGGGCGAGCGGGAGACGATCTCGCCGACCCCGTCGACGTGGCCCTGGACGATGTGGCCCCCGAGGCGCTTGTCGACGGTGACGGCGCGCTCGAGGTTGACCCGGTCGCCGGCTGCGACGCCGGCCAGCGAGGTCTTGTCGAGCGTCTCCTGCATCAGGTCGGCGGTCCAACGACCCTCCCCCAGCTCGGAGACGGTCAGGCAGCAGCCGTTGACCGAGATCGAGTCGCCGAGGCCGGTGCCCTCGAGGACGGTGGACGCCTCGACGGTGAGCCGGATGGCGTCGCCCTGGTCGGTGACCTCGGCGACGGTTCCGAGCTCCTCGACGATTCCGGTGAACATTCACTTCCTCCTGGTGGGGCGGCTCATGGTGAGGCGCACGTTGGTGTCCTCGCCGTCGTGGCCCTGCAGCACGGCCACGTCGGTGACGTGCAGGTGCAGGGCGTCGGCGATGGTGGTGATGCCGAGGTCGGCCACCGCGCTGGAGCCCGCGCCGAGCAGCATCGGGGCGACATAGGCGACGACCTCGTCGACCAGGTCGGCCTCGAGGAAGGCCCGCGCGAGCGTCGGCCCGCCCTCCAGGAACACGTGCTGGCGGTCGAGGGCGAACAGGGTGGCGAGGGCGTCAGCGGGCTCGCGGGTGCGCAGCTGCATGGTCTCGGCACGGTCGTTGAAGACCCGGCGCCCCACCGGGATGTCACGCAGGCCCATCACGGCGCGCAGCGGTTGGTGGGGCAGCGGGTCGCCGACCTCGTCCCGCACGGTGAGCTCGGGATCGTCGACCTCGACGGTGTTCGTGCCGACGAGCATGGTGTCACACAGCGCGCGCAGCCGGTGGGTGTCGAGGCGGGCCGCGCGGCTCGAGACCCAGCGACTGGTGCCGTCCGTCGCGGCGCTGCGCCCGTCGAGCGTGGTGGCGAACTTCCACGTCACGAACGGCCGCTGGTGGGCGATGGCGAAGGTCCACGTGCGGTTGATCGCCCGCGCCTCGTCGACCATGACCCCGCCGACGACCTCGATCCCCGCTTCGCGCAGCCTGCCGGCTCCCCCGATCGCGACGGGGTTGGTGTCGGGCTGGGCGAAGACGACCCGGCGCACGCCGGCCGCGATCAGCGCCTCGCTGCACGGTCCGGTGCGTCCGGTGTGGTTGCACGGCTCGAGGGTGACCACGGCAGTGGCGCCACGCGCGGCGTCCCCGGCCTCGGTGAGTGCGACGACCTCGGCGTGCGGACCGCCGGCCCGGCGGTGGAAGCCCTCCGCGATCGTCGTACCGTCGTCGGCCAGCAGGACGCACCCGACCCTCGGGTTGGGCCCGAGCGGCACACCGGGGGTGACGGCGAGCTCGAGGGCGCGCCGCATCGCCTCGCGCTCTGCCTCGCTGGTCGTCATCTCCGCCTCCGGTCCGTCGACGCGGACTCATGGGGGGCGGGTTGACGCGGCACGCCCGGACGGGCGTGGAGTCGTCTGCGTGCGCTTCTCATCCGGACTTTGACCGTCGGTCCAGGAGTTCCACCTGGTCAACCGGCCACTGGCTGTGGTCGGGTCGCGGACTGTGACCGCCGGTGCGGAATTTCACCGCCCCCAGAGCACGCTTGCTCTTCGTGGGGACAACTGTGCCACAGCCGCGCGCATTCCCTCACCGGTGTCCGCCGGTGACGTGCGCAACACTTCCGAGGGTGCGGCTGGTCCTGCCTAGACCTGGTCGAGGAACCGGTCGAAGACCCGGGCGCCGAACTCGAGCGCGTCGACCGGGACCCGCTCGTCGACGCCGTGGAAGAGGGCGGTGAAGTCCAGGTCGGCGGGCAGCCGCAGCGGCGCGAAGCCGTAGGAGCGCATGCCGAGCTTGCGGAAGTGCTTGGCGTCGGTGCCGCCGCTCATCGTGTACGGGGCGACGAGCGCGTCGGGGTCCTCGGCCAGCAGGCTGCGGGTCATCGCGTCGACCAGGTCGCCGTCGTACGGCGTCTCCCAGGGCTGCTGGTGGGACTCGAACGCGAAGTCGATGCCGTCGCCGGCGAGCTCGCGCAGGGTCGCGAAGAACTCGTCCTCGTAGCCCGGCAGGAAGCGCCCGTCGACGGTGGCCTGTGCGTCGGTGGGGATGACGTTGGTCTTGTAGCCCGCGCGGAGCATCGTCGGGTTGGCGGTGTTGCGGATGACCGCGCCGAGCATCCGGGCGGCGTCGCCGAACTCCTCCACGAGGGCTTCGGCGTTGTCGGGGGTGGCCTCGGTGCCGGCGAGCTCGCCGATGGTCGCCAGCAGCACCTCCATCGTCGGCGTCAGCCGGACCGGCCACTCGTGGGCGCCGATGCGGGCCACCGCGCCGGCCAGGCGGGTGACGGCGTTGTCGTCGTTGATCATCGAGCCGTGCCCGGCGCGGCCGCGGGCGGAGAGGCGCATCCAGGCCATGCCCTTCTCGGCGGCCTCGATGAGGTAGACCCGACGGCCGCGGACGGTCGCGGAGAAGCCGCCGACCTCGCCGACGGCCTCCGTGCAGTCCGCGAAGAGGTCGGCGTGCTCGTCGACCAGGATCCCGGCGCCGTGGTGGCCGCCCGCCTCCTCGTCGGCGGTGAAGCAGAGCACCAGCTCACGGTCGGGAGCGGCGCCCGCCGCGGCGCGGGCGCGCACCACGCTGAGCAGCATCGCGTCGAAGTCCTTCATGTCGACCGCGCCACGGCCCCAGACCTGGCCGTCCTTGATCTCGCCGGCGAACGGGTCGACCTGCCAGTCCGAGGCCTCGGCGGGCACGACGTCGAGGTGCCCGTGCAGCAGCAGCGGGGCCCGGCCGTCACCTCCGCCCCAGCGCGCCACCACGTTGGCGCGGCCGGGGCGGCCCTCGATGATCCGGCTCTCGATGCCGACCTCGTCGAGCAGCGTGGCGACGTACTCGGCGGCCTTCCGCTCCCCCGGCCCCTCGTCGTTGCCGTAGTTCGAGGTGTCGATGCCGATCAGCTCCTGGCACAGCTCGACGACCTCCGCGGCGGGGTCGTACGAGCGGTCCGCTGAGCTCTCCCTGGGCGCCTGTTCCATGCCGTCCATCCTGCCCCACGAGCAAGCACCAGCCCCGATTCGTCGGTGCCGAACTGCTTTGCTACTGTTCTCCAGCACTCGTCCGGGTGGCGGAATTGGCAGACGCGCTAGCTTGAGGTGCTAGTGCCCGTATTAGGGCGTGGGGGTTCAAGTCCCCCCTCGGACACAGACGAAGAACCCCTGGCCCCGGGCCCGGGGTTCTTCTGCTTCTTCCTGCAGCACCTCCGGGACCTTGGTCCCGGAGGCTGCGGCACCTCGCCCCTGCCGCGACCGGCCTGGCACCAGCAGGCTGGAGGCAGGAAGGCGGGTGGCCTGATGAGCACCACGATCGAGCGCAGCGCGAGCCTGCACGCCCCCGTCCGCCTGCACCGCGCCGAGTCCGTACGACGCTTCGTCGGCGGCTTCTACCTCGTCATGGGCGGCATCAACGCCGGCATCGTCGCCGCGGACCCGCAGACCTACCGTTCCTTCGCCGACGGCGCCTTCTGGCCCTTCGTCACCACCACGTGGCGCGACCTCGTCATGCCGCACCCCTACGCGTGGTTCCTGCTGCTGGCCGCCGGCGAGCTGGCCCTCGGGCTGCTGCTCCTCCGTGGCGGCCGCGCGGCCCGCATCGGCTGGGTCGGGGTGATCGCCTTCCACGTCCTGCTGATGGCCTTCGGCTTCGGGGTGTGGCTCTGGAGCGTCCCCGCGCTCGCCCTGCTGGTCCCCGCGGCGCGCGCCGACTGGCCTGCCCTCACCGGTCCCCCGACGACGCCTCCGCCATCCATCGTCCCGCGGCCCGTCGGCGTCCTGACGCGAAGCGGTGTCGCGCGGAGGCCAGGCGTCCTGTGGTGCACGCTGGTGCTGGCGGTCGCGGTCGTCGCGTCATCGCTCTACGGCCTCCTCGCGGAGTCGCCGTACCGCTCGCTGCCGGAGGCCACCGTCCTCGGCGCCCGCGCGCAGGACGCGTGCAGCATCGTCGTGGCCGTCCTGCTCCTGTGGCTGGTCCGCCGACCGGTGCTCACCCCCGCCGCCGACCTCGGCCGTCTCGGACTCCTCGGCTACCTGGCCTACAGCTACCTCATCTACGTCACGGGCGTGCCGATGAACCGCGCCTTCCTGGCGTACGTCGTCATCGTGGCGCTGTCCGTCGCCGGCCTGGCGACCGGGCTGGTGCGCGTGGCGGTCGACCACGTCCCGGCCGGCAGCGCGTCGCCACGGCTGGTGCGGGGCACCGGCTGGATGCTGGTGGTCACCGGCGTGCTGTTCGCCGCGCTGTGGCTGTCCACCCTCCTGCCGTTCGCACTGGGCGGCGCCCACCCCGAGCCCGAGGGCGTCGGCGGCACGCCCTACCCGGTCTTCTGGCTCGACCTGACCATCGTGCTCCCCGCGCTCGTCGCGGTGGGCGTGCTGCTCCTGCGCGGCCGCCCGGCCGGTCCCCCGCTCGCCGTCGTCGCGCTGATCAAGATCGTCACCCTGTTCACCGCCCTCTGGGCCGGCCCGGTGCTCGCCCTCGTCACCTCGACCGAGGTCCACCTCGGTCCCGACGCCGGGCCCAGCCTCCTGCTGCTCGCCGCGAGCAGCTTGCTCGCCGCCCGGTGGCTCTCGACCTTCACCTACACCCACACCCACACCGCCACCACCGAACCGAGGAGCCAGCCATGACCACGCTCGTCGTCTACGAGTCCTTCTGGGGCAACACCGAGACCGTCGCCCGGGCGGTCGCCGACGGCATCGACGGACCCGTGGAGGTGGTCGATGTCGGCAAGGCTCCAACCGCCATCCCCGGCGACGTCGACCTGCTGGTGGTCGGCGGCCCCACGCACGCGTTCGGGATGACCCGCGCGACCACCCGCCACGACGCGGTCGACCAGGGCGGCGAGCCGAGTCACGAGGAGACCGGCATCCGGGAGTGGCTCGCCGCGCTCACCACGGTCCCGGGCCTGGACGTCGCGACGTTCGACACCCGGGCTGCCGCGGTCCGGCGGCTGCCGGGCTCGGCCGCCCGCGGCGCGGCGCGCACGGTGTCCCACAAGCACCTCGGGCACGTCGTCGACAGCGAGTCGTTCTACGTCGAGGGCACGCCCGGGCCGCTCCTGGAGGGCGAGGTCGAGCGCGCCCGCGCGTGGGGGCGGACCCTCCGCTCCTGACTACTGGCCGGCCGCCCGGCGGGCCGCCCGCTCGCGTCGCCGCCGCAGCGAGGCGGGCAGCGTCAGCACCAGCGCGAGACCGATGCCGATGAACATGCCGATCGAGTTGGCAGCGACGTCGCGCGGGTCGGACACGCGGCCGGGGATCGAGCGCTGGACGTTCTCGATCATGGACGTCAGCACGATGCCGGCGGCGAGCGCGACCAGCCACAGCCGCGACCCCACCAGCAGGAGCAGGAAGACGCCGAGCGGCACGAACAGTCCCACGTTGGCCAGGAACTCGATCCGCTCGACGCTCAGCCGGCTGGTCAGCGGATCGAGGTCGGGATAGCGCTCGAGGCGGGTCAGGATCCGCTGCGCCAGGTCCATGTAGTCGGGCTGGCCGTCGCCCGGGGTCAGCGTCACGAGACCCACGAACCCGAGGTAGAGCAGGGTCAGCAGGCTGAGGAACGGATGTCGGTGCAGCACGGCACCATCTTCCGGGACGGGCAAGGCGACCCGGCATCCGGCGCGGTGGCGACCCCGTCGTCGGTGCCGTCCGCGAGGCTGTGCCCATGACCCGGGTCCAGCTCTCCCGCCTGCCGGGCGAGCGCGTGCTCGTCACCGACGGCGCCGGGCGGAGCGAGGTCGCGCTCGCCGCACTCCCCGGGCTCGTGCGCGACCGGGAGGCCGCCGACGGTCCGCGCTGGGTGTGGGACGACACGGCGCGCTGGTATCCCCCGCTCCTCGCGGCCGGTGTCCGGGTGCGGCGCTGCCACGACCTGCGGCTGTGCCACACCCTGCTGCGACGGTCACCGGCGGTCGACGCCCGGTTGCTGGAGGGCGAGGACTCCGGGCACTGGGACCACCTCGGCCCCGCGGTCGCGACCGATCCGGCGCTCTTCAGCGTCGACGACGCCGCCGAGCACCTGCGCGCCGACGTCGAGGACGCCCGCCAGCTGGCGGCGGTCGCGGCCTCGTCCGACACGACGCGGCTCCGCCTGCTGCTGGCGGCAGAGTCGGCCGGCGCCCTCGCGGCGGCCGAGATGACGTACGCCGGCGTGCCCTGGCGCGTCGACGTGCACGAGCGGCTGCTCACCGATCGGCTCGGCCCACGCCCGCCGCGCGGCGCCCGCCCGCGGCTGCTCGGGGAGCTCACCGACGACGTACGCCGGCTCCTCGGCGCGCCCTCGCTCAACCCCGACTCCCGGCCCGAGCTGCTGGCGGCGTTGCGCCGGGCGGAGGTCGAGGTGCCCGACACCCGGGCCTCGACGCTCCGGCGGGTCGAGCACCCGGTCGTGGAGCCGCTGCTGCGCTACAAGCAGCTGGCGCACCTCTTCCAGAACAACGGGTGGGCCTGGATCGACCAGTGGGTCAGCGGCGGTCGGTTCCGGCCGTCGTACCAGCCCGCCGGCTCGGCGACGGGCCGCTGGTCGTCCAACGGCGGTGGTGCGCTGTCGTTCCCGGTCCAGGTGCGCTCCGCCGCGGTCGCCGACGACGGGTGGGTCCTCGTCGTGGCCGACGTGGCGCAGCTCGAGCCGCGGGTGCTCGCGGGGATGAGCGGCGACCGCGAGCTGGCCCGAGCCGCCCGCGGCGCCGATCTCTACCAGGGCATGGTCGACGCCGGCGCCGTCGCGACGCGCCAGGACGCCAAGATCGGCCTGCTCGGCGCGATGTACGGCGCGACCAGCGGTGAGAGCGGGCGGATGGTGGCGGGGCTGACGCGCCGCTACCCGCACGCCTTCGGCCTCGTCGAGGAGGCGGCCCGAGCGGGCGAGCGCGGGCAGGTCGTGCGCACGCTGCTGGGGCGGGGCTGCCCGGCGCTGGGCGGGTCGTGGGACGAGTCGCCCGACGCACCGCCCGCCGACCTCGACCAGCAGGACCGCCACCGCCGTGCGTACGGCCGGTTCACCCGCAACTTCGTGGTCCAGGGCACCGGCGCCGAGTGGGCGCTGTGCTGGATCGCCGAGATCCGCAACCGGCTGTGGGAGCTCGGTGCCACCGGACCGCTGGACGCCCGGCCGCACCTCGTCTTCTTCCTGCACGACGAGGTCGTCGTGCACGCCCCGGCCGACCTCGCCGAGGCCGTCACCCGCGAGGTCGTCGACGCGGCCGCGAAGGCCGGCGCCCTGCTCTTCCGGCACGTCGCGGTCGACTTCCCGCTCAACGTCTCCGTCGTGACGTCCTACGCCGATGCGGACAAGCCCGGCGTGTGAGCATCCTCTCCCCCTGAGCGAGGAACTCGCGTCTCGGGTTGCTCGACGCCAAGATTCTTGATCTGGTCGCGGGATGGCCACAGGAATCGAACACCCACGCGACCTGCCCACACCCGACGACATCCACCCCGCGCTCGACGCCGCGATCGAGCCCAGCACGCCTCGCGAGACGGGCCTCGACAAGCTGGTCTTCGGCGTCACGGCGCTCGTGAGCCTGGCCTTCCTCGTCTGGGGCTTCGTGAGCACCGGGAGCCTCGCCGACGCGTCGGCGAGCGGGCTGGCCTGGACCATGGAGAAGACCGGCTGGCTGTTCGTGCTGACCTCGAGCGCCTTCGTCGTCTTCGTGATCTGGCTGGCGCTGGGCAAGTTCGGCAACATCCCCCTGGGTCGTGACGACGAGGAGCCCGAGTTCCGCACGATCTCCTGGGTCGCGATGATGTTCAGCGCCGGCATGGGCATCGGCCTGATGTTCTACGGCGTCTCGGAGCCGATCACGCACTTCGTGACGCCCCCGCCGGGCACCGGCGAGGCGGGCAACCCCGAGGCGGCGCAGACCGCGATGGCCACCACGATGTTCCACTGGACGCTGCACCCGTGGGCGATCTACGCCGTCGTCGGCCTCGCCGTGGCGTACGGCGTCTACCGCAAGGGCCGCCTCCAGCTGATCAGCTCGGCCTTCGAGCCGCTCCTGGGCCGCCACGCGCACGGGCTCGGCGGCAAGGCGATCGACATGTTCGCGATCTTCGCCACCCTCTTCGGCTCCGCCACGTCGCTCGGTCTCGGCGCGCTCCAGATCGAGTCCGGCCTGCAGATCGTCGCCGGCCTCGGCGACACCGGCAACGCCGTCCTGGTCGGCATCATCGCCGTCCTGACCGCGGCCTTCGTGCTGTCCGCCGTCTCCGGCGTGGCCAAGGGCATCCAGTGGCTCTCCAACATCAACATGGTGCTGGCCGTCGCGCTCGCCCTCTTCGTCTTCATCGTGGGGCCGACCGTCTTCATCCTGAACCTCGTGCCGACCTCCATCGGCAGCTACGTGGCCGACCTGCCGATGATGGCCGCGCGCACCGCCGCGGAGGGCTCCGAGACCAGCGACTGGCTCTCCAGCTGGACGGTCTTCTACTGGGCGTGGTGGCTGTCGTGGACGCCGTTCGTCGGCATGTTCATCGCGCGCATCTCCCGCGGCCGCACGATCCGCCAGTTCGTGACCGGCGTGCTGCTCGTGCCGAGCCTGGTCAGCGTGGTGTGGTTCTGCATCTTCGGTGGCGCGGCCATCGACCTGCAGCAGAAGGGCACCGACGTCGCCGGCGCCGGCGGCCTGGAGCAGCAGCTCTTCAGCACCCTCGAGGCCTACCCGCTGGCCACGGTCTCCAGCGTCGTCGTGATGGTCCTGGTCGGCATCTTCTTCGTCTCCGGCGCCGACGCGGCCTCCATCGTGATGGGCTCGCTCTCCGAGCGCGGCACCATCCACCCGAGCCGTCCGACGGTGATCTTCTGGGGTGTCGCCACCGGTGCGGTCGCCGCGGTGATGCTGCTCGTGGGTGGCGCCGACGCGCTCAGCGGACTGCAGACCATCACGGTCATCGCCGCCCTGCCGTTCGTGCTGATCATGATCGGCCTCGCCGCCGCGCTCGTGAAGGACCTCGGCCAGGACCCGATGGTGGTGCGCCGCAAGTACGCCCTCGAGGCCGTCGAGGCCGCCGTCATCACCGGCGTGACCGAGCACGGCGACGACTTCGTGCTGTCCGTCGAGAAGGACCCGAGCGCCTGACGGGCCTAGGGTCGGTCCCATGACCGACACGCTGCGGATCGGCTTCGTCACCGGCGCGACCCCCGACAAGTGGGCCCGCCACTGGCGCGACCGCCGGCGCGAGCCGCTGGAGCTCGTGCCGGTGACGGAGGCCGAGCAGCTCGACGGGGTGCGCGACGGCAGTCTCGACATGGCCATCGTGCGGCTGCCCGTCGACCGCGACGGCCTGCACCAGGTGAAGCTCTACGACGAGCTGCAGGTCGCCGTCGCCTCCCGCGAGCACGTCCTGGCAGCCGCTGACGAGGAGGTCACCACGGCCGACCTGGTCGACGAGCAGCTGGTGCGCTCGCACTCCAGCGGCTGGACGCCGGCTGCCGAGCAGCTCGACTGGCCGTCGATGACCGAGCAGGAGGCGATCGAGACGGTCGCCGCCGGCACCGGCGTCGTGATCGTGCCGATGTCGATCGCGCGCCTCCACCAGAGGAAGGACGTCGTCAGCCGCGTGGTCACCGACCTCGAGCCGACCACGATCGCGCTCGTCTGGCAGGTCGAGCGCGACGACGACGTCACCCAGGCGTTCGTCGGCGTCACCAAGGGACGTACGGCGAACACCTCACGCTGAGTCAGCTCAGCGCAGGTCGGAGGAGTCCTGACCTCACACACGTGTGCGAGCTCCTGCCCTCCGGGACACGTTCCGACGGCAAGTTCTCGGACACGTGTGGGCGTCAGGTGTGGTCGACCAGCCACTCTCCGAGCACCCGCGCCGAGGCCTCGACGAGCGAGGGCCAGTCCATCGCCGACTCGTCGGCGGCGTCGGAGACGTGCTTGACCAGCCGGACCGGGACGCCGGCCTCGCGGCAGGCAAATGCCACGGCGTAGCCCTCCATGTCGACGAGGTGGGCGCGCTCGGCCAGCGCGTCGCGGACGACGGGGTCGCTCACGAACACGTCGCCGGTCGCGAGCACCACGTCCGACTCCCCCACCTCGAGCCGCTCCTGCGGGTCGTAGCCGAGGGCGCGGATCACGTCGGCGCTCAGGTCGTGGTTGAGCACCGTGCCCGGCTCGAACAGGCCGGCCAGACCGGGTCGGAGGGCGCCGGCGGTGCCGATGTTGACCACGACCAGCCCGGCGAGGTCGTCGTACGTCGCGAGGGCGCGCGCGGTCGCGGTGGCAGCGGCGACCTTGCCGAGGCCGGTGATCACGAGCGGCAGGTCGGGTGGCACGTGGGCGGCCTCCGCCGCCGTGGCCGAGACCACCAGCACGCGGGACGTCACTCCGCGTCCCGGTGCTTGCCCATCCGCGAGTGCGGGGTGGCGAGCACGGCCTCGACGCGGTTCTGGTCGTAGACCTCACCGAGCCAGTCGAAGAGGCCACGCAGCACGCCCGGGTCGGCGACGTAGTCGTCGTAGTGGACCCGGTACGCGGCGTCGCCCAGGCCCTCCGCAGTGGCGAGGATCTTCTCCTCGATCGCCTGCACCTGGGCGAGCGGGTCGTCCTTGTGCGTCCAGTAGTTGCTGGCCGCCACGTCCGCGAGGTTGCGGGTGTTGACCACGAACCGTGCGCCGGGGAAGACCTGGCGCAGGAACTCGACGTAGTCCGGCAGGTCGGCGTCGTACCAGCGGATCTCCTTGAAGCCGCTGACCCGCGTGTCGTGCTCCGGCCGCAGCAGCGTCGCCTCGGCGAGCGCGCGGACGTGCTGGAGCGAGGCGACCTCGGGGAAGCCCTCGATGCCGTACCACGGGTGCGTCGGCTGGCTGGCCCGCTGCGCGTCCACGCGCGCCCGCTCGGCGAGCCCGCTGCGGTGGAACTCGTAGAGGTGCCGCATGGCGTGGCGGTTCTCGCCCCGCAGCAACCAGCCCGGGATCGAGTTGAGGATGCCCATGAGCAGGGTCGATCCCGACCGCCCGTAGGTCATCACGAAGACGTAGTCGAGCTCCCGCACGGCGGTCACCAGGACTTCTCGAGGGGCCGGCCCTCGTGGAAGCCGGCGGCGGACTGGACGCCGACCAGCGCCCGCTCGTGGAGCTGCGCGAGGTCGCTGGCGCCTGCATAGGTGCACGAGGACCGCACGCCGGAGCAGATCTGGTCGATGAGGTCCTCGACGCCGGGGCGGTCGGGGTCGAGGTACATCCGGGAGGACGAGATGCCCTCCTCGTAGAGGCCCTTGCGGGCCCGGTCGTACGACGACTCGCCGGCCGTGCGGTTGGCCACCGCGCGGGCCGAGGCCATCCCGAAGGACACCTTGAACGGGCGGCCGTCGGCGTCGTGCATCAGGTCGCCGGGCGACTCGTGGGTGCCGGCGAACCACGAGCCGATCATCACCGACGAGGCGCCGGCCGCCAGGGCGAGCGCGACGTCGCGCGGGTGGCGTACGCCGCCGTCCGCCCAGACGTGCTTGCCGAGCTCGCGGGCCTGGGTCGCGCACTCCAGCACCGCGGAGAACTGCGGTCGCCCGACGCCGGTCATCATCCGGGTGGTGCACATGGCACCGGGCCCGACGCCCACCTTGACGATGTCGGCACCCGCCTCGATCAGCGCCCGGGTGCCCTCGGCCGACACGACGTTGCCCGCGGCGATCGGGACCGTCGGGGACAGCGCCCGGACCGCCTGCAGGGCCTGGAGCATCCGGTCCTGGTGGCCGTGCGCGGTGTCGACGACGAGGCAGTCGACGCCCGCGGCGAGCAGGTCGGCAGCCCGGTCGGCGACCTCGCCGTTGACGCCGACGGCCGCGGCGATCCGCAGGCCGCCGTGGGCGTCGACCGCCGGCGTGTAGAGCGTGGCCCGCAAGGCGCCGAGCCGGGTCAGCACGCCGATCAGCTCGCCGCTCTCGGACACTGCGACGGCCAGCGGCGCCTTGGCGCGTTCGATGGCGTCGTAGACCTCGCGTGGGTCGGTGGTGTCGGACACGGTGACGACCGACCGGTTCATCACGGCCTGCACCTGCGCGAAGCGGTCCACCTCGGCGCAGTCGGCCTCGGACACCACACCGACCGGACGGCCGTCCTCGACGACGACGGCGGCCTTGTGCGCGCGCTTGGGGATCAGCGCCAGCGCCTCGGCGACCGTCTGGTCGGGGCGCAGCTCGATCGGGGTGTCGAAGACCTGGTGCCGCTGCTTGACCCAGGCGACCACGTCGGTGACCACCGGGATCGGGATGTCCTGCGGGATGACGGTGATGCCACCGCGGCGGGCGACGGTCTCGGCCATCCGCTTGCCGGCGATCGCCGTCATGTTCGCGACGACGAGCGGCAGCGTCGCGCCTGTGCCGTCGGCGGTGGCCAGGTCGACGTCGTAGCGGCTGGCCACGGAGGAGCGGCGGGGAACCATGAAGACGTCGTCGTAGGTGAGGTCGTGGCCCGGGTTCTCGTGGAGGAACTGCACTGGCCGGAGTCTACGCAGCGGACCCCTGCGGCTCGGACGAGCCCGACGTCGGCTGCCTCGAGCGCGGCGAGGCGTCGATGTCAGCCGCGTGCGGCGGCCTCCTGGAGCGCGTGCCAGGTGCGATCGACGTCGGCGAGCGTGGTGCGCCAACTGCCGACCGCGAGGCGGATGGCCGCGCGTCCGTTGACGGTGGTGTGGCTCAGGTAGGCCTCGCCCGACGCGTTGACGGCCTCCATCGCGGCCAGGGTCTGCTCGTCACCGGACCGGAGCCGGAAGACGACGAGCGACAGCGCCGGCTCGGTGACCAGCTCGAAGCGGCCGTCCGCGCGGACCAGGTCGGCCACGTGCTCGGCCAGTGCGACCCCGCTGCGGACGTGCGCCCGGAGCCCCTCGATGCCGTAGGTCCGCAGCACCGCCCACAGCTTGATCGCCCGGAACCGGCGCCCGAGCTGCGGGTGCCAGTCGCGGTAGTCGACGACCTCGCCCGACTCGGTGGCGGCGTTGCGGAGGTACTCCGGCAGGATCGACAGCGCGCCGGTCAGGGCGGCCCGGTCACGCACCCAGAACGTGCTGCAGTCGAAGGTGGTGAGCAGCCACTTGTGCGGGTTGGTCACGAACGAGTCGGCCGCCTCGACGCCGGCGAGGTGGTCGCGGTGCTCGGGGCAGACCGCGGCGACGCCGGCCCACGCGGCGTCGACGTGGAGCCACACGCCCCAGTCGCGGACGACCTCGGCGACCGCGGTCACGTCGTCCATCGCGCCGGTCGAGGTGCTGCCCGAGGCGACGTGCACCATGACGGGACGCAGGCCGGCCTCGACGTCCTCGACGATCGCATCGCGCAAGGCGTCGACGTCCATCGCCTGGGTGGTGGGATCGACGTCGACGGTGCGCACCGCGTCCTCGCCCAGGCCGGCCATCATCGCGGCCTTCACCAGCGACGAGTGCGCTTGCGTGGAGCCGTAGACGCGCCACCGCTCGCCACCCACGCCGTGCACCCGTGCCTGTCCCCCACTCGCCCGGTGCAGGGCGGACAGCAGCGCCGTGAAGGTGGCCGTCGACGCGGTGTCCTGGATGACGCCGCCACCCGGGCCGTCGCTGCGGAACGCGTCCGGCAGGCCGAGCGCCTCGGCGAACCAGTCGAGGACGACCTGCTCGACCTCGGTCACGGCCGGGCTGGTCGCCCAGATCATCCCCTGCGCCCCGATGCCGCTGGAGATGAGGTCGCCGAGGATCGCGGCGGGCGAGGAGTTGGCCGGGAAGTACGCGAAGAAGCGTGGGTGCTGCCAGTGCGTCAGCCCGGGCACGACGATCCGGTCGAGGTCGGCCAACACGGCGTCGAACGGCTCGCCGTCCTCCGGGGCCGACGCGGGCAGCTGACGGCGTACGTCACCGGGCGCGACCTGCGCGCGCACCGGCAGGTCGTCGAGCGAGGCCCAGTAGTCGGCGATCCAGTCGATGGCTGCGTGGCCCTGCCGTCGGAACTCCTCGGGCGACATGTGATCGGGCTGGTCTGGCATGGCCCGAACGTACCGGGGCGGGTCGGGTGCCCGTACTCAGGAGCGATCGGGTAGTCCGGCAGATTCGCTTGGCGCCTCGCGCGCGCACGCTTCTGCCATGACCTCCAAGACCGACTCCACCGCCAAGAACACCGCCGCCTTCGCCGCCCAGGCCGCCATCTCGTTCGGCGCCGCCCTCTTCGCCATGCTGGTCGCGATCTACTTCATGGACGCCGACCCGTGGATCAAGGGCTTCCTGGCCCTCGGCACCCTCTACCTGACGACCTCGACCTTCACGCTCGCCAAGGTCGTCCGCGACGCCCAGGAGGACCAGCGGGTCTTCCACCGCCTCGACCAGGCCCGTGTCGACAAGCTGCTCTCCGAGCACGACCCCTTCAAGTCCGTCTCCTGACCGCGCACGCACGAAGCCCTCCCGGGATCCCGGGAGGGCTTCGTCGCGTTCTGCGTCAGCGGAGCTGGGCGCTCGTCAGCCCGAGCACCCGGCGGGCCACGATCAGCTGCTGGATCTGCTGGGTGCCCTCGAAGATGTCGAGGATCTTGGAGTCGCGGGCCCACTTCTCCAGCAGCTCGGCCTCGCTGTAGCCGAGGGTCCCGCACAGCTGGACGCACGACAGCGTCACGTCGGAGCCGACCCGGCCGGCCTTGGCCTTGGCCATCGACGCCTCGAGCGAGTTGGGCTTGCGGTTGTCGGCCATCCAGGCCGCCTGCATCATCAGCAGCTTCGCGCCCTCCCAGTCGGCCTCGAGCTGGAGGAACTTCGCCGCGGCCGCCGACTGCGACTGCGCCGGCCTGTCGTAGTCGATGACGACCCCGGCCTGCTCGAGCAGGTCGCGGGTCAGGTCGAGGGACGCGCGGGCGCAGCCGACCGCCATCCCGGCGACCAGCGGGCGCGTGTTGTCGAAGGTCGCCATCGCGCCGCCGAAGCCGGACTTGGTGTCGATCTCCGGCGAGCCGAGCAGGTCCTCGGCGGGCACCCGGCAGTCGGTGAAGGTGATCACCGCTGTGTCGGAGGCGCGGATCCCGAGCTTGTGCTCGAGGCGCTCGACCTTGAGGCCGGGGTTGTCCTTGCGGACCAGGAACGACTTGATCGCGGCCCGGCCGAGCGACTTGTCGAGCGTCGCCCACACGACGACGCTGTCGGCGCGGTCACCGGAGGTCACGAAGATCTTCTCGCCGTTGAGGACGTACTCATCGCCGTCGAGCACCGCGGTGGTGGTGATGTTCGCCGAGTCGGAGCCAGTGCCCGGCTCGGTGATCGCCATGGCCGCCCACGTGCCTTCGTAGCGGGCGAGCTGCTCCTCGTTGGCCACCGAGGCGATGGCGGAGTTGCCCAGGCCCTGGCGCGGCATCGACAGCAGCAGGGCGGTGTCGCCCCAGCACATCTCGGCGATGGAGAGGGCGGAGGCGAGGTTGGCGCCGTTGCGCACCCGGTCGGAGTCGCCCTGCTTGTCATCACGACGTACGCCACCCGCGCCGGCGCCGCTGCTGGCACCGGTCTCGCTCACGCCGTCGATCAGCGCGGCGAGCATGTCGAGCTCCTTGGGGTACTCGTGCTCGGCCCGGTCGTACTTGCGGGAGATCGGGCGCAGCATGTTCATCGCCAGCTGGTGGGCCTGGTCGATGAGCGCGGCCTGCTTCTTCGGGGTCTCGAGGTTGATCATCGCCGGGGTCCCCGTTCAAAGCGGAACGAAGTGAGCATTTGAATGGGGTGGTTCATACCATCACCGCACCTTCCATCACGCCGACGGCCCGCAGGTCGCGGTACCACCGTTCGACCGGGTGCTCCTTGACGAAGCCGTGGCCGCCGAGCAGCTGGACGCCGTCGAGGCCGATCTTCATGCCCTTCTCCGCGCACAGCTGGCGGGCCAGGCCTACCTCGCGGGCGAAGTCCTGCCCGCGGGTGGCGCGCGAGGCGGCCTTCCACGTCAGCAGCCGCATGGCCTGGAGCTCGATGGCGATGTCGGCGACCATGAAGGCGACCGACTGGCGGTGGCTCACGGGCTCACCGAAGGCCTGCCGCTCGTTGACGTAGTCCTTGACGTAGTCGAGGACCGCCTGGCCGGTGCCGACCGCCAGGGCGCACCAGGCGAGGCGCGAGAGGCGTACGCACTCGGTGTAGGCCGTGCCGTCGGTGTCGCCGAGCAGCGCGTCCGCCCCGACGCGTACGCCGGTGAGGTGGAGACGCGCGAGGCCGGCGGCCCGGACACCCATCGAGGGGTCGGCCTCGACCTCGAGGCCGTCGGCGCCGGACTCGACGAGGAACAGCGCCGGGGTGCCGTCGAGCATCGCGGCGACCACGAAGAGCTCGGCCTCGGCGCCGCGGACGACCGCAGACTTCACGCCGTCGAGCACGAAGCCGTCGCCGTCGCGGAGCGCCGTGGTGGACAGGGCGAACGGGTCGAAGAGCACCGTCGGCTCGGCGATCGTCAGGGCGGCGACGGGGACGTCGTCCCCCGTGAAGGCGGGGAGGTAGGTCTGCTGCTGCGCCTCGGTGCCCCAGAGCCCGATCGCCGTGGCGACGGCGCCGGGCGCGAGGGTGGCGACCGCCAGCCCCATGTCGCCGGTGGCCAGCGCCTCGGCGACCAGGGTGCCGGCCATGGCCGAGCGCTCCTCCATGATGCCGCCGAGGGGCTCGGGCACGCCGAGCGTCGGCAGGCCGATCTCCTGCGCGGCCTCGAGGACCCCGGCGGGGGCGGCGCAGGCCTCGTCGGCCTCGGCGGCAGCCGGCCGGAGCACCTCGCTCGCCAGCTCGGCGACCACGTCGACGAGCATCTGCTCGTCCTCGGTCGGGGTCAGGTCGAAGAGGCCCCGCGTCTCGGCGGCGGCGGGCCGCTCGCCCGCGGTGCGTCGCCCGGCCCGGGCGAACGTGCGGCCGGCGGCGGTCGCCACCCGGAAGCCGTTGCGCGTGGTCGAGTAGACGACCTGCTCGGTCTGGCGGCGCAGGCCGACGCGGTCGATGAGGTCGCTCTGCGCCAGCCGGTTCACGGCGGCGACGGCGAGACCGATGGGGTCGCGGGTCTCCCGGGAGGACAACCCGTTGCGGCCGCCGGGCCGGAGGCTGTTCATGATGGACATGAGCAAACTGTAACTCTGAGTTACACCTTTCGCCAGAGGGCGCCCCGTGGTGCCGGTCACGACCCACCTCCTCGCTAGGATCCACCGCATGCCCGACGAGCCGACCGACGTCCACGCCGATCCCCGGGCGCCGCACGGCCCACTCCCCGAGGGTGGCACGGTGCGCGCGATCACGCGGTGGGGCACGCCCGTCATGCACCGTCCGCAGGCGCCCGTGACGTCGTACGACGACGCGCTCGCGAGCCTCGCCGCCGACATGGTGGCCACGATGTACGCCGCCGACGGGGTGGGCCTGGCCGCCTGCCAGATCGGCGAGGACGTGGCGATGTTCGTCTTCGACTGCCCCGACGACTCGGGCGAGCGCACCGTCGGGCTGGTCTGCAACCCCGTGCTCACGCTGCCGGAGGGCAAGGACCGCCACCTCGAGGACGACGACGAGGGCTGCCTGTCCTTCCCCGGCTCCTTCGAGCCGTGCGCCCGCCCCGACTGGGCGCGGGTCGACGGCACCGGGCTCGACGGCGAGCCGGTGAGCTTCGAGGGCGACGGGCTGCTCGCCCGCTGCCTCCAGCACGAGACCGACCACACCCTCGGCACCGTCTTCGGCGACCGGCTCTCCTCGAAGTCGCGCAAGCGGCTGACCAAGAAGCACGACGCCTCGGCCGAGGACTACCCCCTCACCTGGCCGGCCGAGTGACCGAGCTCCGCGTCACCCGCGAGAACGCCCGCTTCCAGCAGTGGGAGGCGCTGCTGACCAACCGCTCGAAGCGCCATCGCAACCGCGAGTTCCTGGTGCAGGGCGTCCGCCCGATCACCCGGGCCGTCGAGGAGGGCTGGACGATCCGTGCTCTCCTGCGGGCCGACGGGACGGGCTCGGCCTGGGCCGACGGGCTCTGGGCCACGACCCCGGCCGAGCGGGTGGTCCTCTCCCCCGAGCTCCACGCCCGGCTCAGTGGCCGCGAGGAGGGCGCCGAGCTGGTCGCCGTCGTCGAGATGCCCGAGGACGGCGTCGCGCGCCTCGGTGACTCCGCGCGCCCGCACGGCCCGATCGTGGTGTTCGACCGGCCGACCAGCCCGGGCAACATCGGCACGCTCGCGCGGTCCGCGGACGCCTTCGGTGCCTCGGCCCTGGTCGTCACCGGCCACGCCGCCGACCCCTACGACCCGCAGGCCGTCCGGGCCAGCACCGGGTCGCTCTTCGCGCTGACCGTGCTCCGGGTGCCGACGCACGGGCCGCTCGTCGAGCACGCGCACGCCCACGGCTACCGCATCGTCGGCACCGACGAGCACGGCACGGCGCTGGCCGACGCGCCCCTCGACGGGCGGGTCGTGCTCGTCGTCGGCAACGAGACCCACGGCATCTCCTCGGGCTGGCGGACGGCCTGCGACGACATCGTGAGCATCCCGATGGTCGGCACCGCCTCCTCGCTCAACGCCGCCGTCGCGGGGTCCATCGTGCTCCACGAGACCCTGCGTCGCCGCGGCTGACGGGCACGCAGTGGACGCAGTTCTGGACTGGGTCGTCCTCGTCATGCGGACGATCGGCTCCCCCGGCGTCGGCCTGGCCACCGCGCTGGAGACGGTGTTCCCGCCCGTGCCGAGCGAGCTGGTGCTCCCGCTGGCCGGCTACACCGCGAGCCAGGGCCACTACGGCCTGGTCGCGGCCATCGTGTGGGCGACGGCCGGGTCGCTCGCCGGCGCCCTCCTCCTCTACTGGCTGGGTGCGGCGTGGGGCCTCGAGCGCACCTGCGCGCTCGCCGACCGGATCCCGCTCATGCACGCCGACGACGTCCGCAAGGCGGTCGCGTGGTTCGGCGACCACGGTCGCGCCGCGGTGCTCCTCGGCCGGTTGGTGCCGGGCGTGCGCAGCCTGGTGTCGATCCCGGCGGGCGTGGACCGCATGCCGCTGGCGACCTTCTGCCTCTTCACCACCGCCGGCAGCCTGGTCTGGAACGCCGCCCTCATCCTCGCCGGCTACGAGCTCGGGGCGCAGTGGCACCGCGTGGAGGCGTACGTCGGCAGCGTCGGCAACGTCGTGTACGTCCTGCTGGCCGTCGTCGTGGTCGTCGTGGTCGCGCGCCGGCTGCGGCACCGCGTCCGCGGGTAGCGGGTCAGCGACGCGCGGCGGCGTAGCAGGCCACGGCGGTCGCGGCGGCGACGTTGAGCGAGTCGATGCCCGCCCGCATCGGGATGATCGCCCGGCGGTCCGCGGCGGCCTCCCAGCGCGCGGAGAGGCCGTGTCCCTCCGAGCCGAGCACGAGGGCGAGCCGGTCGACCCCGTCGACGGCGTCCTCGATCGGGACGGAGTCGGACGAGAGCGTGAGCGCGACCGTGGTGAACCCACGGCGGGAGAGGTCCGGCAGGGCGTCGTACCAGTCGGGGAGGCGGGTCCACGGCGTGGTGAAGACCGCACCCATGCCGACCTTGATCGAGCGCCGGTAGAGCGGGTCGGCGCACCGGGGCGCGAGCAGCACCGCGTCGAAGCCGAGGGCCGCGCCCGAGCGGAAGATCGCCCCCACGTTGGTGTGGTCGACGAGGTCCTCCAGCACGAGCACGGAGCGCGCCCCCTCGAGGACGTCCGCGACCGCCGGGAGCGGTCGGCGGCGCAGGGAGGCGAGGGCACCCCGGTGGACGTGGAAGCCCGTCACCTGCTCGATCAGCTGCTCGGACAGGACGTAGCAGGGGCCACTGCTCGCGGCGAGCACGTCGGACAGGCCCTCGAGCCACCGCGGCGCCATCAGGAACGAGCGCGCCTCGTAGCCGCCCTCGACGGCACGGCGGACGACCTTCTCCCCCTCGGCGAGGAAGAGGCCGTGCTCGGCCTCGAGGTGCTTGCGGAGCTCGACGTCGCGCAGGTCGCGGTAGTCGGCCAGCCTCGGGTCGTCGGGGTCGGTCAGGTCGACGCGCTCAGCCACGCGCCTGCCCGCGATCCGCGTAGTGCTCCGGGCGCGCCACCGCGACGACGTCGCCGATCACGATGATCGCCGGCGGGACGACCTCGTGGGCGGTCAGGTCGTCGGCCAGCGACCCGAGCGTCGACAGCACGGTCCGCTCGGTCGGCATGGTGCCGTCGACGACCACCCCCACCGGCGTCGAGGCCGGACGGCCACCCGCGACGAGCGTCTCCGCGATCGCCGGGGCGTTGTCCACGGCCATGAGGAGCACGACCGTGCCGCGCATCCGCGCGACGGCGTCCCACTCGACCAGCGAGTCGGGGTGGCCGGGTGGGATGTGGCCGGAGATGACGGTGAACTCGTGGGCCACGCCGCGGTGGGTGACGGGGATGCCCACCCGCGCCGGGACCGCGATGGCCGAGGTGAGTCCTGGTACGACGGTGACGGGCACGTCGGCGGCCGCGCAGGCCAGCAGCTCCTCGTAGCCGCGGCCGAACACGAAGTTGTCGCCGCCCTTGAACCGGACCACGCGCTTGCCGGCGCGGGCGCGGTCGACGATCACCTCGTTGATGTAGTCCTGCGACGCCGAGCGGCCGCGCGGCAGCTTGGCGACGTCGATCAGCTCGACGTGCGGGCCGAGCTCGTCGAGGAGCTCGCGCGGGGCGAGGCGGTCCGCGACGACGACGTCGGCCGAGGCCAGCGCGTGACGGGCGGCGACGGTGACGAGCTCCGGCTCGCCCGGCCCGCCGCCGACGAGGACCACGCCGGGCGTGCGGTCGAGGGCGTCGGACGCGGTCAGGTGCCCGTCGCGCAGGGCGGTGACGATGTCGTCGCGCAGGGCCGCGGACTTCCGTGGCTCGCGGTTGCCGAGCACGCCGACGGTCAGGCTGCCGTGGTGGCCGACCGCGGGGGTCCACGCGGTGCCGCCGAGGGCGTCGTCGGCGCGGACGCAGAAGGTGTGGCGGCTCTCGGCCGCGGCGACGACGCGCGCGTTGACCTCCGGGTCGTCGGTCGCGGCGACGACGTACCAGGCGCCGTCGAGGTCGGTCTCCACGAAGTCGCGGAGCACCAGCGTCAGCTCGCCACCCAGCCCCTCGATCGCCGGCGTGACCTCGGGGCTCACCAGGGTCACCACCGCGCCGGTTGCCAGCAGCGCCGGCACCCGGCGCTGGGCGACGTGGCCGCCGCCGACGACGACGACCTTCCGGCCGGCGAGGACCAGCCCGGCCAGGTAGGGGTGGGCGGCCGGCGCGCTGTGGTCGGTCATTCGCTCATTGTCCCTACCCGCCGCGTGGACCTGATCGCTAGGTTCGAGGAATGAGCATCGAGCGACCTGTCAGCCCGAACCCCTACGACTACCTCCCGGCGACCGCGTCCTTCACCGTCACCAGCGACGACGTCACCGACGGTGCGCCGCTCAAGGACGACCAGGTGGCCGACAAGGGCAACACCTCACCCCAGCTGAGCTGGTCGGGTGCCCCCGAGGGGACGCAGTCCTACGTCGTCACGTGCTTCGACCCCGACGCGCCGACCCCCAGCGGGTTCTGGCACTGGGGCCTGGTCGACATCCCGGCCGACGTCACCTCGCTGGACACCGGCGCCGCCTCGGGCGACCTCCCCGGCAAGGCCTTCCACGTGCGCAACGACGGCGGCGAGGCCGGCTTCATGGGGGCGGCTCCCCCGCAGGGCGACCAGCCGCACCGCTACTTCTTCGTGGTGCACGCGGTGAAGGACGCCACGCTCGGCGTCGACGAGTCGGCCTCCAACGCGGTCGTCTCCTTCAACCTCGCCTTCAAGACCCTGGGCCGCGCGATCATCCACGGCACCTACCAGCACTGAGCCTCCGTCGCGCGGCCTTCGGGTCCCGCGGCACCGAGAAGGCCCCTCCGGTCCGGACCCGACGCGGTCCAGACCAGAGGGGCCTTCTTTCGTCATTCCGCTCATGCCCTCGCGCCGGGACCGCTTTCATTCCTCCAGACGGTGGTCCGGTGCTTTCGCGACGAATGTTGACGAAGCGCGGACGAGTCGTCGGCCTGACGCTCAAAGAATCGACTTCCAGCACACCTTCGTCGTACTCTCAAGCGGGAATCTCAAAAGATTCTCTCAAGATTCGCACCCCCACCCCCACCGCGGATCTGCCCCCTGGAGGAGCCTCCCGTGCAGTCCCGACTCGTCTCTCTGCTGGCGACCGCCGTCGTCGCCACCACGGTGCTGGTCGCTGCCCCCGCCACGGCGCGCAGCGCGACCTGGCCCGTCCCCTTCGGAGCCGTCGCCGCGGCGAACAGCGCCAAGGACGTCAGCAGCCTCTCCATGGACGAGCTCGAGGACCGGCTGATGGCCGAGATCAACACCGCCCGCGCCGCCAACGGCCTGGCCAAGGTCTGGGTCTTCGACGCGTGCACCGACCGTCTGGCCGAGCAGTGGGGCGAGCGCATCGCCCGCACCGGCCTCTTCGAGCACCGCGACCAGAACGAGGTCATCAACCGGTGCGACAACTCCTGGGCCGGCGAGACCTTGGTCCGCGGCAGCGGCCTCACGCCGCGCGCGATGGTCGACCTGTGGCTCGACTCCCCCGGCCACCGCGCCATCCTGCTCAGCCCGCGCGCCAAGCGCGCCGGCATCGCCATCACCCGCGACTCCCAGGGGCGGATGATCGGCGTGGTCAACCTGGTCCGCCACAGCTGACCCGCCTCTGCTCGTCCGAGGTGCGCGGCACCTCCCCGGTGTGAGACGATCCCCGGCCCCCTCCTGGTGGGGTGTCGGGGATCGATCGCGTCGAGGGGGAAGCGGATGCTGCACGTCGCCATCGCGACCCGGGCCTTCCGCCGCTACTCCACCTACCGCGCAGCCACCCTGGCCGGGATCTTCACCAACTCCGTCTTCGGGATCATCTACTCCTTCGCCTACATCGCGCTGTGGCAGGCCAACCCGACCGCGGGTGGCTACGACCAGCAGGACGCGGTGACCTACGTCTGGCTCGGCCAGGCGCTGCTGATGACGATCGCCCTGTGGGGAGGCGGCACCACCGACGACCTCGCCGAGCGGATCCGCACCGGCGACGTGGCGATCGACCTCTACCGGCCGGTCGGGCTGGTCGGCTGGTACCTCGCCGCCGACCTCGGCCGGGCGGCGTACCACCTCGTCACGCGCGGGTTCGGGCCCACGCTCATCGGGCTCGTCGTCTTCGACATCGCCCTGCCCTCGGCCCTCGGTGCTGGCGCGTTCGCCGTGTCGCTGGTCCTGGCTGTCGTGGTGAGCTTCGCGATCCGCTTCCTCGTCGCGAGCACCGCCTTCTGGCTGCTCGACCAGTCGGGGGTGAAGGTGATGAGCGGTGCGTTCGCGATCTTCTTCAGCGGGATGATGCTGCCGCTGGTGCTGTTCCCCGGCTGGCTCGGCACGCTGGCGCGGGCCCTGCCGTGGGCGTCGTACGTCCAGGTGCCGGCCGACATCTGGCTCGGCAAGCACACCGGTGCCGACCTCGCCGCCGCGCTCGGCTTCCAGGTGCTCTGGGCCGTCCTCCTGCTCGCCGCGTGCCAGGGCGTGCTGCGGCTCGCGACCCGCAAGGTGGTGGTGCAGGGTGGCTGAGCACCTCCGCACCTACGGCCAGATCGCCTGGCTCTGGATCCGCGCCGCCTGGCAGTACCCCACCTCGTTCGTGCTGCTCGCGGTCGGCAACGGGCTGATCACCGGGCTGGACTTCGTCGGGCTCTGGATCATGTTCGCCCACCTCCAGGACCTGAAGGGCTTCTCCCTGCACGAGGTCGCGCTGCTCTACGGCAGTGCCTCGCTGGCGCTCGCCATCGCCGACACCGCGATCGGCAGCGTGGAGCGGATCGGCACCTACATCCGCACCGGGCGGCTCGACCAGATGATGACCAAGCCGGTGCCCCTGCTGGTGCAGGTGTGCGCCGACCAGTTCACCCTGAGACGTCTGGGGCGGCTGACCCAGGCTGCCGTGGTGTTCGGCTGGGCGTGCACCTACGTCGACTGGACGCCGCTGCGGGTGCTGGTCGCGGTCTCGATGCTCGTCAGCGGTGCGCTGGTGTTCTTCGGGCTCTTCGTGGGCTTCTCCTGCGTCCAGTTCTGGACGACCGACGCCAGCGAGTTCGCGAACGCCTTCACCTACGGCGGCGCGACGGTGACGCAGTACCCGCTCAACATCTTCCCGCGGGAGGTGTTCGTGGGGCTGACGTTCGTGGTCCCGGTCGCGTTCGTGAACTGGTACCCCTGCCTCTACCTCCTCGGCCGCACCGACCCCTTCGGCACGCCCGACGCCTTCCAGTTCGCCTCGCCGCTCGCCGGCGTCCTGACCATGGCGGCCGCGCTGCTGGTCTGGCGCACCGGCGTCCGCCACTACACCTCGACCGGGAGCTGACGCCCATGTCCCAGCCGCTCATCGACGTGCGCGACCTCGAGCGCACCTTCGACGTACGCCGTCAGGTGGAGGGCCGTCGTCGCCGGGTGCGCGACCAGGTGCGGGCCGTGCACGACCTCACCTTCTCCGTCGAGCCCGGCGAGATGGTCGGCTACATCGGGCCCAACGGCGCCGGGAAGTCGACCACCATCAAGATGCTGACCGGCATCCTGGTGCCCACGGGCGGCGAGGTGCGGGTGGCCGGCCTCGACCCGAGCCGTCAGCGCGTCGAGCTCGCCCGGCGGATCGGCGTGGTCTTCGGCCAGCGGTCCACACTGTGGTGGGACCTACCGCTGCGCGACTCCTTCGACCTGCTCCAGAAGATGTACCGAATCTCGCCGGAGCGCTACCGCGCGAACCTCGACCGCTTCATCGACCTGCTCGACCTCGGCGCCCAGCTCGACACCCCGGTGCGCCAGCTCAGCCTGGGGCAGCGGATGCGCGGCGACATCACCGCGGCGCTGCTCCACGACCCCGAGGTGGTCTACCTCGACGAGCCCACCATCGGCCTCGACGTGGTCAGCAAGGGGCGCCTGCGCGAGTTCCTCCGCGCGCTGAACGCCGAGCGCGGCACCACCCTGCTGCTGACCACCCACGACCTCCAGGACATCGAGGCGCTCTGCGACCGGGTCATCGTGATCGACCACGGCACCGCGGTGTACGACGGCTCGCTCGCGGGCCTGCACGCCCAGGGCGGGTCGGCACGCACCCTCGTCGTGGACCTGGTCGACGAGGCCGACCCGATCGAGGTGCCCGGCGCGACCGTCCGCAAGGTCGAGGGGCCGCGCCAGTGGCTCTCCTTCCCGACCGAGGCCAGCGCGGCTCCGATCGTGGCCGCGGTGGCGGCGGCGTACGACGTGGCCGACCTGTCCATCCAGGAGCCCGACATCGAGGACGTGATCCGCGACCTCTACTCCCGCGGGGCCTGATCCTCGGTCAGCCCGCGTGGGCACTGTCGCGCTCGGGTGAGGTGAGCGGCAGCCGCTCGAGGACCAGCAGGGCCCGGTCGTCGTCGCCGCGCGGCACCTTCTTCAGCACCCGCTTGGGCATCCCGTTGAAGCCGCGGGCGTCGACGGCCTGGAGCGCCTGGTCGCGCAGCCAGTCGATCCCGTCGTCGAGGTCGCGGTCGGAGGTCTCCACGACGCCGTCGGTGTAGAACATCAGCGCCTCGCCCGGCTGCAGGCGACCACGGCTCGGGGTGAAGTCGGCCTCAGCGATGACGCCCAGCGCCATCCCGCGGGCGTTGTCGACCGTCCAGCCCCGCGTGCCGAGGTGCCAGTGCAGTGCCGGCGGGTGACCGGCGCTGGTGATCGTGTAGTCGCCGGTCACCAGGTCGACCTTGAGGTGAACCGCGGTCGCCAGCGACTCGTCGGACTCCTGCCTCAGCAGGAAGTGGTTGGCCGCGGACATCAGCTCGGCCGGGGGGAGCGCACCGATGAGCCCGCCCAGCGCTCCGGCGAACTGCAGCGCCTGCGGGCCGACCGACGTGCCCTTGCCGCAGACGTCGACGAGGGCCATCTCCAGCCAGCGTCCGTCGCGGAGGTCGGCGACGAGGAAGTCACCGGCGTAGCTCGGGCCGTTCGCGGTGATCGTCGCCGACTGCGACCGCCAGCCCACGGGCAGCGCGGGCACGACACCCTGCCGCTGCAGCCGGTCGCGCAGCTGGGTCAGCACCGCCTCGCTCAGCGCCATCGGCAGCCCCGACCGCTGGCGGCTCGACTGGTAGAGCACCAGGACGGCGCCGAGGGACAGGATCAGGAGCCCGAGGATCGCGCGCTCCCCCACCAGGCCCGACTCCACCGAGCTCCACACCGCGGCGGCGATGACGCAGGGGGTGAGGACGAGCAGAGGGCCGAAGCGCAGCAGCATCACGCCGAGCATCAGGTAGAGGAACCACAGCGTCACGGGCACCGCGGTGCCGGCGACGAGCACCGGCGTCATCGAGAGGCCCACCATGCCGATCAGCAGGCAGAGCAGGAAGATCTGACTGCCCCGGGAGCCGGTGCGCCAGCCGTCGACGCGCTGCTGGACGTACGAGGAGAATCCCCGCAGCATGGTCCCTCGCGCGCTCGACACCGGCCAAGATTAGAGCGGCCCCCGTGACACCCGAGGCCTATTGGGGAAACTGTTACTTCGCCGTGAACGAGGTCACTCGCACCGTGGATCGGCTCCTGCTGCGCGGTGTCGCTGGATAGTCTCGGGCCATGTCGCTGGTGCCGCTGCAGGCCGATCTCCTCGGGCCTGACTACCGGGTCGAGACCTTCTCCCTCCCCCCGGACGACGAGGGTCCGGTGGTCGCGACGCTGGTGACCCTGGAGCCGGAGCGGCCGAACGGCCGGGCGGTGCTGCACGTCCACGGTTTCGCCGACTACTTCTTCCACACCGAGTACGCCCGGTGGTGGGCCGACCGCGGCTACACCTTCTACGCGATCGACCTGCGCAAGTACGGCCGCTCCCTGCGCGAGCACCAGACGGCCAACTACGTCGCCGACCTCGACGAGTACTTCGGCGAGATCGACCTGGCGTGGTGGCGCATCACCCAGCGCGACGGGCACCGCGAGGTGCTGGTGTCGGGTCACTCGACCGGGGGTCTGACGGTGTCGCTGTGGGCCCACGAGCGGCGGCCGGTCGAGCTGCTGGCGATGGTGCTCAACTCGCCGTGGTTCGACATGCAGGGATCGGCGTGGCTGCGCAGCCCGGCGACCCGGGTCGCGCTCGAGCGGATCGGCACCAGCCGTCCGATGCAGGAGATCCCCCGGAAGATCAGCGGGGTCTACGGCCGCACGCTCCACCGCGACCACGGTGGCGAGTGGGACTACGACCTGGCCTGGAAGCCGCTGGAGTCCCGCCCCGTCTACGTCGGCTGGCTCCGGGCCGTGCGCCGCGGCCATGCCCGGCTCCACGCCGGCCTCGACGTGCCGTGCCCGACCCTCGTGCTGTCCTCGGCCCGGTCGGCCTTCGGCGACGACCTCGGCGAGGACGCCTTCACCCACGACATCGTGCTCGACGTGGAGCAGATTCGCCGCTGGGCCTCCTCGGTCGGGCGGCACGTCACCTCGGTCGCGGTCGAGGGCGCGATGCACGACGTGGTGCTGTCGCGGCCCGCGGCGCGGGCCAGGGCGTACGACGTCGTCGACACGTGGCTCCGCGCGTGGGTCGAGCCGTCGGCGACGACCTCAGACGAGCAGGGCGACGAGCGCGGTCACGCCGACGACGGCGATCACGGCGCGTAGCAGGTTGGGGGCGAGCCGGCGCCCGACGGTCGCACCGACCTGCCCCCCGACCACCGACCCGAGTGCGATCAGCCCGGCGACGACCCAGTCGACGTCGGCGACGGCGATGAAGACGAGCGCGGCGACCGCGTTGACGATCAGGGCGAGGACGTTCTTGGTGGCGGTGTGGCGCTGCATGGAGTCGGCCACGCCGATGCCGAGGATCGCCATCAGCAGGACGCCCTGCGCGGCGCCGAAGTAGCCGCCGTACACGCCGGCCCCGGCGACCGCCGGCCACACCCACCACACGCCGTGGTCGGGGATGCCGCCGCGGGCCTCCGCGCGCGCGGCCACCGCGCTCTGGATCCGCGGGCCGAAGATCACCAGCAGCACACCCAGCAGGATCAGCGCCGGGACGATGGCGTCGAAGGCCGACGAGGGCAGCCACAGCAGGAGCAGCGCTCCGACGACACCGCCGAGCAGCGAGGCGGCGCCCAGGCGCAGCACGCGGCCGCGCTGGCCGGCCAGCTCCCGGCGGTAGCCGACGACGCCGGACATGCTGCCGGGCACCAGGCCGACAGTGTTGCTGACGTTGGCCGTCACTGGAGGCACGCCGAACGCCAGCAGGGTCGGGAACGTGATCAACGTCCCCGACCCCACCACAGTGTTGATGGTGCCGGCCGCCACTCCTGCGAGGGTGACCAGCACCATCTCGAGTGGACTCATGCGTGTGGACTCACTGGCCGGCAGGTGCCCCCGGGTCGAGCGGGTCGGCAGGCCCGCCGCCGGTGTCGGTCGACGGGTCCGAGGAGGGGAGCGACTTGCCCGGGTTGGCCGCACTCTCGGCCGCGGCGATCGCCTGCTGCACCGCCTCGCTGGTGGCCCGGGTCTCCGGGTCGTCGGAGCCGCGGGGCAGCTGGGGCTCGGAGGGGCCCATGTCGACCCGCTTGCGCGGCGTCGCGTCGCGCGGGATGCCGGCGACCTCGTGGATCGAGGAGCCGAGTCCCTCGAGCGCCTTGGTGATCTCCGAGGGGATGACCCACACCTTGTTGGCGTCGCCCTCGGCGATCTTGGGCATCATCTGGAGGTACTGGTAGGCCAGCAGGGACTGGTTGGGCTGGCCGTCGTGGATGGCCTGGAAGACCGTC
Source organism: Nocardioides sp. (assembly GCF_041913365.1). Lineage (GTDB taxonomy): Bacteria > Actinomycetota > Actinomycetes > Propionibacteriales > Nocardioidaceae > Nocardioides. Next base: position 62,103 of record NZ_JAYSFM010000011.1, read on the forward strand.
TGGATGGCCTGTCCCTCACCCTGGGCACGCAGGATCGCGGCCTCGCGATCGGCCTGCGCACGCAGGATCTGCGACTCGCGGTCACCCTCGGCGTTGAGGATCTGCGACTGCTTGTTGCCCTCGGCCGTGAGGATGGCCGACTGGCGCTGGCCCTCGGCGCTCAGGATGAGAGCGCGCTTGTCGCGGTCGGCGCGCATCTGCTTCTCCATCGCGTCCTTGATGGACGGCGGCGGGTCGATGCCCTTGATCTCGACACGGTTCACCCGGATGCCCCACTTGCCGGTCGCCTCGTCGAGCACGCCGCGCAGCCCGTTGTTGATCTCCTCGCGGGAGGTCAGGGTCTGCTCGAGGTCCATGCCGCCGACGATGTTGCGCAGCGTGGTCATGGTCAGCTGCTCGACGGCCTGGATGTAGTTGGCGATCTCGTAGGTCGCCGCGACCGGGTCGGTGACCTGGAAGTAGATGACGGTGTCGATGGACACCACGAGGTTGTCCTCGGTGATCACCGGCTGGGGCGGGAAGCTCACGACCTGCTCGCGCAGGTCGATGAGGTAGCGCACCTTGTCGATGAACGGCACGACGATGTTGAGGCCTGCGGGCAGCGTCTGCTTGTACTTGCCGAACCGCTCGACGATGCCCGCGCGCGCCTGGGGCACGATGCGGACCGTCTTGGCGAGCAGGACGACCACGAACAGGACGACGAGCAGGAACAGGACCAGCAAGGCTGTCGGCATTGGTCTCCCCCGATCTGGTGTGGGTCTGCGTGAAGGTGGTGCCGTGAAGGTGGTGCTGGGACTCGTGGCTCAGGGCTCGAGAGTGGCCACCGGGTGGACGTAGGCGGTCGCGCCCTTGATCTGGAGGATCTCGACGGTCTCGCCCGGCGCGATCCGGAGGTTCTCGTCGTACGGGAGCGCGCTCCAGATCTCGCCGCCCGCCTTGATCCGCCCGGCGGAGAGCCCGGAGATCTCCTCGGTGACCAGGCCGCGGGTGCCGACCAGCTTGCCGTGCCCGAGCGCGAGCTCGGGTCCGCTGTGGAGCCGCTTCACGAAGGCCGGGCGCACGAGCGCGAGCATCGCGACCGACGCGGCGAGGGCCGCGATGACCTGGACCGCGACCGGCAGCCCGATGATCGCGGCGACCATCCCGACCACGGCACCGGCGGCGAGCATGGCCAGGATCAGGTCGAGGCTGAACATCTCGGCGACGCCGAGGACGATCGACAGCGCCAGCCAGCTCTCCCAGAGGTGGTCGCGGATCCAGTCCATGACCAGACCCTATCCAGTCCCCACTACTGGAATCAGCGAGCAGGACGGCGACGCGCGGCGAACCTGTCGTCGGCACGGCTGAGCAGCAGCGGCATGCCGAAGGTCTCCGACAGCGTCGCCTCGGTGACGACGTCGTCCACCGGACCCGCGTCGACCACCCGGCCCTCGCGCAGGAGCAGCGCGTGGGTGAAGCCGGGCGGGATCTCCTCGACGTGGTGGGAGACCAGGACGGTGGCGGGCGAGTCGGGGTCAAGGGCGAGCTCGGACAGCGTCGCGACGAGGTCCTCGCGCCCTCCCAGGTCCAGACCAGCCGCGGGCTCGTCGAGCAGCAGCAGCTCCGGGTCGGTCATCAGGGCCCGGGCGATCTGCACGCGCTTGCGCTCGCCCTCGCTGAGGGTGCCGAAGGTGCGCTCGAGCAGGTGGCTCGCCCCGACCTCCCCGAGCAGCGCCGCCGCGCGGTCGTGGTCGAGGTCGGCGTAGTCCTCACGCCACCGGCCGACGACGCCGTAGGACGCGGAGACCACGACGTCCTTGACGAGCTCGGTGCGCGGGATGCGATCGGCCAGGGCTGCGCTGGTGAGGCCGATGCGGGGGCGCAGCTCGAAGACGTCGGTGGTGCCGAGCACCTCGTCGAGAATCCCGGCCACCCCTGAGGTCGGGTGCAGCTGGGCAGCCGCAACCTGCAGCAGGGTGGTCTTGCCGGCCCCGTTGGGACCGAGCACGACCCAGCGCTCGTCCTCCTCGACCAACCAGCTCACGTCGTCGAGGAGCAGCGTCCGGCCACGGCGCACCGTGACCCCCGCGAGCTCGATGACGGCGACCATGCCCGCACCCTATCCAGCAGCGACCATGCGCCCGTGGGCAACACGACGGCGGGCGACCGGCGAGTAGCCTCGCCCGCGATGTCCCCGCACCCGTCCTCCGCCTCCCCGTCCCCGGCGCTCGCGCTGCCCCACTCCGCCGTCCTGGCGTGGTGGCTCACCGCCTGGCTGCGGGGGCACGAGCAGACCGACCACGTCCTCGACGTGCTCGCCGAGGACACGCACCTGCTCGAGGGCGGGTCGGCGCTCGACCTGCTCGCGCGCTCACGAGCCACCGGAGCGACGTACGCCGGCCTTGCGCTGCCCGCGGACGGCGACCCGCTCGGCCTCGGCGGGCCGCGCGCCTTCAACGAGGCGGCGCTGGAGGCCGGGCAGGCGGTGGTCGTCGGGACGCTCGGGCTGGTGCCCGTCGAGCAGGGCGAGACCGTGCAGTGGCAGGCCCACGAGGCCGGTCCGCGGCAGCTGCCCGACGTGGGCGAGGCCGACCGCGCGTTGCGCGCGAGGCTGCTCGGCGCGGCCGGCGACCTGGCCGACCTGGACGTGGCGCGCTGGCGGCCCGAGGCCGCGGACGCGCTGATGAACCTGCACCACCGCCCGAGCCTCGACGCGCCGCTCGGCACCCCGGCCCGGTGCGTGGACCTGGCCGCGCGGGGCCTCCAGGCGTGGGCGATCGTCGACCTCGCGCTGGTCGACGACGGCGGCGCACTCTCGTCCTACGAGGTCGAGCGGCGGCGGGGGCTGCTGCAGCCGCTGGCCCGCACCGCCCGCCGCGCGATCGTGGCGGCCTGCTCCCCTGAGGTGTGGCCGCCGGCCTGACGGCCCCCGGTCAGTGCTCGCCGGCGCTGGCCCAGACGCCGAGGACGTTGCCGCTCGGGTCGGCGAAGAGGAAGCGCCGCCCGCCGGGGAAGTCGTAGGGCCCCTCGGTCACGGTGCCGCCCGCGGCCTCGACCGCGGCCACGGTCGCGTCGAGGTCGTCGGAGAACAGCAGCACGAGCGCGCCGCCCGGACCGGTCGGCCCGCCGGGGTTGAGACCCCCGACCTCGCCGTCGCCCGCGGCACTGCGGATCCCGGAGTAGTCCGAGCCGTAGTCGTTGAACTCCCAGCCGAAGGCCTGGCCGTAGAAGGCCTTGGCGGCCGCGAGGTCGCTGACGCCGAGCTCGATGTAGTCGATGGTGTGGTGGACCTGGCTCATGACGGCGACGCTACGGCGCGCCACCGACAACGGCAGCCCGAGGCGCGGACCCCGCCCGACCGGTCCGGCGTACCGGACTAGCCTTTCCCCACCATGGAAGACGAGCCGAAGACGCTGCTGGTCACCCTCACCGGCAAGGACCGACCGGGCGTCACGTCCGCGATGTTCGACGCGCTCGCCGCGGCCGGCGTCGAGGTCGTCGACATCGAGCAGATCGTGCTGCGGAGGCGGCTGCTGCTCGGCATCCTGGTCACCGCCCCGCGGGACTGGAAGAAGCTGCGCGACGTCATCGAGCGCACCGCTGCCGAGCTCGACATGACCGTCGAGGTCGACCGCGGCGCCGGTGACAACAGGAGCCGCCGCGGCGACCGGTCGCACATCACGCTGCTCGGCAGCCCGCTCAAGGCGTCCGCCGTGGCGGCCGTCGCCGGCCGGATCGCCGACTCAGGCGCCAACATCGACCGGATCGAGCGGATGGCCCGCTACCCGGTGACCGCGATCGAGCTGCACGTCTCCGGCGCCCCGGCCGACACGCTCCGGCCGCTGCTGGCCGCGGAGGCTGCCCGGCTCGGGATCGACCTCGCCGTCCAGCGCGAGTCGCTGCACCGGCGCGGCGTCCGGCTGATCGTGATGGACGTGGACTCCACGCTCATCCAGGGCGAGGTGATCGAGATGATCGCCGCCCACGCCGGTCAGGAGGCCGAGGTCGCCCGGGTCACCGAGGCCGCGATGCGCGGCGAGCTGGACTTCGAGGACTCCCTGCGCGAGCGCGTCGCGCTCCTCAAGGGCGTGCCGGCCGCTGCGCTGGACGAGGTCTACGACTCGATCGTGCTGGCCCCCGGGGCGCGCACGATGGTGCGCACGCTGCGCCGCCTGGGCTACCGCTTCGCCATCGTCTCGGGCGGGTTCACCCAGATCACCGACCGGCTCGCCGCCGAGCTCGGCATCCACTTCGCCCGCGCCAACGAGCTCGAGATCGTCGACGGGCTGCTGACCGGCCGGATCGTCGGTGACGTCGTCGACCGGGCCGGCAAGGCGGCCGCACTGCGCGAGTTCGCCGCCGAGGTGGGTGTGCCCCTCGACGCCACCATCGCGATCGGCGACGGTGCCAACGACCTCGACATGCTCAACGCCGCCGGGCTCGGCATCGCCTACAACGCCAAGCCGATGGTGCGCGACGCCGCGCACACCTCGGTCAACGTGCCCTACCTCGACACCGTCCTCTACCTGCTCGGCATCTCCCGCGAGGAGATCGAGGAGGCGGACGCCGAGTTCGGGATCGTCACGCCGTCCCCGCCCCTGCTCGACTGAGCCGGCCGACGGCCACGCACCCGTCCACGTCTGCGTCGACCAGGACCTCCGTCTCGAGCCCTGCCTGCTCCATCGCAGCCGTCGTCAGCCCGGCCTGTGCGGGGCTGGTCTCGACGAGCAGCACGCCCCCGGGCGCCAGCCAGGCCGGCGCCCCCGCGGCCAGGCGCCGGTGCAGGTCCACGCCCTCACCGCCACCGTCCAGGGCCATGCGCGGCTCGTGGTCGCGCGCCTCGGCCGGCATCGACGCGATGCGCCCGGTCGGGACGTACGGCGCGTTCGCAGCGAGCACGTCGACGCGTCCGGCGAGGGCGGCGGGCAGCGCGTCGTAGAGGTCGCCGAGGTGGAGCGCGGCGCCCGGAGCGTTGAGCCGGGCACACTCCAGCGCCACCGCGCTCAGGTCCGCGGCGTGGACCTCTGCCGCACCCTCGAGGACGGCGGCGACGGGCCCGACGCCGCAGCACATCTCCACCACGACGGCGCGGTCGCCGTGCGCTGCGAGGTCGCGGGCGGTGCGGGCGAGCAGCTCGGTGCGCCGCCGCGGCACGAAGACCCCCGGCGCGACCACGAGCCGGCGGCCGAGGAACTCCACCCAGCCCAGCACCAGCTCGAGAGGCTCACCGGCAACGCGTCGGGCGGCCAGGTCGTCGAGCTCGCGCGCCGAGAGCGCCGCCTCCTGCAGGAGGACGGCCTCCTCCTCGGCCCAGACGCAGCCGGCCGCTCGCAACCGTGCCACGAGGGCCTCGTCGAGCGCGCGCGTCACCCGTCGCCGACGTGGAAGGACTCGAGCCGGCAGGTGCCGGGCCCGACGGTGGTCCAGTCGTCGAGCACCGTGAACACCGCGAGCCCGGAGGTCGGGAAGCCGCGGGTGATGAGGCTGGTCGTCGCGTCGGCGTCGCCGTCGCCGTCGTCGAGCAGCTCGGCGACGTAGGCCATGGTGGGGTTGTGGCCGATGACCACGAGCGTGGTGACGCCCGCGTCCGTCTCCCGGACGAGGTCGATGGCGACGTCGGGGCCGGCGGCGTAGAGGGACGCGGAGAAGTCGGGCTCGAGGTCCCACCCAGCGCCCTCGGCCACCGCCGCCCACGTCTCCTGGGTGCGCAGGGCGTCGGAGACCAGCGCCGCGTCGGGGGTGATCCCCCGGTCCCGCAGCCACTCCCCCGCCTCGCCCGCATCGGCGTGGCCCCGGGGCGCCAGCGCGCGCTCACGGTCCGAGGGCCCGCTGGCCTCGGCCTTGCTGTGGCGCATCACGACGAGTCGTCGGACCACGCTGCTCGTTGACTCCTGCATCCTCCAACCCTTCCAGCCGCTAGCCTGCCTGTCATGCCCAACGGACCACTCATGATCATCGGTGGCGCCGAGGACAAGGTGCGCAAGCCGACGATCCTCAAGCACTTCGTCGCCCTCAGCGGTGGCCGGGAGGCGCGCATCGCGGTCATCCCGACGGCCTCCTCGCTGGGTCGGGAGGTCGTCGACGTCTACGACGCGCTGTTCACCAAGTTCGGCGCGACGAGCGTCGACGCCGTACGCCCCGAGACGCGCGACCAGGCCCACGATCCCGCCTTGGTCAAGGCGCTCGACGAGGCGACGGGCATCTTCATGACCGGCGGCAACCAGCTCAAGCTGTCCTCCGTCGTGTGCGGCACCCCGGTGGGCGAGGCGATCCTGCGCGCGCACCAGCGCGGCGCGGTGGTCGCCGGCACGTCCGCCGGGGCCAGCATCCAGTCGTCCCACATGGTCGCCTTCGGCGTCGGCGGCTCGACGCCCAAGCAACGGATGACGCAGGTGGCGGCGGGTCTCGGCCTGGTCGACACCACGGTCATCGACCAGCACTTCGACCAGCGCAACCGCTACGGCCGGTTGCTGATGATCGTCGCGCAGAGCCCGCAGCTGCTGGGGATCGGCGTCGACGAGGACACCTGCGGCCTGGTCGAGACCGTCGACGGCGACGCGGTCCTGCGCGTGCTCGGCAAGGGCGCGGTGACCATCTTCGACGGCGCCCGGATGGTCTCCAACGCCTACGAGGCGAAGAGGTCCAGCCCGCTGCTGGCGAGCGGCGTGGTCTTCCACGTGCTCCCCGAGGGCACCGCCTTCAACCTGACCACGCGGTCGCTCGTCCCGCAGGAGCCGGCGGTCGACCCCGAGGACGCGGTCGAGCTCGCCGAGGCCAGCCGCGACCTGCGCCAGCTCGCCCGCGACATCGCCGCCGCGGACGCGGCCCCGTCCGCCATCCGGCGGCGGCTGAAGATGCGCCGCAGCCCGAGCCACCCGCCCGAAGCCACCGGACCGACCGAGGGAGACTGTTGATGAGCGAGCGACCCACACCGGACCTGGAGATCGTCGAGACCCGGGTCTACCGCGGGCCCAACGTCTGGTCCTACGACAAGTCGATTCATCTCGTGGTCGACCTCGGGTCGCTCGAGCAGTTCCCCACCAACACCATCCCCGGCTTCTCCGAGGACCTCGTGGCGATGCTGCCCGGGCTGCGCGAGCACTCCTGCTCGCGCGGTCGCCGCGGCGGCTTCCTCGAGCGGCTCAACGAGGGCACGTGGCTGGGCCACGTCGCCGAGCACGTCGCGCTGGCCCTGCAGCAGCTCGTCGGCCACGACATCCGCCGGGGCAAGACCCGCCAGGTGAAGGGCCAGACCGGCCGCTACAACATCATCTACGGCTACATCGACGAGAACGTCGGCCTCACCGCCGGCCGCCTCGCCGTCCGCCTGGTCAACCACCTCGTCGAGGGCGACCCCGACTTCGACTGGGAGGCCGAGCGCGACGACTTCATCCGGCGTGCCGAGCGCACCGCCTTCGGCCCCTCCACCCAGGCGATCGTGGACGAGGCCGTGTCGCGCGACATCCCGTGGATCCGGCTCAACCAGTACTCCCTCGTCCAGCTCGGGCAGGGCGTCCACGCCAAGCGGATCCGGGCCACGATGACGTCGGAGACCTCCTCGATCGCCGTGGACATCGCCTCCGACAAGGACCTCACCACCAAGCTCCTCGGCGCCGCCGGGCTGCCGGTGCCCAAGCAGGAGTCGATCCGCACCGAGGAGCAGGCCGTCGCGGCCGCCCGCCGGATCGGCTTCCCCGTCGTGCTCAAGCCGCTCGACGGCAACCACGGCCGCGGGGTGTGCCTCGACCTGCAGAGCGACGACGACGTACGCGCTGCCTTCCCGATCGCGCACGGCCAGTCGCGCCGCGGCAACGTCATCGTGGAGTCCTTCGTCACCGGCAAGGACTACCGCTGCCTGATCATCGACGGCCGCATGGTCGCGATCGCCGAGCGCGTGCCGGCCTCGGTGACCGGCGACGGCACCTCCACCGTCGAGGAGCTGGTCGACCTCACCAACGCCGACCCGCGCCGCGGCGTCGGCCACGAGAAGGTGCTGACCAGGATCAAGGTCGACGAGGCGGCCATCGAGGTGCTCGCCGACCAGGGCCACACCCTCGACTCCGTGCCCGCCGAGGGCGAGATGGTGAAGCTGGCGCTCACCGGCAACATGTCGACCGGCGGCATCTCCATCGACCGCACCTTCGAGGCCCACCCGGAGAACGTCGAGATCGCCGAGGAGGCCGCGCGGATGGTCGGCCTCGACATCGCCGGCATCGACTTCATCTGCCCCGACATCACCCAGCCGGTCCGCGAGGCCGGCGGCGCGATCTGCGAGGTCAACGCGGCCCCCGGCTTCCGGATGCACACGCACCCGACGATCGGCGAGCCCCAGTTCATCGCCAAGCCGGTGGTGGACATGCTGTTCCCGCCCGGCGCGACCTCGCGGATCCCGATCGTCGCCGTGACCGGCACCAACGGCAAGACGACCACGAGCCGGATGATCAGCCACATCTTCAAGGGCATGGGCCGCAAGGTCGGCATGACCTCCACCGACGGCGTCGTGATCGACGAGCGGCTGGTGATCCGGGCCGACGCGTCGGGGCCGCGCTCGGCGCGGATGGTGCTGCAGAACCCGCGCGTCGACTTCGCCGTCTTCGAGGTGGCGCGTGGCGGCATCCTGCGCGAGGGCCTCGGCTACGAGCGCAACGACGTCGCGGTGGTGCTCAACGTCCAGCCCGACCACCTCGGCATGCGCGGCATCGACACCGTGGAGCAGCTCGCCGACGTGAAGGCCGTCATCGTCGAGGCGGTGCCGCGCGACGGCCACGCCGTGCTCAACGCCGACGACCCGCTGGTGCGGGAGATGCGCCGGCGCTGCTCGGGGCAGGTCGTGTGGTTCTCCATGGAGGAGCCCGGCAGCGAGACCCGCGACATGATCGACGCGCACTGCCGACGCGGCGGCAAGGCGATCGTGCTCAACCCGAGCGACCGCGGCGAGATGATGGTCGTCCAGCACGGCCGCCGCGAGATGCAGCTCGCCTGGACCCACCTCCTGCCGGCGACCTTCAGCGGCCGCGCACGGATGAACGTCCAGAACGCCCTCGCCGCCGCCGCTGCCGCCTTCGCGGCGGGTGCTCCCCTGCACGACATCCGCCAGGGCCTGCGCACCTTCTCGACGAACTACTACCTCTCCCCCGGCCGCCTCAACGAGGTCGAGGTCAACGGTGTGAACGTCATCGTCGACTACTGCCACAACGCGCCCGGCATGAAGATGCTCGGCGACTTCGTGGACCGCGTCGGCGACTCGATCGCCTCCTCCCACGACCTCGCCCGTCCCTCGCGGATCGGCATCATCGCCACCGCCGGCGACCGGCGCGACCAGGACATGCGCGAGCTCGGCCACATCGCGGCCCAGCACTTCGACGTCTGCATCGTCCGCGAGGACGTGGCCCTGCGCGGCCGCGAGCGCGGCGCGACCGCCGCCCTGGTCCTCGAGGGCGTACGTGCCGCGATGTCCGAGGGAGCCCGCTGCAAGCAGGCCGAGCTGGTGCTCGACGAGATCGAGGCCGTGCGCCACGCGATGAGCCGCGCCAACCGCGGCGACCTGGTCGTGGTCTGCGTCGACAAGCACGCGGAGGTGATGGCCGAGCTGGAGAGCTGGTCGGGCGACGCCCAGGCCGGCTCGGTCGCCAACCCCGACGCGCCGTCGGCCGACCCGGACTACACCCCGCCTCAGCCGGTCGAGGGGTGACCAGACGTCACCCGCGCCACGAAGTCCAGGACCGCCGGTCCGGCCGGGTCGATGAGATGGCCACCCGGCACGATCGTGTGGACGGCGTGGCGCAGGCCGTCGACCAGAGCGTCGTCCACACGTCGCGCAGCGGCGTAGGAGTCGGTCGCCGACACGACCAGCACCGGCAGGTCGATGCTCGCGAGCTCGGGCACGAACGGATCGGCGCTGAGGTCGAGGCCGACACCTCGGATCTCGGCCGCCACAGCCGCTGAGCAGCGGGCGAAGAGCGCCTGCACCTCGGCGTCCAGGCTCGGCCACACCTCCTCGCCGAGGGCGAGGTCGAAGACCGCCCGGGAGGCGGAACCGGGCTCGCGCTCCTCGGCGTCGAGCACGCGGGTGCCCAGGTCCCGGGCCCAGGAGGCAGCCTCAGGGTCGAGACCGAAGACCGCCGGCTCGAGCAACGCGACACCACACAGCAGCTCGGGCCGTCGTTGGGCGAGGGCCAACGCCACCAGCCCTCCCGTGCTCCGCCCGATCACGACCGCCGGTACCTCACCCAGCGCTTCCAGCAATGCGGCGGCGTCGGCCACGTGCTCGTCCAGGTCGAGGGCATCGACCGGTGGGGACGGCGTGCTGTCACCGAACCCGCGCCGGTCATAGGTGACGCAGCGAGCCGTTGACGCGAGCCGTTGGGCCGGTTCCTCCCAGAACTCCCGCGTGCTCGGCGTGCCGTGCACGCACAGCACCGTCGGTCCGGTTCCGCGGATCTCGTACTGAAGACCGACCCCGGGTCGCTGGAGGACCGGCATCCGGCCAGCCTACGCCCGCGGCGAACCGTCAACCGTCGCCGATTTCGCCCAGACCACGAACTCGTACACGGCGTCCCCGTCGGCGTCACCACGGGGGAAGGCGACGGCCTCGTGCGAGGCGACGCGCTCGAGGCCGAACGACGCCGCGTGCCGCTCGACGTCCTCGCGTGGGTGGCGTCGTACCTCCCGCGAGCCGCCCACCACGCTGACCGGGCGGGCCTGGACCGTGGAGCCGGGCAACAGTGGCTCGTGGCTGATCGCCAGGTGGCCGCCGGGCCGCAGCCGGGACGCGGCCAGCCGCAGCACCTCGAACAGGTCGGGGACGAGCTCGAGGAAGCCGACGGCGGTGATCAGGTCCCAGGAGCCGTCGGTGGCCCGGAGGAACCCGGCCGCGTCGTCGACGACCACGGCTGCGCCCGGCACCTTCGCCGGCGCCTGGGCGAGCATGCCCAGTGACGGGTCCACGAGGGTGAGGTCGGTCCGCGGGTAGAGCCCGTCGAGCATCAGGGCCGTCTGCCCCGTGCCGGCGCCGAGGTCGAGGACCGTCGCCGGGGCAAGGCCCAAGGGCGCGAGCAGCGCCTTCGTGTGCTCGTTGGCGGCCCAGCCGTCACCGCCGGTGCTCTCGTCGTACGTCGGCGCGAGGGCGTCGTAGACCGGCGCCCAGTCGCCGCTCACCGGGCCGCCCGGACCTTCTCGGAGAGGGTCTCGGGGCTGTCGGGCGTGCCACCGTGCCCGGCGATCCAGTCGTAGGCCTCCTGGCGCTCGGCATGGCACATCAGGCCGACCACGTCGCCGGGGCGGGCCCTCTCGACGAGGGCGGCCAGGCACTCGACCTCGGTCCCGTAGGTGTCGATGTCCGTCACCCCCACGCGGGCTGCGCCGGCGCGGAGCAGCTGGTCGATCTCGTCCATGGTGCGCCCGCGGAGGTACCACTCCTTGTGGCCGATCGCGACCACGTCGCTGCCCTTGGCCCCGATCTCGCCCAGCGCGTCGATCAGCTCGTCCGTGCGGTCGCCGACCGCGCCGAGGCCGAGGAGCAGCCGGGCCCCGGGGCGGCGTACGCCCGACATGATCTCGAGCAGCGCCTCGAGGCCGGCCTCGTTGTGGGCGAGGTCCATGACGACCGAGACCTCGCCGGGCAGCGAGAAGAAGTTCATCCGCCCCGGGTTGTGCTCGGCGTCGGGCCGGAAGGACGTCAGCCCGGCCACCACATGCTCACGGTCCAGCCCGATCGCCAGGGCTGCGGATGCCGCGGCGAGGGCGTTCTCGATGTTGAAGCGGGAGAGGCCCGCAAGGGTCATCGGCACGTCGACCAGCTCGACGAGCGGGTCGGGGTCGGCGCCCGGCGCGAGCACGGTGATCCAGCCGTCGATGACCGTCGTCGCACGCCCCCCGCCGTGGCTGAGCACCCCGCGCACCGCGGGCGAGTCGGGGTCGCGGCTGAAGATCCAGGGCTGGGCCGAGATGACCGCGCGCATGGCGAGCACGCGCGGGTCGTCACCGTTGAGCACCGCCCAGCCGTCCTTGCGGGTGATCCGCGGGACCACCGACTTCACCTCCGCGAGCTGGTCGACGGTGTCGATCCCCTGGAGGCCGAGGTGGTCGGCGGTGACGTTGGTGACGACCGAGACGTCGTTGCGGGTGATGCCGATGCCCTTGAGCAGGATGCCGCCGCGGGCGGTCTCGGTGACGGCGAACTGCACGCCCTCGAGGCCCAGCGCGCGGCCCGCGCCGGAGGGACCGGAGTAGTCGCCGGCCTCGACGAGGACGCCGTCGCGGTAGATGCCGTCGGTGTTGGACCACCCCACGACCAGCCCGCTGGTGCGGGCGATGTGGGCGATCATCCGGCTGGTGGTGGTCTTGCCGTTGGTCCCGGTGACCGCGACGACCGGGATCGACGGCGTGATCGTGGACGGGCGGTCGCCACGCTGGGCCTGCGCGACCTCCTCGGCGGCGGCACTGACGGCGGCGTCGAGGTCCGGCGTGGGCAGGGCGTCCAGCGCGTGGGCCACCGCCTCGCCGAGCGCCCGCGCGCGACCGCGGTTGCGCCACGGGAACGCCACGACCAGCACATCGGGGTCGGACGTCGGGCGGACGCGCACCGCCAGCCGCCGCGTGCCCGCCTCGCTCGCGATGGCACGTACGAGCCGCTCGACCGCACGCACCGCGAAGCGCGCCCGGAACCCCGACCCCGCCGCTCCCGGCCGCGTCGTGCGCAGGCCGATCCGGCGGGCGAAGCGCAGCACCGCTTCCTCGCTCGCCTCCGTGATCGTCGAGACGTCGAGGGTCAGCTTCACCGCGGCGCGCGGGAAGTAGAGGTTGGGGCCTTCGAGGATGCGGAGCTCGACGAGGGAGGTCACCGCAGGAAACTAGCGGAACCGGTGGTCCCTGCTACAGACCCCTCAGAGGCCCATCGCATGGAAGCCGCCGTCCACGTGGACGATCTCGCCGGTCGTGGCAGGGAAGAAGTCGCTCAGGAGCGCGACGACGGCCTGCGCGGTCGGCGTGTGGTCCGACTCGTCCCACCCGAGCGGGGCGCGGTCCTTCCACGCCGACTCGAGGTCCTCGAAGCCGGGGATCGCCTTGGCGGCCAGCGTCTTCAGCGGGCCCGCCGACACGAGGTTGCACCGGATGCCCTCGGGGCCGAGGTCGCGGGCGACGTAGCGGCTGGTGTTCTCCAGCGCCGCCTTGGCGACGCCCATCCAGTCGTACGCCGGCCACGCGGTCGTGGCGTCGAAGGTCAGCCCGACGATCGAGCCCCCGCGCGACAGCAGCGGCTTGGTCGCCACTGCGAGCGACTTCAGGGAGTACGCCGACACCTGCACGGCCTGCGCGACGTCGTCCCACGGGCCGTCCATGAACTTGCCGCCGAGCAGCGTCTCGGGGTTGCCGTAGGCGATGGAGTGCACGACGCCGTCGAGGCCGTCGACGTGCTCGCGGACCTGGTCGGCGAGGCCGGCGAGGTGGTCTTCATCGGTGACGTCGAGCTCGAGGACCGGCGGTTCCTGGGGCAGGCGCTTGGCGATGCGCTTGGTGATGCCGAGGGCGCGGCCGAAGTTGGAGATCAGCACCGTCGCGCCCTGCTCCTGGGCGATGCGGGCGGTGGCGAAGCCGATCGAGCTGTCCATCGTGACGCCGGCGACGAGGATGCGCTTGCCGTCGAGGATTCCCATGTGCGTGTGCTCCTTCTCGTCGTTCTCGTCGTACAGGTGGGTGGTCAGTGGCCCATGCCGAGGCCGCCGTCGACCGGGATCACGGCCCCGGTGACGTAGGCGGCGCCGTCGGAGGCGAGCCAGGTGACGGCCGAGGCGATCTCCGCGGGCGAGGCGTAGCGGCCGAGCGGCACCTGGGTGCGGATGGCGGCCTTCTGGTCGTCGGTCAGCACGTCGGTCATGTCGGTCTCGACGAAGCCCGGGGCGACGACGTTGGTCGTGATCGAGCGGCTGCCGAGCTCGCGGGCCAGGGAGCGCGCCAGGCCGACGAGGCCGGACTTGGAGGCGGCGTAGTTGACCTGGCCGGCGGAGCCGAGGAGGCCGACGACCGAGGAGATCAGGATGATCCGGCCGCGGCGCTGGCGCAGCATGCCCTTGGCGGCGCGCTTGGCCAGCCGGAAGGTGCCGGTGAGGTTGGTGTCGATGACCGAGGACCAGTCGTCCTCGCTCATCCGGAGCACGAGCGTGTCCTTGGTGATGCCGGCGTTGGCGACCAGGACCTCGACGGGGCCGTGCGCCTCCTCGACCTGGGCGAACGCCGCCTCGACGGCCTCGGCGTCGGTGATGTCGCAGCGCACGTCGAGCGCGCCCTCGGGGGCGCCGCCGTTGCGGGTGGTCACGGCGACCTTGTCGCCGAGCTCGATGAAGGCCTCGGCGATCGCGCGGCCGATGCCGCGGTTGCCGCCGGTCACCAGGACGGAGCGGGGGGCGGGGCTGGATCCGGGAGTCTCGGTCACGCCCACGACGCTAGTGATTACCGCTGGGTACGAGGAATCACTCGTCCTCCAGCCGGAATCCCACCTTCATGCCGACCTGGAAGTGCTCGACCTGGCCGTCCTTGGCCTGGCCGCGGATCTGGGTCACCTCGAACCAGTCGATGTGGCGCAGGGTCTGCCCGGCTCGCTCGATGCCGTTGCGCACGGCCTGGTCGATGCCGTCCGGCGAGGTGCCGACGATCTCGGTGACGCGGTAGGTGCGGTTGGTCATGGGTGCTCCTTCACCTCGGGGACGACCGGGCCGGCCCGTCCTCCGTCGAGCCTAGCGACGTACGATGGGAGGCATGGCCAAGCACGACGCCGTACGCATCACCACGGCTCGCAGCAGCGCCGCCGAGGACATGAGGTCCCGCCAGCGGCGCTACGCGGTGTCCATGACCATCCGCATCGTGTGCTTCGTCGCCGCGGTCGCGGTCGGCCCCGGGGTGCTGCGCTGGGTGCTCGTCGCGGCGGCGGTGTTCCTGCCGCTGTTCGCCGTCATCATGGCCAACGCGGGCGACCAGCGAGACGACGGATTCACGCTTCCGAACGCGCCTTCCACCCATGAACTGACGGCCGGCGACGAGGAAGACTGAGGAAAATTTGTTCCTCGCGTGTCGCCGTTGGAAGTTTGGTTTTCACCCAACGCCCGTGCAATGATCCCCGACAGCGATCGCAGCATCCCCCGTCTGCGGTCGCTGCGAAGTGCCGGACAGCTTCCCCCCGTGGCTGTCCGGCACTTCCCTTTTCCGCAGCCGTCCCCGTCGCGAGAGGTCACCCATGGAGCTCGACCGCGAGATCTGCTCGGCCAAGGGCTGCCAGGCCGACGCCGTGTGGGACCTGCTGTGGAACAACCCCAAGATCCACACCCCCGACCGGCGCAAGACCTGGCTCGCCTGCGACGACCACCGCGAGTCCCTCTCGGACTTCCTCGGTGCGCGGGGGTTCCTGAAGGACGTCGTCCCCCACGACTCCCACGACTGACGCGCGTTCGAACACCCTTGCGAATATGACCGCTAGCGGGTAGAGTGGCACCACGCCTCCAGAAGTCCGTGGCCCTAGGGCACTCGCCCGAGCTGCGGCTGGCGGAGGCGAGTTGCGAGGGTAGGTAATAGCCCGGTGTTCCGGGCCTCCAGGAGCGACGACCACCAGCTGGCGCATGCGCGCGAGCTCCGTCGTCGAGAGGAGGCCGTCGTGACCCACCCCATCGTCGCTGCGGCCACCGACGTCCGCGCCTCGCTGAAGTCCGTCGCCGACTCCAACCCGACGTCCATGACCGTCGACGAGAAGGCAGCCGCGCTCGTCGAGCTGGTCCGCGCCGACGCCCAGCTGGCCGAGCTGCGCCTGCGGATCCTCGGCGACGCAGGCGACCTCGCCGAGTCGACCGCAGCGCGCGATGCCGCTGGATGGCTCGCTCAGGTCACCCGCACGCGCTTCGCCGACGCCCGCGCCGACCTGCGTCTCTCGGCGGCCCTTAACCGGGACCGCCAGGTGCTCGCCGCGGCGATGCGCGAGGGCGAGGCGACGCTCGCGCAGGCACAGGTCATCCACCGAGCGCTCGAGGCCCTCCCCGCCTGCGTGGGCGCCGAGACCGTCGCCGCGGCGGAGGCGCACCTCGTCGAGCGTGCGACCGAGTTCGGCCCGAAGGAGCTCGGCCGCATCGGCCGACGGATCCTCGACGTCGTCGCGCCCGAGATCGCCGAGCAGGCCGAAGCCGCACGGCTCGCCGACCTCGAGGCCCACGCCGGCGACAAGACCCGTCTGACCCTGCGGCGGCTCGGCGACGGCACCACCCGGTGCTCCGGCATCCTCCCCGACCACGCCGCCACCAGGTTCGCCACCTATCTCGAGGCGTACGCCAACCCACGCGTGGCAGGCGAGCCGGGCGCCTCCGGCGACGGTGACCCGGTGTCCCGACTCCCCCGCCCCCGGCGACTGGGCCATGCCTTCGTCCAGCTGCTCGAGTCCATGGATCCCGCCCGCCTCCCGATCCACGGTGGCGACGCGACCACCGTCGTGGTCACGATCCCCCTCGCCTCGCTCCAGGCCGACCTCGCCGCGGCCGACCTGCTCGGTGCCGGGCTGGTGCCCGGCGACGAGCTGACCGGCGACCGGATCACGGCCAGTCAGGCGCGCAGGCTCGCGTGCACCGCGAAGATCGTGCCCGCCGTCCTCGGCGGCGACAGCGTGCCCCTCGACCTCGGCCGGTCACGTCGGCTGTTCACGCCCGCTCAGCGCAAGGCCCTGCTCATCCGCGACCGCACCTGCCGTGCCGAGGGCTGCGACGTCCCCGGCACCTGGTGCGAGGCCCACCACCTCCACGCCTGGTGGCAGGGTGGAGCCACCGACCTCGACAACGCAGCCCTGCTCTGCAGCCACCATCACCACCGCATCCACGACCCGGCCCACCTCAACGAGCGGTTGCCCAACGGGGACATCCGCTTCCATCGACGCAGATAGGTGGCCGACGACTGGGCGACGGGCAGGTGGTCCAGGCGCCCGATTTGCCGCCAGCGGGACGCACTCAGCCCACAGGGTCGCAGTGCGAGATCCATGGAGTGCCTCGCCCGCTGCGCGCCGATCCAGCCGGGTGACACGGCGCCGAACGCGGCGTAGATTGGAAGGCAACCGCAATCGCCGAGCACGACTCGCTGGGCCCAATTACTCAGAACCCCTTGGGGGGCGGTTGCGGCCTAAGAGTCGCCCTGCTCCGCGATCACGAACGCCGGTATCCCGTTCGCCAGTCCGAGCAGGCCTTGGCCCGAGTTCATGTCCAACGCCGATGCCAGGTCCTCGAGATGGGCGCTGGACCGGCCGGGGCGCCAGTAGTGGGTGTGGGCGAACGTCCGCACGGGGCTGGGCATCGCCACGTCCCGGACCCACGGTCCGAACTGAGGCGCCACCGGGCCGCCCACGATGTCGCCGGTGAGACCGCCCCACCGGGTCTCGAAGTACAGGTTGGTCCACCTGGTGACCGAGAACGGCGCACCGTGGTCGAACACCACGAATGTCCTGGGGTCCTTCGTGGGGTCACCGGTCTCGTAGGGCCGGGAGAACGTGCAGCGCTGCTTGCCGCCGACATCGCTGGTTCGAGGGGGGCACGTCGGTAGGACGCGGTCGACCTGGGCTGAGGTGAACTCCTGTTCGCTGTTGCCCATCAGGAAGCTGGCATACGTGAGCGGACTGCCGACAGTGACCAGGTCGGTCACGAGCCAGGACTGGGTGTTGCGCCGGATCTGCTTCCACGCCGTGTGCTGGAGCTCCTGGGCTTGCTCGGCGTCAAGGGCCTTGCCGATGCCGACCTCGACGGCGGCCAGCGGCTTGAAGTCGGACCTGAGCGGTCTTAGGTGGTCGGCGTACCGGCGGATCCACAGGTAGGTGAGCACGTCGTAGGCGATGACGCTGCCCAGGCTGTGGCCAAGCACGACGATGCGGTCGTAGCGGCCCTGCTCGTGCATCCGTTCCAAGAGCTCGACGCCCGCTTCGCGGATTGCCTGGCGACGGGCGACGTTGTCGGGTCGCGGGCTCAGGTACCTGGCGGCGTCGCCGAGCACGTCGATGACCAGACCTCTGCCCATGGCCTTCCACAGCACCGCGGTGACGGCCACTGCCACACCTCCGGCCGCCAGCCAACCGGGCAACTGCCAGACGCCGGACACGTGTCCCAGGATGGTGGCCACCACGACCACCACGACCACATAGACCGTGATCCAGGCAGGACGGAGCCTGGCCGGCACCAGCCGGTTGGGCAGGAGCAGGCGGCGTACCCAGTCGCTCACCTGCGCCAGCGTCGTGTCGCTGATCAAGTGGGCCCAGTAGAGCTCGTAGACGTCGGTCGTGGGCCTCACTCGACCCTGGGTGGCCTTGAACGTCGCTCGTCTGAGCTCGAAGGAGCCCGACAAAGTGTCCGGCATCACCCAGCTTTCGGCATCGGCCTCGGCGATCACACCGCTGGCCACAAGTGCGCGCAGGGTCTGTCCCGGCTCCTGCCCTCCGATTCCGTGGATCACCACCACCGCTTGTCGAGGACTGTCCCGACGGTCCGCGACCCGTCGCAGTACCCGGCGCAGGCGCCCCAGGGCGGCCGCCCAGTACCCTTCGATCTCCGAGACATGGCTGTCGGCGTGGGGCCCGGACTCGACGATCCGCAGCACCGAACCCTTGGGCAGCCCTTTGGCGACCTCGATCCTCACGACGTCGACGCCTCCCACGCCGTGCCAGGCCACATCGGGTCCGAGGTTGAACTCCACGTACTTGCCCCATCGCCTCTCGATCAGGACGCCCCGGCGCCACGGCCCGGCCTCGTCACCGATCAGCACCCGTCGGCCCGCCTCCGCAGGCACGAGAGACACCTTGCCGAGCCAGCGCGAGGTCAGCGTGGGACGCCACAAGACCTCCCACAGCTCGCCGGGCTCGAGGTCCGCCACGGGCAGGGCAGCCTCGACGCTCACCCGATCCTCGCGGTCAAGTGGGTCACCAGGTCGCCGGCAGAAGCCTCCGACCTCACCTGCAGCAGGGTGTGCAGACAGCCGCCGCAGATGGCCCGTAGATGCGCTAGCTCCTCACTGTCGCCGTCTCCCTGCCACGCCCCGTGTGCGCTGGCATTGCGCATCTCTCTCCCGCTTTCGGCGAACCATCTCGCGGCAGCCGGGTCCACATGGTCCAGAGCCCCCACGAGCTCTTCGAGCTGGACCTTGTCCTTGGCAGGGCGGAAGCGCCCCAGGAGGGCCTCGAGCAGGGCGAACAGCAAGGTGGCATGGGTGCGGGCGTTGGTGTAGGTGTCGTGTGTGCGCCGGTAGATGTCCAGCATCCTGTCCACCTCTGCGTCGCGGCCCCCCGCGTCGTAGACGGCGAGCAGCCTCCACACGTCGGCCGCGGCAGCGAGGACGTGGGGTGTCAGCTCGTCGCTGCTTTCACTGCCGAGGGCCATCAGCACCGTCGTCCGGAAGACGGTCTCGCGACGATGTCGGACGGAGCCGTCGTAGACGTACCAGCCGAGCAGCTCGGGGTCCACGAACCGGCGCAAGCCGATGATGCGCAGCCCGACGACAGCGAGGTTCCGAGGGCGCAGGAGCCGGTCCACCAACGGTTGGCTCAGGCTGAAGGGCACCGGCGAATCGGCAAAGACTCCGAACCCGGCCACGGAGATCGGCTCCGCCACGAACCGCATCCCGAAGTCGCGGCGAACGTCCTTGTTCTCCATGCTGATGATCTCAGCCGGCGTGAAGGGCAGTACGACCGCGCCCAGGCCCGTGTCGCTCCCCTCGCCCTCGTAGGTCAGACCGATGACCGGAGACCAGCTGACCAGCTTGCCTTCGGGCGAGGAGAGGTCCACGTTGGTGGAGAAGGTGGCGCTGAACCACTCCTGCCTGGGCAGGAGCCTCTCCGTGCTCGCCGAGCCCCGAAGGTCCTGCGTGGCCCTGGGCAACGAGCCGTCCGAGGCCACGATGACGTCCGCCAGCAGCTGCTCGGGCAGACCAGCCGCGACGAGTACGCCGCCATGCTCGGCCCCGTCGTGCACGGCCTTGCTGCGGGCGCGGTACAGACTCCGCGCGCGCTCCTCGAGATCCGCGCCAAGAAGGGCGACGACGCGCTGGGCGAACGTGTCCTGCAGTCCCACCCGGACTTCGGGCAGCAGGAGTCCCTCGAGCGCGCTGACGGCAAGCACCAGGCGCTCGCCGGGCGTCAGTGTCGGCCCTGTCGTGGCGAGGAGCTGTCGTAGCGCGGGGCCCAGCCGCTCGTCCGCGAGCACCTGTTGCACGACAGGCACCAGCTGCATCGCCCGCATGACGTCGTCGTCAGACAAGGGGACGCATGCGGTGTCCGCGGAGAAGAGGTACTCGAGGTCGGCCTCTCCCTGGACCCGGATGCCGGTGCGCTGCTCGCCACCGAGGGCCACGACATGACCGTCGTCGGGGATCAGCCAGGTAACTGACGTCCGTGGCCGGCCGGGGCCTGCCCCGGGAGCCGCCAGCACGAATGCGGCCCACACGACATCGGCGTACGTGTCATGGATCCAGCTGAAGACGCTCGTGCCGAAGATCCTGGGCAGCATGTCATCCCACTCGTCGCTCGGCATCTTCAGCTCCACCATCTGGCTGCCGCTCACAGATCCTTTCTGGAGGAAGGGCAGATCCACGTCACCCTCGACCAGGAGGAAGACGGGATCGGCGGCCTCGTAGGCGCGCTGCCAGTCCGAGTACGCACGCAAGGTCAGACTGTCGAAGCTGTCCCAGGTTGGCTTGACCAACGTGCCGAACGAGAGCGGGACCTGATCTGCCTGCAGCCTGAGTCGCGGCAGGTGCATGAGAAATTTGATGCCCGGCATCGTCCCTCCCGTCCACCATGATCTCTCTCGCCGGGGGTGTTGGAAATGGGCTGGACGACTGAGTTTGAACGCGCAGCGGTTTCGGAGAAGCGGTGCAGCGCCAGCGTGACTAGCGTCCGTGGCACACCACTGGAGGGGAACACGATGAGCTACCAGGCCTACCTCGACGCGATCGAGAAGAAGACCAGCAAGACGCCGGAGGAGCTGTTGAGGGAGGCCGCTGCGCGCGGGTTCACGCCGCAGAGCAAGGCGGGCGACTTCGTGGCCTGGCTCAAGGACGACTACGACGTCGGCCGGGGCCACGCGATGGCGCTGTTCGGCGTGCTCAAGAACGGGGCGACGATCAGCGACAAGCACGTCAACAGCGGCACCACCCACTCCGATGCCTCCACCGAGCTGCGGCTGGACGGCATCGACCGCCGCTGAGGGCGGCGCGGGGCGCTCTGTCGGTGCTCGCTGGCAGACTCGCCCCATGTCCCGACCGCCACGGATCGAGCCTCCGGGTGACGTCGTCGCCCGGATCGGGGGCGTCGCGCTGGCGTTGCCGGATGCCTATGAGGAGGACGCCTGGACGGGCGTGAGGTGGCGGGTGCGGGGCAAGACGTTCGCGCACGTGCTGGTCGCGCAGGAGGGCTACACGTCTGCCTACCGCGACGTGACCGGGGTGACCGAGCCGACCACCGTGCTCACGTTCCGGTCGTCCGGTGACGAGCTGCTGGCGCTCAGCCACGCGGGGCCGCCGTTCTACCTGCCGCCGTGGTCGCCCACCGTCGTCGGCATGGTGCTCGACAGGGACCCCGACTGGGACGAGGTGGCCGAGCTGGTGACCGAGAGCTATCGGTTCTGCGCCCCGCAGAAGCTGCGGCGCCTGCTCGACCGGTAGTGCTCAGCCGCCGATCGCGGACATCGGACGGTCGGGCTGGAGGAAGGTCTCGTCGTCGATGCCGTGGCCGGCACGCTTGCCGAGCATCGCGATGACCCAGCGCTCGGCGATCTCCTCATCGCCAGCACCCGAGCGAAGAGCCGTACGAAGGTCGGACTCCTCGCGGGCGAAGAGGCAGTTGCGGACCTGGCCGTCGGCGGTGAGCCGGACGCGGTCGCAGTCGCCGCAGAACGGGCGGGTGACCGAGGCGATCACCCCGACAGTGGCCGGGCCGCCGTCGACGTCGAAGAGCTCGGCCGGTGCGCTGCCGCGCGGCGCACCGTGCGGGGTCAGGGTGAACTCGGCGCTCAGGGACGCGAAGATCTCGTCGGCGGTGACCATCGCGGCGCGGTTCCAGTCGTGCTGGGCGTCGAGCGGCATCTGCTCGATGAAGCGCAGGTCGTAGCCGTGCTCGATGCTCCAGCGCAGAAGCTCGGGGGCCTGGTCGTCGTTGGTGCCGCGCAACAGCACCGCGTTGAGCTTGATCGGGCCGAGCCCGGCGGCCTTGGCGGCCTCGAGGCCGGCGATGACGTCCTTGAGCCGGTCGCGGCGGGTGATCGTGGCGAACGTGTCGGGCCGCACAGTGTCGATGCTCGCGTTGATGCGGTCGAGGCCGGCGTCGGCGAGCGCCTGCGCGGTGCGCTGGAGCCCGAGCGCGTTGGTGGTCAGCGACGTCTCCACGCCGAGGGCGTGCGTGCGGGCCACGATGTCGACCAGCCCGCGGCGCAGGAGCGGCTCTCCCCCGGTGAAGCGGACCTCGGTGATGCCGAGCCGCTCGACGCCGATGGTGATCAGCCGCACGACCTCGTCGTCGGTCAGCGTCTGCTCGGTCGGCAGCCAGTCGAGGCCCTCCGCGGGCATGCAGTAGTTGCACCGCAGGTTGCACCGGTCGGTGAGCGAGACACGCAGGTCCGTGGCCACGCGGCCGAAGCGGTCTGCCAGAGGGATCGTCACCCGGCCGAGTCTATCGAGGTGGGGGTCAGCCGCTCAGGACGTCCCGGATAGCCTCGGCTGGTGCACACGCTGCGGTTCCTGGTCTCACGCCGCTGGATCGTCTTCGCACTGGTGGTCGTCTTCCTCGCGTGGGTCGCGTGGCGGCTCGGCGAGTGGCAGTTCCACCGCCTCGACGACCGCAAGGAGCGCAACGCGATCATCGAGCGCAACGAGAAGGCGGGCGCCGACCCCGTCGGCGAGGTGATGGCGCCGGGCGAGCCCGTCGCCGCGACCGAGGAGTGGCGCATCGTGGAAGCCACCGGGACCTACGCCGTCGACGACACGGTGATCGTGCGCTACCGCACCCGCGAGGGAGAGGCGGGTGTCGACGTCGTCGTACCGCTGGAGACCACGGACGGCCAGACCCTGCTCGTGGACCGCGGCTGGTACGCCACCGACAACCGCGGCGCGACTCAGGAGGACGTGCCCGAGCCGCCGGCCGGCGAGGTGACCGTCACCGGATGGGTGCGCCAGGACGCCGAGGGCAGCAGCACCGAGGTCTCCGACCTCTCGACCCGGGCGGTGAACAGCGACCGGATCGGCGAGGCCCTCGGCCGCGAGGTCCTCGGCGGCTGGGTCGACCTGCGCTCCGAGTCGCCCGAGCCCGAGACCCCGCTGCTCCCCGTGGAGATGCCGGACCTCGACAACGGCCCGCACTTCTTCTACGGCCTGCAGTGGTGGTTCTTCGGCGTCCTGGCGATCTTCGGCTTCTTCTACCTCATCTACGACGAGATGCGCGGCGGCCGCGGACCGTGGGGCAGCGACGAGCGACGAGCCCCTGCGAGCGGTGGCACGCCGACGCCTGACCCGGGTCCCCGGCCTCCGACCAAGCCGCGCCGCAAGACCTGGCGCGAACGCCTCGACCGCGGGGAGGACGAGGACGAGTCAGAGCGCCCGCAGGAGCCCGCCGTCGACCGGGAGCATCACGCCCGTCAGGAATGACGCGGCCGGCGAGAGCAGGAACGCGGCCACCGAGCCGAACTCCTCGGGCCGGCCGTAGCGGCCGAGCGGGATGTTCGCCTCAGCGGCCTTGCGGGCCGCGTCGGGGTCGCCGGTCGTGGCGTCGAGCTCGGCGACCCGCTCGGTGGCGATCCGGCCGGGCAGGAGACCGTTGACGCGTACGCCGCGCGGCCCGAGCTCGTCGGCAAGCGTCTTGGCCACCATGGCCAGGCCAGGCCGCAGCCCGTTGGAGATCGCCATCTCCGGCAGCGGGGCGCGCACGCTCGAGGAGAGCACGAGGCCCAGCGCGCCGCCGGCCGGCAGCGCCGTGCCGACCTCGCGGGCCAGGCGTACGGCGCCCAGGAACACCGACTCGAAGGCGGCGCTCCACTGCTCGTCCGTGATCGTGGCGACCGGCCCCTTCGGCGGCCCGCCGACGCTGATCAGGGCGCCGTCCAGGCGTCCCCAGGCCTCGTCGGCGGCGGCCAGCAGCCGCGCCGGGGCGTCGCGCTCGGAGTTGTCGGCGACGACGGCGACGGCGGCCTCGCGGCCGGCGGCCTCGTTGAGGGTGCCGGTCGCCTCGGCGAGCGACTCCTCCGACCGGCCCGAGAGCACCACGCGCGCGCCCTCGGCGACGAGCACGTCGGCGGTCGCACGCCCCAGCCCGCGGGCTCCCCCGGTGACGATGTAGACGCGGTCGGCGAGCTGGAGGTCCATAGGGGCCAAACCTAGACGGTGACCTCGCGGAACTGCGTCGCGTGGAGCGTCGCGTAGAGGCCGCCGGCGGCGAGCAGCTCGGCGTGGGTGCCCTGCTGGACGACGCGGCCGTCGTCGAGGACCAGGATCAGGTCGGCGTTGCGGACCGTGGAGAGCCGGTGCGCGATGACCAGGGACGTACGTCCTGCGAGCGCGGCGTCGAGCGCATCCTGGACGGCGGCCTCGGACTCGCTGTCGAGGTGGGCCGTCGCCTCGTCGAGCACCACGATCGCCGGTGCCTTGAGCAGCAGTCGCGCGATGGCGAGGCGCTGGCGCTCGCCGCCGCTGAGGCGGTAGCCCCGGTCCCCCACCACCGTGTCGAGACCGTCGGGCAGCGAGCGGACCAGAGTGGCGATCTGCGCGGCCTCGAGCGCCGCCCACACCTCGGCCTCGGTCGCCGCGGGCCGTGCGTAGAGCAGGTTGGCGCGGATGGTGTCGTGGAACATGTGGGCGTCCTGGGTGACGTAGCCGACCACGTCCTCCAGCGACTGCAGCGTCACGTCGCGCACGTCGTGGCCGCCGACCCGGACGGCGCCGGCCTCGACGTCGTAGAGCCGGGCGACGAGGTGGGTGACCGTCGTCTTGCCGGCGCCCGAGGGGCCCACGAGCGCCACCATCTGACCCGGCTCCGCGGTGAACGACACGTCGTGGAGCACCTGCCCGGTGTCGCGCGACTCCGTGCGGGCCACGGTCTCCAGCGAGGCGAGCGAGATCTGGTCGGCGCGGGGGTAGGTGAAGGCGACGCGGTCGAACTCCAGCCGGGAGGCGGTGGCGGGCAGCTCGACGGCGTCGGGCTTCTCCTGGATCAGCGACGGGAGGTCGAGGACCTCGAAGACCCGGTCGAAGCTCACCAGCGCGGTCATCACGTCGATCCGGACGTTGGAGAGCCCCTGCAGCGGGCCGAGCAGCCGGGTCAGCAGCACGCCCAGCGCGACGATCGTGCCGACCGACAGGTCGCCGCGGATGGCGAGCCAGCCGCCGATGCCGTAGACCAGGGCGGTCGCCAGTGACGGCACGAGCGTCATCGCGGCGAAGAAGACCCGGGTCAGCAGCGAGATCCGGACGCCGAGGTCGCGCACGACCGCGGCCTTCCTGGCGTACGCCACGTCCTCGGCGTCGCGGCGGCCGAAGAGCTTGAGCAGCATCGCGCCGCCGACGTTGAACCGCTCGGTCATGGCGTTGCCGAGGTCGGCGTTGCCGTCCATCTGCTGGCGGGAGAGGTCGGCCAGCCTGTTGCTGACCAGGCGCGAGGCGAGCAGCAGGATCGGGAAGAGGGCGACGCAGAGCAGGGTCACCGGCCAGCTGAGGAAGAGCATGGTGATGCCGACGACCACCGCGGCGATGACGTTGGAGACGGTGCCCTGCAGGGTCGAGGTGAAGGCACGCTGCGCGCCGATCACGTCGTTGTTGAGCCGGCTGACGAGCGCACCGGTCTGGGTGCGGGTGAAGAAGGCCAGCGACTGGCGCTGGACGTGGGCGAAGACCTGGGTGCGCAGGTCGTAGATCAGGCCCTCCCCTATGCGGCTGGACAGCCAGCCGGTGATCAGGCCGAAGGCGGCGTCGACCACTGCCACGACCGCCACCAAGAGCGCGAGCCACACCACCAGCGACGTGTCGCCGGTGCGCACGCCGTCGTCGATGATCGCCTTGAGCAGCAGCGGCGGGACCACCACGAGGGCCGCGTCGACCACCGTGACCGCGAGGAACCCCGCGATCAGCGTGCGGTGCGGGCGCGCGAAACCGAGCACCCTCCGCACGGTGCGGCGCTCGATCTTGTTCTCGACCACGCTGCGGTCGCTGCGCAGGAACCGCCACGGCGGGCCACCTGCACCCGGCCCCATCGACATGCCTGCTCCTTCGCTCGGTCCGCTCGGATGAACGTCCCTCTCCCGGGCATTGTTCCTCGCGGGACCGACAGCCGCGCCGGGTGCCGAGGGAGGATCAGGCGAAGGCCGCGGCGACGGCGCGGAAGCGGCGTACCTGCGCCTCGCGCTCGAGGCGCCGCTGCTCGTCGAGGTCGCGGTCGGCGACGCCCTGCAGCAGGGTCTTGGTCTCGGTGACCACGCCGGGCATCGGCGCCACCAGCGCCGCCGCGAGGTCGGCGACGGCCGCGTCGAGGTCCGCGGACGGGACCGCGGCGGTGGCCAGTCCGATCCGGACGGCCTCGTCGGCCGGCACGACGCGCGCGGTGGCGCAGATCTCGAGGGCGCGGGCATAGCCGACGTGCTCGACGAGCGGCTTGGTGCCGGTGAGGTCGGGCACGAGGCCGAGCGCCGACTCCTTCATGGAGAACTTCGCGTCGTCGGCGACCACCCGCAGGTCGCACGAGAGCGCGAGCTGGAAGCCGGCGCCGATGGCGTAGCCACGGACCTTGGCGATCGACACGAAGCGCGGGTCGCGCAGCCAGGTGAAGCCGCGCTGGAACTCCTCGATCCGCGCGGAGGCGTCCTCGTCGCTGAGCGCGAGCAGTCCGACCACGCTCTCCTGGCCGGCGGTCGAGGGGTCGAGCATGGCCCGGTCGAGCCCGGCGGAGAAGGTCTCCCCCTCCCCCGTCACCACGACCACCCGTACGTCGTCGGGCAGCGTGCGGCCGATCTCGCCGAGGGCGATCCACATCGCCGGCGTCTGCGCGTTGCGTACGTCGGGCCGGTCGAGCGTCACGGTGGCGATCGGGCCGTCGACGTCGACGCGCAGGCCGACCGCGGCCAGGTCTTCGGGAGTCATGGCCGCAGGCTACTACTGACGAGTAACTTCAGGCCAACGACACCAGGTCGGCGTAGTCCTCGGACCAGAGGTCCTCGTCGCCGTCGGGTAGCAGCAGGACGCGGTCGGGGTCGAGCGCGCGCACCGCGCCCTCGTCGTGGGTGACCAGGATGATCGCGCCGGTGTAGCTGCGGATCGCGTGCAGCACCTCCTCGCGGGAGGCCGGGTCGAGGTTGTTGGTCGGCTCGTCGAGCAGCAGCACGTTGGCGCTCGAGACGACCAGGATCGCGAGGGCGAGGCGGGTCTTCTCGCCGCCGGAGAGCACGCCGGCCGGCTTGTGCGCGTCGTCGCCGGAGAAGAGGAACTTGCCCAGCACCGATCGGGCCTGGGTGTCGGTGAGCTCCGGAGCGGCACTGTGCATGTTCTCCAGCACCGTGCGGTTGACGTCGAGGGTCTCGTGCTCCTGGGCGTAGTAGCCCATCTTGAGGCCGTATCCCGGCACGACCTCGCCCGTGTCGGGCTGGTCGACGCCCGCAAGGATCCGCAGCATCGTGGTCTTGCCGGCCCCGTTGAGGCCGAGGATGACCACCCGGCTGCCGCGGTCGATCGCGAGGTCGACGGCGGTGAAGACCTCGAGCGAGCCGTAGGACTTCGAGAGCTCGGTGCCCATCAAGGGCGTCTTGCCGCACGGCGCCGGCTCGGGGAAGGCGATCCGCGCGACCTTGTCGGCCTGCCGCTCGGTCTCGATGCCGGCCATCATCTTCTCGGCCCGCTTCAGCATCGACTGCGCGGCCTGCGCCTTGGTCGCCTTGGCCCGCATCTTGTTCGCCTGGTCGGTGAGGACCTTGGCCTTGTTCTCGGCGTTCTGGCGCTCGCGCTTGCGGCGCTTCTCGTCGTCCTCGCGCTGGGTGAGGTAGTTGTGCCAGCCCATGTTGTAGACGTCGATGACCGCGCGGTTGGCGTCGAGGTGGAAGACCTTGTTGACCGTCGCCTCGAGCAGGGCGTTGTCGTGGCTGATCACCACGAAGCCGCCGCGGTGCGCCTTGAGGAAGTCGCGCAGCCACACGATCGAGTCGGCGTCGAGGTGGTTGGTCGGCTCGTCGAGCAGCATGATCTCGGCGCCCGAGAACAGGATGCGGGCGAGCTCGACGCGGCGGCGCTGGCCACCGGACAGCGTGCCGATCGGCTGGGCGAGGATGCGCTCCTCGATGCCGAGGGCCGCGGCCATCTGCGCGGCCTCCGACTCGGCGGCGTAGCCACCCCCGGCGTGCAGCTCGGCGTCGGCACGCGCCCACCGCTTCATCCCGCGCTCGTGGACCTTCGGGTCCTCGCTGCCCATGTCGACCTCGGCCTCGCGCAGGCGGCGTACGACCTCGTCGAGGCCGCGCGCGGACAGGATCCGGTCGCGGGCGATGACCTCGGGGTCACCGACCCGCGGGTCCTGCGGGAGGTAGCCGATGTCGCCGCTGCGGAGGACCTGCCCGGAGGCGGGCTGGCCCTCGCCGGCGAGGATGCGGGTGAGGGTCGTCTTGCCGGCACCGTTGCGCCCCACGAGGCCGACCTTGTCGCCTGCGGCGATGCGGAAGGTGACGTCCTCCATGAGGAGCCGCGCGCCGGCTCGGACCTCGAGCTTCTGGGCGGTGATCATCTCGGGCGACATCCTACGAAGGGGTGAGTGCCGGAGCCCCATCGGCGTACGCACGCGCTAACCTGCGAAAAGGCTCCACCGGGGTCACGGCCCCGTCACCACCTGCGGAAAGGCACGCCCATGCGCTTCAACCCGAAGGCCGACATCAGCGGCGGCCGAGTCCGTGACGCGGGCGGCGGGGGCGGTGGCGGCCCGATGCGGATCCCGCTCCCCGGCGGCACCCGCGCCGGCGGAGGCATCGGCGGCCTCATCATCATCATCCTGTTCGTGGTCCTGACCCAGTGCATGGGCGGTGGCGGCGGCCTCCCGAGTCCCGGCGGTGGCACCAACCAGCAGGGCCAGGCACAGCCTGACGGCATCGATCCCAACGACGACCGCTACGCGAACTGCAAGACCGGGGCGGACGCCAACGAGGACCCCGACTGTGCCCGCAAGGCCGTTGCGCTGTCGCTCGAGCAGTTCTGGGCGACGACCTTGCCCGAGCAGGGCAACACCGAGTTCGTGCCTGCCTCGATCAACACGTTCGCGGGCGCCGTGGACACAGGGTGCGGCCAGGCCAGCTCGCAGGTCGGCCCGTTCTACTGCCCGCCCGACCAGCAGATCTACCTGGACACCACCTTCTTCGAGGACGTCCTCGAGGGCCAGCTCGGCGGTCAGGGCGGCGACTTCGTCGAGCCCTACGTCCTCGGCCACGAGTACGGCCACCACATCCAGAACCTGCTGGGCACGATGGGCCAGGTCCGCTCACAGCAGGGTCCCGAGTCCGACGCCGTACGCCTCGAGCTGCAGGCCGACTGCTACGCCGGCATGTGGACGCGGGACGCCAGCGACGGTGACGGCATCCTCGCCGACCTGGACGAGGGTGACATCACCGAGGCGCTCGACTCCGCCAAGGCCGTCGGCGACGACCGGATCCAGCAGAAGTCCGGCCAGGGCGTCGACCCCGAGGGCTGGACCCACGGCTCGTCGGAACAGCGGATGCGCTGGTTCACCGTCGGCTACGAGCAGGGCACCCTCGAGGCCTGCGACACCTTCGCCGCCAGCGAGCTCTGAGCCGCGGGACGCCTCAGGCGAGCAGTGCCTCGATCTGGCCCACCTGCCGCTGCATCGCGTAGATGTACGGCGCGACGCTGGGGTGGCGGAACTTCCCTGCCAGCGCGCCCTCGCCGTCGGCGACGCGCGCCAGCGCCCAGTCGAGACGGGTGAGCGCGGTGTAGACCGCCATCACGCGGGCGCCGGTCCTGGCCTCCTCGGGCGAGGCGAGCCCGGATGGGAGGGCGGAGACGTAGGCCTCCACGAGCGGGTCGACGTCCTCGCGGGTGGCCAGCGAGAGGTAGCCGAGGTCGGCGCCGACCGGGCCGCGACCGAGGTGCGCCCAGTCGATCGCGACGGCTCCGTCGCCGACCCGGCCGGGGATGTTCGCGGCGGACGGGTCGCCGTGCTGCGCCACCTGCGGCAGCGCGTCGCAGCGGTCCAGCCACACCGTGCGGTGCGCCCACAGGTGCTCGGCGACGTCGGCCATCGGCGTGCGCGCCAGGGTCCTCCACCCTCCCCGCCGCTCGACGAGACCGAGCCGCGACCGGAGCTGGTTGCCCGCCAGCCAGGGGTGCCGGCCAAGGTCGGCGGCGGCGAACCGGCCCAGGCAGGCCGCGAGCCAGAGGCCGGGGGCGTCGTGCCGCTCGACGCGCTCGTGGACCAGCGTCACGCCCTCGGCGTCCTCGTCCACGCGGACGACCGGCGCCTCGCGCAGTCCGGGGGTGCCGGCCACCACTCCGCTGAGGGCGACGTCCGCGGCGCGGCGCCAGTAGTTCACGTCGTGCGGGACGAGCAGGCCGGGCGCATCGAACGGGTCGGGGCTCGCCAGCCGCTTGACGACGACCTCCCGACCCGCGACGCGGGCCGACCAGACGCCGACGGTGGCGGGGCCCGCACCGGGGAGCTGCTGCCACCCGGGCTCCGGCTGCCAACCGCTCATGGCGGCGACGCTAGCGCACCTCGACGTCGCGGCGGGTGAACAGCGCGAGGCCGGCGGCGGGAAGCACCGCGGCGACCACGGACAGGAGCAGGAAGGGCGTCCACCGGAAGTCCTCCGCCGGCACCAGCGCGAGGTGGTGGAAGGGCGAGAGGTCCTGCACCCACTCCGGCATCCGGAAGATCTCGCCGAACAGGAGCACCACGACGGCGAGCAGCATCCCGAGCCAGGCCAGGCTCGCCCACCGGGGACCGACCCCGAAGAGCAGCGTGGCGACCCCGGCGAGCACCAGGACCGGTGCCAGCTGGGGCAGCGTCGCCACGACGTAGCCGGCCGCGGTGCCGCCGTCGCCGACGGTGAGTGCGTAGCCGAGCCCGATGCCGATGCCCGCGACCACCACGACGACCGCGCTCGTCAGCACGGTCAGCGCCACCTGGGCCCGCAGCCAGCGGCTGCGCGAGAGCCCGGTCGCGAGGAGCACCTCGACCCGCCCGCCCTCCTCGTCGGAGCGCGAGCGCAGGGCGCTGGTGAGGGCGTACGCCGACCCCATCAGGGCCAGCATCACGATCGAGACCGCATAGAAGCCGTCCACGAGGCTCGCTCCCCCCGGCGCGAACATCTCCTGGGCAGCGCCCTCGCCGAGCAGGTCGGCGACGTTGTTGCCGAGCGACCCGTAGGCCGCGGCGGTGAGGAACAGGCCGACCGACCACCCCGCGAGCGCACCCCGCTGCAGCCGCCAGCCGAGGGCGAACGGGCTGCTGAGGCTGGGGGCGGCCCGGGCGGGTCCCGGCCGGTCGGCGAGCACGCCCGCCCCGTGGTCACGTCGCAGGAACACCGCAAGGGCCACCGCGGTGGTGGCGGCCGCGGCGAGGATCAGGAGGGTGACCGGCCACCACCGCAGGCCGGAGAACGCGTGCATCGCCTGGTACCAGCCGATCGGGGAGAGCCACGAGAGGGTCGTGGCGCCGACGTCGCCGATGGCCCGCAGCACGTACGCCGCTCCCATCACGACGCCGGTCAGGCCGTAGGCGGCGCGTGCGCTGGTCGTGAGCTGGGCGGCGAGCAGCGCGGTGCCTGCGAAGACCAGGCCCGAGGCCGTCAGCCCGACGCCCAGCGCGATCGAGTCGGCGGTCGCCAGCGGGAAGGCGATGAGGCTGGCCGCGACGAGCGTCCCGGCCAGCACGTTGGCCAGCAGCGCGACGACCAGGGTGGCGGCCGTCGTCGCGCGGCGCCCGACCGCCGAGGCGCGCAGCAGCTCGTCGCGCCCGCTCTCCTCCTCCGCGCGCGTGTGGCGTACGACGATGAACATGGACATCAGCCCGGCTGCGACCGCCCCGAACGCCGTGGCCTGCCACGTCACCTGGCCGCCGATCGTGTTGAGCGCCCGTGCCGGCCCGGCCATCGCGACGAAGGCGGCGTTGGACCCCATCACCTCGGCGGCGCGGTCGAACTCGGCCTGGGTGGCGTACAGCCCCTTCACGCTGACGGCCTGCGACCAGTAGAGGACCGCGATGCCGATCGACCACCACGTCATCAGCCAGCGGTCCCGGCGCAGGAACGCGCGGACGAGCAGCGCCGTGCCGGTCACGTCCGGCCCGCCGGGGTGAGGGTGTCGCCGTAGTGGCGCAGGAAGAGCTCCTCCAGGGTGGGTGGCGTCGCCGAGAGCGTCCGGATCCCGGCGCGGTTGAGCAGGTCGAGGGCTGCGCCGAGGTTCGCGGTGTCGACCTCAAACGCCGACCGGTGCCCCTCGACCACGAGGTCGTGGACGCCGGGCAGCCGGGCGAGTCCGTCGGGAGCGAGCTCGGTCTCGGCGCGGACCGTCGTCCGGGTCAGGTGCCGCAGGTCGGCGAGGCTGCCGGTCTCCACGCACCGACCGGCCCGGATGATGCTCACCCGGTCACAGAGCTGCTCCACCTCGGCGAGCACGTGGCTGGAGAGCAGGACCGTGCCGCCGCGGTCGCGGAACTGGTTGACCTGCTCCTCGAAGACCTCCCCCATCAACGGGTCGAGGCCGCTCGTGGGCTCGTCGAGGAGGAGCAGCTCGACGTCGCTGGCGAGCGCTGCGACGAGGGCGACCTTCTGCCGGTTGCCCTTGGAGTAGGTCCGGCCCTTCTTGGTCGGGTCGAGGTCGAAGCGCTCGATGAGCTCGGCGCGCCGGCGCTCGTCGAGCCCGCCACGGAGTCGGCCCAGCAGGTCGATGACCTCTCCCCCGGTGAGGTTGGGCCACAGCGTGACGTCGCCCGGCACGTAGCCCAGCCGGCGGTGCAGCTCGGCCGCCTCCCGCCACGGGTCGCCTCCGAGCAGCCTGACCTCGCCCGCGCTCGGCCGCAGCAGGCCGAGGAGCACGCGGATCGTGGTCGACTTGCCGGCGCCGTTGGGGCCGAGGAAGCCGTGGACCTCACCGGTCCGCACCCGCAGGTCCAGGCCGTCGAGCGCGGCGAGGCTCCCGAAGCGCTTCACGAGTCCGGTGATCTCGATCGGGTCGTCCATGCTCCGACGATAGGACGGCGTAGAGGTCCTCCGGACCGGCCGAAGGTCCCGGATCCCGCGCCGCGCGACGCCGGCGACCGCTCAGGCGTTGGTGACCTCGACCGAGATCGCCCGCGCGTCGGCGATCGCCCGGTCGAGCACCGCCCGGCGCGGGTCCGGCACGGCGAGCCACGGCCCGACCACGGTCACCGCGGAGAGACGAGGGTCTTCGAGGACCGCGTCGACGGCGGCGTGGTCCCCGCCCGTGACGACGGTGCGCACGCCGTCGAGGATCCGCGCCGCGTGGTCGGCGGCGGCCTCGTAGGCCTGCCGCGCCTGGTTGTCGCGGCGCCGGGCGAAGCGCTGCTGGCTCTGCCCGCCCGCCTTGGTCCGGCCCTGCACGTGCCGCTGCCCGACCTTGTGCTCCACCAGCTCGCCCCCGGTCAGCCGCGCGACGGCGAAGCCGCCCTTGCGGACCAGCAGCACGCCCCACGCCTCGGGCGGCTCGGCGGCCGCGGCGAAGGCACCCGCCTCCGGCGGACCGGCGTACGACGTCGCGAACGGGAGGTGGGCGAGGAAGTGGGAGCCGTCGACGGCCTCGCCCCGCAGCCCACCCTCGGAGACGGTCAGCGTGGCGTCGCCGTGGCGCGCGGCGAAGTTGTCGACCCAGCGCGGCCAGCGCGCTGTCGGGACGAGGACGACGGGCACGTCGGCGAGGCTATCCGTCGCCCCGGCAGATCGCGCGGATCAGGCGGGTCGACCCGTCTGGTCGCTGACGCGTGGGAAGGGGGTCAGCGAGAACACCGCCTCGACCGGCACGTCGAAGAAGGCCGCGATGCGCAGCGCGAGGTCCAGGCTCGGGCTGTTCTCGCCGCGCTCGAGGTAGCCGACGGTCTGGTAGTGGACGCCCAGCACGGTGGCCAGGTCGCGACGGGTCACGCCCTGCTCGGCGCGCAGCAGCGCGATGCGGTTGTGCACGGCGTCGCTCACCTGACCCACTGTGTCGCGGCCTCGCGCGCGGCCGCCACCTGCGACCCGGACTGTCGGCGCGCCATGCGGCGCAGGAGTGCCGGGGCGACCAGCGCACCCACGACGGCCCACGTGCCCAGCACGGCGACGGTCTCCCACGTGCGCCAGGAGTCGCCGATCTCGGCCCCGACGTAGGAGTCCGGAAGGAACGCGGAGCGCATGCCGAGCCCGAGCCAGTACATCGGGAACACCTGCGCGACGACCTGGACCCAGCCCCAGAGGGCCTGGACCGGGTAGAAGATGCCCGAGATGCCGGCGAGCACCATGACCGGGAGCATCCCCCACATCCCGACCTTCTGCACGCTCGGTACCAGCGCCCCGACCATCATGCCGATCGGGAGCGCCG
The DNA here is from genome assembly GCF_041913365.1 of Nocardioides sp. GTDB lineage: Bacteria > Actinomycetota > Actinomycetes > Propionibacteriales > Nocardioidaceae > Nocardioides. Next base: position 96,636 of record NZ_JAYSFM010000011.1, read on the forward strand.
CGAGCAGCCCGAGCACGAGGACCCAGGCCACGGTGAACCACCCGCTGGAGTGCGCCATCAGGTCGTCGAAGAGCAGGAAGCTCGGGACGAGGACGGCGATCGTCTGGGGCACCAGGCTCGCCGAGTGGAGGACGAGCTGGCCAGCGAAGTAGCCGACGAGGCCGTGGGGCACGGCCTTGGCGCGCAGCAGGGTCCCGTCCTCCTTCTCCATCGCCAGGCTGTAGGCAGGGCCGATGACGAGACCGAAGGCGATCAGGCCGGCCAGGATGCTGGGCAGCGCGACCGACGGGAGCATCAGCCCGGTGTCGTCGACGGGGGTGTCGCGGCGGAGGTAGAGGTAGCCGACCGCGAGGAACGCCGTGAACAGGTAGAACCACTGGTCCTGCGAGCTGCGCAGGCTCAGCACGAACTCGGTCCAGCCGCGGCGCACGCCGAGGCGTACGGCGTGCAGGACGGCGCCCGTGGGTGAGGCCTGGCCCGTCACTCAGACCACCTCCGTGAAGGCGCGCACGGCCTCGTCGGACTCCCCGGCCTCGTGCCGCTGCACGAGGTCGAGATAGGCGTCCTCGAGGCTGGCACGCCTGACCTCGAGGTCGGCCACCGGCTCGCCGGGCTCCGTGAGCAGCCGTCGTACGAACGCGGTGGCGTCGTCGGTGGAGTGGACGAACCTCTCGCCCCCGCGCGACCACTTGACCTCGACCTCCAGCGCGGCGCGCAGGGCGAGCTGCTCGGCGGTGTCGTCGGCCACGATCCGCCCGCCGGCCAGGATCAGCACCCGGTCCGCGAGCTTCTCGGCCTCGTCGAGGTCGTGCGTCGTCAGCAGGATCGTGGTGTGCTCGAGGTCGGCCAGCCGGTGCACCACGTGATGGAACTCGCGTCGCGCCTGCGGGTCGAAGCCGGCCGTCGGCTCGTCGAGGAAGAGGAGCTCGGGGCGACCGATGATGCCCATCGCGACGTCGAGCCGGCGACGCTGGCCGCCGGAGAAGGTCGCGATCTTCTGGTCGGCGAGGTCGACGAGACCGACGACGTCGAGCAGCTCGTCGGTGGGGACCGGGCGAGGGCGGTCGGGGGTGGCGTACGGCCCGTAGTAGCCGCCGACCTGGTCCAGCAACGTCCGGGGCGTCCAGCGCGCGTGGTCGCGCCAGGACTGCAGCACCACACCGGTGCGCGCGCGCCACGCCTCGCTCGCCCTGCGGGGATCCTCGCCCAACACCGTGACGTCACCGGCCGAGCGCTCGCGGAAGCCCTCGAGGATCTCGATGGTGGTCGTCTTGCCCGCTCCGTTGGGCCCGAGCAGGCAGACCACCTCGCCCGCGGCGATCGAGAAGTCGACCCCGGTCAGGACGTCCTTGTCGCCGTAGCGCATGCGCAGGCCGCGGACCTCGACGACGGCGGAGGTGGATACGCTCACGCGCAGGAATGTAGTCCGATTACTATCGGTGTAGCAAGAGTGCTACATGCCTCAGCGGGGCCCGACGACCGGGACCGGGTACGCCGCCGGCAGCACGAGCTCCGCGGGGTCGCGGCGCGCGAAGGCGCCCGGCGTCATGCCGTGGGCGCGCCGGAAGGCGCGGTTGAAGGCGGCCTCGGACTGGTAGCCGACCCGCTCGGCCACCCGCGCGAGCGGCAGGCCACGCTCCCGCACCAGGCGCGCGGCGAGATCCATCCGCCAGGCCGTGACGTAGGCCATCGGTGGCTCGCCGAGGGTGTCGCGGAAGCGGTCGGCGAAGGCCGACCTCGACATCCCGGCCTCGGCCGCCAGCGACGTCAGCGACCAGGCGGCGCCGGGCTCGGCGTGGAATGCCGCCAGCGCCCGCCCCATCTGCGGGTCGCGCAGCCCGGCGACCCACCCCCGCTCCTGCCTGCCGGACTCCAGCCACGTCCGCACGACCTGGACGACGAGGATGTCGGCGAGCCGCGCGGTGACCACGTCGCTGCCGGGGCGCGGACTGCGGGACTCCGCGCCGATGACGTCGAAGGCCGCGCGCATCCAGCCGGCGTCGGCGCCGTCACCGGCGGACAGCACGGGCGGCAGGCTGCGGAGCAGCCGTGCCACGCCGAGGCCGCTGAAGCTCACCGCCCCGCAGACCAGCTCGGTGCGCGCCCCCGTCCCGGGGATGACCAGGCGCTCGTAGCGCTCCCCGATCTCGACCCGCGGCAGGTCGAACAACGGGATCGGCTCCCGGCCGGGCGCGTCGAGGATCACGTGCCCGGTGCCCGTCGGCACGAGGGCCATGTCACCCGCGACCATGGTCAGCGACTCGCCGTCGACCTCGAGCACCATGGCCCCCTCGGTGACCAGGTGGAAGACCACCGTGCCGGGCAGGGGCGGGATCTCCACGCCCCACGGCGCGTGCGCCTCGGAGACGGCGTAGAAGACGCCGGACATGCCGAAGTCGGTGAGGGTCTCGGTCAGCACGTCACGCTCCACCACCCCAGTCTGCGACGGCGTGGACGATCGGGCAAGAGAACCGGTCGATCCGGCATTGATCATCCAGCGGCTCCGGCCGAGGCTGGAGACAGCCCTGGAACAGGTCCGGGCACGAGCAAGGAGCACATCATGAGGGTCCTCGTCGTAGGAGCAAGCAGGGGCACGGGCGCCGAGCTGGTCGCCGAGCTGGTCGAGCGGGGACACCTCGTGACGGCGTACTCGCGTCAGCCGGGGCGGCACCCCGAGGGAGTGCGCACGGTCACCGGCGACGTGCTGGACGCCGACGCCGTCGCCAAGGCGATGGTCGGCCAGGACGCGGTCGCGGTCACGCTCGGCATCCCCGACAACCCGTTCGTGGTCCGGCTGACCCGACGCGCCAGCTCGCCGCTGGACGTCCGCTCGGCGGGCACCCGGGTGGTGCTGGACGCGATGCACGAGCACGGCGTCGGCCGGATCGTGGTGCAGTCGACGTACGGCATCGGCGACGCCTACCACCGGCTGCCGCTGGCCCTGAAGGCGTTCTTCACCCTCGGCATCAAGCCGCAGGTGGAGGACCACGAGCGGCAGGAGCAGATGGTCCGCGAGTCCGGGCTGGAGTGGACCATCGTCCGTCCCACTGTGCTGCACGACGAGCCCACCGACGCGCCGGCGTACGTCGGCACCGACGACGTCGCGCCCACGTTGCGGGTCTCGCGCCGCCAGGTCGCCCGGGTCGAGGCCGACGCGATCGAGGACGGGGCGCTCGCCTCCCGCGTCCTCACCGTGACGTCGAGGCCCTGACCTCAGAAGAAGTCGAGCGGGTCGAACTCGTCGATCGGGATGACCCGGACGCGCGGCAGGGCCGAGTTGAAGGCGGCGATGTCGTACTCGAGGTCGAAGATCCGCAGGCCGGGGAGGTTGCGGAACTGCGAGTTCACGAACTCGGTGAAGCCGATGACGCCGACCTGGCGGGTGCCGTCGCACAGCCGCGTCACCTGGTCGACGAAGTCGCCGTCGTGGCTCACCAGCACGACGTCGGCCGGCCGCTCGACGAGCGCCTCGGCGGTGCGCTGGATCGCGATGTCGACGATCTTGCCCTCACCGCTCAGCGGGATCGGCTTGAACCCGATGGCGAGCAGCGCCTGCACGAAGCTCGTGGGCAGCTCGGTGCTCGCGGCGAGGAAGAACAGGCCGGTCACGTCCTGGTCGAAGGCCCGCTCGGCCCACTCGAGCAGGCGGTCCCACCGCGGGCGCTCCTCGGGCCGGGGTCGACGCCCGAGGATCGAGGTCCCGAGGGTCGCGTCGATGTTCTCCCCGTCGACGAGGAGGTAGGTCATCCGCTCGGCCATGCGAGGACTCTCCCACACGCCCCGGGGAGTCAGGCCTGGTAGACGACCTTGAACGCCTCGACGACCTCGTCGCCGGACTGGGTCACGTCGGTGACCTCGACCAGCGCCCGCGGCTTGCCCGTGCCGTCGCACAGGATCGAGAGCACGCCGGACTCGGGCAGGTCGTCCCCGTAGTCGGCCAGGGCGGCCGAGGTCGCACCGCGTTCGTCGGCCAGGACCCGGGCGACGAACGCGTCGGACTCCTCGGCCGAGTCGCCGTAGGCCCAGGCCGGCGGCGGGACGGACTCGAGCGTGGTCGGCCCGAAGTAGGTCGGCGCGGCGTTGAGCTTGGCGTGGAAGCGGGCGAGGTCCCAGAAGACCCGCAGCTCCTCGTGGTCGAACTCGACCTCGCTGATCTCGACGGCGCTGGGGTCGACCTCGGGCTCGCTCATGCGGTGAGCCTAGTCGGCGGGACCAGCGCTCACGCCGCCTCGGCGACGTACGCCGCGAAGGCCCGGGCCGACTCCATCGACCCGGGCCGCGGTTCGGCCGCCGGGTCCAGGCCGAGGTCGCGGTCGGCCAGCACCTGCTGCAGCAGCGGGCGCCAGGCCGGGTCGGCGTGCATCATCGCCCAGCGCAGGGCGTCGCGCTTGCTGGCGACCTGGCCGGTGCGCACCGTGTAGAGGCTCCGGGCGGCCTGCACCACGAGGTAGCGCTGGCACCACGCGATCGTCGGCGAGCACCAGCCGAGGACGTCCTCGGCGAGCGTCGCGAGCGTGGCCCGCGCGTGGTCGCGCAGCACCTCCTCGGGCACCGGCTCCATCAGCTCGACCGGGCAGGGTCCCACGAGGGTGATGCCGTGCTCCCGGAGGATCCAGCGGCTCCACGGCTGGTTGCAGTGCTCGGACCACGACATGTCGTCGTCGCCGTGGTCGACGTAGAGCCACCGCCGCCCGAGCCCCGCCACCGTGCGCAGGTCGCCCAGGACGGCGTAGGACCCCTCGAGGTGGCGGTTCCAGAAGCCGTCGCGGTGCGGGAGGTCGCGGTGCAGCGCCCGCAGCGCGGATTCCTGGCGGGCGTCGGGGCGATCGCGGACGACGACGACGAAGTCGCAGTCGCTGTGCAGGTCGCCCGCCCCGAGCGCGAACGACCCCTGGAGGTAGGCGCCGACGAACGCGTCGCCGAGCGCCGCCTGGGCGCCGGTGACGAGGTCGTGGAGCACGCCGTTCAGCTCGGCGTAGCGCGTGGGGTGGGGGTTCAGCACGCATGGAGTGTGCGCCTCCGGCACGGCCGTCGCCACGGATTATCGGGGCGCCGCGACGCTGGTCTGGTCCCGCGGCGCGGGGTTACGGTCGAGGTCCCCCACCGACCCTCCCCCACACCGGAGCCACCATGCGTCGCTTGCTCGTCACCAGCACCGCCGTCGTCCTCGGGCTCACCCTCCTGCCACCCGGGGCGGCTGTCTCCGGCGCGGGCACGCCGCCCGGCACCAAGCCCTTCCCGGCCCGCATCGAGCTGCCCGACGGCTTCCAGCCGGAGGGCATCGCGATCGGCGACGGACCGACGGCCTGGCTGGGGTCGCTCGCCGACGGCGACGTCTACCAGGTGTCCCTGCGGACCGGGCGCGGGAAGGTGATCAGCGAAGGGCCGGGCACGCCGTCGGTGGGCCTGAAGTCCGACCGGCACGGCCGCCTCTACATCGCCGGCGGGCCGGCCGGGACCGCACGGGTCGTCGACACCCGCAGCGGCGACGTGCTCGCCGACGTCGCCCTCACGACCGGTGCCAGCTTCGTCAACGACGTGGTCCTGACCCGCCGCGCCGCGTGGTTCACCGACTCCTCGCAACCGCAGCTCTACCGCCTGACGGCGGTGCGCCGGGGTGGCGGCACCCCGACCGCGACCACGCTGCCGCTGACCGGCGAGTGGGTGCAGGGGACGGGCTTCGGCGCGAACGGCATCGCCACCACCCCGACCGGCCGGGACCTGCTGGTGGTGAACTCGACCAGCGGCCTGCTCTACCGGGTGGACACCACCACCGGCGCGGCCACGGAGGTCGACCTCGGCGGCGCGTCGCTCACCATGGGCGACGGCATGCTCCGCGACGGCCGGATCCTCTACGTCGTCCGCAACCGCGCCAACGAGATCGCCGTGCTCCGGCTGTCCCGCGACGGCCTCAGCGGGCGACTCGTGCGCACGATCACCGCGGCCGACCTCGACCCGTCGACCAGCTTCGACGTGCCGACGACGCTCGCCCGCTTCGGGTCGGCGCTCTACCTGCCCAACGCGCGGTTCGGCACCCCGCCGACACCCACCACCGACTACTGGATCACCAAGGTGGTGGCGCGCCCGCGCACGCGCTGAGCGCGCCTGCGCCCAGGACGATCCGGCCGTTCAAGGGGTTTCGAGCCGCCCGACCTCAGACGTTGAAGCCCAGCGCCCGCAGCTGCTCGCGGCCGTCCTCGGTGATCTTGTCCGGGCCCCACGGCG
>NZ_JAYSFM010000012.1:0-33149 GCF_041913365.1 Nocardioides sp.
CCCCCCGGGGTGTTTAGCCGCGGGGGTGTTGGCGGGGGTGTTCCCGCCGCGACCCCCACCCCCCCACTGGACTACCACGAGGGACGACAGAAGTATCTTGATGTCGAGACATCTACTCTCGGCCGAAACCATCTCGATGTCAAGATTCTCGACCGTCCGGGTCGTCTGGCAGGATGTCGTCATGCGTGACGAGGTGGACGACCTGGTCGAGGCGTGGGGCCGCGAGCGCGGCGACCTGGACCTCGCCCCGGTCGAGGTGTTCTCGCGGATCAGCCGGCTGGCCCGCCACCTCGACCTCGCGCGCCGCGACGCCTTCACCGCGCACGGCATCGAGTCGTGGGAGTTCGACGTGCTGGCCGCGCTGCGCCGGGCGGGAGCGCCGTACGAGCTCTCCCCCGGCCGCCTGCTGCGCGAGACGCTCGTGACCAGCGGCACCATGACCAACCGCGTCGACCGGCTCACCGGCCGCGGACTGGTCGAGCGGCTGCCTGACCCGCGCGACCGCCGCGGCGTGCTGGTCCGCCTCACCGCGGAGGGCAAGGCCACCGTCGACGGCGCCTTCGAGGCCCTGCTCGCCGCCGAGGCCGACATCCTCGCCGACCTCCCCGACAAGCAGCGCACCCAGCTCGCCGGGCTGCTGCGCTCGCTGCTCGCGCCCTTCAGCTAGGCGCTACTCCACCACCTCGGAGGCCTCGAGCCACTCCAGCTCCAGCTCCTCCTTCTCCGCCGCGAGCTCGCCGAGCTGCGCGCCCACCCGGGCGAGCAGGTCGTAGTCGCTGAGGTTGGCCTCCATCTCGGCGTGCAGCTCCGCCTCGCGTACGGCGATGCGCTCGAGCTGCTTCTCCACCCGGGCCAGCACCTTGCGGGCGGCGCGGTCCTCGGCCGAGCCGGGGCGCGCCTTGGGCTGGGCGCCGCCCGGTCCGTCATGCGAAGCCGACCCCATCGGACCAGGTCCGGATGACGGATCCGACGCGGCCGCGGCCTCGGCGGCTGCGTGCAGCGCGGAGCGACGTTCCAGGTACTCGTCGACACCGCGGGGCAGCATCGAGACCTGGCCGTCGCCGAGCAGCGCCCAGACCGAGTCGGTGACCCGCTCGAGGAAGTAGCGGTCGTGCGAGACCACGATCAGCGTGCCGGGCCACGTGTCGAGGAAGTCCTCGAGGACGTTGAGGGTGTCGATGTCGAGGTCGTTGGTCGGCTCGTCGAGGAGCAGCACGTTGGGCTCGCTCAGCAGCAGCTTCAGCAGCTGGAACCGCCGCCGCTCGCCACCAGAGAGGTCGCCGAGCCGGGCGGTGAGCCGGTCGCCGGTGAAGCCGAAGCGCTCCAGCATCGACGTCGCCGTGATCTCCTGCCCGTCGAGCGTGCGGGTCACGCGCCGGATCGACTCGACGGTGGGCAGCACCCGCGCCTCCGGGTCGATCTCGTCGAGCGCCTGGGTCAGGTGCTGCATCTCGACGGTGCGCCCGTGCTTGACCCGGCCCACGTCGGGCGGCAGCGCGCCCGAGATCAGCGAGAGCAGCGAGGTCTTGCCGGCGCCGTTGACGCCGACGATGCCCACCCTGTCGCCCGGGCCGATCCGCCACGTCGCGTGGTCGAGGAGCTTGCGCTCGCCGCGCGAGAGGTCGACGTCCTCGATGTCGATGACGTCCTTGCCGAGCCGCTGGCTGGCGAACCGCTGCAGCTCCATCCGGTCGCGCGGCGGCGGCACGTCGTCGATCAGCGCGTTGGCCGCGTCGATGCGGAACTTCGGCTTCGACGTACGCGCCGGGGCCCCGCGCCGCAGCCATGCCAGCTCCTTGCGGGCGAGGTTCTGCCGTCGCGTCTCGGTCGCGGCGGCCTGGCGCTGGCGCTCGGCCTTCGCCAGGACGTACGCCGCGTAGCCACCCTCGTACGAGTCCACCGCGCCGTCGTGGACCTCCCACGTCGTCTGGCACACCGCGTCGAGGAACCACCGGTCGTGGGTCACCACGATCAGCGCGCTCGGCAGGCTCACGAGGTGGGAGGCGAGCCAGGCGACCGCCTCGACGTCGAGGTGGTTGGTCGGCTCGTCGAGGACGATCAGGTCGTGGCGCGAGAGCAGCAGCGCGGCGAGGGCGCAACGGCGGCGCTCGCCACCGGACAGGCCGACGACGGCCCGGTCGAGCGTGACGCCGGCGAGCAGCTCCTCGACGACCTGACGCGTGGTCGGGTCGGCGGCCCACTCGTGGTCCTGCCGCCCAGCGAGCACCGCCTCGCGGACGGTGTGGCTGTCGACGAGCTCGTCGCCCTGGTGGAGGTAGCCGATCTCCACGCCGCGGGTCCGCGAGACGCGGCCGGTGTCCGGCTGCTCGATGCCGGTCATCACCTCGAGCAGCGTGGTCTTGCCGTCGCCGTTGCGCCCGACGATGCCGACCCGCTCCCCCAGCGAGATGCCGAGGGACACGTTGTCGAGCAGCGGCCGGACGCCGTAGGACTTCGAGACGCGCTCGAGGTTGATGAGGTTCGCCATGACCGGGCGATCCTCTCAGGTGAGCCCCAGCCGGCCGGGATCGGCGTACGCCGCTCGGTCGAGCGGTGGTCCACCTACATTCGGGCGGCCAGGAATGTGGGTGGGCCACCGCCGACCGGCGTGTCGTACGACGCCGCGCCGCTGGGCGGTGGTCCACCTACATTCGGGCGATCAGGAATGTGGGTGGGCCACCGCCCACCCGCGGGTCGTACGACGCCGCGCCCGCGAGCGGTGGCAGAGCGGGAATCCGGACGCCAGGAATCCCCCTGGACCACCGCTCAGGCGGTCGGCTGGGGGTCGTCGGACGACGGAGCCGGGACGACCTCGCCCCGGGGCGGGGTGGAGCCGTTGGTGCCGGCGTACTTCTGGATCAGCTGCTCGACGTCGAGGCCCGTGGTGGACTTCAGCAGCTCCATGGTCTGGACGAGGTTGTTGGTGACCTGGCGCGGCAGCTCACCGGCACCGTCGGCGGAGATCACGGTCAGCTTGTCGATGCCGGCCATGGGGCGGGCGAGCTCGGCGGCGACCTTGGGCATGACCTCGATGAGCATCTGGAGGACGGCGGCCTCGTTGTAGCCGGCGAACGCCTCGGCCTTCTTGTCCATCGCCTCGGCCTCGGCCTGGCCGGCGGCGAGGATCGCGGCCGCGCGGGCCTCACCCTCGGCGCGGGTGGCGTCGGCCTCGGCGACGCGGCGGGCCTTCTCGGCCTCACCGCGCTTGGCGCCCTCGATGGCCTCCGCCTCGGCGAGGGCCGAGCGGCGGGACTTCTCGCCCTCACCGGTCAGGCGGGCCTTCTCGGCGTCGGCCTCGGCGGCCGCGATGGAGGCGGCCTTGCGGGCCTCGGCCTCGAGGATCTGGGAGTTGCGGCGACCCTGGGCCTCGGTCTCGACGCGGTAGCGCTCGGCGTCGGCGGGCTTGCGGACCTCGGTGTCGAGCTCGCGCTCCTTCAGCGCGGCCTGGCGTACGGCGACCTTCTCCTGCTCGGTGAGGATCGCCTGGTCGCGGTCGGCCTGCGCGAGGGGTCCGGCGGCCGCGGCCTGGGCGTTGGCGGCGTCGGTCTCGGCCTTGATCTCGGCGTTCTTGAGGGCGAGGGCGCGCTGGGTGACCGCGATCTCCTGCTCGGCGGCGATGCGGGCCTGCTCGGCGGCCTGGCGGGCGTTGGCCTCGGCGATCGCCGCGAGCTGGCCGAGCTTGGCGGCCTCGGGGCGACCGAGGTCGGCGAGGTAGGAGCCGTCGTCGGTGATGTCCTGGATCTGGAAGGTGTCGAGCACGAGGCCCTGGCCGGTCAGCGACGACTCGGACTCCTCGGCGACGCGCTGGGCGAAGGCGGCGCGGTCGCGGATGATCTGCTCGACCGACATCGAGCCGACGATCGAGCGCAGCGCACCGGCGAGCACCTCCTGGGTGAAGGTCTCGATCTCGGCCTGCTGGCTCAGGAAGCGCTGGCCGGCCGCGCGGATCGAGTCCTCGTTGCCGCCGACCTTCACGATGGCGACGCCGTCGAGGTTGAGCTTGATGCCCTGGCCGGACACGGCGCCGCGGATCTGCACGGAGATGCGGCGCGAGGACAGGTCGAGGGTGGCCAGCCGCTGCACGAACGGGATGACGAAGACCCCGCCGCCCATCACGACCTTCTGGCCGGACAGGTCCGTGGAGATCTCGCCGGTCTCCGGGTTGCGTACCTCTCCCTTGCCCTTGCGCCCGGTGATGATGAACGACTCGTTGGGGCCGGCGACCTTGTAGCGCGTAGTCACCAGCAGCGCGAGCAGCACCAGGAGGACGACGAGGCCGATCACTGACGTGACGACCGGGGACAGACCGAACATGGACGGGCTCCTAGCGAGAAGGGTGACGTGGTTCAGGGGAGGAAGAGCGGCTCGACCTGGACGGCCGTGGGCGAGATGACCTGGGTGACGCTGACCTGCGTGCCGGGAGGTACGGCGACGCTCGAGCGCGCGTTGAGGCGGGTGATGTGGCCGCCGACGCTGATCGACACGACGCCGAAGCCGCCCTCCGGGATGGCGCTGACCACCGACCCGATCTTCTCGACCATGTCGGAGGTGCGGACGGTGTCGGTGGTGCCGTCGCCGTGCAGGAAGCGCGAGGCCTTCGCCGCGGCCCAGCCCAGCAGCACGCCGAGCACCAGGCCGATGACGACGGCCGCCGAGGTCGACCCCGTCGCGTCGAGGGCGATGGCGCCACCGAAGCCGAGGGCGCCGAGGAAGCCGGCGAGCGCCTCGGTCGAGAAGAAGCCGGCGCTGAGCCCTTCGAAGGCACCGTCGAGGACGTCACCGACCACCAGTGCGACGAGCAGCAGGACGACGCCGATGCCGCCCACCACCAAGAACACGGTCACGATGCCTCCCCCAGGTCATGCTCGCGGCGTGACTGCCGCGCACAACATAGCGGCATGCTTCCCCGTCCGGGTCAGTTCATGCCACCCGGTCCGGACCCCATCCGAGACGTCGGGCGCCGTCAGGCCAGGACGTGCGCTCCGGCCACCGGGCCGACGGCGGGCAGCACGACGTCGTACTCCTCCGAGAGCCCGGCGACGAGCTCCATCGCACCCTCGCGCCCGTCGCACAGGAACACGCACGTCGGTCCGGAGCCGGACACCGTGCCGCGCAGCGCGCCCGCGGCCTGGCCGCGCTCGATGAGCGTGCCGAGCTCGGGGCGCAGGTCGATCGCCGGCTCCTCGAGGTCGTTGTGCAGGGCCCGCGCGAGGCGTACGGGCTCACCGCTGGCCAGCGCGGCCAGGAGCTCGGTCGGCTCTGCGGGCTGCTCCGGGGCGTCGGGGAACATCGCGTCGAAGTGCCGGTAGACCGCCGGCGTGGAGAGCCCGACCGTCGAGGGCACCACGACCCACCACCAGGCGCCCGGGTCCTCGATCGGCTCCACGACCTCGCCGCGACCCCGGCCCCGCGCCGTGCCGCCGACGAGGGAGAACGGCACGTCGCTGCCGAGCCGCGCCGCCTGCTCCAGCAGTACGTCGTCGGGCTGGCGCAGGTCGTGCAGCCGGTCGTGCGCCAGCAGCGCGGCGGCGCCGTCGGCCGAGCCGCCCGCCATGCCGCCCGCGACCGGGATCTGCTTGCCGATCCGCACGTGGTGCCGCTCGCCGCAGGCCACCTCGGCGAGGGCGCGCATCGCGATGTTGGCGGCATCGGTCGGCACGCCGTCGACGTCGACGTAGCCGGCCCCGACCACCGTCAGGGCGTCCTCGGCAGCCGCCGAGACGGTGACGTCGTCGTGCAGCGAGATCGCCTGGTAGACCGTGTCGAGCGGGTGGAAGCCGTCCTCGCGCGGGCGACCGACGCCGAGGTGGAGGTTGATCTTGGCGGCCGCCCGGACGGTCACGGGTTTCGAGGCTCGCTGCGCTCGCACCTCAACCACCGACGGCTCGCAGGCCCTCGGCGATCCGGGCGAAGTCCTCCACAGTGAGCACCTCGCCGCGCGCGGTCGGGTCGACGCCGGCCGACTCCAGCGCCGCGGTCGCGACCTCGGCGGAGCCGGCGAGCCCGCGCAGTGCGGCCCGGACCTGCTTGCGCCGCTGCGCGAAGGCGGCGTCGACGACTGCGAAGACCTCCTGGCGGCTGGCGGTGGTCTGTGGCGGCTCGCGGCGGGTCCACGCGACCAGGCCGGAGTCGACGTTGGGGGCGGGCCAGAAGACGTTGCGCCCGATCGCGCCCGCCCGGCGTACGTCGGCGAACCACGCCGCCTTCACGCTCGGCACGCCGTAGGTCTTCGACCCCGGGCCGGCCGCGAGCCGGTCGGCGACCTCGGCCTGCACCATGACCAGCCCGCGCTCGAGCGAGGGCAGCAGGGTCAGCAGGTGGATCAGCACCGGCACGGAGACGTTGTAGGGGAGGTTGGCCACCAGCGCGGTGGGCGGCGGGCCGGGCAGCTCCTCGACGCGCATCGCGTCGGCGAGCACCACCTCGAAGCGCTCGGCCTGCCCCGGTGCGTACGCCGCGATGGTGGCCGGCAGCCGCTCCGCGAGCAGCGGGTCGACCTCGATGGCGATCACGCGCCGCGCCACCTCGAGGAGGGCCAGCGTGAGGGAGCCGAGTCCCGGGCCGACCTCGACGACGACGTCGTCGGGACCGATGCCGGACTCGCGGACGATCCGGCGGACCGTGTTGGCGTCGATCACGAAGTTCTGGCCGCGCTGCTTGGTCGGGCGCAGGTCGAGCTCGGCGGCGAGCTGACGCACCTCGGCCGGCCCGAGGAGCCTCGGGCCGGCCGGGTTCGTGGTCATGGTCGCAACCCTAGTGGTGGGTCTCGATACGCCGCTCGCTGCGCTCGCGTGCTACTCGACCACCTGTGGGCGTCAGCGGGGCAGGCCGAGCTTGGCGGCGCACCCGGGCCACGAGCCGTAGCCGCCGGTGGCGTCGCGGAGGCGGGTCGCCACCGCGATCTGGGTCTCGCGGGAGGCCTGGTGGGGGTAGCCGGTGCCGCCGTAGGCGCGCCAGGTGCCGAGGTTGAACTGGAGGCCGCCGTAGTAGCCGTTGCCGGTGTTGATGGCCCAGTTGCCGCCGGACTCGCACTGCGCCAGGGAGTCCCACACGGTGCTCCCGCCGGCGAAGTTGGACGTCGGCTGCTCCTTGGTGCCGACCTTCACGATCGTGGGCACGGCCTTCACGAGGGGCGAGGCGGTGACGACCTTGCGGGCGACGAGCTCGCCGTTGACGTAGCGCAGGCGGTAGGTGACCTTGCGGACGCCGTCCTTGCCTGCGCGGACGACCTCCTCCTCGCCCTCGTACATCGAGGCGTCCTCGCGCTCGATGACCGGCGCGTCGACGACCTCGCGGGCGACCTTCCTGGTGGCCAGGCGGATGTCCTTGACGACGACCTTGTCGCCGTCGGTGATCTCGGTGTCGAGGGAGGGGCTGACCTTGTCGTGCTTGTCGACGTCGAAGCCCATCGAGGTGAGCACGTCGGCGACGGTCAGCGCGGTGACCTCTCGCTTCTTCAGGTCCTTGGCGCCGAGCTTGATGTGCACGACCTTCGGGGTGACGACCTCGAGCGTGAGGCCGCTGCGGCCGATCGAGGAGCTGCGGCTGGTCGACAGGTCGGCGCCGTCGAAGCGGCGGCCGATCTCGCCGAGCGCGCTGGCGACGCTGGTCGAGTTGACCCAGTACGTCTCCGAGTCGCCGTCGACGGACAGCTCGAGCGGCCGGCCGAACTGCACCGCGATCGCGGAGCCGTCGGTGACGGCCTCGTCGATCGCGGGGGCGACCAGGTCCTTGTCCGTGATCTCGATGCCCTCGGAGGAGAGGACGTCACCGACGGTGTCGCCGATGGCGCTCACGCGGGTGGTCTTGCCGTCGAGGCTGAGGGTCACGTCCTTGCTGAGTGCCGCGTAGCCGACCGTCGTACCTGCGACGGCTGCCACGACGACCGCCACGAGGGCGGCCAGCACTGCCTTGGACCTGCTGAGCTGCGCGAAACGAGAGCGCACGATTCTCCGAACGTCGTACTCCCCGGGCCTCGGGCGGCAGCACACCCCACGGACGGCGCGCAGCACCCAGCGAGGGCGTACGAGTTGCGAGCGGGGGTTCTCGCAGAGCCGGCCCGATCCGGCTCCAGGTGCTGCCGAAATCGCTCCCGATCCCGGCCAACAATCACAAGACGATAACGAAACCGACCCGTGACGCAAACTCGAACGGGAATTTTGGCGGGAGGATTTCCCTACCAGGCGCCGCCGAAGGCGGCCTCGGTGTTGGCGTCGACGGCCCGGCAGAGCTCCTCCAGGTCGGCCTGGAGCACCTCCGCCATCGCCCGCACGGTGAGCGGGACGAGGTAGGAGGCGTTGGGCCGGCCGCGGTACGGCGTGGGGGTCAGGTAGGGGGCGTCGGTCTCCACCAGGACGCGGTCGAGCGGCGTGACCGCGAGCGCCTCGCGCAGGGGGGCGGCGTTCTTGAACGTCACCGTGCCGGCGAAGCTGAGGTGGGCCCCGCGGTCCAGGCAGCGGCGCGCGAAGGCGTCGTCGCCGGAGAAGCAGTGCATCACCCAGCGGTCGGGCGCGCCCTCCTCGTCGATGACCCGGAGCACGTCGTCGTGGGCGTCGCGGTCGTGGATCACGAGCGTCTTGTCGAGCCGCTTGGCCAGGTCGATGTGGCGACGGAAGCTCTCCTCCTGGACCGCGCGCCCGTCCTCGCCCGTGCGGAAGGTGTCGAGGCCCGTCTCGCCGACGGCGCGGACCTTGTCGTGGGCGCCGGCGAGGCGCTCGATCTCCTCCAGCGCCGCCTCGAGGTCGCCCGTCGCGGCCAGCCGGGGAGCCTCGTTGGGGTGCAGCGCGACACCGGCGACGAGCGCGTCGTGCTCCGCCGCCGCCTGCACCGCCCAGCGGGCGCCGGGGAGGTCGCAGCCGATCTGCACGATCCGCGGCACGCCGACCGCGGCCGCGGCGGCGAGGGCGTCCTCGGTGGTGATCCAGTCGCCGTCGGCGATGTCGAGGTGGCAGTGGTTGTCGACCACCGGGTGCGGCAGGGGCTCGGGGGCCGGGGGGCGCTCCCGGTCGCGACGGGCACCCGACTTCTCCTCGGTCCCGGCGCGGCTGCGGGTGGGTCCCTCCCCCGACTCAGCGGTGGACAACGTCGTACACCTCCCGCTTGGGCAGCCCCGCGCGCCTGGCGACCTCGGCGATCGCCTCCTTGCGCATGGAGCCCGAGGCCTCGAGGTCGGCCACGGCCGCGCGCAGGGAGCCGGCGTCGGTGGCGACGGCGGGGGCGCCGCTGGATCCCTCGACGACGATCGTCACCTCACCCCGTACGCCGTCCTTCGCCCACGCGACTAGGTCGCCGAGCGGGCCGCGGCGTACCTCCTCGTGGGTCTTGGTCAGCTCGCGGCACACCGCGGCGGCCCGGTCCTCGCCGAGCGCCTCGGCCATCGCGGCGAGCGCCGCCTCGGTGCGGTGGGGCGCCTCGAAGAACACCATGGTCCGCTCCTCGGCGGCGAGCGCGGCCAGCCGGCGGCCCCGCTCCCCCGCCTTGCGCGGCAGGAAGCCCTCGAAGCAGAACCGGTCGACCGGCAGCCCGCAGACCGCCAGCGCGGTGAGCACGGCGCTCGGACCGGGCACGGCGGTCACGCGGACGTCGTGCTCCACGGCCGCGGCGACCAGGCGGTAGCCGGGGTCGGAGACGCTCGGCATCCCGGCATCGGTGACGAGGACGACCCGGTCGCCGGCGAGCAGCGCCTCCAGCAGGGCCGGCGTGCGGGCCTGCTCGTTGCCCTCGAAGTACGACACCACGCGTCCCGAGAGCGTGATGTCGAGGTCGGCGCACAGCCGCTTCAGCCGCCGGGTGTCCTCGGCGGCCACCACGTCGGCGCCGGCGAGCTCGGCAGCCAGTCGCGGCGGGGCGTCGCCGGCCTGACCGATCGGGGTGCCCGCGAGGACCAGGACGCCTGCCATGTCCCGATCATGTCAGGGGGTCTCGATACGCCGCTCGCTGGCGCTCGCGAGCTACTCGACCACCTGCCTGTTCGAGGTCTCGACACGCCTCGCTCGTTCCTCGCTCGGCTACTCGACCACCTACGTGCGCGCGACCTTGAAGCGCCAGGTGCGAGCGGTGCGGTTGCCGGCGGCGTCGGTCACCACGAGGCGTACGACGTGGCGCCCGGGCGCGAGGGCCTTCTTCGGCCGCCAGGTCACCAGTCCGCGTCGGGTGTCGTAGCGCAGGCCGGTCGCCCGGCGGCCGTCGACGCGGAGCGCGACGGACTTCTTCCGCACCCCCGAGTCGCGGTCGGCCACGCGCGCCCGGACGGTCGGGCGGCCGGTGCGGACGGTGCGCAGCGGGCCGATCCTCGAGATGCGGGGCGGGGTGGTGTCGACCGCGGGGGCGGGGGACGGCGGGGTGACCGGCGGCGTGGGTGCTGCGACGACGACCTGGACGCTGTCGCGCACCACGACGTGGCCGGCGTGCTCCCCGGTGCCGTGGGCGACGGTCACGGTGGCGGTGTAGGTGCCGCCCGCGGCGTACGTGTGGTCGGGGTCCGCGCCGGTGCCGGTGGTGCCGTCGCCGAAGTCCCAGCTGTAGGTGAGGTCGGCGGTGCCGGGCGTGAGGTCGGCGCAGCCGATGCGTCGCGCGGAGTTGTCGGGGTCGTGGACGACGACGGAGACCGCCTTCGGGCCGGCGCGCATCGGCTTGGTGACCTCGACGAGGCCGCTGGCTCCGGTGGCGTCGGAGGTGAAGAGCGGCCAGATCTCGTTGGGCTCGGCGAAGGCCTGGTCGGTGTCGAAGCGGAAGTGTGCCCCGCCCAGGTTGTCGTCGCACGCCTGCTCGTGGACGTGGACCGCCGAGTGGACCGCGCTCGGCTTGGTGCCAGCGACCTCCAGCAAGGTGTGGGTCCGACCGCGGCTGCGCACGAGGACGGCCCGGCCGGTGAGGTCGGGGTAGGAGTCGAGGCCGACCGAGTAGGAGTGGAGCGTGCCGGTCGTGGTCACCTGCGTCGAGAAGGCGACCGCGAGCGGCGCCGCGCCCTGTGCGGGTGCGGCGAGCGCGTCGATCGCCGGGAGCTCGTCGTCCGCGGGCGGCTCCGGCTCGGTGGGGCCGTTGCCCTGCGTGACGGTGACCGGGAAGTCCTGCTCGCGGAGCCCACCGCGCCCGTCGCTGACGCGGAGGCGCACGACGTACGACCCGGGGGTGCGGTACTCGAACATGGCGTGGTCGCTGTACGTCGCCGCCGCGCCGGTGCCGAAGTCCCACGAGGTGGCGACCACGTCGCCGTCGGGGTCCTCGGCGTTGGCGGTCGCGTGCACCACCAGCGGGGCCGGGCCGGACGTCGGCTCGACCACCGGGTCGATGGTCGGGTCCTGGTTGTCGCCGGGCGCGACCACGACGATCGTCCCGGTCATCATCGAGCCGTGGATCGAGCACTCGTAGCGGTAGGTGCCCGGCTGGTCGAACGTGTACGTCACCGGGGTGCCGCCCGCCTCGCGGTGCTCGACCAGCGGCGTCGGCCAGACGCTCTCCCAGGCACTGGTGGGTGCCAGCGACACCAGGTCGTGGCCCTGGTTGGCGCGGTCGAACTGCCACTCCACGGTGTCGCCGACGTTGATCGTGACCACCGACGTGCCGGTGTCGACCGACTGCCAGAGGTTGCTCGAGGTGCTGTCGACGGCGTCGACGACCCAGGTGCGGCCCTCGGCCGCGGCCGCCGTGGGCGACGAGGCGGCCAGCGCACCCGACAGCACCGACGCGACCAGCACGAGCGCTCCGAGGACCCCGCGCACCCTCCGCGTCGGGCGTACGGCGGACCGGGCGGCTCGGGGCAT
This sequence comes from Nocardioides sp., assembly GCF_041913365.1. Taxonomy (GTDB): domain Bacteria; phylum Actinomycetota; class Actinomycetes; order Propionibacteriales; family Nocardioidaceae; genus Nocardioides. The sequence goes on from NZ_JAYSFM010000012.1 coordinate 11,763, forward strand.
GACGACCTCTCCATCAGGGGCGACATGTCGAACGCAGTTCGCATGCCTGAATCTGGACCCCGAGTCTCTGGTGTGCCGGTCGTCACGTCAAGGCCGGCTCCACGGGCTGGTTAGAGTTCCCGCGTGACCCCGACTGCCGCCGAGCGGAATCGCCCGCGCTGGCGGTCGGAGGACCCGCTGCTGGGCTGGGTGGGCGCTGTCTGCCTCGCGAGCCTGGCGTTCTTCCTGCGCCGCTGGCACCTCGGCACGCCGCACCAGTTCTCCTTCGACGAGACCTACTACGCCAAGGACGCCTGGTCGCTGCTCAACCACGGCTACGTCCGCGCCTACGTCGAGGACGCCGACAAGACGATCCTCAACGGCAGCGTGACCGGCCTGTGGCAGGACACCCCGTCGATGATCGTGCACCCCGAGGTCGGCAAGTGGCTGATCGCCGCCGGCATCAAGGTCTTCGGGATGGACCCGGCCGGCTGGCGGATGGCATCGGCCGTGATCGGCGCGCTGATGGTGCTGCTGATGTGCCGCTTCGTCCGCCGCGTCACCGGCTCGACGGTCCTCGGCCTGGTCGCCGGCCTGCTGCTCTCCCTCGACGGCCTCCAGCTGGTGCTGTCCCGCCTCGCGCTGCTCGACATCTTCCTGGCCTTCTTCATCCTCTGCGGCGTCCACTGCGTGGTGGCCGACCGCCAGTGGCTGCGCGACCGGCTCGCTGCCGGAGCACGACGTACGTGGTGGCGACCGTGGCTGCTGCTCGGCGGGGTGAGCTGGGGGCTGGCGTGCGGCACGAAGTGGTCGGCGGTCTACGCCCTCGCCGCCTTCGGCCTGCTGGCCTGGCTGTGGAGCGCCGGTGCGCGGCGCGCCTTCGGCCAGCGCCGGCCGCTGCTGCGCTCGGTCGTGCTCGACGGCGTGCCAGCGTTCCTCGCCCTCGTCGGCGTTGCCCTCGCCACCTACGTCGCCTCGTGGACCGGCTGGCTGCTGCACGCCGACGCCTACGAGCAGGCGTTCAGCAACACGCAGTACACGACGTACGACGGCGGCACGCAGTGGCCGACCGCGACCGAGCCGGACGCGAGCGGCGTCGGCGAGGTCACCCAGTCGCTGCGGTCGCTCTGGTACTACCACCAGGACGTCTACACCTTCCACAGCCACTTCCTGAACGACTCGACGCACGTCTACGCCTCGAAGCCGTCGACGTGGCTGGTGATGGGTCGACCGGTCGGCGTCGACGCCCAGACCGACATCCAGCCCGGCGCGCAGGGGTGCGGCGCGCCCACCGGCTCGACCTGCATCCGGCAGATCCTGCTGATCGGCAACCCGGTCGTGTGGTGGGGCGGCTGCCTGGCGATGATCGCGTCGCTGCTGCTGTGGATCGGCGCTCGGGACTGGCGCCACGGCGTCGCCGTCCTCGGACTGGCGACCACGTGGCTGCCGTGGTTCCTCTACGACGACCGGCCGATCTTCTTCTTCTACGCGATCGCCAGCCTGCCCTTCCTGGTGCTCTCGGTGGTCCTCGCGATGGGCCACCTGATCGGCACGTCCGACGTGCCGAGCCCACGGCGTACGTTCGGGGTGGTCGTGGCGGGCAGCTACACCGTGCTGGCCGTCATCGCCTTCGCGTGGTTCTGGCCGATCTGGACCGACGTCCTGCTGACCAAGTCGGAGTGGGACGCGCGGATCTGGTTCCGCCGCTGGATCTAGGCCGCGGAATCCGCGGAGATCGGCCCCGCTGGCCCAGACCGCATAGCCCAGGCGGCCACGGAAGTCACAGATTTCGTCAAGATGGCCCGGATTCGCGCTTCGCCTAGTGCATTCGGGCCATGCCGTCCCCCACCATTGGCACCAGCCACCACCGTGGCGCATTCATGAACCCCTGGGGAGGGTCGCGATGAGTTCGACGTTGCTGCACATCTGCCTGGAGACCGACGGCGCTCCGGATGCGCAGGGAGACTTCGAGGTGGGGAGTCGCTGGGTCTGCGAGTGCGGGCTCAACTACGTCTTCCACGAGGGCTTCAACCGTGGGGGCGGTTACACGAACTCGTGGTTCGTCGCCCCGCCGCTGCCCAAGCCGCGCGGCCCCGTCGGCACGCTCCTGTTCGGCCCGCGCAAGGGCTGACGCCGTGGCCTGAGCGCCACTCCACACGTGACCCCGCCCGATCCAGCCCGGGCGGGGTTTCTCGTCGTGCTCACCAGGCGCCCGGGAAGCGCGACGAGCCGGCGATCGCCAGCACCCCGACCAGGACGGCCACGGCCACCGCGATCAGCAGCGTCTCCCCGAGGTGCCGCCTGCCCGGCGCGACCAGCAGCGCGAGTCCTGCAACGACGGCGAGCAGCGGCAGCACCCACACCTGTACGACGGACGCCAGCAGGCCCGAGGCCAGCGCGAGCAGCACGCCCCCGACCAGCGCGCGGGCGAGCGGCACCGGGCGCGAGCCGCGGGGCAGGCCCACCTCGGTGACCGGGCCCGCCGCCGGCAGCTGGTCGGGAGCGAGGACTCGGAGCAGCAGGGTCACCGTCGCGGGGTCGGCCACCACCACCACGTCCCGCCAGCGGTCTGCCACCGCGTGGCGGCGGACGAGGTCGTCGAGCCGGTGCCCGCGGTCGACGTCCGGGAAGCGCACGGGAGCGAGCAGCACATCCGGCACCGGCTCGTGCTGCGATCCTCCGACCAGCCCCTCGACCACCTCCCTGGCCTCGGCCGTCGGCGCGGTCACGACGGTGAGGTCCCGGCCCAGACGCGCCCGGAGAGCGGCCACCTCGGCAGCCCCCGCGGGCGCGGTGACCACGAAGATGCGCTGGAGGTCGGTCACCCGACCGACGGTAGCGGCACCCGCGTTCCTGCGACGATGACCGCATGAAGCTCCTGCTCACCTCCGGCGGCGTGACCAACGACAGCATCAGGGCGGCGCTCGTCGACCTGCTCGGCAAGCCGATCGAGGAGTCCACCGCCCTCGGGATCTCCTCCGCCCAGTGGGGCCACCCGATGTGCGGGCCGGAGACGGCGCGCAGCTTCGCCACGGACCGCACGCCACCCACGATGACCGGCCTCGGGTGGAGGTCGGTCGGGCTGGTCGAGCTGACCGCCCTGCCGACGATCGAGGAGGACCGCTGGGTGCCCTGGGTGCGGGAGGCCGACGTGCTGCTGGTCGACGGGGGCGAGGCGACGTACCTCGCGCACTGGGTCGGCGAGTCCGGCCTCGGGGCCGTGCTGCCCGGCCTGGCTGACACGGTCTGGGTCGGGGTCAGCGCCGGCAGCATGGCGTTGGGCCCGCGGATCGGCGACCGGTTCGTGCACTGGCGGCCCGAGGAGGGTGACCGCACGCTCGGCCTCGTCGACTTCTCGATCTACCCGCACGTCGGGCTGTTCGCGTCCAACACCATGGCGGACGCCGAGCTCTGGGCGGCGGGCCTCGGCAACCCGGCGTACGCCCTCGACGAGCAGTCGGCGGTCGTGGTCGACGGCGACCGGGTCGAGGTGGTCTCCGAGGGCGAGTGGCGGCACTTCGCCTGACGACCGCACTCCTTCCTGGGGGTGGGCGGAGTCATGCCGGCGGGACGCGTGGGTACCGGACCAGGTCTGCATCCCTCCCGAAAGTTGGTCCCATGACGAACGACCTCAGCGTCGGACTGCTCGTGGTGCTCGGCGTCCTCGCCGGCATCGGCACTCTCCTCGTGGTCATGTCCCGCCTCGACCCGACCAGCCAGCAGCGTCCGGCGCCCTCCCACCGGGCCGCGAAGGTTCCGCCAGGGTCCTGACGTCGAGCAACCGTGAGTCCCGGACGTCATACGGACGGGGCAAGCGGGTGCCCCGTCCGTATGACGTCCTCGCGCGGCCGGAGCGGTCAGTCCGAGGGGACCAGGATGGTGAGGCCGAAGACGTAGAGCAGCACCAGGGCGGCGATGAAGAGCGCCAGGTAGATCAGCGGCTTCCAGACCGGCCGCTTCGGGCCGAAGAGCGGCTTTCCCGCCGTGGGTTCGTCCTCGTGCTCCTCGCCGAGACGCAGCTTGCGGAGCCTTTCCTCGCTCATCGAGATCCCCTTCCGTGGGTGGCGTACCTGGTACCCGGTCGCAGCCGGGCGTATGCGAGCCCGGGGGCCGGGGACCAGCTCCGGCGACACACCCGCCGGGACGTGGGGGCGCGGGCGCGGGCAGGACTACGATCCGTGATCCCGCGCCTCGTCGGCTCCACGTCCCGCCTCAGCCCCACGCTGGCGGGCCCCCCGAGCCGGCGGGGCGCGGCGCTGCCACGGCCGGCTGCGTGCGCACATCGGCTGCTCGCGGCAGACTGGCCACCGTCGGGTCGAGCCGCGAGTCCCAGGAGCAGTCGATGCCAGTCACCCGAGGTTTCCACCGCCGCCGTCCCGAGCCCGAGCGTGGCCGGCTGCCACCGGGGCAGTACGACACCGGCTCGTCCTGGCCGGTGCTGAGCGCCGAGGCCACCCCGCAGCAGGCGGCGGACTCGTGGACCCTGACCATCGACGGACTCGTCGCGTCGCCGCACACGTGGAGCTGGTCGGAGCTGCACTCCTTCCCGGGGTCGACCTTCTTCGGCGACATCCACTGCGTCACGACTTGGTCGAAGTTCGACACGACCTTCAGCGGCGTCAGCGTCGACGACCTCCTCGAGGTCGCCGGGCCCACGCACGCGGCGGCGTACGTCATGGCGCACTCGGTCACCGGCTACACCACCAACCTGCCGCTGGCGGACGTCACCGGCGGGAAGGCGTGGGTGGTGTGGAGCTTCGACGGTGAGCCGCTTCCGCGCCAGCACGGCGGGCCCCTGCGGCTGCTGGTCCCCCACCTCTACTTCTGGAAGTCCGCGAAGTGGGTGTCCCGCCTGGAGCTGATGGCGGAGGACCGCCCGGGGTTCTGGGAGCAGAACGGCTACCACGACCGCGGTGACCCGTGGCTCGAGCAGCGCTACCAGGGCGACTGACGTGAGCCCGGCGCCCCTGGCGGCCTGGACCGACGGCCGCATCATCGAGCTGGACCACCCGACGCCGCGCACCGTGCGGCTGCGGATGCACGTCGACGGCAGGCCCCGCCACCTGCCCGGCCAGCACTACCTGATCCGGCTGCGGGCTCCCGACGACTACACCGCGCAGCGGTCCTACTCGCTGGCCTCCGACACCGACGACCCGCTGCTCGAGTTCCTCGTCGAGCGGCAGCCCGACGGCGAGGTGTCGGAGTTCCTCGCCGACGTCGCGCAGGTCGGCGACGTGCTCGAGCTCCGCGGGCCGATCGGCCGCTGGTTCGTCTGGGACACCACGACACCGGTGCTGTGCCTCGTCGGCGGCACCGGCGTGGTGCCGGCGGTGGCGATGGCGCGCACCGCACGGCGCCTCGGCCGCACCGACCTGCTGCGCATCGCCGCCATGGCCCGCGAACCCGCCGACCTGCCCTATGCCGCCGAGCTGGAGCGCTACGGCGCCACGATGGCGTACACGCGTGCGGACGTCGGGGACCGCCCGGCGGGTCCGTTCACGCTCGACGAGCTCCCGCCGCTGCTCGACGGCGTGGAGCTCGGCTACGTCTGCGGATCGGCCCGCTTCGCGGCGTACGCCGAGGAGCTGCTGGTCGCCTGCGGCATGGCCCCCGCCGCCATCCGGGTGGAGCGCTTCGGGCCCACGGGCTAGGGACGGCGAGGGGGGGACGGGCGATGCGTCAGACCGTGATGCCGAACAGCTTCTCGGCGTTGCGGAACGCGATCTTCTCCTTGTCCTCGCGGGGAAGGTCGACTGCCCGGAACCAGTCGGTCCCTTGCTTGATGCTGTCGATGAAGGGGTAGTCGGTCGCGAACATCACCCGGTCCACACTGACGTACTTCAGCAGGAGGTGCAGCAGGTCGTCCTGGAAGAACGCGCTGGTCGTGAACCAGAAGTTGTCCTGGAAGTACTGCGCGAAGGGCTTCTCGAGCGACTTCTCCGTCGGCTCGCCCATGTCGTTGGCGATCCGCTCGTAGTAGAACGGAAGACCCTCGCCCATGTGGCCGATGATGATCTTCAGCCGGGGGAACCGGTCGAAGACCCCGTAGGCGATCATCCGGACGCACTGGACAAGCACCTCCTGGTGCCAGCCGAGTCCGGACCCGCTGAAGATGTAGTCCTGGTACTCCTTCGTGTACTCCGACCGAGTCGTCCTGTAGTAGGTCCGGAACACCTCGTCGGACGGATACCCGGGGTGCAGGTAGATCGGCACGTCGAGGGCTTCGGCACGCGCCAGCACGGGCTCGAACCGGGGATCGTCGAGGTACCTCGACGTGATGTGCCCGTTGGTCAGTGCGCCCAGGAAGCCGTCCTCCCGCACCGACCGTTCCAGCTCGTCGGCCGCCGCCTCCGGGCTCTGCAGGGGAAGCGTGGCAAAGGCCTGGAAGCGGTCCGGGCGCTCGGCCATCGGGCCTTCGACGAGCATCCTGTTGAGACGGTGGGCAAGGTCGATCCCCCGCTGCCCGGGGACGTTCTGCACCGATGGCGTGTGCGCCGAGAGGATCTGGACGTCGAGTCCCCCCTGGTCCATGTCACGCAGACGGCGTGCGCCCAGGTCGGCGAGACCGATCTCGGTGAGGAACGCGATGTGGTCCTGGTTGAGGGAGTTCAGCTTCAACAGCTCGGGGGTCGTGAAGGTCTCCTCCGTGCCGATGAACTTCAGGTCCTGGTCGCGGAGCCAGATGTCCTTCTCGGTGAGTGAGGTGTCCGCTCCCGCACTGCCGCTGTTGCGCGTCGCCAGTGCCGTCGCGGACAGTCCGACACCTGCGCCGAGCGCAGCCGCGCCGGCGACGAAGCCGCGGCGTCCCAGCAACGGTCGCGCCGGGCCTTGCTCGATCGATCCCATGTCCGTGTCTGCTCCTGTGCTCGAAGGTCTGAGTGCCTGTGCCGATCACGCTCGCAGTTCCACGCGCCCGGGTCGTCCGCCCACGGCAGACACCTGTCCGTACTCCGCGCGGAGTACGGGGGCCGCGCTGCCCGGCTCACCACCTGCTGGGCGTCGGCGTCAGGTGAGGCCCGCTTCGTACGCGGCGATGACGAGGTGGACGCGGTCGCGGGCGCCCAGCTTCGCGAGGATGCGGGCCACGTGGGTCTTGGCGGTCAGCGGGCTGACGACCAGCTCGTCCGCGATCTCCTGGTTGCTCCGGCCCGCGGCGACCAGGCCGAGCACCTCCCGTTCGCGCTCGGTCAGGCTGGCCAGCCGCTCGGGCGATGGCACGTCCGGGCGGCTCAGCACACGGGTGATGACCGCCCTGGTCGCGCCGGGCGACAGGAGCGAGTCCCCCGCGGCGACGGTGCGGATGGCGTCCAGCAGGGCGTCCGGGCGCGTGTCCTTGGGCAGGAAGCCGCATGCCCCCGCGCGGAGGCCGCGCAGGACGTTGGTGTCGGTCTCGAACGTGGTCAGGATGAGGACCCTGCTGCCGCTCGACGCCTCGTCAGCGACGATCTGCCGGGTCGCCTCGATGCCGTCGGTGCCCGGCATCCTGATGTCCATCAGGACGACGTCGGGTCGCACGTCCTTGGTCAGCCTCACCGCCTCGTCGCCGGTGCCGGCCTCCGCGACGACCTCCATGTCGTCAGCCGAGCCGACCAGCAGCGCGAAGGCGCCGCGCACCAGGGTCTGGTCGTCGGCAAGCAGGACCCGGATCACGACGGCACCCGCCACGCCTCCGGCAGCGGCAGGCGCGCCCGCACCTCGAACCCTCCGGACTCCCCCGGTCCGGCGGAGAGCTCGCCACCCACGGCCTGTGCCCGGCCCGACATCCCGGCGATCCCGAAGCCGGACGGCGTCACGATCGAGGTCGGCCGTGGCGGCCCGGGATCGACGACCGTGACACGCAGGGCGCTGCCGTCCCGGTCGAGCCGGACGGATACGTGATCGGCCTGCGAGTGTCGGATGACATTGGTCAGGGACTCCTGGAAGATCCGATAGGCCACGACGGACACCGTCGACGGTAGCTCGTCCGGCAGCCCGTCGACCTCCAGGTCGACCCGGACACCGGCGGCCTCCGCCATCTCCACCAGGCGCCGCAGCTCGCCGAGGTGGGGCGCCGGCTCGGTCGGCTCGGTGTCACCACCGTGCAGCACGTCCAGGACGGCGCGCAGCTCGTGGAGCGTGGCTCGGCTCGTGTCCGACAGGTCGTGCAGCGTGCTGGACAGCTCGCGCAGCGACAGATCCCCGCGATCCGGCAGCTGGTCGATCAGGTGCGCAGCGACGGACGCCTGGACGTTCGCGACGGCGAGGCCGTGCGCCAGCACGTCGTGCAGCTCGGCAGCGATCAGGACCCGCTCCTCGGCGAGCCGCCGCTCGACCTCGTCGGCACGTTCCTGCTCCAGCCGCGCGGCGACGACAGACCTCCAGCTCTCCCGGAAGCGGGCTGCCAGCCCGGCGAAGAAGGCCATGAGGAGCCAGCCGACACCGAGGAGGGCATCGCTCAGCTCACCCGACGTCTCGTCGGCGAGGACCGGCACCGTCACGGCGGCCACCGCCACCAGAGCGGCGACGGGCCGCCGATGAGGCGCGCAGTAGCGGGCTGCGGCGAACGCCGCCACGAGTGAGGCCGCCAACGTGGCCTCGTGCGGATAGTCGAGGAGGTGGTACGGCGTCGACACGGCGAGGACGACGAGGACGACAGCGATCGGCCAGCGCCGACGTACGAGCAACGGCACCGACAGCGCACCCAGGAGCACGATCGCCCACAGGTCCACGCGGCGCTCGCCGTCGAAGTCGACCACCTGCAGCACGACAGCGCCGACGACACCGAGCACGAACGACCCCGCCGCCAGCAGCCAGTCGGCCACGGACGGACGGAGCGCCGTCATCGCTCACACGGGGACATCGACCCGCTCCTCCTCCCGGACATCTCTCGTGCGCCAGAGCTTGCTGGGCCACCAGATCCGCTGACCCAGCGACATCGTCAGTGCCGGCACCACGATGGAGCGCACCAGCACGGTGTCGATGAGCACACCGACGGCGACCAGTATCCCGATCTGGATGAGCATGACGAGCGGCAGCGAGGCGAGCACCGCGAAGGTCGCTGCCAGCACCAGGCCGGCCGAGGTGATCACGCCGCCTGTCACCGCGAGGCCGCGCTTCGTGCCCTCGACGGTCCCGTGGCGCACGGCTTCCTCCCGCACCCGGCTCATCAGGAAGATGTTGTAGTCGACACCGAGCGCCACCAGGAACAGGAACCCGATCAGGAGCACCGACGACTCCCAGCCGGCGAAACCGAGCACGTGGTCGAACACCAGGTTGCACAGCCCCAGGGATCCGAAGAACGACACCACGACGGTGGCCACCAGCACCAGCGGGCCACGACCGCCCGCAGCAGCAGCCCGAGGATGACGAGCACGACCAGCAGGATCAACGGCATCACCCGGTTGCGGTCACTCGTGTTGGTCTCGTCCGTGTCCAGCAGCTCGGCACTCGGCCCGCCGACGATCGCGGCGTCACCGGCGAGCTCCTGCAGGTCGTCCCGCAGCCGCTTGATCGTGGCCGTCTCGCCGGCGCTCTCCGGCGAGTCGACCGGGATCGCCGAGATCTCCACCCAGTCGTCGCCGGCCTGGCCGACCGTGGCGCTGGCGATCCCGGGCGTGCTCTGGACGGCAGCCAGGACGTCGGCGCTCATGCCTGGCCGACTCATCACGGTGACCGACTGACCGCCCTGGCCGGGGAACCGCTCGTCGACCAGCTTCGCTCCGACGACCGAGTCAGGCGTGGACCGCGCGAACTGGTCCAGCTGCGGAAGCGAACCGTTCGCACCCACCAGGCCGAGCGACAGGGCACCAAGGACCACCATCGGCACGGCCCAGCTCACGACGCGTCGGCGATCGACCAGCTCGCCCAGCCGAGCCCACCGAGAGCCGGATCCGCGCGCCTCGCCCCCGAGAAGCGGCACGAACGGCCAGAAGACCCGGCGTCCGAGCACCACCAGCAGCGCCGGGAAGAACGTCAGCATGACCAGCAACGACGCCCCGATGCCGGCCGCGCCCACCGGGCCGAGCCCGCTGGTGCTGTTGAGGTCCGCGGCCAGCAGGCACAGCAGGCCTGCTGCCACGGTCCCCGCCGAGGCGGCGATGGCCGGGCCGGCCCCGCGCAGAGCCGCCAGCATCGCGTCGAACGGACGCTCGTGGCGGTGCAGCTCCTCGCGGTAGCGAGACACCAGGAGCAGGGCGTAGTCGGTGCCCGCGCCGAAGACCAGCACGATCATCAGCGCCGAGCTCATGCTCGTGATGGTGAAGTCGAGGACCTGCGTCAGGGCGTACACCGCACCCATCGACATGATCGCCGCGACTCCGACCGACACGAGCGGGACCAGCCACAGCAACGGGCTGCGGTAGGTCAGGATCAGCAGGAGGGCGACGACCACGGTGGTGGCGAGCATCAGCCTCGCGTCGACGGTGTCGAAGACCTCGTCCATGTCAGCCCCGATCGCCGACGGCCCGGTCACGTAGGCGTTCAGGCCGTCGGGCAGGTCGGAGACGAGCTCCCGCGCATCCGCCACCGTGCCGGACTCGGCCGCGTCGGTGACCGACCTGCTGTTCAGCGCCACTGCGAGCACCAGGGCCGTGCCGTGGCTGGACTCGGCGATCTCCGGGACCCCGACAGGCCTGTTGCCGAACCGACTCGCCAGCTCGGTGTAGTCGCGTGCGGCGGCCGCTCGATCACCCGGTCGGATGCCGTCGGCTCGTTCGTACACGACCACGAGCAGGCCGTCCCCACCGTTGGGCAGACCGGCCTCGGCCAGGATCACCTTGGTCGACTGAGCGCTGGCCGGCAGGTAGTCGGCCTGGTCGTCGCGCGTCACCGAGTCGAGCCTGCCGGCCAACGAGAAGCCGCCCACGACGAGCCCGATCCAGACAGCCAGGACGAGCCACGGCAGCGCGGTCCCGGACCGTGATCTCGTCGGGCCGGTGTCGGATCGTGCGGGGCTGGGCGCCCGGAGCTCAGTCGTCATGACGAGCAGGCTCCCAACCCAGCCGGGCTGACGCGTCCGGCCACGGCAGACACCTCGGCGTACTCCGCGCGGAGTACGCCGAGGCGGTGGGCACAGAAAAGGCCCGTAGCCTGCGTTGCCGCTGGCTACGGGCCGGTTCCCGCTGGTGGAGCTGAGGGGATTCGAACCCCTGACCTTCTCATTGCGAACGAGACGCGCTACCAACTGCGCCACAGCCCCATCGCGCCATCAGGCGCGAAAGGAAAGATACACGAGCCCGCGGAGGCTCACCGAATCGGCCCGGGCCGGGGGTCAGGCGCCGCTGGCGCGGCGGGCCTCACCGGCCTCGCGCGCCGCCTTCGCGGACTGCTCGGCCGAGCGGGCAAGGGCGGAGTCGTCGTCGTTGTGGCCGCTGGACCAGACGCCGGTCGAGTCCAGGTCGATCGTGGAGACCGTACGCCGCTGTGCCGCGGGCTTGCTGACGTAGGTCGGCAGGGTGGTGGGCACCATCTCCCAGCCGCCGACGACGGGGACCTCGCCGGTGGTGACGGCCGGGGCCTCGGCGGCGGGCACCTCCTCGGTGCGCGGGAGGGGCGGCTCGGGAGCCACGACCGGCACCTCGCCGGTGAGCTCGACGTCGTCGAGGCCGGGCTCGACCTCGGGGACCTCGCCGATCTCGATCGCCGACCAGGCGGCGCGCTGGCGGCGCTCGGCACGCACCGACACGCGGCAGGCCACCAGCCAGGCGACGAGCACGGCAGCGGGCACGGCGACCCACGGCCAGGTGATCACCGACGCGGCGGCGAGCCCGATGACGACGGCGTTGGCCAGCAGGACCAGGGCGAGCACGTTGCGGCGGCGCTTGGCGGCGCGGCGCGCGGCGGCACGCTGGACGGTCGGCGACGGGGGCTGCAGCGGCGTACGAGCGGCGGGTGCGGCCACCGGCTCGGGGGCGACGTGGGCCTTCGTCTCGACCGGCGGCCGGAGGGCCGCCCGGATCGGGGCCACGACCAGGCGGGCGTTGCGGCGGTCGACGGGCTCGCGGCGCGCGAGCACGCGCATGGTGTGGGAGAACTTCTCGACCGACCGGCTGCGCACGACCTCGTCGTGGTGCTTGAGGGCCTTGGGGATGAGGTAGACAGCCCACGCCACGGCAAGGGCCACGAAGATCAGCGCGCTCAGGTCCACGATCGAAGCGTAGGAGCGTGGAGCGCGAGCGGGACGGATGTCAAGTGGTGTGTCGCAGAACTACTGGTGTGACTGGTGTGTCGACAGCCGCGCCTCGATGCCTTCCGGCACCTCCTCGCGCGTGACCGCGAAGATCCGGTGGTCGCGCCAGTCGCCGTTGATGTGCAGGAAGCGCGGGGCGTAGCCGACCTGCTCGAGCCCGAGCTTCTCCACGACGCGCAGCGAGTTGGTGTTCTCGGGCCGGACGCAGATCTCGACGCGGTGCAGCCCGACCGGGCCGAGGCAGTGGTCGATCACCATCGCGACCGCCCGCGGCGCGATCCCGCGGCCGGCGACGGCCGCGTCGACCCAGTAGCCGATCGAGGCCCACTGCGCCGAGCCGCGGGCCACGTTGCTCACCGTCACCTGGCCGGCGAAGCGGCCGCCGACCTCGATCACGAACGGCAGCGTCTGTCCCCGCCTGGCCTGCTGGAGCAGCGCGCGCGAGACGAGCCGGTACGACGCCGGGCGGGGCGCGCCACCGGGCGGCACCGTCGCGTCCCACGGCTCGAGCCAGTCCTGGTTGCGGGCACGCACCGCCTGCCAGTCGTCGGCGTCGGACCTGCGCAGCGACCGGACCACGACGCCGTGCGACTCCAGCCGGGCCGGCCAGCCCGGAGCCGGACTAATGATCGCTCCCGACGACCTGCTCGACGGCGTGGCGGACGATGGGCTCGAGCACTGCGAGCCCGTCCTTCACACCGCCGCGGGAGCCGGGCAGGTTGACGACCAGGCAGTCGCCGACGACGCCGGCGAGACCGCGCGAGAGCATCGCGGTCGGCACGCCCTTCGCCACCCCAGCGGCCCGGATGGCCTCCGCGATGCCGGGGACCTCGCGGTCGAGCAGCGCCGCGGTCGCCTCGGGCGTCCGGTCGGTGGGCGTCAGCCCGGTGCCGCCGGTGGTGAGCACGAGGCGTGCCCCCGCTGCGACCGCGGCGGAGATGGCCTCGCGCACCGGGTCGCCGTCGGGCACCACGGCCGGCGCGTCGCAGGCGAAGCCCCGCTCCCGCAGCCAGTCGGCGATCAGCGGCCCGGTCTCGTCGGCGTACACGCGGGCGGAGGCGCGGTTGGAGGCGACCACCACGGCTGCGGGAAGGCTCATCGCGCCCAGTCCCCGCTCTTCCCACCGGTCTTGGTCTCGACCCGCACGTCGGTGATCACCGCGGCCTTGTCGACCGCCTTGACCATGTCGACGACGGTGAGCGCAGCGACCGAGACGGCGGTCAGCGCCTCCATCTCCACCCCCGTGCGGTCGGTGGTGCGGACGGTCGCGGTGATGTCGACGGACTCGTCGGCCACGACCAGGTCGACCGTCACGCCGGAGATCGCGAGCGGGTGGCAGAGCGGGATGAGCGCCGGGGTCTGCTTGGCGCCCATGATCCCGGCGATGCGCGCCACCGCGAGCGCGTCGCCCTTGGGCACGCCCTCGCCACGGAGCAGGTCGACCACGGCAGGGCTGACGAGGACGCGGCCGGTGGCGGACGCCGTGCGGGCGGTGACGTCCTTGTCGGTCACGTCCACCATGCGCGCGGCGCCGCTCTCGTCGACGTGGGTGAGGCGGTCGGCCATCAGAACTCCTCGTCGAGCTTGCGGACCTGCACCATCTCGCCGGCCTGGACCGAGGTGACGTCGGCGGGCACCTCGATGAGGCAGTTGGACGTGGCCAGGTCGCCGATCAGGTGCGAGCCGTGACCACCGACCGGCGACACGAAGGCGCCGCCGCGGTCGCTGTCGACGAGCCCGCGCACCAGCTGGACCTTGCCCTCCGGCGAGGAGATGCCGTGGGTGAGCCGCGCGCGGGAGGTGGGCCGGGCGTAGGGGAGCTTGCCCATCATCCGGCGGATCGCGGGCAGCACGAACATCTCGAACGAGACGTAGGAGGAGACCGGGTTGCCGGGCAGCGTGAAGACCGGGGTGTCGTCCTCGCCGATGGTGCCGAAGCCCTGCGGCTTGCCGGGCTGCATGCCCACGCCGCCGAACCACATCGAGCCGTGGTGCGACAGCGACTCCTTGACGACGTCGAAGTCGCCCTCGCTCACGCCTCCGCTGGTGACCACGAGGTCGGCCCGGACCAGCTGGTCGCTGAGCGCCTCGGTGAAGGCGTTCGACTCGTCGGGGACGATGCCGACGCGGTAGGCGATCGCGCCGGCCGCACGTGCGGCGGCGGCGAGGAGGTAGGAGTTGCCGTCGTAGATCGAGTCGCGGCCCAGCGCGGTGCCGGGGTCGCGCAGCTCGGAGCCGGTGGAGATCACCACGACGCGCGGCCGCGGCCGGGTGCGGACCGTGGACCGGCCGACCGCGGCGAGCATGCCGAGGTGGCGGGGCCCGAGGACCGTGCCCTCCTCGAGCAGCATGTCGCCCTCGGAGATGTCGTCACCGGTGGGGCGGATGTGCTGTCCGGCCGCCGCGGCGCGGCCGATGCGGACGGTGGCCACACCACGGTCGGTCCACTCGTAGGGCACCACCGCGGTCGCGCCGGTCGGCACCGGGGCGCCGGTCATGATCTTCACCGCCGTGCCCGGGGAGAGCGCGAGGATCGAGGACTGGCCGGCACCGATCTCGCCGACCACCGGCAAGGTGACCGGGTCGTCCTCGGTGGCGCCGGCGACGTCCTCGGCGACCACGGCGTAGCCGTCCATCGAGGAGTTGTCGAAGCTGGGCAGCGAGATCGGGGCGACGACGTCCTCAGCCAGCGCGAGGCCGAGCGCCTCCATCAGCGGCTGCGGGAAGGCAGGCAGCGGTGAGATGGTGGCCAGGATCCGCTCGACGTAGTCGGCGACGGGGAGCAGGCCGGGCGTCGCGTCACTCATCGGCATCCTGCTCGCTGAGGACGGCGCCGCCCTCGACGCGCTGGGCTCCCGTGGCGGTGAGGGCGACCTCGCCCACGACCTTGACGCCGTGGCCGAAGGTCCAGTCGCCCTCGACAGTGAACGAGTCGGCGTCGCGCAGCGACGGCGCCCCCTCGGGGAAGCGCTTGTCGAAGTCGCCGACCAGCTTGTAGAACTCGCCGTCGAGCGAGACGTAGGGCACGTCGTCCCCCGCCTGGTCGAGCACGAAGTCCTTGCCGAGGCTGTAGACGTCGGAGCGCAGCACCAGCAGGTCGTCGGTGGTCTTCACCGGGACGAAGCGGTCGCGCCCCACCTCGATCGTGCGCGCCCCTTCGAACACCTCGATCGCGGCACCCATCGCGGTCTCGATCTGGATCACCTTCGGCGTCGAGGGGTCCCCGGGGTCGAGGTGCTTGACGTTGCGGATCAGCGGCAGGCCGAGGATCCCGCCCCGGGCGTCGAGCGCGTCGACCATCGCCTGGAGGTCGAACCAGAGGTTGTTGGTCGAGCAGTACTTGTGGCGGCTGAGGTCGGCCAGCGCCTCCTTGTCGACGTCGAGCGTCTGCGCGGACTCGCGGAGCACGATCCGCCCGTCGGCCTTGCGTCGGGCGAAGTGGCCGCCCTTGCGGTCCGACGCCGTGCGGCGGACCGCCTCGATCGCGAACGGCGCGCCGGTCTGGGCGAACCAGCCCGCGACCCGCGCGTCCGGCACCGCGCCGAGGTTGTCGGAGTTGGAGACGAAGACGTAGCGGTAGCCGGCGTCGATGAGCTGGGCGAGCAGGCCCGTGCCACGCAGCGCGGTGTAGATGTCGCCGTGGCCCGGCGGACACCACTCGAGGTCGGGCGACTTCGGGTAGGCCGCGGGCAGCAGGTCGGCCTCGAGGAGCTTGGGCTCCTTGTTCTGCAGGAACTCCAGCGGCAGGCCGTCGACCGGGAGGTCCTCGTAGCGGGCCAGGGCCTCCATGGTGTCGGCCGAGGTGCGGAACGAGTTCATGAACAGCAGCGGCAGCGTCGCGTCGTACTGCTGGCGGAGGTGGAGCACCTGCCGCGCGATGATGTCGAGGAAGCTCAGCCCGCGCCGCACGCACAGCAGCGACTTGGCCCGCTCCATGCCCATCGACGTGCCGAGGCCGCCGTTGAGCTTGATGACCGCGGTCTTGCGGATCGCCTCCGCGGCGACGTCGTCGTCGACCTCGACGTCGGTCAGCGCCTCCATGTCGAGCGGCTCGATCGTGTCCTCGGCGATCATGCCGGTCTCGCCGTGCTCGAGGAGCCGGTAGTAGTGCGCGAACGTGTCGATCGCGACCTCGTCGACCCCGGCCTGTCGCATCTTCTCGCGTGCGAGGTCGAGGCCGTGAGCGGTGCCCTTGCTTGCCATGCTTCGATCGTAGGCTGCTCATGTGGACGCACGACACTCGGCGGACAACACGATCGCCAAGACGGCCCTCCGCGACCAGGTCCGCGCGGCCCGCAAGCAGCGCCCGCTCGGGGCCGCGGCCGACTTCGCCGCGGGCGTCGCGGAGGTCGCGCTGGGGTGGGACGACGTACGTCGCGCCGCGACCGTGGCGGCGTACGTCTCCGTCGGCAGCGAGCCCGGCACCGGCCTGCTCATCGACGCCCTGGTGGCGGCGGGCAAGCGGGTCCTGCTGCCGGTCGTGCTGCCGGGGCTCGACCTCGACTGGGCGGAGTACGCCGGCCGCGACCGTCTCGCCCCCGCCGTCCGCGGCCTCCTCGAGCCCACCGGCCCCCGCCTCGGCACGCAGGCGATCGCCCAGGCCGACGTCGTCCTGGTGCCCGGGCTCGCCGTCTCGACCACCGGCGAGCGGCTCGGCCAGGGCGGCGGCTGCTACGACCGCGCGCTCACCCGGATCACCCCCGGCACCCCCGTCGCGGTCGTGGTGTACGACGACGAGCTCGGCCTCCCCGTGCCCACCGACCCCCACGACGTACGTGTCGGCTTCGCGCTGACCGCCAGCGGGGTGCGGGCGCTGGAGTGACCGCCGTCAGTCACCGCCGGCAGGCGTGAGGACCAGGGTGTCGTCGGCGGCGGCCTCGACGGCCTCGCGGGTGTAGGGCCAAGGGAGGGTCTGGCCGTCGACGAAGAGCTCGGTCTGGTCGGTGTAGTGGGAGGACGCCGGGTGGCCGGAGACGCCGGTGAGGTTGATCCAGCCTGAGTCGTCCCAGTCCGCGAGCGAGACGACCATCCGCATCGAGGGCGCGGCGGTGACCTCGTAGCCGTCGACGGCGTTCCAGGAGGTCGCGTCGACGATCGACGAGCCGCCTCCGACCTGCCAGCCGTCGCGGTTGAACAGCCGCTCGACGAGGCCGACGCCGGACTCACCGAGGGTGGCGCTGTGGAGGTTCATCCGGTGCAGCCGGCCCCACTCCCACAGGTGCGGGTCGCGGGCCTGGCGTCGGGTGAGCTCGTCGCGCGCGTCGAGCAGCGACTGCCGCAGGATGTCGTCGCGGGTCTCCACGACGTCGGTGTCAACGTCGTCCCACCACGGGCTGGCCGGGTCGGTGAGCAGCCGGCTGACCACGGCGAACCACCGGTCACCACCGTCGGGCCAGGTGCGCTGCCGCAGGTCGTCGTGGAAGGTCTGCTCGAGCAGGGTGCGCCAGACGACGTTGAAGTACGCCGCTGCCGCGCTGTCGGCGGGCTGGCTGAAGTCCCAGTCGCGGAGCAGGTTCTGCGCGTTGCGGTAGTAGGGGTTGGGGAGCCGCTCCACGTCGAGGAGGTAGGGGACGAGGGTCTCGGCCATCGGGTTCGTGCTGTCGAGCTGCAGCGCCGCCATCTCCTCGACGGACAGCTCGCCCTCCTCGGCGAGCACGTCGCGGATCCGGGTCGAGCGGTAGCCGTAGTCCCAGTCCTTCGTGAGCAGGTAGGGGTAGTCCTCGTCGATGACGGCCTGGTTGGCCGTGACGAGGTAGCCCTCCTCGGGGTCGAGCACGCTCGGCAGCCCGTCGAAGGGGATGTAGTCGCCGGTCCAGTCGTTGGCGCTCACCCAGCCCTCGACGGGCATGGTCCCGTCGTTGCCGCCCCGGCGGATCGGGATCCGGCCCGGCGACTGGTAGCCGATGTGCCCCTCCCGGTCGGCGTACACGAGGTTCTGCGCGGGCACCGCGAAGTCGGCGGCGGCGGCGCGGAAGGAGTCCCAGTCGGAGGCGCGGTTGAGCGCGAGGATCGCGTCGGCCGTCGGCGAGGGCTCCAGCGCGGTCCACGCCAGCGCGACCGCGTAGCCGTTGCCGCGCTCACCGGGCTCGTCGGTCGGGGCGTTGGCCCCCACCGTGGCGAAGTCCGACGACACGTCGCTGATCAGCGGGCCGTGCACGGTCTCGCGCACCCGCAGCACCACGTCGTCCTCGCCGCGCACCTCGATCGTCTCGGTGTGGACCTCCATCGCCTGCGTGGCGCCGTCGCGGACGTAGCGGTCGTCGCCCTCGGTCTGCTCGAGGAAGAGGTCGGTCACGTCGGGTCCGAGGTTGGTCATCCCCCAGGCGATGTCGGCGTTGTGGCCGATGATCACGCCGGGGACACCGGAGAACGTGAAGCCCGACGTGTCGAGCGTGCACGCGTCGCTGACCTCCCGGCAGTGCAGGCCCATCTGCATCCAGATGCCGGGCTGGCTGATGCCCAGGTGCGGGTCGTTGGCCAGCAACGGCATGCCGGTCGCGCTGTGCTCGCCGTCGACGACCCACGAGTTGCTCCCGATCCCGCGCCCCGAGCCGACGAGCTCGGGCATGCCCTTCACGACGTCCTGGACGCGCTCGAGGGCGTCGACGACCTCCTCGGGGTACGCCGGCCGGCGGGGGTTGCGGGTGCCGTTGGCCGTCGCGTTCTGCTCGAAGACGCCGTCGACGACGCCGCCTCCGGAGACGATCGGCGGGTGCTCGTCGAACGGGTACTCGGGCCACAGCGAGGCAATCTCGTCGTCGGTGTGGTCGAGCGACAACAGCACCCGGTCGACCTCGGCCTCCATGTTGCCGCGGAGGTCCCACGCCATCGCCTTGAGCCAGGCCAGCGAGTCGACCGGCTCCCACTCCTCGGGCGTGTAGTCGAGCCCGGTGAGCCCGAGCACGGAGTACTCGGCGGCGAGCTGCGAGGGCGAGCGGTCGGCGAGGTAGGCGTTCACGCCGTCCGCGTAGGCGGTGAGGGCGTCGCGGGTGGCCGGCTCGAGCAGCGCCCACTCCTCCTCGGCGACGCGCCGCCACCCCATCGTGCGGATGAACTTGTCGGTCTCGAGCGTCTCGGAGCCGAACAGCTCCGAGAGCCGGCCGGCCGTCACGTGCCGGCGGAAGTCCATCTCGAAGAACCGCTCCTGCGCGTGGACGTAGCCCTGCGCGAACACCAGGTCCGCGTCGGTGTCGGCGTAGACCTGCGGGATGCCGTTGTCGTCGCGGACCACCTCGACCGACCCGGACAGCCCGGGGACCTCGACGTCGCCGCTGGTCTGCGGCAGCGGACGGCGTACGACGACCACGACGGTCGCGGCCAGCACGACCAGCAGCAGGACCAGCCCCAGCGCCGTCCACGCGGTCCACCGCACGGCGCGGGGCGCGCGCCGGAAGGACTGCCACCAGGACACCTTCGGGGTGTCGGCGGAGCCGGGAGTGGTGCCGGGAGTGGTGCCGGAGGGCGGGGTGGGTGCCTGGTCGCTCATCGCGCTCGCCATTGTGCCGTATCATTGGCAGTCGAAGGGCCCGAGTGCCAGCGCGTCGCGCCGGACCTGGCCCCGACCGCACGTCGGACTCACACGTCGGAATCACCCGAGGACTCCACACATGCCCACCTACCAGTACGCCTGCACCGAGTGCGGCCACGCCTTCGAGCAGTTCCAGAGCTTCAGCGAGGACGCGCTGACCGTGTGCCCGGAGTGCGACGGCAAGCTGCGCAAGCTGTTCAACGCGGTGGGCGTGGTCTTCAAGGGCTCGGGCTTCTACCGCACCGACAGCCGTTCCTCGTCCTCCTCGTCCTCGACGCCGGCCACGAGCGGCTCGTCCTCGTCGTCCTCGTCGTCCTCGTCGTCGACCAGCTCGTCCTCGTCCTCGAGCACGTCGAGCTCGTCCTCCTCCGACTGAGCCACCCCGCCGCTGGTTGAGCAGGGCGCCCAGCGCCCGTGTCGAAACCAAGGCATCCGCGGCCCGTGGTTTCGACACGCTCGCTGGCGCTCGCTGCTCAACCGACGGGTGCATCCGGTGGCCTGTGGAGAGGCCGAGCGCCCGACCGGCCGCCCGGCCTAGCGTCGGGGCATGTTCCCGGGAATCCCGCCGGCGCGGCGCCGGCTGCGCGCCGTACGCCACCAGCTGCGCCGGCGCCAACGGTGGATCGCGGCCGCGCTCGTGGCCGCCGCGACCTACGGCGCGCTGCGCACCCTCGCTCCCCCGGCGCCCGAGACGGTCGAGGTACTGGTCGCAGCGCGCGACCTGCCGTCGGGCACGCTGCTCGACCGCGACGACCTGGTCACCCGGTCGTTCCCGGCCGGGCTCGCGCCCGCGGGCGCGTCCGCCTCGTCGCTCGGGCGGGTGCTCGCTGCTCCCGTCGGTCGTGGCGAGGTGCTGACCGACGGGCGGGTGGTGGGCCCGGGGCTCGCCGAGGCCGAGACCGGCCGGACGGTCCTGCCCGTCCGCCTCCCCGACGCCGGGATGGCCACGCTCCTGCGCGCGGGGGACGAGGTCGACCTGATGGCGACCGACCCGGGCACCGGGGCGACGTACGTCGTCGCACGCGGCGTCACCGTCCTCGCCACGCCGACGCAGGTGCCGGAGGGGCCGACCGGCGGCTCCGGCGGGGCGCTGGTGGTGGTCGGCGCCACTGCCGCGGAGGCCGTCGAGATCACCTCGGCCGCGCTGTCACAGTTCCTGACGGTGTCCTGGAACCGCTAGCGTGCTGCGCATCCCACTCGTTCGCGGCCCTCTCGGGGGCCTCACGTAGGAGGCACCATGACCGGATTCAAGAACTTCATCCTCAAGGGCAACCTGATCGAGATCGCCACCGGTCTGATCATGGCGCTCGCGTTCGCCGCCGTCGTCACGACCTTCACGGCCTGGCTGACGAGCCTGCTGCCCGAGAGCGCGTCGGACGTCTTCAGCAACGAGCCCAACAGCTTCGGCGCCTTCCTCAACGCGGTGATCTCGTTCCTGATCATGGGCGCCGTCGTCTACTTCTTCATCGTGCTGCCCTACACCAAGGCCAAGGAGCGCTTCTTCCCGAGCGAGCCCGAGGGCACCCCGGCCGACATCGCACTCCTCGAGGAGATCCGCGACGCCATCAAGGCGCGCGGCGGCGCGGTCTGAGCCACCCTCAACCGTCGCGACGGCCCGCCCCATCGGGGGCGGGCCGGCGTGGGTGCCCCGCGGGGCGGGGGTAGCGGAGGTTTGCGGGGCCCCCGAATACCCCCACCAATCCCCCCGCCCGCG
>NZ_JAYSFM010000012.1:33159-92241 GCF_041913365.1 Nocardioides sp.
CCGCGCGGTTCGCCGCGCCCCCACCCCGGGGGGGGGCGGGGCGGTCGGACCCCCCCCCACCGGGCCCGCCGGCCCCCCCCTGGGGGGGGGGCCCGTCGTCGTTCCGCCGCTGGGCGGTGGTCGAGGAGGATTCCGGGGCCGCAGAATCCCCCTCCATCACCGCCCGCCGGCGCGGCGTACGACACGCACAGTGGCGGTGACCCACCTACAGTCGCGCTGACAGAAGTGTGGGTGCACCACCGCCCACCGGCGCGGCGTATGACGACACGCGCGAGCGGTGTTCGAGGAGGATTCCGGGGCCGCCAGATCCCCTGGACCACCGCCCACCGGCGCGGCGTACGACGACACGCGCGCGAGCGGTGTTCGAGGAGGATTCTGCGGCCGCTGAATCCCCCTCCATCACCGCTCGACAGGTCAGCCGTGGTGGGGAGGGACCTGGTCGCGGTACCAGTCGTCGCCCTTGCCCGAGCGGTCCTCGCGGGCGTCGGTGTCGTCGGAGGTCTGGTCGGGACCGCCCTCACCGAAGACCGCGGCCAGCCGCCGGCGGCGCTTCCACTCCGGCTCCTGACCGGAATCGGGGTTGGACGGAGGCGGCACGTCGCTCACGCACAGACTCCGAAGATCCGGTCCTCCGGCTTGGTGGTCGCCGGCGCACTGGGCGTCTCGCTGGGAGTCTCCGTCGGAGTCTCGGACGCGGTCTCGCTGGGCGTCTCGGACGGCGTCTCCGACGGAGTCTCGGACGGGGACTCGGAGGCGGTCCCGCTCGGCGACTCGCTGCCGGACGGGCTCGGCGACTCGCTCTCGGCCGCGGACGCCGGGGCCTCCGCGCTGGTCGAGTTGCCGGCGAGGAGCCTGCGCGGGATCTCCTTGTCCTCGTTGAGCAGCTGCCAGATCTGGTCGGCCTGCTCGGTCCAGTAGACCCGGCCCCAGAACTCCGAGTCGCGCGGGTAGTAGGCGGTCGGGAGGGTGACGAACTTGACCTTGTCGAGACCGATGGACCGCAGCTGCATGGCGATCTTGCCGATGCGCGTGACAGAGTCGAACTCGTCGTCGGTGGTGAGCGCGTTGGTCGCGGCGTCGAGGAACTTCACGACCTTGTCGAGACGGGTCAGCGTGCCGGCCGACTGCACCTCGCGCACCAGGGCGCCGATGAACTCCTGCTGGCGGCGGATCCGCGAGATGTCGTTCTGCTGGATCAGGTCGCCGACGTAGCGCGCCCGGACGTAGTCGAGCGCCTCGTCGCCGGTGAGCAGCGAGGGGTTGCCCTTGGGCACGAAGATCGCGTGCTTGCGGTCGACGATGTCTTCGGGGACGCAGACCGGGACGCCGCCGACGGCGTCGACCATCTTGCCGAAGCTCCCGAAGTCGATCACGACGAAGTGGTCGACCAGGATGTTGGTGTTCTCCTCGACCTGCGCCAGCGTGCAGACCGGACCGCCCAGGTCGTAGGCGGCGTTCCAGATCACGTCGGACGCGGCCGAGCCCTCGCAGCCCTCGTCGGGCCGGTTGACGATCGAGTCGCGCGGGATCGAGACGGCGTACGCCCGCGAGCGGTCCGCGGAGAGGTGCACGAGGATGGTGGTGTCGGAGCCGCCGCCGCCCTCGGCGTCGATGTCGCAGCCCTCGCAGTCGCGGGAGTCCGAGCCCATCACGAGGATGTTCAGCGGCTCACCGTTGCCGGTGTAGACCTTCTCCGGGCGGTCGTCACCGAGCGCGTCGAGGGAGACACCCTCGATGTTGCCGTTGAGGTGGCGCACGAAGTACACCATCCCGAGCCCGGTGACCAGGGCGAGCACGACGGCACTGATCAGGATGACCCTGCCGACGGTGTGCTTCCGCGCTGCCTTGCCCTTGCGTTTGGGCGCGCCAGTGGGAGCCTCCGGGCTCGAGTCGTCGGACACGGGCTCACCTAATGCTTCGCGAGAGTGGGAACTGACCGGATCTGAACCTACTCGACTCCGGCAAGTTTTCCTCAGCCGCGACGCGGGTCGCCTGCCTCCGGGTGCGGGTCGGGGACCGTCCTCGTGGCATCATGCTGCCGGCCGTGTGCGCACGGCTCCGCCCCAGTAGCTCAGTGGATAGAGCAGCCGCCTCCTAAGCGAAAGGTCGCAAGTTCGACTCTTGCCTGGGGCACGCTCAACAGGAGACAGATTACCCCCGTTGACGGGCCAAGTGTAGCCAACCAGTCAGCCAAGTGGCTGACACGGAAGGCCGCAGAGCACCTACCATCGGCTCAACGCACAACCGGGGGAAGACCATGAACAAGCTCGTCGCCGCACTCGCCGCGCTCCTGCTCGGCACCATCCTGTCCACGGCCGGCTGCGCCAATGCCGGCGAGCCGCACCGCGCTGCTGTCGGCACTGCCGTCCCGCGGATCTTCACCGCGGGCGACTCCATCACCGCCGGCGGCCCGCCCTGGGCTCCACAGGAGACGTCGTACCCGGAGGCGCTGGCCGCCGCGTGCGGCAACGAGTGCCAGGTGACGAACCTCGGCCACCCGGGCGCTTGCCTGCTGCTCGACGGCTGCTTCTACCCGACCCGGCTGCGTGAGTCGCTCCGCGAGCAGGCGTGGCCCGGGGCTCGCCCGGGCGACATCGCCGTCGTGATGATCGGCGCCAACGACCTCGGCGGGTTCAACACGACCGACGCCTACGTCGACCGGCTGCGCGACATCCGCCGCGACGGCCGCAAGGCCGGGGTGCGAGTCGTGTTCGGGACGATCACGCCGGCGCACGAGTTCTGGCCGCCGCGGTGCGAGGAGCAGCGGCAGGAGATCAACGCCTGGATCCGCCAGCAGCCCGGCTCGATCGACTTCGCGTCCGTGCTCGAGTCGAGCACCGGCGAGCTGCGCGCCCGGTACGACTCCGGCGACGGCCTGCACCCCAACAGCCGCGCCTACCGCGCCATGGGTCGCTACGCGTGGAAGGCGCTGGCCGCGTGACGCGCCTCGTGGCTGCTGCCGCCTTGGCGCTGCTGCTCGCCGGCTGCTCGAGCGACTCCGACCCGAAGCCCGACGACGCCGCGCAGGAG
This sequence comes from Nocardioides sp., assembly GCF_041913365.1. Lineage (GTDB taxonomy): Bacteria > Actinomycetota > Actinomycetes > Propionibacteriales > Nocardioidaceae > Nocardioides. Next base: position 36,190 of record NZ_JAYSFM010000012.1, read on the forward strand.
CCGAGCGCGAGCGCTCTGCCGACCGTCTCGGCGGCGACCACCTGCGGCCAGTTGTTCGACGGCGGCGCTGCGCCCGTCCCGGACGTGATCGACCTGATGAAGCAGCCCGAGACGATGCCGAGCGACGCTGAGGATGCTCGCGGCCTCGCGGACGACCTCGAGCCGATCGGCGCGCAGGCGAACGACGAGCTCGCCCCGCACGTCGCCGTGGTGGTCGACGAGCTTCGAGAGTTCGCCGACACGGTTGACGACCTCGGCTCGTACGACACGGGCGACCTGGTGACGTCGCTGACCGAGCTGAACAACGTCTGTGGCGGCACTCCGCGCTTCTAGACATGACGACAACGCCCCCCGCCGAAGCGGGGGGCGCGTTGTCGATGCCGCGGTGGGGGCTACTGGTTGCGGACCAGGATGGTGAAGGAGCGCTCGGCGGTCCGGCTCTGGTTGGTGGCGATGCGGCAGCCGATCACGTAGTCCTCGCCGTCGGTGCCGCCCTCGAGCCAGATCGTGGCCGTAGTCGTCGTGTTGGACGAGGCCGGGACGCTGCTCTGGGTGATGCCGGCGGGCACTGACCAGGTGACCGAGCTGATGGTCTCCCCCTGTGCGAGCCAGTCGGCCCAGCCGCGCTCGTAGTCGAGCTTGTCGGCGGGATCCTTGACGAACGAGTGCATGGCTTCTCCTGTGGCGATGCGGGATTCGGCGGGGATGGTGCCGCTTCGGGACTCGGCGGGGACGTTCGCAGTCCTGGCTTCGACGGGGCGCGCGCTCGTGCGGGCCTCTCCGGCCACTGAGCCGCGCCGCTCGGGCGGCGTACGGCCTGCGGGCTCGGCTGCGACGCCGCTGGCTGCGATGGTCGCCGTCGCGGACACGCTGGCCGCCCGGGAGACGCCGAGGTGCCCGTCTGCGAAGAGCTGGGCGGTGGCGCCGACGCTGGCGAGCGAGAGGCGCGCGACCTGGCCGGCGGCCGTCACGACGCCCGCCGCGGCGATGGAGGTGCCCGCGTTCGGTCCCGCGCCGGTCGATCCTGCGGCCGTCGTCGAGCCTGTGGCAGCGATCGTGGCGCCCGCGCTGCGAGCGACGACGCCGACGGCGTTCACGGTGGCCGTGGTGCCGATCGTGGCGGCAGCGCTCCCGCCGGCGACGACTGAGCCCGCGGCCGATATGGTTCCTGTGCTGGCGATCGACGAGCTGCTCGCGCGCGCGACGAGGCCGGTCGCGGCGATCGCACCCGCGCTGGCGACGGCAGCGTCTGTGGTGGTGCCGAGCTGGCCGGCCGCCGAGGTCGATCCGGTCGCCGAGATGGTGGACGTCGCAGACGAGCCGGAGACGACGGAGCCGGTGGAGGTCGTGCTCCCGGTCTCCGTGATCGTCGCGGTCGCAGAGAGGCCGACGACGCCGGCCGCGGCGATGGCGACGGTGGCGGCGACGGCCGCCGTGGCGACCTTGCCAACCGCGCCGCCAGCCGCAACGGAGGCTGTCGCCGCGGCCGTGCTGGTAGCGACCTTGCCCACTTCGCCGGCACCGGTGACCGAGGCCGTCGAGGCAGCGGTCGACGTGCCGTTGTAGTTGGTCGCGCCGGAGACGCCCAGGATCTCCACGCCAGCGAGCACCCACCGCTGGTTGCTGGGCGCGGTGAGGCCCTGGGTGATCGAGCCGGCCGCGCCAGTGTCGGCGCGGTACCCGCCGTAGACGGTGTGGTGGGTGGCGTTGGTGAAGTAGACGGTCTCGGTCTCGGCTGCGCCGTTGATGGTGCGCCAGGTGCGAGCGGTCGACCGGGCCTGCCAGTCGTTGACCTGGCAGACGACCGCCGAGTTGGCCGAGCAGGTCGCGGACGCAGACGGCGCGCTGTCGGCGCCGGTGCCGTTGGTGCCACTGAAGGCCACGCCGACGCCGCCGTGAGCGGTGTAGACGGTGGCCGACATGCCCCACCAGAGCGTGGTGTCGCTCGAGGGGCGGTTGAGTGTGACCGTGATGCCGGTCGCGGTGGCGCCCACTACTCCGGTCCAGCACCAGGCTGCCGAGGTGCTGGCGTTGCTGGCGGCCGGCACGCGGGCCTGCTGGGTCCAGGTGACCGATCCGCCCGACGCCGACGGCGTCACGGCCGTCTGGGAGCCGCCGTTCTCCAGAGAGGCGAGGACGATGATGATGTCGCCGGCGGTGACGTCGAACGATGTCGTCGTTCTCGATGTGGCGGTCGACGAGAAGTTGCCCGTCGATGGGGCGTTGTAGCTGACGCGTGTGGGCGGGGTCGCCACGGCTCACCCCTCCTTGTCGAGCAGGATCAGGCCGCGATCGGCGAAACCGAGATCGTGAGCGAGGTCAGGGTGAAGGTGTTCGTCGACACCCATGCCTGCGAGGATGACAGCGCGCCGGAGCCGTTGAACGTGCCGGCGCTCGACGCGGTCCACAGGCTGATGTGGGACAGGGTCTCGGAGGTGCCGCCGTTGGTCCACGGGCCGACCGAGGCGGACGCGGCCTTCGAGCCGGCGGAAGCGCTCGCCATCGTGGCCTGCTTGCGCGTGGTGTCGCCGGCGGCAGCGGCGGTCGCTCCGGCCGCGCCAGGGTCGGCGGTGTGGAGCTTGACCCAGCACGTCGCGGTGGCGAAGGTGCCGTCGAGCCATCCGTTGACGACGGAGGCGGCGAGTCCAACGGTCATGAGGGGTCCTCTCCTAGGAGTGCGCGCGCCTCTTCGGCGGTGCAGGTGATGGTGCTCTCCACCGGGACGGTCTCGAGCAGGTTGCCGTCGGCGTCGCGTACTTCGCCGATGGCCTGGATCTTGATCTCGAACATCTGGCCGGCCATGCGCGTCAGTCCTGGCGGGTGAAGGTGGCGGGCGTGTGGGTGGTGGCGGTGCCGAAGCCGAGGGAGCCGAGCAGGAGGCCGGCGAACTCGAGCCAGTCGCCTTCGGCTGCCTTGTAGGCGGCGAGCGCGAGGGCGGCGAGGGTGAGCACGGCGTAGGCGTACTTCCGGAACCGTGCGGGGATCGCTTCGAGCGGGTTCATCGGTCGTCCTTCGGGTAGAGGAGCCCGCGGCCGTCGGCCGCGTTGGTGAGGTAGTGCGCGAGGGGGAAGACCCAGGCGGCGAGGCCGGCGCCGGCTGCGAAGCCGAGCGCGAAGCCTTGCCGCCCGGTCATCAGGACCGCTGGTGGTAGCAGGTGACGTTGGTCCAGTTGCCGATGCTGGTCCAGCCGTTGGTGTTGAAGTTCTGCCAGCGGCCGTCGGTGTGGATGCACAGGACGTTGAAGCCGACGCCGTCGTAGATGGCGTCGACGTCGCCGCAGGTGGCGCGCTGGCCGCGTGCGAGGGACTGGAGGGCGCCGGTGGAGCAGCGGACGAAGAACGAGCCGGCGTAGCCCGAGTCGTCGGCGGCGTGGGCGACGATGCCGCCGGGCCAGCCGGCCTGCGCGGGCGTGGTGCCAGCGACGAGGCCGGTCAGGGCGAGCAGGAAGGCGGCGACGAGCGCCGCGAGACGGGAACGGATCATGGGGGGGTGCTCCTGGTGCTACGCGGCCTTGGGCCACACGACGCGGGCGCCGTGGGCGTTGTGGCCGTCGATGGTGAGGTTGAGCGTCCAGCGCTCGGTGACGACGACGCGGCGGCCCTGCGGGGCCCACGCCTTCGCCTTGTCGATCCCGGCGTCGGTGACCGTCTTCTCGCCGGGGACGATGGTCGGCCAGCCGTGCCGCGTGTTCGTGTCGGCCAGCCACGCGCCGGCCTCGTGCTCCTGGGCGCGCGCACGGAGCGCCTGCCGGCAGTCGGCCCGCCGGTCCTGCAGCTGCTCGCGTACGTCGTCGCTGGCGTCGTCGGGGAGCCGCGGCAGATGGGTGTTGAGGATCGCGGGCGCGTGGTTGCGGCCGAGCTGGATCACGGCCTCGGTGACCACCCGGTTCGGGGTGAACTTCGCGAGGCCCTTGCAGGCCGGCTCGAAGTGCGCGGAGAACAGGCGGAGGTGGAACGGGACGAGGATCGGCACGGCGGTGTGGTCGCCGATGATGTGGTGCGTCATCCGGACTCGCTGCCGGATCAGGTCCATCTCCTCCGGCGCGTCGGCCTCGTCGATCTCCTGCAGCGCGTAGACGGCACGGCGGCCGCCTCGCTCGAGCAGCGCGTCGAGGTTGCGGAGGAACTCGGGCACCTCGACGCCGCGGCCGAGGTTCGCCTGCACGACCCTCACCGCTGGCCCTCCTTGACGCGTGCGCAGAAGCCCGTCAGGCCGTGGAGGAAGCCGAGCAGGGTCAGGCGCCAGTAGCCGTTGTCGTCCGGCTCGATGTCGTCCGGCGTCTTGCCGGTGTAGGGGAAGCGGCTCCGGTCGACCTTCTCGGCGTCGCTGCAGCGCCACACGGTGACGCGCAGCACGCGGAGCAGCCTCGGGCCCACGGGGAGCGTCCAGTGCCTGTGCCCGGCGGTCACTGGCTCAGGCCCTTCAGCTTGTCGCGCAGCTTCTTCAGCCGGCCTCGGATGCTGCGCGCCTCCGCGCGGGCCCGCTCGAGGTCGGCCCGCTGCGCGGCGATCCGCGCCTCGAGCGCCGCCCGGTGCTGGTCGTTGCGGAGCGCCTGCACGGTGTAGCGGACGTTCCCGACCCACCCGGGGTCGAGGTCGGGGCCGTTGCCCTTCAGCCCGTCCCGGTGGTTGAGGTACGCCGTGGTCTGCGCGGCGGCCGTCGGCGCGAGGTCCGGGTGCCCGATCAGCACGGCGTGGATGTGCGCCGACCACAGGCCCGGGATCGCCGGCCGGAACCAGGCCGCGAAACCGACCGCGCGCAGCGCCCGAACCTTGTTCTCCCGGTCCCACGGCATCAGGTCGACGGTGCCGCCCTTGTCGTGGGTGCCGCCCGACGCCCGAACCTTGCCGGGGTTGTAGGAGCCCTGCACGATCGTCAGCGAGTAGCCGAGGATCTTCTCGGCCCGCTTCAGGGCGCCGTCGGTGAGCGCATCGACCTTCTTGCCGTCGCGGACGAGGATGGCGAGCGGATCCGTCACGCCGCGCTCCCGAGCAGGGCGTCGAGCTCGAGACCCGGCGTCGGGTTGTAGTCGTGCCCGCCGAGCACGTCGTAGCGTGCGGCACGGTCCGCGAGGGCCGCGACCTCGGCGGCGCTCAGCGCCACGGTGGCGCTGGTCGTGGTGATCCAGTTCATGGGTCGGCTCCTCAGGGGTAGATGCCGGTCGGCCGGTGCGGAGGGCACGGGCACAGAAGAGGGACGGACAGCTCGTCGTCGTCGACGGCCGCCGCGCTGCGCTCGGCGTGACAGCGGGTGTAGACGTGCTCCTCGTGGTCACACAGGCGGCACGAAGGCTGACGGGAGACGAGCGGCGCAGACATCGGCCGCCACGGCCTACTGCCCGTAGAGGGCTTGGGCGAGGACGAGGAGCAGCGCGATCGCCGCGACGATCGCCGACAGCACAGCCGGCCACGACGTCTTCGGCGGCTTGGCCGCCTCGATCGCCGCGAGGATCTCGGCGCGCGACTCCTTCGCCTCCTGCAGGCTGCGATCCACGCGATGGCTGAGCCCGTCGATCGCGGTCCGGGTCACGGCCTGCTCGATCTCCACGGCACGCACGCGCTCGTCGATCTTCAGGTCCGCCTTCAGCTCGTCACGGACCTGGCCGAGGGTCGGCTCACTCGGAGGGTTCATCGGCGAAGCCCACCCTTCTTCCGGTCGTTCAGGAGCAGCACGAGGGCGTCCTCCGTTTCCTTCGGGTCGGAGTCGAGCGCGAGGGTCGCGACGTTGCCCTCCGACTGGTAGTCGACGGCGAAGATCCGGAAGATCCCGACGCCGTCGTTCGTGGAGGCGTTGAAGGCATCCGGGTAGGCCTCGACGCCACGGACTCGGACGAGCTCGCCCGCCTCGATCTCCCACGGCATCACCAGCGCGCCTGTGATGAGGTCGCGGATCGGGCGGGCGATCGTGAGGGTGCCGCCGTTCTTCGGCACGTTGTGCGAGTTGAGGAACGCGTCTCCGGCGGCCTCCGCCTGTGCGAGGGTGCCGGCCTCGGAGCCGAGCGCGATCGTCTCCGTGCGCGTCAGCCCCTGCGTGTCGAGCACCTTGCACGCCTTGGTGCGGAGCGTCGTACGCGTCCGGCCCACCTCGTCGCGCCAGCTGACCCACACCTGGTTGAACACGCCTTGGGTCGACAGCGGGAACGAGCCGCCGTCGTCGAGCGTTGCCTCGTAGCGGACCGTCGTCGGCCACAGGTCCCAGGAGAACTGGTACTTCCCGTCGATGTTCCGCGCGGGCTTGGTGTACCAGCGGTACGCCGGCGCGAACGTCATCATGTCCTCGAGCACCTGCGCAGCCGTCGTGCCATCGGGGTACACCAGGTGGGTAATCGCGAAGCTGCTGCCCTGGCTGACGGTGGCGTTGGTGCCGTCGAACTCGGGCAGGACGCGGCCGAGCAGGTCTTCGACGATCTTGTGCGGGACCGCCTGCCCGCCGTACCCGGCGGTGATCTCCGCGCCCGTCTTGTCGAGCCTCAGCATCTCGACGACGGGGATGATGAACGCCCAGGTGACCGCGCCCGTGACGGTCGCCGCTCCGCCGCTCCAGAAGGTGCGGAGGTCGACCACGTTCCGGCCGTTCGCGAAGTTCGCGACGACGATCGCGGCGCGGCTGCCGCCTGCAGTGTTGAACGAGTCAGCCGTGCCCGTGTTGGACAGGCCCCAATTGCCGTCGTTGGAGTAGACGGCGTCGATGATCCAGCCGGGGGCTGTCACGCCGGCGCCCCAATTGTAGGTGACGTAGGCGAGCTTCATGCCGGCCTGCATCGCCCGGTCGTAGCGGGACGCGACGAGGCTGTTCGTGACGACCGCAGTGCCGTCCTGCCACGACGCCAGGAGTCCCTGCGTGCCGCCGGTGGCGCCCGGGAAGGTGCTGCCGTCGAAGTTGACGCCGGCGGCGGTAGCGTTGTCCACGGCAGTCAGCCGCCAGCCGTCGAGCGACTTGTCGACGTACACGAGCGGGCGCCGGATCTCCGACGGGTGCTGGGCGGGGCCGAACGCGACAGGGCTCCACTGCTCGCCGGTGTCGGTGCTGGCGGTCCTACCCGTGTCCCCCAACCGGGCCTGCGCGATGCAGGTGCCGTTGCGGCCATCGTGGACGTAGACCTTCGACAGCGGATCCAGCCCATTCAGGTCGGTGAGCGGACGAGACAGGTCGAAGGCGATCGACCGGACGCCGCCGATCGCCTCCTTGCGGAAGGACAGCGCCTTGACCTGGCGGGTGACCCGACGGTTCCCGACCGTGACGTCGAGCGGGACTGGCAGGCTCACGTCGACACCGGCCGGACGTGCAGATAGCGGGGCCAGTAGTAGATCGTGATGGCGTTCGTCTCGGTCTTGACGTGTGTCCGCAGGCCAGTCGAGTCGTAGGTCGACGACGTGAGGAAGAAGAGCCGTGACGTGTTGTTGGGCCGGACCTGCGGGATCCGGCCAGCGACCCGCAGCGGGCCGGCTTCGGTGGCGAAGGTGGTCGGGTTGCCGCCACCGATGATCGCCGACGCGCGGTCGGCGACGCCATCGAACACGTCGTCGTCGCCGGCGGCGGTCGACGTGGCGTACGACGTGGCTTCCAGCATCGCGGAGTCGGCCGGCACGAAGAACAGGCAGTCCCACTCGAGGTTGCCGGTGCCGCTTTCGCGCTGCGCCCAGATCCGGTACAGGTTGCTGCCCTTGACGCGGCCGGCGAAGTTCTCGGTGCCGTCGGTGCTGAAGCGGCCGACGCGGACCAGCTGGCGGGCCGTGGACAGCGGGACTGTGGTCGTGTCGTCGGGCGCGGACGCGGTCGAGGCACTGCAACCGACCTTGATGACCGACGTCGCGTCGGTGCGGCGTACGGCGGCGTAGATCACGAACGAACCGACCTGGCCGGTGATGCCGGTGTTGATGTCGCCGGAGAGGCGGGACGCCATCGTCGCGCCGCTGAACGTGGTCCGCACGTAGTTGTTGGTGCCGGTGCCCGACATGGCGGCGTCCGGGCCGCCGCCCGGGTTCGCGGTGTCGGTGCCAAGCGTCAGCGACTCGCACTGGATCCACGGCCGGATGTCGCTGAAGGCGTCGTGCCGGATCGCCATGAGCGTGGCGGCTCGATTCGCGGTCTGGTTCCAGAAGATCGCGTCGGCCGCGACGTCGCCGATGACGCCGGAGATGTCGACATAGCCCGGGTTCGAGCCCGCAGCCGGGTCGTTGTTCACCGTGAACGGGCCCAGCGTCTCCATGAGGCCGACCGCGTGCGACTCGGCGAGGACCTCGATCGTGAAGGTCCGCATCGCCGCCTGGGCGACGACGTCCTCGAGTCCGGAGGTGTCTGAGCGCATGGTGCGGAAGAAGACCGGCTTCGTCGCGCCGGCGGGCTGGTACTGGAGCCAGTTGCTGGCTCGGTCGAGCTCGCGCCACAGCTTCTGGATCTCCGTCGCCGCGGCGTCCTGCGTCGACTTGCGGCACTCGAGCTCGATCACCAGCGTGCGCGAGTCGTACGACGCCGAGCCCACGTAGACCCCGTCGCGCATCGCGTTCGACGACATCGAGCGACGTAGCCGCGGCGGGGTCGCGGTGACCTTCTTCACCCAGAAGGACGTCTCGTCGTTGAGGTCGAGGCGGACCGTCGGCGAACTCGCGACCGAGGCTACGAAGCGGATCACGTCGGCCACGACGTCACCACGCTCCCTGGATGTGAGCGACCTTGCCGGCGCTCTTCCCGCCGGTCAGCTCGAGCTTCAGCCCCTCGAGCTCCTTGCGGATCTTCTTCGCCTGCTTGTCCGGGACGTCGTCCTTCAGCGCCTGGATGAGCTTGCCGATGTGCTGCTCGAGCGCCGCTTCGATGCGGTCGCCGAGGACAGCCTGCGCGGTCTTGTCGCCGATCCGGCCGGCAGCGGCGGCGTTCGCGTCGAAGGACGCCGACGCGGCCGCCGCGGCCGCGGGATCGTTCCCCAGAGCGGTCGCCAGGCCGACGTTTCCGGACTGCATCAGCGCAGACAGGAAGTTCTTCGACACCGAGCCCCTGAGCCGCTCCCAGACGGCCTCGAGGCCAGCGAGGGCCGACCCGTTGCCGGTAAGCGAAGCCATCAGCTCGGCGATCCCTCCGCCGAAGTCGGTCTGGTTGATCGCCGAGGCCACGGTCTGCGACATCGAGGCCATCTCGTCGCGGATCGCGCCCAGGCTCTCCCGGATCTTGTCGCGCCCCGACTTCAGCACCTTGTCGACCTTCTTGCCGCCGGCGTCGAGCCCGTCCGCGATGGCCTCCATGACGCGCTGCGCCATCGGCTTGGCGGTCTGAGCCATGCGCGGCAGGTAGGAGTCCGGGGAGTCGTCTCCGTCGCTGCTGCGGGTGCCGCCGACCCCACCCTTACGGCCGACGTACCTGTAGGCGACCGTGACGGTGACCGTCTTGTTCGGGATCTTCTTGATCCCGGCCGCCATCGCCTCCGCCTTGTCGGCAGCCTTCCCCATCGCCTCGGCGGCGTCCTTCGCCCACCCGAAGCCGGGCACCTTGCCGAGCACGGACAGCATCGACGACCACATGTCGAGGATCGACGCGACGCCGGAGACGATGAACTTGAACGTCGGCTGCAGGGCGTTGTTCCACAGCCACACGCCCGCCTTGGCGAGCAGGTCGAAGCCCTTCTTCACCCCGTCGAGCGCCGTGGTCACGACCGAGCGAAAGGTCTCCGACTTCTTGTAGGCCACCACGAAGCCGACGCCGAGGGCCGTCAGCGCCGTGATGACGATGCCGATCGGGTTCGCGCGCAGCGCCGCGTTCAGCGACCAGGTCGCGCCAGTGGCGCCCGCCGTGCCCGCGGTCTGGATGGCCGTCGCGGCAGCGGCAGCCAGGGTCGCCACCTTGTATGCCGTGAGGCCGGACACCACGACCCCCAAGGCCGGGGCGATGGTCCCCAGGTTGTCCTTCACGCCGGTGAGCACCGCGACGAGCTTGCCGCCGGCGCCTTCGCCGTTCTCCATCTGGCGGACGAAGGCGAGGGTCTTCGTCGCACCCTGCTCGAGGACAGGGATCAGCTTCGCGCCGATCGACTCCTTGGTCTCGTCGTAGATCAGCCGCAGCCGAGCCATCTTGCCCTCAGCGGTGCCGGCAGCAGCTGCGGCCTGGCCGCCGTGGAGGTCGGCGAGCTCCTTCGTCACCTGGGCGAGCGACTTCTCCTCACCGGCGGCGTCCTTCGTCGCCACACCGAGACGCGACAGGCCGCCGAGGCTGCCGTTCTGGGCCTTCTGCAGGGCCTCGGTGACGGTCTTCAGGCTCTTCCCGGTGCCAGCGCTGACATCCATCGCCAGCGAGGTGAGCTTCTGGGCCTTGCCCACGTCCCCGGTCACCAGCGCCAGCCGGGCAAGCGCCGGCCGAAGCTCGTCGTCGGCGACACCCTTCGCGACGCCCTGCTTCGAGATCCAGTCCTCGACCGCGCCGATCTGTGTCTTGGTCGCACCCGTCGTGTTCTGCAACGTCCGCGCCAGAGCGGCCTGCGACTTCTCGTCCTCGACGGCGGCCTGCGCCATGCCGATCATCGCCTTGCCGGCCATGACCGCGCCCGCGCCGACGGCCGCCGCCCCGATCAGCGCCCACTTCTTCAGGCGCCCAGACGAACGGTCGGCGGAGTCGCCGACCTTGTCGAAGGTGTTCGAGGCGCGGTCACGGGCGAGGATGTCGAAGGCGATGGCGCTCACAGGTCGCTACCCCCTTCCGCTTCGGCCTTCAGGCGCGTCTCGACGTACTCACGGACGAGGTCGTACTCGTCGACCGTCAGGCGGTCGACGGCACGCGGGTGCAGGTTGAGCTGCAGGAACGGGATCAGGAGTCGCTGTCGCTCGAGCTCGTGCTCGCCGGCTCTTTTGGGGCGTCGAGGTCCGCGGCCTGCTCGCGGCGCAGCTCCTCGAGCGCGTTCAGCTCGTCGTCGCTCAGGTCGCCGGTTCGGGCCTCGAGCGCTTCGATCGCCTGCGCCCGCTCCTCGGCGGTCGCGTCGAGCTCGTAGTCGTCCTCGCAGAACTCGACCTGGTTGATCTTCAGGTCCGAGATCTCGCGCTTCAACAGCACGAACAGGAAAGCCCGGGTCACCGCGGTGTCCTCCATGAACAGCCGGCCCTTGACCTGGGCCCACGTCATCCCGGTCTCGCGCTCGATGACGATCCGCTCGGCGCTCATGAACCGGCCGAACGAGATGGTCCACACTCGGGGCTCGGCGCCCTCGGGCTTGTACGTGATCTTGGGCATCAGCCCTCTACCTTCCGTGCGATGTCGTCGAGGACCCGCTGAATCCCGCGGGCGACCTCCGGCTTGCTCTTCTCGAATGACTCGTCCAGAAAGCCGGGGTCGACACCCTCGGTTTGCTGCACCCAGGCGCCCCGGTTGCCGAAGACGGGGTGACGCAGGCGGCCCTCGTTCATTCGACGCAGGTCGTAGTCGCGGTGGCGTGCGCGGATCCGTACACCGGCGCTGCGACCCGACGCGGCCTGCGTGGTCAGCGAGACCCGGGCCATGACGAGCGCCGCCAGTCCGCCGCGCGAGGGCAGCGACGGGCCGATGCTGGCCTTCATGTCCTCCCGGACGCCCTTCGTGACCCGGTTCAGGCCAGCGTTGAGCTCGCGACGCAGGGCCTTCGCGTCCGCGTGCGTGCGGATGCGACGGACCAGGGCGTCGACGTCGTCGGCGCCCCGGACCTCAAAGTCGCCCACGATCAGACGGCGGTGTCGGTGCTCATGTAGGCCGCGGAGACGACGCCGTTGGTCTCGTCCAGCTTGGCCTTGAACGGGATCGAGCCCTTGATGACGTCGGGGCCGCCGACCTCGCCGATCCCGGAGCCGAACTTGACCTTCGGGCAGGTGATCCGCAGCGTCGGGAAGAACGTCGACGCGATCGCCGTCGGGCCCACCCACTCGACGACAGCCGAGGTTGCCGTGTTGCCGGTCCAGCGGTCGTGGAAGTCGGCCTTCGTGACGAAGTCGACGTCGAACGAGCCCGACACGTCGATGAAGTCGTTCCAGATCGGCTCGGACTTCGACCCGCTGTTGCCGCCGTAGAAACGGTCGGTCGCCTGCGGACGGGTCATCGAGATCGTGACACCACGCACGCCCTGCACCGCGGCCTCGGCGCCGAACGTGCCGAGCTTCACGGTCATCTCGCCGAAGTGGAACGGCGGGTTCGACGTCAGGTACGACGGGGCGGCGAGCGCCTGCGCCTCCGTGTACGTCTTCCCGTCGATCTCGATCGTCGCCTGCACGAGGCCGTCGAGCTGGCAGGACAGCTCCAGCTTGGTGATCTTCGACCCGGTCGCCGTCATCGGGTTCACGGTGCCGGCCGCGTTGGGCAGCCCGCCCTGCATGGTCAGCGACTTGCCGAAGTTGTCGCCGAGCGCGTGGGTCTGCAGGTAGGCCGCGGTCGCGCCCTGCTGCACAGGGGTGGCCGAGGAGCCGAGGAACTGCGCGAGGATCAGCCCGAAGCCCTTGCGGAGAACGTCGAACTGCGCGCCGCCGGTCGCCCAGCTGGTCGTGACCACGTCGTCGACAGGGGCGGAGCGGCCCGCGGCCACCCCCGACGCCTCCACGACGTTCTGGCCCTTCTGGACGTTGAAGTTCGACGCCGGGAACCAGCGCGTCGGGGCGACGTACGTGCCGTACGTCGACTCAGCGGAGAAACCCACAGAGGAGCCGAGTCCAGATCCGATCGCCATGCGTCAGCCCTCCTGGCCGTAGGTGTCGCGCAGCTGGTCGCGCGACATGTCCTTGATGTCGTCCTCGGTCGCCAGCTCGGCGGCGAGCACGTACTCGGCCCACGCCTCGCGAGAGGCATTGCCGGGCGGCTTCGTCGGCTCCTCGAGCGCCGCGAGGGCGGCCTCGTGCGCAGCCTTCGCCTCGTCGTCAGCCGGAGCCCAGTTCGGCTCCTGGCAGGTGTAGGCGTAGACGTCTTCGACCTCGATGTCAGCGCCCGGAAGTACCAGGCGACCATCGGTGATGCGTGCCTCTCCGGACACGTTCTTGACCTTCACGATGGGGCTCCTTCTCAGATTCGGGCGCGGTAGTGGATGCGGAAGACGATCAGGGCCGACGAGCCGCCGGCGCCCTGCGCCTGGGACAGCTGCGAGGACGTGCCGAAGCTCGTCCACAGGACCGTCGGGAGGTCCAGCGAGGGATTCGCCCGTAGAGCCGTCTCCAGTGCGTCTGTGATGGCGTACACGGCGTCTCGCGCGGCCTTCTGGCCCTCGCTCCCCGACTCGCCGACCCAGCCGAGCGCGACGCAGGTGATGTCGCCCTCCTCGTCGCGGGCGGTGTAGTTCGCGGCCGCCCACTCCTGCTTGACGTCGGCGGAGAACGCGGCCCCCTCGAGGTCCGGGTCCTCGACGCCGACCATGAGGAAGTTGCCCGGGTCGTCGGTGACCCCGATGCCGTCAGAGACGATGACGCCGGAGAGGTTGGCGTTGGCGAGGGACACCAGCGCGTCGATCACCTCGGGAATCGCGGAGGTTGCCATCGAACCTAGTTCCCGACCTGAACGTACGGCGCGACCAGTTCCGTCACCCGGAACGGCCAGGCGTGCGCCGCTCCCGGGATGGTGTTCGCGGCGCCTTCCGAGGCGCGGGAGCCGGGCCGCATAGTTGGTCCCCGCTGCGTCTCCCAGAAGTGGCGCACGAGCTCGGCCACGCCGAGCAGGAGATCCTTGGGAACTTCGACCCGGCCGGCCTGATAGACCACGACGTAGCGCCCGCGGGTGAATCGCTGGCCGTTGGCCCACTCGATCACACCCGCCGACTCGTCGATCTCCAGTCCGCTCAGCGAGTACGCGCTTCCGCCGACCGGGGTGACGCTGGTCAGAGCGATGACCGGGGTCGTGCGCAGCACCAGCCCTCTGCCACCGGAGCTGGCCACTCGTTCGGTCACTTCGACCGGCGTCAGCGGTCCGCACTTCTCCTTGATCGCACCTTCGGCGCGGTCGATGAAGTCCTGCAGTTCGCCGTCGTGCCCAGTGCCTGAGATGTTCAGGTGGGCCTTCGCCTTGGCCAGGTCGAGGACGGACACGGTCGGGTCAGACCTGCTCGGACTTCGGCCCGCTGTCCGACTTGGCCGGCGCGTCGGCGGACTTCTTGGCAGGCGTGGCAGCCTTCTTCGCCGCCGGCTTCTTGGCGGTGGTCTTCTTGGCGGCCGCCTTCTTCGCCGGACGGCTGCGCTCGCGGCGCTCACCGGGGGCGGCGGTGGCGGACTCCACCCGACCGCGGGACGGGATCGCCTCGGCGGGCTGGAAGTGGTGCTCCCGGCCCTTGACGACGGGGTCGTTCTCGTCGACCAGGCGGCCCGGGTTGTAGACCTCGAAGGTTCGCATGTCGGCGAATCCCTCGGTGACAGTGAGCAGAGCCATGGCTCAGGGTTCCTCTCTGATGAAGCGGGGTGCAGCGGGGTCGTGCCGGGGGACGCAGGGCGGGCCTCGCGGCCCGCCCTGCGCCGTGGTGCTCGATCAGGCCGCGGAGGGCACGTCGAGCAGGCGGAACGCGGCGTCGTTCACCGAGTCGGCGCCGACCCGGTACCAGGCGTGCCATCCGCGCTGACCCGACGGGCGGTTGTTGCCCGTGTGGAACAGCGTCTGGATGAACTCCACGCGGGTGCCGACACGGTCGGCGATCACGTAGTTCTGGAAGTTGCCGAACACGAGGGCGAAGTTGCTCACGGCGCCGGTGGTGGTGATGGTGCCGTCCATGGCCTCGGCCTCGAGGACGGGCTTGCCGAGCAGCGCCTCGGGGCGGTCGCCGTTGAGGTTGGCCCAGAAGCCGCCGCCACCGGCCGTGTCGAAGGCCCGGATCAGCGTGTAGATGCTGTTGTTCGCCAGCCACGACGCCCGGGCCCGGTGCTTGCCCGGCAGGGCGTTGTAGAGCGACCGCACGTCGGCGACCGCGAACGTGTCGTCCGCCGCCGCGTTGATCTCCGACGACGTGCCGGCGAGCGCGGTGACGATGCCCGTCGGCTGGCCGGAGCCGGTACCCAGGGTGAAGGCCACGGCCTCGAGGTCGTCCTTGCCCTCGGCGAGCAGCCGGCCGATCTCCTGCGTCACGTTCGCGGCGTCCTCGAACGCCTCGATCGAGATCGGCACGAAGCCCTGGGCCTTGTGGATCGGGATCGAGGGCTGGGCGAAGGTCGGAGCGTCGTCGCTGACCTCCGCGCCCTCCGCGTCCCACGACCACGACACGGCCGGAGCCGACACGCCGTTCCACACGTCACCCGTCGCGACGACCTGGCGGGCCGCCTTCCGGATGTCGTTGACCGACCCGTTCGACGTCACGATGACGCTCGGGTCGAGCTGGAAGGGCACGAGGTAGCCGCCGGCGGCGTCGGTGAGCGACATCGCGCGCTGCTCGTCCGCGGTCATCGTGTGACCCTTGCCGGCGGCGAGCTTCGACCAGCCGCGCAGGTAGGCCGGGCTCGAGGTGGTGAGCACCTGCCGGGCGAACGCGGCGGGGTTGTCGGCCCGCTCGAGCATCGACTGAGCCGCCTGGCGGATCTCGTCACTGGTGCCCTGCATGCGCTCGATCGCGCAGGTGGCGCGCGCCTGCAGCTCGGTGGCGAGCTCCTCCTCGGAGCGGCCGAAGGTCCGCACCTCGGTGAGGTCCCACGGGTTGCGGAAGCGGGCGTCCTCGATCGAGTCGGGCTCGAGGACGGCGTCCCGGTCGTAGTCGCCACGACCGCCGGCAGCGCCGCCGACCGTGCGGGTGTCATCGCGACGCGTGCCGCTGCCGCCCTGGACGCCGGTCGCCATGGAGCGGATCTCGGCCAGGTCCGCAGCGCGCTCGAGCTGGCGCCGGTGGAGGTCGAGGGCCTTGTAGGTGTCGCGCAGGTCGGCGAACTCCTGGTCCTGCTCCGGCGTGGTGTCGGTCAGGTCGGCGAAGCGCTCGAGCTCCGCGCTGATCTCGTCCATGCGGGCGAGGGTCTGCGAGTGCGTGAGCGCCGTCGGGCTCTCGAGCTCCATGACGAAGCCGGCGTAGCGGGCCTTGTTGCGGGCCATGATCTCGTCGACCTTCGCGGCGATGTCCGCCGGGACGATGGACGAGGTGGTGACGCGGGGGCGCGCCGAGGCGTAGACGGCCAGGCCGACCAGCACCAGGGCGAGCACGAGGAGAAGCAGCGAGGTCATCGCTTGTTCCTTTCGTGGATTCGGGTCTGGTTCGCACGCACGAGCTCGAGGTCTGCCTCTCGCTGCGCGCGGCGTGCTGCCGACTCGTGCTCCTCGGCCGCGCTGCGCGCGGTGATCGGCGGCGTGTCGTTCGACGGGTCGGAGTGCTCCTCGGCCTCGGGGGTGAGGGGCGGCTCTTCACTGTCAGCCCGGTCCGCCATCAGGACGGCCTGGGCGAGCTTGGTGCGCTCCTCGGGGTCTCCGAGGTTCGCGAGGTCGATCACGACGGTGGTGGGCTCACCGGAGCGCACGCCCACCGAGGTGTCGACGTAGGCCGGCCACACGACGGGGCCGAGCTCAGGGACGCGGAGCTCCTGCAGAGTGCGGCGCAGCAGCTCCTCGTCGGGAACATCCTCGAGCCACGAGCGGCGCAGCAGCTGCCGCAGCTCCTCCTCGTCACGGATGACCTTCCCCGTGTGGTCGCGCCACTGCTCGCGGACCACCGAGAAGCGGAACGACATCCCGTCGATGGTCCCCGAAGCGATCGCGTCTCGAACCGGCTGGATCAGCCAGTTGTCGTGCAGCCGGGCGAGGACGTGCGCGCCACCCTCGGGGGCGAGCACGGGGTCGACCTCCTCGCGGGGGTAACCCTTCTCGAGCTTCGCGATCGGAATGGAGCCGATCATCATGTGCCGGCCGTGGTCGAACTGGACGCGCGGCGGGTTCTCCCGGAACGACTTCTTCATCGCGCCCGGGGCGATGTCCTCCTTGAAGCGGCCCTCCCAGGAGTCGATGATCGTCTCCCGATTGAAGACGGCGGCGTAGCCGTCGAGGGTGAGACCGTCGCCGGCCTCACCGTCGTCCTCGGCACGCAGCGTGAACGGCGCCTCGCGGCACAGGTCAGCCAGCGGCGGGCGTGCTGCCCGCTGGATCGCTTCGGTGGTCATGTCGTCACCTCTCCTGCCGGTGTCGGTTCGTTGGCGCCCGGCCGCTGCAGCTGGACGGAGAACAGGCCGGTGTGCTCGAGGACGCGGAAGTCATCGGCGGTCATGAGGAACTTCGCCGCCGACTCGGGCGTGTACCCGGCCTGGACGAGCGACGCGAGGGTGGCCGCCCGGATCTGCGTGATCGCGGCCGCGTCCTTCTCGTCCTCACGAAGGAACGGGATGTCGTCAGCGTCGTACCAGAGCCGAGCGCCGGCCTGCGTGGGCATGATCTGCCCGAGCGCGCCCGCGGCCGACATCCACAGCGGGTGCATGGTGCCGTCGGCGAACCGCCGGCGGGCGAAGGGGTACTCCGCGTACTTCGCCTCCGTCAGGCCCAGCAGCACCGGCGGCACCTGGGCTGCGGCGGCGATGCGCGTCTCGCCGGCACCCTGAACGGCCGCGAAGTCGAGCTGCTCCATGTTCGACCCGACGACCGTCGCGTCCGCACCCGGGTACAGATTCAGGGTCTTGCCGGCGTTGTCGATGCCACCGTGCTCCGCCTCGAGCCGCTTGGCGAAGTCCAGCACCTTGTTTCGGTCCGCGCCGACCGGGTGCTTGATGATCATGTTCGGCGTCGCGCCGTTCTCGAAGAAGCGGCGCTTGTGCATGTTCATCAGCCCGTCGTTCTCGATCTCGCGGGCGACTGGCGTCAGCCAGGACATGCCCCGGAAGGTCGCGAGCGGGTCGGGGATCGGGGCGAAGTGGGCGACCTCGTCGAGGAGCAGCGGGACCGGGTCGTTGCCCGAATGCTTGCCGCCTTCGGTGTAGACGTAGCCGACGCGCTCCCAGCCGAGTTGCCCGTCGACGCGCATCCGCTTGCGCACGACGATCTCGATCCAGTCAGGGCGCAGCCGCAGGACGTTCTTCGACCTGTCGTCGCCACCGAGCCTGGTCAGCGGCGTGTCGAGCACCTGATAGGCGTTGCCGGCGAGGTCGGCGTCCTGGATCATCCGCGACAGCAGGTTCTGGGTCGTCTCGCCCGCGCCCGGGACCTCGAGCAGGGTCAGGTCCGGGGTGCCGAACATGTCCGACGGCTTCCCGTCGCGCAGCCGCTGGTAGCGCAGCCGCACCGACGAGAACACCAGCTGTCGAATCGCCATGCACGAGAACAGGACCGAGTTTCCGTACATGCCGCCCGACGCGTGCCCGGCGTACGACGTCGGCAGAGACTCCGCGCTGATGTGCGGCATGCTGCTGTTCACGCTCGGCTGGAAGCCGTACTGGCTGACCGCGGCGATGTAGTCGTTGATCGACACCACGCTGCGCTCGCTCGAGGACGGCGCGGCAGTCATCCGCCGCAGAAGGCTAGTCAAGGTCAACCACCAGGCCGGCGACGATCGCCACGATCCCGCCGACGAGCAACGTCACACCGGCACCTGCCCCCGGGTGCACGAGATCGGCCACCAGGTAGAGACCGGCGAGGGCCGCGACGAAGCCGACCAGCACCGCGACGACCGGGACGGCGCTCACGGGGATCCGCTTGAGTCGGGTCATGTCCACGCCTCCCAGGGGTCGAGGTCCAGACCGGCAGCCCACAGGGCAGCGATCCCGGCTTCCAACATGTCGATGTCGCCCGACGACGCCTTGCGTCCCGGGACTCGTCGGCCGTCTCCCACGGACCGCCACTTCGCTGCGACCACGGCCGCGTCGAGGTCGTCGGTGCTCTGATGCGTGACGCGCTTGTCCTTCGTCCGCTGGACCAGGTCGGAGGTCGTCTCGACGAAGTGCGCGAGGGTCATCACCTGCACGGCGACACCGGCCTCGATCAGCGCCGGCAGCAGGCCAGCGTCGGGGCACTTCTCGTCGAGCGCGACTGCGCACTCGCGTTCCTCCTGGATCCGCTTCGCCTCCGACACCATGTAGCTGCGCGAGTAGACGCGGCGCTCGACGGCGCCGAGGTTCACGCGGCCGTCCTCCCACACGCGAGCGGAGCAGATCGAGCCGAACTCCTCGCCGAGCGAGACAGCGAGCCCGATCGCGGTGACCTCGTCCGGCATCTCGTCGGTCTGGCACGAGGGCCACTTCGGGAAGATCAGCTTGTGGTCGGCATTGTCATACTGGCCGGCGCCCTCGCGGCAGAAGGATGCGGAGCCGAGCTTCTTTCGCATCCGCAAGATCGCCTCCCGCGGCGTGTCCTCGGGGAACGACGGGTTCGCCTTCGCGATCTGCTTCCAGTCGGCTTCGCTCAGCGGAGCAGGCAGCGGCGTGAACTCGTGGTCCTCGTCGGCCCCGAACTCCACCCAGCCCGTGTCGTCGTCCTCGCCGGACAGCGCCTCCTCGCGCATCCGCATCCAGACCTCGGACGGGTCGGCCGGCTTCGGCGGCGTACCCATGAACAGCAGCAGCGCCGACTCCGGCTGGCGCGACTGGTTCGTCGCCGGGATCATGTCGTCGAGTGCCGCGTCCGTCAGAATCTGC
This sequence comes from Nocardioides sp., assembly GCF_041913365.1. GTDB lineage: Bacteria > Actinomycetota > Actinomycetes > Propionibacteriales > Nocardioidaceae > Nocardioides. Next base: position 55,680 of record NZ_JAYSFM010000012.1, read on the forward strand.
GCCTCGTCGAAGATCAGCACGTCGACCTCGTCGAAGCCGCGACCGAAGCCCTTAGCTCGAGCGCCGAAGAGGATCCGAGATCCGTTCCGGAAGGCGATCTCCTCTTCGCCCGAGCCCAGCACGATCTTCTCGACGTACGGCGCCACGCGGCGCCGGCCAGCGAAGGCCTGCATCTTGCCGAAGGTCTCCTCGGCCGTCCGCACCCGGTGCGCCGTCCAGATCACTGTGAGCTTCGGACGGAGCAGGCACAGCGCGAAGACGATGGCGCCGACCAGGAACGTCTTGCCCACTTGGCGCGGGATCGACAGGCCGGTGCCGCCGATGGTGGACGCGTACTTCCCGTCGGCCCGCTTCGCCAGGATGATCTTGCCGATCGGCTTCTGCCACCACCGGAAGCGGACACCCAGGTCCGCAGCCTTCGACTCGACCGCCGGCCAGCCGGTCGACACCGCGCCCTTCGGCGCGACAACGTGCCGAGCGACCTCAGAGAGCTTCGGAGTCGAATGCCTCGTCGGACTCGCCGGTCGCTTCGCCACTGCCGGCCTCCTCCTCGGCCGCCGCGGCGGCCTCAGCCTCGAGGGCCGCGATCTCCTTCGACAGCAGCGCGATCTGCCGATGCATCGCAGCCAGCGCTGGGCCGCTAGCACCCTTCAGGTCCGCGACCATCTGCCGGCGCTGCGCCTTCAGGATGTCGAGGTAGACGCCCGACTCGATCGCCTCGAGCAGCGTCTGCACCTTCGGCGGGTCAGGCTCCGGCGGCGGCTCGTCCGGAGGTACGGCCCGAAGGTTGGTCTTCGTCGCCTTGCCCGCCATGCCGCCACCCCCGCGCCGCGCGTCAGAAAAAAGCTCGTAGATAGGCCACGCGCGACTGCTGGGGTCGTTCGCGTCGCCGTGGTCGTGGTTGACCCCACCCCCCTTGTTCAGAGGACTTCGCGTCGCAGGCGTGGGGGTCGGTGGCGTCTGCGTCCGCCGTCGGCTTCGTTGCACCATTGGTGGGCGGGTCCGAGGATGACGGTGCCGGTGTCGTCGTGTGCGACGTGCGCCTTGTCGGTGGGGGCGATGTCGCGGGTTGGGTGCATGCAGATGTCCTGCACGCACCAGAGCCACTTGCCTGCCTTCTGGTCTCGGACCAGCTGGCGGTAGGCGGCGCGGTACTCAGGCGTCCGGTGCTGCGGCCCGGCCATCGTCGGTGTCGTCCTCGATGGTGACGGTGGGTGGCTCGGTGGTGGTGGGCATGTCTGCCCAGCTGATGATGCTGCCGTCGGTGTGCTGGATGAGTCCTCGGCCTACGTCGAGGTAGCGGACGCTGCAGCCCTGCGCGAGGCAGGCGAGCCAGGTGCAGGTGGGGTTGGTGTCGGGGCAGTGTGGGGTGAGGGGCTGGCTGCAGCTGGTGCAGCGCACGGTGCCTCGGGCCATCGGACTACCTCCTGACATGCAGGACGCCCGGACCTCCTCGAGGTCTCGGGCGCTGTCAGGGGACGCTTCCGCCACGTCCACTAGCGACAACGGTAGCGCGCTCATCCCACGCGCTGGTGGTAGGTGCGCTGCACCAGGCGTGTCGCGCCCTCGGTGGCGAGGGTGTCGAGCACGTCTCCGAGGCGGTAGAGCTTGGGGCCGATGGGGTCGCCGTCCTCGTCGAGGCGGCGGGTGGTGGGGATCTTGGGTGGCGTGGTGAGGGTGATCTCCTGGCCGTCTCGGATGACCTTCCGCTTGCGGGTCTCGCCCCACTTGCTGATCCGCTTGTAGAGCCGGTCGACGGAGTGCTCGGTGTCGACGAGGACGACGACGGCTTCGGCGATCTGGCGGGGCGGGGCGGTCCAGTCGCGGGCCTCGGTGAGGACGACGTCGACGTGGGCGGATGCGTGGGTGGTGGCGCCGCATCGGTGGCAGGTGACCCAGGTGAGGCCGGGGACGACGTAGGTGTTGGCGCCGCAGACGTGGTGGTTGCCTTCCATGTCGCGGCCGGCGGGCTGCTGGCAGGTGCCGGCGTACCAGCCGGGGACGATGGTCTCGGTGAGGTTGCGGAGGGCGTGCTCGTGGCGGGCGATGTCGCGGACGAACCGGCCGGCGCCTTCGTGGGCGGCGATCCTGGGCAGGGCGTGCTCGAGGCGTTCGCAGAGGGCGGCGAAGGTGTCGGCTTCGGTGGCGGCTTCGGGGATGCTGAGGCTGAGCTTCTCGGCCCAGGTGTGGAGGGTCGCGGAGGCGCGGGCGAGGGCGGGCTCGATCGCGCCGCTCTCGGCTTCGCCGCGGCGGAGCATCCACTGGCCGGCGGTGCCGAGGCTGCCGTTGGGGCGGCCGGGGCGGCGCCAGCGGGCGAGGTTGGCGTAGTAGATCGGGAGGAACTCGAGGTAGGTCAGGACTGCGGCCTGGGCGGTCTCGCAGAGGCCGAGTCCGTTGCTGGTGGGGGCTCCGCAGTGGAGGCATTCGGTCACGGGAGCTGCTCACCTCCGCAGACCCAGCAGGGCTCGTCGCCGCGCCAACGGACGCCGCAGGTCGCGCAGGAGCGGGTGTAGTCGCCGGGGCTGGCGCCTTCCTCGGCGGGCGGGCGCCACCAGGGCGGCGGGGTGCCGGTGTCGGCGGCGAGGATGGCTGCGCGTTCGTCCTCGCGCATGAACACGTTGGCGAAGCCGCTCGTCCCCTGGTCGGGGGCGTAGGGGTTGGGGTCGCCGGGCTCCCACTCGACCTCGGCGGCGCTCATCGGTTCCTCCGTCGGCGTGCGTACTCGTGGCCGTTGATCGGGAGCGGCCTGGGGTGGTGCTGGTCGTAGCCCTCAGCGAGGTCGACGAGGCGCTGCAGCTGCGGCCAGTCGACGCGGGCGAGGGCTTCGGTGACGCGGCGCATCTGGCGCTCGAAGTCAGCGGCGGCCGCGATCATCCGGACCATGGGGCTGTCGGTGGTCATGCGTGGGTCTTCCTCTTGTGCATGCGGCGGGCGAGGGGGCTGTAGAACGGGTGCTCGGCCTTGCAGGTGCGGGCCTTCGCGCGGGCTTCGGCGGTGAGGCCGTCGTGCCCGATGTGCCAGTGGTCGCCGCACGGGTAGGCGGCGATCGTGGTGCATCCGGGCGCGGTGAGCTTGTGGAGCTCGACGGCGTTGTCGGCGAGCATCTGGGAGAGGTAATCGACCTTCTCGACGTCGTCGCACATCACTGCTCCTCGTCGGCGTCTTCGCAGTGGCGGCCGTGGTTGCCGAGGTCGTCGGATGCGGCGGTGTGGGTGCCGCCTCCCCATGTGGGTGAGTCCCAATCGACGGGGCCGGTGGTGGTGGGTCGGGTCACCTCCCGGGCGATGCGAGCGACGAGGGTGTCATCGAGAGCGTCGAGGATCCGTGCGCGGACGGCGGGGGCGTAGAAGCCGTCTCTGTGCAGGCGCGCGTTCAGCGTCTGCCGCTCGTCCTGGCTCAGCGGCTCACTCGCGCTGGTGCTCGCGGCGGGGAGCGGCGGGCAGGTGCAGCGTGCCGACGACTTCAGGCCGCGATCCTCGTCGTCGTGGCGGTCGCATTCGCCGATCCGCCGCTCGCTCGCGTCCCCGGCGTCCGGGGTGGCGGGGAGGTCGAGCAACGTCGCGGCACCATGCAACGCGCCCGCCCAGCCATCAATGATCGAGCGCAGCGCCTCGTCGGACACGTCGGTCTGGTGCAGCATCCGGTCGGCCATGTGCCGCAGCACCTTCGCCACCCGCTCGCCTGCCGTGGGGTCAGCCTCAGGGGCGAGGTACTGCCGGATCAGCGGGTACGGGCAGGGCTTGCCATCGCCGAACGGTCCATGAGCCTGACAATCGCCGCTGTGGTCGAACCAGCAGTCCTCGCCCGCGTCAGCCTCGCAGGCGCGGCGCAGGAGCGACTTGAGTTCGTCGATGATCGAGTTCAGGTGCAGCGTCTCGCGGTTCGTGCGCTCGACGTGCTCGGCGTGGACCTGCCATCCGGTCGCCTGGTGCTCGTCAGCCTCGGAGGCAGGGTGAGCGGCGAGGAGGGCGCGGAGTACGGTGGCGGCATCCTCGGGCGTGCCCTGCACCTTCGGGCCGGGGCGCTCCCACTCGTCGGCCAGCGCCTCCACGGCCTCTCGCAGCCCGCCCGCCTCACTCATGCCGTGCGCGCCCGGTGCGTGCCCTCGGGGCGGCGGGTTCAGGTCGTCGACCTGGCGGTCGCTGGACTCGTTGCCGCGGCTCATCGCTGCACCCAGGGCCAGGCGCCGGGGACGACCCGGACGCGGTCGGTGACGCCCCTGCAGCCGGGCCGCACGCAGACCTCGGCGCGGACGTCGTACGGGCGGCCGTGGGCGGCGACGTGCTGCGTGTAGCCGAGCTGCCAGTCGTGGAGGCCGAGCAGGCACAGCAGCGCGCCGAGGAGCTCGACGAGCCAGTCCCACGCGCGCCTCATGACGCGTGGGCCTCTCCGCGGAGGTGGGCGAGGGTCTTCACGATCGCGCCGAGCCAGTGCATGCGGAGCACGTCGCGGGCGTCGTCGGTCGACGCGGTGAGGATGCCGTTCACGCACGCCCAGGCGGCGCGATCGGCGACGCGGATCATCTCGTCGTCGGTGGCGGTGGACTGGTGGCAGACGTCGATCGGCTGCAGGTAGCCGCCGGCGGCGCCGAAGCCGCCCTGATGGAACGCCTCAGGGGTGATGTGCCGCGGGGGCTCGCCGGGGTTGAGGGCGATCACGGCCAGCTCGTGGGTCGCGCCGGGGAAGTGCAGCTTCGCCGGCGCGACGCCTTCGCGCTCCTCGAGGGTGACGACGGTCAGGCTGAACTGCTGCCAGAGCGGGTGCCAGAAGCCGGTCAGGAGCCACCAGGCGATGGTGGTGTGGTCGTCGTTGACGGGCGAGGTGGCGACGTCGAGCTCGACGGCGTTGCCGAGGGGGCCGGCGTGGACGGTGTTCACCGGACGTTCTCCGCGCCCGGGATGGCGTCCCAGATCGCGCAGCCGAAGGGCTGGACGACGTGGCCGTACTGCGCCAGCTCGATGAAGCCGCCGGCGTTGAGCTTGGCAAGCTCGGCCTCGGTGGGGCGGAAGTAGGCGTAGAAGCGGCGGGCGACGAAGCCGGTCATCTGCTCTTCCTCGCCAGAGACGAGCATCTCAGCGGTGCCGCACTCCTCGTCGGGCACGCCGGGCGGCGGGCCCATGCTGACGACGCGGCAGTCGGGCCGGGCGCGGCGGGCCTCGATGGGGATCTCAACGGGGTTCATGTGGTGCTCCTCTGCTCGGCGGCGCGCGTCATGGCGGCGCGCACTCGGTCGTGGTTGATGTCGGCGGACGTGAACCGGCGGGGCGGCTCGGGGCTGGGCTCGGGCCGCGTGTGGGCTCGTGCGCGCTCGTTGGCCTGCAGGCGTTCGATCAGCGCCTGGTTGGCGGCCTGCTCGTCGAGGGCGATCGCATCGGCCCTGCAGCGGTCGCAGATGCCGTCTCGGGTGGGCCGGAAGCACCCGGGCGCGAGGCAGGCGGTCTCGGGGCGGTCAACCGGCCCGGGTTGCGGGGACGTCTCCCTACCCGGGCCGGCCGTTTCGGGGGTGGCGGACGCGATGAGCGCCTCGCCGTACTTCGTCAGGCCGAGCGGGGCCTGACGGCGTGCGCGGATCTCGGCGAGCAGGGCGCGGCCTGCAGAGCGGTCGTCGTCGACGAGCTCGACGTCGCCCCACTGGCTGGGCAGCACCTCGACGGCGCAGGCACGGCAAGAGCCGACGTACTCGCCGGGGTGGCGCTTGCAGTCCTCGCCGGCCTTCGCTGGCTGCCGGCGTGCGGGTTCGGTATCGCGCTTCGGGATGAAGGGCCGGCGGATGGAGCCCGGGGTGCGGGCCTCAGGGTCGAGGGCGTGGCCGACGACGCGGTGGACGACCTCGCTCAGCGACTGGCCGCGGAGCTCGGCGAGGACGGCGTAGGTGCCGTTCTGGTCCCACTTGCCGCAGCCGGGGGTGTCTTCGCGGAGACGGGTGGCGAGGTAGGTCAGCGCCTGGGCGTCGCGTTGCGTGAAGGTCACGATCCGCTCCCGTCGACGAGGTTCGACGTGGTGTCGATCCAGTGCTGGAGGAGGGAGTCGGCGATCGCCGTGGCCGCGTTCGCGTGGCAGGGGTGGTCGGTCCAGCCGTCGGCGCAGGCGCGGATCCAGGCGATGGTGTCGCTGATCGAGATCATCAGCTCGCCGTCGGCGTTGATCTCGCCGTCGATGGCCTCGTGCTGCTCCCAGCGGCTCATGATCGACCTCCGAGCATCGCCGCGAAGCGGCCATCCATGAGCTCGGCCGACCCCCTACCTGAGGTCATGGATGCGGCCTTCGGCCGGTTCTTACTCCCGCTCCTCCTCCTACTCCTACTCAGGGCAGAAGTTCTCCGGAGGAAGTCGTGAGGAATTCGTGAGCGCCTCATGAGTTCTGCCCCGCTTCCTCGGGAGGCGGGATGGTGCTCGGCGTCGGGTGCGGCGGAGTCTGGTGGCGCGCCCAGCCGCGCAGCCAGCCGTAGGTGCCGCCGTTCACCCGGTAGACCACGACCATGCCCTCGGCCTCGATCTCGGCCAGCCAACGCTTGATCCGAGCTGGAGGCAGGTCGTCGTGCGGGTAGATCGCTCCACCGATCGCCTGAGGTGTCGCGAGGAAGCGACCCTCGTCGTCGGCGTGCATCGTGATGAGGCCGGCGAGCGTGAGCCGTGCGTCGCGGGACAGGCGGCAGACCTTGTCGTCCGACCAGAACGACGTCTTGAGTGGGCGGGACTTGCGGGCCATCAGACGTCTTCCTCGGTGGCCAGGATCTGCTTCGCGGTCTCGTGTAGCGCGGAGACCTTCCTCCAGCAGACCCCCATGAAGTAGTTGAACGGGTCGTAGATGCCGGTCGCCTTGCCTGCGTAGTGCGCAGCGGCGCACATCTCTTCAGCGGGCAGCCCGGCATCGAACAGGCGACCTAGGCTCCACTCGGCCTCGTCCGGCACCGAGAGGCCGCTCGGCTCCCACGCCAGCACGAACCAGGCGTAGTAGTCGGCCCGCTTCTCGCGTTCTGCCGCCAGTACCTCGGCGGCGCGGGCCATGGCGGCGGCCCATTTGATGTCAGCCTGCTTCACGTCCTCGACGAGAGCGGCATCGGGCGTCGTGCTCGACTTGCCCGCGTTGCAGTCCTTGCAGGCCGCGACGAGGTTGCTCGGATCGTCGGTGCCGCCGAGCGCCACGGGGGTGACGTGGTCGACGGTGAGCACGACGTCGGGCGCCTTGCCGCCGCAGTAGCGGCAGGTGTGGTTGTCGCGGCGAAGTACCTCGTAGCGGGTGCGCTTGCTGACGGCCATCAGGCGGGCTCCTCGAGGTACTCGATGTCGGCGCACGCGCAGTCGCCCGGGTGGCCGGCGGGGAGGCAGCAGGTGAGCCGTGCGCCATGCGGGCCGACCTCGGGCCAGATGGCGGTCTTCGGGCAGGTCATGCGGCTTCCCTCCTGGCGACAGTGCGGCAGTCCTGGCAGAGGTCGCCGCGGCCGCGGTAGACCTCGCGGACCACGCCACAGCGCGCGCATGCGGCGTGATCGGCGCTGTCGTAGGTGCGCTCCCTGGCCGGCTCTCGCGTCGCGACACCGATCCCTGACGCGACGGCTGCGGGGTCGTCGATGAGGTCGTCATCCCACGCGAGCGGTGGCGGCCAGCCTTCCCGTTCAGCGTGCCCGGCGATCCGCGACGACCAGCGCGTCCATGGCGGGCGCTTCATGCTCAGCTCGGCGTACGCGAGTGCAACACCGTCCCGCAGGTCGTCGCGGCCCACCCATCGCCGCGCGTCATGGTCGCGAAGGCGGGCGATCGTGGTCGCGGGGATCCCGGCGACGTCTGCGATCTGAGGGCAGGACCATCCGAGTCGAGCGAGGGCCCGGACTCGGCGGACGGTGCCCACGTCGGTGGGGATGCGCACGGAACGGAGCCGCGCGATCGTCTCGGGGTAGGCGCGCGCCTTCGCTCCTCGCTTGCGCATGTTCTGCAGGGCGCAGATCGAGACGCCGGCGCGCTGCTCGAGCGTGCGGTCGCTGTAGCGGTCGAGGATCACCCAGACGTCATCGGGGACGGGACGGAGCGCGGGGCCGAGGACTCGGCGCCTCTTGTCGTCGCGGAGCTTGGCGCGCGTGCAGTCGTCGCACGGCCGCTGACCGGCGCGGCCGTGCGCGGAGTAGCCGGCTTCCGTGCCGTGGCGGGGGTCGTCGGGGCTCACGTGGACCGACCTCCGGCCGCGGCCCATCCCTTGTCGGTGAGCCAGTAGCGGACCGACTGGCGCTCCTCGGTGTGCCTCGGGCGGGTCGAGGTCTCGACGGTGTGGGCGGTGTCGCGGACGTGCTGCTCGGCAGCCTTGTCGCCTTCGCCGCACGCGGTGCAGGTGCGGCAGTACCAGTGGATGGTCATGACTCCTCCTGGGCGTCGGCTCGGATGGCGTGCTCCCAGCAGGCGCCGCATCCGACGCCGCCGACCTTCGGCGAGCCGCGGTGGCTGCAGATGCGGCGGACGGTGCTGGCGAGCGGGTGGGTGTCGCCGAAGTACGGCTTCGTCTTCGCGCCCTTCGGCCGGCCGACCGGGCGGGCCTCAGCGCTCTCGCGGCGGCGTTCGGCCTCGCGGGCGTTCCTCACCAGGTGTTGGGCGTGCGTGATCGTGTAGTGCCCGGCCCGCAGCTCCTCCTGCTCCTCGAGGGGGAGCTCGAGCAGCATCAGCCGGTTGGAGACGTGCGAGGCGGCCTTGCCGACCCTCTTGGCGGTGTCGGTGATCGTGAGGCCGCTGCGGACGAGGGCGCGCAGCGCGCGGGCCTCCTCGATGGGGACGACGCGGATGCATCGGGGGCTGAGCTTGAGGAGGCATCGTGCTTTGCCGGGGCCGAGGTCTTCGTCGAAGGTGGCGAGGAGCCAGGTGCGGCGGCGCCGGCGGGACTCGTTGTTGCCGCGCTTGTCGATGTACCCGGGCCGGCTCATCGCTGCCACCACCTACGGCGCGGCGGGCCGGCGAGGTGCGCGGCGAGCGGCGCGAGCGCACCGACGAGTCGCTCGCCGAGCTGCTCCTGGACTGCGAGGAGGTTGCGCGAGAGGCTCATGATCCGGCCGGCGACGTCGACGCGGAGTTCGACGCGGTCGCGGTGCCGGCGCTGGCCGAGGATGCAGGCGCCGAGCTCGCAGGCGATGACGTCGTGCGCCTCGGGCGTGTGGTCCTCGACGGCGCTCACGACTCGCCCTCGATCCACTCCGCGAGACGCATCAGGTTGTGGGCGTTGTCCACGACGGCGTGGGGGTTCTGCAGCACTGCCTTCGCGGCCTGCAGCGCGCCGATCCTTCGCTGCTGGGCGACGGTCATCGTCGAGCGCGGGATGACGTCTCGCACGTCGCTCACGACTCGGCGCTCGCGGGCTGCTCGACGACCTCTCCCTCGACGGGTTCCTCGTCGGGCGGCGGCTGCTCGGCGTTCAGGGCGGCGCCCAGGCCGCCGGTGCGCCGCGAGGCCGGCTGCCGCTGGTCGCGCTCGAGCTCGTCGGTCGTGTAGACGCCGGCGAGGTCCATGGGGAACGCCTTGCGGAGCGCGAGGGCCTCGGCGCACTTCGCGAGCTGCCCGGCACCGCGGGTCGCCCACATGTGGGTGACGTTCCCGTCGCGCTTCGTCTGCACGTACTCGCGCCACAGCGCGGTGCCGGGGAACGCCTGGCCGTTGCGGTAGACGGTGACGCGGGCGGCCGCTGGCGGGCCCTCAGCGAGCCACACGTCGCGCCACTGGCCGTCGTCGGCGCACCACTCGGAGGGCCCGATCGCGAGGGTCTCGCCGGCCCGGTCGACCGCCCGGCGGGCGACCAGGCGGAAGCCGTCGATGCCGGTCTGGATCGTCCACTTCCCCTGCCGCTCGATCATGTGGATCTGGCGGGCGAAGGGGTCGAGGCCGGTGCGCTGGGCGACGTGCATGAAGACCGCGAGGTCTCCGTTGGAGGCGCCGGCGACGCCGAGCTGGCCGAGCGCGGCGATCTGCTTCTCGCTCCACCACGCCTGGTCGGTGGTCAGGGTCAGCTGGGAGCCGCCCCGGTGCTGTTCGATCTCGCTCATCAGATGACTTCCTCGTAGTAGGTCTGGTCGGTGAGGGACAGCCGGGCGGCGGTGTCGTCCGGCAGGTAGGCCGGCCAGCGGTCGGCGGCCGTGCAGTCGCGGAAGCGCTCGAGGGCGGCGCGGTTGTGCTGGCGGGCCTCGGCGAGGTCGGCGTCGTCGACGTAGGCGACGGTGACCTGGTAGGGCGGCGTCTTCTCCTGGAAGATGAACGCGAAGGCGGCGGCGGGGTGGTCGAGGGCGCGGGCGAGGTCGGTGTACCAGGCGGCCTGGCAGTCGTAGCCGTACTTGTGGACGGTGCCGTAGCGGCCGGCGAGGTCGCGCGGGTTGGCCGACGCGCACGTCTTGTAGTCGGTGAGCACGACCGGGCCGAGCCAGTCGAAGCGGCCGCGGCGGAGGACGCCGGTGTCTTCGTCGAGGGCGTATGCGGAGACCTCGGGCTCGCCCTCGGCGAGGAGCCGCATCGCGAGCTGGTGCTCCTGCAGTCGGGCGGCCATGGCTTCGACGACGGCGTACTCGTCGGGGAGGAGGAGCACGGCGCCGGTCTTGCGGGCGGCCTCCTGCTCGGCCTTCCACGCATTGGTGGCCTTCGGCGACTTCACCTTCTCGGGGTCGTACTGGTGGACGATCAGCTCGGCGCCGACGCCGAGGGCCTTCGCGTGGGCGGCCGAGCCGAAGTCCCAGACCTTCCGGTAGGTCGGGTGGTCCTGCTCCTGGCGGAACAGGGCCGGCGATCGCATGAGGAGCTTGGCGCCGGACACGGAGAGGCTGCCTCGGTCGGCGTGGTAGGTCTCCTCGTCGAGGTCGCGCACGAAGCCGTGGCGGTGGTCTGTGGCGCCCTTGTGCTGCTGGTCGGCTTCGCGTCCCTCGGACAGCGTCTCAGCGTCCGGCGCGCCGCCCGGACTCTCATTGTGGGTGGGCTTGCGGGAGGTCATTACTCGCCTCGCTCTCGGAGGACGCACGCCTTGTGCGCCCAGCCGGCTCGCATCTGGATCAGGGGGTTGGTGCGCTGGTTGCCGCCACCGAGGGGCTGGTCGCAGAGCACGCAGGTGCCGTCGAGCGGGTGGTCGGCGAACACGCGGCGGGGGCGTCGGCGCGGGGACTGGCGGGCCATCAGGCCGCCCTCCATCGGGTCTTCGGGCCGGTCGGGTGCTTGTCGACGCGCTCGCGGTTCGGGCGCGCCCACGTCTCGGCCTTGACCTCGACGTCGCGGACCCACCCGGCCGCGTGCAGCGACCGCCCTTCCTCGGTGGCGAGGGTGTAGGTGAAGATCCGACGCGGCGGGTAGCCCAGGTTGATGGCCGCCCGACGCATCGCGCCGTAGAGCTTCGAGCAGGCGTTGGGCGTGCCGTCGGTGCAGCAGCGGGTGACCTCGAAGCTGATCCCGTCATCGAGGCCGCGGGCGACTGGTCGGCCGCCGATGGCGACGCCGTGCAGGCCGTGCTCTTCGCAGCCGACGCCCACGCTGATGCGATGCCCGACGACGGGTCCGTGGTGGCGGTGCTCGCGGCCGACGAAGGCGTTTGCTTCGCGCAGGGTGACGGGGACGAGGAGAAGGCGGCAGGTCATGACCGCTCCCGCATGGCGTCGAAGGCGACCTGCTCGGCGCGGTCCTCGGCAGCCTCGAACCGCTTGTCGCGGGTCAGCCGGTCGTCGTCGACGCGCTTGACACAGGGGCAGCGCCGGTCGACGTCCTTGCCGTGGGGCATCGGGTCGCGGGTGCGGATCGTGTTCCCGCAGGCGCCGGCGTGGGGACGGTGTCCGCACCAGGTGCACGCGCCGGGCTCGATCCGCCGGTAGCCGGTCTCGGTCATCGGACGGCCTGGATCCGGTAGAAGGCCCGCAGGTTGGGGTACTTCGCCCTGGTCGCGGCGTCGAACGACTGGGTCACGATCTGGCGGTGGCCGGTGGCGCGCGCTCGGGCGTTGGCCTCGGCGATCGCGGCCTGGTGCCCGTACTTCGTGGCGTCCGCGTGCTCGTCGTACGGCGGTCGGCTCTCGGCGAGGGTCTTCGGCTCGGGGCCCAGGAGGATCATCAGAACCTCCCGGGCTTGCGGTTGCTCGAGCTGCGCGGCCGCGCGATGTAGCTGGCAGCCTCGGCGTCGAGCCGGTCGTGGTTGCTGCCGAGCTCGAGGCGCTGCCGCTTCGGCCGCGCGAGGCCGGCCTGCAGCACGATGAGGAGGGCGGTCAGCGCCGCGCCGAGAACGACGCCGACGCACAGCGCCTGGATCTGGTCGTAGGTGAGGTTCATGACGCGATCACCGTCACGAGCCAGATCAGGAAGGCGCACTCGATCACGCCGCCGATCGCGTCGGCCCAGGTGTAGTGCCGGGTGCCCTGGGTGGCGCCGCGCCAGAAGATGACGATGCCGGCGAGGGCGAGGTCGGCGATCAGGATGATCGCGGCGATGTGCGGGCTCATCGGCGTGCCGCCTTCCGGGCGCGGATCCGGGCCTTGCCGCGGAGCGTCCGGTCGCGGTCGGCGTTCCGGTGCGGGCGCTGCCGGCCGCGGCGGTCACGGTCGACCTTCTGTACGGCCGCGCGGGTGACCGGACTCTCGACGCCGAGCTGCTCGGCGAGCCGCGCGAGGGCTCGGAGGCGGCCGCCCTGGGGGCCGGCCTTCCGCTTCTCCTCGCGGGCCTCGGCGGCGCGCTTCTCGGCGGCCTGGACGCGGCGCTCGTGCCAGTCGCGGTTGGCGGCGGCTGCCTCGCGCTGGGCGGTGAGACGGCTCCGCTGGCTCGGCGTTTCGACGCCGCGCTGTCGCTTACTCAGGGTTGTGCGCATGAGATACTGCCTTTCGGTTGGGGCCAGTCGTCGGGGTCGAAGTCGCGCGGCTGGCTCTGCTGTTTTGACTGCTGGGTGACCCAGCCGCCGCGGTCGGGGGATCGCCGCGACGGCCGGGCAGATCAGGCGTCGTCGAGCTGGTCGAACCAGGCGTCGAGGTCCTCGACGCGGTACCGACGACGGCCGCCGAGCGTCTTCGCACGGAGAGTCCCCGCGGCCTCGGCTCGACGGAGAGTGGCTTCGGAGACGCCGTACATCTCCTGCGCTTCCTTGCGGGTCACGACGACCTTCTTGACGGTGGTGCTCATGCGTTCACCGCCTCGGTGGAGCCGACGATGTCGAAGAGCTCCTCGAAGGGCTGCCCGCTGACGTCCATCAGGCCGGCGATGAACGCCGGCGACGGCTCGACCTTCCCGGCATCCACCCGGTAGGCGGTCGACGTCGCGACCTTCATCCGCCGAGCGAGTTCGTCGCGGCTGATGTCCAGCCGCTTCGTGACGCCGTAGAGAGCGCCTTCTCGGAGAACGATCTTCCTCATGTCTGATGATATGCATGCACACATGCATGAGCGCAAGGGCTCAGGCATCAGTAGTTCCACTTATATGCACGCATGCACACGAGCCCCTACGCTTGACGCCATGGATGCACCGAAGATCTGGGCGCACTACGTCCGGACCGTCGCCGAGAGCGAAGAGCCCGGCTCCGACCAGGCGGCCATCGCCGCACGCGTCGGTGTCTCGCAGGGCACCGTCAGCCGCTGGCTCGGCGGCCGCTACCTCCCCGACAAGGCCGCTGTCGTCGCAGCGTTCGCGAAGGCGTACGGCCACAACGTGCTCGAGGCCTTCGTCGCTGCCGGCATGCTGACCGAGCTAGAGGCGGGCCGCGGCCTCCCGGCCACCAGCCGGCGCTTCCTGCAGCAGTTGTCGGAGGGGACATCTACCGTCTACGACGCGATGGCCGCTCACCCGGACCAGGGTGACATCGCCGGAGAACAGGATCGCCACCACGAGACGTGAGATTGGATCTGCTGTTCGCCCACTGTTCCGACTTGGGTGTCGAGGTCGAGTGGGAGGACTTGGGGGAACGGGACCGAGGCTTCTACCTGGACGATCGTCGGGTGATCGTGCTGAACCGGCGGCTGACACGGGCGCAGGCGACAGCAGCGCTCGCGCACGAGGTCGGCCACGCGGTCTTCGGCGACCGCTGCTCGACGCCGCGGCATGAGCGGCGAGCGAGTGAGTACGGCGCGTCGCTCATCATCACGCCGCGCCAGTACGCCGCGGCCGAGGCGCTCGTGGGTCACCATCTGGGCGCGCTTGCGGCCGAGTTGGGCGTCACGCCACACCTGATCGAGGCGTGGCAGCGGTGGGCGGACCGCCGCCTCCCCCTCGAGCGGCGGCGACGTCTGGGGATTGAGAAGACGCTGACAGCACCTTGAGAATTCCTCCTGTGTGATTCGGACCAGCGTCAGTCACGCTTGTTCTTAACCGAGACCGCAGGAAGGGGGTGAGAGCAGTGAAGGGTGACATCGAGACGTACCACGAAGGCGACCAGTGGAAGAACCGGGCGCAGGGCAACGAGCGAGCGTCCAGCACACACAGCACGAAGGCTGAGGCGCAGCAGGCCGGCCGAGACATGGCCAGGTCACGCGGCGTCGAGCACGTCGTGAAGAAGATGGACGGCACCATCGGGGAGCGCAACAGCTACGGCAACGACCCCCGCAGGAGCAAGGGCTGAGCCCTGACGCGAGAAGAGGCGCTGGTCCCGACCAATCGCAGTGGTCGGGGTCAGCGCCTTCGCACATGCTTGGGGGCGTGTGCCCGGGTGTCAAACCCCGCGCTAGACCAAATCCGCTGTCGGTGGCTTCACCTAGCGTTCCCACCATGGCCGAGTTGAACGACGAAGAGCGCGCGATCCTCGACTTCGAGGGCGGTGGCTGGTGGAAGCACGCCGGCGCGAAGGAAACCGCGATCCGCGAGACGTTCGGCGTCTCGGCGACCCGCTACTTCCAGCAGCTGAACGGGCTCATCGACCGGCCCGAGGCGCTGCCGTACGCGCCCCTCCTGGTGAAGCGCCTGCAACGGCAGCGGGCCGCGCGCGCCCGCCAGCGTGACGCGCGCCGCCTCAGCGTCTAGCCGAGCTGGAGCCGCTCGCCGACGCGCTGCATCGCGTCGAGCAGCGGCCCGCGTCGACGGGTGCGGTAGCGCAGCGACGTCGCGACCGTCGAGTGGCCCAGAAGGTCGGTGACGACGTGCTCGGGCACCTCGGCCTCGAGGAGCATCGTCGCGGCAAAGTTGCGGCACTCGTGGACGTGGTACGGCCGACCGGACGGGTGCGCGACCTTGGCGCGCTTCTGCAGCTCGTGCCACTCGGCGCGGTCGTGCTTGTCGTTGCGCGGCCTGCCGTCGGGCCCGGGCCAGACGAGGTTGTGGGGTGACTCGGGCGCGACGTCGCGCCAGGCGAGCAGGGCGTCGCGGACGGGCGCGAGCAGCGGCGCCACCCGGTAGCCGGCCCGGGACTTCGGCCGCACCAGGTGGTAGGCGTCGACGAGGTGGATCGACTCGTGCCCGTCGGGGACCCGGAAGCGACGCCGCGGGCAGGAAGCCGCGCGCTTCTTCCCGCACGACGGGGCAGCATCGCCGCCGTCGCAGCCGTGCTCGTAGGGCAGCGGCTGCAGCTGCCACTCGATGACGGCCTCGCCGAAGGGTGCGTCGTCGCGGCCGTGGAAGTCGACGGCGTCCCACGTCAGGCCGAGGCACTCCCCCAGGCGCTGGCCGTAGACGAGCGTGAAGAGCCAGCGCACGCCGTTCGGCATCCGGCTGGCCTCCTCGATGCACGCGAGGCCCTGGTCGATCGTCATCGCCTGCCGGTCGGACTTGCTGACGGTCGGGGCGTCCATGTGGAGCAGCCGTTCGGGCACAGCGTGGCCCTCCTGGATCGCGGCCTTCAGCATCGTCTTCAGCACGCGGTGGGTGTCGGCGGGCTGACGGCCGGCGGCGCGCTGGGCGTCGGCGACGGCGCGCACGTCGGCGGGGGTCAGCTGGGCGAGGCGACGGTGCCCGATGGTCGGGACGACCCACTTCCGGATCGGCGAGGCCGCGGCGTTCCAGCCCTTCGGCGAGAGCTCGCGGCGTCGCATCTCGAGGTAGGTCTCGGCCCAGGCCTTGACGGTGGTCCGGTCGGAGGTGCCGACCTCGCCGCGGTCGACGGCGATCTTCTTGTCGCGCAGCTTGCGCTTGATCTCGGCGCGGTGAGGGCACTTCGCGGCGCACCCGCCTGCGCAGCCCTTGCTGGTGGCGGTGGCGCGGCGGCGGGTGCCCTGGGCGGTCCAGCCAGCCTCGAATGTACCGACCCACCGCCAGTCGGACGAGCGCTGGTAGAGGGAGCCCTCGCCGTAGTCGCGGCGCTTCCCTGTCTGACCCTGTCCTGTCACGCCTAGTCACTCCTAGAAATGTTAGCCATTCCTGTAGCCAAGTTCAGTCAGAGTCAGGTAGGCTCAGTCACGCTCAGCAAGGTCTACGCGGGCCCCAGGACTCCATCGAACACGGGTATCCTATCGCCTCCTAAGCGAAAGGTCGCAAGTTCGACTCTTGCCTGGGGCACCGGGTGCCCGTCCCGCCCACGTCAGGGCGAGGTCGGGTCGTCCCGCTCGAGGAGGTCCAGCAGGGCGCGCGCGGCCGCGTCGGCGGCACCGAGGTCGACGTGCTCGTCCTCGCCCTGCCCGGTCGTGACGCGTACGACGTGCCCGCCGGACCGCGCGGTGAGGCTGACGAAGGCCCGGCCGAGCAGGTCGATGAGCTGGTCGAGGCGGGGCAGCCAGATCGCCTCGTGCTCCTCGACGTCGTCCAGCGCCCACTCGGTCGTGCCGTTGAAGGCGAGGACGCGGCTGTGGGGGTGGTCGCGCACCTCGACCACCATGTCGCTGACGGTGAACACCATGTCGTCGAGGTCGCGCTCAGGCACCCAGAACTGGTCGCCGTTGCGGGGCGACCAGGCGACGCCGGCGTCGTGCAGTCGGCGGGCGAGCTCGAAGCTGATCACCTCACCAGTGTGACGCCGTCCCCTCGGTCGGCCAACGAGGACGCCGGCCCCCGGTCACGCCAGCGGGCCGCCGTCCGGCTCGCGGGGGTCCGACACGTCGGGGAGCACGAGGTTGAAGCGGCGTCGCTGGGCACTGATGACGACGTCCTCGGACTCCGCGACCCCGGTGCGCGGGTCGAGCGCGGTGAGCACGTAGCGGCCGATCGGCGGCAGGCCGATCTCGTAGTGGCCCTCGTCGTCGGTCCGGGTCGCCCCTGCGGACTCCCCCGACGAGTCGGTCAGCACCACGAGCGCGTCGGAGATGGGCCACCCGTCGCGCGAGATGACCCCCGCGACCGTGAGTCGCCGGTCGAGCTGCAGCACCGGCACGGCGTCCGGGGAGAGCTGGCGCAGCTCCGACCGCGCCGCCCAGCCCTCCGCCGAGCAGACCACGAGGTACTCGCCGGCCCCGGGCAGCACGACGGACCAGCGACCCTCGTTGTCCGCACGTGCCCAGTCGGCCTGGCGTCCGGTGGGGTCGAGCATCGAGACCACGGCCAGGCGCGCCGGCTTGCCGTCCCCGCGCTGCACGCGACCCCGGACGACGACCTCGGCCCCTCCGGTCCGGCGCACGGTGTCGCCGCGTACGGCGGCAGGGGGCGCCCCGGGGTGGACGGCAGCGCCCGCGAGGACCGGGGCGGTGCGAGCCGGGATCAGCGACCCGACGGCGGCGGCGAGGAACGCCGCGCCCGCGGCGAGCCAGCTCATGGAGTGCAGTGCCGCCTCGGAGGGGTACGCCGTGCCGGCGACGGCGCCGGCGGCCAGGACCGCCGCCACGGTGGCCGAGCAGGTGGAGGTGCCGATGGAGCGGACCACCGTGTTGAGCCCGTTGGCCGCGGCGGTCTCGCTGATGGGCACCGACTGCATGATGAGCACCGGCATGGCCGCGAAGCTCACCGCGATGCCGATCGAGACGATGCAGACACCGAGCACGAGCTGGGCGAGGGTGGCGTCGAGCAGGACGCGGACGACGTAGCCGAGGCCGGTGACGGACAGCCCCGCCACCAGGGTGGTCCGGGCACCGAAGCGCCGGGTGATCGAGGCTGAGGCCGGGGCCATCAGGACCATCAGCACGCCGCCGGGCAGCATGGCGAGCCCGGCCTGGGTGACGTCGAGCCCGAAGCCCACGCCCGTGGCGGTGGGGATCTGGAGCTGCTGGGTCGCGACGAGCAGGTTGGTGAACATCGCGAACCCGGCGAGGAGCGAGGCGATGTTGGTGAGGAGCACGGGCCGGCGCGTCGAGGTGCGGAGGTCGACCAGCGGATCCCCGGTCCGCAGCTCCCACGGTGCCCACAGCGCGAAGAAGAGGATCGCGACGGTGAAGGACAGCAGGGTCCACTGCGACGTCCAGCCCCAGGCGCCGCCCTTGGAGATGGCCAGCAGGAGCGCGGTGAGCGCGACGGACATCAGGACGGCCCCGGTCCAGTCGAAGCTCCCCGGGGTCCTGACGCCGGACTCGGGCACCACGACCAGCACCAGGAGGAGCATCACCGCGGCCATCGCCACGCTCCCCCAGAACACCGCCTGCCAGCCGAACGCGTCGTAGATGACGCCCGACAGGGGCAGCCCCACGGCGCCGCCGATGCCGAGCGTCGCGCTCATCAGGGCGACCGCACCGCCGATCCGCTGCGGCGGGAGCTCGTCGCGCATCATCGAGATGCCGATCGGGATCAACGCGGGCGCGAACCCCTGCAGGCTGCGAGCGGCGATGAGCACGGCCAGCGAGTCGCCGACGGCGCCGAGCAGCGAGCCGACGAGCAGCACGATCAGGGACACCACGACCATCCGCCGCTTGCCGTGCATGTCGGCCAGGCGGGAGAGGATCGGGGTGGCGACCGCGCTCGTCAGCAAGGTGACGGTGACCAGCCACGACGCGTTGTCCGATGTGGTGTCGAGCAGCCGCGGGAAGTCCGGCAGGAGCGGCACGACCAGGGTCTGCATGAGCGACACGGACGTGCCGCAGAGAGCCAGCACCAGCACGATCAGGCTCGAGCGACTCGACTGCGCGCGCTGCGTCCCGGCGTCGGGCTCGGCCGTCACGGTCACCGGCAGGACCGCGCTTCAACACGCATGGAGCCGACCCTAGTCGCGGCCCTCCGCCTGCGGGGGCGGCGGGTCGAGGCCGTCACCGGCGCAGCGCGCCGAACCCGCTGCGGTGGAACACCAGCGGGCTGCCGAGGCCCTCGGGCTGGTGCAGGGCGTGGAGGCGCAGCAGGGCGAGCACGTGGTCGCCGGCCTCGACCTCGCGGTAGATCGTGCAGTCGAAGCTGGCCAGCCCGTCGTCGAGCGTCACGGCGCCCTCGGGGGTCGTGGAGTAGGCGATCTCGTCGAAGCGGTGCTCGACCGGGCCGGCGAGCGCGCGACAGACCTCGGCGTGGTGCTCGGCGAGCACCGTGACGCCCAGGTGGGACGACCGACGCAGGTCGGGCCAGGTCTTCGAGGTGGTCGCGAGGCTGACCGAGACCAGCGGCGGGTCGAGGCTCACCGAGGTGAACGAGCTCGCCGCCAGGCCGACGGGTCGTCCGTCGATCTCGGCGGCCAGCGCCACCACGCCGCTCGGGAAGGTGCCGAAGGCGTCGCGCAGCAGACGCGGGTCGAGGTCCTGGTTGGTGGTCAGGCTGGTCATGACAGTCATCGGGATCCGTTCGAGGAGGCCAGGAAGGCGGTGACCAGCGGCCGGGTGGCCGCCAGCCAGTCGGCGTACGCCGTGGGGTCGTCGTGCCGGTCGTCCACGAGGTAGAGGGCCCGACCGGGGACCGTGCCGCCGATCTCCGTGAGCACCGGGCGCAGGGTCGTCTCCGGTGCGAGCGCGTGGGCGGGGCTGCCCCCGAGCATGAGCGGCACCGCGAGGCCCGAGAGACCGGTGCCGCCGGCGAACCGGTCGAGGAAGAGCTTGAGCAGCCCGGTGTAGGCGGCCTTGTAGGTGGGGCTGGCGACCACGACGAGGTCGGCCGCGCCGACCTGCTTGACCAGGTCGGCGACCTCCGAATCCGACCAGTCGAGGACGGCCGGTCCCAGCGTGGCCAGGTCGACGACGAGGTTCGGCTCGGCGCCGCTGAGCTCGCGCGCCACGTAGGTCGCCGCCGCGAGGGTGCGGCTCGCGGGCTTGGGGTTCCCGACGACGACGGCGGTGACGCTCATCGTGCTGCCCCCGCGGGCACGAGCACGGGCGGCAGCTCCGCGCCCAGCTTGAGCGACTCGAGGAAGAGCACGACGGTCGCGGCGACCGAGCGGTGCGAGACGTCGTTGAGGATGTCGTGCCGACCGCCCTCGACCAGCCACACCCGGGCGTCGGCGGCACCGAGGTAGGGCTCGGTCGCCGCGGCTGCGGAGGTGATCCGGTCGGCCGTCCCGTGCACGACGAGCACCGGCTTGTCGGGCGCGGACAGCTCGACGGTGGCCCACGGCAGCGGACGGTCGAGTGCGTCGCGGTCGAGGAGCAGGTCGCCGTCGAGCACGGAGCGGTGCACCGGACACGCGGTGCGGGCGTCGACCTGCTCCTCCCACGTGCCGTCGGCGGTCGAGCCCGGCAGCGCCACACCAGCTATCACCGCCGCGTCGGCGGCCACCTCCCCCACGAGGGTGGCCGCCAACGTGGCCCCGGTGTCGGCCCCGACGAGGACCTTCGGCGAGGGCAGCGACTCGTCGGCCAGCACCTTCTCGACGCGCTCACGCGTCGCGGTGAGGTCGTCGAGGTCGACGGGGACCAGGCGCACCTTGTAGGCGTCGGCGGACAGCCGGGTGCCGAAGCGGGCGTACGACGCGTCGGTCTCGCCGCGTCCGGGCAGGACGACGAGCGTGCCGCGCGGCGTGGCGCCGGCGGGCTCGTCCCAGGCGGTGACAGTCATGAGCGATCTCCTTCTGTCCGGCGGGCTCAGGCCCAGCGCGAGGTGAACCAGTGCACGGCACCGGTCTCGGGGTCGTAGCTGCGGCGCGGGAGGGTCCCGATGTCGGCGCCGTAGACGTGGATGCCGACGACCGGCTGGTCGCCGCCGCACCGGACCTGGTGCACGTCGTCGTCGGTGGTGCAGCAGACGGTCACCTGGCCGGCACCCCACTCGTCGGTGCCCTGACCGACCAGCGGGACGTCCGGGGTGGTCGGCTTCTCGTAGCGGGTCTCGACCTCGACGCCGGAGTAGATCCCGACGACGCCCCAGGTCTCGTGCCCGTGGACGGGCGTCCCCTGGCCGACGTCCCAGACGGCGCTCGCGATCGAGAAGCTGCCGTCGGCGGCCACGTGGAGCGGGTACATCACGTAGCGCACCGGGTCGGGAGCCACCTGCTCCGCGGGCAGCTCGAACCCCTCGGCCAGGGTGCGCTCGAGCTCGGTGCGGACGGCGGCGGTGAGCGCCTGCTCGTCGAGCCCCTGGCCGATGAGGTCCTCGACGGTCTGGGCGAGCGCCGCGATCGCGGGCACCTCGCTCTGGACCGGGACGATCTCCTGCTGCGCGGTCATGCGATCTCCTTCTTCATGGTCTGGGCGGCGTACGCCGTGATGCGGGCGTGGAGCCCCGGGACGGACACGGAGCGGGCGAGCGCGCTCACCTCGGCATCGCTGTCGTGGTGAGGGCGGGTGGGTCGTGGGGCGGTGAGCGCGGCGTCGAGGTCGGCCGGCACACCGGTCGACCACGCGCCCGCGAGCTCGGCCCGGCGGACGGTCCCGAGCGCGACGCCGAAGGCCGACCCGGGGAACCGGAGCGTCACCGACGTGTCGACGAGCCGGTGGTCGCAGGCGAGGACGAGGTCCGCACCCGCGCCGACGGCGGCGCCCTGCACGACCGCGACGGTGGCGTACGGCGCCGCGATCAGCCGCTCGAGCAGGTCGGCGATCCGCAGGAACCGCAGGGCCAGGGTCGCGTCGGTCTCGTCCTCGAGCCCGCCGAGGTCGAAGCCCGCGGCGAAGTGCCGCGCGTTGCCGCGCAGCACGAGGGCGTCGGGACGGGCGGCCTCGGCCTCGTCGAGGGTCGCGTGCAGCGACTCCACGAGTGCCACGGAGAGGGCGTTGGCCCGCTCGGGTCGGTCGAGGGTGACGGTCCACACCGGGCCGCGGTCGACGATGATGCTCACCGGCTCCACTCCTCCGCCCACTCCTCGAGGACCTCGGGGTGCGCGCCGAGCCCGGGCGCACCGCGGTCCAGCCGGGGCGCGTGGCCGGAGATCCGCACCGGGAACACCACGGTGGGGGTCTCCCCCGCCACCGGCACGTCGAGCCGGGCCACCAGGCCGGTGGACTCGACGTGCGGGTCCGCGAGCGCCTCGCCGAACGTGTTCACCGGCCCGCACGGCACGCCGCGCGCACGG
The DNA here is from genome assembly GCF_041913365.1 of Nocardioides sp. Lineage (GTDB taxonomy): Bacteria > Actinomycetota > Actinomycetes > Propionibacteriales > Nocardioidaceae > Nocardioides. The sequence continues at coordinate 77,855 of NZ_JAYSFM010000012.1, forward strand.
AGCTCGGTGAGCCAGTGCTGCCGCTTCTCCTGAGCCAGCTGCTCGCCCAGGAGGTCGGCGAGCTCGCGCTGGTGGGTCACCCGGTCGCCCTGTGTCACGAAGCGCGGGTCGTCGACCAGGTGCGGCAGGCCGACCACCTCGGCCACGGCGGCCCAGAGCCTGTCGTTGCCGGCCGCGATGGTGAGGTCGCCGTCGGCGGCAGAGAAGCCCTGGTAGGGCGCATTGCGCGGGTGCGCCGTGCCGAGGCGCTGCGGCTCGCGGCCGGATCCCCAGTACTCGCTGGTCTGCAGGGCCGAGACGCCGATCAGGCAGTCGAGCATCGGCACGTCGAGCCGCACCGAGGTGCCGCTCGCGCGGACCTGCGGCAGCATCGCGGCGATCGTGTACGCCGCGTAGAGGCCGGCGGTGAAGTCACCGACGGGCACGCCCGACTTCACCGGGTTGCCGTCGGGCTCGCCGGTCACGCTCATCAGGCCGGACATCCCCTGGATCACGACGTCGTACGCCCCGTCGTTGACGTAGGGGCTGCTCAGCCCGTAGCCGGAGATGGAGGCGTAGACGAGACCGCGGTGGTCCGCGGACACCTCGTCGTAGCCCAGGCCCAGCCGGTCGAGCACGCCCGGGCGGTAGTTCTCCACGACGACGTCGGCTGCGGCGATCAGCGCGCGCACCTCCGCGAGCTGGCCGGGGTCCTTGAGGTCGGCGGTGATGCTCCTCTTGTTGCGGTTGACCGAGGCGAAGTTGTGGCTGAAGGACGCGCCGTCGTCGGCCCGCGCGAACGGCGGCCACGCGCGCATCTGGTCCCCCGTGGGCGGCTCGACCTTGACGACGTCCGCGCCCATGTCGGCGAGCAGCATCCCCGCGAAGGGGCCGGCCGCGACGTGGGCCAGCTCGACGACCCGGACTCCGTCCAGCGGGAGGCGAGGCTGCTCAGGAGGCACGGGCGGTCCCGGCGCGGTGGGCGAGCTCCTGGCGGACCAGCGGCAGCAGGTCGCGGCCGTAGTCGATGGCGTCCTGCAGCGGGTCGTAGCCGCGGATCAGCACCGTGTTGACCCCGATCTCGACGTAGTCGAGGATCGCCGCCGCGACGGTCTCGGGCGAGCCGACCAGGGCGGTGGAGTTGCCGCCGCCACCGACGGCGGTCGTCGTGGGGGTCCAGAGGCACCGGTCGTGCACGTCGCCCTTCTCGGCGACGGCGAGCAGCCGCTGCGAGCCGGCGTTCTGCGGGCCCTTGCCCTGCGGGTGGATCCGCCCGACCTTCTCCTTGAAGGCCGTGCCCACGGCGCCGTTGATCGTGTCGAGGATGCCGTGGGCACGCTGCCACGCCTCCTCGTCGGTGCGGCCGAGGATCGGGCGGAAGGAGACGGAGATGCGCGGCGGCGTCGTACGCCCCGCGGCCGCGGCCTCGCGCGCCACGGTCGCGATCTGCTCGCCGGTCTCGGCGAGCGGCTCGCCCCACAACATGTAGGTGTCGGCCCGCTTGGCGCCGACGGTGTACGCCGCCGGGGAGCTGCCGCCGAAGAACAGCTCGAGGTGGCGGTCCTCGTAGGGGTGGACCTGCGGGTCGAACCCCTCGAAGCGGTAGTAGCTGCCCTCGAAGTCCCGCGGGCCCGTGGTGTCCCACGACTGGCGGAGGACCTGGAGGTACTCGTCGGTCCGCGCGTAGCGCTCGTCGTGGGGCAGGTAGTCGCCCTCCCGTCGCTGCTCCGTGTCGTTGCCGCCCGTGACGATGTTGAGCGCGACGCGCCCCTTCGAGAAGTGGTCGAGGGTGGTGAAGGTCCGCGAGGCCAGGGTCGGGTGCACGACGCCGGGCCGGTGGGCGACGAGGAGGCCGAGCCGCTCGGTGTGGGCGGCGGCGAACGCCGCGACCTGCGTGCCCTCGCTCCAGCTCGAGCCGTAGCCGATGAGGACCCGGTCGAAGCCGCCGTCCTCGTGGGCCTTCGCGAAGCGGGCCGTGTAGTCGGGGTCGACGACGGGTCCGGAGGCGGGCCGGATCTCGGAGGCGTCGGCGGTGCCGATCATGCCGAGGATCTCGACGGAGTCGTAGGGAGCGGGAGTGGTGGTCATGTCATTCCTTCTCTATGTCGGTGATCTGGGCGCGCCACTCGCCGGCCACGTGGCACGCGGCCTCGCGGTCGTCGGACAGCGCGACGGGCCGCGGCTGCACGGCGCACGCGTCGTGGGCGAAGCGGCAGCGGTTGGCGAAGACGCACGCCTCGGCGGCGGTCCACACGCGCGCGCCCGGAGCGGGTCGCAGCTGGTCGGGCCGGAGGCGGTCGACGTGGGTGACGCTCGGCGCGGACGCCGTCAGCAGGCCGGTGTAGGGGTGTGCGGGCCGTTCGAGGACGGCCTGGATGGGTCCTTGCTCGACGACGCGGCTGCGGTAGAAGACCGCCACCCGGTCCGCGATCCCGGCGAGCGAGCTGAGGTCGTGGGCGATGATCACGACCGCCAGGTCGAGCTCGCGGCGGAGCCGGTCGAGCAGGCTGAGCACCAGGTTGCGGTTGGAGACGTCGAGCGCGGAGACGGGCTCGTCGCAGAACAGCAGCTGCGGACGGGTCGAGATGGCGCGGGCCAGCGAGATCCGCTGGCGCTGGCCGCCCGAGAGCTGCCGCGGCCTCCGGCCGAGCATGGAAGCCGGCTCCAGCCCGACGAGGCGGAGCGACTCGGCCACGCGCTCGTCCCGCTCGGCGCGCGACAGCGTGCCGGCGATGTCGAGCGGCTCACGGACCAGCTCGGCGACGGTGAGGTCGGGGTCCAGCGAGCGCAGCGGGTCCTGGAAGACGAGCTGGACCTGGCCCGAGCGGCGGAAGTCACGCAGGGCGCGGCCCTTGAGGGAGCCCATGTCCTGGCCGTTGAACTCGATGCGGCCCGCCCGCGGCCGGACCAGGCCGACCGTGGCCCGCGCCAGGGTCGTCTTGCCCGAGCCTGTCTCGCCGATGATCCCGACGATCTCCCCGGGACGGACCTCGAGGCTGGCCTCGGTCAGCGCGGCGCCGGTGCCGAGGTGGGTGCCCTTGCGGGGTCGGGCGTAGGACACCGACAGGTCGGTCACGCGCAGCAGCGGGGCCACGCGTGCCTCGGACTCCTCCACCGCACCGACGTGCTCACGGGTCGCGGTCATGCGAGTGCTCCTTCCAGGACGTCGACGCGGGCGCAGCGCGCCGAACGGCCGCCGCCGAGGTCGGCCAGCGGGACCGGTCCCGACGTGCACTCGTCGGTGGCGTACCGGCAGCGGGGGGCGAACCGGCAGCCGGGCATGTCCTCGCCGACGGTCGGCGGCTGGCCCGGGATGATCTCGAGGGAGCGACGCTCCCAGGTCCCGATCGTCGCGACGCCCATCAGCGCCTGCGTGTAGGGGTGCCGGGGACGGGCCAGCACCTCCTCCGTGGTGCCGCTCTCGACGATCTCGCCGCCGTACATCACCAGGATCCGCTCGCACGTCTCGGCGACGACCGCGAGGTCGTGGGTGACGAGCAGCAGCGAGAGGCCGTGGGTCTCCCGGAGCCGGCCGAGCAGGTCGAGGATCTCGGCCTGGATGACGACGTCGAGGGCGGTGGTCGCCTCATCGGCGATCAGCAGCTCGGGCTCGCAGGAGACCGAGATGGCGATGAGCACGCGCTGCTGCATGCCGCCGGAGAGCTGGTGGGGGTACTGGTGGAAGACGCCCTCGGGGTCGTGCAGGCCCACCTCGGTGAAGAGCTCGACGGCGCGGCGGTGGGCCTCGCCCCGGGACAGTCCCCGCTTGACGCGGAGCTGCTCGGCGAGCTGGTGGCCCACGGTCAGCGACGGGTTGAGGTAGGACGCGGAGTCCTGGAAGACTGCGCCGAGGCGGGTGCCCCTCACCTCGTTCCACGTACGCCGGCTCGCTCCGGTCAGCTCGGTGCCGCCGAGCACGATGCGCCCGTGGTCGACCTCGCCGGTCTTCGGCAGCAGACCGAGGACCGAGCGGCAGGTGAGGGTCTTGCCGCTGCCGGACTCGCCCACCAGGCCGACGGACTCGCCGCGGCCGATCGTGAAGGAGACGTCGTGCACGGCGACGAGGTGGTCGCCGACGGACACCTGCAGGCCGGTGACCTCCAGGACCGGGCTGGGGATCGGGCTGGCGATCGGGCTGGGGATCGGGTCAGGCATCGATGGTCTCCTTCCGCGCAGCCCGCGGAGCGGTGCGCGACGGGGTACGCCGACGGGGTGCGTCGCCGGTCGCCTCGCGGACCGCGTCCGCGAGCAGGTTGAGGGAGCCGACCGTGGCCATCATCAGCAGGCCGGGGAACACCGGAGCCCACGGCTGCTGGGCCAGGTAGTCCAGGTCGGAGGCGAGCATCCCGCCCCAGGTGGGGGCCGGCGGTGAGACACCGAGGCCGAGGAACGACAGGGACGCCACGACCAGCAGGGCGGACCCGGTGGCCTGGGCCGAGGTGACCGCGACGTTGGGCAGCACCTTGCTCCAGATGTGCTTGCGCAGGGTCCACCACTCGGTGGCGCCCATCAGCTCGGCCGCCTCGACGTACTGCTGGCGGCGCATGCCGAGCGCGACGGCCCGGGTGACGCGGTAGAAGATCGGGCTGATCAGCACGCCGATCGCGAACATCGCCTGCTGGAGGCCGTTGCCGAGCGTGCCGGCCACGGCGATCGCGAAGACCGTGAACGGCAGGATCACCAGGGTGTCGCTGATCCGCAGCGTCATCCACTCCAGCCGTGGGCCGAGCCACGCGGAGGCGAGGCCGGACGGCACGCCCAGCGCGCCACCGATGAGCACCGCCTCGAACGCGCCCACGACGGAGAGCCGGGTGCCCGCCATCAGCCGGCTGAGCACGTCGCGGCCGACGTAGTCGGTGCCGAGCCAGTGAGCTGCGGACGGTCCCTCGAGGACGTGGTCGGTGTACTGCTGGAGCGGGTCGTGCGGGGCGAGCGCACCGCCGAAGAGCGTGAGGAAGGCGATGCCCGCGAGCACGACCAGCGCGAAGCGGGCCGACGGGATGCGCCACAGGTTGCGCACGGCGGTCATCGGAGCACCCCCTGGCGGCGGACGGTCGGGTCGAGCGCCTTCTGGAGGACGTTGACCACCGAGCTCGCGACCACCACCACGACGGCGGTGACCAGGAGCGTGCCCAGGACGACCGGCACGTCACCACGCTCGGCCGACTGCAGCGCGAGCTGCGCGACGCCGGGGAGGCCGAAGAGACGCTCGGTGATCACGGCACCGCCGACGATCAGCGGGATCGCCAGGCCGATGACGGCCAGGGTCGGGCCGGCTGCGTTGCGGAGCACGTGCCCGAAGAGCACCCGGGAGCGGCCGTAGCCACGCATCTCCGCGCCGATCGCGTAGTTGTCGCCCAGCGCCGTGACCATCGACGTACGGAGCTGGCGGGCGATCGAGGCGGCCACGTCGAGGCTGAGCGCCAGCGACGGCAGGATCGAGAACCGCAGCCACTGCGCCGGGTCCTGGTCGATCGGCACGTAGCCGCCCGATGGCAGCAGCTGCAGCTTCACCGAGAAGACCACGATCAGCGCCATGCCGATCACGAAGGGCGGCAGGGTGGCGAGCACCGAGCAGACGAGCGTGACCAGCCGGTCGAAGAGGCCGCCGTTGCTCAGCGCGGCGCCGATGCCGGCACCACCACCGATGAGGATGGCCAGCACGAGGGCGAGCGCCGCGATGGACAGGTCGACCGGGAGCGCCTGCTTGATGCTGTCGGCCACCGGGATGGTCGTGAACCACGACCGCCCGAGGTCGCCCTGCACCGCGTTGCCGACCCATGAGACGTACTGCTCGACCAGCGGTCGGTCGAGCCCGAACTCGTGGTTCATCCGGGCGATGTCGTCAGGCGTGGCGGTCTCCCCCAGCACGGCGGCAGCCGGGTTGCTGTCGCTCAGCGCGCCGAGCGCGAAGGTGATGACGGAGGCGAGCAGGAGCACGGTGACGGCCACCGCAAGGCCACCGGCGACCGCGCGCACCAGGGGTACGACGCGGTGCGGCCGTCCGACCTCGGCGGCCGCCGCCGGCACGGCTGCCGGAGGCTCCAGCTCGGGCGGGGAGGTCCCGGCCTCGGCGACGGTGAGGCTCACGCGGTGACGCCTTCGAAGCGGCGCAGGCTCGGACGCGTCGGCAGCCCGCTCACGCCCTTGCGGGCGATGACGGCCGGGACGAGCGTCAGGAAGGTGTTCGGGAACGAGGTGACCGCGATCTTGGTCGCCTCCTGGAGGAGGGCGGGGTAGCTCGGGTCGTCGGTCGGCGTGTGCTTGACCTTCTCGAGCTGGGCCTCGAGCTCGGGGTTGGTCTTGCGGCCCGGGTTCATCAGGCCCTCGGCGCCGAAGAGCACCTGGAAGGCCTGCACGGGCGACTCCCGGCCGGCGAAGCCGTCGTAGGCCAGCGCCTTGGAGTGCTCGAGGTAGACCAGCTGCGTGTGCTGGGTGGCCGGGATCGAGTCGATCGTCGCCTCGATGCCGACCTCCTTGAGCTGCGCCTGGATCAGCTCGACCGCCGCCTCGCTCTGGCCGCTGCTGGTGAAGACCGCCTTGACCGGCTGGGTGTGGCCGGCCTCCTTGAGGATCTGGCGCGACTTGTCGGGGTCGTAGGCGTAGAGGCTCGCCAGCTCCGCGTTGTAGCCGACGTAGCCGGGCGGGAACGGCTGGTAGCTCACGTCGCCGACGCCGAAGGCCGCCACCTCCTTCAGCTTCTCCCGGTCGATGGCGTACTTCATCGCCTCGACGACCGCCGGGTCGTCGAACGGCGCCATGGTCACGTTGACGTCGAGCACGCTGACGAACATCGTGTCGATGACCTGCACGTCGAGACCGGCGTCCTTGGCCTGCTGCAGCTGCGCGCCGCCGAGCCGGACCAGGTTGAACTGGCCGGAGCGGGCCGCGGCGACGGCGGTCGACGGGTCGGGCTGCGGGTAGAGCTCGAAGTTCTCGACCTTGATCTCGTCGGCGGCGGAGAAGTTCGGGTTCTTCTTCAGCGTCGCGTGGTCGTTCTGCACGTACGCCGTCAGGGTGAACGGCCCCGACCCGGCCGGCTTGGTCGCCAGGGAGTCGACGTCCTTCTCGAAGACGGCCGGGTTCACGACCATGCCCGTCTTGCCCGCGAAGAGGAGCGGGTACTGGTAGTCGACCTCGGTCAGCTCGATGACCACGTCGAGGTCGCCGTCGACCTTCACCGACTTGATCGTCGCCATCTGCGGAGCGATCAGCGACCCGTCCTGGGTGCGGCCGCGCTCGATCGACTTCGCGACCGCGGTGGCGTCGAGCGGGCTGCCGTCGCTGAACTTCAGGCCCGGGTGGAGGGTGAAGGTGACGGCCTTGCCCGAGTCGTCGTACGTCCACTTCTCGGCCAGCCACGGCGTGGCGTTGCCCTGGTCGTCGAGCGCGGTGATGGCGTCGTAGGTCAGGGCGAGCATCTGCACGTCCGAGCCGGCGGAGGAGGTGACCGGGTCCCAGGTGGTCGGGAGCTGCCAGGCCCACTTGATGGTCCCGGTGCCGCCGGCGGAGCCGCTGCCTCCCACGGTGGAGGTGCCGCCGCAGGCCTCGAGGCCGAGCACGAGGCCGGCGGCGAGGCTGAGGCCGAGGAAGCCACGGCGGGACGGGGCGATGAGAGGGGTGCTGCTGGCGCGCGTCATGGTGGGCGTGTGCCTTTCGGGTCGGGTCGGTTCGAGTCGTACGACGGTGGGTGGGGGTGGGTGCCGGCCGGGTGTCGGTCAGCCGGCGCGACGAGCCGCCGTGTGGCGGTTCTCCGGGACGGGCAGCCCGAGATGCCCGCGCAGGTGGGTGGAGTCGTAGTCGGCGCGGAAGACGCCGCGCTCCTGGAGGATCGGGACGACCTCGTCGATGATCCGGCGGAAGTTGGCCGGGTGGTCGAGGCCGATGTTGAAGCCGTCGCAGGCCCGCGCCTCCCACCACTCGACGAGCTTGTCGGCGACCGTGGTGGGCGACCCGACGAACTCGCTCTTGCGGAACGCGCGGGTGGCCTCGACGGCCTGCCGCAGGGACCAGCCGTTGTCGACGGCGCGCTGGGTGACCGCCTTGGCCTGGGTGTAGAACGACCGCTCGCCGTGCACCAGCGCCTCGGCGGGGAACGGCGCGTCGAGGTCGTACTGGGTGAAGTCGTGCCAGCCGAAGGGTCGGCCGAACTCGCGCAGCGCGGCGCCGAAGGTGTGGTCGCGGTCGTTGTTGGCCGCCTCGATCTCGCGGGCGTCCTCGTCGGTGTCGCCGACGACGACCTTGATGCCGGGCATGACCACGACGTGGTCGGGGTTGCGGCCGAACTTGTCGCGCGCCCGGGTCTTGATGTCGTCGTAGAACGCCTGCCCACTGGGGATGTCGGGTGCGTGGGTGAAGATCCCCTCCCCCACGCTGGCGCCGAGGTCGCGGCCCTGGTCGGAGTCGCCGGCCTGGAAGACCACCGGGTGGCCCTGCGGCGAGCGGACCAGGTTGAGCGGGCCCCGCACCGAGAAGTAGGTGCCCTCGTGGCCGAGCACGTGCTGCTTGCTGGGGTCGAGGAACTGGCCGGTCTCGCGGTCGCGGACGAAGGCGTCGTCCTCGTAGGAGTCCCACAGCGCCCGCGCGAGCTCGACGAACTCCTGGGCCCGGCCGTAGCGGGTGTCGTAGTCGTAGTGCTCGTCGAGGCCGTAGTTGCCGGCCGTGCCCGCGTCGCCCGTGGTGACGACGTTCCATCCCGCGCGGCCCCCGCTGATGAGGTCGAGCGAGCCGAAGCGGCGCACGAGGTTGAAGGGGCTGTTGAAGCTCGTGGTCGCGGTGCCGACCAGGCCGATGCGGCTGGTGCGCGTCGCGAGGGCGCTCAGCAGCGTGAGCGGCTCGAGGCGGTTGAGGTAGTGGGGCGGCGAGAATGGCGTGATGAACTGGCTGTCGACGATGAAGACCAGGTCGAACTTGCCGCGCTCGGCCAGCTGGGCCATCTCGATGAACCAGTCGATGTCGACACTGGCGTCGCCCGGGATCTCGGGGTCCAGCCACAGCGTGTGGCTGCCGGGTCCGCCGGTGCCGTAGGGCACGGCTCCCAGGTGCATCTGCCTCGTGGCCATCGACTCCCTCTCCTGCTTGATCAACCTTTCTCTACTAATTTAATCGACATTGGAACCACGATCCAACGCGGGTCCGTGATCGAGATGATCACGTGTCGTGATCAATAGTCGACTAATCTGGTCGACATGGAACGGATCCTCGACATCGGCCCCCTGCGCAGCTTCGTCGCCGTCGAGGACCACGGCGGCTTCCAGCGCGCGGCGGAGCACCTCCACCTCAGCCAGGCAGGCGTCAGCCAGCACGTACGCCGCCTCGAGGCGGCCACCGGTCTGCGCCTGGTCGAGCGGCACGGGCGCGGCTCGCGGTTCACCGCCGACGGCGAGCGCCTGCTCGCCTCCGCGCGACGCATCCTGGCCGCCCACGACGACGCCTTGCGCGAGCTCGCCGGTGCACACCTCGAGGTCACGATCGGCTCGACCGAGCACGCCGCGGCCCGCCTGCTGCCCTCGCTGTCCGCGTCGCTCGACGACGCCGGGTCACCGATGACCTTCCGCTACCGGATCGACCGGGGCGCACGCCTGCGCGAGGGCCTCGCCTCGGGTCAGGTCGACCTCGCGCTCCTGCTCAACGTCACCGACCACGTCGGCGCCGTGCCGGTCGGCGCGCTCGAGCTCACCTGGTACGCCGCCGGGACCTGGCGCCTCCCGGTCCCGCCGGAACCGGTGCCGCTCGTCGCCTTCGACAACCCGTGCGAGCTCCGCAAGCAGGCCCTCAAGACCCTGGCCGACCACGGCGTGCCCGCCACCATCGGCGCGGAGGCCACCCAGCTCGCGGGCGTCCAGGCAGCTGTCAGCGCCGGGCTGGGCGTCGCCCTGATGGCCCTCGACGAGCCCCCGCCGGGCCTGGTCGTGGTCCACGACCTGCCCGTGCCGGAGCCGCTGACCCTCTACGTGTGCCCGCGCGCGGGCCTGGCCCGCGAGGTGGTCGACCTCGCGGCGGAGGCGGTCGCCGCCGTGCTGGCCCGTCCCGGTCTCGCCCTCAGCAGGTAGCGCCGCTCAGACGGTCTCGAACCTGATCCCCGCCGCCTGCAGCCGCGCGTGCAGCGCGTCGCCCATGGCCTGCGCCGGGGTGACCTGGCCGGCCGTGTCGGGGTTGTCGTCGAAGGCCAGGCAGAGCGCCGACTCCGAGAGCATCTTCGCGGTCTCGGTGTAGCCCGGGTCGCCGCCGGAGACCTTGGTGTGGACGGTCTGCCCACCCGCCTCGCCGACGAAGTCGACGGTGAACCACGACTTGTCGCGCTTCGCCTCGTCGGGCCCCGAGCCCTGCGGCACCCGGCTCAGCAGCAGCTCGCGCAGCGGCTTGACCTGGGACGCGAGCGACAGCGCGCCGACGCCGACCGCACCGCCCGCGGCGTACCGCAACGTCTTGGTGCCGGCCCAGTGGGAGTAGCGGAACTCCGGACCGTACGCCGCCAGCGCGGCGCCGCTGCGCGCCACGATGATCGGGTCGATGGTCGGCAGCGGGAGCAGCCAGTAGCCGAGCACCGGGTCGCGGTGCGGCTTGCCTCCGACGGAGCGCGACGACCGGCCCTCGGGCCGGGTCTCCGCGCGGCGGCGGGCGGCGTAGGTCCGGCGCATCTCCTTGGCCCGCGCGAACTGGTTGAGCGCGGAGTGGAACGTGCCGCCGGAGAAGGTGCCGCCGGAGCGGACCACGCCGCGCAGGGTGATCGGCTGGTCGGAGGGCAGCTGCTGCACGGTGTAGTAGGCGCCGAGGTCGTGCGGGATCGAGTCGAAGCCGCACGCGTGGACGAGGCGCGCGCCGGTGCGGACCGCGGTCTGGTGGTGCTCGAGGAACATCCGGTCGACGAACTCGGGCTCGCCGGTGAGGTCGACGTAGTCCGTGCCGGCCTCCGCGCACGCGGCGACGAGCGGGCCGCCGTGGACGAGGTAGGGGCCGACGGTCGAGATCACCACGCGGGTGCGGCGGGCCACGTCGGCGAGGGCGGCGGGGTCGGACGCGTCGGCGACGAGCACCTCGACGTCCGCGCCCAGGCGACGGCGTACGGACTCGAGCTTGTCGGCGTTGCGCCCGGCGATCGCCCAGCGCAGCCCGGCGGGAGCGTGCTCGGCGAGGTAGTCGGCGGTGAGCCCGCCGGTGAAGCCGGTCGCGCCGAACAGCACGAGGTCGAGGTCGCGGTCGTCGTCGGTCATCGCGCCATCGTGTCAGAAGGAACCGGTCCCCCACCGCGGCCGTCCCACCGGGCAGAGCAGCACCGGAGCCACCTCCGGGCACGTCACGAGGGGAGCAGGTCGCCATGGGTCTGCGCAGGATCGGCACCAGCGTCGCGGCCGTCACCAGCCTGGTGGCTGCCGCAGGAGTGGGCTACGTCGTCGGCACCAGCGGCGGGCCGGACGACGGCCCCCCGTCCTCGCCTCCGATCGCCCTCGCCAACGCCGACCTCACCACGCCGGCGACCTGCGAGGACCTCCTCGACTCCTACGTCGACCGGGCCCTCGAGCAGGTCGGTCCCTACGGCTGGGGCGGCGGGCCGATCGTGACCTTCGACGCCCAGGCCGGCTCCGAGGCGAGCTCGCCGTCGGCGGCGTCGGGCGCGGAACGCTCGACGGTCACGACCTCACGCACGGAGAGCAACGAGTCCGGCACCAACGTGCAGGAGCTCGGCGTCGACGAGTCCGACGTGGTGAAGGTGTCGGGCAGCCTGCTGCTGCGGCTGCGCGACGGCGAGCTCGTGGCGTACGACGTCTCCGGCGAGCGGCCGACCGAGCTGTCCTCGACCCGGATCGACGACGCCCGTGGCAACGGCTGGCCCGGCGACCCCGGCGGCGAGCTGGTCCTCGTCGACGGCCGCGCGGTCGTCCTCGGCACCTCCGAGGACGGGCTCGAGTCGACCATCACCACCGTCGACCTGGCCGACCCGACGTCGCCGAGCATCGTCGCCACCACCACCGTCCGCGGTCGCGCCTCGGCGGTGCGGCTGCACGGCGACGTGGTGCGGGTCGTGCTCCAGAACGGCCTGCCCGAGCTGGACTTCTCCTACCCCGACAGCAGGTTCGGCGAGCTGACCTCACGCATGCGCAACCGGGCCCTGGTCCGCAAGACCACGCTCGCCGACTGGCTGCCCACCGTCGACGGCGACCCGATCGTCGACTGCGCGGACGTCTCGATCCCCGACGACGAGGAGATCGGGCTCGGCACGACGACCGTGCTCGCCTTCGACCCGGCCGTGCCGACCGAGCGCACGTCGATCGCCGTCGCGACCGACTCCGACACGTCGTACTTCTCGACCGACCGGTTCTACCTCGCCGCCGGCTCGGCGGCGTGGGGCTGGACCGACTGCTGGGACTGCCGCATGGGTGGCACCTTGGGGATGCCCGACGGCACCACGCCGATCTTCGCCTTCACGCTCGACGGCACGGACGCGACGTACGTCGCCTCGGGCGAGGTCGAGGGCACCATCGCCGACCGCTGGTCGATGGACGCCGTCGGAGGCTCGTTACGGGTCGCGGTCGGCCCGAGCAGCGAGACCGGCAACTTCAACTCGGTCATCACCCTGCGCGAGGACGGCGCGAAGCTCCTCGAGGACGGCCGGGTCGACGACCTCGGCGTCGACGAGCAGATCAAGTCGGTGCGGTGGTTCGACGACCTCGCGATCGTGGTGACCTTCCGGCAGACCGACCCGCTCTACGCGATCGACCTGACCAACCCGGCCGACCCGCGGCTGCTCGGCGAGCTGAAGATCCCCGGCTTCTCGGAGTACCTCCACCCGCTCGGCGAGCACCGGCTCATCGGCATGGGCCAGGACGCGACCACCGACGGGATGACGCAGGGCGCCCAGGCGGCGCTGTTCGACGTGACCGACCTGACGAACCCGCGGCAGCTCGACGTGGTCCGCTACGCCAAGGGCAGCGTCGCCGGGGCAGGCGCCGACCCGCGGCAGTTCACCTGGCTGCCGGAGCAGCGCGTGGCGCTGACCGTGGTCTCGCAGGGCTGGACCGGCACCACCGGCTGGGTGTCGGTGCTGTCGCTCGACGACGCCCGGATGACCAACCGGATGGTCGAGGTCGAGCACGGCACCGACGTCGCCGACGTACGCCTTGTGCCGCTCGCGTCCGGCAAGGTCGCGCTCGTCACCGGCGAGGACGTCAGCTTCTTCGCCCTCGCTGGTTGAGGTGCGAGCGCAGCGAGCCTCGAAACCTGCGACGCGGCCGACGTACGCTCGTGGCATGTGCCGCAACATCCGCCCGCTGAACAACTTCGAGCCGCCCGCGACGGGTGACGAGGTCACCGCCGCCGCCCTGCAGTACGTCCGCAAGGTGGCCGGGACGACGAAGCCGTCGCAGGCCAACGAGGAGGTGTTCTACGCGGCGGTCAAGGAGATCGCGCACATCACCCAGCACCTGCTCGAGGACCTGGTGACGACCGCACCCCCGAAGAACCGCGAGGTCGAGGCGGCCAAGGCCCGAGCCCGCGCGCAGCTGCGGTACGGCACGTGACGCTGACCGCCGCCGCGCAGGACGAGGTCCTCGAGCTGCTGGCGACCCGGCCGCTGGTTGTGCTGACCGGCGCGGGCCTCTCGACGGACTCCGGCATCCCCGACTACCGCGGGCCGGGGGCGCCGAGCCGGATGCCGATGACCTACCAGGAGTTCGTCGGCAGCGCGGAGGCGCAGCAGCGCTACTGGGCACGCTCGCACCTCGGCTGGCAGCGGATGGGGCGGGCACTCCCCAACGACGCCCACCGCGCGCTCGCCGCCCTCGACCCCGCGCTGCTGATCACCCAGAACGTCGACGGGCTCCACGAGGCCGCCGGGTCGCGCCGGATGGTCGCGCTCCACGGTCGCGTCGCCGACGTCATCTGCCTCTCCTGCCGCTCGACCTCCTCGCGCGCCGACCTCGAGCGGGTCCTCGACGAGCTCAACCCGCAGTGGCTCGAACGCCACGGCTGGGTGGCGTCGCGACCCGACGGCGACGTCGACCTCGACGACACCCACGACTTCGTCGTCCCGACCTGCCACTGCGGTGGACCGCTGAAGCCGCACGTGGTGTTCTTCGGCGAGAACGTCCCGGCCGACCGGGTCGCCCGGTGCTACGCGGCGGTCGAGGCGCTCGGCCCCGACGGGGCGCTGCTGGTCGCCGGCTCGTCGCTGACGGTGATGAGCGGGCTGCGGTTCGTGAAGCGGGCGGCCCAGCACGGCACGCCGGTCGTCATCGTGAACCGTGGTGAGACCCGCGGCGACCCCCTGGCGACGTACAAGCTCGAGGTGGGGTGCAGCGAGTTCCTGAGCGACCTTCGCACCCGAGTCTCCCGCTTGTCGGCCGAGATCTAGGCCGACAAGCGGGGCGGTCACCGGATATCCGGCTCTCCTGACTGATGTGTGGGTCAGG
>NZ_JAYSFM010000013.1:0-73255 GCF_041913365.1 Nocardioides sp.
CCGTGCCGCTGGAGGAGAACCTCCAGATCGCCGAGGAGCTGCTCGCCAAGTGCGCCGCGGCCAACATCATCCTCGAGATCGAGGTGGGCGTCGTCGGTGGCGAGGAGGACGGCGTCGCCAACGAGATCAACGACCAGCTCTACACGACCCCCGAGGACGCCATCGCCACGATCAAGGCGCTCGGTGCCGGCGACCGCGGTCGCTACATGACCGCCCTGACCTTCGGCAACGTGCACGGCGTCTACAAGCCGGGCAACGTCAAGCTGCGCCCGGAGATCCTCAAGTCCGCGCAGGAGGCCGCTGCGTCCGAGCTCGGCCTCGGCTCCGACGCCCGCCCGTTCGACCTGGTCTTCCACGGCGGCTCCGGCTCGACCGCGCAGGAGATCAGCGACGCGGTCGACTTCGGCGTCGTGAAGATGAACGTCGACACCGACACCCAGTACGCCTTCACCCGCCCCGTCGCGGCCCACATGTTCGCCCACTACGACGGCGTGCTGAAGGTCGACGGCGAGGTCGGTAACAAGAAGACCTACGACCCCCGCGCCTGGGGCAAGGCCGCCGAGGCCGGCATGGCCGAGCGGATCGTCGAGGCCTGCCAGAACCTGCGGTCGGCGGGCACCTCGCTCGCCGGCTGATCGTCCGTTGGGCGGTGGTCCACCTACATTTCCAGTCGTCAGAATGTAGGTCGGCCACCGCCCGCGGGCGCGTCGTACGCCGACACGCGTGTGAGCGGTGGTCCACCCACATTCCCGGTCGACGGAATGTAGGTGGGTCACCGCTCGTGCGTTGGCGGGAGCCGAGGGTGGCGTACGTCAGTGCGCGGCGGGGGCGGGTGCCTCGGCGGGCGCGTCGCCGAAGTGCTGGGGCCGCTCGAAGAGCAGGACCGCGAGGACACCGAGCACGAGGACCGCGGGCAGGAGGTACATCGCCTGCGACATCGCCGTGCTGAAGGCCCCGTGCACGGCCTCGGGGAGGGTGCCGCCGAGGGAGGCCTCGGACGTGCCACCGCCGGAGAGGCCGTTGGCCGCGAGGCGGCTGTCGATCAGCACCGCGATCGCGGCGGCGCCGACGACCGATCCGATCTGGCGGTTGGCGTTGTAGATGCCCGCGCCGGCACCGGCCTGGTGGAGCGGGAGGTTGCGGTTGGCCGTCGTGGTCAGCGGCGCCCAGACGAACGAGCTGCCGACGCCGAGCAGTGCCATCGAGCCGAGGACCTGCCAGAGGGGGGTGTCGGCGCCGAGCGAGGACGCCAGCAGCACCAGCGAGATCGCCAGCACGACCAGGCCGGCACCGGCGAGGATCCGCGGGTGGACGCGGTCGGTGAGCCGGCCGGCGATCGGCGCGAGCACGATCGACATGACCGCCATCGGGGCCAGCAGCAGTCCGGCCTGCGTGGGGGAGTCGCCCCGCACCAGCTGGGCCCACAGCATGAGCGGGAAGCCCATCGAGGCGAAGACGAAGCCGACGGACGTGATGGCGATGTTGGCCAGCGAGAAGTTGCGGTCACGGAAGAGCGAGAGCGGCATCAGCGGCTCGCGCTGGATCCTCGACTGCCACCACACGAACACGGCGCCGACGACCAGGCCGCCGACGATCATCGCGATGATCGTGCCGTTCCAGTCGAGGGCGTGGCCCTCCTGGATGCCGAAGACCAGCAGCAGCAGGGCGACCCCGCTGAGCGCGACGCCGAGCCAGTCGAAGGAGTGCTCGTGCACCTCCAGTGAGGGCACCAGGCGCCAGGCGAGGTAGAAGCCGACGACGCCGACGGGGATGTTGATGAAGAAGATCCACTCCCAGCCGGCGGCGTCGACCAGCACCCCGCCGAGGATCGGGCCGACGAGCGTGGCGACGCCGGCGGTGGCGCCCCACAGGCTCATCGCCGAGCCGCGGCTCTCGCGCGGGAAGATGCGGGTGATCACGGCCATCGTCTGCGGCGCGACCGCTGCGGCGCCGAAGCCCTGCAGCACGCGGGCGGCGACCAGCATCCAGATGCTGTCGGAGATCTCGAAGGCCAGGCCGCACCACAGGGACGCGACGGTGAAGACCACCAGGCCGCCGAGGTACATCCGCTTGGGCCCGATCCGGTCACCGAGCCGGCCCGTGATCAGGATCGGGACGGCATAGGCCAGGAGGTAGGCGCTGGTCACCCAGATCACGTCGTTGACCGAGGCGCCGTGGGGCGCGTAGGTCTCGAGGATCGCAGGCGTCGCCACCGACACGATCGTCATGTCGACGAGGATCATGAAGAAGCCGACGCAGAGCGCGCCCAGCGCGGGCCAGGGCCTGATCTCGGTGCCGGTCGTGGTGGCGGAGTCTCGGATGGCGGTCACGGTCCCAGTGAACACCGGCGTCCCGACATCGATTCCCCGGCGCCGGACGCTGGTCGAGGTGCGAGCGCAACGAGCCTCGAAACCACACAGGTCTCGAGGCTCGTCGCTGGCGCTCCTCGCGCCTCAACCAGCGGTGGCTAGCGCGCGGGCGCGTTGCCGGGGATGTCGTCCGGGTCGCCGTAGGCGTCACCGTGGTGCCCGTGCTCGGTGAGGTCCTTCTGCACGCGCGGGTCGTCGGCGTCGGCGAAGTAGTCGAACGGGATCGTCTCGTCGGAGCCGTTCGACACCTTCATCGCGTTGAGGACCGCACTGATCACCACGGCCAGCACCACGTTCATCACAAACGCGGTCATCGCGATGTAGCCCATCTCGCCGAGCCCGGGGATCTCGCCGAGCGAGCCGCCGAAGTGCTTGCCGGTGACCGGGTTGATGACCTGGTAGGCCTCGACCGTGCCGTAGACCATGCCGACCGCCCAGCCCACGAGCAGGCCGTAGCGGTGGAACCAGCGCGTGAAGAGGCTGAACACCACGGCCGGGAAGGTCTGCAGGATCCAGATGCCGCCGAGGAGCTGGAAGTTGATGGCGTTCTGCTTGTCCAGCGTCAGCACGAACACCAGAGCGAAGGCCTTCACCAGCAGCGACATCAGCTTGGAGACCTTGGCCTCCTGCGCCGGAGTGGCGTCCTTCTTGAGCCACTCCTTGTAGATGTTGCGGCTGAAGGTGTTGGCGGCGGCGATCGACATGATGGCGGCCGGCACGAGCGCGCCGATCGCGATGGCCGCGAAGGCCACGCCCGCGAACCATGACGGGAACATGTCCTCGAACAGCTGCGGGATCACCAGCTGCGCGTTGGGCTCGCCGTCGAGCCCGATCGGCTGCGTCCCGGCCGCGATGGCCACCCAGCCGAGCAGGGCCAGCAGGCCCAGCACGAAGGAGTACGCCGGCAGGATCGCGGCGTTGCGGCGGATCGTGTTGCGGGAGTTGGACGACAGCGACGCGGTGACGGAGTGCGGGTACATGAACAGCGCCATCGCCGACCCGAGCGCGAGGGTGGCGTACGCCCAGCCCTGCCCGACGCCGGGGATGAACGCCCCGGTGGGCTTGCCGGTGACCTCGTTGGTCGCCTCCATCTTGTCCTGCGCGGCACCGAAGATCGCGTCCCAACCGCCGACCTGGCCGGGGAGGTAGACGATCGCCACGATGATCACGAGGTAGATCAGGATGTCCTTGACGAAGGCGATCACCGCGGGGGCCCGCAGGCCGCTGGAGTAGGTGTAGGCGGCGAGCAGCGCGAAGGCGATGAAGAGCGGCGCGTCCTTGGCGATGATGTTGTCGCCGCCGCCGAGGCCGGCCACCTCGAGCACCGCCTGGATGCCGACGAGCTGGAGGGCGATGTAGGGCATGGTGGCCACGAAGCCGGTGACCGCGACGGCCAGCGACAGCCCGCGGTCGTCGTACCTGCCGCGGACGAAGTCGGCGGTGGTGACGTAGCCGTGGCGGTGGCTCACCGACCACAGCCGCGCCATGAAGATGAAGATGATCGGGTAGAGCACGATCGTGTAGGGGACGGCGAAGAAGCCAGCCACCGCGCCGGTGGCGAACATCGCCGCGGGGACCGCGACGAAGGTGTACGCCGTGTAGAGGTCGCCGCCGAGCAGGAACCAGGTGATCCAGGTGCCGAACTTGCGGCCGCCCAGGCCCCACTCGTCGAGCGACTCCATCGAGTCGGCACGCATGAAGCGGCTCGCCATGAAGCCGGCGACCGTGACGACGGCGAAGAGCGCGATCAGCACCCCGAGGGCCACGCCGTTGACGCCGCCGGTGTCGGCGGCGAGGACGGTCAGCTGCGGGGTCATCGGTCCTCACCGACCTTGTGGCCGCTCAGGCCGCGGGCCGAGAGCGTGAGCCGGTAGGCCGCGAAGGTCAGCGCGGAGCAGATGAAGACCCACAGGAACTGGTACCAGAAGAAGAAGGGGAAGCCGAACAGCTCCGGATCGGTCTTCGCATAGCTCGGCACCCAGAGGAGGGCGACGATCGGGATCAGGAGCAGGACGCCGGCGATCGCCATCTTGCCCTTGTCGGTCGGGGGTGGGCCCTGGTCGGGGCGCGACTGTGGTGTGTTCCCGGAATTCACCCGCGAGACCCTACTCCCGGCGTGACGGCCGTCACCCACCCCTGGGAAGGGGCGGGACCCTGCGCCGACGAGCGGTCGGTCTGGCGCGACGAACGGTCGCGCAGGCTCGGCTCAGCCGAGCAGCTCGTCGGCCGCCGTGGCGCTGGAGTCGCGGAGGAAGGTCGAGCAGCGCTCCCACTCGTCGGTCTCACCGATCGCCCGCGTGGCGAGGGCGAGGAGGGCGAGCGAGCGCAGGAAGCCGCGGTTGGGCTCGTGCTCCCACGGCACCGGGCCGTGGCCCTTCCAGCCGTTGCGGCGGAGCATGTCGAGCGAGCGGTGGTAGCCGACGCGGGCGTAGGCGTAGACCGTCACGTCGTCCGCGCCGGCCTCCTGCGCCTGCTGGGCGAGGGCCGCCCACGCGGCCGGCGACGCCGGGTGACGGCGTACGACGGCAGCCGGGGCGTCGCCGCCGGCGAGCTCGGCGTCGGCGGGGTCGGCGGGCAGGTGGGTGGGCGGGGGACCGGCCATCAGGTCGCCGCCGAAGGAACCGGAGGTCATGGGCCAACCCTAGATCCGGGTCGGGGAGACTCCTCCCATGGGTGAGACCTTCACGACCGAGATCCAGGCGCGCTTCCGCGACATCAACCTCGCGGGCCACGTGGACAACGTGGAGGCGGTCCGAGTGCTCGACGAGGCCCGCTACGAGTTCCTCCGCTTCGCCCGCCTCCCCGGTCTGCCCGAGGGCGCCGCCGGGCTGCTGCACCGGGCCGACCCCGGGGTGTCCGAGCTCGTCGCGTCGCAGACGATCGAGTACCACTCCGAGATGCGGTTCGTGCCCTACCAGCCGTTCCTCGCCGCGCTGTGGGTGTCGCGCGTCGGCCGGTCCTCCTTCACGGTGTCGGCCGAGCTCCGGGTCGAGGCTGGCGGCCACCCGGCGGCGGTCTGGGAGTGCGTCAACGTGCTCTGGGACCACCACGCGCAGGCGGCCTGGACGATCAGCGACACCGTCCGCGCCGACCTCGAGCACTACCTCGGTGCTCCGGTGGGCTTCCGCCGGGTCAGCTGACGACGGCGCAGACCACCTGGACGGTCAGCGTGTCGGTCGCCAGGTCGCTGTCGTTGTAGCCGGCCGCGGTCGCGCTGGTCTCGGTGAAGATGACCGCGGCGCCCTGGTACTGGTTGATCAGCCACCCGCCTGCGCTCAGCAGCCGCTTCCCCGCGGGACAGGTCGCGGTCACGTCGGTGGTCGTCAGGGGCGGAAGCGAGACCGACTTGGTGACGATCTGGTAGCCGAAGATGCCGGGAGGGCCCGCGGGCCCGGCGGGCCCGGTCGCGCCCTTCAGGTCCTCGACGACCGATGTCCTGAGGTCCTTGCTCGACAGCGACCTGTCCTTGACGTCCTGGGCCGTCAGCGTGGCGTTCTTGATGTCCTTGGTGGTCACCGTGTTGTTCTTGATGTCGTCGCCGGTGATGACGAGGGCGGCGGTGGCGCCGCTGGTGGCCGCGGCGGCGACGAGCAGGGCGGCGACGGCGATCGCCGGGAGGCCGCGCCGGAGCGAGCCGAGTGCGTTGCTGGGCATGATCTCTTCCTCCACGTGGGTTGGAGCCGATCTCCCGATGGCACCACCCGACGGGTGAGGACGAGCGACGGTGAGGAAGTTTCCCGAATTGTCGTGACGTGTCAGGCGCCGAGGAGGTGGCGTACCTTCTCCGTTCCGAGGGCGAGCACCAGCGTGGGGAGGCGCGGGCCGCGGTCGGCGGAGACCAGCAGGTTGTAGAGCAGCCGGAAGAAGTCCTTCTGGTCGGCCTTCACCTGGTCGGTCGGGGCGTCCTCGAAGCCCAGCCCGCGGGCGACCTTGGGCGTGCCGTAGACGACCGCGGTGACAGAGTCGAGGTCGGGCTCGGCGGGCAGCCGGTCGAGGAAGATCCGCAGCCACAGCTCCTCGTCCTCGGTCAGCGACGACAGCCGCTCGGTGTCGGGAGCGGAGCGGACGTTGGTGCGCTCGTCGGCCGGGACGTGCTCCGCCGTCCACTGCATCGCCTTGGTCAGCCGCGGCTCGAGGTCGTCGACCGAGTCGTGCGGGAAGCCCGAGGACTCGATGATCCGGGAGATCAGCTCGGCGGAGCCTGCCGTCACGTCGGCGACCGAGGACAGCGTCCGGAACGGGACCGGGACCGCCGGGGTGGGCAGGGTGCCCGCCGCGGTGGACGACGCGCGCTGCCACGCCAGCGTCGCGACGTCGGACTTCTCGGCGGCCTTGCGGCCGAGCGCGTCCCACTCGTCGTAGAGCCGCACGACGGACGCGCCGAAGTCGATGTCGAAGGCCTGGGTCGGGGCGCGGCGGACGTAGAGCCAGCGCAGCATCGGCGACTCGAGGATCCGCAGCGCGTCGGTGGCCGTGGGCACGCCGCCGGCCGAGGACGACATCTTCTGCACGCCGGCGAACCCGACGAAGGCATAGATCACTCGCGCCGGCGCCCGCCAGTCGAAGATCGAGGACACCAGCTCGGTGCCGACGGTGTACGACGACCCCGGCGTCATGTGGTCGCGCCCGGCCGGCTCGAAGTTCACCGACTCGTAGGCCCAGCGCATCGGCCAGTCGACCTTCCACACCAGCTTGCCGTCGGTGTCGGTCGAGAGGTCCGTGGTGCCCTCGAAGCCGCACGAGGAGCACGTGTAGGAGAGCGTCGTCGTGGCGTCGTCGTACGCCGTCGTGGTGACGGTGTCGCGACCGCACTCGCGGCAGTAGGGGCGGTAGGGGAAGCGGGCGATCGCGTCGGCGGACGCGGCCGCGGACGGGTCGCCCTCCTCGTCGTCCTCGTTGGCGACCGAGTCGGCGAGGTCGGCGGCCTCCTGCTCGGAGGCGTCGTCGGCGGGTGCGACCCTCTTGGTGCGGTGCTTGGCCAGCACCGCCTCGATCTCGTCGCGGCGGGAGACGGCCAGCAGCACCTGGTCGCGGTAGGCGCCGGAGGTGTACATCTCCGTCTGGGAGACCTCCTCCATCTCCACCCCGAGCTCGCGCAGCGACTCCTGCAGCGGCGCCTTGAAGTGCTCGGCCCAGCTGGCGTGGCACTCCCACGGGTCGGGCACCGCGGTCAGCGGGCGGCCGATGTGCTCGGCCCACTCGGCGGGCACCCCCGCCGGCACCTTGCGGAAGCGGTCGAAGTCGTCCCACGAGTGCAGGTGGCGCACGGGCACGCCGCGGCGCCGCAGCTCCTCGGCCACGAAGTGCGGGGTGATGAACTCGCGCAGGTTGCCCAGGTGGATCGGGCCGCTGGGGGAGGCACCGGACGCGACGGTGACCCGGTTGCCCTCGCCGGCGTGGCGTACGGCGTCGTCCGCCGCGCGCGTCACCCAGTCGACCGGATCGCCCTGCTGTCCTCGTGCCATGCGCGCAAGGCTAACGGGGCGCGGGAGGCGCTCGACGCGCGGGCGAAGACGCGGACGAGGACGTGGCGGGCGGCTGTCGATGGGCCCGAAATCGAGGAAGCGCCGGAGCCGTCCCCCGCGGCGACTCCGACGCTGTGCTCCTGAGGAGCAGACCGCGTCGCACACCCCCGCACGCGACTGGTCGGTCAAGTATGGGGTGGCCGGACCCTGCCACACGGGTCGCGAGTGCCGCTGGCACTAAACTGCCATCCATGCCCGGTGACCCGTCCTCCGTCCTCGCGGCGCTCGGCCTCGACCGCCCCACCGAGCACCTCTACTTCCGGCTCGTCCCCGTGTCGGGGCACACGATCACCGGCGTGGCACAGCTCGTCCAGGCCGATCCCGACAAGCTGCTGCGCGACCTGGCGCCCCTGATCGACCGGGGGCTCGTGGTCGTGGGCGAGGACCGCGTCGTCGTACCACCTCTCGCCGAGGCCCTCTCCGCGCTCGTGCTGCACGAGGCACGCTCGGCGGCGGCGTCGGCCACCAAGCTGGCCGAGCTGTCCAGCGCCGTGCCCCACCTCGTGGCGGCGTCGACGCGGCCGGACCGCCAGCACCTGAGCGAGGTCCACCCGCTCGACGGCGAGCTCAGCTCCGGCGGCAACCCGCTCGAGCTCCTCAAGCTCATGGTGCAGACCAGCCGCGGCGACATGCTGTGGCTGCGGCCCGACGCGTGGGCCATGCCGCGGGAGTCCCTGGTGAGCGAGATGCTCGCCGAGGCGATGGCGACGGGGCGGCGCTCGCGTGCCATCTATCCCGTGCGCGCGCTCACCGAGGCGCCGGAGGCGCTGCGGGTCCGCGCCCGGATGGGCGAGGAGGTGCGCGTGATGTCGGAGGTGCGCACGCGGATGTTCATCTTCGGCGACGCCCACGCGGTG
The DNA here is from genome assembly GCF_041913365.1 of Nocardioides sp. Lineage (GTDB taxonomy): Bacteria > Actinomycetota > Actinomycetes > Propionibacteriales > Nocardioidaceae > Nocardioides. The sequence goes on from NZ_JAYSFM010000013.1 coordinate 8,752, forward strand.
CTGCCCGAGCCGCTCGGCTTCGTCGACGAGCCGCGGGTGCACATCCGGCAGCGCTCGATCGTGGCCGCGCTGACGATGTGGTTCGAGTCGATGTGGGCCAGCGCCGCCCCGGTCCCCGAGCTCGAGGAGGGCGACATCAGCCTCGACGGGAAGCAGTTCCTGCTGGAGCAGCTGATGGCCGGCGCGACCGACGAGGTCATCGCGCGCAAGCTCGGCATCGGCCTGCGCACGGTCCGCCGCCGGATCGCCGCCCTGATGACCGAGCTGGGCGTCGACACCCGCTTCCAGGCCGGGGTGGAGGCCGTCCGTCGCGGCTGGCTCTGAGGTCGAGTGCGCAGCCCCGCGGGGACTGCTGCCGCGAAGGCACTCGACCCCGGCGAGGGTGTCGGTCAGGGCAGGATCATCGCGTACGCCGCCGGCTCCAGGCGCCAGCTGCGGCTGCGCTCCGGGCCGGAGACCTCCCCGTCCGCCGACAGCCAGAACTCGTCGCCGCTGACCTTGACCGTGCGGCCGCGCAGCGTCACCACGTCGTCGCGCTCGTCGTGCTCGCCCTTGCGGAGGCGGGCGACGTAGCCCAGCTTGGCCAGCGGCTTCACGGCGCGGCTGATCATCACGTCGAGCAGGCCGTCCTCGGTGTCGGCGTCGGGGTTGAGCTCGGTGCCGCCGCCGACGTTGCCGCCGTTGCCGATCGCCACCATCAGGACCGGGCGGTTGACGTCGTTGACGACCTCGCCGTCGAGCTCCACGCGCAGCCGCCAGTTCGGCGGGTGGAAGGCCGACATCGCGGCCCCGATCGGGTAGCCCAGCTTGCCGAGGTTGACCTTGCCGACGCCGATCGCGCCGAGGCGGGTCTTCCAGGTCGCGCCCTTGCGGCTGGCCTGGGCGCCGACGCCGACGTGCACGTTGTTGACCACGATGTTGCCGGTCTCGTCGACCAGCAGGTCGACCTTGCGCGGCCGGCCGGTGAGCACCAGCCGAGCGGCGTCCTCGATCTCGAGGGGGATGTCGTTGCCGCGCGCGAAGTCGTTGCCCGTGCCCATCGGCAGCAGGCCGAGCGTCGTGCCGGCCAGCTCCTGGCGCTTGTAGAGCGCCGTCACGACGGCGTGCAGGCTGCCGTCGCCGCCGGCGACCACGACCGTGCGCCCGCCGGCGCGGTGCAGCACGCCGTCGAGCTCGCCGGGGTTGGAGGTCTTGGCGACCTCGACCGAGGCCTTCTCACGCAGCACCTCGAGGGCCGTGGCCAGGCGCTCCTCGTCGGAGGTGCCGGCGTCGGCGTTCGTGATCACGAGCAAGGAGCGCACGGCCGGACACTAGCCCACCGTCGCGCGGCCACATCCCACCCTCAGGTGGCGGCGTACGTCCGGGCCCGTGCCGCCGTATCGGCAGCCCCGGCGAGGTGCGGTAACGTGGCGCCGCAAGAGCCCCGGTGCCTTGTGCCGGGGCTGTCGTCATTTCTGCTGACGTGACTAGGAGGGCTGAGATGCCCGCGATCGTCGTGCTCGGCGCCCAGTGGGGCGACGAGGGCAAGGGGAAGGCCACCGACCTGCTGGCCACCACGGACCCGATCGACTTCGTGGTCCGCACCAGCGGCGGCCACAACGCCGGCCACACCATCGTGGTCAACGGCGAGAAGTACGCCACCCACCTGCTGCCCAGCGGCATCCTCACGCCGGGCGCCACGTCGGTCATCGCCGGCGGCGTGGTCGTCTCCCCGGAGGCGCTCTTCCGCGAGCTCGACGGGCTGGTCGAGCGGGGCGTGGAGGTGGCCGACCTCAAGGTGAGCGCCAACGCCCACGTCATCGCGAGCTACCACGCGACGATCGACAAGGTCACCGAGCGCTTCCTCGGCAAGAACCAGATCGGCACCACCGGCCGCGGCATCGGCCCGGCCTACGCCGACAAGATCAACCGCGTCGGCGTCCGCATCGCCGACATCTTCGACGAGAAGATCCTCACGCAGAAGGTCGAGGCCGCGCTCGACGTGCGCAACCACCTGCTGACCAAGGTCTACAACCGCCGCGCGATCGAGGTCGACTCGGTCGTCGAGGAGCTCACGTCGTACGCCGACCGGCTGCGGCCGATGGTCTGCGACACCTCGCTGCTGCTCAACCAGGCGCTCGACGCCGGCCAGACCGTGCTGTTCGAGGGCGCCCAGGCGACGATGCTCGACGTCGACCACGGCACGTACCCGTTCGTCACGTCCTCCAACCCGGTCGCCGGGGGCGTGTGCGTCGGCGCCGGCATCGGCCCCACCCGCATCGACCGCGTGATCGGCGTGATCAAGGCCTACACGACCCGCGTCGGCTCCGGCCCGTTCCCCACCGAGCTCTTCGACGAGGACGGCACCCAGCTCCAGCAGCTCGGCGGCGAGATCGGCGTCTCGACGGGCCGCACGCGGCGCTGCGGCTGGTACGACGCCGTGGTCGCCCGCTACGCCAGCCGGGTCAACGGCCTCACCGAGTTCTTCCTCACCAAGCTCGACATCCTCGGCGCGTGGGACCGGATCCCGGTCTGCGTCGCCTACGAGATCGACGGGCAGCGGGTCGAGGAGATGCCGATGACCCAGACCGAGTTCCACCACGCGAAGCCGGTCTACGAGTTCTTCGACGGCTGGAAGAGCGACATCTCCGGCTGCCGCAGCTTCGACGAGCTGCCCAAGAACGCCCAGATCTACGTCCAGGCCCTCGAGGAGATGTCGGGCGCGAAGATCTGGGGCGTCGGCGTGGGCCCGGGTCGCGAGCAGACCGTGGTCGTGCACGGGTGAAGACTCTCGTCATCGGCACCGGCGGCCGTGAGCACGCGCTCGCCCTCGCCCTGTCCCACGACCCGGCCGTGACCGAGGTGCACGCCGCACCCGGCAACCCGGGCATCGGCGCCGTCGCCACCCTGCACGACGTCGACCCGATGGACGGCGCGGCCGTGGCCGCGCTCGCCGCCTCGATCGGCGCCGACCTGGTGGTCATCGGCCCGGAGGCCCCGCTGGTCGCCGGCGTCGCCGACGCCGTACGGGACGCGGGGATCGCCTGCTTCGGCCCCTCGCTCGAGGCCGCCCGGCTGGAGGGGTCGAAGGCCTTCTCCAAGGAGGTCATGGCCGCCGCCGGTGTGCCGACGGCCGGCTCGCACACGTGCACCACGCCCGAGGAGGTCGCCGCGGCGCTCGACGCCTTCGGCGCGCCGTACGTCGTCAAGGACGACTCGCTGGCCGCCGGCAAGGGCGTCGTCGTCACCACCGACCGCGAGGAGGCCCTCGCCCACGCGGCCGGGTGCGACCGCGTGGTGGTCGAGGAGTTCCTCGACGGACCGGAGTTCTCGATCTTCGTGGTCTGCGACGGCACGACCGGCGTGCCCCTGCTTCCGGCCCAGGACTTCAAGCGCATCTTCGACGGTGGCCGCGGGCCCAACACCGGCGGAATGGGGTCCTACGCCCCGCTGGCCTGGCTGCCGGGCGACATGGTGCAGGCGGTGATGGCGAAGGTCGTCGTGCCGACACTGGCGGAGATGCAGCGCCGCGGGGCGCCGTTCGTCGGGTGCCTCTACGTCGGGCTCGCGCTCACCTCGACCGGCCCGAAGGTCATCGAGTTCAACTGCCGCTTCGGCGACCCGGACACCCAGCCCGTGCTGGCGTTGCTGACCTCACCGCTCGGCCAGCTGCTGGCCGCGGCCGCTGCGGGCGACCTCGCCGCCGTGCCGGAGCCGACCTTCGCCGAGGGGGCGGCGGTCACGGTCGTGATGGCGAGCGCGGGCTATCCCGAGGGCTCCCGGTCGGGCGACGTCATCGTCGGCACCGAGACCCTGCTCGAGGAGGACGACGTCGACGTCATCCACGCCGGCACCGCGCGCACCGGGGCCGGCCTGGTGACCGCCGGCGGACGGGTGCTCGCCGTCCGCGCGACCGGCACCGACGTCGCCGACGCCCGCGCGAAGGCGTACGAAGGGATCTCGAGCATCAGCTTCCCCGGCGCCCAGTGGCGCCGCGACATCGCGGCCGAGCCGCTCGGCGCGGTGGAGGGCGCTGCGGCCCGAACGGACTGAACAACTGGATGGTTGGTTGATAAGTTCCGCCCATGGCACGCGACGCGGAGGCGACCCGGCAGCGCCTCCTCGAGGCGGCTGCCGCCGAGTTCGCCGAGCTCGGCATCGCCGGTGCCCGGGTCGACCGCATCGCCGTCGCGGCCCGGACCAACAAGGCGCAGATCTACCACTACTTCGGCAGCAAGGACGGGCTCTTCGAGGCCGTCCTCGCCGGGCTCCTGCAGGACGTCCTGGAGGCCGACCCGTTCGACGCCGACGACCTGCCCGAGTCGATGGGGCGGATCTTCGACCAGTTCGAGGACGACCCCTCGCTCGCCCGGCTCGCCACCTGGTACCGCCTCGAGCGCTCCGCTGACGACGCGCCGCACCCCGCGATCGTCGAGGCCAACGCCGCCAAGCTCGCGGCCATCCGCGCGGCCCAACGCGAGGGTCGCATCACCGACGCCTTCACCGCCGACGTCCTGCTGGGGTTGCTGATCAGCATCGCCACCACGTGGGCGTCGCTGCCGCCGGAGTACACGCCGTCGGCCCGCAACAACACCCGGCCCAAGCGGCGGGCGTCCGTGGTGGAGGCGGCCCGCCGGCTCGTCGCGCCGTGATGGGAGAATCGGGGCCGTGAGCGTCCCCAACGTCCTGGCCACCCGCTACGCCGGTGCCGACCTCGCCGAGATCTGGTCGCCCGAGCACAAGATCGTCCTCGAGCGGCAGCTGTGGGTCGCCGTGCTGAAGGCCCAGCGCGACCTCGGCGTCGCGGTGCCCGACGGCGTCGTCGAGGCCTACGAGTCCGTCATCGACAAGGTCGACCTCGACTCGATCGCCGCCCGCGAGCGGGTCACCCGCCACGACGTGAAGGCGCGCATCGAGGAGTTCTCTGCCCTGGCAGGGCACGAGCACATCCACAAGGGCATGACCTCGCGCGACCTGACCGAGAACGTCGAGCAGCTGCAGGTACGCCGCTCGCTCGAGGTGGTGCGCGACCGTGCCGTCGCCGCCCTGGTCCGCCTCGGCCGCCTCGCCGCCGAGCACGAGGCGACCGTGATGGCCGGCCGCTCCCACAACGTCGCGGCGCAGGCCACCACCCTCGGCAAGCGCTTCGCCACGATCGCCGACGAGCTCATGATCGGCGTCGACCGGGTCGAGGAGCTGCTCGCTCGCTACCCGCTGCGCGGCATCAAGGGCCCGATGGGCACCGCGCAGGACATGCTCGACCTGCTCGACGGCGACGCCGACAAGCTGCACGAGCTCGAGGAGCGGGTCGCCCACCACCTCGGCTTCGGTGACCTGGTGCTCACCAGCGTCGGGCAGGTCTACCCGCGCTCGCTCGACTTCGACGTCGTCTCGGCCCTCGTCCAGCTCGTCAGTGCGCCGTCCAACCTCGCCACCACGGTCCGCCTGATGGCCGGCCACGAGCTGGTGACCGAGGGTTTCAAGGAGGGTCAGGTCGGCTCGTCGGCGATGCCCCACAAGATGAACACCCGCTCCTGCGAGCGGGTGAATGGCCTCGCGGTGATCCTCCGCGGCCACCTCTCGATGGTCAGCGAGCTCGCCGGCGACCAGTGGAACGAGGGCGACGTCTCGTGCTCGGTGGTGCGCCGCGTCGCCCTGCCCGACGCGTTCTTCGCCACCGACGGCCTCTTCCAGACCTTCCTCACCGTGCTCGACGAGTTCGGCGCCTTCCCTGCCGTCATCCAGCGCGAGCTGGACCGCTACCTCCCGTTCCTCACCACCACCAAGGTGCTGATGGCGGCCGTGCGCAACGGCGTCGGCCGCGAGGCCGCGCACGAGGCGATCAAGGAGGCCGCCGTCGGCACCGCGCTCGCGATGCGCGCCGGGCAGGCCGACAACGACGTCTTCGCCAAGCTCGCCGCCGACGAGCGCCTCGGCCTGACCCTCGACCAGATCGACGCGCTCGTCGCCGACCCGATCGAGTTCACCGGTGCGGCCGTGGCCCAGACCCGTGCGGTCGTGCGCCGGATCGAGGCGCTGGCCGCCGCCCACCCCGACGCAGCGGCGTACGTCCCGGGCGCGATCCTGTAGTCGTCCCGCGGTCAGTCGCCCGCGCGCCAGGAGCGTACGGCGGCGGCGAGGGCGATCGAGAGCACCACCAGGGCGGCCAGGAGCGCCGCGCGCGCCGCGACGGGTGCGGACGTGAGGGCGTTGACGGCCTGGTAGACCGTCATCAGGAGCGCGGCGCCGAGCGCCGAGCCGATGCGCTGGCCGGTCTGGAGCGCGCCGCCGGCCGCCCCGCCCATCCGCGGCGGGACCTCGGCGAGGCTGAGGGTGAAGTTCGGGGAGATGACCCCTCCGCCGCCGATCCCGGCGAGGAACATCGCGGGCGCCAGGGTCCACCACAGGGTGTCGGGCGGCGACGTCACCAGCCACGCCGCGAGCGCGGTGCCGGTCATCATCACCGACAGCGCCACGAGCGTGACCCGGCGGCCGACCCGTCCGACGAGGCGCCCGGCGAGCGGTGAGGTCACGGCCGCGCCGAAGGCGAAGGGGGTCATCAGCAGGGCGGTGTGCAGGGGCGAGAAGCCCTCGCCCTCCTGCAGGTGGACCGACAACACCAGGAAGATGCCGGTGAAGCCGGTGAAGTAGAGGGTGCCGACGAGGAGGCCGTTGGCGTAGCCGGGCAACCCGCGCAGGAGCGAGACGTCGAGGAGCGGCGACCGCCCCTGCCGCACGGTCCGCACCTCCCAGTGCACGAACGCCCACGCGAGCGGCGGGAAGGCCAGCAGGAGCACGAGCGGGAGGCCGGCCCCGCCCTCGAGGCTGATGAGCGGGAAGAGCACCGACAGCACGGCGAGCCCCAGCAGCAGGGCACCGGGCAGGTCCACGCGCGGGTCGCGGTCGGCGTCGGCCTCCGCGTCGGGGTTGTCGGGCACCAGCCGCCGGATCAGCACGAGCGCCACGAGCCCGATGGGGACGTTGACCAGGAAGAGCGACCGCCAGCCGCGCTCGTCGCCGAGCAGCCCGATGAGCGCCCCGCCGATCAGCGGCCCGGTCGCCGAGGCGACCGCCACCGTGAACCCGAACATCCCGAACGCACGCCCGCGCTCCTCCCCGCGGAACAGCTGCTGGATCAGCCCGGAGTTCTGCGGGGTGAGCAGGCCCGCACTGGCGCCCTGCGCGAGGCGGGCGACCACGATGGCCGCCGCGTTGGGCGCCAGCCCGACGGCAGCGCTGGAGACGACGAAGCCGACCAGGCCGATCGTCATCAGCCGCCGTCGGCCGTGCGCGTCGCCGAGCCGGCCGCCGGCCACCAGGGTCATGCCGAAGGCCAGGGCATATCCCGAGACGACCCACTGGACCGTGGCCGCGCTGGTGTCGAGCCCGGCGCGGATGGAGGGGACCGCGACGTTGACGATCGTGACGTCGAGCAGCGACATGAAGCCGACGACGAGGGAGACCGCGAGGACCCGCCAGCGCCGCGGGTCGGGCTCGTACGCCGCCTCCGCGGCCGCCGCGTCCCGGGTCTGCTCGGTCATCCTCGCCAGCCTCTCACCCCGGCCCGAGCCGGGCCGGTCGGTCGCCACTGGACCACTGGTCCAGCCTGCTTTGCCACACCCCGTCGTGTGTCGGGAGGCTGGCCCCACACGGACGAGGAACAGGGGCACGATGCGCAGGGTGGGCAGGATCGGCAGGATCGGATGGCGTCGCGCCGCAGGCGCGGCAGTGCTGGTGGCGGCGACCGCGCTGGTCGGGGGCTGCGGCGGTGACGCGAGCGACTCGGCGGCCGACGAGGCGGGCGAGAAGCTCGCCGAGCAGGCGATCGAGGACGCGGGGGAGGACGTCGACGTCGACATCGACGGTGACGAGGTCACCATCGAGGGCGAGGACGGCACCGTGAAGGTCGGGACGGGCGAGGTGCCCGAGGCGTTCCCCGACGAGCTGTCCGTCGTCGACGGCGACATCGTCTCCTCCGTCGACACCCCCGAGGGTGCGATGGTCACCATCGCGACCGACGACGCGATCGCGGCCTTCGACGAGGCGGTCGCCGACCTCGAGGCCAACGGGTGGACCAAGGAGCAGGTCACCGAGACGGGTGAGTCCCGCCTGGCGATGTACTCCAAGGGCGACCAGTCGGCGATGGTCATGGCCGACGCCGCGTCGGGCCAGGTGACCTACACGATCGGCGCCGGCTGATCCGTCGCATGATGGGGGCATGAAGGCGGTCCAGGCACGGGTCAGCGGTCGGGTCCAGGGGGTCTCGTTCCGGTGGTACACCGAGGAGCGGGCGAGGTCCCTCGGCGTCTCCGGCTGGGTGCGCAACGAGCCGGACGGCTCGGTCCTCGTGCACGCCGAGGGTGACGACGACGCGGTCGACGCGCTCGTCGCCTGGTGCCGGTCGGGGCCGTCGGCGGCTCGGGTCGAGCACGTCGCGGTGCGCGAGGCGAGCCCGAGCGGGGCGACGTCGTTCGAGACCCGCTACTGACAGCGAGGTCTCAAAGTGGTGTGACCTTGTCGACTATCGTGGGGTCATGACGACGCGCACTGTCATCCCGCCGACCTACGACGACGTCGAGGTGGTCGTGCCCGCGCCGGGCACCGGCGCCGGCAACTGGGCGGGTGCCGCCAGTGCGGTCCTCGTCGACGGCGTCTTCTGGCTCACCTGGCGCGTACGCCGTCCGCTGACCGACGGCCGCGGGGTCTCGGTCGTGGTGGCGCGCTCGACCGACGGCGTCGCCTTCGAGCCGGTCACCGAGGTCTCCCGCGAGGCATTCGGCGCGGAGTCCTTCGAGCGGCCGGTGCTGGTGCCGCTCCGCGAGGGCGGGTGGCGGCTCTACCTGTCCTGCGCGACCCCGGACTCCAAGCACTGGTGGGTCGACAGCCTCACCGCCGACACCGTCGCGGGCCTGCCCGACGGCGTACGACGTGTCGTGCACGAGGGCGACGCCGCCACCGGCGTGAAGGACCCCGTGATCACGGTCGGCGCGGACGGCTACGAGATGTGGCTGTGCTGCCACCCCCTGGACGTGCCCGGTCACGAGGACCGGATGACCACCCGCCGGCTCACCAGCACCGACGGCCTGGAGTGGCAGGACCACGGCGAGGTGCTGGCCGGGCGCGACGGTCAGTGGGACGCGCGCGGCGCCCGGGTGTCCGCGGTCCTGCCCGACGGCACGGTGCTCTACGACGGTCGCCCCGACGCGGAGTCGAACTGGTTCGAGACCACCGGGGTCGCCGTGTGGGACGGCACGGCCCTGACCCGCACCGAGCACCCGCCGATCTCCTCGCCGCACTCCGACGGGGCGTTCCGCTACGCGACCGCGGTGCCGCTGCCCGACGGCCGGGTGCGCTACTACGTCGAGGCGGCCCGCCCCGACGGCGCGCACGACCTGGTCACCTGCGTGCGCTGATCGGGGTGACGGTCGCCCGCTCCTGGTAGGAACCGCGGCTCTCCGGAGAGAGCCAGTCGTCGAAGCGCTGCCCGGTCAGCTGCTCGAGCAGCGCGACGTCGTCGGCGTACGACTCCACCAGCCGCTCGCGCAGCACGGCGTCGAGCTTGGGCCGGTGCGCCTGCCGGCCGTCACCGAGCAGCCCGATCAGCGGCGGGTGCAGGACCCGCCACACCTCCGGCGGGGCGAACTGGCCGAGCCGGGCGCCACCGCGCACCACCGGGCCGAGCAGGCGCGGGCGCCAGCCGGGCGAGACGAAGCTGCGGGAGTTGTCGCGGGGGATCGACCCGACCATCCCCTCCCGGATCCCGAGGAACCGGCTGACGCGGTCGACGGCGGTGCGCGGGTCGTCGACCAGGTCGCGGTAGCGCAGCACCAGGACCCGCTCGGGGTCGACGTGGCGGTGGAGGTGGTCGAGCTGTTCGCCGTAGCGGCCGAGGCCGCGGTAGCGCCAGAACGGCGCCCAACCGGCCCGCACCCGCTCGGCCTCGCGCTCGAACGCCGTGACGAAGTCCGACTCCGGCTCCAGGCCGTCGGACCAGAGGTGCATCCAGTTGCTGTAGGCCCGGTCGATCGGGTCGCGCACCACCGCGATCAGCCTGACGCGGGGCAGGTCCTCGGCGATGCGGCGGTGGGCGCCGCGGCTCCAGAGGTAGAACGGCGTGCTCTCGCCGCGCACCTGGTGCTCGGCCGCCGGCTCGAAGAGGGGGTAGTACTGGTCGGCGCGCCAGATCCACTCCTGCTGGGAGTGCTTGTCGCCCGGGCCGCGCCAGGCCGGCGGCGGGGCGCCGTCGCACAGCCAGTACTTCGGCTCCTTGGGCGTGGAGACGAACACGTCGGGATGCTGGGCCAGCGCCGCGTGGAGCGCGGTCGTGCCGGCCTTGGGTGCGCCGATCACGAGGAAGTCGGGGCGTGGTGCTCGGCTCATGCGGGTCCCCTCCCAGGGCGTCGGTCCGAATCTAGAGTAAGTCAGTCGACAAAGCGAGGACCAGTGCGGAGTGGGCGGGATCTCGTCGCCCGCGGCTTCACTCCGCGGGCGCCCACGCTCGACACTGGACGGATGACCGCCCCCGTCACCGTGTCCGTCACCCGCCACGTCGACCCGTCGCACACCGCGCAGATGCTGGCCTGGATGCAGGCGGGGACCTCGATGGCCGAGAGGTTCGACGGGTTCCTCGGCTCCGGCTGGGTCCGCCCGAGCACCGACTCGACCGACTGGCACATGCTCTACCGCTTCGCCGACGCCGACTCGCTCGCCGCGTGGGAGGCCTCCCCGCAGCGCGCCTGGTGGCTCGAGGCCGCGCAGGGTGACGTCGAGGAGAGCCGTCGCGAGCGGCGTACGGGCATCGAGGGCTGGTTCGACGAGCCCGCCTCGGTCGAGGCGCTCAGCGCCGCGCCCGTCCCGCCGCCGCGCTGGAAGCAGATGGTCGTGATCTTCCTGGTCTTCCTGCCGCTCAGCCTGACCGCCAACTTCATCGCCTCGCACACCATCTCGGGCTGGCCCCTGGTGCCGCGCGTCGTGCTGGTCACCACGGTGATGACGCCCCTGATGACCTACGTCTTCCTCCCGTGGATCACGCGGAGGATGTCGTGGTGGTTGCACCGCTGACCCCCGTCGGTCACCGATAGGCTGGCCGCGTGGCCGAGCTGAACATCCCCGCAGCCCCTGTCATCGAGGGCGCCACCCACATCCACTCGGGCAAGGTGCGCGACCTCTACCGGATCGACTCCGGCGAGCACGAGGGTCGGCTGCTGATGGTCGCCAGCGACCGCATCTCGGCCTACGACTTCGTCCTCGACACGACCATCCCCGACAAGGGCGAGATCCTCACCCGGATGTCGCTGTGGTGGTTCGACCAGCTCTCCGCGCTGGTCGGCAACCACGTCGTGTCGACCGATGTGCCCAAGGAGGTCGCCGGCCGCGCGGTGGTCTGCGAGCGGCTCGAGATGTTCCCGGTGGAGTGCGTGGCGCGCGGCTACCTCACCGGCTCCGGGCTGCTCGACTACCAGCGCACCAACGAGGTCTGCGGCATCCCGCTCCCGGCCGGACTGCAGGACGGCAGCCACCTGCCCGAGCCGATCTTCACCCCCGCCACGAAGGCCGCGCTCGGCGACCACGACGAGAACGTCGACTACGAGGCCGTCGTCGAGGCCGTCGGCGACGACGCCGCGGCCGAGCTGCGGATGCTGACCATGGAGGTCTACGACAAGGCCCACGCGATCGCGCGAGAGCGCGGGATCATCCTGGCCGACACCAAGCTGGAGTTCGGCCGGCGACCCGACGGCACCACGATCCTCGGCGACGAGGTCCTCACCCCCGACTCCAGCCGCTTCTGGCCGGCCGACCAGTGGCAGCCGGGCCGCGCCCAGCCGTCGTACGACAAGCAGATCGTGCGCGATTGGCTGACCGGTGAGTCCGGCTGGGACCGCCACTCCGGCGAGGCCCCGCCGCCCCTGCCCGACGCGGTCGTCGAGCGCACCCGCGCCCGCTACGTCGAGGCGTTCGAGCTGCTCACCGGGGAGACGTTCTGACCACCCGCCGCTTCTCCGCCACCGAGGAGATGCCGCACACGGCGGAGGAAGCGTTCACCTACCTCGTCGATCCCCGGCTGCGGCCGGAGTGGCAGTCGAGCCTGCTGTCGACCGACGTCCCCGAGGACGAGGAGCCACACCTCGGGCAGGCCTGGACCGAGCTCACCATGGTCGGCGTCCGACCCAGCCTGGTGGTCGTGGAGTTCGCGCCCTTCCGCTCGTGGGCCGAGCGCGGCACGTGGCGCGGGGTCGAGGCGACGCTGCGGCTGCGCTTCACCTCGACCGCGCGCGGGTGCCGGGTCGTGGCCGAGGGCGAGGTGAACGGCTCCGGCGTGTACGCCATGGCCGCGGGCAGCTCCGGCCTGCTCGCCGGCCGCGCGATCGCCGCCGACCTGCGCACCGCCAGCCACCGGATCGCGCAGCACAAGGAGCCACGCGCAGACGGGTGACGGCCTGTTGACTGCTGAGTAGGTTGGCGCCATGCCGAACCTCTCCTCGCTCCTCGAAGGCACCGCCGAGACCCACCCCGACCGCACCGCCGTGGTGCTCGGCGACACCCGGCTGACCTACGCGCAGGTCAACGCCGCCGCCAGCCAGGTCGCCCACCTGCTGGTCTCGCGCGGCATCCAGCCGGGGGACAAGGTCGCGCTCAGCTGCCCGAACCTGCCGTACTTCCCGATCGTCTACTACGGCATCCTCAAGGCCGGCGCGACCGTGGTGCCGCTCAACGTGCTGCTCAAGGGCCGCGAGGTGGCCTACCACCTCGACGACTCGGACGCGAAGGCGTACTTCTGCTTCCAGGGCACGCCCGAGCTGCCGATCGGCGCCGAGGGGCACGCCGGCTTCGAGCAGGCCGAGGGCTGCGAGCATTTCTTCCTGATCACCGCCGACCCGGCGGCTGAGTCGCCGATCGAGGGGGCGCCGACCCTGGGCCAGGCGCTCGTCGGACAGTCGCCGGTCTTCGCGACCGTCGACGTCGACGGCGACGACACCGCCGTCATCCTCTACACCTCTGGCACCACCGGGCAGCCCAAGGGCGCCGAGCTGATGCACCGCAACATGATCAGCAACGCGCTGGCCAGCGACGCGCTCTTCGGCGCCGACGCCGAGACCCCCGACACCCTGCTGTGCGTCCTGCCGCTGTTCCACTCCTTCGGCCAGACCGTGATCATGAACGCCGGCTTCGCCTTCGGCGGCACCGTCGTGCTGCTGCCGCGCTTCGAGGCCGGTCCCGCGCTGGCGCTGATGGACAAGGAGGGCGTGACGTTCTTCGCCGGCGTCCCGACGATGTACTGGGGGCTGCTCGGTGCCCTGGACGACTCGGGCGTCGACGTGCACAAGCTCGCCGAGCGGATGCGGGTCGCCGTCGCCGGCGGCTCCGCGCTGCCGGTCGAGGTGCACAAGGAGTTCGAGCGCCGCTTCGGCGTCACCATCCTCGAGGGCTACGGACTCTCCGAGACCTCGCCGGTCGCGAGCTTCTCGGTGTGGGGCGAGCCGGTCCGCGTCGGGTCGATCGGCAAGCCGATCCCGGGCGTCGAGATGAAGCTGATCGACCCTGAGCCCGGGGTCCGGGAGGACGTCGAGGACGCGCCCGACGTCGTCGGCGAGATCGCGATCAAGGGCCCGAACATCATGAAGGGCTACTACGGCCGCCCCGACGCCACCAAGGAGGCGATCGTCGACGGGTGGTTCCGCTCCGGCGACCTCGGCCGCAAGGACGCCGACGGCTGGTACTACATCGTCGACCGCTCCAAGGACATGATCATCCGCGGCGGCTACAACGTGTACCCGCGCGAGGTCGAGGAGGTGCTGATGACGCACCCCGACGTGTCGCTCGCCGCTGTGATCGGCGTACCCCACGACAGCCACGGCGAGGAGGTCAAGGCGGTCGTGATCCGCAACGACGGCGCGACGGTGACCGAGGACGAGCTGGTGGCGTGGGCCAAGGAGCAGATGGCCGCCTACAAGTACCCCCGCATCGTCCAGTTCGTCGACGCCCTCCCGATGACCGCGACCGGGAAGATCCTCAAGCGGGAGCTGAGCTGATGCGCGCACTCCTCATCGCGCTCGGCGTGGTGATGGTGGCGACCGGCGGCGTCTGGACCGCGCAGGGCCTCGGCTACCTCGAGGGCAGCCCGATGACCGACCAGAGCATCTGGGCGATCCTCGGTCCCCTCGTCGCCGGCCTCGGGGTCGCGCTCGTGATCGTCGCGGCGCGCCGCCGCGAATGACCCCTCAACGCTCGGGCGGCGTGATCCCGAGGCGCTCCTGGAGGGCGAGGGCGTCGAAGGGGGCGTGGACCTTGGCGTCGTTGTCGAAGTAGACGTACACGTCGAGGCCGTCGGCGTCCCAGCGGCGGGCCTTCTCGGCCCAGTGGTCGAGGGCAGCGTCGGAGTAGCCGCTGGTGTAGAGCTCCTGGTCGCCGTGGAGCCGGACGTACGCCACATCGCTGGTGACCTCGTCCAACATCGGCCACGTGCCGGCCGAGTCGGCGACCACCATCCCGATGTCGTGCGCGCGGAGCAGCTCGCAGAACTCGGGGTTGCGGAAGGAGTCGTGCCGCACCTCGAGCACGTGGCGCAGTGGGCGGTCCTCCGGCGTCGCGGTGTCGGCGGGCTCCTTGAGCTTCGACGCGTCGTGGTGGGCAGTGGCGTGCGCCGCCGCCTCGGACGTACGCCGTGGGAGCAGGTCGAAGAACGCCGCCAGCCGGTCGGGGTGGAAGCCGAGGTTGGGCGGCAGCTGCCACAGCATCGGTCCGAGGCGGTGGCCGAGCGAGAGCACACCCGTGGCGAGGAACGTGGCCAGCGGCGCCTCCACGTCGACCAGCTTCTTCATGTGCGTGATGAACCGTGGGCCCTTCACGGCGAAGACGAAGTCCTCGGGCACCTCGGCTGCCCACGACCGCCAGCTCGACGGCCGCTGGAGCGCGTAGAACGAGCCGTTGACCTCGATCGTGGACATCCGGGCCGCGGCGTGCTCGAGCTCGCGGCGCTGGGGGAGGCCGGGCGGGTAGAAGACGCCGCGCCAGCCGGCGTACCGCCAGCCGGAGATGCCGACGCGGATCATGGACTCCGCGTACCCGGGCCGGTGTCCGCACATGCGTGCCCGGCGCGGGGCCCGCACCGGGACGTCACTAGAATCAGCCTCGCCCCCTCCAGCCTGTCCCCAGGAGCACTCCGTGGCCCGAGTCGTCGTCGACGTCATGCCCAAGCCCGAGATCCTCGACCCCCAGGGCAAGGCGGTGCTCGGTGCGCTGCCCCGCCTCGGGTTCGACCTCGTCACCGATGTCCGCCAGGGCAAGCGGTTCGAGCTGCAGGTCGACGGCGAGATCACCGACGCGGTGCTCGCCGAGATCGACAAGGTCGCCGAGACCCTGCTGTCCAACCCGGTGATCGAGGACTACGAGGTCCACGTCGAGGAGCACTCGGTCGCCGAGGTCGCGCACGAGGCCGGCCGCGCATGAGGGTCGGGGTCGTCACCTTCCCCGGCTCGCTCGACGACGTCGACGCGCGCCGCGCGGTGCGCATCGGCGGCAACGAGGCGGTCGCGCTGTGGCACGGCGACGAGGACCTGCAGGGCGTCGACGCGGTCGTGCTGCCCGGCGGCTTCTCCTACGGCGACTACCTCCGCTGCGGCGCGATCTCGCGCTTCGCGCCGGTGATGACCTCGGTCGTCGAGGCGGCCGGCAAGGGCATGCCTGTGCTCGGCATCTGCAACGGATTCCAGATCCTCTGCGAGTCCCACCTGCTGCCCGGTGCGCTGATCCGCAACGACCACCGCAAGTTCGTCTGCCGCGACCAGCGGCTGCGCATCGAGCGCGTCGACACCCCGTGGACGTCGGCGTACGCCGCCGGGGCGGAGGTCACGATCGTGCTCAAGAACGGTGAGGGCGGCTTCGTCGCCGACGAGGCGACGCTCGACCGGCTCGAGGGCGAGGGCCGCGTCGTCGCGCGCTACCTCGACGACAACCCCAACGGCTCGCTGCGCGACATCGCCGGAATCTCCAACGAGCGCGGCAACGTGGTCGGCCTGATGCCCCACCCCGAGCACGCCGTCGAGGACCTCACCGGTCCCGGCACCGACGGGCTCGGCTTCTTCACCTCGCTCGCTGAGAAGGTCTTCGCATGAACCCGGTGCGTCTCTACCGCCTCGTCGCGCGCGCCGAGGCCGTCACCTGGGCGTTGCTGCTGACGGGCATGTTCCTCAAGTACGTCACGGAGACGACCGAGCTCGGCGTGCAGGTCTTCGGCATGGTCCACGGCGTCGTGTTCATCGCCTACTGCCTGACCACCGTGCTGCTGTGGATCGACCAGCGGTGGTCGGTCGGCCGCGTCGCGCTCGGCCTGCTGGCGGCCGTCCCGCCGTTCGCGACGGTGCCCTTCGAGCGGTACGCCGAGCGCGCCGGGCTCCTCGGTGACACCTGGCGCCTCCGCGCCGAGGAGCCGCGTGGCGTCCTCGAGCGCCTCGCCGCCTGGCTGCTCCGACGCCCGGCCCAGGGCCTCGTCGTCGGCCTGCTCGCCGTCGCCGGCCTCACCGGCGTCGCGCTGGTCGTCGGCCCACCCGCCTGACGTCAGTGATCCCCGGTCGGTCAGCCGGGGATCACGAACGAGGTCCACGGAGGGTCAGAGGCCGCGCTGGAGCTTGTTCCAGGTCTGGCGGGTGGCGACGCCGGAGACGGCGATCTTGAGCCGCGACTGGTAGGTCCGCAGCGCGGTCTCGGTCTTGGCGTCGAAGACCCCCGTCGCCCGGAACTTGCCGGCCCCGGCCGCGTTGAGCGCCCGCTGGAGCCGGTGGACCGACTCGTCGACCGAGCCGCGCTTGATCGTCGTACGCGCCCCGGCGGAGAGCAGCGCGGTCCAGTGCCGCTTCTCGAAGGTGTCGGTGGGGGTGAACTTCCGGGCCGCCTGCCAGGCGCGGGCCGCGGCGATCGTGGCGGCGTCGTAGGCGCCGTTGACCGGCCCGGAGTAGGTGCCCTGCTCGGTGAGCAGGCACTGGAGCACCTTCACGCGGGTGGCCTGCGCGGAGGTCGGCGACAGGGTCGGGTACTTCCAGTAGCCGAGCCGGGTGCCCGGGCAGCGTCCCTCGGCCACGGGCTGCGAGCCGGCGCCGAGGTCGATGAAGTTGCTGTCGATGTTGATCGTCACGCCGCCCCACGTCTCGTTGTGGCCGCCGCGGTACTGCTTCATCCGCCCACCCGGACGCCACCCGTCCTCGGGGATGTACGACGTCGAGGTGTTGGCGGCGCCGTCCCAGCGGGCGATCCAGATCCGGTCCGGCAGAGCGAACTGGCCGGGCCGCCGGGTGCGCGCGTCGTCGAGCATCTTGATGCCGGAGCTGGCGCTGGAGTAGAAGCCGGCGACGTAGCCGTGCTGCTTGATCCGGGTGACCCACGCGGACGTGAAGACCAGTGCGGACTCGCGGCACGCGGTGTTCTTCACGTCGAAGCCCTCGAGGTCGTACCAGATCGTGCTGCCCGGGCCGATGCCGTACGCCGTCGCGTCGGAAGCGTTCTTGTCGGCCTCGGCCACGCCCTGGGCGGCCGCCGTGGCGTAGCCGCCGGCCGGCTTGTTGGAGATCTTGAAGTCGTCCTTGTAGCGGGGGAAGCGCGGCTGGCACGAGGCCTGTGGGCCGAGGGCGATCGGGAGCAGTCGCCAGCCGCGCGCGACCTGGGTCGCGACCCACGTCGGGCTCAGGTTGGTCTGCGTGCGGCACGCGCGCGAGTCGCCGGAGATGTAGATGCCGACGGCGGTGAAGGGCGACTTCGCCCACCACGTGTCCATCGCCGACTGGGTGGGGGCCATGCACTGGTCGAAGCCGTAGCCGGTGAAGTCGCCGGGCGTCGCCAGCGCGACCTGTCGCTGGCTGGCCAACCGGGACGCGCTGCTCGAGCCCTCGGCCCCCGCCGGGGCCGACCCGACGAGCGGCGCGGCGAGGACGAGCGCGAGGGCGGCGAGGAGCGTACGGGGCAGGGGACGCATGCGGTGACTCCGGCGTGGATCAGGCGGGGAAGGGCGAGGCCCCAGCAGGAAACCACACCAGTCACACACGTAACAGGGCTTCGGGAGAACTACAGGCGTGTAGTTCAGGAGTCGCGGGTCGGCACCTCGTCGAGGAGGAAGTTGCCCTTGGCCTCTTCCTCCTCGATCAGATCCTCGAAGGCCAGCGCGATGTCCTCCTTGTGCTCCTCGAACATCCGCGTGAGGTGTCCCTGGAGGAGTGCACCGTTGGCGGACTCGCCTGCGAACACCTGCTCCCAGGTGTCCTCGCCGCCCTTGATCTTCCCGACGAGCGTCTTCATGTCCTCGCCGAGCTCGCCCGACTCCGCCTGCTCCTCGAGGGCTTCCTTCTCCTCGTCGGTGAGCAGCGGGCGGGCGTTCATCTGCTCGACCGTCGCCTTCAGGTCGGCCAGGCTCGCGCCGAGGTCCTCGCGGGCCTCGTCGATGGCGGCCAGGATCTCGGCCTGGCTGCGCGCCTCGTCGCTCATGCCAAGGCCGGCGTCGGCGCGACAGGTGCTCGCTGGCCGATCGTCGGCGTCGAGACCGACTCCGGGTCGCGGATCACGCTGCTCGGCGCGCCGGTCGAGCCCGGGGCGGTCGGAGTGGAGACCGGCGCCTTGTCCCCGTCGAAGAAGTTCTTCACGGTCTCGATGAAGGACTTGACCTGCTTGAGGATGTTGATCAGCTTCATGATCGCCTTGTAGGCCTTCATCACGGCCTGGAACGCCTGCCACACGGCCTGCACCACGCGGGCCCAGCCGACGCCGGGGATGCTCATCGTGGCGAGCGCCGACGACACGGTCTGCACCGCGGACTTCACGCACTGCACGACCGACAGCGCGGTCTGCCACGCGTCGCGGCAGATCTGCACGACGTTCTGGCCCATCTGGATCAGCTGCCCGGCCTGCGTGTTCAGCGACCCGACCCAGGTGCCGATCTGCTTGATCGCCGCGTCGGACGCGCCGCCCTGCCAGGTCTTCGAGATCGTCTCGCCACCGCTCTGCAGGTTGGCGGCGACGCCCCTCATCGAGGTGCCGAGGCTGCCGAACGACGAGCCCTGCGACGAGGCGCCGACCACGTCGCCGCCGATCTTCTCGGCGAGCTCGGCACGGATGTCGAAGCCGGTGAGCATCCGGACGAGGTCGCACACGGTGTCGT
This sequence comes from Nocardioides sp., assembly GCF_041913365.1. GTDB lineage: Bacteria > Actinomycetota > Actinomycetes > Propionibacteriales > Nocardioidaceae > Nocardioides. The sequence goes on from NZ_JAYSFM010000013.1 coordinate 27,869, forward strand.
AGGGGAAGCCGAAGCTGATCTGCGGCAGGCTCGACTCGGTCGGGCCGGCCCGGCGGATCGTGGTGTCGGCGACGTCGAAGAAGCTGCTCGACCCGTCGCGCCCGTCGATGCCCGCGGCGCGGTGGCGGCGTACGACGCCGTCCTCGGTCAGCGTGAAGTCGCGCGCTGTGGCACGCAGGGCCTCGGCGTGGTCGCCCATCCCGGTGCCGTTGTCGGTCAGCGACTGGTGCACCGAGGGGAGCAGGGCGTTGTAGGCGCCCATCATCGTCTCGAGGATCGGCCCGAAGTCGGTCTGGACGAGGCTGTGGCCACCGTTGCGCGCGATGCCGGTGAGGTCGTCGCTCGCGCGCTGGACCTGCGCGGACCAGGCATCGAGCTCGGAGAGGTCGACGGTCATCACGGCGTTCATGCGCATCTCCTGGGGGCCGAGGGGAGGAGGTCGAGCTGTGCCGGGTCACGTTCCCCGAAGTCCCCGCGGCGAAACCGCCGGTCGCCATTTGTTTGCCCACAGGTTCGGCCGAGGCGGTTTGGGCCCTGCCGGCACGGGTATCCCGGAGGGGTGAGCACGAGCGGCAAGCGGTCCCTGATGCAGGTCGAGCCGACCAGGCTGGTCGAGCTCGCCGCGTCCTCGGAGGCGATCCTCGCGGCGATGGTCCAGGACTGGGCCGCCGCGCTCGACGACCTCACCGACGCCTGTGCGGCGCTCGGCGACGCCGCCGGCACGCGCAACGTCGCCGCGTCGTACGCCGACTCGCTCGCCGACGCGGGAGAGGTGGTCGCCGCGCTGACCGGAGCGCTCGGCCTCGGCGTCGAGGGCCTGCTCGACGCCGCCCACGACGCGGTGCGCGCCGACGACACCGTCGCCTCCGAGCTCGACCGGGCCGCGCACCAGATGGGCGACGGCGGGTTCGGCAGGATGCCCGGGCACGGGGGGCGCTGACGGTGCCGGCCCACCTGTGGGAGCTGCGCTCCGACGTACGACCGCTGGAGGTGGCGGCGCTGCGGTGGAGCGAGGTGGCGACCCTGATGGCCCGGCGCGGCGACGAGATCGTCGACGCCGCGCTGCGCGCGACGGAGGGCTGGGACGCCGCGGCTGCCGAGAGCTACGAGCACCACCGCCGGCAGGTGCTGGCCAACCTCGACCGGTTCACCACCCTCGCGACCCAGGTCTCGGGCTCGCTGCGGGCGGTCGGCAGCATCATCACCTCCGCCCAGAAGGAGCTCGACCAGGCCTGGAACAAGGTCGCGACGATCCCCCACGAGGTGGTGGGCGAGAGCCGCTTCCTGGTGTTCAAGCCCGAGGCCGACGACGACCGCACCAAGGTGAGCGCCGGCCAGCTGGAGGCCGAGGAGATCCGCCGTCGGCTCACCCTCGCGCTCGACCAGGAGAGCACCCGGCTGCGGTCCGCGCGCGCCGAGTTCATGATGGTCCGCACGGAGCTGACCACCCTCACCGGCGGGACCTTCGCCCGGGGGCTCGAGATCGGCGAGGAGGAGTCGGGCGTCGGCCTGGTGCCGGTCCCCAGCACCTCCGTGCTCGGCTCCGCGCAGGGCGGGGCAGGCGGCGTCGCCGGACTGCCGCCGATCGCCCCGATCTCGTTCACGATGCCGCACCTCACCGGCATCTCGGCTGCCGGTCTCGCCCCCGTCATCGCGACCGCGGCGGGTGCCGCGCCGGGGCTGCGCGGCAGCCGTCGGCAGGCGCCGGGGGCGACCCCGCCGATCGGCGGGATGGGCGGCGGCGCCATGGCGGCCCGGGCCGGCACCATGTCGCGCGGCATGGCCAGTGGCCGCGCCGGGGCGCAGCGGCTCGCGACGCCGAAGCTGCAGGGCCAGTCCGAGGACGGGGAGTCGCGCGCCGCACGCGACAAGGACGCCGCGAAGCAGGCGGCCAGGGACGCCAAGCGCGCCGCGCTCGAGGAGAAGCGCGCCGAGCGCGCCGCCCGGAAGGCCGAGCGCGAGGCGGAGAAGCAGGACAAGGAGCGGCTGCCGGAGGTCGAGGAGACCGAGGACGCCGACGACCTCGAGGTCGCGGGGGACGACGACGCCCCCGACGCCGGCCGGGAGGCCGACGACGGGGGCGCGGGTCGCTGATCCGCCGGGCGGGTCAGGCGGCCTCGGCGACGACCTCCGGCTCGGGGTCGAGCACCGCCGGATCCACCTCGGCCCGCGGCGTGCGGAGCACCGTGGCGGCGACCAGCAGCGCGAGGGCCGCGAAGCCGGCCGAGGTGAGGAAGGCGGCCCGGAGCCCGGGCACGAACTGGCCGGGCACCGCGCCGGCGGCGTACACCGAGACGATCACCGCGACGCCGACGGCGCTGCCGAGCTGTTGCGTGGTCTGCAGCAGTCCCGACGCAGAGCCGGCGTGCTCGTTCTCGACGCCCGCGAGGACCGTCACGGTGATCGGCATGAACACCAGGCCGGTCGCCAGACCGGCGATCAACATCGGGCCGAAGACGGCGCCGAGGTAGGTGCCGGTCGCGTCCGCGCCGCTGAGCCAGGCGTAGCCGACGGTGAGGGCTGCCGTGCCGGTCATCAGCATGGCGCGCGGCCCCACCCGGGCGATCAGCCACGGGGTGAAGCGCGACATCCCGAAGATGCCGAGGCTGAAGGGGAGGAACGCGAAGCCCGACATCAGCGGGCCGAAGCCGAGCACCGTCTGGACGTACTGGACGACCAGGAAGAACATCGACAAGTTCGCGCCGATGACCAGGGCCATCGCGGCGAGAGCGCCGATGCGGCGGCGGCTGCGGACCAGGTGCGGCTGCACCATGGGGTGCGGGTGCCGGGTCTCCGTGCGGGCGAGCAGCAGGAGCAGCGCCGCGCCGAGGACGAAGCCGCCGATGGTGCGGGCCGAGCCCCAGCCGTGCTCGGGAGCGCCGATGAGCGCCCACACGAGCGAGACGGCGCCGACGGTCGCGCTGGCGGCGCCGACGAGGTCGAAGCGGCCGGGACGACGCGGGGTCTCGTCGACGAAGCGGCCGACGAGGAGGAGCACGGCGAGGCCGAGTGGCACGTTGATGAAGAGCGTCCAGCGCCAGGAGCCGACGTCGGTCAGCAGGCCGCCCAGGATCAGGCCGATGGATGCGCCACCTGAGGAGACGGCGCCGAAGAGGGCGAAGGCCCGGTTGCGGGCGGCGTCGTCGGGCGCGCTCGTGGTGAGCAGCGCCAGGACGCTGGGTGCGGCGAGCGCGGCGCCGACGCCCTGGAGGGCGCGGGTCGCGACGAGCTGGCCCGGGGTCTGGGCCAGGCCGCCGAGCGCGGAGGCGACGGTGAAGACGGCCAGGCCGAGCTCGAAGGCACGGCGGCGGCCGAAGACGTCGCCGAGGCGCCCACCGAGGAGCAGCAGGCCGCCGAAGGCGAGGGTGTACGCGTTGAGCACCCACGACAGCGACGCGGGGCCGAAGCCCAGGTCGGCGTCGATGCGGGGGAGCGCGACGTTCACGACGGTGGCGTCGAGCACGATCATCAGCTGGGCGACCAGCACGATCGCGATGCCGGCGGCTGCGCGGCCGGCCTGCGGCGGGAGGTCCACGGGGAGCTCCCGGCGGGATCCCTGCGGCTGCAGGGAGGTGGTCGATGACATGAGGTGCGGTCCTGTTCTGGCCTCGTGGGCCGAGGTACAGTAGATCCGGAGGATGACTCCGCTTCCTCCACGACAATACGGAGACTGTCTCCGTTTAGCAAGCCCTGAGGTGAGATTTCCGTGCGAGCCGATGCCCAGCGCAACCGTGACCGCATCGTCGAGGTCGCCCGCCAGGTCTTCCGCGAGCAGGGCTACGACGCCTCCCTCGACCTCATCGCCAAGCAGGCGGGGGTGGGTCCGGGCACGCTCTACCGGCACTTCCCGAGCCGCGACGACCTGATCGACGCGGTCATGCAGGCGTGGGTCGACCACGTCGAGGAGACCGCCGACAAGGCGCTGGCCCACGAGGGCGGCCCGCGCGACCTGCTGCTCAACTGGTTCGAGGAGTACGTCCGGCTGATCAGCGTGCACAAGGGCGGTCCCGCCAAGATCACCGGCGCCATGGGCGACGAGGCGTCGCCGATCCGCACGAAGTGCCAGGTACTGCAGCACGCGAGCGAGCGGGTGCTCGACGAGCTGCGGGCGGAGGACGCCGTACGCGACGACGTGTCGTCGCTCCAGGTCGCCCGTCTCGTCGGAGGAGTCGCCACCGTCGCCGACCAGTCCGACCTCGAGCCCGCGGCCGTGCGCCCGATGCTTGAGGTCCTCGCCGACGGACTGCTGAAGTAGGACGCGTCAGCGGACTACTTCGACGGTGGTCGAGCAGCGACCCCGGCTGAGCCTGCGAAGCCGGGACGGAGCGTGTCGAGACCTGATGGACCGGCAAGCAGCCTCAAGCGGTCCGCCGGTAGATTGGCGCCCGTGCCCGACACGAGCGCCCAGCAGTCCCTGACCACGTCCGGCGCGACCGGCACCCTCGACACGGTGGCCCAGGCGTCCGCCGACGCCGAGCGCGAGCAGCCGTGGGCCGAGCTCGGCCTCAAGGCCGACGAGTACGCCCGGATCCGCGAGATCCTCGGCCGCCGCCCGACCAGCTCGGAGCTGGCGATGTACTCGGTCATGTGGAGCGAGCACTGCTCCTACAAGTCCACCAAGGTGCACCTCAAGCAGTTCGGCGAGATCCCGCAGGAGACGCCCGTAGGCAAGATGCTCGCGGGCATCGGCGAGAACGCCGGCGTCATCGACATCGGCCAGGGCTACGCCGTGACCTTCAAGGTCGAGAGCCACAACCACCCGTCGTTCGTCGAGCCCTACCAGGGAGCCGCGACCGGCGTCGGCGGCATCGTCCGCGACATCCTCGCGATGGGCGCACGCCCGGTCGCCGTCATGGACCCGCTGCGCTTCGGCCCGCTCGACGCCCCCGACACCGCGCGGGTGCTGCCGGGGATCGTGGCCGGCGTCGGCGGCTACGGCAACTGCCTCGGCCTGCCCAACATCGGCGGCGAGGCCGTCTTCGACGCGACGTACGCCGGCAACCCGCTGGTCAACGCGCTCTGCGTCGGCGTGCTGCGTCACGAGGACCTCCACCTCGCCAAGGCGTCCGGTGTCGGCAACCAGGTCGTGCTCTACGGCGCCCGCACCGGCGGCGACGGCATCGGCGGCGTCTCGGTGCTCGCGAGCGAGACCTTCGACGCCAACTCTGATGGGAGCAGTGGTCCCGCCAAGCGCCCGAGCGTGCAGGTCGGCGACCCCTTCATGGAGAAGCTGCTCATCGAGTGCACGCTCGAGCTCTTCGCCGCCGGCGTGATCGCCGGCATCCAGGACCTCGGCGGTGCCGGGCTGTCCTGCGCCACCTCCGAGCTCGCCTCGGCGGGCGACGGCGGCATGCACGTCGAGCTCGACCGGGTGCCGCTGCGCGACTCCACGCTCGCGCCCGAGGAGATCCTGATGAGCGAGTCGCAGGAGCGGATGATGGCGGTCGTCGAGCCCGGCGACGTCGAGGCCTTCATGGCGATCTGCGAGAAGTGGGACGTCGAGGCAGTGGTCGTCGGCGAGGTGACCGACACCGGCCGCCTGCACATCGACTGGCACGGCGAGCGCGTCGTCGACGTACCCCCGCGGTCGGTGGCGCACGACGGCCCGACCTACCAGCGCCCCTACGCCCGTCCCGACTGGCAGGACGAGCTGCAGGCCGACGACGCCTCGCGCCTGGCCCGCCCGTCGTCCGGGGAGGAGCTGCGCGACACCCTGCTCCGGCTCGTGGCGTCGCCCAACCTCGCCGACAAGTCGTGGATCACCGACCAGTACGACCGCTACGTCCAGGGCAACACCGTCCTCGCGCAGCCCGCCGACTCGGGCATGGTGCGCGTGGACGCCGACACCAACCTCGGCGTCTCGGTCTCGACGGACTGCAACGGCCGCTTCGCCAAGCTCGACCCCTACGCCGGCGCCCAGCTCGCGCTGGCCGAGTCGTTCCGCAACGTCGCCACCGGCGGCGCCCGGCCGCTCGCGGTCTCCGACTGCCTCAACTTCGGCTCGCCCGAGGACCCGGCGGTGATGTGGCAGTTCGCCGAGGCCTGCCGCGGCCTCAAGGACGCCTGCCTCGAGCTCGGCATCCCGGTCACCGGCGGCAACGTCAGCCTCTACAACCAGACCGGCGAGACGGCGATCCTGCCGACCCCGGTGGTCGCGGTCCTCGGCGTCATCGACGACGTCACCCGCCGTACGCCGACCGGCTTCCGCGCCGCGGGCGAGCGGGTCTTCCTGCTCGGCGAGACCCACAACGAGCTCTCCGGGTCCGAGTGGGCGCACGTCGTGCACGGCCACCTCGGCGGTCTTCCGCCCCGGCTCGACCTGGCCGCCGAGCAGGCGCTCGCCTCGCTGCTCCAGGACGCCGCCCGCGACGGTGTGGTCACCAGCGCCCACGACCTGTCCGAGGGCGGCCTCGCCCAGGCGCTGGCCGAGTCGACCTTCGCGGCCGGCATCGGGGTGTCGGTCGCGCTGCCCGGCGACGCCTTCGTCGACCTCTTCTCCGAGTCGACGGCCCGCGCGCTCGTCACGGTGACCGACGAGCAGGTCGACGCCCTGCTCGCGCTCGCCGAGCGCCACGGCGTACCCCTCACGCCCCTCGGGCGCACCGGTGGCGACACGATCTCGGTCGACGGCGCCTTCGAGGTCCCCGTCGCGGAGGCCAAGGCCGCCTGGCGGGCGACCCTCCCGGCGGTCCTCGGCTCCTGATCGGCCGACGGACGGTTGCCCCTGGACTACCCGGGCCGAGCGACCATCTGCCACTGGACTACCCCGGCGGGAAGAGGGAGCCCCCTCAGCTCGAGCGGCGCATCGCCCTCACCCCGACCCAGAGACCGAGCGCCGCGACCGCGGCCGCGCCGGCGACACCCTGGGCGACGACGTCGACCGGGAAGGTGCCGGCGAAGAGCGCGCGCACCGCGTCGACGACGTACGTCATCGGGTTGAGGGTGGAGACCACCTCGAGCCAGCGCGGGGCGCCCGCCATCGGCAGCAGCACACCTGCGGTGAGGAGGGTGGGGAACAGCAGCGTCTGCTGGACCGTCCAGAACATCCAGTCCTCGCCCTTCGACGCCAGCGCCAGCGCGAACGACAGTGCGCCGATCCCGATGCTGAAGAGCGACAGCACCGCGGCGGCCGCGAGGACGCCGGCGAGGTGCAGGTCGAAGCTGAAGGGCGTCACGACCGCGACGATGATCGCGACCTGCATCAGCATCGGCACGACCTCCTTCAGCGCCCGGCCCACGAGCAGTGCCGGGCGGCCGAGCGGCGAGACCAGCTGGCGCTCGTGCGAGCCCGACTGCATCTCCTCCATCAGGTTCGACCCGGTGAACGACGCCCCCATCAGCGCGGTCATCGCCACGATCCCCGGCACGAACCACTGCAGTGCGGACCCGGACGCCATCTCCGGGAGCAGTGGCGCGAAGAGGCCGAGGAAGACCAGCGGCTGGATCATCGCGAAGACCACCGCCATCGGCTCGCGCCAGACCGGCTTGAGCTCGCGGTTCATCACGTTGACGGTGTCGGTGAAGAAGGTGCTCATGCTGCGACCTCGCTCTCGATCTCGGTGGACTCGGGGGTGGACTGGGTCTCGCGCAGGCTGCGGCCGGTGAGGTCCAGGAAGACGTCGTCGAGGGTGGGCCTGGCCACCTCGACCCGCGACGGGGGTACGCCGTCCGCGGCCAGGTCGGCGAGCAGCTCGCCGACCATCGCGGACCCGTCCTTGACCCTCAGGTCGACGGAGTCGGCGGAGACCTCGACCCGCGACTCGGGCACGCGGGACACGCGGGCGGCGGCCCGGGCGACGTGGGCCGCGTCGGCGTACCCGAGGCGGACGAGGTCGCCGAGCCCGCTCTTGAGGCTGGCGGCGGTGTCGTCGGCGATCACCCGGCCGTGGTCGACCACGACGACGCGGCCGGCGAGGGCGTCGGCCTCCTCGAGGTAGTGCGTGGTCAGCACGACCGTGCTGCCGCTCTCGGCGTGGAGTCGCTGGATGAGCTGCTGGAGGTTGGCGCGGTTCTGCGGGTCGAGACCGGTCGACGGCTCGTCGAGGAACAGCACGCGCGGCAGGTGCACCAGCCCCATCGCGATGTCGAGACGACGGCGCTGGCCGCCGGAGAGGGAGGAGACCTTGCGGTCGGCGACCGCGCCGAGGTCGAGGTCCTCGATGAGCTCGCCCGCCCGCCGCTGGGCGTCGGCGCGGGAGAGGCCGTGGGCGCGGCCCTGGCTGACCAGCTCGTCGCGGCCGAGCTGGCGGTGGCCGGCGCCGTTGCCCTGACCGACGAACCCGATCGCGCGGCGTACGTCGCGCTGCGCGGTGACGACGTCGTGGCCGGCCACGCTGGCCGCGCCGGACGTGGGCGGGATGAGGGTGGTGAGCATCCGCAGCGTGGTCGACTTGCCCGCTCCGTTGGGTCCGAGGAAGGCGACGAGCTCGCCCTGCCCGATCTCGAGGTCGAGGCCCTGGACGGCCTCGACGGTCTGCTTGCGCGAGGTGAAGTGGCGGGTCAGGCCACGGGTCACGATCGCCGGTCCGGTGTGGTGGGTGTGGGTCATGCAGATGACGCTAAGGACCCAAGCGGCCAGTTCTTGACCGCATTCGGAATATTCTGGGAGCCATGAGCACGAGTGAGCGGATGCTGCGGCTGCTGTCCCTGCTCCAGACCCACCGCTACTGGCCGGGTCCGGAGCTCTCCGAGCGCCTCGAGGTGAGCCCGCGCACGCTGCGTCGCGACGTCGACCGGCTGCGCGACCTCGGCTACACCGTCGACGCGGTCCGGGGCGCGGCCGGCGGCTACCAGCTGCGCGCCGGCGGCTCGCTCCCGCCGCTGCTGCTCGAGGACGAGGAGGCCGTCGCGGTGGCCGTCGGGCTGCGCACCGCGGCCGCCGGGGCGGTCGCCGGGATGGACGACTGGTCGGTCCAGGCGCTCTCCAAGGTCCTCTCGCTGATGCCGCCCCGGCTGCGCCGGCAGATGGACGCGGTCGCCAGCCAGACCGACTCGCCCGGGCCGTGGGAGGGCGCGCCCGTCTTCGACGCCGCCGTGCTCACCACGCTCGCCCAGGCCTGCCGCGACAGCGAGCTGCTGCGCTTCGACTACACCGCGCGCGAGGGGGAGGCCACGCACCGTCGGGTCGAGCCGCTGCGGCTCGTCTCGATCGGGCGCCGGTGGTACCTCGTCGCCTGGGACCGCGACCGGATGGACTGGCGCAGCTTCCGCCTCGACCGGATCGCCGATCCGGAGCCGACCGGGCAGCGGTTCCGGCCGCGCGACCTCCCGGCGGACGACGCCCTCGCCTTCGTCCAGCAGGGCATCAAGCGGATGCCCCAGCGGTACGCCGTACGGGCGCGGGTGGCCGTGCCGCCCGACGAGCTCGCCGCCCAGGTCGGGCGCTGGGGCACCGTCACGCCGGACGGCGCGGGCTGCCTCCTGGAGATGAACGTCGACGACCTGGCCTGGCCGGTCATGGTGCTGGCCGGCTCGGGCGGCGACTTCGTCGTGGAGTCCCCGCCCGAGCTGGTCGAGAAGGTGGCGGAGGTCGGCGCCCGCTTCAGTCGGGCCACCACCTCGCAGTCGGGGTAGTTAGGGACGTTCTCGTAGGAGAATCGGCCGATCCACCTACCAGAACGTCCCTAACTACCCCGACATCCACGGAGCCTTCCCGCCGGGGTAGTCCAGTGGCAGATGGCTGTCCCGGGGCCCGGCCGACAGCCCACAGCCCCTGGGGTTCCCCCCCCAGCCCCCCCACTGCCCCAGGGCGACGCGGCGACCCGGGTGCTGACCGGCGGGGCGTCCTCGAGCACCCACTCCGACGGCCGCGGGACCGAGCGGATCGAGCGGCTCGCGGTGAGCAGGAGCGCGAGGAGCGCGGAGGCCACGACGAGCACGGTGATCGCCGTCGTGCCGCCCTGGTGCTCGAGCAACCAGCCGCCGAGGAGCGGGGCGAGCGGCATGACGGACATCGACACGAACTGGCTGGTCGACCCGACCCGGCCCTGGAGGTGGGCGGGGGTGACCGCCATCCGGTAGGAACTGATGCCGGCGTTGCCGACGGGGTTGAGCAGCAGCAGGAAGAAGGTGCTCGCGCACGCGGTCCACACGCTGTCCGACAGCGTCAGCGGCACGAGCGGCAGGCAGCACATCCACCCGATGAGCACGGTCAGCCGCCCGGTCGGCATCCGGTGGATCAGGCTCGGCGCGATCATCGCGCCGAGGATCCCGCCCACGCCGGCGGCGGTCGAGACCAGGCCGATCTGGGCGGCGGGCACGCCGGCGGCCACCATCCGCAGCACGACCACGAAGAACAGGGCGTTGACGACGAGGTTGGCCAGCGAGGACCACGTCATCAGCGTGCGGAAGAACGGCCGCGCCCACATGAACCGGAAGCCCTCGGTGAGCTGCTGCCGCAACGGCTCGTGCCGGCGGTGGGGCGCCGACAGGTCCGTGCGGACCCGGCTGACCGTGACGCACGCGATGGCGTACGTCAGCGAATCGACCGCGAACGGCAGCCAGCGGGTGACGGCGTACAGCGCGCCGCCGAGCGGGCCGCCGAGCAGGGAGGCGACGTGCTGGCGCGCCTGGTTCTGGCTGAGTGCCGTGGGCAGGTCCTCGGTCGAGACGACCGAGCGGATCGCCGACAGCTGCGCGGGGTCGAAGGCGCCGGCCGCGACGCCGCTGACGAGCGCGACGGCGACCAGGTGCGGGAGCGTGAGGGAGCCGAGCGCCCCCGCGGTCGCGAGCGAGGCGTACGACACGAGGCCGGTCGCGCTCGAGGCGAGCATGATCCGCTTCCGGTCGACGCGGTCGGCGAGCACGCCGGCGGGGAGCAGCGTCGCGCAGAGGCCGCCGAGGTACGCCGCCTCGACGACGGCGGCGGTGAGTGCCGAGCCGCTGAGGGCGTAGGCGATGAGCGGGAAGACGAACATCGACAGCGTGCTGCCGAGCTCGCTGGCGGTGTCCCCGATCCAGAGGACGGTGAAGTCGCGGTTCTTCGAGAGCTGGCGGTATCCGGGCATATGCGCACCATATGTTGCGCAAGGAACGTTGCGCAACAGTGCGTGCGCAATTCGGTAGGATGCCGACATGGCCGAGATGCAGCCCGTCAGCGACCCCCGCGTCCTGCGCGCGATCGCCCACCCGGTGCGCACCCGGATCCTCGACGAGCTCGAGGCGAGCGGGCCGGTCCGCGCCGCCGACATCGCCCGCGAGCTCGGCATCCCCGCCAACCAGGCGAGCTTCCACCTGCGCCAGCTCGCGAAGTACGGCCTGGTCGAGGAGGCGCCCGAGGAGGCGCGCGACAAGCGCGACCGGGTGTGGAAGGCGGCCGCCGGTGCGGGGCTGACGGTCAACCTCACGGAGCTCAGCGACGCACCCGGCGGCCGGGCGGCGGTCAACGTCTTCCGCACCAGCAAGCTGGCCTGGATGCGCCACGTCGTCGACCGGGCCTTCGCCACCGGCATGCCGAAGGGCAGCGGCGTCTTCGCGACCTCCGACCACGCGATCAAGCTCACCGACGAGGAGGCGCACCAGCTGCGCCAGGAGATCGACGACCTCGTCGAGTCGTGGGCGACGCGCACGCGCGGCCGCGACCCGCAGCGCCGCACCTACCTCCTGCTCCAGCTCGTGCAGCCCTACCCCGAGACCGAGCCGGCGGACGAGGAGCGGTGAGGGTCTCCCGGCGGACGGTGCTCCTCGCCTCCGGCGGGATCGGCGTCGCCGCGGCTGGCTGCGAGCGCACGGAGTCGGGCAGGGTGGCGGCCGTGGAGCCACGAGTGCAGCGGATCACCTACGGCGACGACCCCAGCCAGTGGGTCGACGTCCGCGAACCCCAGGTCCCCAGCCGCGGGCTGGTCGCCGTCATCCACGGCGGCTTCTGGAAGGCGCAGTACGGCGCCGAGTACGCCGAGCCCCTCGCCGTCGACCTGGTCGGCCGCGGCTGGACCACCGCCACCCTCGAGTACCGCCGCGTCGGCAACGGCGGCGGCTACCCCGAGACCCTCGACGACGTCCACGCCGCCCTCGGCGTGCTCGCCCCCTTCGCGGCTGGGCCGCTGGTCGCCCTCGGGCACTCGGCTGGCGGCCACCTCGCCACCTGGGCCGCCGCGCGTGGCCGCTTCGACCGGTGGTCGGGTGGTCCCGACCTCACCCACGTGGTCAGCCAGGCCGGCGTGCTCGACCTCCGGTCCGCCGTCCGCGAGCACCTCGGCACCGACGCCGCGCTGGCCTTCCTCGGCGACCCCGACGAGGCGGCGTACGACCGCGCGGACCCGCTGGCGCAGGTGCCGCTGGACGTGCCGGTGTGGGCGGTGCACGCGCGCGACGACGACACGGTGCCGTTCGCGCAGGCGGAGACGTACGTCGCCGCGGCCGAGCGGGCCGGTGCTGACGCCACCCTGGTCGAGGTGACCGGCGGGCACTTCGGCGTGATCGACACCGCCGGTGACGCCTGGGCGGCCTGCGTCGAGGTGCTCGACTCGATCGCCTGAGTCGAGTGCGCCCGCGGCACTGGTCGCCGCGGGGCTGCGCACTCGACCCGGCAACTAGGCTCGACGGGTGCCCGCACGACTCAAGGTCCTCACCGCAGCAGAGCTGGAGGGCGCCGACACCAAGGCGCTCGTGAAGCACTACCTGGCCGTCCTCGAGACGCGCGCGCCCGGCCGCTCGGTGGAGGTCCGGGTGCCGCCCTTCGCCGCGGTGCAGGCGATCCCCGGCGTCCGCCACACCCGTGGCACGCCGCCCGCGGTCGTCGAGACCGACGCCGAGACCTGGCTCGCGGTCGCCACAGGACGTACGACCTGGGCCGAGGCGCTCGACTCCGGCAAGGTGTCCGCGAGCGGTGAGCGCACCGACCTGACGCCGTACCTCCCGCTCACGGGCGGGCAGGCATGAGGGCCGCACTGGCGACGCAGGAGCTCGCCGACGCGGTCGGCCCGGTCGACGGCGTCGAGGTCGTGGTCTGGAACGGCGACGGCCCACCGCCCGAGGGCGAGGTCCCGTTCTGGGTGCCGCACTACGCCACCCGCGCCGACGTCATCGACCGCGGCCACCTGCTCGAGGGACTGCGGGTGGTGCAGCTGCAGAGCGCCGGCTACGACGGGATCGCCGCGCGGCTGCCCGACGGGATCACGCTGTGCAACGCGACCGGCGTGCACGACGACGCCACCGCCGAGCACGCGGTCGGCCTGGTCCTGGCCAGCCTGCGCGGGATCCCCGAGGCCGTGCGGAGCCACGGGCACTGGACCTCGGACAAGATGCGGCGCTCGCTCGCCGACTCGCGGGTGATGGTCCTGGGCTACGGCTCCATCGGCCGCGCCCTGGCCGAGCGGCTGCTGCCGATGAAGACCTCGCTGACCGCGGTCGCCACGCGCGAGCGCGACGACGACCTGGTGGGCCGGGTGCGGTCGATCGCCGACCTGCCCGACCTGCTGCCCGAGCAGGACGTCGTGGTCGTCCTGGTCCCGCTGAGCGACGCCACCCGCGGCCTTCTCGACCACGCTGCGATGTCGCTGCTCCCCGACGGTGCGCTGGTGGTCAACGTGGCGCGCGGGCCCGTGGTCGACACCGACGCGGTGCTCGCGCACGCGGGACGCCTGCGCTTCGCCCTCGACGTCACCGACCCCGAGCCGCTGCCCGACGGCCACCCGCTCTGGGGCGCGCCCGACGTGCTCATCACCCCGCACATCGCCGGCGGCACGACCGCGATGCTGCCGCGGGTCTCGGCGCTGGTGCGCGACCAGCTCCGCCGGATGGTCGCGGGCGAGCGTCTGGTCAACGTGGTGAGCGGCTGAGCCGTCCAGACCGGCTCGGGAGGGGATGCGCGCGCATGCCCGGTTCCGGTACGAAAGGTCCATGGCGACCCTCAGCGATGAGCAGGTGCACGACCTCGACCTCTGGTTCCGCGCAGCCAACTACCTCGCCGTCGGGCAGATCTACCTGCTCGACAACCCGCTGCTCGAGCGCCCCCTCGAACGCGACGACATCAAGCCGCGGCTGCTCGGCCACTGGGGCACCACGCCCGGCCTCAACCTCGTCTGGACCCACCTCAACCGGCTGATCCGCGAGCGCGACACCAACGCGATCATCCTGTGCGGCCCGGGTCACGGCGGCCCTGCTGCGGTGGCCAACGCGTGGCTGGAGGGCACCTACTCCGAGGTGTTCCATGCCGTCACCCACGACCGCGACGGGATGGCGCGGCTGTTCCGCCAGTTCTCCTTCCCCGGCGGCATCCCCAGCCACGTGGCGCCGGAGACGCCGGGCTCGATCCACGAGGGCGGCGAGCTCGGCTACGTCCTCTCGCACGCGTACGGCGCCGCGATGGACAACCCCGACCTGCTGGTGACCGCGGTCGTCGGCGACGGCGAGTTCGAGACCGGGCCGCTCGCCGCGAGCTGGCACGCGAACAAGTTCGTCGACCCGGTGCACGACGGCGCCGTGCTGCCGATCCTGAGCCTCAACGGCTGGAAGATCGCCAACCCGACCATCCCGGCGCGCATCCACCGCGACGAGCTCGAGAGCCTGCTGCGCGGCTACGGGCACCACGTGATCACCGTCGAGGGCGACGACCCCGCCGACGTGCACCGGCAGATGGCCGCGGCGCTCGACGAGGCGCACGACATGGTCCGGGAGATCTGGCGGGCCGCCCGCGAGGACGGTGACGTGGAGCGGCGGCCGTGGCCGATGATCCTGCTCGTCACGCCGAAGGGCTGGACCGGCCCGGCCGAGGTGGACGGCAAGCCGGTCGAGGGGACCTGGCGGTCCCACCAGGTGCCGCTCGCCGGCACCCGGGAGAACGACGACCACCGGGCGCAGCTCGAGGAGTGGCTGAGGTCGTACCGCCCCGACGAGCTCTTCGGCGACGACGGACGGCCCGTCGAGGCCATCACCGCCCAGTCGCCCGCGGGGACGCGGCGGATGAGCGCCAACCCGCACGCCAACGGCGGCCTGCTCAAGCGCCCGCTGCGGCTGCCAGACTGGCGCGACTCCGCGGTCGAGGTCGCGCGCCCGGGGGCCTCGATCCACGAGCCGACCCGCGTCCTGGGGCAGTACCTCGTCGACGTCGTGCAGGACAACGACACCAACTTCAGGATCTTCGGCCCCGACGAGACCGCCTCCAACCGGCTCGACGCGGTCTACGAGGTCACCGACAAGGTCTGGGCGGGGGAGCTCAGCGACCTCGACGAGCACCTCGGCCGGTCGGGCCGGGTGGTGGAGATCCTCTCCGAGCACACCTGCCAGGGCTGGCTCGAGGGCTACCTCCTGACCGGGCGGCACGGCCTGTTCAGCTGCTACGAGGCCTTCATCCACATCGTCGACTCGATGCTCAACCAGCACGCGAAGTGGCTCAAGACGACCCGCGAGATCGAGTGGCGCCCGCGGATCGCCAGCCTCAACTACCTGCTCAGCTCACACGTGTGGCGGCAGGACCACAACGGCTTCTCCCACCAGGACCCCGGCTTCATCGACCACGTGGTCAACAAGAAGGCCGAGGTCGTCCGGGTCTACCTGCCGCCGGACGCCAACACCCTGCTCTCCACGATGGCGCACTGCCTGGAGAGCGAGCACTACGTCAACGTGGTCGTGTCCGGCAAGCAGCCCAGCTTCGACTGGCTGGACGCCCAGCAGGCCGACCTGCACTGCGCCCGGGGGCTCGGCATCTGGGACTGGGCGTCCAACGACGCGGGAGACCCCGACGTCGTGATCGCCGCTGCGGGCGACGTACCCACCCTGGAGGCGCTGGCCGCGACCTCGCTGCTGCGCGAGCACCTGCCCGACCTCAAGGTCCGCTTCGTCAACGTCGTCGACCTGATGCGCCTGCAGGACGAGCGGGAGCACCCGCACGGGATGAGCGACCGCGACTTCGACACGGTCTTCACCACCGACAAGCCGGTCATCTTCGCCTACCACGGCTACCCGTGGCTGATCCACCGGCTGACCTACCGCCGCACCAACCACGACAACATCCACGTGCGCGGCTACAAGGAGGAGGGCACCACCACCACGCCCTTCGACATGGTGATGATGAACGACACCGACCGCTACCACCTCGTGCTCGACGTGATCGACCGCGTGCCCGGGCTCGGGCAGCGTGCCGCGGAGGTGCGCCAGCTGATGACCGACACCCGCCGCCGGGCCCGGCAGTGGACGCGCACGCACGGCGACGACCTCCCGGAGGTGCGGGACTGGCGGTGGGACGCCGACGCCGACCCCGAGCGCGGCGAGTCCCCGTCGACGACCGCCGACCCGGACACCTCCGCGGACAACATCTAGGGGCCGGGGGACTAGCGTGCGCCCATGCACGTCACCTCGCTCGGCTTCCGGACCGACCTCGCCCTCCTGACCTCCTCGGGCAGCGTCGTGGAGGACCGCGGGACGCACCTCGTGGTCCGCTCGCCCGACAACCCGTCGTACTTCTGGGGCAACTTCATCCTGCTCGGGAAGCCGCCCGTGCCCGGGGGCGAGAAGGAGGTCGTGGCGGCGTTCCACACCGAGTTCCCCGAGGCCGACCACGTCAGCATCGGCATCGACACCGCCGACCTGTCCGACGAGGGGCGCGCCGCCTTCGAGGCCGCCGGGATGACCGTCGACGTCGCCACCGTGCTCACCACCGGGACGCTGCAGCCGCCGCGCGAGGTCGAGGCCGAGGTGCGCGAGCTGGTGAGCGACGAGGACTGGGAGGCGCGTGCGCGGTTGAGCCAGCAGCTCTACCCGCAGACCTCCGAGGAGGCCTTCATGACCTTCGCGCGCCAGAAGAACGCCCAGGAGCGCCGACTCGTCGACGCGGGCCGCGGCACCCGCCTCGGGGCGTACGTCGACGGGGTGCTCGCCTCGACGGCCGGGATCTTCGTGACCGAGGAGGGCGTCGCGCGCTTCCAGAGCGTCGAGACGCACCCCGACCACCGCCGCAAGGGGCTGGCCGCGGCCAGCGTCCACGCGGCCGGCCAGCACGCCCTCGACCACCTCCTCCACGGGGCTGGCGTACGCACCCTGGTGATCGTCGCGGACACCGACGGCGATGCCATCGGGATCTACCGCCGGCTCGGTTTCGCCGACTCCGAACGCCAGCTGATGATGGAGAAGCGCAGCGGCGAATGGGCGACTCTCGACCGCTAGACACCCGCGCTTAGGGTGTCGCCATGACTGTCGACATCCCCGCTCGTCTCGCCGAGGTCATGCCCGGCATCCGCCGTGACCTGGAGGCCCTGGTCCGCATCGAGTCGGTGTCCGCCGACCCGGCTCGTGCCGGTGAGGTCGAGCGCAGCGCCGAGGCCACGCGCGACCTGTTCGCCGCCGAGGGCTTCGAGTGCGAGATCGTCCGGGCGTACGACGGCGCCCCGCCCGCCGTGATCGCGAAGAAGGCCGGCCCCGAGGGTGCCCCGACCGTCCTGCTCTACGCCCACCACGACGTGCAGCCCGAGAACGACCACGCCGACTGGGACTCCCCGCCGTGGGAGCCGACGTCACGAGAGGATGCGCGCGGCGACCTCCGGCTGTACGCGCGCGGCGCCGCCGACGACAAGGCCGGCATCGCCGCCCACCTCGGCGCCGTCCGGATCTTCGGCGACGACCTCCCGGTCAACCTGGTGATGTTCATCGAGGGCGAGGAGGAGGTCGGCTCCGACACCCTCGTCGACCTGCTCAACACCTACCAGGACCGCCTCGAGGCCGACGTCATCGTCATCGCCGACTCCGGCAACTGGGACATCGGCGAGCCCGCCCTCACCACGTCGCTGCGGGGGCTCGTGCGGATGGACGTCGAGGTCCGCACCCTCACCCACGCCGTGCACAGCGGCATGTGGGGCGGTCTCGTCCCCGACTCGATCATGACCCTGAGCCGGCTCATCGCCTCGCTCAACGACGACGCCGGCAACGTCGCCGTCGAGGGGCTGCACTCCGGCCCGGCTGCCGACGTGGAGTACCCCGAGGACCGCCTGCGCGCCGAGTCCGGCGCCGCCGAGGGCATCGAGTGGATCGGCTCCGGCTCCGTCGTCGAGCGCCTGTGGACCAAGCCGTCGATCAGCATCACCGGCTTCGACGCCCCCAAGGTCGACGGGGCCTCCAACACCCTCGTCCCGGCCGCGCGCTGCCGGATCAGCATGCGCATCGCCCCGGGCGACACCACCGCCAACGCCGTGCAGTGCCTCCAGGCCCACCTCGAGAAGCACACGCCGTGGGGCGCCACGCTGACCACGACCGTGGTCGACACCGGCGAGGCCACCCAGATCGAGGCCAGCGGACCGGCGTACGACGCCGCGCGCGCGGCCTTCGCCGAGGCCTGGGACGGCACCGCGCCCGTCGACATGGGCGTCGGCGGCTCGATCCCGTTCATCGCCGAGTTCCTCGAGGCCTTCCCGCAGGCCAGCGTGCTCGTCACCGGCGTCGAGGACCCCGACACCCGGGCCCACGGCGCCAACGAGGGCCTGCACCTCGCCGAGTTCGAGAAGGTGGTCAAGGCCGAGGCGCTGCTGCTCCGCAACCTCGGCGACCTGCCCCGCTGACGCTCCCCAGCGGTGCTCCACCTACATTCCGGGCTCATGGAATGTGGGTCCACCACCGCCACCACGGCGTGTCTGTTCCGACGCGCCGGCGGGCGGTGCTCCACCTACATTCCTGCGCGTCGGAATGTAGGTGGACCACCGCTCGTGGTCTCGCTCGGGCGGGTGAGCCCGGGCACTCGGGTACGTCGGTAGCGTGACGGCATGGCGACCTTCCGTGCCGGCGACCGCTCCACGGCCGTGCTGCGCTCCCCGCGCAGCGAGGTGTGGGCGGCCCTGACCGATGCCGACCTGATCGCGAGGATCACGCCGTACGTCACCTCGATCGAGGTCGACGGCGACCGGTGGACCTGGCGGATGGGCACCATCCCGGTCCTCGGCGCCTCGGTGGCGCCGCGGTTCACCGAGGTGATGACCTTCGCGCCCGAGGACCGCATCGACTTCACCCACGACCCCACGCGTCCGGACGAGATGACCGCGGTGGAGGGCGTCTACCTCCTCGCCGACCATCAGCGAGGTACGGAGGTCAGCATCGAGCTCGACATCTCCTGCCACCTGCCGCTGCCCGGGCTCGCGCGGCCCGCGGTCGAGCGGGTGATGGCCGGCGTCGTGAAGCACATGGGCACGGTCTTCTCCCGCAACCTCCTGAAGCACCTGGGCGAGGCCTGATGCGGGTCCTCGTCCTCGGGGCGACCGGCTACGTCGGGTCCCGCCTGGTGCCGCACCTGCTCGAGCACGGCCACGAGGTGGTGGCCGCGTCCTCCTCGGCTCCCGACCCCGAGCGTTTCGGGTGGGACGACCGCGTGCAGGCGGTGCGCTGCGACGTGACGGACGCCGGCGCGGTGGCGCAGGCGGTCACGGGTGTCGACGCGGTGGTCTACCTCGTCCACTCGCTCGACCGCACCGACTTCACCGACCGCGACCGCCGGGCGGCGGACAACGTCGCCGGTGCGGCGGAGGCGGCCGGCGTACGCCGCGTGGTCTACCTCTCCGGCCTGGTCCCGGACGTGCCGGAGGCCGACCTCTCCGCCCACCTCGCCTCGCGGCTGGAGGTCGAGCGGATCCTGCTCGCCGCCGGCACCAGCGCGGTCGCGCTCCGGGCCGGCGTCGTCATCGGCGCCGGGTCCACGTCCTTCGAGATCATCCGGCAGATCGCCACGCTCTTCCTCGTGCAGCCGGTGCCGACGTGGATGTACCACTCGGTCCAGCCGGTGGCGGTCTCCGACGTGCTGCGGGCGGTCCGCGAGCTGCTCGACGGCCCGGTCGAGGGCGCGGTCGATCTCGGCGGCCCCGACGTCCTCTCCTACCCCGACCTGATGCGCACCTGCGGCCGCGAGGCCGGCCTGTCCCGGCTCAGCCTGCCGACCCCCGTCGCCCCGCCGGGCCTCGTCGGCCTGGCCACCGCGCTCGCCACCACGGCGCCGTTCCACACCGTGACCGCGCTGATCGAGTCGCTGCACCACGACATGGTCTGCCGCCCCGGCCGCACGTGGGCGCCCGCGCAGGGCGGCGAGCTGCTCGACGTCGAGGAGGCCGTCCGGCGCGCGTCCACCCCGATGTATGCCGGCCCGGAGGGCGCGCTGCCCTCCGACCCGGCGTGGACCCGGCCGCTGCCTGTGCTGGACGTCGTACCGCTCCCGGCGGTCGGCAAGGCCGCCGCCCGGCTGGCCGTCCACCGGGTCCGCTCGCTCCTCGGGTGACCGGGGTGCGGCGCGAGTGCGGCGCTGGCGGCGAACGCCCGTAGACTGCAGGTCGTGCCCTACCAGACGAGCATGCGGAAGGGCGGCGACGGCCGTCTGACCACGGCCATCGACCCCCACGACCAGGGCCCGCAGGACGCGTGCGGCGTCTTCGGCGTCTGGGCCCCGGGCGAGGACGTCGCCAAGCTGACCTACTTCGGGCTCTACGCCCTGCAGCACCGCGGCCAGGAGTCGGCGGGCATCGCGGTCAGCAACGGGCGCCAGATCCTGGTCTACAAGGACATGGGCCTGGTCTCCCAGGTCTTCGACGAGTCGACGCTGGAGTCCCTCAAGGGTCACCTCGCGATCGGCCACTCGCGCTACTCCACGACCGGCGCGAGCACGTGGCACAACGCGCAGCCGACCTTCCGGCCCACGGCCGAGGGCTCGATCGCGCTGGGCCACAACGGCAACCTGATCAACACCCACGAGCTGCGCGAGATGGTCCAGGCGCTGCCCGGGCCCGACGGCGAGCTCGACATCAAGGGCGTCGAGTCCGCGACCAACGACACCAGCCTCGTCACCGCGCTGCTCGCGCACCACCCCGACACCTCGCTCGAGCAGCGGGCCCTGGAGGTGCTGCCCCAGCTGCGCGGCGCCTACTGCTTCGTCTGGATGAACGAGAACACCCTCTACGCCGCCCGCGACCCGCAGGGCATCCGTCCGCTGGTCCTCGGCCGCCTCGAGCGCGGCTGGGTCGTCGCCAGCGAGGACGCCGCCCTCGCGACCATCGGCGCGAGCGTCGTGCGCGAGGTCGAGCCCGGCGAGATGATCGTCATCGACGAGAACGGCCTGCGGTCCCACAAGTTCGCCGAGCCCGACCGCAAGGGCTGCGTCTTCGAGTACGTCTACCTCGCCCGCCCCGACGCCACGATCTCCGGGCGCAACGTCCACGAGGCGCGCGTCGAGATGGGCCGCCAGCTGGCCCGCGAGTTCCCGGTCGAGGCCGACCTGGTGATGCCCGTCCCCGAGTCCGGCACGCCCGCCGCGTCGGGCTACGCCGCCGAGTCCGGCATCCCGTTCGGCCAGGGCTTCGTGAAGAACGCCTACGTCGGTCGCACGTTCATCCAGCCCAGCCAGACGCTGCGCCAGCTCGGCATCCGGCTCAAGCTCAACGCGCTCGAGCACATGATCCGCGGCAAGCGCGTCGTCGTCGTCGACGACTCGATCGTGCGCGGCAACACCCAGCGCGCGCAGGTGCGGATGCTGCGCGAGGCCGGCGCCCTCGAGGTCCACGTGCGCATCTCCAGCCCGCCGGTGAAGTGGCCCTGCTTCTACGGCATCGACTTCGCCACCCGCGCGGAGCTGATCGCCAACGGGCTCGACGTCGACGAGATCGCCGCGAGCGTCGGCGCCGACAGCCTCGGCTACATCTCGCTCGAGGGGATGATCGAGGCCACCGGCCAGCCCGCCGAGCGGCTGTGCCAGGCGTGCTTCACCGGGGCGTACCCGATCGAGCTCCCCGACGAGAGCCTGCTCGGCAAGCACCTGCTCGAGGCGACCCTGCAGTCGCCCACGATGGGCCGGGCGCTGCCGGTCCTCAACAACCCCTGACCAGCCCCGTTCCGCCACCGAGGGAGCCCCGTTGACCGACCAGCACGCTGCCGCATCCGAGGGGGCCTACGCCGCCGCCGGGGTCTCGATCGAGGCGGCCGACCGCGCGATCGACCTGATGAAGGGGTGGGTCGAGAAGGCCCGCCGGCCCGAGATGATCGGCGGCCTCGGCGGCTTCGCCGGCCTCTTCGACGCCTCCGCGCTCACCCGCTACGAACGCCCGCTGCTGGCCACGTCCACCGACGGCGTCGGCACGAAGGTCGCGATCGCGCAGCTGATGGACGTCCACGACACCATCGGCTTCGACCTGGTCGGCATGGTCGTCGACGACCTGGTGGTCTGCGGCGCCGAGCCGCTCTTCATGACCGACTACATCGCCTGCGGCCGGGTCGTCCCCGAGCGCATCGCGGCGATCGTCAAGGGCATCGCCGAGGCGTGCGTGGTCGCCGGTTGCGCGCTCATCGGCGGCGAGACCGCCGAGCACCCCGGCCTGCTCGACCCCGACGACTACGACGTCGCCGGCGCCACGACCGGCGTCGTCGAGGCCAGCAAGCTGCTCGGTCCCGGCCGGGTCCGCCCCGGTGACGTGGTCATCGCGATGGAGGCCAGCGGCCTGCATTCCAACGGCTACTCGCTCGTGCGCCACGTCCTCCTCGGCTCGCTCGATTCCGGGGGAGCGGGCTGGACGGTCGACCGCCACGTCGACGACTTCGGCCGCACGCTCGGCGAGGAGCTCCTCGAGCCCACCCGGATCTACGCCAAGGCCTGCCTCGACCTGGCCGAGCGCACCGAGACCCACGCCATGTCGCACGTGACCGGTGGTGGCCTGGCGGCCAACCTCGAGCGGGTGCTCCCCGAGGAGCTGTCGGTCCGCATCGACCGGTCGACCTGGACGCCGCAGCCCGTCTTCGACGTCGTACGCCGGGTCGGCGGGGTGTCGCAGGCCGACCTCGAGGCGACGCTCAACTGCGGCGTCGGGATGGTCGCGCTCACCGCGCCCGAGTCGGTCGACACCGCCATCTCCGTCCTCGCCGGCCACGGCATCCGGGCCTGGGTCGCGGGCGAGGCACGTGCCGACGCCGAGCACGGCGGCCGGGTCCACCTGGAGGGTCAGCACCCCGGCTGGTAGACCTCCGAGTCGGTATTTTCGCTGCGAGCGGAACGAAATGCCGCGTCTCGGTGTGCGGGAACAGCCACCGCTCAGGTAGCGTTGTCCTCACGATATGTAACCGATCAGACCGGGCGCGTCGAGGTGCTCCTCGGCAGCCCCGGCCAAGTGTGCGAGGGGGTCGACCCTATGGGGCGCGGCCGAGCGAAGGCGAAGCAGACGAAGGTCGCACGCGACCTGAAGTACCGTACCCACGAGACGGACTTCGGCGCGTTGGCGAAGGAGCTGCACGGCGAGGACCATCACTCTTCCTCGAGTGAGGTCGAGCCCGATGACGACGAATGGTCGGACTACGCCGACCCGCGTCGTCGCGCAGACTGATCCACCCGCTGCCTGACTGAGCGCAGCACCGTCCCGGTCCTCCGGGCGTACGACCGCGCCCACACGAGCTGACCGGGCACTTCGTCCCCGTCACGCACAGCGAGCGGGCACGTCCTCCCCGTCACGTACGACGACCGGGCACTTCGTCGCGCCGTGTGGCGGACGAGGTGCCCGGTCGGTGCTCGTGACGGGGATGAACCGCCCGGTCAGCCGAGGTAGAGGCCGCGGAGGCGGCCGACCTCGCGCATCCGGCGCTCGGCCAGGCGGTCGGCGGCAGCGGCGGTGGTGACGCCGTCGGCCTTGGCGAGCTCGAAGACCTGGCGCGTGGTGTCGAAGATGCCCGTCGCGCGCTGCTTGGCACGCTCGAAGGAGAAGCCCTCGAGCTCGTCGGCGACCTGGATCACGCCGCCGGAGTTCACGCAGTAGTCGGGGGCGTAGAGGATCCCGCGCTCGTCGACCTGCTTCTCGATGCCCGGGTGGGCGAGCTGGTTGTTGGCCGCGCCGCAGATGATCTTCGCGGTGAGCACCTCGAGGACCTCGTCGCTGATCGCGCCACCCATCGCGCAGGGGGCGTAGACGTCGAGCTCGCTCGCGACCAGCTCGTCGGTCGACGCGACGGCCTGCACCTGCGGGAACTCGGCCCGGACGGCCTCGACGGACGGGGCGTGCACGTCGGTGACGACGACGGTCGCGCCGTCCTCGATGAGGTGGCGCACCAGGTGGCGGCCGACCTTGCCGACACCGGCGATGCCGACGGTGCGGCCGGCGAGCGTGGGCTCGCCCCAGACCTGCTCGGCCGCGGCGCGCATGCCCTGGAAGGTGCCGTACGCCGTCAGCACCGAGCTGTCGCCCGCGCCGCCGTGGGCGACGGTGCGGCCGGTGACGAAGTCGCACTCGCGGGCGATGTGGTCCATGTCGTCGGAGAAGGTGCCCACGTCGCACGCGGTGAAGTAGCGGCCGTTCAGCGACTGGACGAAGCGGCCGTAGGCGCGCAGCAGCGCCTCGGTCTTCAGCTCGGCCGGGTCGCCGATGATGACGGCCTTGCCGCCGCCGAGGTCGAGGCCGGCGAGCGCGTTCTTGTAGGACATGCCGCGCGAGAGGTTGAGGACGTCGACGATCGCGTCGTCGGTGCTGGCGTAGGGGTAGAACCGCGTGCCGCCCAGGGCCGGGCCCAGTGCCGTGGAGTGGATGCCGATGATGGCCTTGAGGCCGGTCGACTGGTCGTTGCAGAAGACGACCTGCTCGTGCTCGCTCCCGAGCTCGAAGACGTCGACTCCGGAACTGCGTGCTCCTGACATGCCTGGATCCTTTTCTGGTGGGTGCGGCCGCGGGGTGTGCGGACCTGGTCAGCGCGGTCGAGGGGTGGTGACCGCCGTCACCCTCAGGGTAGCCCTGAGCGGTCACCGCGACCGCATCACCACGAGGTCCCCGTGCGTGCCGTAGCCGAGCAGCTTCCCGCCGGCCGGACGACCGTTGAAGGAGGCCATCAGCCAGTCCCCGCCGACGCGCGCGAGGGACGGCCACGGCAGGTTCGTGGGGTACGGCGCGTCCAGCACGCCGCGGTCCGCCATCGCCAGGTCGAAGGCGGGGAAGCGGGCCCGCAGGCCCCGAGGTCCGTCCCGTCCGTCGCTGGCCAGCACCACCACCTCGCCGTCCACCTCGAGCAGCGTGGTGCCCTCGGTGGCCGTGCGGTCTGTGGCCGCCCCGAGGAGGTGCAGGTCGTCGAGCGCGGGGCCACCCGCGACCGCGGGGTGGAAGTCGAAGAACTTCCGCGCGCTCACGAAGCCGACCAGCCACCCGCCGTCGCGGCGGACCAGGTGCGGGTCCCACGTGGCGATCGACGGGAAGCCGTCGGTGGGCAGGGGGAGCTCGCGGGTGTCGAGGACGTGCCGGCCGTCGAGCAGGTCGGCGGTCGACTCGGCGAGGGTGACCCTCAGCTCAGACGGCGTACGCCGTCCGGCCCTGGTCCGCGGACGCTCGAAGTCGCCCCACGTGCTGGTCGCCACCAGCCACCGGCCGTCGCTGCGCAGCAGGTGGGTGGCGTGGTCGCCGAAGACCCCCGACCGGTCGGGCCGCCGGAAGTACAGGTCCGCGGTGTGCGACACCTCCACCGCCGTGGGGTCGAAGCGCCACACGCTGGTGTGGGCGGTGTCGAAGAACCCCGGGCCCGCCGACGTCGCGGTCAGCCAGAGGCTGTCGCCCTCGCGCAGCGGCGTACCGTCCTCGTCGGTCACGAAGCGCACGTCGCGCAGGCCGAGCTGGCCGAAGCCGCCCGCGGTGCCCCCGCCGGCGGGGAGCTCGACCCGCAGGGCGGACAGCGCCGCCTCGTCGCGGGTGTCGACGACCTCGCGCAGGTCGTGCCGCGCGCGGGCGACCCACCGGCCGCCCTCGTGGCTCCACGCCGTGACGTGGGTGCCGGTGAGGCTCAGCCCGAGCCCGATCGGCGACTCGGCACGGTGGAAGCGCCGGCTGCGCAGCGTCCCGCTGCCGGTCACGTCGAGGGACACCGACCCGTCGTCGAGCACGGCGGCGAGGCGGTGCTCGCCGAGGTGAAGCACCACCGGGCCTTCAAGGCCCGTGGACGCGGCGACGTACGGTGCCGGGCTCGGCAGCGGGAACGTGCCGCCCGACGTCGTCTCGACCTGCACGGCGGTGGGAGCCACGAGGTCGATCGGGCGCAGGCGTCGCACGATCTCGAGGCGGGGGAGCACGCGGCCATTGTGTCGGTAGACACCGCAGGGCCCCGATCGGGACGCGATCGGGGCCCTGCGGCGTGTGTGGTGGCCAGGGGCGGGGTCGAACCGCCGACCTACCGATTTTCAGTCGGTCGCTCGTACCAACTGAGCTACCTGGCCAACGCGGAGGAGACTACCGCAGGCCTCCCGGCTGCGGAGAATCGACCGGCCTCACAGGCCGTACGGGTCCTTCGCCGGCAGCTCGAGCCAGAAGGACGAGCCCACACCCGCCGTCGAGGTGCCCTGCACCGCGCCGCCGTCGCGCTCGGCGATCGTGCGGGAGATGGACAGACCGAGCCCGCTGCCCTTCGACGTGCGGTCCGCGAAGCGCACGAACGGCTCGAAGACCCGGTGGAGCTGCTCGGGCGTGAGCCCGGGACCGTCGTCGCGGACGATGATCCGCACCATCTCCTGGCCGCTCTCGCCGAGCAGCGACTCCGCCGACAGGTGCACCGTCCCGCCCTCGGGGCGGTGGTAGGCGATGGCGTTGCCGACGAGGTTGGTGAGCACCTGGCGGACGGCGGCGGGGTGGGCCCAGGTCGTGATCGTCGGGTCGACCTCCGCCTCCACGGTCACGTTGGCGTTGCGCGAGGGCGCCCGGTGCCAGTGGACGACGTCGGCGACCGCGTCGGCGACCACGACGTCCTGCCGCTGGTCGTCGTGGGAGAAGGTGCGCCCGGCCCCGAGCAGGCTGTCCACGACCGAGACCAGCTGCTCGCAGGCGCGCAGGATGACCGGCCCGTCGGCCAGCAGCCCGGCGGACACCGGGTCCTGCGGGTTGCTGCTCGCGTCGTCCATGAGCACCTCGGTGTAGCCCATGATCGCGGCGAGCGGGGTGCGCAGCTCGTGGCCGACCGCGCCGAAGAAGTGCTGGTAGGCCAGCTGGGCCTCGCTGCCGGTCTCGATCGCCTCGGCGAGTGCTCGGCGGGAGGCCTCGAGCGAGAGGCGCGAGGTGAGGGCGGCGTTGAGGAGCCGGAAGTCACCGACCAGCACGTCGGGCCAGGTGCCGACGTCCTCGCTGCCCGCCGACAGGCTCCCGAACATCTCGCCCCGGGCGCTGTAGACGGAGCCCAGCAGGCTCCGCACGCCGACGCGCGTGAGCTCCTCGCGGTCCTGGTCCGCCTCGGGGGGCATCAGGTCGCGGTCGATCATGGCGGCCAGCCCGGCCCGCGCGACCTGGGAGACCCACGGCATGCTCAACGCGTGCTCGGGGCCCGCGCCGGCCGGGGGCAGGATGGTGGCCCGGGCTCCGGGGCGGACCCACTCGCGCACCCACGCGCGCCCGCCCAGCCGGGTCCAGCCGGTCTCGTCCTCGGGCCTGAAGCTGGTCAAGGCCGTGGCCACGACGTCGACCCGGGCGCTGGACAGCAGGAGGTCGGCCACCTTGGCGATCGAGTGGTCGATGCTGATCTCGCCCTCGAGGATCTCGCTCGCGAGCGTCGCTGCCTCGCTGGACATGGTCTCGGCGGCGGAGATGTGCTGCAAGGAGGGGTGGTCGATCATGGCACCGAACCTCCTTCAGACATTGGTGGTGAACCTGCACGCTAGCGGTGCCAGGCCCCGGCTCTGGTCGATTTTCACCTCGCGGGCCAGTCTCACCCGGTGTGCGATGGCCCACCCGGCGAGGTGGACGAGCACCGCCATGCCGAGGTTGCGGCCCGGGCAGGCGTGCGGGCCCGCCCCGAACGGCAGCCAGGCGCCGGGGCGGCGCGAGTCGTCACGCCAACGGTGCGGGTCGAAGCCCGGCAGGCCGTCGGCGTCCCCGGGGACCAGGTCGCCGAGACGGCCCAGCAGGAGAGGGCTGACCAGCACCACGGCTCCGGCCGGGACGCGCTGGCCGTCGAGGTCGACGTCGGTCGTGGTCAGCCGTGCGGTGATCCACGTCGGCGGGGTGAGGCGCAGGGTCTCCCAGGCGGCGTGCGCCGGGTCGACGTCGTACGTCTGGTGGCTGCCGAGCCACGCCAGCAGCCACGACCCGGCCGCGATCGGGACCTGGATGCCGGCGGCGAGCATGGTCGCCGCCTGCTGCGGGGTCCCCGGCAGGCCGTCGACCTGCGCGAGCGCGTCCTCGAGACCGTGACGTGCCTCGCGCTCGGCGCGGCGCGCCCGGCTCCAGCGGCGCGGCGGCCGGGCCGCGGAGATCACCGGGGCGAGCGCGTCGATCCAGGCGAGCACGCCGGCCGCGACGAGGTCGCGCTGGGCCTCGCTCGCCCCGCCCAGGAGCGCGTCGCACGTCGAGCGGGCCACGGGGCGACGGAGCAGCGCCATGGCGTCGTACGCCTCGCCGGGGGCGTCGCGGTCGTGGGCCGCGACCGCGTCGGGCCAGAGGTCGGCGAAGGTGGCGACGCCCCGCGCCACCTCGTCGGGGGTGAGGGGCGCGAAGGTCAGGTGGCCCGAGCGCGTCTCGCCGCGGCTCGCGGAGAGGTCGCCGCTGCGGCTGACGTCGCCGGGGAAGTCGAAGTGGACGACGTCGGTGAGGACCTGCCTGGCCTGCGCGGGCGTCGTGGTGAGCCACGGCCCGTGGCCGCCCAGGGCGACCACGCCGGAGCGGGGGGCCGAGAGGACAGCGCCGAGCCGGCCACCGGCCGACTCGACGCTGTCCACCTGCATCACTGGTGGTGCGTCATTTCTCGGGTGTCACGCGCCGTTCAGCGGCGGCCGGGGGCCGGACGCCACAGGTACAGGGACTGCAGCTGGTTGGCGGCGCGCTTGGACTCGATGTGGGTGCGGATGCGCTTCATCATGGTGTTTCTCTCCAGGGTTGGGGTTGGCGCACGTCAGGGAGACGCGCAGGGTGACACCACCCGAGGCCCGGACCCGGTAGAGCTTTCAGGGACGGATCAGGACCCCACGTCGCGCAGTGTCTCCTCGATCAAATCAGTCAATTGCTGAATGCGCAGCGGCTTCTGCATCACAGTTTCGACTCCGAGCTCTTGGAGGACCGCTCGGTGCTCGCCTGCCCACGCGCTGATCACGACCACCTTGGTGGTCGGAGCGACGTCCGCGTGCTCCCTCATCCACCGCACCACGTCGACGCCGTTCATGCGCGGCATGGTGAGGTCGAGCAGCATCACGTCGAAGGACTCCCGCTGGAGGATTTCCACGGCGTCCTGCCCGTCGACCGCCGTGGAGGCAGCATGACCCGCCCTCTCGACGAGGCGGCAGAAGACGTCGCGGATGTCCTCGTTGTCATCGACGACGAGGAAGCGCAACTGCCGAGACGCGGTGCCCACGGGGCAAGGCTAGTGAACTCCGGCCACGGGCGAGAGCCCATCTGGACAACTGACCAATTTTCCGTCACCGGTGCCACGCTTGCGGGTTGGGAGGGTGGCGCGGGCTGGCCCTATGCTGTACCCGCTCGGACCGGGCCCGTCCCGGACCGAGCTGGCCCCCATCGTCTAGCGGCCCAGGACCCCGCCCTTTCACGGCGGTAGCGCCGGTTCGAATCCGGTTGGGGGTGCGGCCCGGCCCCGAGGTTCGCCGCCGATTTGGTGGACTCCGACGGGCATGGGTTACAGTTCCACCCGCTTCACAAGAGCACCTGGCCCCGTAGCGCAGTTGGTTAGCGCGCCGCCCTGTCACGGCGGAGGCCGCGGGTTCGAGTCCCGTCGGGGTCGCCAACGCATGCAGAGATCAGGGAGAGCCGCCAGGCTCTCCCTGATCTGCATTTCCGCCCCCGGTGCCCGGTCCGCCTCTCGCCCCGGGCGGCCGCTTCGACCGCCTCCCTAGGCTGGCGGCATGCCGATCGACCTCGACCCCGACGCCTTCGACGCGATGGTGGACCGGGCCCTCGACGACCTTCCCGACGAGCTGGCGCGCCTGGTCGACAACGTCGTGGTCCTGGTGGAGCCCGAGGCCCCGGCCGACGACCCGGACCTGCTCGGGCTCTACGACGGTCTCGCGCTGACCGAGCGGCCCGCCAACCACGCCGGCGAGCTGCCGGACCGGATCCTGCTCTTCCGCGGGCCGCTCCTCGACATGGCCGACACCGTGGAGCAGCTGGAGGAGGAGGTCCGCATCACCGTGGTGCACGAGGTCGCCCACCACTTCGGGCTCGACGACGCCCGCCTCCACCAGCTCGGCTGGGGCTGAGGGGCGGGCTAGACCGCGGAGCCGAGCACCCAGCCGAGCGCGCAGGCGGCGACGGCCAGCACGGTCGTCGCCACGGCGTACGCCGTCGCGGTGCGGGCGGGACGGTCGACCGTCTGCACGGCGAAGGACGAGAAGGTCGTGAACGCCCCGCAGAACCCGGTGCCGAGCAGCGCCCAGCCGGCGTCACCGAGGGATAGGGCGGCGAACAGCCCGAGCAGCCCGGACCCGACCACGTTGACCAGCAGCGTCCCGGTCGGCCACCGCCCGTCGAGCAGGTGGGCGACGACGTAGCGCAGCGGGGCCCCGACGGCGGCGCCGGCCACGACCAGCAGGGCGGTCATCGCGTGCTCATCCGAGTGCCGCCTCGGGCTCGGGCCGCTGCGAGACGCGCCGCCCGGCCGCGGCGGCGCCGAGCCCCGCGGCCAGGGTGAGCGCGAGGTAGGCGCCCGCCACCGCGACGTGCCCGGCGCCGGCCAGCTCGCGGACCTGCCCGGCCCACGCCGACACCGTGGTGAACCCGCCCAGGAGGCCGGGTCCCAGGGTCGTCGCGACCCGACGCGAGCGGCGTACGACGGCGAGGGCGGGCAGCACGCCGAGGACGAACGCGCCGACGACGTTGATCGCCAGCGTCTGCCACGGGAACAGGTCGTGGGGCGCGGCCGTGTCGACGGCGTGGCGCAGGAGGGCCCCCGCGGCGCCACCCGCGGCGACGAGGAGCAGGTCGGTGCCGCGCAGGCGGGGCGCGCTCACCCGACCTGGCTGGAGGAGCGTGAGCCGTCGCCGGGGTGCGTCGTCCACGGGGTGGCCTGCGCGCCGTCGAGCTGGTGCACCAGCTCGCCCAGCAGCCAGTTCTGCAGCTCGCGCTGGCGGGGGGTGCGCGCGATCGAGAGCAGCCGCTCGGCCCGGCAGAACGCGTCGGCCACGTCGAACATCTCGGTCATCGTCACGAAGATCGGGGCGGCCTCGCGGACCATCGAGAAGGTCAGGTCGACCCGCGGGCGGCCGTCGCGCTCGGCGGCGCGCATCTGGGTGCGGTAGTCCTCGGGGAACTGGCGCTCGAAGCTGCTGAACATCGCGGTGAGGTCGCCCGCCAGCGGGTAGTCGGACTGGTGGGAGAGGGACAGCAGGCGCAGCTCGCGCCGGAGCTCGCTGTACTGCCGGTGCAGCGAGGTGTAGAGCGGGACGTCGACGCCGAGGAGCCGGACCTGCATGGCCGCCTCGCTGGTGGGCTCGGTGGTCTCGTCGTCGTGGTGGTCGATGACCCACTCGGCGCTGCCGTCGTCGCTCATCTGCGGCGCGGGCTCGAACCAGACGATCTTGCCGTCGTTCTCGATCGTGGCGCCCCACGCGATGGCGCACTGCGCGACCATCGCGAGCCCGCGCCCGAAGGTGAGGAGCAGGTCGAGGTCGTCGTCGCTGGCGGCCGGGACCGGCGGCACCGGCGGGCTGGTGGACCCGTCGGCCACCTCGATCCGCGGGTGGCTGGCGGTGCCGCGGACCCGCACCTTGAAGGGCGCGTTGGCGTGGATGATCGCGTTGGCCACGAGCTCGGAGACCCCCAGCTCGGCGCACTCCACGAGGTCGGCGCGCTCGAGCCGGTGGCAGATGTCGCCCACCCATCGCCGGGCATCGGCCGCGGCGCGCGGCGACGACGCCAGGGTCAGCTCGGAAGTCAGCGGCACTGGGACTCTTTTCGAGGATGTGGATAGTCCAGCGGGGCGTCACTACCCGGTCCGGCCTTGGCCGAAACCTGGTTGAGACTCTAACTTCTCAAGAGCGCCCGTGGCCCGTGTGAGCAACCAGACGCGTACGGCGTTTCGCGTCCGGCGGGTGCACAAGAGGACAATGGGTACACAGGAGATGGACCTACGACCCTAGGAGCTTCCATGGCCACGACGCAGGCGACCCGCCACAAGGTGGTCGTGATCGGATCGGGCTTCGGCGGCCTCTTCGGCACCAAGGCGCTGCGCCGGGCCGACGTGGACGTCACGGTCATCGCCAAGACGACCCACCACCTCTTCCAGCCCCTGCTCTACCAGGTCGCCACGGGCATCCTGAGCGAGGGCGAGATCGCCCCGCCGACCCGTGAGGTGCTCAGCGGCCAGGACAACGCGAAGGTGATCCTCGGCGAGGTCACCGGCATCGACCTCGAGGCCCGGACCGTCACCTCGCAGGTGCTCGGCCGCGACACCGTGACGTCGTACGACTCGTTGCTGGTCGCCGCCGGCGCGAGCCAGTCCTACTTCGGCAACGACCACTTCGCTGAGTTCGCCCCCGGCATGAAGAGCATCGACGACGCCCTCGAGCTGCGCGGGCGCATCTTCGGCGCCTTCGAGATGGCCGAGCTCGGCGCCACCCGTGGCGACGACGTCGACCACCTGCTGACCTTCGTCGTCGTGGGCGCCGGCCCGACCGGCGTGGAGATGGCCGGCCAGATCGCCGAGCTCGCCCACAACACCCTGCGCAAGGACTTCCGCGCGATCAACACCCGCCACGCCCGCGTCGTGCTGGTCGACGCGGCGCCGCAGGTGCTGCCGCCGTTCGGCGCCAAGCTGGGCGAGAAGGCCCAGAAGGAGCTCGAGAAGCTCGGCGTCGAGGTCATGCTCGGCGGCATGGTCACCGAGGTCGACGAGCGCGGCCTCGAGGTGAAGTTCAAGGACGGCCGCGTCGAGCGGATCAACTCCGTCGCCAAGATCTGGGCCGCCGGCGTGCAGGCCAACCCGCTGGGCAAGACCCTGTCGGAGCAGACCGGCGCGCCGCTCGACCGCGCCGGGCGGATCGCGGTCAACCCCGACCTCACGCTGCCCGGCCACCCCGAGGTCTTCGTCGTCGGCGACATGATCGCGCTCGACAACCTCCCCGGTGTCGCCCAGGTCGCCATCCAGGGCGCCAAGTACGCCGCCAAGGAGATCAGGAACCGCGTCGAGGGCAAGCAGCCCCAGGAGCCGTTCAAGTACTTCGACAAGGGCTCGATGGCGATCATCAGCCGCTTCCGCGCGGTCGCGATGGTCGGCAAGCTGCGCCTGAGCGGCGTCGTGGCCTGGCTGATGTGGCTCGGCGTGCACCTCGTCTACCTGACCGGCTTCAAGAACCAGGTCTCCGCGCTGATGCGGTGGGCCATCACGTTCATCAGCAACAACCGCTCGGAGCGCACCACGACCGAGCAGCAGATCTTCGCCCGCGCCGCGCTGGCGCGGCTGCGGCGCGGTGCCGCCGACCTGGTGTCCGACCCCGGCATCTACGACGCCACCCGGGCGATGGTCGAGGAGACCCGCCGCCAGGAGCTCGAGGCGGCAGCCGCGCGCGAGGCCGAGCTCACCGACTCCGGTGCGCGCGGGGTCCCGGCCGACCGCGTCGGCGGCGCCTGACGCCCTCCGGCCCAGCACCGACCGCCCCCGCGGATGCCCGCGGGGGCGGTCGAGCCGTTCCCGGGCGGTGGTCAGCGCAGCGGGTCGAAGGGCACGAGCTCGGGAGGCGTGGTCCCCGAGGCGATGCGCTGCGCGAGGAGCTTGCCCGTGAGCGGGCCCAGCGCGATGCCCCACATCCCGTGCCCGCCGGCGACGAAGACCGCCGGAGCGCGGGTCCGCCCGATGAGCGGCAGCCCGTCGGCCGTGCAGGGACGGGAGCCGACCCACTCGTCGCGCCGGTCGTCGAGGTCGACGCCGCCCAGCAGCGGTCGCGTGGCCTCGACGATCGCGCGGATCCGCCGCTGGTCGAGCGCGGCGTCGGGGGCACGGAACTCCATCATCCCGGCGACCCGCAGGCGCGGGCCGTCCGCGGTCGTGATCGGCGTGCAGGCCACTCGCTGCGCCGGGAAGTACACCGGCGTCTGCGGCAGCCGGTCGCCCGTGACGCTGAACGAGTAGCCGCGGCCCGCCTGCACCGGCTCGCGTACGCCGAGCTGGCGGGCCAGGTGCCCCACCCACGCGCCGTTGGCGAGCACGACGTGGTCGAAGCCGCTCGACTCGTGGTGCTGCTCGCGCGTCACGACGTACGCACCGCGGCTGGTCTCGCTGACCCGGTCGACCGTCGCGCCCTCGACCAGCCGGCCGCCGCGCGCGACGAACGACGCGGCGAGTGCGGCGAGGAACTGCGGCGGGTTCAGGTAGCGCTGGTCGTGCAGGAGCACCGCCGAGGCCACGCCCGTGGACAGCGACGGTTCGACCACGCGGGCCTCGACGCCGGTGAGGACGTCGTACTTCACGTCCTGGCCCGCGTCGCGGATCTGCTCCAGCTCGTGGACGAAGGGTGCCTCGTCCGCCAGCGAGCGGAAGGCGGCGACGAACGGGTGCGCCTCGTGGACGGCGGACTCGACGCCTCCGGCGGTGAGCTCGTCGAAGGCGGCGAGGGCACGACGGTTCATCGGCTCGTACGCTCGCATGCCGCGGCCCCAGCGGCGGGCGGTGCTGTTGCGGGCGAAGCCGGCGAGGAACCGGAACAGCCGCGGGTCCGGGCGCACCGGCAGGTAGACCGGTGACGACGGGCGGCCGACTGCCCGCACGCCGTAGCGCAGGACGGCCGGCTCGGGCAGGGGTGCGGTCAGGGCGGGGGTCAGCCAGCCGGCGTTGCCCCACGACGACCCGGCCGCGACGTGGTCGCGCTCGTAGACGGTGACGTGGAAGCCGTGCTCCTGCAGGAACCAGGCGGTCGAGAGGCCGACCATGCCGGCTCCGACGACGGCGACGCGCTGTGACATGGGATCACTTCCTTCGGGGTCGGGGTGGTCAGCGGACGCCGGGGTCGCACACGGTGCACACCGTCTGCCAGGGCTCGCGACCGAGCACCTTCGGCGGGATGTCGGTGCCGCAGCGCGAACAGGTCCCGTAGGTGCCGGCGCGGAGGCGGGCGCGGGCCTCGCGGACCTGGTCGACGTACCGCACGACGATCCGGCGGTGCGCCGCGGCGACGACGTTGCCGGCAGCCGGGGCGAGGGCGTCCAGCTGGGCCTGCCGGGCCTGCTCGATGCGGGCCAGGTGGTCGTCCAGCTCGACGAGGGTCGCCGGCAGGCCGTCCTCGAGCTGGGGCAGGGCCACGAGCCGGGCGCCGGGGCCGGCATCCCGGTCCGGCCGGCGCCGACCGTCGGGCTGCGGGGTCCTGGGCGTCGGTGATGCGGAGGGTGATGTGGGTGAAGCGGTGTGCAGGGGCATGGTGCCGTCCTCGAGCAGCGCCGCGCAGCCCGGTCAGGGGTGCGCGAAGGGGCGGGTGCCGCGACGCGTCGCACCCGGGAGCAGGTCAGCTCACCGGGTGGGCGGGGCGCGGTCGACGCTGCGACGCAGCACGTCGAGACCGCTGATGCCGCGGGCTTCCTCGCTCAGCTCGATCGCGAGCAGGGCGGCACCGGACGGCACGTGGGAGGGCAGGTGGCAGCGGTCGGCCGTCAGCGCCGTTCCGAGGTCCTGGTCCGTCTCCACGGCTCGGACCCTAGGCAAGGCCCGCGCACAAAGCCAGTCGGCGCCGCCGCCGTCACGGGCGGGCGGCGGGAGGCAGGCCCGCGGCGGGGGCCTCTGGTGCCCGGACCGGGTCCTCCGGCAGCTGCCTCACCTGCTCGCGGCACCAGTGGGAGACCTCGCGCGTGCCGGCCAGGACGTCGTCGCGGAACGACGCCCACGGCTCCCACACCGCGTCGGCGACCTCCTCGGGGTCTGGCCGCACCGCGTCGGGGTCGATCACGCGGGCGACGTAGACCGGGCACATCTCGTTCTCCACGACGCCGTCCTGCTCGGCGCGGTAGCGGAAGGCGGGCAGCAGCAGGCGGAGGTCCGCCACCTCGGCGCCGAGCTCCTGCCCGACCCGGCGGCGTACGGCCTGGTCGAGGGCCTCGCCGAGGGCGGGGTGGCCGCAGCACGCGTTCGTCCACACGCCGGGGAAGGTGCGCTTGTGCAGCGCCCGACGGGTCACGAGCACGCGGCCGGCGTCGTCGAAGAGGTAGCAGGAGAAGGCGAGGTGCAGCGGGGTGTGCGCGTGGTGCACCGACGCCTTGTCCTCGGTGCCGATCGCGCGGCCGTCCTCGTCGAGCAGCACGACGTGCTCCCGGGTCACGACGTCGGTGCTCATGCAGGACCTCCTCTGGTCGGGTGGCTGGACCGGTGTGACGTCACGGCGCGTCCGGCCGCGACCCCGAGGACCGCGACGAGCCAGCCGGCCAGCACGTCGACGACATAGTGCTCCCCGGTGTGGACGAGCGTCACCGCCATGGCGAGGGCGTACGCCACGAGCAGGAGCCGCGCGACGCGCGACACCGACGGCCAGAGGAAGAGCGCGACCAGGAGGGCGGCGCCCGCGTGGAGCGACGGCATCGCGGCCACCGGGTTGCTGCCGTCCTGCCCGAGCTCGGTGAGCCGGGCGACGACGTCGAGGTGCAGCCACTCCCACCCGAGGCCGGAGATGCGCGAGACGGCACCGATCGAGCCCTGCTGCGCAGCGAGCCACGGAGGGGCGGCGGGGTAGGCCAGGTAGCCCGCGATGCCCACGAGCGTCATCGTGAGGACCGCCGCCACCCACTCGCGGAAGCGGTCGCGCAGCCGGAACCACGCGACGGCGGTGAGCAGCGGGATCGAGACGAAGTGCGTGACGTAGACCAGCGCGGCCACGGCGTCGTACCAGTGCGGTGCGCCGTCGACGAGCCGGGCCTGCAGCCAGACGGTCGGCACGGTGCCGAAGATCGTCTCGTCCGCCCGCGCAGGGGCGAGCACGTGGAGCGGAGCGCCGAGCCGGTTGGTCGCGGCGCCGTCGCCGGTGCCCAGCGGTGCCGTGACCCACTGCGCCACCCAGTACGCCACCAGGATCGTGCTCAGGGGCGACCACGCGATGAGCAGCTGGGCCACCGGTCCGTGGCGCGTCTCCCGGTGGTCCGGGTCGTGGTCCTGGGCCAGCGGCCGCGCGCGGGGTCGCGCCTCGGCGGTCATCGCAGGCTCCGACGACGCTCGAGCCGCGCGAGCAGCGGCTGCGTGCGGAACCGGTTGTAGCGCTGGATGAGGACGAACGGCAGGTTGGCCAGC
This sequence comes from Nocardioides sp., assembly GCF_041913365.1. GTDB lineage: Bacteria > Actinomycetota > Actinomycetes > Propionibacteriales > Nocardioidaceae > Nocardioides. Next base: position 64,958 of record NZ_JAYSFM010000013.1, read on the forward strand.
ACCCCGTAGGCCACCAGGAGCGTCGCCGGCAGAGGTGGGTTCCACAGCAGGAAGAGCGGCGAGCACGCCATCGCCCACCAGTGCGCGAGCTCGGCGCGGCGGGTCTCGCGGACGAAGAGCGCGAGGCCGGCGGGGTCCCGCGCGGGCAGCTCGCGCTTGCTGACCCCACCGGCGAAGAGCGCCCCGGCCTCCGGCACGCGGTCCTTCCACCGGTGGATGCGCAGCACCCGCCGGTAGAACCGGCCACCCGCCTCGAAGGGCCGCGGGCGCAGCAGCCAGCCGTCCCGTGCCAGGCGTCGGTCGCCGAGCCGGTGCGCGGCGTAGCCCGTGCCGGCGTGGAAGACGCCCCAGGCGACGATGTCGGCGACGAGGGTGGCCCACACCGGCATCACGTAGCGCAGCATCAGGTGACCTCCCGCGCCGCGCGGTCGCCGCGCAGGTCGACCGACCGCCCACGCCACCGCACCGAGCGGCGTACGACGGTGAGCGCGGCGGAGCGCGCGAAGACGAGGTCGAACGCCAGCAGGGGCACGGGGAAGAGCGCCCACGTCCACCAGCGGAACGACCCGGCCAGGCGCAGCAGCCCGCGCAGCTGCCAGGACGTCGCCAGCCAGCCGAGAGCCCACAGGAGGGGGCTGCCCGTGGCGAGGTCGGAGCCCGCCACCGACAGCAGCGCCCCGACGGCCATGGCGTGGTGGGCGCAGACCCAGAGCACGGTCGCGAGCGAGGCACGCGGAGCGGCGGCTGCGGCGCCCGAGGCGATGTTCTTGGTCCAGCCGGCCAGCAGCTGGCGGAGCCCGCCGGGGTAGCTGCGCATCGACACGGCCTCGCCGCCGACCGCGCACGTCACGGGCAGGCCGGCCCGGTCGTAGGCCTGGGCGAGGCGTACGTCGTCGAGGATCTCGCGACGCACGACGGCGTGGCCGCCGACCGTCAGGTAGTCCTCGCGGGACGTCAGCAGGCACGGGCCGAAGGCCATCGGGCGGCTCGACGCCCCGCCGCTGAAGGCGTCGCTGGACATCAGGGCCACCACGTTGAAGTAGGCCGACAGCTGCTCGTAGGGCTCCACGATGCGGTGGTGTGGCTGCACCGAGACCAGGCCTCCGTGGTGCGCGTGCAGCGTGAGGAGGCCGGCGACGGCGTCGGGCGCCAGGACGGTGTCGGCGTCGAGGAACAGCAGGAGGTCGCCCGTGGCGGCGTCGGCGCCGACGTGGCAGGCCCAGGCCTTGCCCGTCCACCCGGCGGGCGGGGTGCCCGCACGCAGCACACGTGCGCCCCCGGCGAGCGCCACGGCTGCGGTGCGGTCGGTCGACCCGTCGTCCACCACGAGGACCTCGGCGACCGGCACGGTCGAGTCACGGAGCGCGGCCAGCAGCGCGGGCAGGGTCTGTTCCTCGTCGCGGGCCGGGACCACCACGGACACCGACCGGCCGGCACCTGCCGCCGGGCTCCCGGACGGCACGGTGCGGACGTGGCGGAGCAGGAGCACGGGGACGGCGGCGGCCAGCACCAGAGCCAGCACCAGCACCAGCGGGAGCACCTCAGCCACGGTGGTCCCCTCGGAGCCGGGTGACGAGCAGCGGCATCCCGCCCTCCGGGTGCACAGCCACCTGCGCCCGCGGCCGTGGCCGGCGCCAGCCGTCCGGGACCGCGACGCGGTGCGTCGCGAGCAGCCGGTCGAGCACCACGGCCATCTCGCCGATGGCGAACTCCCGGCCGATGCACAGCCGGGGTCCGAGGCCGAACGGCAGGTAGCCCGCACGCCCGGCGCCGGGGTCGAGGAACCGCTCGGGACGGAAGGCGAGCGGGTCGGGCCAGAGGTCCGGGCGACGGTGCACGACCCACGGGCTGATGATCGCCAGCGTGCCCTCGGGCACGTCGGCGCCGCCCAGGGTGTCCGGGCCGATCGAGCGGCGCGAGATCGCCCAGGCCGGCGGGTACAGCCGCAGCGCCTCGTCGATGACCGCGCGCGTCCACGGGACCCGGTCGCGGTGGTCGAGCATCGACACCGGCGCCGGGAGTCCGGCGAGCTCCGTCCGGGCCCGCTCCTGCGCCTCGGGGTGCTCGGCCAGCAGCATGAGCGTCCAGGTCAGCGCCGCGGCCACCGTCTCGTGGCCTGCGATCACCATGGTCACGAGCTCGTCGCGCACCTCGACGTCGGTGAGGCCACTGTCGAGCAGCAGGCCGAGGAGGTCGTCCCCGTACGCCGCACCGGAGCCCGCGCGGCCGTGCGCGCGCCGCTCCGCCACGAGCTGGGCGGTGATCCGGTCGAGACGCCGACGGGTGAGCCGCAGGCGGAGGTTGGTGGGGGTGGGCGCCCACTGCGCCGTGGGCAGGACCGATCGCCCGAGGCGGACGACCAGCTCGGCGGCGCTGCTCGTCGCGTCGAGCAGCTGCTGGGCGTGCCCGGAGAGGTCGGCGGAGAAGAGCGCGCGGCCCACGGCGTCGAGGCCGACGCGGTGGGTGAGCGCGGCGACGTCGACGACCCGGCTCGTGCCCGGCACGAGGTCGGCGAGCCCCGCCACCAGCGCGGTGTCGGCGGCCGCCCGCACCTGGTCGCTGACCGCCGCGAGCCGGTGGTGGTGGAAGGCGGGGGCCGCGGTGCGGCGGTGCTCGATCCAGCTGGGCTCGGCCGAGGCCAGCAGGCCCTGGCCGGTCACCCGCGACAAGGCGCCGTACTGCACCGTCTTCTTGCTCCACCCTCGGGCGTTCACCTGGAGGACGTGCCGCACCTCGTCGGGGTCGTTGACCAGCAGGGCCGGCGCTCCGGGGACCGGGAACGACACCCGGTCGCCGTACTGCGCCGTCACCCGCACCAGGAACGACAACGGGTCGTGGCGCACGGACCGGAAGGCGCGGGCCATGTCGGACGACGTCGGTCCGGGGACGCCGATGTCGGTGGGCTGCATCGCCTGCAGGCGGGTCGCGACGGTCATCGGGCGTCCTGCTCCCGGGACCGGCCCAGCCACGTCCAGGCCACGCACGACGTCAGCACGAGCCCGAAGCCGAACAGCAGGTCCTCGACCGGGGCGTAGAGGATGCGCCACTCGCCGAGCAGCACGACGCGCTCGTTGCCCAGGATGCTGCCGGGGTCGTACTGCACGATCCGCCGACCGGTCAGCCAGCCGTTGGTGAGGAGCTGGAAGAACACGATGATCGCGTAGGCCGACCACCAGTCGCGCGTGCTCGTCAGCCGGGTGCGCGCGACCCAGCGGTCGACGGCGATCGCGAGCGGAACGCCGAGCACGGCGAGGAGGGTGTACGTCATCGGTCCGCACCTCGCCGGCGGGCGACCCTGACCGCCTCGAACGTCAGCACCGAGACGACCGGGATCACCACGAAGAACCCGATCTCCTCCAGCGGCAGGCCGGCGATCCGCGGGGGCAGGGTCTGGTCGGCGTCGAACCACCAGTGACCGGCGTGGGTCGCGTAGAGGTCCCAGAGCAGGAACGGCGTCCCGCCCAGCAGGACGGCGACGGCGAGCCGGCCGGGCTGCCGCAGCACCGAGAGCCGGAAGGCGGGCACGAGCGGCAGGGTGCCGGCGAGGCAGAACGCCAGCATGGCGACGTAGCCCCAGTGGGGGAGGCTCATCCGCTCACCGGGAGGACCGATCGGTCGCCGCTGATGCGTTTGAGGACGAGCTCGGCACTGATCAGGCACATCGGCAGGCCCACCCCGGGCACCGTGCTGGCGCCGGCGTAGAGCAGGCCGTCGACCTTGGCCGAGGCGTTGCCCGGCCGGAGGAAGGCGCTCTGGCGCAGCGTGTGCTCGAGCCCGAGGGCGCCACCGCGCCAGGAGTGGTAGCGGGTGGCGAAGTCCTCGGGGCCGACCGTGTGCCGCACGCGGATGCGGTCGCGCAGGTCGGGGACGCCGGCCCACGTGGCGACCTGGTCGATCGCCGCGTCGGCGGCCCGCTCGACCGCCGCGGAGCCCTGGCCGTCGTCGCCGCCGTGCCCGATCGAGACGTCGGCCGGGACGGGCACGAGGACGAAGAGGTTCTCGCAGCCCTCCGGCGCCACGCTCGGGTCGGTCTCGGACGGCTTGCAGACGTAGATCGACGCCGGGTCCGGGACGCGGGCCTCGGCTCCGAAGATGTCGCCGAAGTTCGCGCCCCAGTCGCTGGTGAAGAACAGCGAGTGGTGGGACAGCTGCGGGAGCCGGCCGTCCACGCCGAGCATCGCCAGCACGGCGCCGGGTCCGGGCGAGCGATCCCGCCAGGCCGGCTCGGGGTGGGACTGCAGCTCGGGTGCGAGCAGCGCGGTCTCGAGGTGGTGCAGGTCAGCGGCGCCGACGACCGTGTCGGCGAGCAGCGTGCCGTGCTCGCCGCTGTCGGCGACCCACTCGACGCCCTGCACCTCGGCGCGCCCCCGACGGCCGCGACGGGTGAGGACGCGGGTGACCTCGGTGCCCGTGTGCAGCCGGGCGCCGTGCTTCTCGGCGAGCATGGCGATCACCTCGATGAGCCGGGTGAAGCCGCCCATCGGGTAGAGCACCCGGTCGCCGAGGTCGAGGTGGCTCATCAGGTGGTACATGCTCGGCGCGCGGCTCGGCGACGAGCCCAGGAACACCGCCGGGTAGCCCAGCACCTGCCGGATCCGCGGGTCGCTGAACCGGGCGGCGACGTGGCTCTCCAGCGACCGGGTCAGCAGCCGGCCCAGCGTCGGCGTCCGGCGTACGACGTCGGGGTGGAGGAAGGCCGCGGGGGAGTCGAAGCTGCTGTAGAGGAAGCGGCGCAGCGCCATGTCGTAGGTCCGCCGTGCCGACGCGAGGTAGTCGTCGAAGCCGCGACCGGCGCCGGGCTCGAGCGACTCGAAGAGGGCACGGTTGTGCGCCCGGTCGGGGCGTACGTCGACGGGGTCCGGGTCGTCCTGGAAGAAGACCCGGTAGCTCGGGTCGAGCTCGACGAGCTGGAGCTCGGCCTCGGCAGAGGTGCCGAGCAGCTCGAAGAAGTGGTCGAAGACCTCGGGCATGAGGTACCACGAGGCCCCGGTGTCGAAGCGGAAGCCGTCGCGCTCGACGCTGCCGACGCGACCGCCGAGGTCGTCGTTCTTCTCGACGAGGTCGACGGAGTGCCCGCGCGAGGCGAGCAGCGCGGCGGTGGCGAGACCGGCGATCCCGCCGCCGATGACCACGACCTTCCGTGGCTCGTCGGCGGTGGCGCCGGCGCGCGGGACGAGTCCCGGGGGGAGGAGTTGTCTCACGCGCGACCTCCGTAGAGCGCTCCGGCGGCGATGCGCAGCTTGACCGGACCCGGCACGCGGACGCGGGCGCGGCGGATCTCGGGGGCCGGGGTGTCGCGGAGCCGGCCGGCGAGCTCGGCGAACGTGGCGTGCGCGGCCGCGACCGCGCGGCGGCTGCTCGCCGGCAGGTCGGGCACCACGGCGTTCGCGGCGGCCAGGTCGGCGTCGATGTCGTCGAGGATCCGGTTGCGGTCGGCGTCGCAGAACCGTTCGACGTCGAGCCCGGGGAAGTAGCCGCGGTGCAGCACGTCATGGTCCTCGGCCAGGTCGCGCAGGAAGTTCAGCTTCTGGAAGGCGGCGCCCAGCCGCTGGGCACCGGGGGCCAGCACGTCGTAGGCGGCGCTGCGGTCGGCGGGTCCGTCGGGCGCGGCCAGGAAGGCGCGCAGGCACATCAGCCCGACCACCTCGGCCGAGCCGTAGATGTAGCGCTCGAAGCTCTCCGGGGTGTGCTCCCAGGTGTCGAGGTCCATCCGCATGGAGGCGAAGAACGGGGCGACCAGCTCGTCCTCGATGCCCACCGCGACCGCCGTACGCGCGAAGGCGTGCACGACGAGGTTGCCGCTGTAGCCGGTGTCGAGCGCGTGGCGGACGTCCTGGTGCAGCCAGGTCAGCATCCGCTCGCGGGACTCGGCGGCCAGCGACGGGTCGGGGTTGTCGACGATCTCGTCGGCGACGCGCACGAGCGCGTAGACGTTGCGGACCTGGGTGCGCACGGGCTCGGCGAGCAGCCGGGACGCGAGGCCGAAGGAGCTGGAGTACTCGCGGATGATGAGTGCGGAGCTGCCCTCGGAGACGGTGTCGTAGAGGTCGCGCGGTGCGGCCCTGCGCAGGAAGAGGTTCATGCCGCGACCTCCTCGCCCGTGGCGACCGCGGGTGGCGGTGCGACCACCGAGTCGAGGAGCGCGGGAGCGATGCCCAGCTCGTCGAGGACGGTGCGGGCCGTGGTCAGGTGCTGCTCTGCCAGGTCCTCCACGAAGTCGCGGGACCCGCAGCCGGTGAGCAGCCGCCGGACCTCGGTGAGCTCCTCCTCGTCGAGCTCGCGTCCGACGTGAGGTGCGATCCGGTTCCACTCGGTCGTCGACCCGGCGTGCACGAGCAGCGGCGTCTGCTTGCCGGTGCGCAGGTCGTTGGTGGCGCTCTTGCCCGAGTGCCGCGGGTCGCCGAAGACCCCGATCAGGTCGTCCGCGAGCTGGAAGGCGACGCCGAGGGCACGCCCGGCCTCGCCGAGGCGTCCGACGACGCCGTCGTCGGCGCCGGCGAGGACCGCGCCCGCCTGGAGGGGCAGGGCGAACGAGTAGGCGCTGGTCTTCTGCTCCTCCATCAGCAGGCTCTCGTCGAGCGTCGCGGGGACCGCCCCGAGCGAGAGGCGTACGTCGGCGAGCTCGCCGGCCGCGGTGGTGTGGAGCGCGGCGTCGAACAGGTCGAGCAACCGGTCCACGACGGGCGGGGGAGCACCGCAGGTGGCGACCGTCCGGATGGTCGCGGCGAGGGCGAGGTCGCCGGCGAGGATCGCCGCGGTCCGGCCGTAGTCGGCCGCCGGCTCCGGCGCCACGCCCGTGGCGAGGGCCGCGTCGCGGAAGGTGCCGCTGACGTTGGGGCGTCCGCGCCTGACGTGGTCGCCGTCGATGACGTCGTCGTGGATCACGAACGCCGTGTGCATCAGCTCGACCGCTGCGCCCACCTCGGCCGCCGCTGCGTGGAGCGTCCCGCCGAGGGCGCCGTGCGCCGCGACGAGGAGGGCCGGGCGGAACCGCTTGCCCCCCTCGGCGGCGCTGATGAGCGCGTCCCAGAGCAGCGCATGGTCGGGGTCGGTGGCGATGGCTCGCGTGCGTCCTGACTCCAGCAGCCGAGCCAGTGCCTCGTCGGTCGAGAATGAGGTCATCCGGTCCTCCCCGTTCCTCGTCATGAGGGACAATCTATGCAAGACTTCGAATTATATCTAGGCAACGTGAGGAGATTTCACGATGCAGTCGACGCCCTCCCCGTTGACCATCGGCGACCTGGCCGCCCGCACTGGGGTACCCATTGCCACGATCCGTAGCTGGGAATCGCGCTACGGGTTTCCCTCGCCGTCGCGCGCAGGCGGCGGTCACCGCCGGTACGCCGAGGGCGACGTGGCCGCTGTCGAGGAGGTGCTCGCGCACCGCCGGGCCGGGCTCTCGCTCGAGGCGGCGGTGCGCCGCGCGACCACGACCCCGGTCCGGCCCCGCTCGGTCTTCGCCGAGGTGCGCCGCCACCACCCCGAGCTCGCGCCCCGCGTGCTCTCCAAGACCACCCTCGGGGCGCTGAGCCACGCCATCGAGGACGAGTGCTGCGCGCGCGCCGCCGTGCCCCTGCTCTTCGGCGGCTTCCAGCGCGAGGAGTTCCTGCGCCACTCCCAGGCGCGCTGGTCCGAGCTCGCCCGGACCGCTCGCGCCGCCGTGACCTTCGCGCACTCCGCCTCGCCGGCGCCCGTGACCGGCGGGGTGCTGACCGAGGTCCGGCTGCCCGACGACGCCGCCCTCAACCGCGAGTGGTTCGTCGTGTGCGACGCCACCGACCTGCCCGCCTTCCTCGCCGCCGTCGAGCTGCCGCGGGAGCGGCCGGTCCCCGATGCGCAGCGGGAGTTCGAGGCGCTCTGGTCGGTCGACCCACAAGTCGTGCGCGTCGCCAGCCGAGCGGCCGCGGCCATCGCCGATGACTACCGCCCCGACTGGCGCCCCGACGGCAGAGCCGTGACCGAGGCCGACGACGCGGCCCCCGCGTCCAGCGACCTCGCCCGGGCGTCCGCCCTCTTCGACCGGATGCTGGGCTACGTCGAGGCGACCCGGCGATGACCCGGGCTCGGTAGGCCTCCAGGGACTCGAACCCTGAACGAACAGATTAAAAGTCTGCTGCTCTGCCAATTGAGCTAGAGGCCCGCGGCGGGCCTGGCGACCCGCGCTCACCGCCCATCCTTCCAGAGACGGGTCGGGGCCCCCGGTCCCGGGGGGCGCCGGGGGGCGCGCGGGGCGGGGGGGGAGGGGCCCCCCGGTGGAGGGGGGGGGGGGGGGGGGGTGTGGACAAAACCCGGGGGGGG
>NZ_JAYSFM010000014.1:0-65422 GCF_041913365.1 Nocardioides sp.
CCCCCCCCCCCCCCCCCCCCCCCCCCCCCCCCCCCCCCCCCCCCCCGCGGCGGGCCCCCCCCCCCCCCCCCCCCCCCGCCCCAGCACCCCCCCCCCCCCCCCCCCCCCGCGGCGTGGTGGACACCTGAAGACCGTCGGATCGGTGAGAATTACACCGATGTAACGGCGTGTCGAGTGGAAATTACACTGTTGTAGTTACTCAGAAACTCTTCCGTGACTGGTGTGACTGGTGTGAACTTCTGCCTTGTGTGACCTTCCCCCACACAGGAACAGGGTTTTCTCCATGCGACCTCTCCAGGCCCGTCTCGTCACCCTCTGCCAGCAGGTGCTGGCTCTCGGTGTCGTGCTCGTCGTCCTCACGCCCGCCTCCGGCGTGGTCTCCCTCGACATCGTCGGCGAGCACCCCGCCCAGCCGTCCGGTGTCGCCAACGCGCCCGCCTCGCTGATGTCGGCCACCGTGCCGACGCGCGTGGTGACGCCGACCGTCACGGAGGTCCCGCTCACCAACGAAGGCGGCGGCACGTTCCTTCTCCAGGGCCGTACGGTCGCCGGCGGCGCCACCGACGCGCGCGTCGTGAGCAGGCCGCAGGAGGTGACCGGCTTCGCCGCCATCGGCGTCACCTGGAAGCACGGCGAGGACCTCGAGGAGGACCAGATCGCCCTCCAGGTGCGCACCCGCAGCGGTGACAGCTGGAGCGACTGGGAGGACCTGGAGTACCACGACGAGCACGGTCCGGACCCCGACAGCGCGGAGGCCGCGGCCGCCCGCCCGGGCACCGAGCCGATGTTCGTCGGCGAGGTCGACGACGTGCAGGTCCGCGCCACCACCGAGGGCACCACCCTCCCCGACGACCTGTCGCTGGCCCTGGTCGACCCGGGCTCGGCGAAGACGAGCGAGACCGAGGCCCCGGCCGAGCAGCCCGACGCCGGCACTTCGACGTACGAGCAGGACTACGAGGACATGGGGTCCCTGGGGTCCGGCGCGACGTCTCAGGAGGGCGGCATCACGCTCCAGGCCAACGTGCAGGCGAAGAAGACGGTCGCGCAGCCGACCATCTACTCGCGGGCGCAGTGGGGCGCCGACGAGAGCATCCGCAACGCCAAGTCGCTGAGCTACGGCACCATCAGCGGCGGGTTTGTCCACCACACGGTCAACGCCAACGACTACACCGAGGCCCAGGTGCCGGCGATCATCCGCAGCATCTACGCCTACCACGTGAAGTCCCGCGGCTGGAGCGACATCGGCTACAACTTCCTCGTCGACCGGTTCGGTCGCATCTGGGAGGGCCGCTACGGCGGCATCGACAAGCCGGTCGTCGGTGCCCACACGCTCAACTACAACCAGTACTCCTTCGCCATGTCGGCCATTGGCAACTTCGAGACCGCCCAGCCGACCGACGTGATGCTGCGGGCCTACGGCCAGCTGTTCGCCTGGAAGCTCTCGCTGCACGGCGTGAACCCGGCCTCGACGGCGCAGAAGATCGGCAGCAAGACGTTCGCCGCGATCAACGGCCACCGCGACGCCGGCTCCACCGCGTGCCCGGGCAAGTACCTCTACGCCCAGATCCCGCTCATCCGGCAGTACGCCGGCTCCGCCACGCCGACGACCCCGGTCGTGACGCCGATCGCGGTGTCGGAGCCCAACCCGCAGAACAACCTCGACGCGTCGCCGTACCCCGACCTCGTGGTCCGGCGGGCGGCCGACGGCCGCGGCCTGGTCATCCCGACCGGCGGCCTGACGTCGTTCCAGCAGCGCATCGTGGTCGGCAAGTCCGGCTGGGACAAGCGCGCCGACGTGCTGGTCTCGCCCGACCTCACCCGCGACGGCAAGGCCGACCTGGTCACCGTGGACACGTCCGGCGTCGTCCGGATCCGCGCCGGCAAGGGCAACGGCAAGTTCGGCAGCACCGCGAAGAAGCTCGACCTGCGCGGCTACTCGCTCATCACCGCTGTCGGCGACATCAACGGCGACGGCCGCAACGACCTCGTGGCCCGCTACAAGGGTCGTCTCGTCACCCTCCTGGGAACCGGCAAGGGCGGCTTCGCCCGGAAGGTCACCCGCAAGGGCTACGGCGACTACAAGCAGCTCATCGGGGCCGGTGACGTCAACGGCGACGGCCGCGCCGACCTGCTGGTGCGCACGAAGAACCGCCTCTACCTCCAGACCGGCTACGGCACCGGCAGGTTCGCGCCGCCGGCTCGCGTGGCCGGGTCGTGGAGCAAGTTCAACCGGGTCGTCGCCGGCGACTTCAACCGCGACGGCGTCCCCGACCTGGTGGCGCGTGCCAGCAACGGCAAGGTGCTGATGATGCCGGGTCGTGGCAACGGGACGTGGGGCGCCGCGCTCGGCCCCGCGACCAACCTCAAGACCATGCGCTGGATCACCGGCACGAACCTGGTGGGCGGCTCAGGTGCGGACCTGATCGGCGTCTCGGGCAAGCAGCTCGTCGTCGTCGCCAACCGCGACACCTACGAGCTCGGCGCTCCGGTCGACACGGGTGTGTCGTTCGCCGGCATGGACGTGCTGCTCAACGCCGGCGACGTCAACCGCGACGGCCACGGCGACGTGGTCGCCCGCGACACCTCCGGCGGGCTGTGGCTCTTCACCGGCAACGGCACCGGCGCGCTGGCGCCCGGCAGGCAGATCGGCTCCGGCTGGGGTGGGGTCACGGGTCTCTCGGCTGTCGGCGACGTGACGGGCGACGGGATCCCCGACCTGATCGGCACCTACAACGGCGCCCTCTCGGTCTGGCGGGGTGACGGGTCGGCCTTCTCGGTGCCCGTGCCGGTCAAGGGCGGCGTGCCCGCACGAGCCGGCCTGCCGAGCGACCTCTCTGGCTTCGACTGGGTGCTCGAGGTGCAGCCGATGACCCTCAAGGGCCACGGTGACTTCATCGTGCGGGACCGGACCAACGGCCTGGCCTACGTCTACGGCGGTCGCAAGAAGGGCGTCTCGACGCCGCGGGTGCTGGGCGAGGGAATGGGGGCCTACGACCTGGCGGGGTGACCCGCGCAGAGGGCCGTGATCACGCTCGGGCCGTCGCCCGTTCGGCGTCGTAGACGTCGTCCAGGCGGGCCGGGTCGGGATTGCGGACAAGGACCAGCGAGCCGCCTGGGCCGTGGGGCTGGGGGATGGGGGCCGTTCCGGGGGGGGAAGCCGGGACGGCCCCCGACCGAAGCCGGCCGCCGTCGGTGAGAGAGCTCCCGACGGCGGCCGTCAGGTCGTTCGGGCGGTCCCACAGCTGGGCCTGGGTCAGGTCGTCCGTGGCGGGGTCGTCGTCGGTCGGCGGGTCCCACGCCGCGAAGCCGTCGGGCTGCGACCAGATCTCCACGCCGACGTCGAGCACCCCGGCCGGCAGCGGGTCCGCGAAACGTACGCCGAGGGGACGCAGGCTGCAGGCGAGCACCGGGATCGCGACCGCGCGGGGCGCCCAGGTGTCGAGCCCCTCGGGTCCGCACACCACGGCGTCGGGCTCGTCGGACGTGGTGACCCGCAGCCCCACCGCCCAGGCCGCGCCCAGGAAGACCGGTGAGAGCCAGTGCGGCGGCAGGTCGATCCGCAGCGACATCCCACGCTCGAGGTCGGCGACGTCGGTCAGCAGGCCGGACGCCTTGGCCACCCAGTTGGCGTACGTCGTCACCGAGAGCTCGACGCGCTCGTCGGTGGCGTGGTCGTAGAAGGTGAGGAGCGGTCGGCCGGGGTCCCGCCGCAGCTGGGCGGCGAGGACCTCGGCGAAGGTGCTCATCGGGCGAGAGGCCTGGGGAGGGTCAGACGACCGTGGGCTCCGGGGAGTCCATGTAGGGGTAGTCCTCCATGAACGTGTCCAGCGCGGCGCCGCTCAGGTCCGAGCAGTACTGCCAGACGCCGACCTGCTTGGAGGCGTCGGTCTCGCCGACACCGCCGACCGACCAGTGGGTGAAGGCGACGTGCTGGCCCTTCGGGAAGGCCTTGCCGTCCTCGGAGGTCCACGGCACGGCCTTGAACTTGTCGCGCAGGTTGGTCGTGCCCTGGAGCTTGGAGGCGATGCCCCGCAGCTCGTCCATCGCGGAGGAGCTGTCGGCGATGGTCTCGTCGTACCAGAGGATCGTGTAGCCGTGCTCGAGGTTGTGCACCAGCTCGCCGAGCTCGGGACGGTCGGAGGTGGTGTAGAGCTTGCGGTCCATCGTGTCCCACATGTTCCAGTGGGAGCCGAAGGCCGGCGGGGCGTCGGGGTAGGTCATCGGCGTGCCGACCTCGACGTGCTCCTGGTTGCCCTCGGCCTTCTTGGTGGTGACCTCCTGGCAGACCGAGGCCTTGGCGCCGATGTCGCTGAGCGAGTCGGAGGCGTAGGCGCGCAGGTCCCACCAGTCCTTGAGCGGCTTGAACGCCGCCGCGCCCACGATCAGCACGGCGACGAGGACGCAGACGCCCACGATGGCCATGCCGCGCCGGTTCTCGGCCTTGGACTGCTGGGAGCGGATGGAGTCGATGACCGCCTGACGGTCGGTCTTTGCCTGCTTGGCCACGGTGCTCGGTGTCTCTCGGTCGGTTGCTGGAGGGCGCCCTGCGGGGCTGCGCTGGCAGAGTCTACGTACTGAGGGGTGACAGGTCGCACACGACGCCTGCCACCGACTCCTCCCAGCGGCGGATCCGCCACCCGTGGGCGAAGCACACTGCCGCCACGGCCGTGCGGTCCGAGCCCTCGGGCAGGCGCAGCTCGTTGCGGGCGGGCTCGCCGTCGAAGGTGAGCGACAGGGTGGAGGACATCGCTCGCCCGCGCCCCACCACGCGGCTGACGGCGGACTGCAGCTCCGCCAGGGGGACGGGGTCGCCGAACGGGCGACGGTCGGCGTCGTCGCCGGCCAGGGCGCGTACGACGGCCTCCCGCGCGCCGTAGCCGAACAGGTCGCCGCCCTCGGGGCGCACGAGCGCCGTGGCGCCCGGTCCGTCGTCGCCCGGCGGCAGCACCAGGTCCGCGCGACCTCGTACGACGGCGAGCGGGCGCCCGGCCAGCTTGCCCTGCGCGAGCTCCGCGGCGCCGGCGAGCTCGTCGGCGACCGCGGGCAGGGTGACCGCCAGCGGGTTGCCGTAGCCGTCGGTGCGGCCGGCGAAGTCCTCGGCCACGACGATCCCGGCCGCCCCGATGGCGATGTCGGTCTGGCCTTCGCGCCACGCACGGCCCGCCGTGTCGGTGACGACCACGCCGACGTTGGTGCCGGTGCGCTCGCGGACCTCGTGGCGCAGGTCGCGGGCGCTGCGGTCGGGGTCGAGGGGCAGCAGCGCGATCGAGCCGGCGGCGACGTTGGAGGCGTCCACGCCGGCGGCGGCCATGGTCAGGCCGAGCCGGTGGCGCACGATCCGGGTCGGGCCCCGCCGGGCGACGACCCGCGTGGTCTCCTCCTCGATCGCCGCCTCGCGGCCCCCGGCGCGGGTGCGACCCTCGGCCTTGCTGACGACCTTGCTCGTCAGGCAGAGCACGTCGCCGTCGGCGAGGTCCGCACCCACCGCCGCCAGCACGAGCCCGGCGAGGTCGTCGCCGGCGGCGACCTCGGGCAGCCCGTCGGGCGCCCAGACCTCGAGCCGGCCGCCCGGTCGAGCGTTCACCGCAGGCCGGCCGTGACCAGGCTGACCGCGGCCGCCGCCATCCGCGCCGTGGCGTCGTCGTCGGTCATCATCAGCGGCACCGCCTGCGCCCGGAGGCCGGCCTCCTCGAGGCGGGGGAGCTGGTCGGCGTCCCGCTCGTCGACCAGCCAGCCGTCGAGGACGCCTCCGGTGGAGCGGGAGCCGTAGTGGGCACCGACCGCGGCGGCGCTGACCTCGACGCCGATGCTGGTGAGCACCTGCGCGGCCATGCCCCGCACGTGGGTGCCACCGACGATGGGGGAGAGGCCCACCACGGGTGCGGACGTCGTACGCACCGCGTCGCGGATCCCGGGGACGCCGAGGATCGTGCCGACCGAGACCACGGGGTTGGAGGGTGGCAGCACGACCAGGTCGGTGTCGGTGATCGCCTCGAGCACACCGGGTGCGGGCGTGGCGGACTCCTGCCCGACGACCAGGACCGACTCGGCGGGGACCTCGGCCCGCAGCCGCACCCAGTACTCCTGGAAGTGGACCACCCGCCGCCCGCTCGGGCTCTCGGGGTCGGCGATGGCGATGTGCGTCTCGACCCGGTCGTCGCTCATCGGGAGCAGGCGCACGCCCGGCTGCCACCGGCGGCACAGCGCCTCGGTCACCTGGGAGAGCGGGAAGCCGGCCTCCAGCATCTGGGTGCGGACGAGGTGGGTCGCGATGTCACGGTCGCCCAGGCCGAACCAGGTCGGCTCCACGCCGTAGGCCTCGAGCTCGGTCTTCGCGCTCCACGTCTCCTCACGGCGACCCCATCCGCGCTCGTGGTCGATGCCGTCGCCGAGGGTGTACATGACGGTGTCGAGATCGGGGCACACCTTGAGCCCGTGGATCCACCAGTCGTCGGCCGTGTTGGCGATGACGGTGACCACGGTGTCCGCCGAGCCACCGGGCACCAGCCCGGACCTCAGGCCGTGGAGGAGGCCCTGGAGGAAGCGGGCTCCGCCCACACCGCCGGAGAGGACCGTGATGCGACGCAGGAGCGGGGGGTCGGTTGCCGGAAGGGGCGCGCTGTGGGGGGACATCGCCGCGGATGATGACATAGGAACAGCCTGCCCGAAGCAGAATGGCGATATCGCATCCCATAGCAGATCCGGGCTTGACTTCAGGGTACGACAGGCATGTAATTCCCACAGTGTCGTTCAGTTCTGAAACAGTGGGGTCGCAGCACTGGACCCAGGGTCGAAAAGGGGCGTAGAGCCATGAGAGCAGAACTGTTTCTCCTCGAGCCCGAGGGCGAGGAGTTCGGTTGGCAGGAGCGCGCGCTGTGCGCGCAGACGGACCCCGAGGCGTTCTTCCCCGAGAAGGGTGGATCGACCAGGGAGGCCAAGAAGGTCTGCCTGACGTGCGAGGTCCGCGACGACTGCCTCGAGTACGCGTTGATGAATGACGAGCGCTTCGGCATCTGGGGCGGTCTGTCCGAGCGCGAGCGCCGCAAGCTGAAGAAGCGCGCCGTCTGACAACAGCCCGCCGGACCGCGTTTTTTCGCGGTTTTTGGCGGCATGGAGCGCCTCGCTAAGGTGCTCCGGTGACTGTCACCGCGCTACTCGTCAGCCATGACGGGGCGCGTTGGCTCCCAGCAGTTCTCGCTGGTCTGACCGGGCAGACCCTCCCGGTGGACCGCGTCGTGGCCGTCGACACCACGAGCCGCGACGACAGCGTCGCGCTCGTGCGCGCGGCCCTCGGTGAGCCGTCCGACCGCGTGGTCGTCGACGTGGTCCCGGGCGCGACCAGCTACCCCGCCGCCGTCCGCCACGGCCTCGGCCTGGCGCCCGCCGTCGGCGACGACGAGTGGATCTGGCTGCTCCACGACGACAGCAACCCCGAGCCGACCGCGCTGGCCGAGCTGCTCGCTGCCGCGCGGGAGCATCCCGAGGCCGCGATCCTCGGCCCGAAGCTGCGCGAGTGGCCTTCGCTGCGCCGCCTCCTCGAGGTCGGGCTCACCATCTCCGGCACCGGTCACCGCGAGACCGGTCTGGAGCGGGGCGAGTACGACCAGGGCCAGCACGACACCGTGCGCGAGGTGCTGGCGGTCAACACCGCGGGCATGCTCGTCCGCCGCCGGGTGCTGGAGTCCCTCGGTGGTCTGGACGAGGAGCTGCCGATCTTCGGCAACGACATCGACTTCGGCTGGCGGGCCGCGCTCGCGGGCCACCGGACGCTCGTGGTGCCGCAGGCCGTGGTCTTCCACGCCGAGGCCGCGCACCGCGGGGTGCGTCGGACGCCGATCACGGGCCGGCACACCCACTACCAGGAGCGGCGCGCGGCGATCTTCACCTCGCTGGCCAACGTCTCGTCGCGCGCGCTGCCCTGGCAGTACGTCCGCCTCTTCCTCGGCTCCCTGCTGCGCGTGCTGGGCTACCTCGGCGTGCGCTCCGTGGGCGAGGCCCTCGACGAGCTGGCGGCGGTGCTGTCGGTCCACGGCCGCCCGGGCCAGGTGCGCGCGGCCCGCAGGGAGCGGGCGCGGCGCCGCGACGGCGAGCCCGCCGACGTACGTCACCTGCTGGCGCCGGCGTGGCTGCCCTACCGGCACGGCCTCGACTTCGTCACCGACCTCGCGTCCGCCGCGACCAGCCAGGCGGCCGACGTCGCGGAGCGCCGCCGCCTCGCCCGGACGCCCGACGCCGTTCCCGTGCAGGAGCAGCGGCGCGGAGCCGCGGAGGACGACGAGGAGGCCTACCTCACCGACACCGGCCTCGTCGCCCGCTTCTTCACCAACCCCGTCGCCGTGGTGCTCGTGTTGTTCGGCGTGCTCGCGCTCGTCGCGGCCCGCGAGGCGTTCGGGTCGATCACCGGCGGCGCGCTCTCGCCCGTGCCCGCCGCGGCGGGGGACTGGTGGCGCCTGCACGTGTCGTCGTGGCACCCCCTCGGCACGGGCACCGACGTGCCGGCGCCGGCGTACGTCCTGCCCTTCGCGGTCGCGGCCTCCGCCCTGCTGGGCCAGACCGGCGCCGTGGTGTCGGGCCTGATGCTGCTCGCCGTGCCGATCGCCGCGTGGGGCGCGTGGCGGCTGCTCAAGGTCGTCGGCCACCTCGTCGACCCGCTCGGGCTGCCGCGCTGGCTGGTCGTGTGGGGCGCGCTGACCTACGCCCTGGTCCCGGCGACGTCGGGTGCGTGGGGCGAGGGGCGCTTCGGCACGGTGGCCGTCGCCTCGCTGCTGCCGTGGGCCGCCCACGCCGCGCTCGGCTTCGTCGACCCCGACCGCGACCGGCGGTGGCGGGCCGCCTGGCGCACGGCCGTGCTGGTGGCGCTCGGTGCGGCCTTCGTCCCGGGCTTCTGGCTCTTCGCGCTGCTCGCCACCGCCGTGGTGCTCGGCGGCGCGGCGATCATCTCGCCGCGCCTGCTCAAGGAGCGCGACAGCTGGGGCCCGCCGGTCGTCGCGGTGGCCGCGACCCCGGTGCTGCTGGCGCCGTGGCTGCTGCCCCTGCTGACCACCGGGTCCGCCTCGGGCCTGCTGCTCGAGGCCGGTCGGCTGACCGTCGACCAGGTGACCTTCGGCGGGCTGCTGACCGGACGGCTCAACGAGCTCGGCGCCCCGCAGTGGCTCGGCGTGGTGCTCGGGCTGCTCGCCTTCGCCGCGCTGATCCCGCGCCGCACCCGCGTCGCGGTCGCGATCTGCTGGCTCGTCGCGCTCGCCGCGGCCCTCGTCTCCGGCGTGCTCTCGCACGTCACCCTCGACCTGCCCGCGGTCACGACGCGGCCCAGCCTGGGACTGTTCGTGGTGATCCTGCAGGGCACCTCCATCGTCGCGGTGGTCCTGGGCGCCGACGCCTACCTCCGACGACTCGACGTGCACCACCCGTGGTGGCAGCGCGGGCTCGCGACCGCGCTCGCCGTCGTCGCGGCGGCCGTCCCGGTCGGTGGCCTCGCCTGGTGGCTCGGCACCCCCGACAACGCCATGGCGCGCGACGCCGAGCAGACCGTGCCCGTCTACATGGAGCAGAGCTCGCTGCTCGGCGCGGAGCACGGCGTCCTGGTGCTCGACGGCTCCGTCGACGACGGCATCACCTACCGGATCCGCCGCGACGACGGCACGACCCTCGGCGAGGACGAGATCCTCACCCTCACCGACGAGGACACCGAGCTGACCGCCGAGGTCAAGGCGCTGGTCTCCGCACCGACTCCCCGCGTCGTGGCTGCGCTCGGCGCCCGCGGCATCGAGTACGTCGTGCTCAGCTCGCCCGCGGACGGGCGGGTCTCCTCCCTCCTCGACGCCACGGCCGGGCTCGACCAGGCCAGCGCCGAGGACCGCAGCACACGGGCCTGGCACGTCGACCGCCCGCTCGACGCCTCCGCGCTCGACGGCGACGGCTCGTGGTGGCGGGTGCTGCTGCTCGTCGTCCAGGGCGCCGCGATCATCGTGGCGCTGGTGCTCGCAGCGCCGACCGTCCGGCAGGGGAGGAGGGGCCGCGATGAGTGAGCCCACGCCCGCACCCGGCGGGAGTCGTCGTCGCGTCGCCGAGGTCACCCGGCGCCGGCCGTCGCCGCTGACCCTCCTCGCCGTCGCCATCCCGCTGCTCACCGTCGCGGCGCTCGGCCTGGTGCGCCCGGCCGAGCCGCGCACCACCTCCCACCCGCCCACCACTGCGCCGCTCGACCGGACCACCGCGGTGTGCCCGGCGCGGCTGCCCGGCGCCGACGACCTGCGCCTGGGCACCACCGACCTGGTCTCCGGTGAGCTCGCGCTCCGCGTGGGCCGCGAGGACGACACGCAGGACCTCGACTCCGGGGTCGCCCTGCGCACCGAGCGCGCGCCCGTCGTCGTCAACGGCACTGGCGACCTGGCCCCCGGGCTGGTCGCCACCCGCTCGGGCTCGGGCTCGGCGGTGCGCTGCGACGAGCCCGCGCCCGAGCGCTGGTTCACCGGCGTCGGTGCCTCGGCCGAGCACTCCTCGACGCTGACGCTGACCAACTCCGACAAGGGGCCCGCCGTGGCCGACGTGACGGTGTGGGACGGCAGCGGCGTCGTCGACGTGCCCGCTCTCCGGGGGGTCCGGGTGCCGGGCGGACGGTCGGCGACGTTCGACCTCTCGGAGGTCACCCCCAACCGCGACGCCCTCGCCGTCCGGGTCGCGGTCTCCCGCGGCCGCCTCGCCTCCAGCATGGTCGACCTGGTCGACCCGCTCGGTCGCGCGAAGCCGGTGCGTGAGTGGCTCCCCGCGCAGGCCGCGCCCGCCACGACGTCGTACGTCGTCGGGGTGGGGACGGCGGCCGCCGACCGGACCCTCACCCTCGCCAACCCCGGCGACAGCGAGGTCCGCGTCGGGCTCAAGCTGGTCAGCGGGGAGAGCGAGTTCGCGCCCTCCGGCGTCGAGGAGGTCACCCTCGCTCCGGCGTCGGTCAGCGAGGTCGACCTGAGCGGCATCCTGCGCGGCAAGCGGGCCGCCGGTGTCCAGGCGCTGCGCCTCGAGGCGACCGGCCCGGTCACCGCGAGCCTGCGCAGCCGGACCCCGTCCGACCTCGCCTTCGCGGTGGCCGGGTCCGTGGTCGACTCGGACTCCGGGGTCGCGCTGCCGGCCGGCACCAAGCGCATCCTGCTCGCCGGGGCCAGCGCACCGGGCGTGGTCACGGTCCAGGCCTGGGACGAGGACGGCGAGACCGTGGTGCGCGAACGCCGCGTCGAGGTGGACCCGGCCACCGCCGCGCGTGTCAACCTGCCCGACGACGCCGTGCTCGCCCTCGTGCGGCTCGAGCGGACCGGGGCGGTCGTGTCGGTCGAGGCCAGCGACAGGGGCGTGTCGGTGCTGCCGCTGGAGCAGCTGGAGACGACCAGCGAGGTGCCCGACGTGCGCCCGGCCCAGCGCTAGTCCCAGCGGTGGTCCCATCGCTGGTCCCTCAGTCGGTGTAGCGCTCGTCGACCTCGCCCGGCGTGATGCCGAGGAGCTCGGCCAGCTGCTCGACGACGACGGTGTGCACCATCGCCTCGAGCTCGTCGCGGTTGGTCGCCCGGTGCTCGATCGGTCGGCGGAAGATGACCAGCCGGGTCGGCGACTGGCCCTTGCCGCGCACCAGCGAGGAGAGCGGCACGGTCTCGTCGCCCCAGTCGTCGGGCAGCATCGGCGCATCCTCGACGGCGTACTCGACGAGGCCGAGGTGGCGCTGCCACTTCTCGTCGAGAGGAGTGACCACGTCGAGGACGAGCTGGTCGAACTTCTGCCGGGTGGTGCGCAGGGCCGGTGTGCCCGGCCAGTCGGGCAGGACGCCCGGTCCGCGCATGCCGCGGCCGCGGCGGTCCCGGGTGCGGCGACGCGGCTCCTCGTCCATGGCGTTGTCCACGCCGCGAGCCTAAGCGTCGCGCGTGCGTCCGGCAGGTAGCGTCGGCGCCGTGAGCCTTGCCCGTCGTTGTTCGCGTACGGCGTGTGGCCGTCCGGCGGTCAACACGCTGACCTACGTCTACGCCGACCAGACCGCCGTCCTCGGTCCGCTGGCGACGTACGCCGAGCCGCACGCCTACGACCTCTGCGAGCTGCACAGCGAGCGCCTATCCGCCCCGCGCGGGTGGGAGGTGCTGCGGCTGGCTCCGGACCCGAAGGCGCAGGGGCCGAGCAGCGACGACCTGCTCGCACTCGCCGACGCGGTGCGCGAGGCCGCCCGGCCGGCGCCGGCGCCGGTCCCTTTGCACTCGACCGACGACCCGACCCGCGGCGCCAAGCGCGGCCACCTGCGCGTCCTCACGCCCACCGACTGACCCGGGCCCGTCTGTCCTAGGATTCGGGTCGTGAACATCGACGCGCAGCTCCTGAGCATCATCGTCTGCCCGGCCTGCCACGGCGCTCTCGCCGAGCAGGCCGACGAGCTCGTCTGCCAGGGGTGCGGCAACGCCTACCCGGTGCGCGACGACATCCCGGTGCTGCTGGTCGACGAAGCCCGCAAGCCCGCCTGAGACCGGCAGAGGAGCGCGGCGTGGCGACGTGGTTCGACGAGGCCCGGCTCGACGACGCGGGGGTCCTGCAGACCGTCGACCTGCGGCTGCGCACGCTCGCCGAGAGCGGCGCGCGGGTCCGGCGTGAGGCGCACGAGGCCGCGGCACCGATCGCCGAGCTGATCGCGCGCGGTCGCGACGAGGCCCGTCCTCGGGCGGTGATCGCGGCGGGTCCGGACTCCCGGCTGCTGCGCGCGGTGCTCGAGCCGTGGTGCCCGGTGCCGTTCGTCGCCTGGCCCAACCCCGGCCTGCCCGGCTGGGCGGGATCGCTCGACCTGGTCGTGATGCTGGCCCCCGAGGGCAACGACCACGGGTCCGCCTCGGCCGTCGCCGAGGCCGTACGCCGTGGGGCGCAGGTCGTCGTGGCCTGTCCCGCGCGGTCGCTGGTCGCCGAGCACGCCGCCGGCCGGCACGTCACCGTGCTGCCGACCGTGACGGGTGACCAGCTCGCCACCGCAGTCGTGGTCCTCGACTACCTCGCCCATGTGCACCTCGGGCCGCACGCGGACGCCGAGTCGGTCGCCGCGTCGCTGGACGAGGTCGCGACGAACTGCTCGCCGCACCGCGACCTGGCGGTGAACCCGGCCAAGATGCTGGCGATCGCGATGGCCGACACCAACCCGCTGGTGTGGGGTGGCTCGGTGCTCGCCGCGCGGGCGGCCCGCCGGCTCGCGGAGTCGCTGCGGCGCACGTCCGGCCGCTCCGCCATCGCCGGCGACGCCGAGCACCTGCTGCCGGTCATCGAGGCGGCCAAGCAGCACGACGTCTTCGCCGACCCGTTCGCCGACGAGGGCGGCGACCTCCGGCCGCTGCTGCTGATCCTCGACGACCGCTCCGACGACCCGGTGGTCCGCGAGCAGACCGGCGACCTCAAGGCCGCGGCCGCGCGCCACGGCGTACGCGTCGAGACGGTGGAGACCGACGCCGACGCGGAGGTGGCGCGCTACGCCTCGTTGCTGCTGACCGGCACCTACGCCGCGGAGTACCTCCGCGTCGGGCTCGTCGAGGACTGACCCGCGGTGCCGCGCACCGTGACGCGGGACTGGGTCGTACGCCGTCGGCTCGCGACGCAGCTCCTGTCCTCGGTGCCCGCGGCCAGTGCGGGCGAGGCCGTCAGGCGGCTGGCCGGCGTGCAGGCCCAGGACGCACCTCTCGCCGCCCACTCGCTGGCCATGCGCTCGCGCACCACGACGTACGCAGGGGTGCTCGCGGAGCAGGCGTCCGGCTCGTGGGTGCGCACGCACGCGCTGCGACCCACGTGGCACCTCCTCGCCACCGAGGACCTGCGGTGGATCCAGGCGTTGACCGGCACCAGGGTGGAGAGGTCGGTGGCATCGGTCGCCCGGCGCCTCGGGCTCACCGAGGAGACGAAGGTGCAGGCGATCGACCTCCTCCGTGAGCTGCTGGCCGGCCCGGCCCCGATGACCCGCAAGGAGATCGGTGCGGAGCTCGTCGCGCGGTCGCTGTCGGCCTCGGGTGAGGCGACGGGGCAGCTGATGATGGCGGCCGAGCTGCGGTCCGTCGTCTGCTCCGGGCCGCCGCGAGGCGTCGAGCACACCTACGCCCTCGTCGACGACGTGGTGCCTCCTGCCGAGTCGGACCGGTGGTCGACGGAGCGGTCGGTGGTCGAGCTGGCCCGGAGGTTCTACGCCGGTCACGGCCCTGCCTCCGAGCGTGACCTCCACCGCTGGAGCGGACTGACCCTCACCCAGGTCCGCGCGGCCACCGCGGAGCTCGGCGACCGCCTCGAGCACGTCGAGTGCGACGGGGAGGTGCTCCTGCACGATGCGACCGCGCCGGCGCGGACCTCGCGGCGGGACGTGGCGTACCTGTTGTCGACCTTCGACGAGGTCGCGCTGACCTATCCGCGGACCGGCTTTCCACGGCGCGCCCCCGGCACCGACCGGGCGGGGCTCCTGGGCGAGGCCGGTGGCGGGATCGTCGTGGTCGACGGCCACGACGTCGGCACCTTCGGCAGGACGGTCGGCCCGAAGCGGGTGACCGTCACGGTCCGACCCGAGTCGCGGCTCACGGCGGTCGAGCGCGGGGCGGTGGCCGAGGCGGCCGCCTTCCTGGCCGCCTTCCACGAGCTGCCGCTCGACCTCGTCGTCGGATGAGTCAGTCGGGCCTCGTGCCCGCCGGTGCCTCCTGGTCGACGTCCGTCCAGACCTCCGTCAGCTCCACGAGCAGGTCGTCGCGCACGGTCGCGAAGCTGGCGACGACGAACTCGAGCTCCTCACCGTCCGCGCCCGTGCCGGTGACGCGCGCGCGGAGCACGCCCCGGTCGCCTTCGGCGACGAGATCCTCGGCGTGCATCCGCTGGAAGCCGGGGTAGTCGGCATTGAGTCGCACCCACTGGTCGCGGTCGAACACCTCGCCGGTGTGCACGAACCGGCAGGTGAAGTCCTCGTGCAGCAGCGCCGGAAGCCCGGCCCAGTCGTGCGCGTCGATGACCTGGGCGAGGCGGGTGAGGAGGGAGGCTGCGTCCATGCCGTGCAGTCTGGCGTCGCCCACCGACAGCCGGGGTCAGCCCCGCTCCGCCCCGGAGTGCACGTGGACGTGGAGGTGCTTGGAGTCCTGGTAGCGGCCGAGGTTGGTGAGCACCGCGGCCGCACCGTGGTCGACCTCGACCTGCCTCGCGATGCGCTGCACGACAGCCAGGAGCGCCCGCACGTCGCGCTCGTCCTCCGCGGCGACGGTCGTGAACGAGGCGATGTGCCGCTTCGGCACCACCACGACGTGCACCTCCCAGAACGGCCGGGTGTGGTGGTACGCCAGCACCAGCTCGTCCTCGTGCACGACCTCCAGCTCGATCCGCCGCGGGATCGCGATGTCGCAGTAGAAGTCGTCGCCGCGGTACTTCTCGCTCATGCAGGTCATCCTCGCAGTGGACGCGCCTGCGGCTCGGCAGTCCCGCGCTCGGGACGTCATACGGAAGGAGCCACCCCTTGCCCCATCCGTATGACGTTGCACGAGAGTGGTTTCGAGGCTCGCTCCGCTCGCACCTCAACGACCGGAGAGGGGGGCTAGGTGCCTTCCGTGATCAGCTCGAGGACCTCGGCCGTCGGTCGCACGTCTCCGTACGAGCGGTAGACGACATGGAGCGTGGCGTTGTGGTCCTGGTCGCGCGTGGCGGCGCAGGCGTCGGCGACCAGGATCACCCGGAGGCCCGCGGCGCTGGCGTCGCGGACGGTGTGCTCCACGCACACGTTGGTGACCGTGCCGGTGACGACCAACGTGTCGATCTCCCGCTCCGCGAGGCGGGCGGGCAGGTCCGAGGAGCCGGGGGACCAGGCGCTCCGCGCCGTCTTCTCCACGAACAAGTCGCCGTCGTCGACCGCCAGGTCCTCGGACAGCCGCGCGGAGACCAGGCCGTCGCCGCCGGACCGGGCATAGCGCTCGGCCACCTCCTCGCCGAAGAACTCGCGGTCCTTGGCTGTCGGGGTGGCGTATCCCGGCACCACCCAGGCGACGACGCCGCCCGCGGACCGAACGGCAGCGGCGAGGGTGTTCACGCGCGGCACGATCCCGCGCACGTACGCCGACTCGCGCACGAAGAACGGCACCAGGTCGACGACGACCAGTGCGGTGCGCCGCGGGTCGACCTGCTCGTAGGCATGGCGCCGGCCCCGTCGTGCCTCGTGCCGCTCGTACTCCCGTTCGTCGATGGACCACGCGTGGTCGGCTCGGTCGGTCGGCATGGAGGGCACCTGGCGAGGCTAGTGTCGCGACGTGCTCACCGAAGGCCCGGCGCTCCGCGAGATGCGGACGTCCGACATCGATGGCGTGATGGCGATCCAGGAGCCCACGTCGATCGCCGGCCTGTCCGAGGTCTTCCCGCAGGACACCCACCCGTTCCCCCGGGACGTGCTCGCCCAGCGGTGGCTGGACGAGATCGACGACGACGACGTCGACTGCTTCGTGATCCTGCGGGAGGGCGAGGTCGCCGGGTTCGCAGCCGCGCGGGGTGCCGAGGTGATGCACTTCGGCGTCGCCCTGGAGGAGTGGGGCAGCGGACTGGCCCGGGCGGCGCACGACGCGCTGGTCGACCGGCTGCGAGCTGCCGGCCACGACCGGCTGTGGCTCCGCGTCTATGCCGCCAACCCCCGCGGCCGGGCGTTCTGGGAGAAGCTCGGGTGGACCGACACCGGCGAGCGGGCTCGCGGTCCGATGCCGCCGCACGCCGAGCTGATGACGTACGAGCTCCGGCCCGAAAACGTCCGCAACGCCCCCTAGCGTGAAGGCATGACCTACGAGACCAGGCTGCTCACCCCGGAGACGTGGGACGACTTCGCCGCGCTCGTCGAGGCGAACAACGGGGTCTGGGGCGGGTGCTGGTGCATGGGGTTCCACCCCGAGGGCCTGGGCGGCACCGCGGCGGAGCACCGGGCGGCGAAGGAGAAGCACACGCGCGAGGGCACCGTCCACCAGGTGCTGGTGTACGACGGCGCTGACGCGGTCGGGTGGTGCCAGTTCGGCACCCCGGCGGAGCTGCCCAACATCAAGAACCAGAAGGTCTACGAGACGGACCTGGTCGAGCTGCCCACGTGGCGGATCGGCTGCATCTTCACCGGCAGCAGGCACCGCGGCAAGGGGGTCGCCCGGGCCGCGGTGACGGCCGTCCTCGAGGAGGTCAGGAAGGCCGGCGGGGGAGTGGTCGAGGCCTATCCCGAGCAGGTCGTGGACCGGAAGCCCCAGCGCGGGGCGTACCTCCACACCGGTCCCGAGACGCTCTACGAGGACCTCGGCTTCGTGCGCGACCGGCAGATCGCCAAGTGGCGCTGGGTGATGCGGCTCGAGGTCGCCGGCTAGGGACGGGCGGGCGCCTCGAGGAGGGGCAGCCCGGACTTCCTGAACGTCAGGCCCGTCCGCTCGAGGTAGAGGTCGCTCGCCGCCGCCCCGAAGGGCTGGCCCAGGCCGCAGCCCTCCCTCGCGTCCGCGAAGTCGCGCAGGGCCTCCGGGTCCGCGATGACGGCGTCGTACGCCGCCTGACCGTGCGCCATGGTCCAGCTGCGGTAGTCGGTGCTCAGGTCGTCGCCCAGGCCGAGTCCGGGGGCGCAGAGGTCGTCGGAGACGTCGGTCGAGGTCCGCAGCGCGTGGTTGAGCTCGACGAAGGTCCGGTGGAACTCCGCGACCTCGTCGTCGGTCCGCTCCTCCAGCACCTGCCGGAGGGCCTCGGCCTGCAGCTCGTCGCCGTCCTGCGTGATCTCGCACGTCTCGTGGACGACCGCCCAGAAGTCGTCGTCGCCCGAGTCCGTGGCGGTGCAGAACGCCGGTCCGCCGGCGTCCGCCGGATCCGTGTCGTCCGACCCGCACCCCGTCAACGCCACCGCGCCGAGCACTGCCGCGACGATCACCCGCGCCCGCACCCCCGTCATGGGCAGGGAGTGTGGCATGTCCCGCGCCGATAGGCTGGGAGACCCGACCCACGAACTGAAGGATCAACCCATGGCCGGCGGACTGTTCGCCCTCCTCGACGACGTCGCCGCACTCGCCCGGATCGCCGCCGCGAGCGTGGACGACGTCGGCGCTGCCGCCGGGCGCGCCAGCGCCAAGGCCGCGGGCGTGGTCGTCGACGACACCGCGGTGACCCCGCAGTACCTCCACGGCTCCGCGGCCGAGCGCGAGCTGCCGATCATCAAGCAGATCGCGATCGGGTCGCTGCGCAACAAGCTGCTCTTCATCCTGCCGGCGGCCGTGCTGCTGGGTCAGTTCCTGCCGTGGCTGCTGCCGGTGATCCTGATCTTCGGTGGCGCGTTCCTCGCCTACGAGGGCGCCCACAAGGTCCACGAGCGGCTCACCGGCCACGCGACCGAGGCCGAGGAGGACGTCTCCGCCCAGGGGGAGTTCACCCCCGAGCACGAAAAGCGCACCATCGCCAACGCCGTGCGCACCGACTTCATCCTCAGCGCCGAGATCATGGTCATCGCGCTCAAGGAGGTCGTCAGCTCCGACCCCGACGCCAGCATCTGGATGCGCGCGATCGTGCTGGCGGTCGTCGCCGTCCTGATCACCGTGCTCGTCTACGGCGTGGTCGCCCTGATCGTGAAGATGGACGACGTCGGCCTGCACCTCGCCGAGAAGCCGTCGAAGGGCTCCCAGCGGGTCGGGCTGGCGCTCGTCAGCGCCATGCCGCGGCTGCTGGCGGCCATCTCGTTGATCGGCACGCTCGCCATGCTCTGGGTCGGCGGCCACATCTTCCTCGTCAGCCTGTACGAGATCGGCGGGCACGACGGCCTGCTCGAGGGCACCGCCCTGGGCGACGCCCTGCACGCGCCGTACGACCTGCTCCACCACTGGGAGGAGGACGTGCACCACGCCATCGGCGGAGCCCTCGGCGCCGTGGTGGGGTGGCTGCTCAACACCGTCGTCTCGGCGCTCGTCGGCCTGGTCGTCGGGTTCGTCATCGTCTACGCGCTGCGGGCCTTCGGCATCGGGGCACACCATGGCGGGGACCACGCCGACGAGCACGCCGACGAGCACGGTGGGGACCACGCGGATGACCGCGCGGCGGCGCCCGCCGAGCAGCCGGGAGACGGCGGCGTCGAGGATTCCCCGAATCGCTGAGGACGGTCCTACTCTCTTCTGGTCCGCGCGGGAGATCCCGACGATGCACAGATGTGCGGCGCAGACGGCTTCCACCGATTCCGGGAGACACACTGATGGACTTCAACGTCGCTGACCTCAGCCTCGCCGCCTACGGCCGCAAGGAGATCGAGCTCGCCGAGCACGAGATGCCGGGCCTGATGGCCATGCGCGAGCGCTACGGCAAGGACCAGCCCCTCGCCGGCGCCCGCATCGCCGGCTCGCTGCACATGACGATCCAGACCGCCGTGCTCATCGAGACCCTCGCGGCTCTCGGCGCGGACATCCGCTGGGCCACCTGCAACATCTTCTCCACCCAGGACCACGCGGCCGCTGCGGTCGTCGTCGGCCCGAACGGCACCCCCGAGGACCCGCAGGGCGTCCCGGTCTTCGCCTGGAAGGGCGAGACCCTCGCCGAGTACTGGGACGAGGCGGAGAAGGTCTTCGACTTCGCCGAGGGCGGCCCCAACATGCTGCTCGACGACGGCGGCGACATCACCATGCTGCTGCACCTCGGTGTCGAGTACGAGAAGGCCGGCGCCGTGCCGTCGCAGGACTCCACCGACAACGAGGAGTTCAAGGAGGTGCTGCGCGTCCTGGCCCGCTCGCTCGAGTCCGACCCGCAGCGCTGGACCAAGCGCGCCCCGCTCGTCAAGGGTGTCTCCGAGGAGACCACCACCGGCGTCCTGCGCCTCTACGAGCGCTTCAAGGAGGGCACGCTCCTCTTCCCGGCGATCAACGTCAACGACTCGGTCACCAAGTCGAAGTTCGACAACAAGTACGGCTGCCGCCACTCGCTCGTCGACGGCATCAACCGCGCCACCGACGTCATGATCGGCGGCAAGGTCGCGGTCGTGTGCGGCTACGGCGACGTCGGCAAGGGCTCCGCGGAGTCCCTGCGCGGCCAGGGCGCCCGCGTCATCGTCACCGAGATCGACCCCATCTGCGCGCTGCAGGCCGCGATGGACGGCTACGAGGTCCGACGCCTCGAGTCCGTCGTCGAGACCGCCGACATCTTCATCACCACGACCGGCAACTTCGACATCATCACGGTCGAGCACTTCCACAAGATGAAGCACCAGGCGATCGTCGGCAACATCGGCCACTTCGACAACGAGATCAACATGGCCGGCCTGGCCAAGATCCCGGGCATCGTCAAGGACGAGATCAAGCCGCAGGTCCACCAGTGGATCTTCGAGGACGGCAAGAAGATCATCGTGCTGTCCGAGGGCCGCCTGCTCAACCTGGGCAACGCCACCGGCCACCCGTCGTTCGTGATGTCGAACTCCTTCACCAACCAGGTGCTGGCGCAGGTCGAGCTCTACTCCAAGGCCGACGACTACGAGCTGGGCGTCCACGTGCTGCCCAAGCACCTCGACGAGGAGGTCGCCCGGCTGCACCTCGACGCCCTCGGTGTCGAGCTGACCGAGCTCACCAAGGAGCAGGCCGCCTACCTCGGCGTCCCGGTCGAGGGCCCGTACAAGGCCGACCACTACCGCTACTGATTCACCCGGATCGGTCGGGTGCCGCACCTAGACTGGCGCCATGACTGATCTTGTCGAGCCCGCTCGCGGCAGCGTGCTCGTCGTCGACGACGACGCCTCCCTGGCGGAGATGCTCTCCATCGTCCTCCGCCAGGAGGGGTTCGACAGCCGCATCGTGGGCCGCGGCGACGTGGCCCTCGATGCGTTCCGGGACTACAAGCCCGACCTGGTCCTCCTCGACCTGATGCTGCCCGGCAAGGACGGCATCGACGTGTGCAAGGAGATCCGCGCCGAGTCGGGCGTCCCGATCGTGATGCTCACCGCGAAGGGTGACACCGTCGACGTCGTCGTCGGCCTCGAGTCCGGGGCCGACGACTACATCGTCAAGCCCTTCAAGCCCAAGGAGCTCATCGCCCGCATCCGGGCGCGCGTACGCCGCAACGACGTGGCCCCCGACGAGGGGCTCACCATCGGCGACGTGACCATCGACGTGGCCGGTCACTCGGTGACGCGCAACGGCGCCCCGATCAACCTCACGCCGCTGGAGTTCGACCTGCTGGTCTGCCTGGCTCGCAAGCCCTGGCAGGTCTTCACCCGCGAGGTGCTGCTCGAGCAGGTCTGGGGCTACCGCCACAGCGCCGACACCCGCCTGGTCAACGTGCACGTGCAGCGGCTGCGCTCGAAGGTCGAGCACGACCCGGAGAACCCGGAGGTCGTGGTGACCGTGCGTGGGGTGGGCTACAAGGCCGGCAAGTCCTAGGGCGACCGTTGAGCCTGTTCGAACGGCTGCCCCCGATCCTGCGCCACGGGCCGGCCTTCTGGCGCCGGTCCGTCCAGGCGCGCGTGGTGGTCAGCACCGTGGTGCTCTCCGCCGCGGTCGTGGGCGTCGTCGGCTGGTTCCTCATCCAGCAGACCCGCGACGGGCTGCTCGAGCACCGCGTGCAGGCCGTGGTGCAGGAGGCCGAGGGCGAGACCGCGTCGGCCCGAGGCGTGCTGGCGGCGACGCCGCCCCTCGACGTCAACGAGTCGCGCCAGCAGCAGGACCTCGTCGAGCCGATCATCACCCGCGGGGCCACGCGCGGCTTCGCGGTGATCCTCTCCCCGCCGATCGGTGAGGGCAGCCGGCTGGCCGACGGCGGCGCGAAGTTCACCCAGGGCCTCGACCTCGCCAGCGTCCCGGAGAAGCTCGAGGCGAGGTTCGACGATCCCTCGCCGACCGCCTGGACCTACACCGACATCAAGACCATCCGCGACATCCCGGGCCTGCCCGAAGGGCCGGGCATCGTGGTCGGCAGCCAGGTGCGGCTGCCGGCGGACGGCAACACGTACACCCTCTACTACCTCTACTCGCTCGACGAGGAGGGCGAGACGCTCGCGCTGGTCTCCCGCGCGATGCTCGTCGCCGGCGTGCCGCTGCTGCTCCTCATCGCGAGCCTGACCTGGCTGGTCACCCGCCAGGTGGTGACCCCGATCCGGATGGCCCGCCGGGTGGCGGAGCGGCTGGCGGCCGGCCAGCTCCAGGAGCGGATGCGGGTCACCGGCGAGGACGACCTCGCGCGCCTCGCGACGTCGTTCAACCAGATGGCCTCCAACCTGCAGAAGCAGATCCGCCAGCTCGAGGAGCTCAGCCGGCTCCAGCGCCGCTTCGTCTCCGACGTCTCCCACGAGCTGCGCACCCCGATCACGACGGTCCGGATGGCCAGCGACGTCATCCACGACGCCAAGCCCTTCCTCGACCCCGTCACCGGCCGCGCCGCCGAGCTGCTGCAGAAGGAGCTCGACCGCTTCGAGACCCTGCTCGCCGACCTGCTCGAGATCAGCCGCTTCGACGCCGGCGCCGCGGTCCTGGAGACCGAGGACGTCAACCTCGTCGACGTCGCGCACCGGGTCGCGGACATGACCTCGGCGCTCGCGGTGCAGCGCTCGACCCGGGTGGTGGTGCACGACCCCGGCGTGCCCTGCATCGCCGAGGCCGACGTACGCCGCGTCGAGCGCATCGTGCGCAACCTGGTCACCAACGCCATCGACCACGCCGAGACCCGCGACGTGGAGATCCACGTCGACGCCGACCGCCAGGCCGCGGCGATCGCGGTCCGTGACCACGGCGTCGGCCTCGGCCCGGGGGAGTCGGCGATGGTCTTCAACCGCTTCTGGCGGGCCGACCCGGCGCGTGCCCGGACGAGCGGCGGCACGGGCCTCGGCCTCTCCATCTCCCTCGAGGACACCCACCTCCACGGCGGCTGGCTCCAGGCGTGGGGCCGCCCCGGCGAGGGCGCCCAGTTCCGCCTCACCCTGCCCCGCCACCTCGGCACGCAGCTGCGGCACTCGCCGCTGCCGCTCGTGCCCGACGACGCGAGGGAGACCGCATGACCATCTCCCTGCGCACCGCGCGCGCACTCGTCGCAGCCGCCGCGTGCACCCTGCTGGCGGGCTGCGTCCAGATGCCCAGCGAGGGACCGGTCGTGGAGCCCAAGGCCTCCGCCGAGGTCGACGAGCTGCCCGGCTTCGCCTTCGACCCGCGCCCGCCGCAGTCGGGCGAGTCGGCCGAGGAGATCGTCGCCGGGTTCCTGGAGGCCATGCGCGCCACCCCGATCAGCACCACCGTGGCCCGCCAGTTCCTCTCGAGCCGGGCCGACGACGACTGGGCGCCCGAGCAGCAGATCATCACCT
Source organism: Nocardioides sp. (assembly GCF_041913365.1). Taxonomy (GTDB): domain Bacteria; phylum Actinomycetota; class Actinomycetes; order Propionibacteriales; family Nocardioidaceae; genus Nocardioides. Next base: position 23,270 of record NZ_JAYSFM010000014.1, read on the forward strand.
ACAACGAGCTCGGCACGGCGTCGGGTGCCCTGGCGGTCCGGATCCCGATGACCGACGTCAACCTGTACGACGACCGCGGCGCGTGGGAGCGCACCCAGGCCTCGCGGACCCTCAGCCTCGGGCTGGTCCAGGAGGACGGCGAGTGGCGCATCGACCAGCTGCCGGACGCGCTGATCGTGCCGGACTCCTGGTTCGGCGACTGGTACGAACGCGTCTCCCTCTACTTCTTCGACCCCACCGCCGAGGTGCTGGTGCCCGAGCCGGTGTTCGTGCCGCGCGGCGAGCAGTTCGCCTCCTCGCTGGTGCGCGGCCTGCTGATGCCGCCCTCGGAGGACGACGCCGACATCCTCCGCAGCTACTTCCCCGCAGGGGTCCGGGGCCTCTCCGTCCCGATCACGAGCGGTGGCATCGCCGAGGTGGCGCTGTCGGGCGACCCCGACGCCATCGACCAGGACACCGCCGACCGGATGCTCGCGCAGCTGGTGTGGACGCTCAAGCAGGACGACCGCATCAACGCCGTGCAGCTGAGCATCGGCGGCGAGGCGATCAGCTTCCAGGACGGGTCGACCCTGGTGAACCTCGCCGTGGGCAGCGGCTACGACCCCAACGGTGCCCGCGCCACCAGCGAGCTGTTCGCCCTCGACCGGCGTCGTGTCGTGACCGGCGCCCTCGGCGCCTTCGAGGAGACGCTTGGCCCCTTCGGCCAGCAGGACCTCGGCATCCGCTCGATCGGGGTCGACCTCGACGGCTCGCGGATCGCCGCCGTGTCGGGCACCGGGTCCGAGCTGTCCGTCGCACCGACCGAGGCCCCCGACGGCGAGGTCACCGGTGTGGTCTCGGGGGCCGTCGACCTCGCGCAGCCCCGCTGGGACCACCGCGGCCGGATCTGGGTGCTCGACCGGGGCGCCCGCAGCGCCCGTGTGATCCTGGCGGTCGACGGGGTGGCGCGCGTCGTCGACGTACCCGGCCTGAGCGGGCGCCACGTCACCGAGCTCCTCGTCTCCCGCGACGGCAGCCGGCTGGTTGCCGCGGTCCGCGGCCGGAAGGTCGACCGGGTCGTGTCCACCCGTGTGCGCTACGACAGTGCGGGCGGCGTCCTCGGCTTCACCCCGTTGCAGTCGCTGCCGCTGCCGTCCGAGGGCAGCCCGCGCGTCCGCGACATCGGCTGGCACTCGCCGACGTCGGTCTCGGTGCTCAGCAACCTGGCCGACGAGTCCTCGGAGGTGCGCGAGGTGTCGGTCGACGGAGCCCCGGGCGAGATCTCGACCGGCGGCACGATCCGGCTGCGGGGACGCATCCGGGTCCTCGTCTCCTCGCCCGTCGACCTCAGCGAGGTCTACGGCCTCGACGGCCGCACCGTCGTCGACCTCACGCGGCTCGAGCGGTCCGTGCCGCCGCTGCCGCGCGGCCTGACCTCGGTGACCTACCCCGGCTGATGGCGGGGCCGTCCACAGCCTGCGGTGTCCCGGTTGTGGCCGCACCCTGCGGACTGCTGCGATGGCGGCGTGCTCGACGAGGCCCTCGACCTGTTCCTCGGCAGCCGGTGCGTCGGGTGCGACCGACCCGGCCGGATGCTGTGTCCCGCGTGCCGGTCCGGCCTGTCCGACCGGGCGACGGTCGCCTGGCCCACGCCGACACCCGCCGGCCTCGTGCCACCCTGGGCAGCGGAGTCCTACGAGGGCGCGGTGCGTGCGCTGGTGGTCGGTCACAAGGACCGCGGCCAGTGGGGCCACCGGCGCGTCCTGGGCGACCTGCTCGCGACGTCCGTGCACGCGGCCGTCGCGGGGCTCGACCCGACGGTGCCGGTGCTGCTGGTGCCGGTGCCGTCCCGGCCCGGGGCCGGGCGCCAGCGCGGCTACGAGGCCACCACGGCGCTCGTCCGGGCGGCCGCGGCACGCGTACGACGTACGCGCGAGGTGGTCGTCGCGCCGCTGGTGGTGTCCCGCGGCGCGGCCGACCAGGCGGGCCTCGACGCGCGGGGGAGGGCCGCCAACGTGCACCTCTCCATGCACTGCCCGGCGGCCCGCCTGGGCCGGCTCGCGCGGCGCCACCGGCGCGCCCACGTGGTCGTCTGCGACGACGTGGTGACCACGGGCGCGACCGCCCGCGAGGCCCAGCGGGCCCTCGCGTCGGTCGGCATCACGCCCGTCGCCATCGCCGTCGTGGCGGCCACGCGCAGGAGGCCGACCGACAGGTGACCCCGCTGTTGGCCCTGAGCCGATCAGGGGCTAGCGTCTTGTCATGGAGTCCGCCCGGGTCCGTGGTTGCGTCACGGAGAGGGTTGCGCGCGGCACCGTCAGGTGCGGCGCCCGGTCCGCCCCGTGGCAAGCCGATGCCAGTCGCAGGCGAAACGGTCCACGTAAGTCCACGGGTCTCGCACCCGTCGGACGATCACGGTGCGGCTTAGAAGTAAGTCCTGCCTCGGCCCCGACACCAGATGTGTCGGACGTCGGGAGAAGGCCAGTAGTGACGGAGAAGTTGCGAACGCTTCAGCAGGCGGTTGTGGGGTCGAAGACCAGGTCGGCCGGGCGGACTCCATCCCACCCTGCCCCGGCGCGCAGGCGCCGCGGCCCATGGAAGGGTGTGGCCGCTCGCTAGTTGAGGAGGTTCACATGGAGGTTGTGGTCACGGGACGGCACTGCGAGGTGTCCGATCGCTTCCGCGAACATGTCTCGGAGAAGCTCACCCGTCTGGAGAAGCACGATCACAGGATCATGCGTGTCGCAGTGGAGGTGGAGCTCGAGAAGAACCCCCGTCAGCACGACCGGTCGGTCAAGGTCGAGCTCACCGCGTTCTCCAAGGGACCGGTCATCCGGGCCGAGGCGGCCGCCGAGGACAAGATGGGCGCGCTCGACCTCGCCCTGGACAAGATGCAGGCGCAGATGCGCCGTGCCGCCGACCGCCGCCGCGTCCACAAGGGACGCAACGCCCACGTCGGCGTGGGGGAGGCCCTCGCCGGGATGCCCGAGATCGACGACTCCGCCGAGGACGACGACGTCATCGAGCGCAAGGTCGGTCCGATCACCGTGACCGGCGACGGTCCGCTGGTGGTGCGCGAGAAGTCCCACCCCGCAGCCCCGATGACCCTCGACACGGCCCTCTACGAGATGGAGCTCGTCGGCCACGACTTCTACCTCTTCGTGGACAAGGAGAGCGAGCGCCCGTCGGTGGTCTACCGCCGGCGCGGCTACGACTACGGCGTGATCTCGCTCGACGTGGACTGAGCGCCTCACCCCGTCGGACGGTTTGCTGCGACGAAGGTCACGCGCGCATGACATGATGCGCGCGTGACCGAGGCACACAGCAGCGAACCCGTACGCGTCCTGGTGGTCGACGACCAGGAGCTCTTCCGGCGTGGGCTGATCATGCTGCTCGGCGGCGACACCGACATCGAGGTGGTCGGCGAGGCCGCTGACGGCGTGACCGCCACCGAGCTCGCGGTGAAGACCGCCCCCGACGTGATCCTGCTCGACGTGCGGATGCCGCGGCGCACGGGCGTCGAGGCGTGCCGTGCGATCAAGGAGGTCGTGCCGGCCGCCAAGATCATCATGCTCACCGTCTCCGACGAGGAGGCCGACCTCTACGAGTCGGTCAAGAACGGCGCGTCCGGCTACCTCCTCAAGGACTCCTCGATCGAGGAGGTCGCCCAGGCGATCCGCGTCGTCAACGAGGGCCAGTCGCTGATCAGCCCGTCGATGGCGGTCAAGCTCATCGACGAGTTCAAGCAGATGTCCAAGCCCGAGCGCGAGCAGGGTCCGGCGCTGCGCCTCACCGACCGCGAGCTCGAGGTCCTGCGCCTGGTCGCCAAGGGCCTCAACAACCGTGAGGTCGCCAAGGAGCTGTTCATCTCCGAGAACACGGTGAAGAACCACGTCCGCAACATCCTGGAGAAGCTCCAGCTCCACTCCCGCATGGAGGCCGTCATGTACGCCATGCGCGAGAAGCTGCTCGACCTGCCGTAGCCATCGGCTGTCGGTCCCGTCTGGTTGAGTTCCGGCGTGGACCAGCTGACCCAGCTCCAGGCGCGCCGCATCGCGCTCGCCGCCCAGGGCTTCACCGACCGTGCCCACGCGACGCCGTCGATGAAGACCTTCGACCGCACGGTCGAGCGCACCGGCGTCCTCCAGGTCGACTCGGTCAACGTGCTCCAGCGCGCCCACTACATGCCGCTCTACTCCCGGATGGGCCCCTACGACGTCGACCTGCTGCGCCGGGCGTCCGAGCGCCGCCCCCGCAGGGTCGTGGAGTACTGGGCGCACGTCCAGGCGCTGATGCCGGTCGAGCTGTGGCCGCTGATGCGGCACCGGATGGACCACTACCGCTCCGAGCGCGGCAAGTGGGGCTTCACCGCCGACGCGACCCTCGAGCCTCGGGTGCTCGACGCGGTGCGCGACCGCGGCCCGGTCACCGCGCGCCACCTGGAGGAGGAGTTCAGCACCGGCCCCCGCACCAAGGAGCACTGGGGCTGGAACTGGTCGGAGGCCCGCAAGGTCCTCGACTACCTCTTCCTCGTCGGCGACGTCGCCATCGCCGGGCGCACCAGCCAGTTCGAGGTCCTCTACGACCTCACCGAGCGGGTGCTCCCGCCGGCGGTCCTGGCGGCACCGACGCCGACGGCGCAGGAGGCGGTCACCGAGCTCGTACGCCGTGCCGCGCGGTCGCACGGCGTCGCGAGCGCCGGCTGCCTGGCCGACTACTACCGCCTCCGGCTGCAGCCGGCGCCGGGCAAGGCGAGCGCGAAGGTCGCGATCGACCAGCTGGTCGAGGAGGGCGAGCTCGCCCCCGTCGCCGTGCAGGGGTGGAAGCGGCCGACCTGGCTGCACCGCGACGCCCGGCTGCCCCGCAAGGTCGGCGCGCGCACGCTCCTGAGCCCGTTCGACCCGGTGGTGTGGGAGCGGGCACGCCTCGAGGCGCTCTTCGACTTCTTCTACCGCATCGAGATCTACGTCCCGGCCGAGAAGCGGCAGCACGGCTACTACGTCCTCCCGTTCCTGCTCGGGGACCGGATCGTGGCGCGCGTCGACCTCAAGGCCGACCGCTCCGCCGGTGCGCTCCTCGTCCCGGGAGCCTTCGCCGAGCCGCACGCCCCGGCCGGCACGGCCGAGGAGCTGGCCGCGGAGCTGCACCGCCTGGCCGGCTGGCTGGGCCTCGACGACGTCGTGGTGGGGGCCCGGGGCGACCTGTCCGACGGATTGCGGGTCGCGTTGGGACGGTAGGTACAGTTACCACTCGTGCCTGCCATCATCGACAAGCTGCTCCGCATCGGCGAGGGCAAGATCCTCCGAGAGCTCGAAGCCATCGTCAAGGCGGTCAACGCCATCGAGGACGACTTCGTCAAGATGACCGACGACGAGCTCCGCGGCATGACCGACGAGTTCCGCGAGCGCCTGGGCAACGGCGAGTCGCTCGACGACATCATGCCGGAGGCCTTCGCGGTGGTCCGCGAGGCGAGCAAGCGCGTGCTGGGCATGCGCCCCTTCGACGTGCAGGTCATGGGCGCCGCCGCACTCCACCTCGGCAACATCGCCGAGATGAAGACCGGTGAGGGCAAGACCCTCGTCGCGGTCCTGCCGTCGTACCTCAACGCGCTCGCCGGCAAGGGCGTGCACGTGGTCACGGTCAACGACTACCTCGCGAAGTTCCAGTCCGAGCAGATGGGCCGCGTCCACCACTTCCTCGGCCTCACCGTCGGCGTGATCCTGCCGTCGATGCGTCCCGCCGAGCGCCGCGAGGCCTACGCCTGCGACATCACCTACGGCACCAACAACGAGCTCGGCTTCGACTACCTCCGCGACAACATGGCCGACTCCGTCGCGGAGTGCGTCCAGCGCGGCCACAACTTCGCCATCGTCGACGAGGTCGACTCGATCCTCATCGACGAGGCGCGCACCCCGCTGATCATCAGCGGCCCGACCCAGGACGAGGTCAAGTGGTACGCCGAGTTCGCCAAGGTGGCGCGCTCGCTGGTCAAGGACACCGACTACGAGGTCGACGAGAAGAAGCGCACCATCTCCGTCCTCGAGCCCGGTATCACCAAGGTCGAGGACCACCTCGGGATCGACAACCTCTACGACTCGGTCAACACCCCGCTCATCTCGTTCCTGAACAACTCCATCAAGGCCAAGGAGCTGTTCCGCAACGACAAGGAGTACGTCGTCATGGACGGCGAGGTGCTCATCGTCGACGAGCACACCGGCCGCATCCTCGCCGGCCGCCGCTACAACGACGGCCTGCACCAGGCCATCGAGGCCAAGGAGGGTGTGACCGTCCGCGAGGAGTACCAGACCCTCGCCACGATCACCCTGCAGAACTACTTCCGTCTCTACGACAAGCTCTCCGGCATGACCGGCACGGCCATGACCGAGGCCTCGGAGTTCGACAAGATCTACAAGCTCGGTGTGGTCCCGATCCCTACCAACCGCCCGATGCAGCGCGTCGACAACGTCGACCTGGTCTACCGGACCGAGGAGGCCAAGTACATCGCGGTCGCCGAGGACATCGCCGAGCGCCACGAGAAGGGCCAGCCGATCCTGATCGGCACCGTGTCGGTCGAGAAGTCCGAGTACCTCTCCAACCTGCTCAAGAAGCGCGGCATCCCGCACACCGTCCTCAACGCCAAGCAGCACGCCGACGAGGCGAAGGTCGTCGCCCTGGCCGGCCACAAGGGCTCGGTCACCGTCGCCACCAACATGGCAGGTCGCGGCACCGACATCATGCTCGGCGGGTCGGTCGACTTCCTGGCCGACCAGGAGCTGCGCAAGCAGGGCCTCGACCCGGTCGACAACCAGGACGAGTACGACGCCGCCTGGCCGGGCATGGTCGAGCGCATCAAGGCGCAGGTCGCCGCCGAGCACGACGAGGTCCGCGACCTCGGCGGCCTCTACGTCGTCGGCACCGAGCGCCACGAGTCCCGCCGCATCGACAACCAGCTGCGCGGTCGTTCCGGCCGTCAGGGCGACCCGGGCGAGTCCCGGTTCTACCTGTCGCTGCAGGACGAGATGATGCGCCTGTTCAAGTCGGAGTGGGTCGACCGGATCCTCACCGTGCTGAAGGTCCCCGACGACGTGCCGATCGACGCCAAGCGCGTGAGCAACGCGATCGCCGGCGCCCAGGCCAACATCGAGTCGCAGAACTTCGAGTCCCGCAAGAACGTCCTCAAGTACGACGACGTGATGAGCCGCCAGCGCGAGGTCATCTACGCCGAGCGCCGCCGGGTGCTCGAGGGCGCCGACCTCGGCGAGCAGATCCGAGGCTTCATCGACGACGTGGTGACCGGCTACGTCCGTGGCGCCACCGAGGGCTACGCCGAGGACTGGGACCTCGACGGCCTGTTCGCCGCGCTCGGCCAGCTCTACCCGATCGGCCTGACCAAGGACGGCCTCGTCAAGGCCGCCGGCGGGCTGGAGGGCCTGAGCCGCGAGACCCTCATCGAGGAGATCCAGAAGGACGCCCAGGAGGCCTACGACCGTCGCGAGGACGAGATGGGCGAGGAGGTGCAGCGCGAGCTCGAGCGCCGCGTCGTCCTGTCCGTGCTCGACCGCAAGTGGCGCGAGCACCTCTACGAGATGGACTACCTCCGCGAGGGCATCTACCTCCGCGCCTACTCCCAGCGCGACCCGCTCGTGGAGTACCAGCGCGAGGGCTTCGACATGTTCGCCGCGATGATGGACGGCATCAAGGAGGAGTCGGTCGGCTTCCTCTTCAACCTCCAGGTCGAGGTCGAGGACGACACCGACGGCGCCGACGTGGAGGCCGAGCAGGTGCCGGTCGCGGCGCCCCAGGTCTCCGCCGCGACGCCGCAGATCGACTTCGCCCAGGCGCAGGCGCACGCCCCGCAGATCCGGGCCAAGGGCCTCGAGAAGCCGGCGCGCCCACAGAACCTGTCCTACAGCGCCCCGAGCGAGGACGGCGAGGCCGAGGTGCACGCCGAGCACGTGGCCGCCGACGACCCGTTCGCCGGCGTCGGCCGCAACTCGCTGTGCCCCTGCGGCTCCGGCCAGAAGTTCAAGCGCTGCCACGGTGCGCCGGGTGGCGCCACCGGGCGCGCCGTCATCGGCTGACGCACCGCCGCTGGTTGAGCAGCGAGCGAAGCGAGCGTGTCGAAACCAAGGCTCACCCCCAGGTGAGCGCTACGCACTGCCAGCGGTCCCGCACGACCTCGAAGCGTGCGGCGACCGCGCGGGAGCGCCTGCCGTAGCGCACGTGCGCGCTCGCCTCGACCGCGTCGCCGCGGATCAGTGCGGTGCGTACGCCGACCACGACCGGTCGCGCCGGGTTGGGGCCCCCGGCCTGGCCCGGCGCCACCCCGGCTGCCGCACGGACCGTGCGGGCGCGCCCGGCGAGGTCGTCGTACACCTCCGGGACGGTGTGGCGCAGCACCTGGCCGACCGGCCGGTCCCCGGCCGCGATCTCGACGACGGCCTGGAGGTAGCGACCGACGAACGCGTCGACCCGACCCCTGGCGGCGACCTCGACGGCCACCAGGTCGTTGGCCCGAGCGCTGCGGAGCCGGGGCCGCGGGGGAGCGGTGCGCGGCGTCAGGTCGAGGGCCAGTGCCCCCTGGACGCTCGCCATCGGGGCCGGCCGCGTCGCCCTGAGGGCGATGACCTCGGCGTGGGAGGTGTGCTCGTCGGTGCTGCTCATCGTCGGTCTCCGTCCGTGGGTCGGTCGCTCGGTGTGGTCGGGTGGGCGGGCAGGTGCAGGGCCTGGCCGGGGAGGATCAGGTCGGGGTCGTCGCCGATCACGTCGTGGTTGGCGCGCCAGATCGCACGCCAGCGCTCGTCGACGTCACTCGCTGAAGCGGGGTGCGCGCGGGCGATCGACCACAGCGAGTCGCCCGGACGGACGACGTAGGACTCCTGTGCCTGCGGGGCGGGTGCCGGCTCGTGGTGCGAGGGGCGGGCCGGCGCGGTCGCCCGGTCCGGGAGGGCGAGGCCGACGAGGAGCTCCGTGCCCTCGCCGCCCGCCGCGACGGCCGGCAGGGCCGGACCGGCGACCACGGCTGCGCCGCACGCGACCAGCACGAGGCGCCGGGTCGCACCGGTGCCCCACTGGGGCCGCCGACCGGCGAGGAGGCCCACCACGGTGGTCGTGGTGATGAGCCACAGCCAGGCCAGCGACCCGGCCAGGGCGCTGGCGCAGACCGCGACCAGCAGGTCGGCGAAGTCCGCGCGCGGGCCTGCCGCCTGCCAGGCCTCCGGCACGGCAACGACGCTGGCAGTCGCCGCGAAGGTGACCGCCCCCCACACCGCGAGCGGTCGCCACACCCTGACCTGGTTCCCCCGAGACACGATCCAAACCCTTCGTTTGCATACGTTTGCTTCATTCAACGAATGTTCACGGGTGTTGTCAAAGGTTTCTCCACAGCGCGGCCGACGATCTAGGCTCGCGGCCATGTCTTGGGAGCACGAGCTGTTCGCGCTGTTCGACGACCTCGAGGGGCAGGCGGCTGCGGTGTGGGAGGCCGACCGGGAGGCCGAGCTGGCCGATCGGGCGCGGGCGGAGTACGCCTCGGTCACCCTCGCCAGCAGGCTGATGGCCTCGCGCGGGCGGCAGGTGGCCCTCGACCTCCCGCACGTCGGTCGCATCGACGGCAGCCTGGACCGGGTCGGTGACGGGTGGTGCCTGCTCAGCGGCACGGGGCAGGACTGGATCGTCCCGCTCCGGTCCGTCGCAGCCGTGCACGGCGCCAGCGGCCGCTCGGTGCCGGAGGTGGCGTGGTCGCCGGTCGACCGGCTGGGCCTGCGCTCAGCGCTGCGCAGGCTGGCCGATGCCGACGCGCGGTGCCATGTCCACCTGGTCGACGGCACCCGGCACGAGGCGCACGTCCACCGGGTCGGCGCCGACTTCCTCGAGGCTCGTGGTGCCCGGGGCGAGCGTCTCCTGGTGCCCTACGCCGCGATCGTGGCGGTGCAGCGGCGGGACGAGTAGGCCGGCGGGAGGCTCAGGTCGCCTCGACGTCGTAGGGCGGGACCTGTCCCTCGGGGAGCGTGTTGGCGCGGCTCGCCGCCTGCTCGCGGTCGAAGTCGGCCATCGCCTCGCTGATGTGCTTGCGCACGATGGTGCGGGGGTCGAGGTCGCGGAGCTGGAGGTCGGCGTACTCCGGGCCGAGCTCGGTGCGCAGCTCGTCGCGCGCGTTGTGCGCGAGGGCGCGAGCGCGGTGCAGCAGCTGGGCGGCCTGCCGGGCCAGGTCGGGGAGCTTGTCGGGCCCGAGCACGACGACCGCCACCAGGGCGATCACGGCCAGCTCCAGCAGCCCGACGTCGAACATGCCCCGAACCTACCGGTCAGAACCTGTTGGAGGGGGTGAGTCCCAGCTGCATGCCGGCCAGGCCGCGGCCGCGGCCGGACAGCGTGCCGGCCACCTGCGCCAGCTCGCGGGCCGCGGGGGCGGTGGGGTCGGCCTCCACGATGGGCTTGCCGACGTCGCCGCCCTCGCGCAGCGAGACGTCGAGCGGGATGCGGGCCAGGACCGGCACGTCGTAGCCGAAGCGCTCGGACAGGGTGCGTGCGACCCGTTCGCCGCCGCCGCTGCCGAAGACCTCCAGGCGGTGGTCGTCCTCCGGCGGGCAGTGCGGGCAGGGGAGGTAGCTCATGTTCTCCACGACGCCGACGACGCGCTGGTGCATCATCGAGGCCATCGTGCCGGCGCGTTCGGCGACCTCGGCCGCCGCCTCCTGCGGGGTCGTCACCACGACGACCTCGGCGCTGGGGAGGTGCTGGCCGAGGGAGATGGCCACGTCGCCGGTGCCGGGGGGCAGGTCGAGCAGCAGCGCGTCGAGGTCGCCCCAGTAGACGTCGGCGAGCATCTGCACGAGCGCCCGGTCGAGCATCGGGCCGCGCCAGGCCACGACCTGGTCACGGCGCGGCTTGAGCATGCCGATCGAGATGACCGAGACACCGCTCGGGGTCGGCACCGGCATGATCAGGTCGTCGACCTGGGTGGGACGGGTGTCGGCGACGCCGAGCATGGCCGGCACCGAGTGGCCGTAGATGTCGGCGTCCACGATGCCGACCTTGAGGCCCTGGGCGGCCATCGCCAGCGCGAGGTTGACCGTGACCGAGGACTTGCCGACGCCGCCCTTGCCGCTGGCGATCGCGTAGACCTTGGTCAGCGAGCCGGGCTGGGCGAAGGGGATCTCGCGCTGGGCGCGGCCGTCGGAGAGGATCTCCTTGAGACCGGCGCGCTGCTCGGCGGTCATCACGCCGAGGGTGAGGTCGACCGACGCCACGCCGGGCACCGCGGTGACCGCGGCGGTGACGTCGCGGTTGATCGTGTCCTTGAGCGGGCAGCCGGCCACGGTGAGCAGCACGTGGACCGCGACGGAGCCGTCCTCGGCCACGGTGACCGAGTCCACCATCCCCAGGTCCGTGATCGGGCGCTTGATCTCCGGGTCGTTGACGGTCGCCAGGGCGTCCATCACCTGCTGCTGCGTGGGGGTGCTCATGATGCGCCAGTCTACGAGCCGCCCCGAGGGGTCAGTGCCCGGACCGGGGCTCCTGGTCACCCGGTGTGGCCGAGGTCTCGCCCTCGGGCTCGTGGCGGGAGAGCTCCTCGATGTCGCCGAGCAGCCCGCGCAGCTCGGAGCGGAGGAAGTCGCGGGTGGCGACCTCGCCGACCGCCATCCGCAGCGAGGCGACCTCGCGGGCGAGGAACTCCATGTCTGCGTGGGCCCGGGCGTTGGCCTGACGGTCCTGCTCGGCGACCACCTTGTCGCGCTGCTCCTGGCGGTTCTGGGCGAGCAGGATCAGCGGAGCGGCGTACGACGCCTGCAGGCTGAGCATCAGCGTCAGGAAGATGAAGGGAAACTCGTCGAAGCGCAGGTCGGTCGGCGCCAGCACGTTCCACGCGATCCACGCCGCGACGAACAGCGTCATCCACAGCAGGAACTTCGCGGTGCCCATGTAGCGGGCGAACGACTCGGCGAACACGCCGAACGCGTCGGCGTCCACCGCAGGGCGCCGGACGAGCTGGCGGCGGGTCTCGCGCGGGGTGTCGAGGCGGGTGCGACGGTCGGTGCTCATCCGGCCCTCCCCGCAGTGGGTCCGCCGTTGATGCTGCCGGGCCGCGGCGCCCGGTCACGCCAGCCCTCGGGGAGCATGTGGTCGAGCAGGTCGTCGACGGTGACCGCGCCCAGCAGCCGGCCCTCGTCGTCGACGACCGGTGCCGCGACCAGGTTGTAGGTCGCGAGGTGGGCGGCCACCTCGTCCATCGAGGCGTCCGGGCGCAGCGGGTCCATCGAGTCGTCCAGCGCCGCCGCGACCAGGGTGGACGGCGGCTCGCGCAGCAGGCGCTGGATGTGCGCGGCGCCGAGCAGCTTGCCCGTCGGCGTCTCCAGCGGCTGGCGGCAGACGTAGACCAACGCGGCGAGCGCGGGCGTCAGCTCGGGGTTGCGCACGTGCGCCAGCGCGTCGGCGATCGTGGCGTCGGGGGAGAGGATGACCGGCTCGGGCGTCATCATCGCGCCGGCGGTGTTGTCGTCGTACGACATCAGGCGCCGGACGTCCTCGGCCTCGTCCGGCTCCATCAGCCCGAGCAGCGTGGCCGCGGTCTCGGGGTTGAGGTCGGCGATCAGGTCGGCGGCGTCGTCGGCCGACATCTCCTCGAGGACGTCGGCGGCGCGCTCGGAGTCGAGGTGCTCGAGGATCTCGACCTGGTCCTCCTCCGGCAGCTCCTCGAGGACGTCGGCGAGCCGCTCGTCGTCGAGGGCCGCGACGACCGCCGTACGCCGCTCGGGCGGGAGGTCGTGGATCATGTTGGCCGCGTCGGCGGGCCGCATGTCGTTGAGCGCGGCGATGAGGTGCGTGGCGCCCTGGGTCGGCTCGTGCTTGGTCAGGCCGGTGACGTCGCGCCACTCCACGACGTGCGTCTGGCCGCGGCGGCGGAAGCCCTTGCTGGGCTCCTGCACCGCGACGCGGGAGAGGACCCAGTCGCGGTTGCGGGCCTGCTCCATCGCCACGTCGTAGACGGCGCCGGTGACGCCGCCCTCCTTGGCGGTGTCCTTGATGGTGACGGTGCGATCGAGCATCTGGCCCATGACGAGCGTCTCGGTCGAGCGCTGCTCGAACCGGCGCATGTTGAGCAGTCCGGTGGTGTGCACCTGGCCGCTGTCGATGGCGGTGATGCGGGTCATCGGCACGAAGATCCGGCGGCGTCCGAAGACCTCCGCGACCATGCCGAGCACCCGCGGCTGGCTCGTCTCCGTGCGGAGCGCGACCACGAGGTCGCGCACCTTGGCCACCTGGTCGCCCTGGGGGTCGAAGATCGGCAGCCCGACGAGCCGGGCCACGAAGACGCGGGTCGGGGTGGTGCTCACGGCCGCAACGTTAGCGTGCGCGGGCCCCGCCGGCGGGCAGCGACAACCACGGCGGGACGGCCGCGGGATGTTACCCTTCCTGCGCAGGAGTCACTCCTGTCACATCGATCGGGGGCCGGGCGCGTGCGCCGGGTGGTTCGGTCGGCCACCTCGAGCGGCGCCACTTCCCCGACGACACTGTGAGGCCAGCAACCCCATGTTCGCCAAGTCTTTCCCCCTCCGAGCCCTCGGCGTGGTCGTGCCCGCCGTGATCGCGGTCGCGGTCGCCGGCACCCTCGCCGACCCGACGAGCGGGTCCCACGCCCCTGTCCAGGCGGTCGCCGACGAGGTCACCGCGCAGGCCGCGGCGGAGAAGTCGGAGAAGTCCGCCTCGACGGCCGTGCAGACCACGCCCGCGACGTTCTTCCGCGCGGCGACCTTCAACGTCCTCGGCGCCGACCACACCGCGCCGGGCGGCAACCGCAAGGGCTGGGACTCCGGCGTGGTCCGGATGGACCGTGTGGTGACGCTGCTCGGCCAGCACGACCTCGACGTCGTGGGCTTCCAGGAGTTCCAGCCGCCGCAGGCCCAGCGGTTCAACGAGCTGATGGGCACCTCGTGGCAGACCTACCCCGGCCTGGACACCTCGACGGGCGCCCCGTCGGTGAACTCCATCGGGTGGCGCACCGACACGTGGCGGCTGCTCGAGGCCCGCACCCTGCCGATCCCGTACTTCTCCGGCGCGCCGAGCCGGATGCCGGCCGTGCTCCTGGTCAACCTCGACACCGGCCGCCGTGCGTGGTTCTTCAACACCCACAACCCCGCCGACACCCGCGGCAACGCCCAGCAGTGGCGCAACGCGGGATTCGCGATGGAGGTCGCGCTGGCCAACGAGCTGCGCGCCGCCTACCCCGACGCCCCCTTCATCTCCTTCGGTGACAAGAACGAGCGCGACGAGTACTACTGCGCCGTCGCGCCCGGGGCCAACATGTGGTCCGCCAGCGGCGGCTACGTCGACGGCACCACCTGCTCGGCTCCCGGCGGGGGAGCGATCGACTGGATCATGGGCACCAAGGACGTCTTCTTCAACACCTACACCAAGGTCTGGAACGACTACGTCTCCAAGACCAGCGACCACCCGCTCTACACGACGAACGTCGTCGTCCCGGCCTCCGCGCCGGTGACCGCGGAGCACGTCGTGGTGGTCGCGGTGCCCGGCCTGACCTCGACGGTGGTGCGCGGCCTCGGCTCCAAGGCCGCCGAGCTCGACCGGATGGTCACCAACGGTGCGTCCACGATGAACGCCCGCACCGTGAAGGAGAGCACCGACCCCGACGCCAACCTGGTGTCGCTGCTGTCCGGTCGCCGCGTCTTCCCCAAGGCGGGCGGGCACGGCGTCGGCGCGCGCGGTCGGAAGTCGAGCACCGTCCACGCCGCGGCGGGGCAGTACGTCTCGAGCATCTTCGACCTCGCCCACAACAACTCGCTGCGCACCAGCTTCATCGCCAGCCGGCCCGAGGCCCAGCTCGTGCGTCGCAGCTGGAACAAGAAGTCCGGCGGCAAGGACCCCTACGGCGTCGACGACGGCACGGCGAAGTTCGACAAGGCGACCGTGCTGCGCGACGACGCGAAGTCGGTGGCGTGGTGGAAGTCCAAGGTCGCGCGCCGTCCCTTCGACCTGAGCGTCATCGAGCTCTCGGGGGCCTACAAGGAGGGCCAGCGCAGCGGCTACACCGGCGAGGCCTACCAGCGGGCGGTCCGCAAGATCTCCCAGCGCGTCGCCTCGATCCGCCGCGGCATCGCGGCCCAGCCGGAGATGCAGGGCACCACGCTCCTCGTGGTGGTCGGCACCTCGGGCGCCCAGCGGGCGAAGAAGTCGAGCTCGTGGGCCGAGAGCTACCGCGTCCCGATGTGGGTCACCGGCCCCGGCGTCCCGGCCGACGACGACCTCTACGGCCTCAACCCGTCGCTGTCCTCGCCCTCGAGCGACCAGCCGAACTACTCGGGGCTGCAGCCGATCCGCACCGGCGGTGTCGCCAACCTGGTGACGCGGGTGCTGCGGCTCCCGCCGGTCCCGGGCTCGACCATGGACACCGACCAGCGGTTCCAGATCTTCGACCCGGCTGCGCTGCCGGGAGCCTGACCGGCCAGCGGGTGGCGTGCGCGGCGTCACCCGCGGACCTGGTCGTTCGTTGGGCGTGATAAGGCGGTTCCCGTTACCCTGATGCCACGAGCCTCAGGCGGGGATCGCGCCACGCGCCTGCCTCAGCCGGCTCCCGAGCCAGAAGGTGATCGTGAACCACAGGAAGTTCCCCGCGCTCCCGAGCGCGCTCCGGACGCCCCCTGTGTGGCTGGTCCCCGGCCTCGTGGTCGCGATCGTGGCGGGCCTGCTGTGGTTCTCCTTCGGCGTCGGCCCGGGCGGCCCGCAGGGCTCGATCGGGCTCGGCGCCCAGTCGACCGACGAGTCCCGGCAGACCGGCGGGGAGCACGCCGACACCAGTGACCTCGAGAGCGCCAAGTCCGAGGACGACGAGAAGGGCACGAAGAGCGGGACCGAGCCGCCCGCGGCCGAGCCCACCTCCTCCACCACCTCGCCGGCGCTGGAGCGCTCCGTACGCCGCTTCCAGGCCGCCCAGCGCCGCCTCGCCGAGCGGGTCAACCAGCAGCTGGAGCGACGTACGCAGCCGTTCTCCTTCCGGGTCGCCACCTTCAACGTGCTCGGCGACTCCCACACCGGCCCCGGCGGCAACAAGCCGGGCTTCCCGGACGGCAGCCCGCGCATGGACATGGCGATCTCGGCGCTGCGGAGCAGCGGCATCGACGTCGTGGGCTTCCAGGAGTTCGAGGCCTCGCAGTACAACATGTTCACCGCGCGGGCGGGGGAGTACTCCCTCTACCCCGGCCTGGCGATGGGCGACAAGTCGGTCCGCTTCAACATCGCCTGGCGCTCGAGCATGTTCCGCATGGTCGACGCCCACACCCTCTCCATCCCGTACGCCGGCGGCAGCCGCATCGAGATGCCGGTGGTCCTCCTGGAGTCGATCTCCACGGGCCGCCGCGCGTGGTTCGCCAACTTCCACAACCCGGCCGACACGCCCAACCTCGGCAACAACGGCCGCTGGCGCGCCGAGGCCGCCGCCATCGAGGTCTCGCACCTGACCGCGCTGCACCAGGAGCAGGGCATCCCCGTCATCGCCACGGGCGACTACAACGAGCGCGAGGAGATCTTCTGCCGCTTCACTGCCGGCGGCGTCTTCTCCGCGGCCGCCGGGGGCAGCAGCGCCGGCGGGTGCGCGCCGCCCAGCGGCATGCAGGTCGACTGGATCTTCGGCTCCACCGGCGTCCAGTTCGACAGCTACGCCGTCAGCGGCGTCGGCAAGGCCTCCGACCACAACATGGTGCACTCGGGAGCGACGCTGCTCCCGGCCGGGTGACCCGGTCCGCCCGCTGGTCACCCGTCGATATACTCCGCGCTGTGAGACCCCTGACCGCGTTGCGCCTTCGTGGCGCGCCGGAGGTCCGGGGCATCGACGTCGACGGCGTGCACCTCGCCGGTCGACGTGAGCGCCTCGTCGACGTCTCCTTCGGCGGCCGGCGCATCTGGTCCTTCTGGCTCCAACGCGACGGCGAGGAGGAGGACGGTGGCCGGGTCGTGCCCTGGCCGAAGCCGCTGCGACCGCTCCTGGACGGCGTCGCCGACCTCACCCTCACCGACTCCGCGTCGGGGGACGAGATCTTTGCGGGCTCGGTCCGCTTCGGCAGTGGCACCGAGCCCATCGAGGTCGTCAACGCGGCGGGCCGGCCGCTGGCCATCGACAAGTCCCTCAAGCTCGTCGAGACCTTCGACACCCGCGACGCCGCGCACGTCGAGCCCCTGCTCGACGCGATCGAGGAGGTCCTCGGCGCCCTGCGGGCGGCCGGCGTCCAGCCGTTCCTCGCCTACGGCACCGCGCTCGGCGCCATTCGCGACGGCGGGCTGATCGGCCACGACAGCGACGCCGACCTCGGCTATGTCAGCGACCGCGACCACCCGGTCGACGTGATCCGCGAGTCCTTCCGGCTGCAGCGCACCATGACCGACATGGGCTACCGGGTCACGCGCTACTCCGCGATCGCGTTCAAGGTCCACGTCGAGGAGAGCGACGGCCTCGACCGCGGCCTCGACGTCTTCGGCGGCTTCATGCGCGACGGCATCCTCTACCTCATGGGCGAGATCGCCGTGCCGTTCGAGCGCTCCTGGATCTACCCGCTCGGCTCGGCCACACTCGAGGGCCGCACGTTCCCGGTCCCCGCGAACACCGACAAGTTCCTGACGGTCACCTACGGGCCGGGTTGGCGGGTGCCCGACCCGGCCTACAAGTTCACGACACCCGCGAGCACGATCGAGCTCTTCAACGGCTGGTTCCGCGGGATGCGCACCGGGCGCGCCGGGTGGCACGGCTACTTCAAGCGCACCGCCGGGCAGCGCCCGCGCGAGTCCGCGGTCGCGCACGCGGTCGCCGAGCGCCACCCCGACCTGGTGACGTACGTCGACATCGGCTGCGGCCGCGGCGCCGACGTCGGCTGGTTCGCCGACCGCGGCGTGCGTGCGGTGGGCCTGGACTTCCAGCCCTACGCCTACGGGCCCGAGGCGGAGCGCCGCGCCGGCGACGACCGGGTCACCTTCCAGCTCTTCAACCTCCTCGAGCTGCGCCACGTGCTGGCCGTCGCCGCGTGGGTCGCGCGGATGCCCGGCCCGCGGGCCGTCGGCTGCGTGCACGTGGTCGAGCGGCTGGGCCGACGCGGCCGCCTCAACATGCTCCGGGCCGCGCGGATGATGCTCGCCGGCACCTCGGGCGCGCTCCACCTCCAGTTCCTCAGCGAGCGCGGCCGCGACGGCTACGCCCGCCGCACCGGCGTACGCCAGGCCCTCGCCGTCGACGTGGTGCGCGCCGAGGTCGCGGAGTCCGGTGGCCGGGTGCTGGAATGCGTCGAGGAGGACGTCCCGGGCGGCTCGGACAACAGCTCCCGGGTCTGCCGCATGGTCATCGACTGGAGCTCCTGAAGTGGCGCCCGAGAAGTGGGAGATGTGATGTTCGGACGGTTGAAGCCTCGTCGGACCGGCGGCGGTGACCTCGAGTCGCGCGTGGCCGCGCTGGAGGCCGCGGTGCAGGAGAACCGCGCGCTCAACGTGCGCCTGGCCGAGCTGACCGACGTGGTCACCGAGCTCCTGCTCCCCGTCGCCGCCCGCGACGAGGAGCGGCTCGAGGAGATCCTGGCGAAGTACCGCGGGGACTTCTCTTGAGCCCAGCCCGGCATGATCGCCGTCGGGTGTTCCTGCACATCGGCCTGCCGAAGACCGGCACGACCTACCTCCAGCACGTGCTGTGGGGCAACCGCGACCGGCTGCGCAAGGACGGGGTGTTCCTGCCCGGCTTCGGGCACCGCGAGCACCTGTGGGCCGCGCTCGACCTCCAGGAGCGGCCCAGGCTGGCCAAGCGCCACAAGAACGCGCCGGGCAGCTGGCAGCGCCTGGTCGACGAGGCGACGGGCCGCGACGAGGACATGCTGCTGACGCACGAGTTCTTCTGCGGCGCGAGCGCGGAGCAGGCGGCGCGCGCCGTGACCGCCTTCGGTGACGCCGAGGTGCACCTGGTCATCACCGCCCGTCCGTCCGCCGACGTGGTCTCGGCCGGCTGGCAGGAGTCGGTGAAGAACGGCAGCACCGTCGACCTCGACGCCGTCATGGCCGGGAAGTCCGCGGGCGGGCCGGAGTTCAGCATGCGCACCTGGGACCTCGCCGGCGTGCTGGAGCGGTGGACGCCCGAGCTGCCCGCCGAGCGGGTGCACGTGCTCGTGATGCCGGGGCCGGGCGAGCCCCGCGACGCCCACTGGCAGCACTTCGCCGAGGTCATCGGCGTCGACCCGGCCGGCTACGACGCCCCGGCCGAGTCGCTCAACCCCGCCTTGGGCATCGTGCAGATCGAGCTGCTGCGGCAGGTCAACCAGCACCTGACCGGCTACTCCGCGCTGGACCGGGGGGTGTGGATCCGCGGCTACCTCGCCGAGGACCTGCTCGCCGGGCAGGAGCGCGAGCGCGGTCGGCTGCCCGCGCAGTACCTCGACCGGTTCGCCGAGCTCGACCGGGCCGCCGCCGCACTGGTCCTGGAGCGTGGCTTCGACGTGAAGGGCGACCTCGCGCAGCTGACCGCCTCCGCGCACGGCGCGGAGGGGGCCGCCCGGGTCCCGGAGAGCGTCTCGCCGGAGGAGCTTCTCGAATCGGCGGGGCGGCTCGTCGCTGCTATCGTGGCCGACGTTCGCGCGAGCACAGGTGATGTGCCGCCACGGTTCCGCGGGAGCCTCTGACTCGGGCGCTTGCAAGGTCGCCCTGTAGGAGTATTCGACGTGCGTCACAAGATCCTGTCCCTGTTCACCGTCTGGGGCCTGGCCGCCAGCCTGGTCGTCCCAGCCGTCGCCGCCGGTGCGGTGACCGCTGGAGTGAGCGCCGCTGCGCCCTCCGCGAGCGCCGCCCAGCCCGCCGCCCAGACCGCTGCGAGGACGGCCGCCCGCAAGCCGGGCAAGCCGAACAAGAAGTGGAAGGTCCCCGTCGGGCCGAAGTTCAACAACCCGATGATCCCCAAGGACCGCTTCGTCATCGAGCGCCACATCCTGCGAGCCATCCGCAACACGCCCAAGGGCGAGAAGATCATCATCTCGGCTTACTCCCTGGACCGCCAGGTGTTCGCCGACGAGCTGATCCGCGCCTACAAGCGCGGGGTCAAGGTGCAGGTGCTGCTCAACGACCACCTGGTGCCCAACGCGCAGGTCCGGATCCAGCGGGTGCTGGGCCACAAGACCAAGAAGTCGAGCTTCCTCAAGCGCTGCGACTCGGGCTGCCGTGCGGACAAGAACGAGTACAACAACCTGCACAGCAAGTTCTACCTGTTCAGCCGCACCGGCCGGAACCGCAACGTCGTCATGCTCGGCTCGCAGAACATGACCCTCAACGCCGTGCGCTGGCAGTGGAACGACCTCTGGACCACGGTGGGCAAGACGCAGCTCTACGAACAGTTCGAGACCCTGTTCAACGACATGCGTCCCGACTGGGACCGCCGCCGGGCGACGTACTCGTTCTGCGAGAACGGGCTGAACTGCCCGGCCGGTGACCAGCAGAAGTACTACAACACCGTCTTCCCGCGCTACACCACGCCGTCGACCGACATCGTCATCGACATCCTCAACAACGTGCAGTGCGTCTACACCGACGCCGCGGGCGTGCAGAAGCGCACCCTGCTGCGGCTCTCCATGCACTCCATGCGCGGCAAGCGCGGCAACTACATCGCCGACAAGCTCCGCGAGCTGTACGCCAACGGCTGCAACCTCCGCGTCAACTACGGCCTGATGGGCTACTACACCAAGCAGCACATCGGTGCGCCCACGGCGCGTGGTCGCGTCCCGCTGCGCTCGACCGGCTTCAACCTCGTCGACGACCCGGTCTCCACCGACCCGGAGGCCGAGGAGGTGCCGGAGAACATCGAGCGCTACACGCACCAGAAGTACTTCGTGCTGCGCGGCTCCTACCGCGGCAACGTCGACAGCAACATCGTGTGGACCGGGTCGACCAACTGGTCGAGCCTCGGCACCCCGCAGGACGAGATCCTGTTCTCGATGCACGGGCGCCAGATGGTGCGCGACTACCTGAAGAACTTCAACCTGATGTGGCAGAAGCCGTTCAGCCGCGACGCCTACACCACGACGTACTCGGAGTGGAAGATGGTCAACGGCCGCCGCGTGGGCATGAAGCCGGTGACCACCATCGAGCCCGACGGGCTCCGGGGCGCCGGCCCCACGTGGGAGAACGACTGAGCCGAGGAGCTGCCGCGGCTCCGGGGGTCACTCCTGGAGCGCGGCGTCCTCGGCGGGCAGCAGCGACTCGGCGAGCGCCCGGACGTCGTCGGGCGAGCCGCCCTGCAGCAGCACCGTGCTGCCCTTGAGGTCGAGCGCCAGCACGTCGAGGCCGTCCTCGGCCTGCCACGCCGACCAGGTGCCGGTGCCGTAGTCGGACAGGTCGACGTCGGCGGCCGCCACCAGGTCCGTGGCGTCGCCCAGCGCGTCCTGCGCGGTGCCGGGCAGTTGGTCGAGGGTCACCTCGCCCGTCGGGCTGGTGAACTCCATGCGCCACCACTGCGGGTCGGCCTGGTAGCCGCCACCGACGGTGGTCCACCCGTCCGGCAGCACGGTCGGGACCATCGTGATCAGCTCGTCGTCGACCGCCTTCAGCGCGGCCTTGCGGTAGCGCGGCGTGACTGCCGGCTCCTCGCCGAAGTCGACGAACGTGACCTGTGCGGGCTCCTCGGACGGCTCCGCGCTCGAGCTCGTGCTCGGCGACGCGCCCGCTCCCGGGTCCTCGGCGGTGTCGTTCCCGTCGTCACCGCAGGCGCTGGTCACCAGGGCGAGCGAGGCGGCGAGGGCGGCTCCGGAGCTCAGTGTCAGTCGCATACGCTCCATGGTCTCACGGGGTCGAGCGTCCCGTGTGACGTCTCTCTCGGTTCCGGGGCCTGCCCAGGTGAACGGCCCCTAACTAGACTCCCGAGCGTTCCGCCCACGACGCACAGGAGCCACCGCATGCCCCGTCTCTGCCAGACCGACGGCCTCTCCGAGGACCAGAGCGAGATCCTGAAGGCGGTGCGCCAGTTCGTGGACGAGCAGATCATCCCGGCGGCGCAGGAGCTCGAGCACGCCGACGAGTACCCGACCGAGATCATCGAGGGCCTGAAGGAGCTCGGCGTCTTCGGGCTCACGATCCCCGAGGAGTTCGGCGGGCTCGGCGAGTCGCTGCTGACCTACGCGCTGGTGGTCGAGGAGATCGCCCGCGGCTGGATGAGCGTCTCCGGCGTGATCAACACCCACTTCATCGTGGCCTACATGCTGATCCAGCACGGCACCGACGAGCAGAAGCAGAAGTACCTCCCGAGGATGGCCACCGGCGAGGTCCGCGGTGCGTTCAGCATGTCCGAGCCCGGTCTCGGCTCCGACGTGTCCGCGGTCTCCACCAAGGCCACGAAGGCCGACGACGGCAGCTACTCGATCACGGGCCAGAAGATGTGGCTGACCAACGGCGCCACCTCCACCCTGGTCGCGGTCCTGACCAAGACCGACGAAGGCGCCGAGAGCGTCTACAAGAACATGACGACGTTCCTGGTGGAGAAGGAGGCCGGGTTCGGCCAGACCGCCCAGGGCGTCACCGTGCCGGGCAAGATCGACAAGATGGGCTACAAGGGCGTCGAGACCACCGAGCTCATCCTCGAGGGCCACGAGATCGGCGCCGAGCAGATCCTCGGTGGGGAGCCCGGCAAGGGGTTCTTCCAGATGATGGACGGCGTCGAGGTCGGCCGGGTCAACGTCGCCGCCCGCGCCTGCGGGCTGGCCTGGCGGGGCTTCGAGCTGGGCATCGCCTACGCCCAGCAGCGCAAGACCTTCGGCAAGCCGATCGCCGAGCACCAGGCGGTGCTGTTCCGGCTCGCGGAGATGGCCACCAAGGTCGAGGTCGCCCACACCATGATGGTCAAGGCCGCCAGGTTGAAGGACACCGGGCAGCGGATGGACGTCGAGGCCGGGATGGCCAAGATGGTCGCCAGCGAGTACGCCAACGAGGTCGTCGAGGACTCCTTCCGCATCCACGGCGGCTACGGCTACTCCAAGGAGTACGAGATCGAGCGCCTCATGCGCGAGGTCAAGTTCATGCTCATCGGCGAGGGCACCTCCGACATCCAGAAGATGATCATCGGCCGGTCCTTGCTCAAGGACTACCAGCTCCGCTGAGCGCCTCGCTGGCCGCCTCGACCGCCTCGGGGGAGAGGACGTGCTCGATGGCCAGCGCGGAGGCGCCCAGCACCGCTGCCTCGCCGCCGGCGCGTGAGGTGACGATGCGCAGGTGCTCGGTCGCCAGCGGCAGCGACCGCTGGTAGACCGACTCGCGGATGCCTGCCAGGAGGTGCTCGCCGGCGCCGGCGAGCTGGCCGCCGATCACGACGACGGACGGGTTGATCAGGTTCGTCATCGTCGCCACCACCTCGCCGATGTCGCGGCCCGCCTGCCGCACGACGGCCATCGCGACCGGGTTGCCGGCGCGGACGAGGTCGACGACGTCACCGCCGTTCTTCGCGTCCTCGCCCTGCTCGCGGACCGCCGCCGCCAGCGCCGGGCCGGCCGCCAGTGCCTCGAGGCAGCCGGTGTTGCCGCAGCGGCACAGCACATCGGCGGCGCGGGGGACCCGGACGTGCCCGAGGTCGCCGGCGGTGCCGCGGGCACCGCGCTGCAGCACGCCGCCCGAGACGATGCCGGCGCCGATGCCGGTGGCGACCTTGATCAGCACGAGGTCGTCGACGTCGCGCAGGTGGGCGCGTCGTTCGCCGAGGGCCATGATGTTGACGTCGTTGTCGACGAGCACCGGGACGTCGTACACGCGCTGCAGGTGGCCCGGCACGTCGTAGCGGTCCCACCCCGGCATGATCGGCGGGTTGATCGGGCGTCCGGTCGAGTGCTCCACGGGGCCGGGCAGGCCGATGCCGATCGCGGCGAGGTCGGTGAGCGGTCGGTTGCTGGCCGCGACGAGGTCGCGCACGGTCTCGACCACCCAGCCCAGCACGTGCTCGGGGCCGGCCGCGACCTCGAGCCGGGCGTCGGTCTCCCCGAGGATCTGGCCGTCGAGGTCCGTCAGCGCGGCACGCGCGTGGGTCGCGCCGACGTCCACCCCGACCACCAGCTTGGCGCCGGGGTTGAGCGCGAAGAGCGTCGGCGGGCGCCCCCCGGTCGAACGGGCGCCGCCGTAAGGCGCCACCAGCCCCAGGCGCATCAGGGTGTCGATCCGGCTGGCGACCGTGGAACGCGCGAGCCCCGTCGCCTCGGCGAGCTGGGCCCGGGTCCAGGGTCGACCGTCGCGGAGCAGGTCGAAGAGCTCACCGGTGCGCACGGGTGGAGTCAAGCACATCGGATCGCTTTTCACACGCAACGTGAAACTTTTGGAAGGTACTCGACAAAAGTCCGTGACGCATGCCACAGTTCGGGCGTGACGTCCCAGCCGACCACGACCCCGTTGCTCGAGATGCGCGGCATCGTGAAGCGATTCCCCGGTGTGCTGGCGCTCGGCGGTGTCGACCTCGACGTGCGACCCGGCGAGGTCCACTGCCTGCTCGGGCAGAACGGGGCCGGCAAGTCCACGCTGATCAAGGTGCTCTCCGCCAGCTACCAGCCCGACGAGGGCGAGATCCTGTGGGAGGGGCGGCCCGTCGCCCTGCCCACGCCGCAGTCGGCGATGAAGCTGGGCATCTCCACGATCTACCAGGAGCTCGACCTGGTGCCGGGCCTCTCGGTCGCGGAGAACATCTTCCTGGGCCACGAGCTGTCCTCGGGTGGGCTGAGCCAGCGCGGTCGCACCAACCGTGCGACCGCCGAGCTGCTCGCCCGCCTCGGGCACGGCGAGATCTCCCCGACCCGCGAGGTCGGGCGCCTCACCCCGGCGGCGCAGCAGATCGTCAGCATGGCGCGGGCGCTCTCGCAGGACACCCGCCTGCTCGTCCTGGACGAGCCGTCCGCCGTCCTGGACCAGGGCGAGGTCGACAACCTCTTCCGCGTCATCCGCGACCTCACCTCCGAGGGCGTGGCGGTGGTCTACATCTCCCACCGCCTGGAGGAGATCCGTCAGATCGGCGACCGCATCACCGTGCTCAAGGACGGCGCCACCGTCGCCTCGGGGCTGCCGGTGGCCGACACGCCGACCGCCGACCTCATCAAGCTGATGACGGGACGCTCGATCGAGTACGTCTTCCCGCCGCGCGGCGACCAGGTCACCTCGGGCGAGCCCGTCCTCGAGGTCAGGGGACTCGAGCTGCCGGGGGTGTTCTCCGGCGTCGACCTCACCGTCCACGCGGGGGAGATCGTCGGCCTGGCCGGGCTCGTCGGGGCCGGTCGGTCGGAGATCCTCGAGACCGTCTACGGCGCGCGCCGCGCGTCCGCGGGCACCGTCAGCGTCCACGGCCGTGAGCTGCGCCGCGGGTCCGTCCCCGCTGCCGTCAAGGCCGGTCTGGGCCTGGCTCCCGAGGAGCGCAAGAGTCAGGGCCTGCTGCTCGACCAGGCCGTCTACCGCAACATCACCGTCTCCACGCTGGGCCGCTTCGCCCGCCTCGGCTTCCTCGACAGCGGTGAGGAACGCCGTCGCGCCACCGAGGTGACCCAGTCCCTCGACGTACGCCCGGCCGGGGCGGACCGCCTCGTGCGGCTCCTCTCCGGCGGCAACCAGCAAAAGGTCGTCCTGGCGCGCTGGCTGCTCCGTGAGTGCCGCGTGCTCCTGCTCGACGAGCCCACTCGCGGCGTCGACGTCGGCGCCCGGGCGGAGATCTACGCCGTGGTGCGCGCGCTGGCCGACTCCGGGGTCGCCGTCGTCGTCGTGTCGAGCGAGGTGGAGGAGGTGCTCGGTCTCGCCGACCGGGTGCTGGTGGTCCGCGAGGGCCGCGTCGTGCACGAGGGACCCGCGCACGAGATCGACGAGTCCCGGGTCCTCGACCTGGTCATGGAAGGAAGCGCCGCATGAGCGAGCACCGCACCACCCCCGGGACCGGTGAGGGGCCCGACCTGACCGCCGTCGAGAACCCCGTGGCGCCGTCGGACGACACCGTCCGCGTGGAGCACGCGGCCGCGGAGGCCGCGGGACCGTCGCGGGGGGCCGGCCTGATGAGCGGTGCGTTCGGGCGCAACCTCGGCCTGGTGCTCGCCCTGGTCGTGATCTGCGTCGTGGGGGTCGCCACCGCCGGCGACCGCTTCGCGAGCGTCGACAACCTGGTCACCATCCTGCGGCTCGCCTCCATCGTGGGCGTGGTCAGCATCGGCATGACGTTCGTGATCACCGGTGGCGGCATCGACCTGTCCGTGGGCGCGATCGTGGCCCTCTCCTCGGTGTGGGCGAGCACCTTCGCCACGCAGAACATGGCGGAGGACACCCACTGGGCGATCATGGTGTTCGCGGCGCTCGCGGTCGGCGGTGCCTGCGGCCTCGTCAACGGCGTGCTGATCGCCTACGGCAACATCGTGCCATTCATCATGACCCTGGCCATGCTGGCGTCGGCTCGCGGCCTGGCCGAGATCATCTCCGAGCGCCGCACCCAGATCGTGCGCGTGGAGGGCTTCAAGGACTTCTGGTCCGCCGACGTCGTCGGCGTCCCGCTGCTGGTCGTCATCTTCGCCCTGGTCTCCGTGGGCGGCTGGTTCCTCTTCAACCGGACCACCTTCGGCCGCCGCACCCTGGCCGTCGGCGGCAACCCCGAGGCCGCGCGCCTCGCCGGCATCAACGTCAAGCGGCACACGGTCCTGCTCTACGTCCTCGTCGGCCTCTGCTGCGGCCTCGCCGCGCTGATGTACCTCGCCCGCACCTCGACCGGCAGCTCCACCCACGGCACGCTCCTGGAGCTCGACGTGATCGCGGCCGTCGTCATCGGCGGCACGCTGCTCACCGGCGGGCGCGGCACCATCGTCGGCACCGTGATCGGCGTGCTGATCTTCAGCACGCTGAGCAACGTCTTCGTCCTCAACAACCAGGACAGCTCGACCCAGGCCGTCGCCAAGGGCCTGATCATCGTCGTCGCCGTGCTGCTCCAGCAGCGCCTGGCCCGACGCTCGACCACGACCTGACCGCCGCCGGCCCCGGGGGCCGCCACGTACTCGGAAGAACACCGCACCACCGCACCCACACCGCACACAAGGAGCACAACCCATGCGACTGCGCACCACCACCTCACGGCAGCAGAGCCGCCGCTTCCCTGGCCTCGTGGTCGGCGCGGTCGCCGTCCTGGCCCTCACCGCCTGCACCGGCAGCGCCGAGGACGCGGCCAACGACGAGGAGGGCTCGTCGGACTCCAGCGCCGCGGCAGCCGAGGGAGGCAACGACGAGGCCGGCGACACCGTCACCATCGGCTTCTCCGCGCCCGCGGCCGACCACGGCTGGATGGCGGCCATCACGAACAACGTCCGTGACCTCGCCGACCAGTACCCCGACCTCGACCTCCAGATCGCCGAGGGCACCAACGACGTCAACCTGCAGATCAGCCAGGTCGAGACCTTCATCAACGACGAGGTCGACGCCATCGTGCTGCTGCCGTTCGACGGCGCCGCCATGACACCGGTGGCGCTCAAGGCGATGGAGGCCGGCATCCCGGTCATCAACGTCGACCGCGAGTTCGACGACCCCAACGCCGCGCGCGTCACCGTCCTCGGTGACAACTACGGCATGGGCGTCTCGGCCGGTGAGTACGTCTGCCAGCAGGCCGACGGCAACGAGGACGTCGTGGTCGCCGAGATCGCGGGCATCGACTCGCTGCCGCTGACGCAGGACCGCAGCCAGGGCTTCGAGGACGCGCTCTCCGAGTGCGGCCTCGACGTCGACGCCCGCCAGGCCGCCGAGTTCACCGTCGAGAGCGGTGAGGAGGTCGCGTCCAACCTGCTCCAGGCCGAGCCGAAGATCGACTTCCTGTGGAACCACGACGACGACCAGGGCGTCGGCGTCCTGGCCGCCATCGAGAACGCCGGTCGTGACGAGTTCACGATGATCGGCGGCGCCGGCTCCGCGAACGCGATGCGCGCGATCCAGGAGGACTCGGGCGTGCTCAAGGCGACGGTCATCTACCCCTCGACGCAGGGCGCCGACGGCGTGAAGCTCGCCCGTCTGCTGGTGCAGGAGAAGGCGATGGGTGACCTGGTCGAGGTCGAGGTGCCCCGCATGGTGCAGCTCTACGCCCCGGTCGTGACCTCGGAGAACGTCGACCAGTTCATCGACACCGCCTTCGAGTCCTGAGGTAGCGGTCACCGCCCCGCCGCCCACCGCGGCGGCGGGGCCCTCCGCCCCTGACCCACCGACGAGACCCGAGGACCACTGATGACGCACCAGCAGGACACCCTGTCCGTGGGGATGGTGGGCTACGCCTTCATGGGCGCCGCTCACTCACAGGCCTGGCGCAACGCCCCGCGCTTCTTCGACCTGCCGCTCCGGCCCCGCATGGCCGCGGTGGCGGGCCGGGACGAGGCCAAGGTCGCCGAGGCCGCCGCCCGGCTGGGTTGGGAGTCCACGGAGACGTCGTGGCAGGCGCTCGTCGACCGCGACGACATCGACCTCATCGACGTGTGCACCCCCGGGGACACCCACGCCGAGATCGCCATCGCGGCGCTCGAGGCGGGCAAGCACGTGCTCTGCGAGAAGCCGCTGGCCAACACCGTCGAGGAGGCGGAGGCCATGGTGGCCGCCGCCGAGAAGGCCCGGGCCGCCGGGGTCCGGTCGATGGTCGGCTTCACCTACCGACGCGTGCCGGCCATCGGGCTCGCGAGACGGCTGGTCGCCGAGGGTCGACTCGGCGAGATCCACCACGTCCGCGCGCAGTACCTCCAGGACTGGATCGTCGACCCGCAGGCCCCGATGTCGTGGCGCCTGGACAAGACGAAGGCCGGCTCCGGTGCGCTGGGTGACATCGGGGCGCACATCGTGGACCTGACCCAGTTCATCACCGGCGACTCCATCGCGACGGTCTCCGGGCGGCTGGAGACCTTCGTCAAGGAGCGGCCGCTCCCGGCGGAGGCCCACACCGGCCTGTCCGGCACGGCATCGACCGGCTCAGAGGAGCGCGGCCTGGTCACGGTGGACGACGCGGCGGCGTTCCTGGCCCACTTCCGCGGGGGCGCGCTGGGCGTCTTCGAGGCCACCCGGTTCGCCAACGGGCGCAAGAACGCGATCCGCATCGAGATCAACGGGTCGCGGGGCAGCCTCGCCTTCGACTTCGAGGACATGAACGTCCTCCACTTCTTCGACGGCGACGACGACTCGGCGACCGCAGGGTTCCGGCGCATCCTCGCGACCGAGGCGGACCACCCCTACGTCGCCGCCTGGTGGCCCCCGGGCCACCTGCTCGGCTACGAGCACGGCTTCACCCACCAGGTCGTCGACCTGGTCAACGACATCGCGGCGGGCTCGGACCCGGCTCCGTCGTTCGCCGACGGCCTCCAGGTGCAGCGGGTACTCGGCGCCGTCGAGGCCAGCTCGCGCAGCAACGCCTGGCAGGACGTCCCGGCATGACCCGAGGCATGATCCGACGCGGCCGCCGACCCGCAACGCCCGACCCGAGGAGGAACCCACGATGACTCGTCCCGTCACCCTGTTCACCGGCCAGTGGGCCGACCTGCCGTTCGAGGAGGTCTGCCGGCTCGCGTCCGGCTGGGGCTACGACGGCCTCGAGATCGCGTGCTGGGGCGACCACTTCGACCCCTGGGCCGCCGTGGAGGACGACGGCTACGTCGCCGCCAAGCGCGAGGTGCTGGACAAGCACGGGCTGCAGGTCTTCGCGATCAGCAACCACCTCAAGGGCCAGGCCGTGTGCGACGACCCGATCGACGAGCGGCACCGCGGCATCCTCCCGGACCGGATCTGGGGCGACGGTGACGCCGAGGGCGTACGCCAGCGCGCTGCCGAGGAGATGAAGATGACGGCCCGGGCCGCGCGCAGGCTCGGCGTGGACGTGGTCGTCGGGTTCACCGGCTCCTCGATCTGGAAGTACGTCGCGATGTTCCCGCCGGCCACCCAGGCCATGGTGGACGCGGGCTACCAGGACTTCGCGGACCGCTGGAACCCGATCCTCGACGTCTTCGACAGCGAGGGCGTGAGGTTCGCGCACGAGGTGCACCCCTCCGAGATCGCCTACGACTACTGGACCACCGTGCGCGCGCTGGAGGCCGTCGACCACCGGGAGGCCTTCGGCCTGAACTGGGACCCCAGCCACTTCGTGTGGCAGGACCTCGACCCGGTCGGCTTCCTCTGGGACTTCAAGGACCGGATCTACCACGTCGACTGCAAGGACGCGAAGAAGCAGGTCGGCAACGGGCGCAACGGGCGGATGGGCTCCCACCTGCCGTGGGCCGATCCCCGCCGCGGCTGGGACTTCGTGTCGACCGGTCACGGCGACGTCCCCTGGGAGCAGTGCTTCCGGATGCTCAACACCATCGGCTACGACGGGCCCATCTCGGTCGAGTGGGAGGACGCCGGGATGGACCGCCTCGTGGGAGCGCCGGAGGCCCTGGAGCTCGTGCGCCGACTGGCGTTCGACGCACCCGCCGCCGCCTTCGACGCGGCCTTCAGCACCTCGGACTAGGCTCCCGCCCCATGAGGGGATTCCGCGCCAAGGATGCGGACCGGGACCGCTACGTCGAGCTGATCGAGTCGGCGTACGTCGACGGGCAGATCGGCGACGCCGACCGCGAGCTGCGGGTCTCGAGGGCACTGTCCGCGGAGACGCTCGACGAGCTGCAGACCCTGACGCGCGACCTGCAGGTCCCGGCCGGCTTCGTGCCGTCCACGGCTGTGGCCCCCGACCGGTCCACGCAGCGGCACGTCGCCGGGATCATCGCCGGCGTCGGCGCGTTCGTCGTGCTCGTCGGTGCGGGTGTCACCGCGGTCGTCGCCCTGTTCGCGTTCGCGGTCCGCGGCGACGACGAGCGGGTGGTGCCGGACGTCGTCGCGGTCGGGCCCAAGGGGTCGTCGGAGGCGTCCGAGGCGGCCACGCCGTCGTTCGAGATGACCACCCCGCAGGTGCGGGCGTTCCTCAAGGCCTACGAGAGGAAGTTCGGCACGCTCGACGCGTGGGAGGTCGGCTTCTACGCCGACCGGGTCGGCGTCCAGGTGCCGGTCTCCCTGCGTCACAAGCGCTACGAGCGCTGGAGCTGGACCGGCGCGTGGCGCCAGGACAGCGAGGCCTCGGCGGTGCTCGGCCCGCAGAAGTTCGTCAGCCTCGGCTACCTCGACGTACGCCGCATGTTCGACAACATCGACCGCGCGAGGCGGACGCTCGACGTGCCCGACGGGAGGCTGACCCACGTGCTGGTCAACGACTGGGGCCAGGGGCCGGGCGTGAACATCTACATCGGCAACGACTTCAACGAGACGGGCTACCTCCGGACCACGCCCGGTGGTGAGGTCGTCCGCGCCTACCCCTACGGCGGGTGACCTATCCCACGTGACCACGGCGCCACCACGGCCCGCGGCTGCGGCACGATGTCCGGCATGAAGACGAACGCCGGCAACTTCTTCGAGGACTTCACCGTCGGGCAGGTCATCGAGCACGCGACCCCGCGCACGGTGACCGAGGGCGACCGGGCGCTCTACGGCGCGATCTACCCGAGCCGCTTCGCGGTCCCGTCCTCGGCCGAGTTCGCCGCCTCGGTGGGCCTGGCGCCCCACCCGGTCGAGGAGCTCGTCGGCTTCCACATCGCATTCGGCAAGACCGTGCCGGACGTCTCGCTCAACGCCGTGGCCAACCTCGGCTACGCCGAGTGCCGCTTCCACGTCCCCGTCGTGCCCGGCGACACGCTGCGCACCCGCTCCGAGGTCATCGGCCTCAAGGAGAACTCCAACGGGCGGACCGGCGTGGTCTGGGTGCGCTCGACCGCGACCAACCAGCGCGGTGAGGTCGCCATCGACTGGGCGCGCTGGGTGATGGTGCACAAGCGCTCGGCCGACTCGCCCGCGCCGGAGACCGTCGTCCCCACGCTCGCGGACGTCGTCGACCCGGCGGACCTCGTCGTGCCGCCCGGCCTCGACTTCAGCGCGTACGACGTCGGCGCTGCGGGCGAGCCGCACCGGTTCGACGACTACGAGGTGGGGGAGCGCATCGACCACGTCGACGGCGTCACCCTCACCGACGCCGAGCACATGATGGCGACCCGGCTCTGGCAGAACACCGCCAAGGTGCACTTCAACGCCGAGGCCCGCTCCGACGGCAACCGCCTCGTCTACGGCGGCCACGTCATCTCGCTGGCCCGCGCGCTGTCCTTCAACGGCCTCGCCAACGCCCAGCTCGTCGCTGCGATCAACGCCGGCGCGCACGTCGCCCCCGCCTTCGCCGGCGACACCGTCTACGCCTGGTCCGAGGTCCTCGACACGGCGACGCTCGACGCACCCGGCGTCGGCGCGCTGCGGCTGCGGCTGGTGGCCACCAAGGGTCGAGACGAGTCGATGACCCTGCGCGGTGAGGACGGGAAGCACGCCCCCGGCGTCCTGCTCGACCTCGACTACTGGGCCCTCGTCCCGCGCTGAGCTAACGCCGGGCCAGCAGCCCGGCCGCGATGTCGTCCAGTGCCGCGTCGAGCGAGTCGGCCGGCCGACGACCGAGCCGCTCGAGCACGACCCGGGCCGCGGCGCGGAGCTCCTCGCCGGTCACCTCGTCGGGTGTGCGGCCCCCGCGGGGCAGGGCGGGGAGCAGGTCGTCGAGCTCGCCCACGACGTCGTACGAGCTCGCGCGGAGCCCGGCGACGGTCGCCTCGGCCCGCTCGCGGATCCAGGCGTGGTGCCGCTCCGGGACGGCGAACCCCTCCCGCGCCCCGGACCCGACGAGCGCCTCGGGGACGAACGTGCCCTTCACGTGGCGGGTCAGCGCGGGGGAGCGCTGCGCGCGCGGCACCCGCTCGTTGACCCGTCGCAGCAGCTCGGCCTCGACCAGGGACAGCGAGTCGTTGGGTCGCCGGGCCTCGGTGTCGAGACCGGTCGGGTCCAGCCCGAGGACCGCGCTGGTGCGCAGCCAGAGCTCCTCGCGCGGTGCCCCGCTGGGAGGTACGACGACGAGGTGCACGCGCCCGGCCGGGAGGCCGGTCGACCAGAGATCGAGGATCGAGGGCACGTCCTGGTAGCGCCAGAACTTCTGGTCGCCCTCCCCACGGCGCACCGTCGCGAGGAAGCGGCGGTAGGGCTGGCGGGCGCCCATCTTCACCCGCTGCTGCCAGGCCGACGGGAGCACCCGGCCGAGGTCGCGGGCGGTCAGCACGACGTGCACCTCGTCGGCCGCGGAGGCCAGGTCCGCGAGCGCCGCGGCGACCGCCTCGGGCGGGGAGTCGGAGAAGTGCTCGTTGGTGACCAGCACGTCCCCGTGCCACGCACGGGCCTCGTCGACCAGCCGCCGCCAGGCGTCGCGCTCCCGGTCGCCCAGGGTCGCCACGACGTCGGTCATGCCCTTGACGACGGCCGCGGCCGCGAAGTGGTCGCGGCGGCCCGACCCCGGCAGCAGCAGCCCGCGGTCGCGGACCTCGTCGCGCTGCTGCCACCACAGGTCCTGGAGGAACGAGGTGCCCGACTTCGCGGTCCCGACGTGGAGGAACGCACGGCGAGCCATGGCGGTGACCCTACTGCGCGACCGCGGTGCGGCAGACTCGCCCCGTGGCCTGGGACCGTGAGCTCTTCTACGACACCCAGCCGCGCGCCGAGGCGGCCTTCGCGGCGCGGCTCGACGAGAGCCTGGCGCCGCGCGACCCGTCGGTGCTGCTCCAGGTCGTGCGCGAGCTGGACCTGCGCCCGGACAGCCGCGTCGTCGACGTCGGGTGCGGCGAGGGTGCGCACGCCTTCCGGCTGGCCACGCACTTCGGCCTCCGCGTGCTCGGCATCGACCCGGTGCAGCGCCACCTCGACCTCGCCCGCGAGGCCCGTCGCGACCTCGCCCCCGACATCGCCTCCCGGGTGTCGTTCGAGCGCGGCTCCGCGACGCAGGTGCCGGTCGCCGACGCCTCGCTCGACCTGGTCTGGTGCCGCGACGTCATGCTGCACGTCGCGCATCCCGAGGACGCGTACGCCGAGTTCGCTCGCGTGCTGCGCCCGGGCGGCCACGTCGTGGGCTACCAGGTCGTCGCCACCGACCTGCTCCCGACGGAGGAGGCGGACCGCCTGTTCGCCGTGATGGGCGTCGTGCCGTCGTCGGCCGACCCGGTGGTGCTCGACCGCGCGATCGCGGACTCCGGCCTCCAGGTCGTCGACACGATCGACCTCGCCAGCGAGTGGGGCGAGTGGTCGGAGGAGCAGGAGGGCCGGGCGTCGCGCGCCCTGCTGCACCTGGCCCGGCTGCTGCGCCGGCCCGACCGCTACCGCGCGGAGTTCGGCGACGAGGCGTACGACGTGATGCTCGGCGACTGCCGGTGGCACGTCTACCGGATGGAAGGCAAGCTCGCCGGGCGGATCGACGTGCTGCGACGACCCGCCGGGGGATAACCGCTCGACCCCGCTTGACGCGTTTGGCAGGGTGGCAGTCACCCGTCCCACACCTCGGATCCAGGAGGACCCATGGCTGATCAGGACCCCAACGCAGACATCAAGGCGAAGATGCGGGAGGCCCTCGATCGCAAGAAGGGCCACTACCACCCCGACGACAGTGCGGGCTCGCGAGAGAAGGCCCACGGCTCGGAGGTCACCAACGCCAACGTCGCCAAGCCGATGCACCGCCGCAAGGCCGGCGGCGGCGGAGTCTGAGACCTGGCGTTCAGGCGTCGGCGGGCGCGTGCCCAGCAGGGTGGTCCGCCGGCGCGAACGCCTTCGCGAGCCAGAACAGCGCGACGACCAGCACCAGCGGCACGGCGAAGCCGATGCGGAGCGACCCGGCGCCGACCGCGCCCGTCATCACCGCACCGAGCAGCGCCCCGGCGTAGTTGAACTGGTTGAACCGCGCCACCACGGCGTCCACCCGGGCCTGCCGGGTGGCCGGGTCGGCGTCGCGCCCGGCCAGCGCCGCAGCGGCCGAGAAGCTCAGCGGTGCGACGACGGCGACCCCGCAGCCGAGCATTGTGAAGCCCACGACGGCCACCTCCCACGTCGGTGCCGCCACGACGAGCGCGAGCGAGGCGAGCGCGATCGCCGCGCCGACCCGCAGCAGGCGGACCGCCCCCACCTGCTCGGTGAGCCGGTCGCCGGCGAGCCGCACCAGGCCGCTGGCGAGGAGGTAGGGCAGCGTCGCGAGGGCCACCAGGCCCTCCGGCGCGGCGAAGACGTCGTCGAGGTAGACCGGTCCCCACGTGGCGGCGGCCGTGTCGACCGTGTAGAAGACGACGAGAGCCAGCCCGACCATCACGATCGCCCGCCAGGGCACGTCGGTGTGCGTCGAGGTGGCGGCCTCCCCGTGGTCGCGGGGGAGGTAGGGCGCCGCGGCGGCGACCAGCGGCAGGACGGCCAGCAGCGCGACCGCCGACCACGGCACGTCGGTGCCGGCGATCGTCAGCACCGCGCCGATGACGCCGCCGAGCGTCCACGCGCCGTGGCAGGACGGCAGCACGACCCGGCCGAGCCGGTGCTCGAGGGCGACGGCTTGCATGTTGCCGGTCGCGTCGACCAGCCCCAGCCCCACGCCGTACGCCGCCAGCGCGAGGACGAAGACCACCTTCGCGGGCGCGAGGACCACCACCGCGACGGACACCGCGACCACGAGCAGACCCGCACGCAGGACGGCGGCGCTGTCGAGCCGCGGCGCCAGCCGCTCGGCCAGCAGCGAGCCGGCTCCGGCCAGCAGCACCATCATCAGGAGGACGCCCGACAGGGCCAGCTCGCCGAGGTCCCAGCGGTCCTGGATGCGGGGGAGCCTGGTCGTCAGGCTGATGAACACCAGCCCCTGCGTGCCGAACGCCGCCGCGATCGCCAGACGCGCCCGGCCGAGGTCGACGCTGCCGGGCGTGGATGCACTCATGGCGAGCATCGTGGCAGGAGACCCGGGCACCCGTGGCAGACTCGCGGGCATGTCGACCGCTGGGGGCCCCGAGCTCTGGGTCGTGCGCCACGGGGAGACCGAGTGGAGCCGCGACGGCAAGCACACCTCGACCACCGACCTGCCGCTCACGCCCGACGGCGAGGAGGCGGCGATCCTGCTGGGCCCGCGGCTCTATGACGTCGACTTCGACCTGGTCCTCACCAGCCCGCGCCAGCGTGCCCGGCGGACGGCTGAGCTGGCCGGCTTCCGCGACGTCGAGGTCGACGAGGACCTCGTGGAGTGGGACTACGGCGACTACGAGGGCATCACCACGGCCGAGATCCGGGAGTCGGTGCCCGGCTGGTCGGTCTGGACCCACCCCGTGCCCGGCGGCGAGACCGCCGACGAGGTCTCGGCCCGGCTCGACCGCGTCATCGAGCGGGCGCGCGACCACGACCGCACCCTGGTCTTCGCCCACGGCCACTCGCTGCGGGTGCTCACCGCCCGGTGGCTCGAGCAGCCGGCGGAGGAGGGCCGGTTCTTCCGGCTCGACACCTCGACGGTGTCGGTGCTGGGCTTCGAGCGGGAGACGCCGGTCCTGCTGAAGTGGAACAGCTGACGTGCGGATCGACCTCCACACGCACTCGTCCGCGAGTGACGGCACCGACACCCCTGCCGCGCTGGTGCGCGAGGCGAAGGCAGCGGGTCTCGACGTCGTCGCGCTGACCGACCACGACGCGACCTCCGGCTGGGCGGAGGCGCAGGAGGCGGCCGACGAGGTCGGCATCACGCTCGTGCCCGGGCTCGAGATCAGCACGAAGCTCCACCACCGCGGCGTCCACCTGCTGGCGTACCTGCCGGACCCGACGTACGCCCCGCTGGTGGAGGTCCTCGGCCGGATCCTCGAGGGCCGCAGCTCCCGGACGCCGGCCATCGTGGCCGCGCTGCGGGCGCACGGCATCGACCTGACGGAGAACGACGTGCACCGCGAGGCCGGCGGGTCGGTCGCGGCCGGCCGCCCGCACGTCGCCGACGCGCTCGTCCGGCGCGGCGTGGTCGCCGACCGCACCGAGGCGTTCGCGACCCTGCTCAGCCCCGGCCAGCCCGGCTACGTCAACCGCTACGCGCCCCAGCTGGAGGAGATGATCCCGATCGTGGTGGCCGCCGGCGGCGTCCCGGTCATCGCGCACCCGTGGGGCCGCCGGGGCGGCACCGTGCTCACCGAGGAGGTCCTCGCCGGGCTGCGCGGGATCGGCCTCGCCGGGATCGAGGTCGACCACCAGGACCACCCGCCCGAGCTCCGCGAGCGCCTGCGCGCCATCGCCGCCGACCTCGACCTCCTCGTCACCGGCAGCAGCGACCACCACGGCCTCGGCAAGGTCGACCACGACCTCGGGGTCAACACCACCGACCCCGAGGAGTACGAGCGGCTCGTCTCCCTGGCCCGCCGGTGAGGCTGCCCGACCGGGTCCTCGTCTACGGGGTCACGGGCAGTGGCAAGAGCACCGCCGCGCTCGCCATCGGTTCCCGCACCGGGCACCCGGTCACCCTGGTCGACGAGCTGACCTGGCTGCCGGGCTGGGTGCCGGTCGAGAAGTCAGTGCAGCGGGAGGTCTTCGGCGGGATCGTCGCGGGGGAGCGGTGGCTGCTCGACTCGTCGTACGGCATCTGGCTCGACCTGGTCCTCCCGCGCACGCAGCTGGTCGTCGGGCTCGACTACCCGCGGTGGCTGTCCCTCGCGCGCCTGGTGCGCCGCACCGTGTCCGGTGCGATCACGAAGGAGCCGCGCTGCAACGGCAACGTCGAGACCTTCCGCAAGATCGTCGACCGCACGTCCATCATCCGCTGGCACTTCCAGTCCTTCGCCCGCAAGCGGGACCGGATGCGCGCCTGGGCGGCCTCGTCCGACGGCCCGGACGTGCTGCTCTTCAAGCACCCTCGGGAGCTCGACGCGTGGCTGGAGTCGCTCGAGGACGAGGGCTCGGTCCGTCATACGAAGCCGCACGGATGAGTGCCGTTCGGGATGACGGATCCTGTCGGGTCCTCCGGCTCACGCCGGTGATCTGGCCACGGGCGCGTCGCGAGCTGGCCGGACCGGTCGCCGCGCCGAAAGAGCTCCGTCGCTCAGATCGTGCGACTCATCCGCAGGGAGTGTGCCTCGACCGTCCCGTCATCAGCCGTCACGAACGGCACGCGTTCGCGGACGACGAAGCCCCGAGCGACGTAGAAGGGGATGCCGAGGTCGTTGCCCTCGGTGACCGACACCCACTGCTCAGTCGCGCCTGCGGCCTCCTGCTGGTCTGTGACGAAGTCCAGCAGCGCCGTGCCGATGCCGCGCCCTCGCAGCGGTGGACGCAGGTAGAGCACGTAGACGGTGCCGACCCCCGGGCCAGTGACACCGCCGCCCGCGGCGCCCAGGACCCCGCCGGACTCCGACACTGCCACGACGTACCCCTGCCACTCGATGGCCTCGCCGGCCGTGGCGACCTCACGGCGCACCCGGGCCGGGTCGTAGTACGCGTCGGCCTGCCGCTCGATGGTGGCCGGCGGGAGCAGGCCCTGCGAGGACACCGCGAAGCCCTCGCGACAGACGTCGCAGATGGCGTCCTCGTCTCCTGCACGTGCGAGGCGGACCTCGTACGCCGGCACCTCGAGAACTGTGGTCACGTCGCCGGAGCCTAGAGGGCAAGCGTTCAGGTCACCCCGGCGTGCCCGGCTCACCACCCGAGCTCGCGCAACCGGGCGTCGCCGATCCCGAAGTGGTGGCCCACCTCGTGGACGACGGTCCGTCGCACCTGCTCGACGACCTCGACCATGCCGCAAGTGGCCCCCCGCGCGCGCAAGCGGCCGCGGCGGGTCAGGGTCGCCGTCAGCCGCCGCGCCGCACCATCCGGTGCTCGAGCCCGACGTCCTCGGGCTTGGAGATCCCGTCGAAGGCGAAGCCCTGGCGCTCGTAGAACCGGATGGCACGCTCGTTGCCGTCGAGGACCCAGAGGTAGGCGTCGGCCCGACCGATCGCCGCCTCGAGGAGGGCGAACCCGACGCCCGTGCCGTACGTCGCTGCCCGCACGTAGAGCGCCATCAGCTCGAGCGCGGGCAGGCGGTCGTCGGGGTCGTCGCGGCCCGGGCCGGTGCTCGAGAAGCCGACGAGACGGTCACCCGACCACGCCAGCAGGTTGTCGCTCGACCTGGCCTCGATGATCCCGCGCCAGCTCGCGACCCGCTCGGCCCGGCGGTCGCGGCGCTCGGCGAAGACGGACGCCGGCATGAGGTCGGCGTACGCCTCCTCCCAGACATCGAGGTGCAGGTCGGCGAGCGCCTCGGCGTCGTCGACGCGCGGGGGCGCGATGCGCACCGTCACCGGCGGCCCATGTTCTGGGTCAGCCGCAGCACCCGGTTGGGGATGGCCTTGGTGAGGGCGATGATCGTCTTGTACTGGGCACCGGGGATCGAGTAGGCGCGGCCCTTCTCGAAGTCCTCGAGCGCCTTGCGGACGAGGAAGTCGGCCTCGAGCCACATGAAGCCGTCGCCGCGCGTGACCTGCATCCGCTGGTGGAACTCGGTCTTGGTGAAGCCGGGGCACAGGGCCATGACCTTCACGCCGCGCGAGCGGTACTCCAGGTGCGCCCACTCGCTGAAGCTGTTCACCCACGCCTTGGCCGCGGAGTAGCTGCCGCGGGGGAGGAAGGCGGCGACGCTGGAGACGTTGATGATGCCGCCGTGGCCGCGCTCGGCCATCGCGCCCAGCGCCGCGTGGCTGAGCCGCAGCACGGCGGTGACGAGCACCTCGAGCATGGCGGTCTCGTCGTCGGCGGAGTTGTCGAGGAAGCGCTGCTTGAGGCCGAAGCCGGCGTTGTTGACGAGCAGGTCGACCGGGCGCGCGCGGTCGGCCAGCCGGGCCTCGACGGTGGCGAGCTGGTCGCGGTCGACGAGATCGGCGACGAGGACCTCGACGTCGACCTGGTGGGCACGCCGCAGCTCCTCGGCCACGGCCTCGAGGCGCTGGGCGTCACGGGCGACGAGGACGAGGTCGTCGCCGCGGTCGGCGAGCTGGTGGGCGAACTCGAGGCCGATGCCGGCCGTCGCGCCGGTGATCAGGGAGGTACTCATGGGTGGCAGCATTTCAGGACGACCGGACCGTTCGCGACCCGGTCCGGCAGAATGGCCGGCGATGAGCACCAAGAGCCGGGGAGCGGCCCCCGTCACGCTGGCCGTCGCGAACCAGAAGGGCGGGGTCGCGAAGACCACGTCCGTGGCCTCGATCGGGGCCGCACTGGCCGAGCTGGGGCACCGCGTCCTGCTCGTCGACCTCGACCCGCAGGCGTGCCTGACCTTCTCCCTCGGCATCGACCCGGAGGACCTCGAGACCTCGGTCCACCACGTCCTGACCCAGGGCGTGGACCCGGCCGAGATCATCATCGAGACCGAGGACGGCGTCGACGTGCTGCCGGCGACCATCGAGCTCGCCCGTGCCGAGGCCGACCTGCTCACCCGCACCGGGCGCGAGCACGTCATCAAGGGTGCGCTCGAGCAGCTCCAGGACGACCTCGACGACACCGAGGAGGGGGCGTACGACTGGGTCCTGCTCGACTGCCCGCCCTCGCTCGGCGTGCTCACCGTGGCGGCACTGACCGCCGCCGACGGCGTGCTGGTGCCGCTGCAGTGCGAGACGCTCTCGCACCGCGGGGTCGGGCAGCTGCTCGACACCGTCCACGACGTACGACGGTTCACCAACCGCGGCCTCGAGGTGTGGGGCGTGCTGCCGACGCTCTACGACGGCCGCACCAACCACGCCCGGACCGTGCTGGAGACGATCAGCGAGACCTACGACCTCGAGGTCGTCGAGCCGCCGATCCCCAAGACGATCAAGTTCGCCGAGGCGCCGGCGGCCGGCCGCTCGATCCTGGCGACCAGCCGCAGCAGCAAGGGTGCGAAGGCCTACCGCGAGGTGGCCGAGAACCTCGTGTCGCGCGCGTCGCGGCCGAAGCCGAAGAAGACCGCGAAGAAGGCTCCGAAGAAGCGCTGACTCATGCCTTGGGGGCCTCGACCGACTGGCCGCCACGGGTGCGGCGGCGGCTGCGGTTGCGGCGGCGCGGGGCGTCGCCGGACTTCTCCGAGGACGAGCCGCCGCCGGAGC
Organism: Nocardioides sp.; assembly: GCF_041913365.1. Lineage (GTDB taxonomy): Bacteria > Actinomycetota > Actinomycetes > Propionibacteriales > Nocardioidaceae > Nocardioides. The sequence continues at coordinate 64,198 of NZ_JAYSFM010000014.1, forward strand.
GGTCACCGGAACGACGCTCGCGCGGCGCCCGCTCGGCCTTGGGAGCCGGCGGGGCGGGGTCGACGACGCGGCCCTTGGTGCCGGCCGGGATGCCCTGGTCGTGGAAGAGGTGCTCGGAGGTCGAGTACGTCTCCTGCGGCTCGTCGAAGGGCAGGTCGAGCGCCTTGTTGATGAGCTTCCAGCGGTGCAGGTCGGCCCAGTCGACGAAGGTGATCGCGGTGCCGGAGGCGCCGGCGCGGCCGGTGCGGCCGATGCGGTGGACGTAGGTCTTGTCGTCCTCGGGGCAGGTGTAGTTGATGACGTGGGAGACGCCGCGCACGTCGATGCCGCGGGCCGCGACGTCGGTGCAGACGAGGACCTGGATCTTGTCCTCGCGGAAGCGGGCCAGCGCCTTCTCGCGCGCCACCTGGGCCATGTCGCCGTGGAGCGGCGAGGCCTTGAAGCCGCGCTCCTGAAGGTCCTCGGCCACCCGCTGCGCCTGGCGCTTGGTGCGGGTGAAGACGATCATCTTGTCGGCGTCCTCGGCCTGCAGGACCCGGCCGATGATCTCGGTCTTGTCCAGGTCGTGGGCCTGGTAGATGAACTGGGCCGTGGCCGGCACCGTGGCGTTCTCGTAGGACGACTCGGCGCGGATGTTCATCGGGTGGCGCATGTGGGTGCGCGCGAGGGCGACGATCGCGGCCGGCATGGTCGCCGAGAACAGCATCGTCTGGCGGGTCTCGGGCGTCTTGGAGATCAGGGTGATGACGTCGGGCAGGAAGCCGAGGTCGAGCATCTCGTCGGCCTCGTCGAGCACGAGCGCGTGGACGTGGGAGAGGTCGAGGGACCTGCGGTTGGCCAGGTCGATGAGACGGCCGGGCGTGCCGACGACGATGTCGACGCCGGCGTCGAGGGCCTCGAGCTGCGGCTCGTAGCCGACGCCGCCGTAGACGGTGAGGACGCGCAGGCCCAGGTCGGCGCTGGCGAGGGCGAGGTCGCCAGAGACCTGGAGCGCGAGCTCGCGGGTCGGGGCGACGATGAGGGCCTGCGGCTTGCCCTGCGGCATGTCGGCGTACGCCGGGTCGCTGGGCGCCACCGAGCGCTGCAGCACCGGGATGCCGAAGGCCAGCGTCTTGCCGGTGCCGGTGCGCGCCTGCCCGATGAGGTCGGTGCCGAGGAGAGCGACCGAGAGGGTCATCTCCTGGATGGCGAAGGGGGTGGTGATGCCGGCGCGCTCGAGCGCGTC
>NZ_JAYSFM010000015.1:0-60796 GCF_041913365.1 Nocardioides sp.
GGGGCGGTGGTCCACCTACATTTCCAGGCTGCGGAATGTAGGTGGACCACCGCTCCGGTGAGGCGTACGTCGCGTGTCTCAGATGTCGCTGGCGAGGGCGTCGTCGCGCTCGTCCTCGGAGCTCTCCTCCGAGTCCGGCTCCTCGTCGTCACCGTCGTAGTGGAGGAACTTGATGGCGCCCTCGACGTCGCCGTCGAAGCCGACCCTGCCCTTCTCGAGGACGATGGCGCGGTCGCACATCTTCTTGACCGAGCCCGCGGAGTGGCTGACGTAGAACATCGTGATGCCGGACTCGCGGATCTCCTTCATGCGCTTGAGGCACTTGCGCTTGAAGGGTCGGTCCCCCACCGCGAGCACCTCGTCGGCGATGAAGATGTCGCAGTCGACGTGGACCGCCACGGAGAAGCCGAGCCGGGCGAACATGCCGGAGGAGTAGTTGCCCACCGGGGTGTCGAGGAAGCGGCCGACGTCGGCGAAGGCGGCGATGTCGTCGAACTTGGAGTCGGTCTCGTCCTTCGACATCCCGAGCATCGCGGCGTTCATGTAGATGTTGTCGCGGCCGGTGAGCTCGTTGTGGAAGCCGGCGCCGGTGGCGATCAGCCCGGAGATCCGGCCGCGGGTCAGCACCTGGCCCTCGTCGGGGCGCATCACGCCGCTGACGAGCTTGAGGAGGGTCGACTTGCCGGAGCCGTTGAGGCCCATCAGGCCGATGGACTCGCCCTGCTGGACCTCGAAGGACACCCCGTCGAGCGCCTTGAAGACGTCGCTGGTCTTCTGGCCCCGCATCTTGCTCTGCAGGACCTTCTTCAGGGTCGGGTGCGCCTGGTAGCGGAACGTCTTGGAGACGTTGTCGACGACGATCGAGGTGGTGCTCATCAGAGGCGCTCCGGGACGGTCTTCTCGAGACGGGAGAAGATGAACTGGCCGGCAGCCAGCACGACCACGCCGATGGCGAGCATGACGAAGCCGCGCGGGAAGAGGTCGCTGACGAACTCCGGCAGCGGTGCGCCGGTCTGGGGGTTGACCGCGCAGGCCGGCTCGCAGGTGGGGTACCAGAAGCCGCGCTGGATCAGCATGACGGCCACGGCGACCGGGTTGGCGACGTAGACGTCGTGGTACTTCAGCGGGATCCGGTCGCCGTCGGCGATGAGGTGGTAGGCGTACATCATCGGCACGCTGAACGGCACCAGGTTGATGAAGGTCTGCACGATGCGCTGGAAGTCGCGGAAGATCACGTTGATGCACGAGAACATCAGCCCGAACGCCGTGCCCCAGACCATGATGATGAGGAAACCCAGCAGGGCCGCCCCCATGCCGACCGCGTCGGGCACCCACATCGGCCCGTCGCCCCACCAGCCGGACGCCAGGCAGGCGAGCAGCAGGATGATCAGCTGCGGGATCGTGTGCCACAGGGAGACGAGCATCGACGCCACGGGGAACATCTCCCGCGGCATCGCCATCTTGGCGATCACGCCCTTGTTGGACAGCAGGGAGCGGGTGCCGGCGGTGACGGACTCGGTGAAGTAGTTGACGAGCACCATCCCGGCGAACAGGTGGATGGCGAAGTTCTCCAGGCCCATGCCGCGCCCGAGCAGCAGGCCGAAGACGAAGTAGAACGTCAGGAACCGGGTGAACGGGTTGATGTAGGACCAGGCCAGGCCGAAGGCGGTGCCGGCGTAGCGCGCACGGATCTCCCGGCGCACCATCAGCCGCAGCAGGTAGCGGCGGCGGAAGACCTCGAAGACGCCGGACGTGCGCGAGGGCGGGGCCAGCGGCACGTGCGCCAGGTCGTGCCGGACCTCGACCGGGCGCGGGTCCGGCGTCGCCTCAGGACTGGCGGCGCTCACGCATCGCCGTCCTGGGACTCGTCGCCCGTCCACGGCGCGAACGTCTTCTCCCACGACTCCGGCGAGGTGATGTCGCCGAGCGCGTCGCGGTACTGCTGGGCCAGCTGGGGCCACTCGCGGTGGAAGCGGCGGTGGATCTCGATGGTCCGCTTGAGGAGGTCGCGGTAGTGCTCGGGGTCGCGCTTGTAGAGCGCGACCGAGCTGCCGTCGTTCATCGAGACCACGGCCGAGTCGTACTTCACGAGGTTCCACCACTTGGCGTCCATCGCGGTCAGCTCGGTCTCGGGGTACTCCCCCGACATCTCGCGCACCGGGCGGAGCTGGCGCAGCGGCGCGAGGGCCGCGGCGACGAGGGTGGACTTCCGACCCGGGATCTCGATGTCGGACTTGCCCTTCTTCGGCGGCTTCTTGCGGCGCACCGGGGGCAGGTCGTCGCGGTCGGCGAGCAGCTGGGCGTCGGACCACTGCTTGCGGAAGGCGTTGATGTCGGCCAGCTTGGTCGACAGCTCGCCGTGCAGCGCGTGCGGACCGCGCAGCACGTCCTCCATCGCCAGGTGCCGCAGCTCGGCGGTGGAGTACTGCAGCGAGGCCAGGTGCTTGACCTGGTGGTTGAAGCTCTCGCGCACCATCCGGCCGCCGCGCTCGTAGGGCGAGTGCAGCAGCGCCGCGATGATGCGGTTGCGGTGGTGGAAGTACGACTGCCAGTCGAGGCCGTCGTTCTTGTCGGTCCACGGCACGTGCCACACGGCGGCGCCTGGGAAGGACACGGTCGGGTAGCCCGCCTGCTTGGCGCGCAGGCCGAACTCGGAGTCGTCCCACTTGATGAAGACGGGCAGCGACAGGCCGACCTCCTCGAGCACCACGCGCGGGATCAGGCACATGAACCAGCCGTTGAAGTCGACGTCGGCGCGCTTGTGCAGCCACCGCGAGGAGCGCAGGTTGCGGGCGCCGAAGTCCCACTGGGAGTAGCCGTCCAGGCGGGTCTGCCACCAGAAGCGCCACGGCTGGACGATCTCGCCGAAGGAGTGCAGCTCGGCACGGCTGTAGAGGTTGAACATGTGGCCACCGACGATGGTCGGCCGCTTGGCCAGGTCGCCGAAGGTGACCGCGCGGATGATGCCCTCGGGCTCGCAGACGACGTCGTCGTCCATCATCATCGCGTACGTCGCGGTGCCCTTGCGCACGCTCTCGAGCTGCCCGCGGGCGTAGCCGCCCGAGCCGCCGAGGTTGCCCTGCACGAGGACGCGGAGCTTGTCGCCGAGGCCCGCCTTCGCCGCCGGGAAGTGCTGGCTGTCGGTGACCTTGTCCTTGCCCTGGTCCATCACGAACACGGTGTCGAGGTAGGGCTGCAGCTCCTCGGCCGCGCCGAGCTGACCGAGCAGCTGGGCGCTCATGTCGGGCAGCATCGTGGTGATGCAGACGTCGACGGTGCCGTGCTCGGCGCGGTCGGCCGGGACCTGGGCGGTCCACTCGGCGCCCTCGACGGTCGCGCCGTGGTCACCGGCGACGACGTCGTACCAGTACCAGCCGCCGTCGACGAAGGGCTTGAGGGTGAGGTCGAAGGTGAAGGTGCCCGAGTCGCCCTCAACGGTCGCGGCCGCGACGCGCTGGGAGTGCCCGCGGGCCATCGACTTGTAGACCGTCACGACCGACCCGGGGCCGGTGACCGACACGGTCAGCTCGATGTCGGTGACCACCGTGTGCCGACGCCAGTACGACGCCGGGAAGGCGTTGAAGTAGGTGCCGAAGGACAGCAGCTGCGAGGGCTCGAGCCGGAGCGCGGTGCGCGAGCGGATCTGGTCGGGGTGCAGCTTGCGGCCGGTCGAGGTCGACTGGCGGATCGCCGCGTTGTTGAGGTCCTTGGCCGCCTTGTCGCCGCCCACCGCGTCGCGGTCGGTGTCGAGCTTGGCCTCCTCGAGGTCGACGTAGAGCGGGAAGACGTCGGTGTCCCGGTCGATCGGGAGGATCTGCCGCTGGAGCAGCCGGGTGACGCTCGACGTGTCGGTGGTGGTGGCGCTCATGCCTCGATGCCTCCGCTGGTCAGCTCGGCGCCCTCGGTGAAGTGCGGCTTGAGCTTGTTGTCGTACATGGACAGGGCCGAGCCGATGGCCATGTGCATGTCGAGGTACTTGTAGGTGCCCAGGCGGCCGCCGAAGAGCACCATGGGCTCGGCCTTGGCGAGCTCGCGGTACTTCAGCAGCTTGGCGCGGTCGTCGGCCGTGTTCACCGGGTAGTAGGGCTCGTCGCCCTCCTCGGCGAACCGGCTGTACTCGTGCACGATCACGCTCTTGCCCGGCAGGTGCGTCTTCTCCCGCTCGGGGTGGAAGTGCTTGAACTCGATGATGCGGGTGAAGGGGACGTCCTGGTCGTTGTAGTTGACGACGCCGGTGCCCTGGAAGTCGTCGGTGTCGACGACGCTCTCCTCGAGGTCGACGGTGCGCCACGACAGGCGGCCCTCGGAGTTGTGGAAGTACTCGTCGACGGGGCCGGTGTAGACGATCGGGACCTTGCCCTTGTAGTCGTCGGCGACCTCGAAGAAGTCGGTGTCGAGACGGACCTCGATGTTGGGGTGGTCGGCCATCTTCGTCAGCCACGCGGTGTAGCCGTCGACCGGCAGGCCCTCGTATGTGTCGCTGAACCAGCCGTTCTGGAAGGTGTAGCGCACCGGGAGACGGGTGATGATGTCCGCGCTCAGCTCGGTGGGATCGGTCTGCCACTGCTTGGCGGTGTAGCCCTTGATGAAGGCCTCGTAGAGCGGGCGGCCGATCAGGCTGATCGCCTTCTCCTCCAGGTTGGAGGCGTCCTCGGTCGCGATCTCGCTGGACTGCTCGGCGATGAGCGCACGCGCCTCGTCGGGGGTGTGCGACTTGCCGAAGAACTGGTTGATCAGCGAGAGGTTCATCGGCAGGGAGTAGACCTGCCCCTGGTACTTGCCGAAGACCCGGTGCTTGTAGTCGGTGAACTCGGTGAACCGGTTGACGTACTCCCACACCCGCTCGTTGGAGGTGTGGAAGAGGTGGGCGCCGTACTTGTGCACCTCGACGTTCGTCTCGGGGTCGCGCTCGGAGTACGCGTTGCCGCCGAGGTGGTGGCGGCGCTCGAGGATGAGCACGCGCAGGCCCAGCTCCTCGGCGCAGCGTTCGGCGATGGTGAGGCCGAAGAGGCCGGCGCCGACGATGACGAGGTCGGGAAGGTCGGGTGAGCCCTGGGACAAGGGAGGAACTCCTGTGGTTGAGAGGCTTGTCGAGTCTAGCGAGGGGGTCGGGCCGGATCGGAGAGGCGGCGCATGCCCCGCGCCGAGGCCATGGCGCGGATCACGTTGCGGGCCTCGGCCCGCCCGCCGCGGACCGGGCTGAGCAGCACCACGGCCAGCGTGATCAGCCACGGCTTGAGCCGGACGAGGGCGTTCTCCCCGTGGCGCAGGTGCACCACGAAGAGGTTGCGGTACATGTAGAAGCCCTTCCAGCCCGACAGGTCGTGCTGCTGGTTGAAGTCGAGCTGGCGCACCAGCACGGCGTCGCGCACGGCCATGATCCGGTGGCCGGCGCGCCGGGCGCGGACGGCGTACTCGGCGTCGTCGTAGAAGATGAAGAAGGCGGGGTCGGGGAAGCCGATCTCCGCGATGACCGGGCGACGTGCCATGAAGCCCTCGAAGGCGACGTTCTGCACCTCCACGAGCGCCGGCATCGACGCCCGGTCGGCGTAGACGGTGTCGACCGCGGCGCGCTTCGGGTGGATCGCGAGCGGGTTGTGCAGGTCGAAGTCGATCGCGGCCTTCTCGACCAGGGCCCCCGAGAGGTCCTCGCGTACGGCGATGAGGCAGTCCTCGTCCACCGCCATGAGCGCCTCGAGGCAGCCGGGGGCGGGCACCACGTCGTCGTCGACCAGCCACAGCCGGTCCCACCCGGCGTCGTACGCCGCTCGCACGCCGGCGTGGAAGCCGCCCGCGCCGCCGAGGTTGTCCTGGGTGATCACGTGGAGCGGCAGGTCGGTGCGCGCGCCGAGCACCTCGGCGGTGTGGTCGGCGCTGGCGTTGTCGACCACGACGACCGCGTCGGGGCGCCGGGTCTGGGCGGCCAGCCCGTCGAGCAGGCGCGAGAGCAGGTCGGCGCGGTTGTGGGTGACGACGACGACCGCGACGGTCTCCCGCCCGTCCTGTCCCGTCATCCGAGGAACCTCCGGTGCCCGTCGAAGTCGCCGGCGATGCCGGCACGCATGGCGCTGAGGCTCAGCCGCAGCCGCGACAGGCTGGGCCGGGTGAAGGTGTAGAACCACGCGGTCTTCACCACGAAGGCCGTCGCGTGCAGCGGGCCCTTGTAGTCGCGGAGGTTGACCAGGTTGTTGCGGGCCATGCAGTAGTGCTTGAGGTCGCTGGGCGAGTCGTTGTAGGTGGTGCGGCCGAACATCATCGGCGTGCCGAGGTTGCCCACGCTGGGGTGCCGCACGGTCGCGGTGACCACGGTGGCGACGCGAGCGCCGGCCTCCTCAGCGCGCAGGCGGTACTCGTGGTCGTCGCCCCAGATGAAGAACTCCTCGCGCGGGAGCCCGATCCGGTCGACCAGCTCCTTGGTCACGAGCACGCCGTTGAACGGGATGACGATCCCGTCGATGCGGTCGGCCTTCGCGACCCGGCGTACGTCCTCGACGGCGTGCACGACGCGGGTGCCGCCCGGGATGCGGATGGGGAACACCAGCCGGTCGGGGTCGGCCTCGTCGACGACGAGCGGACCCCAGAAGTCGAGGTTGTCGGTCTCCTCCAGCAGTCGCTCGAGGCAGTCGACGTCGGGCAGGCCGTCGTCGTCCATCAGCCAGACGAGGTCGGCGCCGCGGTCGATGGCCCAGGCCAGCCCGTCGTGGAAGCCGCCCGCGCCACCGCGGTTGGTCGGCAGGCTGCGGCCCCGGAGCCCGACCTCGCCCGTGTGGGACCGGCCGGCGAGCCACTCCCCCGTGCCGTCGGACGAGGCGTTGTCGACGACGAGGACCTCGGCCAGGCCCTCGATCTCACCGAGCCGGTCCACGAGCTTCTCGAGCAGGCCGAGCCGGTTGAAGGTGACCACGACCGCCACGATGCGAGGCAGGGGTCCGGTCGTCACGGCGTACACACTAGGGGCCCGGTGGACACCCTCAGCAAACCGCGCCCAGGTCCTCCGACTCGTTGGCTGCGTAGCCCTCCGACATCGAGCCGAGCGAGCCACCGGTGACCGACGGCGCGGTCGGCGGCGCGGGCGTGGCGCCCTTGCCCTTGCCGCCGCCCTTGGTGGCGGCGGGCGCCTCGGTGGTGGTGCCGGCGTCGGACTCGGTCTCGGGCGCCGCCTCCACAGTCTCCGTCTCCGGCTTCACGCCCTCGGCCTTCGCGATCGCCGCGGCCACCTTCTCGTGCACCAGCGCGATGTCGGGGTTCGCCGTGTTGATCATCGGGGGCACGAGGGAGAGCGTGGCGATCTTCTGGCCCTTGGCCTTGAGGGCCAGGTCGACGAAGCGGTCGACCTCGCCGCGCGGGATGTCGGTGGAGACCATCGCCGAGCTCGCCTTGGCGATCTTCTGGAAGTTGGTCACCGCGGTCTGCGGGCTCACCTGCTGGAGCATCGCGCTCATCACGCACTTCTGGCGCGCCATGCGGGAGTAGTCGTCGGAGTCGTAGCGGGCCCGCGCGAACCAGAGCGTGTCGACGCCGCTGAGCGTGCGCGTGCCGGGCTCGATGTAGTGGAAGTAGGAGTCGCTCGGCAGGCCGACCGGGATCTTCTGCCGGACGTTGAGCTCCACGCCGCCGACCGCGTCGACGAGGTCCTTGAAGCCCTGGAGGTTGACCATCGCCCAGTAGTTCATCTTCAGGCCGGTGATGCCCTCGACACCCTCGATCGTGGCGTCGACGCCGGGGTTCTTCGACCCCTTGAACAAGGAGGCGTGGTCGAGCGCCCATGTGGCGAGGCCGTTGAGGTACATCCCCTCCTCGTCGAAGCCGTCGGGGAACTGCTCGTGCATCACCGAGCCCTCGGGGAACGGGAAGTTCTGCATGTTCCGCGGCAGCGAGATCAGCACCGTCTTGCCGGTCTCGGCGTCGATGCTGGCCACCGTCATCGAGTCGGGGCGCAGGCCCCAGCGGCCGGCGCCGGAGTCGCCGCCCATGAGCAGCACGTTGTAGCGGCCGTGGTGGGCGCCGACGGCCGAGCCGTCGCCGAACATCGTGATCATGAACTGGCGCTGCACGCCGACCATGTGCGCGCCGAAGAGCAGCGCGCCGGCGACGCTGAAGCAGAGGAAGCCGTTGACGCCGACGATCGCGAGCCGGTGCTGGCGCTGAAGGGTCAGCGGCTGGCCGAGGCGCCAGGCGTCGACGAACAGGTAGGCCCAGCCGATGGCGAGCGCCATCAGGCCCAGCCGCAGGACCTGCAGGAGCGTGGTGTTGGTGCCGGCCCAGAACGCGACCCCGTGCCAGAAGTACGACGCCACCAGCGCGACCAGGCCGATGACCACCAGCGCGAACCAGGTCCGGAGCGCGATCCGTCCCACCCGGCGGTTGCCGGAGACCAGCTGGGCCGAGCCCGGCAGCACGAAGGTCATCAGCATCAGGCTCACCGCCCGACGGAACCGGACGCGCTGCGCACGGTCGAGCGTGGTGAACCGCGGCTGGCGCGACCCGGAGGGCGGGACGGGCGGCATCGGGAGGCCTCTCTGCTGGGGGAAGTCAGCTCGCCCAGTATCACCAGTCACACCCGTCACATCGGGTCGCGACGCGCCGTGACGGTCCGGGTCAGGCCTCGCGGCCCTGGTCGATCTCGGCCTTGCGGGCGAGCCGGTGCGCGCGGCGGATCTCGGCCTCGCGCTGACGGCGTACGTCACCGGGCGTCTCGGTCTCCAGCGGCGGCACGGGCCGCGGCTTCCCGTCGTCGTCGATGGCGACGAACACGAAGTAGGCGCTGGCGACGTGCACCGGCTCGTCGCCGGCGTTGCCCCACGGCTGCGCCTCGACGCGCACCCCGATCTCCATCGAGGACGTGCCGGCCCAGTTCACCTGGGCGTAGGTCTTGATGATGTCGCCGACGTGGACCGGCGCCAGGAAGGTCATCTCGTCCATCGCCGCAGTCACGGCAGGACCGCCGCTGTGGCGGTGCGCGACCGCGCCCGCGGTGGAGTCGGCGAGCTTCATGATCTCCCCGCCGTGCACGTTGCCGAGGAGGTTGGCCTCGCTCGAGTGGGCCATGATGCCCAGGCTCACCCGGCTGTACGACGTGGGTCGGGGTGCGCTCTCGGTCATGCTCGGCACGGTAGCGTCCCTTCTCATGGCTGATCGTCCGCAGGGCTCCGGGATGCCCGAGAAGGGAACACCGGAGTACGACTGGCTCTACGGGAGCCAGTCGCAGTCCCCGTCGAGCGACGTCACGCGGCAGGTGCCCGCCCAGGGCGCCGACCGCCCCGACGAGACGCGCGTGATGCCGGTGGCCCGGCGCGAGGCCCGCGGCTCGGGCGGCCAGCCTCCGGGTCGCACCCGCACCGCGGCCAGCGCCCCGCCGCCGAAGCCGAAGAAGCGCCGCTGGCGCCCGCGCCTGCGGCTCGGGCTGATCCCGCTGCTCCTCCTGCTCATCGTGGTCTGGCTCGTCGCCGTCCCCCTCTACTTCTGGACCAAGATCGACAAGGTCGACGCGCAGCCCAGCGGCGACCGACCCGGCGACCAGCCCGGCACCAACTACCTGATCGTCGGCTCCGACAAGGCCGACGACCTCACCGACGAGCAGCGCGAGGTGCTCGACACCCCCGAGCGGGGTGGCACCAACACCGACACGATCATCGTGCTCCACACCGGCTCGGGCGGACGCACGATGATGTCGATCCCCCGCGACACCCTCGTCGAGGTGCCCGACGGCGGGACCCAGATGATCAACGCCGCCTTCGCCAGCGGCGGGGCCCCGCTGCTGGTCCAGCGGGTGGAGGCGCTGACCGGCATCCACATCGACCACTACGTCGAGCTCGGCTTCGGCAGCGTGATCAACACCGTCGACGCCTTCGGCGGCGTGGAGATCTGCCCCAAGCAGGACATGAAGGACCCGCTGGCCCGCCTCGACATCAAGAAGGGCTGCCAGGAGGTCGACGGCCTCACCGCGCTGGCGTACTCCCGGTCCCGGCACGTGACGGCGCTCAGCGACCTCGACCGCGTCGCCCGCCAGCGTGAGGTGATCAGCGCGCTGGGCAGCGAGGCCAAGACGCCGTGGACCTTCGTGAACCCGGTGCGCTACTGGAAGCTCAACAAGGCCGCCTCCGGCGCGATCCGCGTCGACGAGGAGATGAACCCGCTCGACCTCGGCCGGTTCGCGCTCGCCATGACCGGCGACAGCCAGACCTGCACCATGCCCAACTTGTCGGCGCCCAGCGACCCCAACCGGATCATCGCCGACCCGGACCGCGCTCCGGCCCTCTTCAACGCGATCATCGAGGACACGACGGTGCCCAAGGCCGCCTGTACGCCGACGGGGCGTGCGCGAAGCTGAACCCTCCGGTCCCGCGTGCGCGGGGTGAGGGGCGGGCGCGGGCTGGCGCTGCGAGGTGGCGCTGCGAAGCGCCCACTATGTCGCACGTCCTTCCTTTCGCTGGCGTGCCGGGCGGCTGCGCTGCTCGTGCGAGTGTCTTCGTCCGCTCCGAGCGCTCCGGCGGTCTCGGCTGATTTCAGTACGTAACATGCGGTCTGTGTCTGACTTCTGGCTCGACTTAGGATTTCGCGCGAACCCCTACGCGGTAAGGGCGCTCGCTCCTACCGCCGACGGTCGCCGTCTCCTCGTTGGACGTGACGACGAACTCGCCGCCCTAACAAAGCGGGTCCGGAATAGCGACCTCCACCCCGTGTTGGAGGGACAGAACGGAGTTGGCAAGACCAGCCTCGTCGCGGTTGCTGCGTATGTAATGTCTCAGGACTTCAAGGAAGGAAGATCCCAGCAGCTCTTCTTGCCCTTGGGCGAGCCTTTGCAGATGAAGGACGACGGCTCGGAGTTGATCCGAGACGTCTACTTTGCGATCGCGCAGGCATTCATTGCCCATCACGATGACCTCCGGGCCGCGGGGCGCAGGGTCCCGAGAGTCGATGACCTTGAGACATGGCTAAATGCGCCAACTTATCGATCGAGCAAGGGCGGCGGAGTCAGCACGCCCCTTGGGGGCGGTTACGCCACTACGGGAACGGGCCTGAACACGGGATCGGCGTTCACGGACTCCGGCTTCCAAACGATGCTCCGTCGAGCTTTGCAGGAAGCATTTCCCGGTAACAGTGGTGGATTTGTCGGGACGCTGGACAACCTTGAGCTCCTCGACACGTCATCCAGCGCCCGCCGTGTACTAGAGGAGATTCGGGATCCCGTTCTCCAGTTGCCGGGACTGCGCTGGGTACTATGCGGCGCTCGTGGAATCGCTCGCAGTTTGGCGAACACTCCTCGACTTAACGGCGTGCTAGCCGACCCGGTCGACCTCCTTCCGGTTGAGCGCCGCTACATCGAGTCGTTGATTGATGCCCGGGTACACGTGTTTTCCGTCGACGAGAGCGGTCGGGCTAACACGCCCGTGAATGCCGACGGCTTCGGCTACATCTACGACGTGAGCAACGAGAACCTGCGGGATACATTTGGGTACGCGCAGGACTTCGCGCTCGACCACGATCCAGCGTTCTTCTTGGACTCATCGCCGGCTGAAATTGAGAACTCGCTGATGGCTTGGGTCGACAACCTTGCCGAGAAGTCAGCGCGAGACGTTCGGCTACAGGGGCGGATGTGGCGACTCTTGGAGGACCTGGCGACCGCCGGTGGGACCGCGGCTCCTGGAGACCATGACGCGTACGGCTTCAACGACCGGACCCATATGCGAAAGAACGTCGTGGAGCTCGAGCGATTCGACCTAGCGATAAGCAGCCGTGACGAAGTTGATGGACGCCGGCGATCAATCTCGCTCACATCGAAGGGCTGGCTAGTCCACTTCGCCAAGAAGCGAGACCTTCTTGGTCAAGGCGCCCTCGACCTCTCGATGACCAATGAGTCACCGGAGGTGTGACTGTCACGCCAGGGCATCCATCGCCGGGAAGCGCGACTGGTCGCGCTCCACATGCGCCATCGCAGACGAGGATTCGATGAAGTCATGAGACGCCCTCGTCGCGAGACGCCGAGCGCGATGGGTGCTGACATGCGAGAGCTGAGTTCTCATAGGGTCGCGCCATGACGAATCGAGACCGCCACTCAAACTGGCTCGACGCCCACTGGAGGTCAGCCTTCTTGGTGTTCGTCGGCGTGGTGGTGGGTGCTGCCGTCGGATGGTGGTTAGGCAGTTGGACCTCGTGCGGCAACGCATGCGAGCCGCGAGTATCCGCGATTGAAGCGGTCGGCACCTGGGTCGGTGGACTCGGCACAGTGGGTGCAGTCGGGTTCGCAGTGATTGCCTTCCGAGCGGAGGAGCGAGAACGTCGCGCGGCTGAGGTACAGCGACGCGACGACGAGCGCATCGAGCGTGAACGGCTGGAAGAGTCGGCCCGGCTCGAGCGCGTGCGGCTTGAACAAGAAGAAGCGGCGGCGTTCAAGCGAGACGAGAAGATGGCAGCCCTAGTCACAATTGAGTGCAAGTGGGGGTCGACAACGGACACCACTTCGATGAGATTCGATTCATCAAGTTCAACGGCGCTAGTGAGAGTCCCGCCTACAACGTTGATGCGGTGCACGATCGGTTCGGTCCCTTGGGCAAGCGCACTCACACGCTCGAGGCCGGAGGGACCGACCAAACCGAGCTCCGCGGTAGGGAACTGACGACGAATCCCATTCCGGTGCCAACTGACTTAGCCGCTTGGCAGCGTGACGAAGCAGATCAAGTAACGCTCACGTTCACCTTTCGTGGCCGACGATGGCAACGCCGGGGTTCAGGAGCCGTCGGACACGTCGAAGACGTCGAGGTGTAGCGACGGAGTAGGAACGATTCCGCGTCGGGCGCGGTTCCGTTGTGAGGGCCTGTACCTCTCAAGCGCGAAATTCGCCGCCTGTAGAGGACGCCTGCAACGTCCTAACCTGCCGAGATGCGGTTGACCGGGCTCGGGACATCCCGCGCAACCGCAACCCGACGGATCATCTTCGGAATCGAGCTCGGGTGGATGCCGGGGGCTCGCTGCCTCACGATCGGTGTTCCAGTCAGACATACCGGTCGGCACCAGCGCTCCGCCTAACTCGACGTGAGCTCAGCCGACCTTGATGATCCGAGAGGTGGAGCCGGTGTGGCTACTCGACCCGTCGGTAAGCGCACGAACCCGGACCTTCTTGCCAGAGTGGCGAGCCTTCGCGACGACGCGGCCGCTGTCGTTCGTCGAGGTTTTCGTGAGCGTCTTCCACGAGCCGCCACGTCGCACCTGGAGTCGCACGTCCGCGTATGCGGTTCCGAAGTAGCCATTGGGACGTTCGTCCGTGCTTGTGATTGCGAACCGCACGACCTGGCCCTTTTCGGGCTTCTTGGGCGTGGCCTTGATGCTGGTGCGTGTCATCGGGAGCCGGAAGGTGACGGAGCTGCTCAGAACTGAGATCGGGATGTAGTCCGAGCTTGAGTTGCGCGTCTCCCCAGTGCCGCGAATGGTGTAGGTGCCAGGCAGGTTCGGTGAGTTGCAGATCTGCATCGTGTCCACGCCCGACGCCGCCTCGCCGTAGAGGTAGGTCGACGCGGCAATGTTTCCGTCGGGTCCGATGAGTTCGAGATCCATGTTCCAGTAGGGGCCATACCCTGCCGGCAGGGAGGCAGCGTAGGAGAAGCCGTAATCGCCACAGGTGTCGTAAAGGACCCCGCCGACCATACTCACACGGACCTCATTCGCGGCGTGCGCGGGAGACGTAAGCGCGCCGGTGACAACGAGGGCGGCGACAAGAGCGAGGGCACTGCGGATCTTCATGACCGGACCGTATGTCGGGTTTTGACGGCTGTCAGCAGATCGCGCGTGCCTTCTCGCGTCCCAAGACTCTCGTCGACTGTGTCTTCCACGGGACGGGCTCGTAGTCCTTCCCCAGCGACGAGTAGCGGCACTCGATGCACTCGCGACCCGCGTCAGTCCGCCGCGATTGCCCGCCTCCACAGTTCGATGAACGCTTGTGCTTCGAACAGGTGTTCGATAGCATGAGGCATGTCGATCACCCGCTCCCTCGCCCAGCCGCACCGCCCGGCTGACGAGGCGCCCGCAAGCCAGATCCTGGGTCTGGCCACGCAGGCCTTGCGTGCGCGTCGGCTGGCGGAGGTCGAGGAGCTGCGGCTGGCGATCCAGTGGGCGGTCATCCACGGCCACCCACGCGACGACCGCGACCCCATGGTCACCCCCGGCGGTGACGGCACCCCCTCGGTGCGTGAGCACGCGATCCCCGAGCTCGCGATGGCACGCGAGACCCATCCCGCGACGACCCGGGCGCTGATCGCCGACGGGCTCGACCTGACCCACCGACTGCCCTTGACGTGGGCGGTCGTCGAGGCCGGCGACTGCGAGCCCTGGGTCGCACGCAAGGTCGCCGTCATCTCCCGCGCACTGCTCACCGACCAGGTGGTGAAGGTCGACCGCGCGGTCGCCAAGGCCATCGCCGGGCACGCACCCTCCACCGTCCTCGAGATCGCCCGCGCCAAGGTCATCGAGGCCGACCCCGAGACCCACCGCGCCGAACAGGAGCGGTCCCGCCACCAGCGCTACGTGTCACTGTCACGCTCCGACGAGCTCGGCTACCGCCACCTCATCGCCCGCGTCACCGCCGGCGACGCCGCCTGGCTCGACGCCATGCTCGACCGCATCGCCGACATCCTCGCCACCACCATGGGCGCCGACCACAACCACGACGAGCTCCGCTCGATCGCGATGGGCTGGCTCGCCCGCCCCGCCGACCTCCTCAAGCTCCTCCTCGACCACACCGACACCGACCACACCGACACCGACCACACCGACGACGAGCACACCGACACCGACCACACCGACGACGAGCACACCGACACCGACCACACCGACGACGAGCACACCGAGACGGACGAGCACGAGGGGCGGCCCGCCTGGGTGCCCGAGCACCTCGCCGACACCCTCGACAAGCTCGCCGCCATCCCGGCCCGGCGGCTCGCCAAGATGCGCGGCCGCGGGCGCCTGTTCGTCCACCTCACCGACGACGCGCTCCGCACCGGCACCGGCGTCGCGCGCATCGAGGGCCTCGGCCCCATCGACGTACGCCAGCTGGCCGAGGTCCTCGGCCACGCCGATGTGACCGTCACACCGGTCCTCGACCTGCGGATGCGACGCCGGGTCGACGCCTACGAGCACCCCGAGGTCATCAAGGACCACGTCTGGACCCAGACCGGCGGCGACTGCTTCCCCTACACCCCCCGCACCGCCACCCGCGACAACGTCGACTACGACCACGCCATCCCCTACGACGACACCGGACCACCCGGCCAGACCGGCCCCCACAACTCCGGCCCCCTCCGCCGCCGCCACCACCGCACCAAGACCCACGGCGGCCTCACCACCCGCGTCGTCGGCCCCGGCCGACACCTCTGGCAGACCCCACACGGGCAGGCATTCCTCGTCGACCACACCGGCACGACACGACTCACCGGAGACCAGGCACAAGCGATGGCCGACGCCATCGACGACGGCGTCGAGCTCTACTTCACCTGACCCACCCGTTCCTCAGCAGAACTCGGCCGCGCATCTCCCTTGCCCGGCCGGATTCGTCGGCGTACGCTCACGATATATCGCGATACGTCTTCGATAGTTGCGCGATAGATCACGAACTTCCACCAGCGTACGACTTCGAGGGAGCCCGACATGGGACACCACTGGCCCGGTGCCGACTGGCCCGGCGACGACCGACCCGACCACCGTTCAGACCACCGATCCGACCACCGCTCGGGCGGCGGCTGGGGCACCTGGAGCCCCGGACCCGGGCGCCGTGCGGGCGGCCCGCCGCCGTGGCTGGGCGAGCTGCTCGGCTTCGCCACAGCACCGCAGCGGCCGCAGCAGCGCGGACCGCGCGTGCGGCGCGGTGACGTCCGCACCGCGATCATCGACGTCCTGCACCGCGCCCGGAAGGCCGACGAGCCGATCAACGGCTACCAGGTGATCCAGGAGATCGCCGAGCTCAGCAACGGCGAGTGGCGGCCCTCCCCCGGCTCGGTCTACCCGACCATCCAGCAGCTCCAGGACGAGGACCTCGTCGAGTCCGACGACGCGCGCGGCCGTCGCACCATCCGGCTCACCGATCAGGGCGCCAGCTGGGCCGAGGAGCACGCCGACGAGCTGGCGGCCGTGTGGGCGCCGTTCGCCCGCGCCGAGCAGCCCGCGAGCGAGCAGCCCTCCGGGCAGGCCGACATCAAGAGCGAGATCGGCCAGGTCGTCAGCGCCGTGTGGCAGCTGGTCACCCAGGGGTCGGAGCAGCAGCGGCGGGCGGCACTCGACGTGCTCGCCGACACCCGCCGCCGGCTCTACGGCATCCTCGCGGACGGGCGGGACGTCGACGGACGGGACGGCGAGCGATGAGCGCCCCCGATCCGCGCCTGCGCGTCTCCGACGCCGACCGCGAGCGCGCCATGGCCGATCTGGCCATGCACTACGCCGACGGTCGCCTCGACCACGAGGAGTACGACGAACGCCTCGACGCGATCTGGACCGCGCGCACCCGCGCCGACCTCGCGGTGCTCTTCAGCGACCTCCCCCGGCCCCAGGTGTCGTACCCGCCCGCGAAGCCGGCACCGCAGCGGAGCCGGAAGGGCTTCCGGCTGCCGTTGCTGCCGGTGCTCGCACTCCTCATCGTGCTGAGCGTCATCACCGAGGCGCCGCTGTGGTTGCTGATCTTCCCGCTGATGTTCTTCGCCAAGGGTCGCCGCGGGCGCTGCGCACCGGCGTACGGGCACGGTGACTACCGCCGGCCGAGAGGTCACCACGGCTGGTAGTCCCCGGGCGCCGGGCCGACCCCCGGTGGCGCTCTGACACGATGTGCCGCATGAGGGCCGAGCCGAGCGTCGAGCACGTGCGTGCTCCGTACGCCCTGGCGCGCGCCCTCGCCGCGACCGTCGTGGTCCTCACCGGTGCCGTCTCGGCCCACACGTGGGCCGGCGGCACCGTCCCGACCGCCCCCGGACTCGTGCTGATCACCGCCGTCGTCCTCGGCGGTGGCTACCTGGTCCTCGCGCGTGAGGTGCCCGCCTGGGCGCTCCTGCCGGTCGTCGCCGCCGCCCAGCTCGGCCTCCACGAGTCCTTCGGGCTCGTCGCCGAGCACGTCCACACCGGGCACGACGCGGCGGCCGCGCCCGACCCGGGCTGGACCTGGCAGATGGTCACCGCCCACCTCTTCGTCACGCTGCTGACCGCGGTGCTGTGGTGGGCCGGCCGCCGCGCCGCCTCGCTGGTCGTCTCGTTCGTCTCCCGTCCCGCACCCCTCGTCGCGGTCCGCCTCCGGGCCCCGCGCGCGGAGGTCCGGGCGTACGTCTCGCTGGTGCACCTGCTGGCCTCGCCGAGGCGCGGGCCGCCCCGGGCGGTCCTGCACACCTGAGCCCGACGCGGGCTCGGGTGTGCCCACGCGCCCCCAAGACCCGCACCACACTCACTCAGGAGACCCATGTCCACCCGCACCCTTGCGCGCGCCTGCGCGCTCCCGGCCGCCACCGCGGCCATCGCCCTCGTGGTCGCCGCGCCGGCCAGCGCCCACGTCGGCGCGACCGTCACCGACGCGTCGGCCGGCGCCTTCACCGTGGCGACGTTCAGCGTCCCCCACGGCTGCGAGGGGTCGCCCACCACGAAGATCGAGATCCAGGTCCCGGAGTCGGTCCTGTCGGTCACGCCCACGCGGAACCCCTACTACGAGCTGGAGAGCACGATCACCCAGCTCGACGAGCCGACGACCGACGCCCACGGCAACGAGGTCACCGAGCGCACGTCCTCGATCACCTACACCGCCACCACCCCGCTCCCCGATGGCGAGCGCGACACCTTCGAGCTGTCCTTCCAGGTGCCCGATGCGGAGGGCGAGGTGCTCGCCTTCCCGACGATCCAGACCTGCGCGAAGGGCAGCACCGACTGGATCGAGGTCGCCGCGGAGGGCCAGGACGCCGACGCGCTCGAGCACCCGGCCCCGTCGTTCGAGATCCTGCCCGCGAGCGGCGAGGGGCACCACGGCGAGGCGGCCTCCGAGGAGCCCGAGGCCACCGAGGCCACTGAGGCCGACGACACCGACAGCTCGGCAGCGCTCGGCTGGGCCGGCCTCGCCGCCGGCCTCGTCGGCCTGGCGGCCGGCGGGCTCGCCCTGGCCCGGACGCGCACGGCGTCGTGACTCCCGCGACGCGACCGGCGTGGTGGCGCCGGGCCTCGGGCCCGGTCTCCGCCGCGCTGGTCGCGCTCGCGCTCGCACTCCTCGTCGTGGTGGGTGCGGGCGCCCCCGCGTCCGCCCACGCCGAGCTGGTCGACTCCGACCCGGACGAGGGCGCCATCGTCGACGTCGCCCCCGAGACGGTGACGCTCACCTTCAACGAGCCGGTCCGGCTGACCTCGCAGCAGATCGCGGTCTACGACGCGCAGGGCGACGAGGTCGCCTCGACGGCCGGGGCGAGCGGCGAGGAGGTCCGGGTCGACCTCGCCGACGCCGCCGCGCTCGACGACGGCACGTACGTCGTGTCGTGGAACGTGCTCTCCGGCGACGGTCACCCGATCTCGGGGGCCCTCACCTTCTCGGTCGGCGCCCCCAGCGCGTCGGTCGTCGCGCCGCCCGAGCCGGAGAGCTCCTCGGCGGCAGTGACGGTGCTGCGCGACGGCCTGACCGTGGTCACGTACGTCGGGCTGCTGCTTGCGGCCGGACTGGCGCTCTTCGTCGTGCTGGTCCTCCCGCGCACCTGGGCCGGGGGCGAGACCCGCGGCCGGCTGCGCCGGCTGGTGGCGTACGCCGCCGGGGTGGCCGCGGTCGGCGCGGTCCTGCAGGTGCCGGTGGCCTCGGCCTACGCGCAGGGCCAGGAGCTCGCCGACCTGCTGCCCGGCTTCGACGCCGGGCTGGTGGTCAACGAGGTGCTCAGCGCCGCGCTGGTGGTGGTCGGGCTCGGCGTGGTGGTCCGGGGCCTGGCCGACGTCGCCCCGACACTGTCGTCCGGCCGCGTGGTCGGCGTCGGCGCCGTCCTGGCGCTGGCCGGGCCCTCGCTCGTGGGCCACACCCGGGCCTTCCCCCCGGCGCCCGTGATGATCACCTGGGACGTGCTGCACGTGACCGCGGGAGCCATGTGGCTCGGCGGGCTGGTCGGCCTGGTCCTCACCCTGCGCGCGCTCTCGGGCCGCGAGCTGCTGGCGGCGCAGACCCTGGCCCGCTTCTCGACCCTCGCCGGCGGCCTGCTGCTCGTCGTCGCCGGCGCCGGCGCCTTCCTCACCTGGCGGATCGTCGGGTCGTGGGCACTCCTGGTGGAGACGACGTACGGCCGGCTGCTGCTGGTCAAGGTCGGCCTCGCGGTCCTCGTGGCAGCCATCGGCGGCTGGAACCGCTGGCGCACGCTCCCGGCCGTGCGGACCGCGGCCGGCTTCGGGGACCGCGAGCGTGCCGCCGGCCTGGTGACGCGCACGGTGCGCGTCGAGGCGGTGCTGCTCGTCGTGCTGCTCGGCGTCACCGGGGTGCTGGTCAACAAGTCCCCGCGGCCGGCGCCGGTGACCGCGGCGACGGGCACGACGGGCACCGGGGCGGCCACCGCGGGCGACCTGCGGGTGCTGGCCGTGATGGACCCGCAACGCGTCGGCAGCAACACGCTGCTGGTGCAGGTGCAGGACGCGGCGGGCGACCCGTACGACCCGCCGGCCAACCCCGTCGTGTCGCTGCGGACCGAGGGTCTCGACGTCGGCGAGGTGACGGTGCGGCCGATCGCGGCCGGCACCTACCAGGGCGAGGTCGTGGTGCCGCGGGCCGGCGAGTGGGAGGTGCAGGTGAGCATCGTGCTGAGCCGCTTCGAGAGCCCTGTGACGACGGTCAGGCTGCGCGTCCGACCGTGAGCTCGACCGGGACGGTGTGCAGGAACCCGTCCACCCGGACCTGCACGAAGAGCCGGTAGTCGCCGGCCTGCGCGATGTCGGCGTGGAAGGTCAGCTCGGAGCCGTCCTCGGTGACGTCCGGCGCGTCGAGCGGGTGGAGGTGGACCATGGCGCCCGTCTCGGTGTTGAAGCCGGTGACGTGACCGTAGGTGCCGAGGTAGGTGCCGAGCTTGACCGGCTGGCGCTGCGCGTCGCGCACGACGAGCCGCAGCAGCCCGTCGGGGCCGGCGTCGGGCGCCTGCGAGACGGTCACGCCGACGACCCGGTCCTCCGCGACGGTGTCGCCGGGGTCGCCGGGCGGCAGCGCGAGGGGCCGGCCGAGCACGACGTGGTCGCCGTTGCCGCCCTCGTCCTTCGCGACGAACTCCGCGACCACGCGGTACGACCCCGCGTCCGGTACGTCGAAGGGCGCGGACCACGTGCCGTCCTCGGCGCGCGTGGGGTGCAGGTGCCGGAAGACGGTCAGCGCGTCGTTGACGACGTAGAGGTGCAGCTCCTTGGTCTGCTCCTCGACGTAGTCGGTGACCGGGTCGCCGTCGTAGTCGTCGATGCGGAAGCGGACCTCCCCGATCCCGCGCGGCTTCTCCCGCACCTGCAGGTCGCTCAGGGTGTAGCCGACCTCGGAGACGGTCGTGCCGTCACCGACGGCCATCGACACGATGCCGCCGCCGGCGTGGGAGTGGCCAGCGGCCACCTGCCCGGGGTCCCCGGCCGTGCAGCCCGTGACGGCGAGGAGGCCGACGGCGGCGACTGCGGTCACTCGGCGGCGTACGGTCACGGGCGCAGCCTACGAGGCGCTGTCGAGCGTGGAGTCGAGGGTGCACCCAGCGGGCTAGTGCGCACCCTGGAGGTTGAGCACGACCACGCCGGTGATGATCATGCTCAACGCGACGACCTTCGCGACGGTGAGGGACTCGCCCAGCCAGAGCACACCGATGACCGCGACGGCCGCGGTGCCGAGACCTGCCCAGATGGCGTACGCCGTCGACACCGACATGTGCCGCACGACCAGGGCGAGCAGCCAGATCGAGACCGCGTAGCCGCCGACCACCAACGCCGCCCACACGGGGTCGCGGAAGCCCTGCGTGCGCGGGAGCGACGCGGTGGCCGCCACCTCGGCGGCGATCGCGGCGAACAGCAGGACCAGCGCGGCGTACATGGTGCGGACTCACTTCCCGGGTCGTTGTAGCAGGTGCTACATGTCCAACTGTAGCACTTGCTACACTCCGGCGCATGCCCCAGGATCCCGGACGTCGTGAGGCCTGGACGCACGCCGCCACCGACTACGCGTTGCGGGAGGGCCTGATCGGCCTGAGCCTGCGTCCGCTCGCCGCCTCCCTCGGCACCAGCGACCGCATGCTGCTCTACCACTTCGGCACGAAGGACGACCTGGTCGCCGCAGTCCTGCGAGAGTCCAACGACCGCTCCGTCGAGCACGTCTCCGCCCTCCCGGCGTCGGCAGACCTGCGCGCCGCCGTGCGCGACCTGTGGTCCGCCTGGTGCTCACCCGAGCTCCAGCCGTGCTCACGGCTCTACGTCGAGGCGGCGGCACTCGGCCTGCTCGGGCGCGAGCCGTACGCCAGCATCGTGCGCGAGGCCAACGGCCGCTGGACGGCGTCCCTGGTCACGCACCTGACGAAGTCGGGCGTGCCCCGGACCCTGGCCGGGCGCGCGGTCACGATCATCGACGCCGCGTTCCTCGGCTTCCAGCTCGACGCACCGCTGGACGTCTCCCCCACCTCCCGCAGGCGGGCCGTCAGCGACCTCGCCGACGCCGTGGCGGCGCTGGCCGACTGAGGGTGGTCGGTCTGCTCAGAGCTCCGACTGGACCCCGGCGAGGAGCTGCCGTGCCATCACGATGCGCTGGACCTGGTTGGTGCCCTCGTAGATCTGGGTGATCTTGGCGTCGCGCATCATCCGCTCGACCGGGTAGTCGCGCGTGTAGCCGTAGCCGCCGAGCACCTGCACGGCGTTGACGGTGACCTCCATCGCGACGTCGGAGGCGAAGCACTTCGCCGCGGCGCCGAAGAACGTCAGGTCGTCGTCGCCGCGCTCGGAGCGGCCGGCGGCGGCGTACGTCATCTGGCGGGCCGCCTCGACCTTCATGCCCATGTCGGCGAGCAGGAACTGCAGGCCCTGGAAGTCGGCGATCGACTTCCCGAACTGCTGGCGCTCCTTGGCGTAGTCGAGCGCGTAGTCGAGCGCACCCTGCGCGACCCCGACCGCCTGCGCGGCGATGGTGACGCGGGTGTGGTCGAGGGTCTTCATCGCGGTCGCGAAGCCGGTGCCCTCCTCGCCGATCATCCGGTCGGCGGGGACCCGCACCTTGTCGAAGTAGACCTCGCGCGTGGGCGAGCCCTTGATGCCGAGCTTCTTCTCCGGGGCGCCGAAGGAGACGCCCTCGTCGGACTTCTCCACCACGAAGGCGGAGATGCCGCCGCGGGTCTTCTTCTCGGCGTCGGTGACGGCCATGACCGTGTAGAACTCCGACTCCCCGGCGTTGGTGATCCAGCGCTTCACGCCGTCGATCACCCACTCGTCGCCGTCGCGGACCGCGCGGGTCTTCATGCCGCCGGCGTCGGAGCCCGCGTCGGGCTCGGAGAGGCAGTAGGAGAAGCCGCCCTCGCCGCGGGCCAGGGCGCCGAGGTACTTCTGCTTGAGCTCCTCCGAGCCGGAGATCTGCACGGGGAGCGAGCCCAGCTTGTTGACCGCGGGGATCAGCGAGGACGACACGCACGCGCGGGCGACCTCCTCGATGACCAGCACGGTGGCGAGCGCGTCGGCCCCGGCGCCGCCGTACTGCTCGGGCACGTGCGGGGCGTGGAAGTCCGAGGCGAGCAGCGCGGCTGCGGCCTCGGACGGGTAGCGGGCCTCCTCGTCGACCGCGGCGGCGAAGGGCGCGATCTTGGCGTCGGCCACCGCGCGGACGGCCTCGCGGATCGCCTGGTGCTCCTCGGACAGGGCGTAGAGGGGGAACTCGCTCATGGCCGGGATTCTAGGACGTCCAAGCATTCTGGAGCAGCCGTCTACGGTGTGGTCATGACCACGTCGCAGCAGGACTGGCAGGACCAGGCCACCATCGACCACATGCTCGACGAGGCCGAGACCTGGGCGATCGTCGGGCTCTCCGGTGACCCCGGGCGCACCGCCTGGTCGATCGCGCGGCTGCTCCAGGAGCGCGGCAAGCGGATCGTCCCGATCCACCCGCAGTTCGCCGAGCCGGGCGCCCTCGCGGTCCACGGCGAGCCCGGCTACGCCAGCCTGGCCGACGTGCCCTTCCCGATCGACGTGGTCGACGTGTTCCGCCGCTCCGAGGCGGCCGGGCAGTTCGCCGACGAGGCGGTGAAGATCGGCGCGGGCGGCGTGTGGTTCCAGCTCGGCGTGATCGACGAGGCCGCCTTCGAGCGGACCGTCGCGGCGGGCGTGCCGATGGTGATGAACACCTGCCCGGCCATCGAGTGGCGCAAGCGCGACCGCTGAGTCCTACAGCTCGACCGGCGCCTCGCCGATCTCGATCCCGAGCTGGGCGAGGCACTCCTCCAGCACCCACTGCACGTCGAGGGTGTCGGCGAGCGGCATCGTCGGGCTCTCGGTGAGCCCCTCGGCCAGGCAGCGCTGCACCTCGACCGCCTGGTGGAAGTAGCCGGCGCCGGTCGCCGGCTCCTCGACCTCCACCGCCTCCTGCCCGTTGCGGCGTACGACGAAGCGCTCGGGGTGGTGGAAGCGCGGGAGCAGCTCGATCGAGCCCTCCGTGCCGACGACGACCGCCCGGCCGGGCGTGTCGGCCGCGAGCGTGCAGGTCAGCGCGGCAGCCCGGCCGTCGTCGTGGGCCAGGTGGATCGCCGCGGACCGGTCGGCCCCGTTGGGGTACTTGGTGCCGGCGACCGTGACGCGGTCCGGGCGGCCGAGGAAGTACTGGGCGAGCGAGATCGGGTAGACGCCGAGGTCGAGCACGGAGCCGCCGCCCAGGGTCAGGTCGAACAGCCGGCTGGACGGGTCGTAGACGCGCTCGGCGCCGAAGTCGGCCTGCACGAGGAGCGGCTCGCCGATCTCACCGGCGTCGACCAGTCCCTTGGCACGCACGACCGCGGGCTGGAAGCGGGTCCACATCGCCTCCATGCAGAAGAGACCGGCCGCGCGCGCGGCGTCGACGACCTCGTGGGCGCCGGCGAGGGTGGCGGTGAACGCCTTCTCGACCAGGACCGGGATGCCCGCATCGATCGCGGCGAGGGCGAGCGCGTGGTGCTGCGGGTGCGGCGTCGCGACGTAGAGCACGTCGAGGTCGGCGGCGAGCAGCTCGCGGTAGGTGCCCGACGCGGACGCGGAGAACCGGCCCGCGAAGTCGGCGGCCCGCTCGGGCGCGCGGCTTCCGACGAAGGCGAGCTCGGCGTCCGGCACGAGAGCGAGGTCGGTGGCGAAGGCGGCGGCCATGCCGCCCGTGGCGGCGATGCCCCAGCGCGTGGTCATGGGCACACCCTAGGGATCAGCGCCGCCCGGATCATCCCCACGTCTGGTCGACGACGTGCGCCGCGATGGCCAGGCTCGACGTGGCCGCCGGCGACGGGGCGTTGCGGACGAGGGTGACACCGTCAGCCTGGGTGATGCGGAAGTCGTCGACCAGGCTGCCGTCGCGGTCGACCGCCTGCGCCCGGACGCCGCTGTCGGCTCGCACCACGTCGCCGGCGTCGATCTCCGGCACGTAGCGCGACGCCGTGCGCATGAAGGCCCGGGTCGAGGCCGAGCCGACGACCTCGTCGATGCCCGTACGCCAGTGGGCGCGGGCGAGGCGCCAGAACCCGGGGTAGGCCAGGACCTCGCGGAGGTCGGCGGCCGAGACGTCGCGGCGGCGGTAGCCCTCACGCCGGGTGGCGAGCACCGCGTTGGGGCCGACCTCGAGCGCACCGCTGACGCGCCGGGTGAAGTGGACGCCGAGGAAGGGGTACTGCGGGTCGGGGACGGGGTAGACCATGCCGCGCACCAGCTCCTGCTTGGCGCGGCTGACCGCGAGGTACTCGCCACGGAAGGGCAGGATCGCCGGGCTCTGCTCCCCGCCGACCAGCCGGGCGACGCGGTCGGCGTGCAGGCCGGCCGCGACCACCAGGTGGTCCACGACCACGGGCGCGCCGTCGCCGGCGACGTCCACGACCACGCGCCCGCCCTGCCGGCGGATGCCGGTGACCGGGGAGGACAGCCGCACCCGGCCGCCCGCGGCGACCACCTCGTCGGCGATGGCCCGGGTGATCGCGACGTAGTCGGTGATCGCGGTGGCCGGCGAGTGCAGCGCGGCCAGGCCGGCGGCGTGCGGCTCGACCTCGGTGATCCCGGTCGCCGTCAGCCGCCGCAGCCCCGGGACGCCGTTGGCGGTGGCCGTCCGCTCCAGCGCGTCGAAGCGCCCCATCTCCTCCCGGTCGACCGCGACGACGAGCTTGCCGCACTCGTCGTACACGATGGCGTGCTCGGCGCAGAAGTCGCGCAGCAGCAGTCGGCCGCGGGTGCAGAGCTCGGCCTTGAGGGTGCCGGGGCGGTAGTAGATGCCGGCGTGGACGACGCCGGAGTTGTGGCCGGTCTGGTGGGCGGCGAGCCGGTCCTCCTTCTCCAGCACGACCACCTCGGTCCCGGGCCGGCGACGCACGACCTCGCGCGCGATCGCCACCCCGAGGATGCCGCCGCCGACGACTCCCACGGTCCTGTCCCCCATGCCGTCAGACGGTGGTGGGTCGCCGCGACGGGCGTCAACCCCAGAATGGGGCCATGCGCGACCTCCACGTCCCGGCCGGACCGGGCCTGCCCGACGGCCTGGTCGTGCCCGCGGCCGAGCTCGTCGAGCGGTTCTCGAAGTCACCCGGGCCGGGCGGGCAGTCGGTCAACACCACCGACTCGCGGGTCGAGCTCGACTACGACGTCGCGTCGTCGGCGGCGCTCACCGACGCCCAGCGGGCGCGGGCGCTGCGGCGGTGGCCGTCGGGGCGGGTCACCATCGCGGCCTCCGAGCACCGCTCGCAGCACCGCAACCGGGTCGCGGCGCGCGAGCGCCTGGCGGAGCAGCTGCGCGAGGCGCTGGCGCCGCCGCCTCCCCCGCGCCGGCCGACGAAGCCGACCCGCGGCTCGAAGGAGCGGCGGCTCCAGGCCAAGAAGCAGCGGGCCCGGACCAAGTCGCTCCGGGGACGCGTGACCGACTAGAAGCCGACGCGGCGGGTGCTGCCCGCAGCCGCCTGGCGTACGACGTCGCCCTTGGCGTGGGCGGTCTCGGCGAGCGACGACTGGTAGTCGACGAGGCGCTGCTGCAGCTCGGGGTCGCTGGTGCCCAGGATCCGGGCGGCGAGGATGCCGGCGTTCTTGGCGTTGCCGATGGCGACCGTGGCGACCGGGATCCCGCCCGGCATCTGCACGATCGAGAGCAGGGAGTCCATCCCGTCAAGGTACTTCAGCGGCACGGGGACGCCGATCACCGGCAGGGGCGTGACGGAGGCGAGCATGCCCGGCAGGTGGGCCGCTCCCCCGGCGCCGGCGATGACCACCGACAGGCCACGCGTGTGGGCCTCCTGACCCCACGCGATCATCTCGGTCGGCATCCGGTGCGCGGAGACGACGTCGGCCTCCCAGGCGACGCCGAGCTCGGTGAGGACCTCGCCGGCGGCCTGCATCACCGGCCAGTCGGAGTCCGACCCCATCACGATCCCGACCCGTGCCTGCTGCTGCTCGCTCATGGCCTCACTCGCTCTCGTTGCCCAGGTCGCCGCGGAACCACGCGGCGGCGTGCCGTGCCCGCTCGAGGCAGTCCTCGAGGTCGTCGCCGTAGGCGTTGACGTGCCCGACCTTGCGGCCCGGGCGGAGGTCCTTGCCGTAGAAGTGCACGCGCAGCTGCGGGTCGCGCGCCATCGCGTGCGGCAGGCCGTCGTACAGGTGGCCGGTGTCGGTGGGTCCACCGAGGATGTTGACCATCACGGTCCAGCGCTCGCGCGGGGCCGGCGAGCCCAGCGGGAGGTCCATGACGGCGCGGAGATGATTCTCGAACTGGGACGTCACGGCCCCGTCCTGGCTCCAGTGGCCGGTGTTGTGCGGACGCATCGCCAGCTCGTTGACCAGGATCCGGCCGTCGGTCGTCTCGAAGAGCTCGACGGCGAGGATGCCCGTGACGTCGAGCGCACCGGCGATGCGCAGGGCGATCTCCTGCGCCTGACCGGCCAGCGCGGGCGCGAGGTCCGGCGCGGGGGCGATGACCTCGTGGCAGATGCCGTCGAGCTGCGTGGAGGCGACGACCGGGTAGGCCGCGGCCTGGCCGCTCGGCGAGCGGGCGACCAGGGCCGACAGCTCGCGGCGGAAGTCGACCAGCTCCTCGGCCAGCACCTCCACGCCGGCGGCTGCGGCAGCGTCGAGGGCGGCCTGCGCCTCGTCGAGGGCGCGCACGACCCACACGCCCTTGCCGTCGTAGCCGCCGCGGGTGGTCTTGAGGACGCACGGCAGCCCGAAGGCCTCCACGTCGGCCGTCGCGGTGACCACCGCGTTGCGGGGGCACGGCACGTCGAGCTCGGCGAGCCGGCGGCGCATGACCGCCTTGTCCTGGGCGTGCACGAGCGCATCGGGACCGGGGCGTACGGCGACGCCCTCCGCCTCGAGTGCGTGCAGGTGGTCGGTGGGCACGTGCTCGTGGTCGAAGGTCACCACGCGCGTGCCCTCGGTGACCCGGCGCAGCGTCGGCAGGTCGGTGTAGTCGCCGACGAGGTGGTCGGGGATGACCTGCGCGGCGGAGACGCCCTCGGCCTCGGCGAGCAGGCGTAGGGGCAGCCCCAGCGCGATCGCGGGCTGGGCCATCATCCGGGCCAGCTGGCCTCCGCCGATAACGGCGAGCGTGGGGGCGCGGTGCGAGCCGGTCGAGGACACGCCCGGAGCCTATAGAAGGCGCGCGCGGACCTCGGGCCCGGCTCAGCCGGCGACCGCTGCGCCCGACTCGAAGCGCAGGCCGCGACCCCGGTGCGTGGTGATCAGCGTGGGGTTGCGCGGGTCGTCGTCGAGCTTGCGGCGCAGCCACCCGAGGTGCACGTCGATGGTCTTGGAGTTCGTGTAGAACGACGTCTGCCACACGTCCGCCATCAGCTCCCCGCGCGTGACGATGTCACCGGGGCGCGCCATCAGGGCATGCAGGAGCTGGAACTCCTTGCGCGAGAGCCTGATCTCGCGCTCGCCCCTCCAGACCTGTCGCGTCGAGGGATCCAGTCGTACGTCTTGCACAGCCAGCACGGGGCGAAGGTAGGCAGCCCGCGGGTCTTAGGGGACCCTTATGGGTGAATTGTGGAGAACTGGTCTGGTCCACCTCGGCGCGCGGGCGGCGCCGGTCAGCGACGACGTACGGCGACCGGCTCCACGAGCCCGAAGCCGCGCACCGGGCGGGCCGGGAGGCGACGGCTCTCCCACTCCGCCGACGGCAGCAGGTCCGCGGTGTTCTGGTCGACGATCAGCCGGTTGCGGCGGGCGACCTGCGTGAGCCGGGCGGCCATGTTGACCGGCGGGCCGAAGATGTCGCCGAGCCGCTGGATGACGGGTCCGCTGGCCAGCCCGAGGCGTACGTCGGGCATCTTGGCGTCGCGGCCGATGACGTTGATGATCCCCTCGGCGACCGCGACCGCGTCCTCGGCGCCGTTGGTGACGAAGAGCACCGAGTCGCCGAGGCTCTTGATGATCCGGCCGCCGTAGCGCGCCACCACGTCCTGGCACCGGCTCTCGAAGACCTCCACGAGGTCGCCGATCTCGTCGCGGTCGAGGGTGTTGGACAGCGCGGTGAACGACACCAGGTCGGCGAACCCGACGGAGACGTCGATGGTGTGCAGGTCCTCGTCCTTGGCGCCCATCGCCTCGATCCGGCCGACGGCGGCGGCGAGGTGGCGCCGCCAGGCGTAGACCAGCAGCCGCTCGAAGGGCGGGTTGACCTCGTTGATCAGCTTCATCGCCGAGCCGATGCGCGAGCCGGTGGCGTCCTCGCCGCGCTCCATCTCCTCCACCCGGCTGACGAGGGTGGAGACCTCCCAGTCCGCGAGCCGGGCCATCGTCTGGCCCACGCCACGGGTGAGGTTCACCGCCATGTCGAAGTCGACCGCGCCGGCGTCGACGAAGCTCATCAAGGTGGCGACGGCCTCGACGTCGGCCGCGGTGTAGGCCTTCTCGCCGACGAACTCCGGGAAGCCCAGCGCGCGCCAGAGCCGACGGGTCTGCTCGATCGTCACGCCCGTCTCGGCGGCCACCTCCAGGGCGTTGAACTCGGGCGTGCTGCGGAGGATGGCGTCGTCGAGCTGCTCCCCCGGCGCCCGGGCCGGAGGCTCCTCACGGCGGCCGCGGTCAGGAGCCATCGTCGCGGCGGTCACCGCCGGCGAGGCGATGCAGCTCGTTGGAGACCTGCAGCTGGACCTCCTCGACGCGCGGGATGTCGCTGAGCTCCACGCTGCCGTCGGTGCTGGCGTCGGAGACGACCAGCGTGCCGCAGCCGAAGATCCGGTCGATCACGCCGATCTCGAAGTCGACGCCGCTGATCCGGTTGAGCGGGATCGTGCGGCCCTCCTTGGCGATGAAGCCGGAGCGCTTGATGAAGCGGCGGTTGGTGAAGGTGTAGGTCGTGGTCAGCCAGCGCAGGAACGGCCCGACGACGAACCAGACCACCACGCCCAGGAACACCACCCAGATCACCAGGCGGGCCACCGAGCTGTCGATCAGGCCGGTGAGGAAGAGCGCCACCGCCAGCGCGACCACGACGAGGATCCCGGGGAGGATCAGCGCCTTGACGTGCGTGCGGGTGGAGACGACGACGTGTTCGCCCTCGTTGAGGAGCTTGGTCGGGAAAGCCACGCGCCGATCATGGCACTAGGCACGTCGCGACGCGACGGTCAGGCAGGTCGCACGTGCACCACGTCGCCGGCCGCGACGGTGAAGGCGCCGTCGTCGGTGCCGACCACCAGCGCCCCGGTCGCGTCGATGTCGAGCGCCTCGCCGCGGCGCACGGTGCCGTCCGGCAGGTGCACGTCGACGGTCCGGCCCAGCGTCACGCACACGTCGGCGTACGCCCGGCGCAGCGCCTCCGTGTCGTCGAGCAGGCCCTGCAGCCCGTGGAGCGAGCCGAGCACCTGCCCGAGCAGCCCGGTCCGCTCGACCGGCTCGCCCGTCTCCAGGGAGACCGAGGTGGCGAGCGCGATGGGGAGCTCGTCGAGCGTCTGGTCGACGTTGATGCCGATCCCGACGACGGCCATCGGCCCGCGGTCGGTCTCGATGCGCTCGACCAGGATCCCGGCGACCTTGCGGCCCGCGCCCGAGTCACCGCCGTCGACGAGCACGTCGTTGGGCCACTTCAGCGCGATGTCGGGCAGCCGGTCGGCGAGCGCGGCCTGGACGGCGTACCCGGTCAGGAGCGGGATCCACGACCACGCCTGGGCCGGTACGTCGGGTCGCAGCAGCACCGAGAAGGTCAGCGAGGAGCGGGCAGGCGTCTCCCAGGTCCGGTCGAGCCGGCCGCGACCTGCGGTCTGGTGCTCGGTCACCAGGACCAGGCCGGGCTCCTCCCCTGCGCGGCCGCGCTCGGCGACGGCGGCGTTGGTGGAGGGCGTGGCCGCCTCGACCTCGACCCGCCACCCCGTGGGCGCGACCAGCCGGTCGAGGTCGATGGGTGGGCGAGGTGCGGGCGAGTCACTCATGGGCACTAGATTGCCCCAGAGGGACCACCGACGGACCAGCCACACTCCAGGAGGACAGCGCGTGAGTGCACAGCCGGGCGAGGGAACCGAGGTTCCCGACGAGATCGATCTCCACACCACCGCCGGCAAGCTCGCCGACCTCGAGCAGCGGCTCGACGAGGCCGTCCACGCCGGGTCGGCCAAGGCCGTGGAGAAGCAGCACGCCAAGGGCCGCCGCACCGCCCGCGAGCGGATCGAGATGCTCTTCGACGAGGGCACCTTCGTCGAGCTCGACGAGCTGGCGCGGCACCGCTCGACGGCGTTCGGGCTGGAGAAGAACCGCCCCTACGGCGACGGCGTGGTGACCGGCTACGGCGAGGTCAACGGCCGGATGGTGTGCGTGTTCAGCCAGGACTTCACCGTGTTCGGCGGCTCGCTGGGCGAGGTCTACGGCGAGAAGATCACCAAGGTCATGGACCTCGCGATCAAGACCGGCTGCCCGATCATCGGCATCAACGAGGGCGCCGGCGCGCGGATCCAGGAGGGCGTGGTCTCCCTGGGCCTCTACGGCGAGATCTTCCGCCGCAACGTCCACGCCTCCGGCGTGATCCCGCAGATCAGCCTGATCATGGGCAACTGCGCCGGCGGGCACGTCTACTCCCCCGCCGTCACCGACTTCACCGTGATGGTCGACCAGACCTCCGCGATGTTCATCACCGGGCCCGACGTGATCAAGACCGTCACCGGCGAGGACGTCACGATGGAGGACCTCGGCGGCGCGCGGACCCACAACACCAAGTCCGGCAACGCCCACTACATGGCCTCCGACGAGGAGGACGCCATCGAGTACGTCAAGGCGATGCTGTCCTACCTCCCGCAGAACAACCTCGACCCGGCCCCGGACTTCGAGGAGACCCCGGACATGGAGGTCACCGACCTCGACCGGGCGCTCGACACGATCATCCCGGACGGCGCGAACCAGCCCTACGACATGCACGACGTGATCACCGCCGTGCTCGACGACGAGGAGTTCCTCGAGGTCCAGGAGCTCTTCGCGCCGAACATCATCGTCGGCTTCGGCCGCGTCGAGGGCCACTCGGTCGGCGTGGTGGCCAACCAGCCGATGCAGTTCGCCGGCTGCCTCGACATCGACGCCTCGGAGAAGGCAGCCCGCTTCGTGCGGTTCTGCGACGCCTTCAACATCCCGGTGCTGACCTTCGTCGACGTGCCCGGCTTCCTGCCCGGCACCGACCAGGAGTGGGACGGCATCATCCGCCGCGGCGCGAAGCTGATCTACGCCTACGCCGAGGCGACAGTCCCGCTCGTCACGATCATCACCCGCAAGGCCTACGGCGGCGCCTACGACGTGATGGGCTCCAAGCACCTCGGCGCCGACATCAACGTCGCGTGGCCCACAGCGCAGATCGCGGTCATGGGCGCCCAGGGCGCGGCCAACATCCTCCACCGCAAGACCCTCAAGAAGGTCGGCGAGGAGGGCGGCGACGTCGAGGCCCGCCGCGCCGAGCTGATCGACGAGTACGAGACCACGCTGGCCAACCCCTACATCGCCGCCGAGCGCGGCTACGTCGACGCGGTCATCGCCCCCCACGAGACCCGCGTCGAGGTCGTCCGCGCCCTGCGGCTGCTGCGCACCAAGCGCGAGAGCCTGCCGCCCAAGAAGCACGGGAACATCCCGCTCTGATGAACGCAGAGAACGAACAGAGTCAGCCGCTGCTGCGGGTCGTCAACCCCGACGCCACCCCCGAGGAGGTCGCCGCCCTGGTCGCGGTCTTCTCGGCGCTCGGCTCGGCCGGCGCCCCGGCCCCGAGGAAGCCGCGCCCGTCGTGGAACCTCCCGGCACGTGGCGTACGCACCACGCACCGGCACGGCGCCGGCGCCTGGCGCGCGAGCGGCCTGCCCCGCTGACTGCTGTCGGCGCGCGGGTCTAGGGTCGCCCCCGTGACCGAGACCCGGACCATCGATGCCCTCTGCGACGCCTACGTCGAGGACTTCTGCGCCCTCGACCCGCTGACCGCCACCTCGATCGGGGTCGCCGGCCACGAGCACGAGATGACCGACTTCTCCCCGGCGGGCTACGACGCCCGGGAGGCGCTCAACCGTGCCGTCGTCGCGGCCGTCGAGGCGGCCACCCCGGTCGACGACCGGGAGGCCGCGGCGCGCGACGCCTTCCTCGAGCGCACCCGGCTGGAGATCGAGCTCGAGGACGCCGGGGTCAACCGGTCGCGCATGTCGGTCCTCTGGAGCCCGCTCCACGAGATCCGCGGCGTGTTCGACCTCATGCCGACCGAGGGCGAGGAGGCGGTCGCCGCGATCGCGTCCCGGCTCGCCGCCGTGCCGGCCGCGCTCGAGGGCCTGCGCGTCACGCTGTCCGACGAGGCACGCAAGGGCCACGTGGTCGCCGCCCGGCAGTACGCCGAGGTGGCCGAGCAGGTGCGCCGCTGGACCGGCCAGGCTGGTGACGCGGGCGACTTCTACCTCGGCCTGGTGGACCGGCTCGATGCCGGCGACCCTGCCGAGCTCCGCGCGCTGGCGGCAGCGGCGAGCGCGGCGACGGCGGCGTTCGGGCTGTTCCTCAGCGACGAGCTCGAGCCCCAGGGCAAGGACAAGGAGGGCGTGGGCCGCGACGTCTACGCGCTGGCCAGCCGCTACTTCCTCGGCGCCGAGGTCGACCTCGACGAGACCTACGCCTGGGGATGGACCGAGCTGCAGCGGCTCTCCGACCTGATGACCGCGACCGCCGACCGGATCCTGCCCGGCGCCGACGTCGACGCGGCGGTGGCGCACCTCGACGCCGACCCGCAGCGCGTCGTGCACGGCCGCGAGGCCTTCCGCGACTGGATGCAGGACCTGGCCGACCGCACCATCGCGGCGATGGCCGACGTGCACTTCGACATCCCCGAGCCGATCCGGCGCATCGAGTGCATGCTCGCCCCCACCAACGACGGCGGCATCTACTACACCGGCCCCTCGGAGGACTTCGCCCGTCCGGGTCGGATGTGGTGGTCGGTGCCGGACGGCATCGACGACTTCCACCCCTGGCGCGAGGTCACCACGGTCTTCCACGAGGGCGTCCCGGGTCACCACCTCCAGGTCGCCCAGACGGCCTACCGCAGCGACACCCTCAACCGCTGGCAGCGGCTGATGTGCTGGTGCAGCGGCCACGGCGAGGGCTGGGCGCTGTACGCCGAGCGGCTGATGGAGGAGCTCGGCTTCCTCGACGACCCCGCCGACCTGCTCGGGATGCTCGACGGCCAGTCCCTGCGGGCGGCCCGGGTCATCATCGACATCGGGATGCACCTCGAGCTGACCATCCCCGAGGACAACCGCCTCGGTCCCGGTGGCACGGCGTTCCACCCCGGCGAGACCTGGACGCCCGAGCTGGGCCTGGAGTTCATGCGGCTGCACTGCCGGATGGACGACGAGTTCATCCAGTTCGAGGTCAAGCGCTACCTCGGCCTCCCCGGCCAGGCGCCGTCCTACAAGGTCGGCGAGCGGATCTGGCTGGAGGCGCGCGCCGAGGTCGCCGAGCGCCACGGCGACGACTTCGACCTCAAGGCCTTCCACCGCGCCGCGCTCGACCTGGGCTCGCTGGGCCTCGACCCGCTGCGCGCGGCGCTGGAGCGGCTGTGACGACACCCCTCGTCCTCGGCTCCGCCTCCCCCGCGCGGCTCTCGACGCTCCGCACCGCGGGGATCGAGCCGCTCGTCATCGTCAGCGGCGTCGACGAGTCGCAGCTGACCGACCTGCCGCCGGCCGAGCTGGCCCTCCAGCTGGCCGAGCTCAAGTGCGCGGCGGTCGCGGAGCGCGACGACGTGCCCGCGGACGGTCTCGTGCTGGGCTGCGACTCGGTCCTCGAGCTCGACGGCCAGGCCCTCGGCAAGCCCCACGAGGCCGACGAGGCCCGCGCGCGCTGGCGCGCGATGCGCGGCCGGTCCGGCGTGCTGCACAGCGGCCACTGCCTGCGCGACGTGGCCAGCGGACGGGTCGCCGCGGCGACGGCCTCGACCACCGTCCACTTCGCCGACGTCAGCGACGAGGAGATCGACGCCTACGTCGCCACCGGCGAGCCGCTGCACGTCGCCGGAGCCTTCACGATCGACGGGTTCGGGGGTGCGTTCGTCCGCGGGATCGAGGGCGACCACCACAACGTGGTCGGCGTCAGCCTGCCGCTCCTGCGCGAGCTCGTCATCGAGCTCGGCCACGCATGGCCGGATCTGTGGGCGTGACCCGATACGATCTCGCACCGTGGGGAGCGGGGAGCTTGGCACGGTGAAGGCGCAGCCTGTCGCCGACCCTGACGACCGCTACGGCGTCCGGGACGAGCGGCTGCTCACCGGCGCCACCGTGATCACCGCGGTCCGCACGATCGCCAGCGTGGTGCTGGCCGCGGTCGCCGCCCACCAGGAGAGCCTGACCTTGCTGGTCGTCGCGCTCGGCGTCTACTGGGTCGGCGACATGCTCGACGGCTTCTACGCCCGGGTCCGCGACTGCGAGACCCGCATCGGCGCGGTCCTCGACATCATGTGCGACCGGCTCAACGCAGCCGCGTTCTACATCGGGCTCGCCTGGCTGCAGCCCGACCTCTCCCCGGCGGTGTTCGTCTACCTCGCCGAGTTCATGGTCGTCGACTGCTTCCTCTCCATCGCCTTCCTGGCGTGGCCGGTGCGCAGTCCCAACTACTTCTTCGTGATCGACCGGCCGATCTGGCTGTGGAACTGGTCCAAGCCCGCGAAGGCAGTCAACAGCGCGCTGTTCGCGGTGCTGCTGCTGGTCACCGGCTGGATGTGGGTCGGCCTCGCCATCGCCACTGCGCTGCTGGTGCTCAAGTGCGTCTCGCTGCACCGCCTGGTGCGGATCGGGATCCCGGTCCCCGGAGCCGCATGATCTGGGTCTACGCCAGCATCTTCGGCGCGTCGGTCGCCTCCGCGCTGTTGCCGCTGATCAACATCGAGGCGATCCTCGCCGTCACCATCTCCCAGCAGGAGCAGCACGCCTTCGCGCTGGTCGTCGCGGCCACCATCGGCCAGATGCTCGGCAAGATCCTCTGGTACTGGGGCGCCGTCGAGGTGGAGCGTGCGCCCTGGGTGCGCCGCCAGCTGGAGAAGCCGAAGGCCAAGGCCTCGCTCGAGCGCTGGCACGCCCGCGCCGAGGGACGGCCGTGGTTCACCGCCGGGCTGCTCTTCGTGTCCGCGTTCACCGGCTTCCCGCCGTACGCCGTCACCGCTGTGCTCGCCGGCACGCTGCGGGTGAACTTCTGGACGTTCCTCGTCACCGGCCTGCTCGGCCGCGGCCTGCGGTTCTGGGTCGTGGTGGCCGGCGCCAGCACCTTCCTCGGCTGGCTCTGACGCCGGCACCACGGCCCGGCCTCACTCGGCGGCGGACCAGGCCTGTCGCAGGCTGACCCGGCCGCCGGTCTGCAGCAGCGCCCGGCGGTAGAGCCGCTCGCCCACCCACACGGTGACCGCGGCGAAGACCGCGAGCAGGCCGAGGGCCACGAGCGGCTCCCACCAGGCCACGCCGCCGGCGAGGATGCGCTTGGGCATCACCACCGCGGAGACCGGCGGGACGAACGACGCGATCACCTGGCCGCGGCCCTCGAGCGAGAGGCCGCCGAAGAACATCACGAGCATCAGCATCGTGAGCGGCGTCGAGGTGGCCTGGAGGTCCTCGGTGCGCGAGGCCAGCGAGCCGGCGACGGCCCAGAGGCAGGCCAGCGCGATGAAGCCAGCGACGAAGAAGCCGATGAACCACATCGTCGGGCCCGACAGCGCGGGGACGTAGGACTTGTAGGGCGTGAACGACAGCCCCACCAGCCCCACCGCGAGGTACGTCAGCAGCTGGATCAGCGCCAGGGCGGTGTTGCCGAGCACCTTGCCGGCGAGCAGGTGCCGCAGCGGGATCGCGGCCGCGATGATCTCCACGATCCGGCTCTGCTTCTCCTCGATCACCGACGACGCGAGCTGCATGCCGAAGATCAGGGCGGCGAAGTAGAAGAGGAAGACGAAGACGAAGCCGACCGCCTCGGCCACGCCGGCCTTCTCGGCATCGCCACGGAGGAAGTCCGTCGACACCGTGCTGCCGGCCTCGAGGGCCTCGACGGTGCTGCCGACGTCGGCGGCGTTGTCGGCGAGCACCTGCTGGCGTATGACGACGCGCGCGACGTCGGTCAGCGAGTCCTGCTCGCTCGACTCCGAGGTCAGCTGCCAGCCACCGTCGACCGGGTGCAGCCAGGCGTCGACCTCCTCCTCGCGCAGGGCCGCCTTCGCGGCGTCCTCGTCGACGAGCTCGACGAGCTCCACCTCGACCTTGTCGTCGACGTCGGCAGCGTTGTCGGCGATCGCGGTCGCCATCGCCACCGCGTCGGGCGTCGCGCCCAGGGTGGTGTGCACGGTCTTCTCGTCCTGCCAGGCGGTGAAGCCGATGAAGCCGACGATCATGGCGATCATCAGCACGGTGCCGATGAGGAACGACTTGTCGGTGATCCGCGAGACGATCTCGCGGCGGGTCACCAGGAGCCAGGCCGGCTCGCGGTGGTCGCTACTGGTGTGGGTGCTCATGCCGTGGCCTCCCGGTAGATCTCGCTGAGCGCCGGGCGCACCCGGACGAACTCGTGGACGTCGCCGCGGCTCGTGGCCTCGGCGACCAGCTGCTGCTCGGCGCCGGCCTGCTGCACCTCGACCAGGGCGGTCGTGCCGTCGAGGTCGAGGACCTCGAGGCCGCGCTGGTCGCGGACCCAGCCGGCGTCGCCGCCGAGGACGAGCCGGAAGCGCGGTACCCCCGCATCGCGCAGCTCCGACACCGTCCCGGCGGCGACCCGACGTCCCTGGGCCAGCACGACCAGCCGGTCGCACAGGCGCTCGACCAGGTCGAGCTGGTGGCTGGAGAACAGCACCGGGATCCCGTCGCGGGTGTACTCCCGCAGCAGGTCGACCATCGAGTCGACGGCCACCGGGTCCAGGCCCGAGAACGGCTCGTCGAGGATCAGCGCGGCCGGGCGGGGCAGCACCGAGGCGATGATCTGCACCCGCTGCTGGTTGCCGAGCGACAGCTTCTCGAGGTGGTCCTTGGTCCGCTCGCCCAGCCCGAACCGCTCGAGCAGCTCGGTGACCGCGGTCCGCGCCGCGGTGCGCTCCATGCCCTTGAGCTGGGCGACGTAGACGAGCTGGTCGATGATCGGCTGCTTGGGGTAGAGCCCGCGCTCCTCCGGCATGTAGCCGAACGAGCGGCGGTCGAGGCGGGTGATCGGGTGCCCCCGCCACAGCACCTCGCCGCCGTCGATGCCCAGCACGCCCATGACCATCCGCATGGTCGTGGTCTTGCCGGCACCGTTGGCGCCGACGAAGCCGGTCATCTGGCCGTCGGGCACCTCGAACGACACGCGGTCGACGGCGGTGTTCTCATCGAACCGCCTGGTCAGCTCCCTGATCTCCAACATGACCACGACGCTAGGGGGCCCAGCGGGCCGCGGGATCCGTCGCGCGGCGGAACTTCGAGGCGGAGCCGCGCCGGCGCGGGTCAGTCCTCCGTCGCGAGGATGAGGCCGGCCTCGTAGGCGTAGATCACCGCCTGCACGCGGTCGCGCAGGTGCAGCTTGGCGAGCACGTTGGACACGTGGGTCTTGACCGTCGCCTCGCCCAGCACCAGCTCCGCGGCGATCTCGCCGTTGGAGAGCCCCCGGCCGAGCAGGACGAGGACCTCGCGCTCGCGGGCGGTGAGGCCGGCCAGCGCCGGCGGCTCGGGACGCTCCGGCGCGGCCTCGCGCCCGGCCATCCTCCCGATGACGCGGCGGGTGACCTCCGGGGCGAGCAGGGCGTGGCCCCGGCCCGCAGCGCGTACGGCGTCGAGCAGCTGCTCCGGACCGGCGTTCTTCAGCAGGAAGCCGCTGGCGCCGGCCTGGAGCGCGTCGAAGAGGTAGTCGTCGCGGTCGAAGGTGGTCACGATGACGACGTGCCCGAGGTCGTCGGCCACGAGGTGACGGGTGGCCTCGATGCCGTCCATCCGCGGCATCTGGACGTCCATCAGCACCACGTCGGGGCGCGACTCGCGGGCCTTCTCGATCGCCTGCAGCCCGTCGGCGGCCTCGCCGACCACCTCGATGTCGTCCTCGACGGAGAGCACCATCGCGAAGCCCGAGCGCACCATCGCGTGGTCGTCGACGAGCAGCACCTTCAGGGTGTCGGTCACGAGCCGGCCCCCAACGGGTAGCGCACGCGCACCCGGTAGCCGCCGGTGACCCGTGGGCCGATGTCGACCTGGCCGTCGTGGGTGGCGGCGCGCTCGCGGATGCCGAGCTGCCCCAGCCCGCTGCCGGACGTGCCGTGGCGGGGACGGCCGTTGTCGACGACCTCCACCTCGGCGTACGGCGTGGAGTGCGACTCGTCGACACGTACGACCACCGAGACGGTGTCGGCGGTGGAGTGCCGGCGCACGTTGGTCAACGCCTCCTGCACGGTGCGGTAGACGGCGAGGCCGATGGCCCGAGGGAGCCGCGTCGCCGCGTCCTGCTGGGTCTCGACCACGTCGAGGGTCACGGCCAGGCCGTCGCCGGACACCTCGGCGACGAGCCGCGGCAGGTCGCCGACGCCCGCCTCGGTCGTGCGGGCCTGCGTGGTCACCTGCTCCCCCTCACGGAGCGTGCCCAGCAGGCGGCGCATCTGCGTGACCGCGTCACGCGAGGCCTCCTCGACGTTGGCGAGGGCGGTGCGCGCGGCGTCGGGGTCGCGGTCGAGCACGCGCCGCGCGGCACCGGCCTGGATGCCCATCGCGGAGACGTGGTGGGCGACCACGTCGTGCAGCTCACGGGCGATCCGGAGCCGCTCGTCGACCACGGCCTGCTCCCGGAGGCGGCCGGCCTGCGCGGCGATCGTCGTCGCCTGCTCCTCGAGGCGGTGTCGCTGCCGCGCGGACCGCCACGAGACGACGCCACCGGCGACCGCGCCGCCGAAGTAGACCGCATTGATCAGCATCGTCAGCGCGATGGCGGCCGGGATCGCCGGGAAGACCCCCTCCTGCTCGCCCTCGCCGAGGTCGTCGTACCACTCCTGCACCGCGGAGCCGAGGGCGAACTGCCAGCTCAGCCAGGCGAACATGAACAGCAGGATGGCGCCGACCACGAGCAGCATCGCCCGGCGGTCGCGGGCCCACGAGACCCCCGACAGGATCGCGACGAAGTAGACGATCTGGCTGGGCAGCTGGCCCATCACCTCGGGCATGGTCA
Source organism: Nocardioides sp. (assembly GCF_041913365.1). Lineage (GTDB taxonomy): Bacteria > Actinomycetota > Actinomycetes > Propionibacteriales > Nocardioidaceae > Nocardioides. The sequence continues at coordinate 39,754 of NZ_JAYSFM010000015.1, forward strand.
CGCCGGAGACGAACATGTGGGCCGCGGCGAGGCTCGCGACCACGAGCGGCCAGCGCCGCCGGCCGAGCAGCAGCCCCGCCCCCGACAGCACGACCAGCCACTGGCTCCAGACCGGTGCGTCGGTGTGCTCCAGGCCGCCGCCGCTGCGGACCAGCTCCAGGCTCAGCAGGCCGAGGACCGCGATCGCGCCCGCCCACACCACGTCGGGACGACCGATCGCCGGACGCGGACGCTCCCACGGGTCGTCGACGCCGAAGACGTCGAGCACGCGCTCGCTGAGGGTGGACACGGGGTGAGGGTAGTCAGCCCGCCGCGCCCGGGGATCCGTCGTACGACGGAGATCAGCGCCAGCGCGATCTCTCGGGGAACTTCGCGACCATGTGCAAGGAGACCGCGTCACTGCTCTCACCACTCACGCCAAGCTCGAACCCGAAGGCAGCGAGCTTCTTGCCGAGACTGCCCTTCACGGAATGACGCGTCGTGCTGCTGATGTTGATGGTCACTGTCGTTGCCTTGTTGTCCAAGACGCTCGACACTGCCGCTCCGAAACCGGGTTCATCCGGCCACCTGAGTGGGCGAGGATCCCGCGGCTGGCTTCCGGTGCCGGCATGGGAGTAGTCGAACAAGCTGGTCTGGCGTCGGTTCCTTCGAATTCCAGCCCCGAAGCCCTTGACGGTTCCGGTGATCCCCGTGCCCTTACGGGTGTCGCGGGACGTCTTGCACTCGATGCTCGACGCTCCGAGCGTGTTGACGATCCGTAGCGCCTCGCCATAGCGATCGCGGAGGAACCACTCGTCAAAGGCGGCGAAGGGGACGTGCAAGGGACTCCCAACAGGATTCGGCACGACGACGTAGACCACGTTCGCCCTGACCTCACCGTCCGACGTCAGGATGGCGCCCCCATCGGCCAGAGGGAGCTGCTCGACCTCGACAGATCCCTTCGTGCGGACCGGCTCATCCTCGTAGTAGGCGACAAGTCGACTCAATGCTTCCCCTCAATCTTCATCAGTAGTACGTCTTCGTCTTCGTCGCCACAGTCAGCCCGAGCTTGCCGACCAGAGCGGGATGCTCCCGCGTGATGCTCGCGAAGAAGGCGTCGCTCCGTCTGCCTTGAAGCAGCTTCTGGATCAGGAAGACCTCGAAACCGGCAGATTCGAGCCAATCGACCTCTTCCGAGAATCCAACCGCGGCAGTCGCGCCCGTCGTCCGGACGAATCGCTGCAGCTCGGCCTCGTCCTCCAGCATCGTCCAGCATGATCCGAAATAGATCGTGCGCCCAGCCGCTTTGCCTCTGATCAGCTCCGCCAGATCCGGTAGACGCAGCGTGTCACGACCCAGGTCCAGCTCGCCGATGTCTCCGTGCATCGCAAGGTAGAGCAACTGGTAGTCCTGATAGCTCTTGAGACGCCATCGCTTGAGGTAGTAGGCGAGTTCTTCACGCGTCGCGACATCGCGGTGGACGTACCTCGCGATGCCCAGCCGTTCGAAGAGCTCGAGAATCGGTAGGACGGATCGTCTACGGCGAAGATCATCGTCCCACTCGCCTTCCAAGCAGAAGATCCCCGGCAGTTTCACCCGATCGCTCCTCATCCGGCTTCCGTGCGGAACTCGTCGTAGGTGCCGGCCAGGTGGCTGAGCAACATGACCTGGAAGTCCGGGTTGGCGAAGAACAGGTCGAAGAGGTGCCCGTTCTTGTCGTGTCGCTGGACCAGGAACTCCTTGATCTTCTCCGCGAGCACGAGCTCGTACTGGCTGCGGTCGTTGTGGAGCGCGACGTCGCGCATCTCGTCGTCCGACTTGACCACGACCCACTGCTGGTCGACCCAGACCTTGTCCGCGTCGCCGAGGTCGGCGCCGTACTTCTCGTTCATCGCCGAGATGAGGGCCGAGAGCTTGTCGAGCACCGGCTCGGCCTCCCTGCCCTTGCCCTCACCAGGCAGCGCGACGCCGGCCTCGTCGGTGGCGGTGAGCTCGATCGCGCTCTCCCCGGACACAGACAGCCGCAGGTGGGTGAGCTGCACCGACTTGCTCAGCTGTGGCATCGGGTCGCTGTCCCCGGAGGGCAGGTCGGTGAGCAGTGCCCTGCCGTAGAGGTAGAGCCGCTCGAGGTCGGCATCGGTCCACGGCATCACCTGCGCGACAAAGGCGTAGGCGCGGCAGAAGTGGTTGAGCGTGGCTCGGAACGCCTCCGCGGCGTCCTCGTCCAGCTGGGCGAAGCGACCGACCGCGGGCAGCAGGTTGGCGTAGATCACCGACTGCTGGGCCGGATCCTCCGAGAGCAGCGCCGCCACAGCAGCAGCCATCTCCCCGGAGGCGAGGACGCCGGCGGCGAGCAGGTCGTGCTCCATCGTGTAGAGCACGTTGGGGTCAGTGGGTGCGGCGAAGGACTCCTCGAAGAACGGCTCGAAGGCCGCCTGGATCTCCTCGGCGCTGTTGGCGAAGTCGAGGACGAAGGTGTCCTCCTTGCCCGGGTGGGTGCGGTTGAGGCGCGACAGCGTCTGCACCGCCTTCACCCCGGCGAGCTTCTTGTCGACGTACATGGTGTGCAGCAGCGGCTCGTCGAATCCGGTCTGGTACTTCTCGGCGACCACGAGCACCTGGTACCCGTCCTCGCGGAACTTCTTCGGCAGCTGTCCCTCGCCGAACCCGTTCATCTGGGCCTCGGTGTACTCGAGCTCGGGCAGGTCGGGGTCGGGCACGCTGCCGGAGAAGGCGACCAGCACCCGCAGCGGCGCCGCGCCCTGGTCGTACCCCTTGCGCGAGATGTAGGCGTCCAGCGCCTGCTTGGTGCGTACGGCGTGGAGCCGCGAGCGCGTCACGACCATGGCCTTGGCGTTGCCGTCGAGCTTCGATGCGGTCTTCTGCCGGAAGTGCTCGACGATCACCTCCGCCTTGGCCTCGAGCTGGTAGGGATGCAGCGAGACGAACCGCGCCAGCGCGGCCTTGGCCTTGCTCGCTTCCATCTCCGGATCGTTCTTCGGGTGGGAGTTGGCGAGCTTGTAGTAGGTCGAGTAGGTCGTGTAGTTGGCGAGCACGTCGAGGATGAAGCCCTCGTCGATCGCCTGACGCATCGAGTAGGTGTGGAACGGCCGCCTGTTGCCGTCAGGCCCCGTCTGCCCGAAGGTCTCGAGCGTCTTCGGCTTCGGCGTGGCGGTGAAGGCGAAGAAGGACAGGTTCTTCTGCTTGCCGCGAGCCTGCGCGCTGGCCAAGAGCGCGTCGTCGGCGTCGGACTCCGCCTCGGCCTCCGACTCGGTCGCCTCGGCTTCCTCCAGCCCCTCGCCGAGCACCTTCTTCAGCTTCTTGACCGCGTCGCCCGTGGTCGAGGAGTGCGCCTCGTCCACGATCACCGCGAACCGGCGCCCGACCACCGCGTTGGCGGTCTCGGCGATCACTGGGAACTTCTGCAGCGTCGTGATGATCACCCGCGCGGCGTTGCCCTCCAGCGCCTCCTTGAGCTGGCTGGAGTGCTGGTCGACCCGCACGATCGTGCCCGGCGTGTGGTCGAGCCCGGCGACGGTCTCCTGGAGCTGCCGGTCGAGCACGCGCCGGTCGGTGATCACCACCACCTTGTCGAAGATCGGCGCGTCGTCGTCACCGTGCAGCCGCGAGAGCGAGTGCGCCGTCCAGGCGATGGTGTTGGACTTGCCCGACCCGGCCGAGTGCTGGACCAGCCGGTCGACTCCCGCGCCGTCGGCCTTCGTCGCGGCGAGGATTGTCCGCACTGCGTGCCACTGGTGGAACCGCGGGAACAGGATCCCTCCGTCGTGAGCGTGGACGAACGTGTGCAGCAGGTCGAGCCACGCGTCGCGCTGCCACACCTGCACCCAGAGGTACGCCGTCTGGTAGCCGTCGCTGGTCGGGTTGCCTGCCCCGCCCGGTTGCCCCGGTCCGTCCGAGCCAGTGTTGAACGGCAGGAACCTCGTCTGCTCCTTGGCCAACCTCGTGGTCATCGCCACCCGGTGCGGATCGACCGCGAAGTGCACCAGGGTGCGCCTGGCGAAGATCAGGTCGTGCGGGTTGCGATCGGTACGGTACTGCGCCATCGCGTGCTCGATGGTCTGGTGCGTCAGCGGGTTCTTCAGCTCCGCGGTCGCGACCGGGATGCCGTTGACGACCAGCACCAAGTCGAGGGAGTCGGCGGGGTTGGACTCCGAGTGGTGCAGCTGTCGAACGACACCGCACCGATTCGCGGCATAGCGCTCTGCCAGCTCCGGCGTGAGGTCGTTGGCCGGCTTCGACCAGCACATCCTCACCGTGACGCCGGAGTCCTTGACTGTCCCGCGCAGCACGCTGATCGTGCCGCGGTGGTCGATCGCGTCGGCCACGACCTTGAGGAACTTCGCGGCCGCCATCTGCTCGCCACCGTGTCGGGTGACTAGCTTCTCCCACGCCTTCGGCTGGGACGTCTGGACGTACGCCACCACCTCCCCGCCGAACAGGCCGAGCTTCTTGTCGTACGTCGCCGGGTCGAGCGCGTGCCAGCCGTGAGTCGTCAGGTGGGCATCGATGTTGGACTCCAACGCCGCCTCGTCGTGCGCGGTCATACCGGGATCCCGCTTCCCGCCGTCGTGACGTCGAGCTCGCCGGTGACGACGGCGCTGATGAGGGAGGTCTTGTACTCGGCGAGGAGTGCGACCTGCTTCTCCAGTGCAGCGAGTACCTGCGTGCGCGATTCGCCGTAGAGAGATACGTCTGCCACCGCCGATCGTTGATCCGCGAGGGGCGGGAGACCCACGGTCAGGTCCATAAGGTCAGGAAAGTAGATCGTCTTGTGGGTAGTCCCCATGGACAGGTAGCCGAGCAGGAATGATCGGCGGGCGCGCAGTACATGGAGCAGGAACTCGGGCAGCAGACCGTCGCGGCAAGTCCAGGTTGCAAAGTCCTGACTCGTGGCCATGTCGCGGCCCATAACAATTGAGAATCCCGCAGACGCCGTGCGGCTGAGTGCCACAGTCCCAGCGGGATGCAGGATCGCGGCACTGTTCTTCAGGCCGAGCTCACTGATCTGAAGAGTCGTGTCCGTCAGGACGTCGATCTCGTCCTTGCGAAACCTATGCACATCGCCGGTGGTCAACCACGGAATCGTGCAATCTCGCCAGTAGTCCACGTTCGACCTGCTCGGTGTGTGGCCCGTGCCCATCCGAGCCACATGACTGAGGCGCCGTTCCGGCCACTCGGATGAGAGTACGGCGGACGCTCGAGCCGCCTCATACTCCTCAACCACCGCGGTCGCCTGCTTTCGACGAGCAGCAATGATCCGGTCGATCCGTGAAACCCGTTCGTCGAGGAAATTCGCAATTCGACTCTGCTCCGGCAGCGACTTCGCCGGCAGCCGACACCCGAGGATCTCGCGTGACGAAAGGTGCTTGACAGTGGTGGCGAACTGCGTCGCGTGAATGCGTTCCAATTGCTGCGGCAACGCATAAGCCACGAAACGAAGATCGGCAACACCGTTCTTCACTCGTAGTCTGCAGAGGCGCTGATTCAGCGCGGCGCGCGGACGATCCCAAATGCGTACTGTGAAGTCACCGTCCATGCCGACAACAAGATCGCCCGGAAGGATGGCCTGCTCGTCGGGCACGTCGAAGGGAAGGAAGGTCTCGAAGTCCGACGCTGAGAGGTCGCGAATCCGCACCAGAGGCGTTGGACCTGCTGAATCAAACTCCGCGCTGTCGAATGGATAGCCATTTTGAAGATCGACCATCGACCAAACTGGTGCTGTTGTCACAGCCCAAGCCCCTTCATCCACTCTTGTATCTGCTCTTCGAGCTCCTTGATCTCGGTCGCGATCTCCCCGACCGGGCGCGGCGGGGTGTAAACGTAGAACTGGCGGGTGAAAGGGATCTCGAAGCCGAGCTTCGTCTTGGCGTGGTCGATCCAGGCGTCGGGGACGTAGGGGTGGATCTCGTTCTCCAGGTGCTCCTCGGCCGCCACGCGCAGCACCTTGGCGCGCTCGTCCTCACCGAGGTCGAGGAATCCGGCGGGAAGCGGCACGTTCTCCTGGTCGCGGAGCTTGGGGTCGGGCTGGGCCTTGCCCTTCTTCAGGACCGGTTCACCCGCGTCGTCGAGCAGTGGTCGCTCTACCGTGATCCGCTGGAACCCGAACGTCTCGCGGGTCAGCACCTTCACGCGTGGGTCGTCGGCGAACTCGCCCCGCGCGCCGCCGTACAGCTGCGCGACGTGGGTGATCGCGTCGGAGGTGAGCTCCTTGCGCTTGTCACCGAGCGACTTGCGCATCTTGGTGCCGAGCTCACGGGCGTCGACGAGCTTGACGGTGCCGCGGTCAGCCTCGGCCTTGTCGTTGGTGAGGATCCAGATGTAGGTGGAGATGCCGGTGTTGTAGAACATCTGGTCCGGCAGCGCCACGATGCCCTCGATCCAGTCGTTCTCGAGGATCCACCGGCGGATCTCCGACTCCCCCGAGCCGGCCTGCCCGGAGAACAGCGGCGACCCCGAGAGCACGATCCCGACGCGGGAGCCACTCGGCTTCATCTTGCTGAGCATGTGCTGGAGGAAGAGCAGCGACCCGTCGGACACGCGCGGCAGGCCGGCGCCGAAGCGCCCGTCGAAGCCGAGACGTGCGTGCTCGTCCTTGATCGCTGGGGCGTACCCCTTCCAGTCCACGCCGTAGGGCGGGTTGGCGAGGATGAAGTCGAAGCCCGGCAGCGTGGCGAAGGCGTCGGCGACGAGCGTGTTGCCGTTGGCCATCTGCTTGGGGTCGATGTCCTGCATCATCAGGTCGGACTGGGCGATGGCCCACGTCTCGTCGTTCAGCTCCTGACCGTAGACCTTCACCACCGCGCCGTGGTTCATCTCGGTGATCTGGTGCATCGCGCCCATCAGCATCCCGCCGGTGCCCGCGGCCGGGTCGTAGATGGTGCGCACCGGCTTGGGGTTCTGGGTCAGCTCCGCCGACGTCGCTCCGGTGAGCATCAGGTGCACCATCAGCGAGATCACCTCGCGCGGGGTGTAGTGCTCACCCGCGGTCTCGTTAGACATCTCGGAGAACTTCCGGAGCAGCTCCTCGAAGATGTAGCCCATCGCCTCGTTGCCTACCACGCTCGGGCGCAGGTCGAGGTCGGCGAAGTCGGCCAGGACGGCGTACAGGGTCCCGGCCTTGTGCATCCGAGCGATCTTGTCGTCGAGGTTGTAGGCCTCCATCACGGCGTACGCGTCCGCCGAGAGACGACGTAGGTAGCCGGCGAGCGCCTGGTCCAGGTTCTTGTCGTCGCTCAGCATCGAGGCGAGCGTCAGCGGGGAGGTGTTGTAGAACCGTTGGCCGGCGACCTGCTTGAGGATCGCGTCCTGACCGGGACCGATCTCGCTCATCCCCGCGGCCGCGTCCAGCACAGCCTTCTTCGTCGGCTCGAGGACCGCGTCCATCCGGCGGAGGACGAGTAGCGGGAGCATCACCGAGCCGTACTCGTGCTGCTTGAAGGTGCCGCGGAGCTTGTCGGCCACCCTCCAGACGAACGCGACCTTGTCCGAGAACCCCTGCGGTGCCATGACTCCCCTTTGTTGACCAACCTGCGCGCGGCCAACCTAACCCGCCAGAGCTGAGGGCGTGGCGCTATGTCGTGAAGCTCAACGGGTGACCGAGACGGGTGATAGAACGACGGGCATGGTGGACATGTGGGGGATTCACAACAACGCACTATCCGACGAACTGGTGAGCGGCGGGTTCGTCAGCATCGGTTGGGACGAGCTCGGAGACCTCCGCGACATCGGACTCGATCGCGACGACCTCCGCGCGGCACTTCTCGACGCCTACCCCGACAAGAAGTCACGCGCGATAGCCGGCTGGGTGGGGATCCTCCATCGCTTCGCCGATGAAATCGCCGTGGGCGACATCGTGGTCGCGCCCTACAAGCCCGACAGCACCATCAACATCGGCGTGGTGACTGGACCCTACGAGTTCGTCTCGACTGCAAGCACCCATCGCCACCGTCGCCCGGTGGAGTGGACGAAGCTCGGGCTGCCCCGCTCCCTCTTCTCGCAGGCCGCGCTCTACGAGGTCGGCGCCTTCCTCGCTGTGTTCGGCATCCGGCGACATCGCGCGGAGTTCGAGGCTGCTCTCAAGAGCGACATGCCCTCCCCCGAGGCGGTGGAGAAGGAAGTCGAGAGCGCGAGTGTCGACGACGACGCCGCGGACGAACCGCGAGCGTCACGCATCGACCGCCACACCCGCGACTTCGTCCTTGAGCAGATCAAGACGGCGATGACGCATCAGGACTTCGAGGAGTTCACTGCTGATGTCCTGCGAGCGCTCGGGTACGAGGCACGAGTGACCGCCTACTCCCAGGACGGAGGGGTCGACGTCATCGCGCATCGCGACCCCTTGGGGGTGGAACCACCGTTGATCAAGGTGCAGTGCAAGCATCGGACCACCACGGTCGGCGCACCCGAGGTCAGCCAGCTCCTAGGAACGCAATCACCCAACGAACTGAACCTCTTCGTGACGCTCGGCAACTACAGCAAGGACGCGCTGGCCATCGAACGTGCGCGCCACGGCCTGCGGCTCATCAGTGGCGAGGATCTCGTTGATCTGGTGCTACGCCACTACGAGGCACTCGCTCCTCGGTGGCGCAGTCTGTTCCCACTCAGGTCAGTGCTCGTGGTCGACGACGCCGCTGACGCGTGAGCTTCGCGCCAGGCAACAGGTAGTCCACAGACCCCAGGTCCCGTTGTCGGACCCTTCGTGTTGAGTGGATCCATGAGCACCACCGAGCCCCTCACCGCAGCCGCAGTCGCGGCGATCCGGCGCGAGGTGCAGGTGACGCTCGACCGGCCGAGCGTGCTCGATGACGCGGAGCGAGTCGATCTCATCCGCGCGCTCGAGGAGCTGGTTTGCACGACCACCGCCGCGCAGGCAGCGCTCGCCGCCGACCTCGCCGAGTCGGTCGAGGCGGACCACAAGGCGCTGGGCGTCCCGGCCGCCCGCCGGGGCCAGGGTGTCGGGTCGATGATCGCCCTCGCCCGGCGTGAGTCGCCCCACCGCGGCCAGCGCCACCTCGGGCTGGCGCGGGTGGTGAGCAGCGAGCTCCCACACACCTGGGCCGCATGGCGAGCGGGTCGCGTGACCGAGTGGCGGGCCACGCTCATGGCGCGCGAAACCGCCTGCCTCTCGTTGGAGGATCGGCTTGCAGTCGACGAGCTGCTGGCCGCCGACCCCGACGCGTTCGAGGCGATGAGCGACCGGGAGGTCGTCAGCCGCGCGCAGGCCGCGGCCGCTCGCCTGGACGCCGAGGCAGTGACCGCCCGTCGACGCAAGGCCGAGTCCGAGCGGTGCGTCTCGATCCGCCCCGCTCCCGACACCATGGTGTGGTTGTCCGCGCTGCTGCCCGTCGCGGCGGGCGTGGCCGCGTTCGCCGCCCTGACCCGTGAGGCCGACACCGCCCGGGCGCAGGGCGACCCACGCACCAAGGGGCAGGTGATGGCCGACGAGCTGGTCGACCGGCTCCTCGGAGCCGAGGCGTCCGAGGGCGCCGAGCCCGAGGGGCCAGCAGACCCCACAGGCCGCCCGACCCGCCGCCGATCCGTCGACCTCTCCCTCGTCATGTCCCACGACGCCCTCCTCGGCACGAGCGACGAGGAGGCGCGTCTGGCCGGGTTCGGACCGATCCCGGCCGAGCTCGCCCGCGAGATCGTCGCCGACGCCCTCAGGCGCGGCGAGGAGGTCTGGCTGCGACGGCTCTACGCCTCCCCGACCACCGGCGAGCTGGTCTCGATGGACAGCCGCGCCCGTCTCTTCCGGTCCACGCTGGCCCGGTTCATCCGGCTGCGCGACCAGGTCTGCCGCACCCCCTGGTGCAATGCCCCGATCCGACACCTCGACCACGTGCGGTCCCGCGGATCGGGTGGACTCACGTCCGGGGCCAACGGCCAAGGGCTCTGCGAGGCCTGCAACTACGCCAAGGAAGCCCCGCGCTGGCGGACCAGACCCGGGCCGGACGGCACCGTGACCACCACGACCCCGACCGGCCACTCCCTCACCACCAGGCCTCCGCCGGTCGCCACGATCCGGCGGCGCGACGCCCCAGCGCTGACGATCGACTACGTCCTCGCCGGGTGAGGTGCGACGCTCACTCGACGGGCAGGCCGAGCCCGCGGGCGATCAGCATCCGCTGGACCTCGGAGGTGCCCTCACCGATCTCGAGCACCTTGGCGTCGCGGTAGAAGCGCGCCACGGGGTACTCCTCCATGAAGCCGTAGCCGCCGAACACCTGGGTCGCGATCCGGGTCGCGGTGACGGCCGACTCGGTGGCGTAGAGCTTGGCGACCGCGGCGGCCTGCTTGAAGGCGCCCGTCGACACGTTCTGCCCCGCATCCATCGCGTCCTTCATCGCGGCGGCCTTGTAGGTCAGCAGGCGCGAGGCGTCGAGCATCACCTGGAGGTCGGAGACCTGGAAGGCCAGGCCCTGCTTGCGACCGATTGGGCCGCCGAAGGTTTGCCGCTCGCCGGCGTACTGGAGCGACATGTCGAGGCAGGCCTGGATGCAGCCGACCGCGAGGGCCGCGATCGCGACGCGGCCGTCGTCGAGGGTGGCGAGGAACTGGGCGTAGCCACGACCGCGGTCGCCGAGCAGGTTGCCCTCGGGCACGCGGGCGTCGGTGAAGGACAGCGGGTGGGTGTCCGAGGCGTGCCAGCCGAGCTTGTCGTACGCCTTCTCGGCGGTGAAGCCGGGCGTGTCCGAGGGGACGATGATCGTCGAGATCTCCGGACGGCCGTCGGCCCGCTCGCCGGTGCGCGCGGTGACGGTGACCAGCGAGGTGATCGAGGAGCCGGAGTTGGTGATGAACTGCTTGGCGCCGTTGACGACCCACTCGCCGTTCTCCAGCACCGCCTTCGTCTTCGTGGCCCCGGCGTCGGAGCCCGCACCGGGCTCGGTCAGCCCGAAGCCGGCGAGCTGCTCACCGGCGACGAGGGCGGGCAGCCAGGTCTTCTTCTGCTCGTCGGTGCCGTAGGTGAGGATCGGGTTGATGCCGAGACCGACCGCGGCCTCGAGCGTGATGCCCATCGACTGGTCCACACGGCCGATCTCCTCGATCGCCAGGCACAGCGAGGTGAAGCCGCCGTCCTCGCCCGCCATCCCCGCGCCGCCGAACTCCTCCGGGGCGGTGAGGCCCATCAGGCCGAGCGCGCCCATCTTCTGCACGACGTCGGTCGGGAAGTGGTGCTCGCGGTCCCACTGCGCGGCGTGCGGCGCGATCTCGGCCTCGGCGAAGTCGCGGACGCTGCGGCGGAACTGCTCGTGCTCGGGGGACAGCTCGAAGGTCATGCGAGCAGGGTAGCGCCGCAGGTTAGCGATCGCTAACCCCCGCGCGACCCCGCCGGATGGACCGATTCCACGACCCCACCCCTCCGGGTCTACTGTTAGGCGAGCCTAAGCAAAGTCCTGAGTCAAGTGAGGCACACCCCCGTGACGACCCTCCCCCGCCGCGGCGCCGCACGCGCCGGCGCCGCCCTCGCCAGCACCCTGCTCGCCGCGTCCACCCTGTCGGCCTGCGGCGTCTTCGGGTCGCCCGACCTGGTCATCTACAACGCCCAGCACGAGCAGCTGCTCGACGAGCTCGTCCCGCTCTTCGAGGAGGAGTCCGGCCTCGACGTCGAGCTGCGCAACGGCAAGGACCTCGAGATGGCCAACCAGATCGTCGAGGAGGGCGAGGACTCCCCGGCCGACGTGTTCCTCACCGAGAACTCCCCGGCAATGAGCATCGTCGACAACGCCGGCCTGTTCGCCGAGCTGCCCGAGTCGGCGACCGAGTCGATCCCGGACCAGTACGTCCCCTCCGACCGCACGTGGACCGGCTTCCTCGGCCGCTCGACCGTCGCGATGTACAACACCGACTCGATGACCGAGGCCGACATGCCCGCCTCGATCCTCGACTTCGCCGAGCCCGAGTGGAAGGGCCGCGTCGCCTTCTCCCCCACCGGCGCGGACTTCCAGGCGATCGTCTCCGCCGTCCTCGCGCTCGAGGGCGAGCAGGCCACCGCCGACTGGCTGGCCGGGCTCAAGGACAACGGCGTCATCGTGCAGAACAACCTCGTCGTCATGCAGTCCGTCGACTCCGGCGAGGTCGACGCCGGCATCGCCTACCACTACTACTGGTACCGCGACCGCGAGGAGAACGGCACCGACTCCGACAGCTCGGCCCTGCACTTCTTCGGCGACCAGGACCCGGGCGCGTTCCTCAGCATCTCCGGCGCGGGCATCCTCGCCAGCAGCGAGCACCAGGAGGCGGCCGAGGAGTTCGTCACCTGGCTCACCGGCACCGAGGCGCAGCAGGCGATGGCGGAGTCGTACGCCCTCGAGTACCCGCTCAACCCCGACGCCAGCCTCAACCCCGACGTGAAGCCGTTCGACGAGCTGGAGCCGCCGGAGGTCGACGTGGCCGGCCTCAACGGCCCGCAGGTCACCGACCTCATGACCGAGGCCGGCCTCCTCTGACCGGGGCGGCCGCCACCACGACCGGGCGTCGCACACCGCCCCTGCTGCTCGCTGCGGGAGCGGCCGTGGCGCTGCTCGCGCTCGTGCCGCTGGGTTACGTCGCCACCTACGTCGTGATCATCGGGCCGGCCGACCTCTGGCACCTGCTCGCCCGGTCGCGGATCGGTGAGCTGCTCCGCAACACCATCACCCTCGCGGCCGCCTGCATGGCCGCGACCGCCGCCCTCGGCGTCGCCCTGGCGGTGCTGGTCGAGCGCACCGACCTCCCCGGACGTCGGCTGTGGCACGGGCTGCTCGTGGCGCCGCTCGCGGTCCCGGCCTTCGTCAACGGCTACGCCTGGGTGTCCCTGGACCGCAGCGTGCACGGGTTCGGTGGCGCGTTCCTCGTCGTCACGCTGTCCTACTACCCGCTGGTCTACCTGCCCGTCGTGGCGATGCTGCGCCGCCTCGACCCGGCGCTCGAGGAGTCGGCCTGGTCGCTCGGCCACTCCCGCGCCCGCACCTTCCGCACCGTGGTCCTGCCCCAGCTGCGCCCGGCCCTGCTCGGGGGCGCGCTGCTCGTCGGGCTGCACCTGCTGGCGGAGTTCGGCGCCCTGTCGCTGCTGCGCTTCCCGACCTTCACCACCGCGATCTACGACCAGTACGGCTCGACCTTCAACGGCGCTGCCGCCACCGCGATGGCCGGCGTCCTCGTCCTGCTCTGCCTCTTCCTCCTGGTCGGCGAGCTCCGGCTGCGTGGCGACCGCCGCTACGCCCGAGTCGGCCGCGGCGCCGCCCGCGCGGCCGTGCCCGTCGAGCTCGGCCGGTGGCAGGCCCCGCTGCTCGCGACCGTGGGCGCCGTCGTCGTGCTCGCCATCGGCGTACCCGCCTTCTCGCTGGTGCGCTGGCTCGCGGTGGGCACCTCGACCGAGTTCCCGATGACCGACCTGACCGGGGCGCTGGTCGCCACGATCGTCCTGGCGCTGGCCGGCGCCGTCGTCACCACGCTCGCCGCGGTGCCGGTCGTCTGGCTGGCCGTGCGCCACCGCGGAGCGGCCAGCACGCTCATCGAGCGCAGCACCTACGTCGCCAACGCCCTGCCCGGCATCGTCGTCGGGCTGGCGCTGGTGGTCGCGTCGCTGCGGCTGGTGCCCGCGGTCTACCAGACCGCCGGCCTGCTGGTGGCGGCGTACGCCATCCTCTTCCTGCCGCGGGCCGTGGTGACCGTGCGTGCCGGGCTGGAGCAGGCGCCGGCCGTGCTCGACGACGTCGCGCACAGCCTCGGCGTCGGCCCGCTCGCCACCGCGCGACGGGTGACCCTGCCGCTGATCGCGCCGAGCCTCGGCGCGGGTGCGGCCCTCGTCTTCCTCGCGATCTCCACCGAGCTCACCGCCACGCTCATGCTCTCCCCGATCGGCACCCGCACCCTGGCCACCGAGTTCTGGTCGGCCTCCTCCGAGCTGCGCTACGGCGCCGCCGCCCCCTACGCGCTGCTGCTCGTGCTCGTCTCGATCCCCGCCACGGTGCTGCTGATGCGCTCCGACGACCCGGAGAGGGTGCCCGCATGAGCAGCGTGACCATCACCGGCGTGACGAAGTCGTTCGGCGCGACCCGCGCCGTCGACGACGTCACCCTCACCGTCCCGCACGGCTCCTTCACGACCGTGCTCGGCCCGTCGGGGTGCGGCAAGACGACGCTGCTGCGCCTCATCGCCGGCTTCCTCGTGCCCGAGTCCGGCAGCATCGCGTTCGGCGACACCGTGGTCGCCGGCGACGGCGTGCGCTCGACGCCGCCGCAGGCGCGCCGGGTCGGCTACGTCCCGCAGGAGGGCGCGCTCTTCCCGCACCTCGACGTCGCCGCCAACATCGCCTTCGGCCTGCCCCGGGAGGCCCGTGCCTCCGGCGGCGGACGGGACCGGGTCGCCGAGATGCTCGACCTGGTCGAGCTGCCCGCCGACTACCGCCACCGCCGTCCCGACGAGCTGTCCGGCGGCCAGCAGCAGCGCGTCGCCCTCGCGCGCTCGCTCGCGCCGCAGCCCGCCGTGGTGCTCCTCGACGAGCCGTTCTCCTCCCTCGACGCGAGCCTGCGTGGCAGCACCTCCCGTGCCGTGCGCCGGGCGCTGGAGGCCACCAACACCACCGCGCTGCTCGTGACCCACGACCAGAACGAGGCCCTCTCGCTGGCCGACCAGGTCGCGGTCATGCGCGGCGGCCGCCTCGTGCAGTCGGCGCCGCCGAGCGAGGTCTACCTGTCCCCCAGCGACCCCCAGGTCGCCGAGTTCGTCGGCCGCGCCGTCGTGCTCCCGGGCACCGCCCACGAGGCCCACGCGAGCTGCGCGCTCGGTGAGGTCGTGCTGACCGAGCCGGCCACCGGCCCGGTGTCGCTGATGATCCGGCCCGAGCAGGTCTACGTCGACCTCGCGCACGACGAGGGCGTGCGCGGCGAGGTCGAGGAGGTCAGCTACTACGGCCACGACTGCGCGGTGCAGGTCCGGCTCGCCGACGGCACCTCCGTGCTCTCCCGGATGTCCGGGGTCCTCCACCCCGCCCCCGGCGACGTCGTCCACCTGCGGGTGACCGGCCTGGTCCGCGCCTACCGAGCGGCTGGCTCGCCGTGACGCTGACTCCGACCCGACCGTCACCGGCGACCAGCCCGGTCCTCCCGCACGCGCGCTTCGGTGCCGCCCCGGCCGTCCTCACCGACGGCGTCGAGGTCTCGCACGCCGAGCTCGCCCGGCGCGTCGCCGACCGCGCCGCGGCCTGGGGCCCCGCCCGCCGACTCGTGCTCGTCGAGGGCGCCAACCGGCTCGACTCGCTCGTCGCCTACCTCGCCGCGCTCCAGCACGGCCACGTCGCCCTTGTGGTCCCCGACGCGCGTGAGGCCCAGCTCGAGGCGATGGTCGCCGCCTACGACCCCGACGTCGTCTGCACGACCGACGCACCCGACGACGTACGCCGCGACGCCACCGCCCACGACCTCCACCCCGACCTGGCCCTGCTGCTCAGCACCTCGGGCACGACCGGCTCCCCCAAGCTGGTGCGGCTGTCCCGCGACAACGTGGCCAGCAACGCCGCCGCGATCGCCGACTACCTCGACCTCACCCCCACCGACCGCGCGATCACCACGCTGCCGCTGCACTACTGCTACGGGCTGTCGGTGCTGCACTCGCACCTGATGGCCGGCGCCAGCGTCGTGCTGACCGGCCTGAGCGTGGTCGACGAGTGCTTCTGGGACCTGTTCGCCCGCAGCGGCGCCACCAGCTTCGCCGGTGTCCCGCACACCTTCGACCTGCTGGCCGCGAGCGGCTTCGAGGAGCGCGACCTGCCGACCCTGCGGCAGGTGACCCAGGCCGGCGGCCGCCTCGACCCCGACGCCGTACGCCGCTGGAGCCGGTTCGGCCGCGGACACGGGTGGGACCTCGTGGTGATGTACGGCGCCACCGAGGCGACCGCCCGCATGGCCTGGCTGCCGCCCGGCCTCGCCGAGGACCACCCCGCCGCGATCGGTCGCGCCATCCCCGGTGGCCACCTGCGCCTGGACCAGGAGGCCGACGACCGGCCGGGCGTCGGCGAGCTCGTCTACTCCGGTCCCAACGTGATGCTCGGCTACGCCCAGGCCCCCGCCGACCTCGCCCTCGGCGCGCAGACCGCCGAGCTGCGCACCGGCGACCTGGCCCGCTGCGTCGACGGGCTCTTCGAGGTCGTCGGGAGGCGCAACCGCTACGGCAAGGTCTTCGGGCTGCGCATCGACCTCGACGCCGTCGAGCAGACCTTGCGCGCGACCGTCGACCGGCACGCGCGCGTGGTGGCGACCGACCGGGCCGTGCACGTCTTCGTGACCCACGGCCGCGGCAGCGCCGCCGCGCGCGGGCTCGTGACCAGCCACTGCGGCGTGCCCGCCCACGCCGTCCGGGTCACGGTCCTCGACCCGCTCCCCGTCACCGCGACCGGGAAGCCCGACTACCTCGCGCTCGGCGAGCTTGCCGAGCTGGCCGACGGTGCGCCGGACGACACCCGCGAGGCCGCCTCGGTGCGCGCCGACTTCGTGCTCGTGCTCGGCCGTCCCGACGCCACCGACGACGACTCCTTCGTCGACCTCGGGGGCGACTCGCTGTCCTACGTCGAGCTGGCCACGCGCCTCGCGGACCTCTTCCCGGGCGGCCTGCCGGCCGGCTGGCACACGCGCGGCATCGGCGAGCTGGAGCACCTGCGGACCACGGCGACGACCGTCGACGCGCCCGCCCGCCGCAGGAGGACCGTGCGGCTCGACACCACGGTCGGGCTGCGCGCGCTCGCGATCCTCTTCGTCGTCGCCAGCCACGTCGACCTGGTCCCGCTCGAGGGCGGCGCCCACCTGCTGCTCGCGCTGGCCGGCTTCAACTTCGCCCGCTTCCAGCTCTCGGCCGCCGGCGACGCCCGCACGCGCCTCCGCCACGGCCTCTCCGGCCTGGCCCAGCTGGTGGTGCCCTCGGTGCTCTGGGTCGGCGGCGTCGCGCTCGTCCTGGGCAGCTACGACCTCACCACCGCCCTCTTCGTCCGCGAGCTGGTCAACGGCTCGGAGTGGGACGACCAGTGGCAGCTGTGGTTCCTCGAGTCGCTGGTCTGGATCACCGCCGCCGCCCTCGCGATCACGTGCGTGCCGGCGCTGCACCGGCTCGAGCGGCGTACGCCGTTCCGGTTCGCGCTCGCGGTCCTCGCCGTAGCCGCCGCCGCCCGATTCGTGGAGGTCGGCCTCCGCGCCGGACCCACCCAGCGCTACACCACGCTCGTCGTCGCCTTCTTCTTCGTGCTCGGGTGGGTCGCGGCCCGCGCCACCAGCACCCGCCGGCGCCTGCTCGTGACCGCCGTTGCCGCCGCGCTGACCGTCGGCTTCTTCGGGCAGGCGCACCGCGAGGTCATCGTGCTCGGCGGCTTCCTGCTCATGCTGTGGGTCCCGCACGTGCCGCTGCCGTCGTGGCTCGCACGGGCCGCCGGGGTGCTCGCCGGGGCGAGCCTGTTCGTCTACCTCACCCACTGGCAGGTCTACCCGGCCCTCGAGGACGCCGGCCACCAGTGGCTCGCACTCGTGGCGTCGATCACAGTCGGCATCGCCTACGGGCGCGTCGTACGTCCGTTGCACCAGGCTGTCGGTCGCACCATCCTCCGCTCGCGGTAGCCTGCCCAGCGGTACGCAACCCGGCCGCGCTGAACCGAACCGCGCCGCAGTCCCCAGGAGTCCCGCGTGAGCTTGAAGAAGGTCCTGATCGCCAACCGCGGCGAGATCGCCGTCCGCGTCATCCGCGCCTGCAAGGACGCCGGCATCGGCTCCGTGGCGGTGTACGCCGACCCCGACCGCGACGCGCTCTTCGTCCGCCTCGCCGACGAGGCCCACTCCCTCGGCGGGGCCACCCCGGCCGAGTCCTACCTCGACATCGCCAAGATCATCGCGATCGCCGAGAAGTCCGGTGCCGACTCGATCCACCCCGGCTACGGCTTCCTCGCCGAGAACGCCGACTTCGCCCAGGCCGTCATCGACGCAGGGCTGATCTGGATCGGCCCGCCTCCCGCAGCCATCGAGGCCCTCGGTGACAAGGCCAAGGCCAAGCACATCGCCGACCGCGCCAACGCCCCGCTCGCGCCGGGCACCAAGGACCCGGTCGCCGACGCCGACGAGGTCGTCGAGTTCGCCAAGGCCAACGGCCTCCCGGTCGCGATCAAGGCCGTCTTCGGCGGTGGCGGCCGCGGCCTCAAGGTCGCCCGCACGCTCGAGGAGATCCCCGACGCCTACGAGTCGGCCGTCCGCGAGGCCGTCACCGCCTTCGGCCGCGGCGAGTGCCTGGTCGAGAAGTTCCTCGACAAGCCCCGCCACGTCGAGACCCAGTGCCTGGCCGACCAGCACGGCAACGTCGTCGTGGTCTCCACCCGCGACTGCTCGCTCCAGCGCCGCAACCAGAAGCTCGTCGAGGAGGCCCCCGCGCCCTTCCTGAGCCAGGAGCAGCTCGACGAGCTCTACGAGTCGTCCAAGCGGATCCTCAAGGAGGCCGGCTACTACGGCGCCGGCACCTGCGAGTTCCTCGTCGCCCAGGACGGCACGATCTCCTTCCTCGAGGTCAACACCCGCCTCCAGGTGGAGCACTGCGTCTCCGAGGAGGTCACCGGCATCGACCTGGTGCGCGAGATGTTCCGCATCGCCGCCGGCGAGGAGCTCGGCTACGGCGACCCGGAGATCCGCGGCCACTCCATCGAGTACCGCATCAACGCCGAGGACGGCGGCCGCAACTTCATGCCCGCTCCCGGCACCCTCACGAAGTGGCACCCGCCGGCCGGGCCCGGCGTGCGCCTCGACGGCGGCTACGACCAGGGCGAGACGATCCCCGGCTCGTTCGACTCCCTCATCGCCAAGCTCATCGTCACCGGCCGCGACCGCACCCAGGCGCTCGAGCGCTCGCGCCGCGCCCTCGACGAGTTCGTCGTCGACGGCATGCCCACCGTCATCCCGTTTCACCGCGCCGTCGTCTCCGACCCTGCCTACGTCGGCTCCTCCACGCCGTCAGGCGAGGGCGAGTTCACCGTCTACACGCAGTGGATCGAGACCGAGTACGACAACCAGCTCGAGCCCTACTCCGGCGACGCGGGCGAGGCCGAGGAGCAGGGCGAGCGGCAGAAGGTCACCATCGAGGTCGGTGGCCGTCGTCTCGAGGTCGTCCTCCCTGCCGGGCTCGGCGGGCTCGCCGTCGGCGGCGGTGCGGCCGGCGGTGGCGCGAAGAAGGCCAAGCGCTCGGCCAAGAAGGCCGGCGCGGCCGCCTCGGGCGACTCGGTCACCTCGCCGATGCAGGGCACGATCGTCAAGGTCGTGGTCACCGACGGCCAGGAGGTCGCCGAGGGCGACACCATCGTCGTCATGGAGGCGATGAAGATGGAGCAGCCGCTCAAGGCCCACAAGGCCGGCACCGTCACCGGCCTCCAGGCCGAAGTCGGCGCCACCGTCACCAACGGCGCCGTCATCTGCGAGATCAAGGACTAACCTCCACTCACCGGCTCGTTAGATAGCGAGCGCTCACTTTCTATGTCACACTTCCGGGTGTGACCTCGACCCAGCGACGTACGCAGGCGCAGCGCCGTGAGGGCACCATCGGAGCCCTGCTCGACGCCACGGTCGCCTCGCTCGCCGAGCGTGGGTACGCCGGCACCTCCACCGCCGCGGTCTGTGCGGAGGCGGGCGTCAGCCAGGGAGCCCTGTTCCGTCACTTCCCCACCCGGCAGGCGCTGCTCGTGGCCACCGCCGAGCACGTCGCCGGCCGTCAGGTCGAGGCGTTCCGGGCGCTCGGCGCGGCCGGCGTCGACACCGCCGACGAGGTCAACGCCGTGCTCGGCCACCTGCGCGCCCTGGTCCTCTCCCCCGTCAACCAGACGTGGCGCGAGCTGCTGGTCGCCGCGCGCGCCGACGACTCGCTGCGCGCTGCGCTCCTCCCGGCCCGCGAGTCGCTCCAGGCGCAGATGCTGGACGCCGCCGCCGACCTCTGGGGCGACCGGCTGCCGGGCGAGGACCTCGCGGCCGTGCTCAGCATCGTCGTCAACATGCTCGACGGGCTCGCCTTCTCCGCCCTCGACCCCGACCCCGCGGCCCCACCCGGCCGCACCGTCGAGCGCGCGCTGCGCCTGCTCGCCGAGATGATCGTCCGCCACTACCCCCAGGAGCAGCAGTGAGCACCACCGACTTCACCCCCGACGCGATCGTCGTCGGCGCCGGCCTCGCCGGCCTGGTCGCGACCCACGAGCTCGCCCTCGCCGGCAAGCGCGTGCTCGTGCTGGACCAGGAGAACCGCAACAACCTGGGCGGCCAGGCCTGGTGGTCGCTCGGCGGCCTGCTGTTCGTGGACAGCCCCGAGCAGCGGCGCATGGGCATCAAGGACTCCCCCGAGCTGGCGTGGCAGGACTGGCAGGGCTCGGCCCAGTTCGACCGCCTCGGCGACGGCACCGACGGCCCCGGCCGCGGCGAGGACTTCTGGCCGCAGCAGTGGGCGAAGGCGTACGTCGAGTTCGCGCACCGCGAGAAGCGGGCCTACCTCCACGACCTCGGCCTCAAGTCGCTGCCGTTCGTCGGCTGGGCCGAGCGCGGCGACGGCCGTGCCACCGGACACGGCAACTCGGTCCCCCGCTTCCACCTCACCTGGGGCACCGGCCCGGAGGTCGTCCGGATCTTCGCCGAGCCGGTGCAGCGCGCCGAGACCCAGGGGCTCGTACGCTTCGCGTTCCGTCACCAGGTCGACGAGGTCGTCGTCGAGGACGGCGCCGTGGTCGGCGTGCGCGGCACGGTGCTCGCCGACGACGACGCCGAGCGCGGGGTGAAGTCGTCCCGCGACGTGGCCGGCACCTTCGAGCACCGCGCGCCCGCGGTCGTCGTGACGAGCGGCGGCATCGGCCACAACCACGAGCTGATGCGTCGCAACTGGCCGACCGAGCGGGTCGGCGCCGCGCCCGAGCACCTGATCTCCGGCGTCCCCGCGCACGTCGACGGGCGGATGCAGGGCATCGCGCAGGACGCCGGAGCCACCACGGTCAACAAAGACCGGATGTGGGCCTACGTCGAGGGCATCCACAACTGGGACCCGGTCTGGCCCGACCACGCGATCCGCA
>NZ_JAYSFM010000016.1:0-51863 GCF_041913365.1 Nocardioides sp.
GAGTTCGGCACCATCTCCGTCTCCGACGGCATCTCCATGGGCCACGAGGGCATGCACTTCTCCCTGGTCAGCCGTGAGGTCATCGCCGACTCGGTCGAGACCGTGATGATGGCCGAGCGCCTCGACGGCTCGGTGCTGCTCGCCGGCTGCGACAAGTCGCTGCCCGGCATGCTGATGGCCGCCGCCCGACTCGACCTGGCCAGCGTCTTCCTCTACGCCGGCACGATCATGCCCGGCCAGGTCGACGGCCGCGACGTCACGATCATCGACGCCTTCGAGGCCGTCGGCGCCTGCCTCGCCGGCAAGATCACCCGCGAGGAGGTCGACAAGGTCGAGCGTGCGATCTGTCCGGGCGAGGGCGCCTGCGGTGGCGCGTACACCGCCAACACGATGGCCAGCGTCGCCGAGGCCCTCGGCATGAGCCTCCCGGGCAGCTCGTCCCCGCCGGCCGTGGACCGTCGCCGCGACGGCTTCGCCCACAAGTCCGGCGAGGCCGTGGTCAACATGCTGCGCCAGGGCATCACCGCCCGCCAGATCATGACCCGTCCCGCCTTCGAGAACGCGATCGCGATGGCGATGGCCCTCGGCGGCTCGACCAACGCGGTGCTGCACCTCCTCGCCATAGCCCGCGAGGCCGAGGTCGACCTGACCCTCGACGACTTCACCCGCATCGGCAAGAAGGTCCCGCACCTCGCCGACATGAAGCCGTTCGGCCGCTTCGTGTGGACCGACTTCGACCGCGTCGGCGGCATCCCCGTGCTGCTCAAGGCGCTGCTCGACGCCGGCCACCTCCACGGCGACGTGCTCACCTGCACCGGCAAGACGATGGCGGAGAACCTCGCCGAGCTCGACCCCAAGCCGCTCGACGGGGTGATCCTCCGAGAGCTCGACAAGCCGATCCACGCCTCCGGCGGCCTGACGATCCTCAAGGGCTCGCTCGCCCCGGACGGCGCCGTGGTCAAGAGCGCCGGCTTCGACGACTCCACCTTCACCGGCACCGCCCGCGTCTTCGACGGCGAGCGCAAGGCCCTCGACGCGCTCACCGAGGGCGCGATCAAGCCCGGCGACGTCGTCGTCATCCGCTACGAGGGCCCCAAGGGCGGTCCCGGCATGCGCGAGATGCTCGCCATCACCGGCGCGATCAAGGGCGCCGGGTTGGGCAAGGACGTCCTGCTCATCACCGACGGCCGCTTCTCCGGCGGCACGACCGGACTCTGCGTCGGCCACATCGCGCCCGAGGCCAGCGACGGCGGACCGATCGCCTTCCTCCGCGACGGCGACCAGATCACCCTCGACGTCGCCAACATGACCCTCGACGTGCACGTCGACGAGGCCGAGCTCGCCCAGCGGGCCGAGGGCTGGGAGCCGCTGCCCCCGAAGTACACCCGCGGCGTGCTCGGCAAGTACCGCAAGGTCGTCCAGTCGGCCGCTCACGGAGCCGTCTGCTACTGATCCCGCAGGCCCTTCCCGGCCGGATGCGCAAACGCTAGTTTGACGAGGAGTCGCATCCGGTCTTGGGAGGGAACATGCGTCGCTCGGTCCTGTCTGTCCTGGCGGCGCTGGTGTGCTGCCTGTCGCTCGTCGGCGTGGGAGCCACGGCCGCCGACACATCCAGCTGGTGGGACCCGCCGAACCGCCCGAGCCCCGACTCGCAGATCAACGTCACGGGCGCGCCCTTCACCGGCACGGACGCCGACGGCGACGTACGCGGCTTCCTCGAGGCGCACAACCACGTGTTCGCCAACGAGGGGTTCGGTGGCCGGATGATCTGCGGCAAGGTCTTCGACCCCGCCGGCATCCAGCAGGCGCTGATGGACTGCCCGGAGCACTACCCCAACGGCATCGGCGCGATCTTCGAGCACGCCACCGGCGGCGACGACGGCACCCACGACCCCGTGGGCTACCCGACGTTCGCGCACTGGCCGAAGCACGACTCCCTCTCGCACCAGCAGAACTACTACGCATGGATGGAGCGCGCCTGGCGCGGCGGCGTACGGATCATGGTGAACGACCTCGTCACCAACGGCCTGATCTGCTCGTTCCTCCCGCGCGACCGCGGCTGCAACGAGATGGACGCGATCCGCCTGCAGGCCCAGAAGAGCCGGGACCTCGAGGCCTACATCGACACCATGTACGGCGGCCCCGGCAAGGGCTGGCTGCGCATCGTGACCACACCCCAGCAGGCCCGCTCGGTCATCGAGCAGGGGAAGATGGCGATGGTCCTCGGCGTCGAGATGTCCGAGCCGTTCGGCTGCAAGATGGTCCTCGACGTCCCGCAGTGCAACCGCGCCGACATCGACCGCGGCCTGGACGAGTTCCAGCGGCTCGGCATCTCCTCGACCTTCCTGTGCCACAAGTTCGACAACGCGCTGTGCGGCGTCCGCTTCGACACGGGCACCACGGGCGTGGCGGTCAACGCCGGCCAGTTCCTCTCCACCGGCACCTTCTGGCAGACGGAGCGGTGCCGCGGCCCGCAGGCCGACAACCCGATCTCCAGCGCCGACCTCACCGGCGCGCTGGCCGACCTCTTCCCGGCCGATCCACCGGCGTACGACACCACGAAGCGCTGCAACACCCGCGGCCTCACCGGCCTGGGGGAGTACGCCCTGCGCGGGCTGATGGCGCGCGGCATGATGCTCGAGGTCGACCACATGAGCGTGAAGGCCGCCGGCCGCGCCCTCGACATCCTCGACAGCGCGGGCTACCCGGGCGTGGTCTCCAGCCACTCGTGGATGGACCCGAGCTGGCACGAGCGGGTCTACGAGCGCGGCGGCCTGATCGCCCAGTACGGCCACCGCGCCGACGAGTTCGTCGCCGACTGGCAGTCCGAGCAGGCGCTGCGGGCGCGCTACGGCAAGGCGTACGCGTTCGGCACCGACATGAACGGGGTCGGCGGCACCCCCGCGCCGCGCCACGGCAACGTGACGTACCCGTTCACCAGCTTCGACGGCGGGTCGGTCCTGCAGCGCCAGACGACCGGCCAGCGCACCTGGGACGTCAACACCGACGGCGTCGCCCACTACGGCCTGGTCCCGGACTGGATCGAGGACATCCGGCTGGTCGGCGGGCAGGACGTCGTGGACTCGCTCGCGGGCGGCGCCCAGATGTACCTCGACACCTGGAACGCCACCCGCGCCTGGCGTGCCGCACCCAACCGGGCGCGCGACAAGGCGGCCAGCGCCAGCACCACCGAGTGGACGCTCTTCGGCAGCTTCAAGCCGCCGAAGGCCGTCGACGGCGACACCGCGAGCCGCTGGGCGAGCGAGTGGAAGGACAACCAGTGGTTCCGGGTCGACCTGGGCTCGGCGCAGGCCGTCGGCAAGGTGACAGTGCGGTGGGAGGCCGCGCACGCCAGGGACTACGACGTCCAGGTCTCCACCGACGGCTCGACGTGGCGCACGGTCGGCCAGGTTCGCGGCAGCGACGGTGGCCTCGACACCGTGGCGTTCACGCCCACGAACGCCCGCCACGTCCGGCTGAGCCTGCTCACCCGGGCGACGTCGTACGGGTTCTCCCTCCACGAGCTGGAGGTGTACTGACCGCGATCTGAGAAGGTGGGCCTCGTGCCCACCGCCGCCTCCCTCACGTCCGCACAGCTCGACGCCGCCGACCCGCTCGCCGACTTCCGCGAGCGCTTCGTCGGCGCAGGGACCGACCTCGTCTACTTCGACGGCAACTCCCTCGGCCGTCCGGTCGCGGCCACGGCCGACCGGCTCGCGTCGTTCGTGCAGGAGGAGTGGGGCGGTCGCCTGATCCGCGGCTGGGACGAGCGGTGGATGGACCTGCCGACGACCCTCGGGGACGACCTCGCTCGCATCTGTCTGGGCGCCTCCGGCGGCCAGACCACGATCGGCGACTCCACCACCGTCTGGCTCTACAAGCTGATGCGCGCCGCGGTCGACGCCGCCGTGCGCCGTGACCCCGCGCGCACCGAGATCGTCATCGACACCGACAACTTCCCCACCGACCGCTACGTCGCCGAGGGGATCGCCGCGGAGCGCGGGCTCACGCTGCGCTGGATCGAGGTCGACACCACGGAGGGGGTCACCGCCGACCAGCTCGCCGCGGCCGTCAGCGAGCGCACGGCCCTCGTCGTGCTCTGCCACGTGGCCTACCGCTCGGCGTGGCTGGCCGACGCGCCCGCCCTCACCCGGATCGCCCACGACGCCGGCGCGCTCGTGCTCTGGGACCTCTGCCACTCGGCCGGGTCGGTGCCGGTCGAGCTCGACGCGTGGGACTGCGACATCGCCGTCGGCTGCACCTACAAGTACCTCAACGGCGGACCCGGCTCGCCGGCCTTCGGCTACGTCAACGCCCGCCTCCAAGACGAGCTGACCCAGCCGATCCAGGGCTGGATGGGTCACGCCGACCCGTTCCTGATGGGTCCGGGCTACGCGCCCGCGACGGGCATCCGCCGCTTCATCTCCGGCACCCCGCCGATCCTCGGGATGGTCGCGATGCAGAGCATGCTCGAGCTCGTCGAGGAGGCCGGCATGGAGGCGATCCGCGCGAAGTCCGTCGCCCTCACGTCGTACGCCGTCGAGCTCGCCGACGCGACCCTGCCCGGGGTCACCCTCGCCTCACCGCGCGACCCGGCCCAGCGAGGCGGACACGTCACCCTCCACCACACCCGGATGCGCGAGGTGACCGCCCGGCTGTGGGAGCGCGACGTGATCCCCGACTACCGCGACCCGGGCGGCCTGCGGATCGGCCTCTCGCCACTGTCCACGTCGTTCGACGAGGTCGAGCGCGGGATGGCCGCGGTGGCGACCGCCCTGGCGGAGGCGCGATGAGCGAGAACGACCACGGCCAGCGCCTCGGGCGCCCGGTCGACTGGACCCCCGCGACCCCGCCGGAGAAGGCGACCGTCCTCGAGGGCAAGGGCGTCCGGCTCGAGCCGGTCGGGCCACAGCACGTCGACGACCTGTACGCCGCGGTCTGCGGGGAGGACGACGACCAGCTCTGGACGTACCTGTTCTGGGACCGCCCGCGCGACCGGGACGAGATGGCCGCGATCGTCGAGCACGGGGAGGGCGACCACGGCCAGGTGATGTACGCGATCGTCCCCGTCGAGACCGGCCGGGCCGCGGGCTTCTGCTCGCTCATGCGGATCGACCCGGTGATGGGCTCGATCGAGGTCGGCGGGATCAGCTTCGGCCGGCAGCTCCAGCGCAGCCGTGCCGCCACGGAGGCGATGGCGCTGCTGATGCGGCACGCCTTCGACGACCTGGGCTTCCGTCGCTACGAGTGGAAGTGCGACAGCCTCAACGCCCCCTCGCGCCGCGCCGCGATCCGGCTCGGCTTCATCTGGGAGGGCCGTTTCCGCAACGCCGTGGTCTACAAGGGCCGCAACCGCGACACCGACTGGTTCTCGATCACCGACGGCGAGTGGCCGCGGGTGCGCGCCGCCCTCGACGACTGGCTCGACGACCGCAACTTCGACGCGATGGGCCGCCAGCGCGTGCGCCTGGCCGCGCGCCCGCCCGAGCAGCAGGCCCAGCAGCAGGAGGAGCAGTGAGATGGACCAGCGGGTCAGCTTCATCACCCTCGTCGTGACCGACATGGAGGCCACCCGGCGCTTCTACGTCGACGGCCTGGGCTGGGAGCCCGAGCTCCACGAGCCCGGGGAGGTGCTGATGTTCCGGGTCGCCGACAAGGTCGTGCTGAGCCTGTGGGCCGAGGCGTCCTTCATCGACGAGGTCGGGCACCGGCCCGCACGCGGCGGCGTACCCCCGATCACCCTGGCCCACAACGTTGCCAGCAAGCGGGGCGTCGACACGGTCCTCGAGCAGGCGTCCGTCGCGGGAGCGAAGGAGATCGGCGAGGCGGTCGAGCGCGAGTGGGGCGGCTACACCGGCTACTTCGCCGACCCGGACGGGTTCCGCTGGGAAGTCGCCTACAACCCCGGCGACATCGGGCAGTCTGTGCTCCCGTGAGCGACCACCTCGAGCCGACCGCCGTTCCCGGCTGGGACGACTACTTCCTCGGCATCGCCGCCGCGGTGTCCGCGCGCGCCAAGTGCACCCGCCGCCGGGTCGGCGCGGTGCTGACGATCGACCACCGGATCATCGCCACCGGCTACAACGGCGCCGCGCCGGGGGAGGACGACTGCCTGCAGGGCGCCTGCCCCCGCGGCCAGCTCGGGTACGACGCCGTCCCCGGACTCGGCGACTACGACCGGCCCGGCACGGCCGGCTTCTGCATCGCGATCCACGCCGAGGTCAACGCGCTGCTGTTCGCGACCCGCGACACCAAGGGTGCGACGGCCTACATCACCGACCCGCCGTGCCCGGGGTGCCGCAAGGCCCTCGCCGCAGCCGGCGTCGTCCGCGCGGTCTGGCCCCACGGCGAGCACGACCGCGAGGGCCTCACCGCCTGGGGTCCGTAGCCGTGCTCGACGTTGAGTCTCCAGGAGACTCAACGCCCAGTCGGCGGCGCTCCTCCGCCTTCCGCCGCCGCTTCACCTCGCCCCGGGCGATGAAGAAGGCGATCAGCACCGGGACGACGAGCTTGCGGACCGGCTCGGTCCACGCGGGCAGGGAGGGCAGGCTGAGGTCGGGCCACGGGATCGCCGGCAGCGAGATGTCCGGCCACGGGATGGACGGCAGGTCGGGCCAGGGGATCGACGGCAGGTCCGGCCACGGGATGCCGAGGCTTGGCCACGGCACCATCGACAGCAGCCAGACGAGGAGCACGGGTACGCCGACGCCGGCCGCCGCCAGTGCGGTCTGCCGCGCCGTGTGGAGGTGCGGGTGCCGGCCGATCCACTCGGCCCGTCGGGCCGCCCGCGACCCGGCCTCGGGCTCGAGGTCGGTCCCGCCGAGACCGGTGTGCGCCTCGGCCTCGGAGGCGTGGAGCGTCACCCGGCGCGCGGGTCCCACCATGGCGAACTTCAGGCGCAGCGCCTCGTCCTGGCCCTTCGGCGAGAGGACGACCGTCTCGTCGGAGGTCTTCTTCCGCGCGAGCTCCACGCCGTCACGGGTCCACACCACCTCGCGGGTCAGCGCGCCCTGCTCGACCGCGACGGCGTGCTCCCGGCCGTCCTCGGCGAGGTGCCAGTGCTCGGGGGTCGCCATGGCTGCAATACTAGAGCATGTACTCCATTAATAGGAAGTGACGTATGGCCCGCACGGTCGATCCCGAGAAGCACCTCGCCAGGCGGCTGGTGATCATCGACGCCGCCCTCTCCTGCTTCGCGGCGCACGGCTACGCCGGCACGAGCACGGCGGCGATCTGCCGGCAGGCGGGCATCGGCTCCGGGACCTTCTTCCACTACTTCCCGACCAAGCAGCAGGTGCTGCTCGCCATCCTCGACCTCGGCACGGCGGAGACCGCGGAGTGGTTCGCGGGCCAGGACGCCGCCGCGTCCCCGCGGTCGGTCGTGGACGCCTACGTCCGGCACGCCGT
This sequence comes from Nocardioides sp., assembly GCF_041913365.1. Taxonomy (GTDB): domain Bacteria; phylum Actinomycetota; class Actinomycetes; order Propionibacteriales; family Nocardioidaceae; genus Nocardioides. The sequence goes on from NZ_JAYSFM010000016.1 coordinate 7,408, forward strand.
CGAGGAGTTCGCCGACCCGCGGATCGCCGGCTTCGTCCGTGCCGTGGGTGCGGTGATGGGGGAGCCCGAGATCGAGGCGGCCCTTGCCCTCGACGCGCGGACGCTGCAGGAGGGACTGGAGCCGTGGGTGGCTCGGGCCCAGGAGGCGGGCGAGGTGCGCACCGACCTCTCGCCCCGCGACCTCACCGCCTGGCTGCTGCTCGTGCTCGACGGCTTCCTCGGCCGGCTGGCGACGGATCCCGACTTCAGTACGTCCGGGCAGGGGGCGGTCCTGGAGGACGTGGTCGCCCGCCTGCTCGCCCACCCGGTGGTCGAGCAGGACGGACGACCCGCCTGAGGACCGGCCCTACCCGGCGTTGATCACCCGCCTCCCGGAGGCGTACAGGTAGATCACGTAGGCGATGGCGTCGGAGTTGATGTCGAGCGCCCTGTGGCTGAGGTTGGCGATGGTGTCGCAGGCCGCGTGGTAGCACGGGTCGTACGCCGTTCCTGCCGTGCCGCCCCACTTCGCCGCCTGGGCGGCGGTCTTGACGCCTTCGGCGCCGGTGAACAGCCCACCGGAGGGCACGCCGTTGTTGATGAACGCCTGGTAGTCGGACCGTCCGCTGAACGCGGTCGGCTCGCTCGGGATGTCGCGTTTGGCGTAGTACTCCTCGAAGAGCCCCTCGATCTCGTCGGAGCCGTCGGGGCCGACGAGCCCGAAGCCCGACCCGTCACCGTCGTAGATGAAGAGCCCGTAGTTGGGTGAGGCGACCATGTCGAAGTTGAGGTACATCTCGATGTCCGCGAGACCTGCGTCGTCGAGCTGGGACACGTAGTGGTTCGACCCCACGAGGTTGGCCTCCTCGGCGCCCCACCACGCGAAGCGGAGCTTGTTGGGGAGCTTGAGCTTGGCCATCTGCTCGGCCACCTCGATCAGCGCGCTCGACCCCGAACCGTTGTCGTTGATGCCCGGACCCTCGCGCACGGAGTCGAGGTGGGCACCCGCCATCACGACGTTGTGCGGGTCGCCCTTGCGCGACTCGGCAATGAGGTTCTCGTTCTCGCTGAGGAGCCGGCTGACGTTGGCGAACACGCGCATCGTCAGGCCGGGCGTCGCCGAGAGGGACGCGCCCAGCGCGTACGTCGCGTTGACGGCCGGGATGCCACCGGTGTAGCCGTTGCCGAGCGTGACGGCGGGGATGCCATTGCGGTCGGGGGCGTCGGTGTTGCCCTGGTTCATGAACACGATGCCGACGGCACCGGCAGCGGCGGCGTTCTCGCCCTTGATCTCGAACGTGCACGTTCCCCGCTGCAGCAGGGCGATGTTGCCTGCCGGGAAGCCTGCGAAGTCGGCGGCCTCGCACCCGCTGGTGGAGGTGTTGCCCAGCCCGAGCGTGATGTCGACCGGCGTCACGGCTGCCGTCACGTCGCCGGGGGCGGAGTGGTCGGTGACGGAGAAGTCCGTGTCCTCGACGTAGGTCACCGTGCCGGGGGCCGTCTGCTGCAGGACCGAGGGGCCCAGCTCGCGGAAGTCGAAGAAGGTGAACGACTGCCGCGAGACGTCGTAGCCCGCCCGCTCCAGCCGCCACTCGACGTAGTCCACCGAGGCGTCGTAGCCGGGCGTGCCAGCGGCGCGGTTGCCGCCGTTGCGGTCGGCGATCCTCTGCAGGGCCTTCTCGTGCTCGAGCACGCCCTTGAGCGTCACGCACCCGAGCAGCTTCTTGACCGAGTTGTTGGTGCGACTGTCGCAGCCCGAGCCGCCGCCATGTCCGTGTCCGTGTCCGTGGTTACCGTGTCCGCCGCGTCCTGACTGCGCCGCGTCCGCGGCCGGGATCGCTGCCAGCCCTGTCGCCGCGAGCCCCAGGCCCGCGAGAACCGAAGCAAGTCTCCTCGTCCTCACCATTTCCCTCCTTCGACCACCGGGCGCCTGGCTTGGTGCCCATCGATCGAACCTAGGACCGGACGACGTCGCTGGCAACGGAGCCGGACGTGCCAGCGCGGGGGTCGGCAGTCCGGCTCGAGGTCGCGTCGTGGGGACGAGGGTTCAGTGTGGCTTGATCCAGATCAGCTCGTCCGCGTCCCACTTCTGGAGCGCGACCGGGAGGAGCCGGGAGATGGCGTCGGCAGTGGAGAGGCCCTTCAGCTCCTCGGCGTGCGCGTCGCCGTACTCCTGGCCGACGCCGTTGTTGTGCTCGTCGATCCGCGAGTCGCGCGCGTTGGGCGTGCCGTGCTCCTGCGCCCGCGCGATCCCCGCGGCGGCCGGCCGCCCGAAGCGCGCCGTCAGCAGGGCCTGCCACATGAAGTGCCGCATGGCGTTGGTGCGCCCCGGCACGCCCCGTCCCTGCGCCGCCGCGGCGCGCAGCGCGGCCTCCGAGATCCGCAGCACCTCGAAGGCGCCGGACGGCCCGAGCCCCGCCTTCAGTCCGGCGGCGTAGAGGCGCGGCACCCCGGTCGCGGCGTGGATGGCCTGGTCGAGGAATCCCATGGACACACAGTGACAGACTCGGTGCATGAGCCCGACGCTCCGCTTCCCGCCCCCGCTCCGCCCCGGTGACCGCATCGGTGTGACCTCGCCGTCCGCCGGCGTCGCGGGCGACGCGGCGAAGCGGATCGAGTTCTGTGTCGACTGGCTGCGCAACCGCGGGTACGACGTCGTGGTGGGGGAGTGCATGGACGGCACCGGGCTGACTGCGGGGCCGGCGCAGCAGCGTGCCGACGAGCTCACCCGGATGCTGGCCGACCCCGACATCCACTGCGTCCTGCCGCCGTGGGGCGGGGAGACCGCGATCGACATGGTCGACCTGATGGACTGGGACGCGCTCGCCGCTGCGGAGCCGACGTGGCTGGTCGGCTTCTCCGACCTCTCGACCCTCCTCGTGCCGATCACCACCCGCCTGGGCTGGGCGACCGTCCACGGCGACAACCTGGCCGACACGCCGTACTCCGTCCCCGACGGGCTGCTGCACTGGCTCGACCTGGTGAGCGGGGCCGGTCCGTTCACGCAGCGCGACTCCGGTGTCATCACCGACTGGTGGCGCTTCGAGGAGGACCCGCGCGCGACCGAGTGGAAGCACGTCGGCACGGGCAGCTGGGAGCTGGAGGGTGGCGGCAGCCTCGACGTCTCCGGCCGGCTGATCGGCGGCTGCGTCGAGACGATCGCCAACCTCGCCGGCACGGCGTACGGCGACGTGCGGGCATGGGCGGAGGCGCTCGACGAGCCCACGATCGTGTACGTCGAGGCGTGCGAGGAGCACGCGGTGAACATCTGCCGCTACCTCCACGCCCTGCGGCTCGCCGGCTGGTTCGAGCGAGCGGTCGCGGTCCTGGTCGGGCGCACGGGCGCCCCCGACCACCCCGACCTCACCCAGCAGGGCGCGGTCCTCGACGCGCTCGGCCGGCTCGACCTGCCCGTCGTGTGGGACCTGGAGATCGGTCACGTGCCGCCGCACCTGCCGCTGGTCAACGGCGCGCTGGCTCGGGTGGTCGTCGACGGCGACACCCACGAGGTCACCCAGACCTTGGGCTGAGGGGCCTCCCCGCGGGGGCTGGCCGCTGTCGGAGGTAGGTGGCAGGGTCGAGGACATGAGCGACGCGACCACCGACCCGAAGCAGAAGCTGACCGCCACCGAGGTCCGCGAGGCGCCCGGCCTCGACGACTGGCGCCACCTCCTCACCGGGATCCGGGCGCGCTTCCGCACCGGCGACTTCGCCACCGGGCTGGCCCTGGTCGACCGGATCGGCGCGGCCGCCGAGGCGGCGAATCACCACCCCGACATCTCGCTGACCTACCCCGAGGTGATCGTGACGCTCAGCAGCCACGACGTCGGCGGCATCACCAGCCGCGACCTCGACCTCGCCCGCACGATCAGCGGCTTCGCGGCGGAGGCGGGCGCGGAGGCCGACACCTCCGGCCTCACGCAGCTCGAGCCGGGCCTCGACTCCACGGCACCCGAGCGCCTCGGTGCCTTCTACGCCGCGCTGTTCGGCGGCGAGGTCAACGACCAGGGCGAGCCCACCGACCCCAGCGGGCAGGTGCCCGGGCTGTGGTTCCAGAAGGGCGAGTCGGGTGAGTCGTCCCTGCCGCCGCAGGACCCGGCCCAGCGCTGGCACTTCGACGTCTGGGTGCCCCACGACGAGGGCGAGCGCCGGCTCCAGGCGGTGCTCGACGCCGGCGGCCGGCTCGTCAGCGACGCGGAGGCGCCGAGCTTCTGGGTCGTCGAGGACGCCGAGGGCAACCGGTCCTGCATCTGCACCCGGCTCGACCGCGACTGAGCGTCCGGCGACAGCCACATCGCGAGACCGGCGTTCCAGATGTTGGGACGACTGTCACACTTGCTTGACGCCGGACGGTCCCGGCGACGACGGTTGTCGCATGCGCACCGAGATTCTTGTACGCACGCGACGCGTGAGCTGAGGTCACTCCGACCAACGCACGCGCGTCACCCCTCGTCGCCCACTGGGCCGAGGGGTTTTTTGTTGGGCTCACAGTGGTGGGCAGGCACCGCACACACGAACCAGGAAGAAGATCCATGAGCGAGCAGGGCGGACAGGTCACCGGAGCGCAGAGCCTGGTGACGTCCCTCGAGGCAGCCGGCGTCACCGACATCTTCGGCATCCCGGGCGGCGCGATCCTCCCGGCGTACGACCCCCTGATGGACTCCACCCGGATCCGGCACATCCTCGTGCGTCACGAGCAGGGCGCCGGGCACGCCGCCCAGGGCTACGCCGCGGCGACCGGCCGGGTCGGCGTGTGCATGGCCACGTCCGGCCCCGGCGCCACCAACCTGGTCACGCCGCTGGCCGACGCCCACATGGACTCGGTGCCGCTCGTCGCGGTGACCGGCCAGGTCGGGGCGTCGATGATCGGCACGGACGCCTTCCAGGAGGCCGACATCCGCGGCATCACGATGCCGGTCACCAAGCACAACTTCCTGGTCACCGACCCCGCCGACATCCCGAGCACGATCGCCGAGGCCTTCCACATCGCCTCGACCGGCCGTCCCGGCCCGGTGCTCGTCGACGTCGCGAAGTCGGCGCTCCAGGCGCAGACCACCTACACGTGGCCGAGCGAGCTGCACCTGCCCGGCTACCGTCCGGTGACCACCCCGCACGCCAAGCAGATCAAGGAGGCCGTGCGGCTGATCCGCGACGCGAAGCGGCCGGTGCTCTACGTCGGCGGTGGCGTGATCCGGGCCAACGCCTCGCGCGAGCTGGCCCAGCTGGCCGCGCTCACCGGCATCCCCGTCGTCACCACCCTGATGGCTAGGGGCGCCTTCCCCGACAGCCACCCGCAGCACCTCGGCATGCCGGGCATGCACGGCACCGTCGCGGCCGTGGCGGGGCTGCAGAAGAGCGACCTGATCATCAGCCTCGGTGCCCGCTTCGACGACCGGGTCACCGGCAACCTCGACTCCTTCGCCCCCAACGCGCTGGTCATCCACGCCGACATCGACCCCGCGGAGATCGGCAAGAACCGCCACGCCGACGTCCCCATCGTCGGGGACTGCCGGGAGGTCATCGCCCAGCTGGTGGCGCTCCTCCAGGCCGAGGTCGCCGACGGCGACTACGAGGCGTGGGTGGCGTTCCTGGCGGGGGTCAAGCAGAAGTACCCCCTCGGCTACGACGCCCCTGCCGACGGCTCGCTGGCCCCGCAGTACGTCCTCGAGCGGCTCGGCCAGATCGCCGGTCCCGACTCGATCTACGTCGCCGGCGTCGGCCAGCACCAGATGTGGGCCGCCCACTTCGTCGGCTACGAGAACCCCAAGACGTGGATCAACTCCGGCGGTCTCGGCACCATGGGCTTCTCGGTCCCGGCCGCGATGGGCGCCAAGGTCGGCATGCCCGACTCCACGGTCTGGGCCATCGACGGCGACGGCTGCTTCCAGATGACCAACCAGGAGCTCGCCACCTGCGCGATCAACGACATCCCGATCAAGGTCGCGATCATCAACAACGAGTCGCTGGGCATGGTGCGCCAGTGGCAGACGCTCTTCTACAACGAGCGCTACTCCAACACCGACCTGCACTCCAAGCGGATCCCCGACTTCGTCAAGCTGGCCGACGCCTACGGCTGCATCGGCCTGGCCTGCGAGTCGCCCGACGACGTCGACGCCACCATCGAGAAGGCGATGTCGATCGACGACCAGCCGGTCGTCGTGGACTTCCGGGTCCACCGCGACGCGATGGTGTGGCCGATGGTCGCCGCCGGCACCAGCAACGACGAGATCAAGTACGCGCGCGACCTCGCGCCCCAGTTCGACGAGGACGACATCTGATGAGCAGCAAGCACACGCTTTCGGTCCTGGTGGAGAACAAGCCCGGTGTCCTCGCCCGGATCGCCGGCCTGTTCTCCCGCCGCGGCTTCAACATCGACAGCCTCGCCGTGGGCCCGACCGAGCACCCCGAGGTCTCCCGGATGACCATCGTGGTCAACGTCGAGGAGTCCCCGCTGGAGCAGGTCACCAAGCAGCTCAACAAGCTCGTCGAGGTGATCAAGATCGTCGAGCTCGACGGTCCCGGCTCGGTGAACCGCGAGCTGCTGCTGGTCAAGGTCCGCGCCGACGCCGGCACCCGTGGCGCGGTGCTCGACGCCGTGCAGCTGTTCCGGGCCAAGGTGGTCGACGTCTCGCCCGAGGCCGTGACGGTCCAGGCCGTCGGCAACGCCGACAAGCTCGCCGACCTGCTCCGCGTCCTGGAGCCCTTCGGGATCCGCGAGCTCGTCCAGTCGGGCATGGTCGCGATCGGTCGCGGCTCCCGGTCCATCAGCGAGCGGTCCCAGCGCCCGGTCGCCGTGCCCGCCCCCGTGTCCGCCATCAAGCCCAGTCCCACCCTCGCTGGTTGAGGTGCGAGGCCGCCCGCGGCCGAGCCTCGAGACCAGACCAGTCAGCAAGAAAACAACCCGTGAAGGAGAGCCCCCAGTGGCTGAGATGTTCTACGACGACGACGCCGACCTGAGCCTGATCCAGGGCAAGAACGTCGCGGTGATCGGCTACGGCAGCCAGGGCCACGCCCACGCGCTGTCCCTGCGCGACTCCGGCGTCGACGTCCGGATCGGCCTGCAGCCCGGCTCGAAGAGCCGCGACAAGGCCGAGGCCGAGGGCCTGCGCGTCCTCACCCCGCGCGAGGCCGCCGAGGAGTCCGACCTGATCGTGATCCTCGCGCCCGACCAGCACCAGCGGAAGCTCTACGCCGAGGAGATCGCGCCTGCGCTCACGCCCGGCGACACCCTGGTCTTCGGCCACGGCTTCAACATCCGCTTCGGCTACATCACCCCGCCCGACGGCGTCGACGTCTTCATGGTGGCCCCCAAGGGCCCCGGCCACCTCGTGCGTCGCGAGTACGTCGACGGGCGCGGCGTGCCGGTGCTCGTCGCGGTCGAGAAGGACGAGTCCGGCAAGGCCTGGGACGTCGCGCTGTCCTACGCCAAGGCCATCGGCGGGCTGCGTGCCGGCGGCATCAAGACCACCTTCACCGAGGAGACCGAGACCGACCTGTTCGGTGAGCAGGCCGTGCTCTGCGGCGGTGCCTCGCAGCTGGTGATGTACGGCTTCGAGGTCCTCACCGAGGCCGGCTACCAGCCCGAGGTCGCCTACTTCGAGTGCCTCCACGAGCTCAAGCTCATCGTCGACCTGATGTACGAGGGCGGCATCGCCAAGCAGCGCTGGTCGGTCTCCGACACGGCCGAGTTCGGCGACTACGTCTCCGGCCCGCGCGTCATCACTCCCGACGTGAAGAAGAACATGGAGGCCGTGCTCGCCGACATCAAGAACGGCGCGTTCGCCGAGCGCTTCATCACCGACATGGACAACGGCTCGCCGGAGTTCACCGAGTTCCGCAAGAAGGGTGAGTCGCACCCGATCGAGCAGACCGGCCGCGAGCTGCGCAAGCTCATGGCGTGGGTGAAGTCGCACGACTCCGACTACACCGAGGGCACCTCAGCCCGCTGACCCACCCGCTCCACCGCACGGCGCGTCGGACGACCAGAAGAGGTCGGCCGGCGCGCCGTTCGCATGTCCGCCCACGCGCGCGGGGTCGTGGTCGCGCGACGCGCGCCCGCGCCGCCAGGTGGGCGATGATTAGGCAAGCCTAACCTCAGGAGTAGGATCCCCGGCTGTGCTGGCGAACTACCTGATCGGGTTGCGCGAGGGGCTGGAGGCGGCCCTGGTCGTGAGCATCCTGGTCGCCTACCTGGTGAAGACCGAGCGACGTCACCTGCTGCCGCGCGTGTGGGCGGGCGTCGCGCTCGCCGTCGGCGTCAGCCTGGCCTTCGGCGCGGTCCTGACCTTCGGCCCGCGCGGGCTCACCTTCGAGGCTCAGGAGCTGATCGGCGGCGGGCTCTCGATCGTCGCGGTCGGCTTCGTCACCTGGATGATCTTCTGGATGGCCCGGGCCGCCCGCGGCCTCGGCGGCGAGCTCCGCGGACGGATCGACGAGGCCGCCGAGGGCAGCCGCTGGTCGCTCGTCGTCGTCGCCGTCCTCGCGGTCGGCCGCGAGGGGCTCGAGACCGCGCTGTTCATCTGGGCCGCGACCCAGGCAGGCACCCGCGAGGCGGTCGGCACGAGCACCCCGACGTGGGAGCCGCTGCTCGGTGCCGCGCTGGGCATCCTCACCGCCGTCGCGCTGGGCTACCTCATCTACCGCGGCGCGATCTCGATCAACCTCTCGCGCTTCTTCACCTGGACCGGCGCGTTCCTGATCCTCGTCGCCGCTGGGGTCCTCGCCTACGGCGTCCACGACCTGCAGGAGGCGCGCTTCCTGCCGGGGCTCAACGACCTGGCCTTCGACGTCTCCGACGCGATCGACCTGAACACCTGGTACGGCGCCCTGCTCAAGGGGATCTTCAACTTCTCGCCGGCCACCACCAAGCTCGAGGCCGCCGCCTGGCTGCTCTACGCCGTGCCCGTGGTGGCCCTGTTCCTCGTCGGCGCCCGCCGACGCTCCACCACCCCGGTCGCGCCCTCGCGCGCGGCCGCCTGAGAAAGAAGCACAACGCCATGCGCAAGACCCTCGTGGTGACCGCCCTCGTCGCCCTGCCCCTCCTCGCCGCCTGCACCGAGAACGCCGACCCGGGCGCCGGCGGGAGCGAAGGCAGTGACCCCCGAGCGCTGACGGTGGACTCCTCCGCGGACGCCTGCACCCTGTCGGCCGACGAGGCGCCCGCCGGCACGCTGACCTTCGACGTCACCAACTCCGGCGACCAGGTCACCGAGTTCTACCTCCTCGGCGAGGACGGGCTGCGCATCGTCGCCGAGGTCGAGAACGTCGGCCCGAGCATCAGCCGCTCCCTGACCGTCAACGCCCCGGCAGGGTCGTACGTCACCGCCTGCAAGCCGGGCATGACCGGTGAGGGCATCCGCTCCGACTTCACCGTCACCGCCTCGGACGAGGACGTCGCCGTCAGCGAGGACGAGGCCCAGCTCGTCCAGGAGGCGCAGGCCAACTACGCCGCCTACGTCGAGGACCAGTCGGCCCAGCTCCTGGAGAAGACGCAGGAGTTCGTCGACCTCTACAAGGCCGGCGAGGACGACGCCGCCCGCGCGCTCTACCCCGTCGCCCGCACCCACTGGGAGCGCATCGAGACCGTCGCGGAGTCCTTCGGCGACCTCGACCCGATGATGGACGCCCGGGAGGCCGACCTCGAGCCTGGCCAGAAGTGGACCGGGTGGCACCTGATCGAGAAGGACCTGTGGCCGCAGCGCGCGAAGGGCTACACGGCGCTGACCGAGAAGCAGCGCGCGACCTACGCCGACGACCTGCTCGCCAACACCGAGGAGCTCGACCTGCGCGTGCAGGAGCTGACGTACACCGTCGACGCCATCGCCAACGGCTCGCGCGGCCTGCTCGAGGAGGTCGCCACCGGCAAGGTCACCGGTGAGGAGGAGTACTGGTCGCGCACCGACCTGTGGGACTTCCAGGCCAACGTCGACGGCGCCCGCGTGGGCTTCGAGGGCGTGCAGCCGATCCTCGAGGAGAAGGACCCCGACCTCGCCGACCAGCTGACCACCCGTTTCGACGAGCTCCAGCAGCTGCTCGACGCCCAGCGCGACGGCGACGGCTTCGTCTCCTACGACGACCTCACCCCGGACGAGGTCAAGGGCCTGTCGGACGCCGTCAACGCGCTCTCAGAGCCGCTGTCGCGCCTCACCGCGGCGGTCCTGTCCTGAGCGAGCAGCCCGCACCCCGCACGGGTGGGCGGCTCAGCAGGCGCGGCCTGCTGGGCGGTGGGGCCGCGGTCGCCGGGGTGGCCGGCGCATTCGCCGCGGGTCGTACGACGGCGCACGCGGGGGAGGAGGGGGCCACGCTGTCGTCCGGCGGGCGGCCAGCGACGTACCCGTTCCGCGGCGCGCACCAGGCCGGCATCACCACGCCGGCCCAGGACCGGCTGCACTTCGCCGCCTTCGACGTCGTCACCGAGTCCCGCGACGAGGTCGTCGACCTGCTCCAGCGCTGGACCCTCGCGGCCGAGCAGATGACGGCCGGCGAGCCTGCGGGGACCGGCGCGGTCGGCGGTGACACGCGCCTGCCGCCCGACGACACCGGGGAGGCGCTCGACCTGCCCGCAAGTGGCCTGACGATCACCTTCGGCTTCGGCCCCTCGCTGTTCCGCGACGCGGAGGGCCGGGACCGCTTCGGCCTCGCCGACCGGCAGCCCGAGGCGCTGCGCGAGCTGCCGCACTTCCCGGGCGACGTCCTCGACCCGGCCCGCTCGGGCGGCGACCTGTGCATCCAGGCCTGCGCCGACGACCCCCAGGTCGCGGTGCACGCGATCCGCAACCTGGCCCGCATCGGTTTCGGCACGGTCTCGGTGCGGTGGTCGCAGCTGGGCTTCGGGCGGACGTCGACGACGTCGACGAGCCAGTCCACGCCGCGCAACCTCTTCGGCTTCAAGGACGGCACCGCCAACGTCAAGGCCGAGGAGGCCGCGGCGCTCGACGAGCACGTCTGGGTCGGCCCCGACGACGACACGGCCGGTGCCTGGCTCGCCGGTGGCTCCTACCTCGTGGCGCGCCGGATCAACATGACGATCGAGGTGTGGGACCGCCAGCCCCTGGGCGACCAGGAGATGTTCGTCGGACGCACCAAGGACACCGGGTCGCCGTTGTCGGGCGGCGGGGAGTTCTCGGAGCCCGACTTCGACATGCCCGGCAGCAACGACCAGCCGGTCATCGCGGTCGACGCGCACGTCCGGGTCGTCCACCCCGACCAGCACGGGGGCGCCCGCATGCTGCGCCGCGGCTACAACTTCGTCGACGGGTCGAACGCCGTCGGCGGGCTGGACGCCGGCCTGTTCTTCATCGCCTACGTCCGCGACCCCGACACGCACTTCGTCCCGCTCCAGCTGGCGATGTCGAAGTCCGACGCCCTGGTCGAGTACCTGAGGTTCACCGGCTCGGCGCTGTTCGCGGTGCCGCCCGGCGTGCGGCCGGGGGAGCACGTCGGCCAGGCCCTCTTCGCCTGACGCGGGGTCAGCGGCGTACGACCTCGCAGCCGCTGTGCCGCTCGGCGCTGCAGGTGTCCCGACCCTGACCACCCCGGGCCAGGTCGCGGCCGGCGCCGCCGAGGAGCCGGTCCCCACCGGAGCTGCCGAGGAGGACGTCGCGCCCGGAGCTTCCGCGCAGCGTGTCCGCGCTCCTCGCGCCCCTCAGCTCGTCGCTGCCCGCTCCACCGACGACGAGAACGCTGGCCCGCGCCCGGACGAGCGGTGACACGGTGAGGGTGTCGTCCCCGCCGTGCCCGAACATCCGGATCCGTCGGGCGTTGACGACCACGGCGTCGTCGTCGGCGCTGCCGACCACGACTGCGTCCTGGCGGGCGCGTACGACGGCCCGACCCTCGATGCCCGCCACGCCGGCGGTGAGGGTGACGGGTCCGCTGTCGCCGTTGCGGGTGCAGGTGAACGAGCTGTCGAGCACGTACCTGACGTCGGCACAGATCGGCACCTCGAGGCTGTCGATACCGGCGCCGCCGTCGACACGGCCCGCCAGTGGGCCGTCGCTGAAGGTGAAGGAGTCGTGGCCCCCGTTGAGGTGGACGTCCACCGGGACGGAGGCGCGCTGCTCGAGCGGCAGGGTGGAGGAGGCGTAGACGATCTCGTCCGCGTCGGACCCGATGACGGTCGCAGGGGAGTCGACCTCGACGTTCAGGAAGTGGACGTTGCTCCATCGGAGGAACACCCCGGCGTCACCGGACGCCAGGCGCGCGCGGTTGTCGACGGTGACCCGCGCCTGTCCCCAGCGGTGACGCACGAGGGACAGGTTGTCGCCGTCACCGGCACCGTTGTCGAGGGTCGTGCCGGTGCCGCCGTGCACGACCGTGTCCTGGCCGTCGCCTGTGGAGACGACGTCGTTGTTCGGGGTGTCCGGCAGCGGCGAACCGGTGTAGACGTGGTCCTCGCCCCCTCCGGCCGTGATGGTGTCGCGACCGTCGTCCGCACCGAGTCGCTCGCTGCTGGGACGCTCGCCGGCGTACACCGTCTCGTTGCGGTCGGACCCGACGAACGTGTCGTCGCCGGCGCCCAGCACGACGGCCAGGTAGCTGGTGCGGCGCGGCTCCTCGACCACGACGGTGTCGTCCCCGTTGCCGGTCGCGACCACGAACCCGGCGTCGACCTCGGCGCCGGGGAGCGGGCCGGTGCCGACCGCGATGCACACCAGGTCGTTGCCGTCGCCGGACGTGATGCTGCCCGGACCCTCGAAGCCCTCCGCCGTGGTCACGATGACGTCGTCGCCCGGTGTCCCGACGGTGCTGCGGCCTGAGTTCGGCCCCACGACGGTCGCCTCCCGGCCCTGGCAGGTGGGCGCGGCCGCGGCACTGGGGACGCCCAGGACGAGGGTCCCGGCCAGGCCGATCGCGGCGGTGGTGGTGGACAGCAGGACGGTGCGGACGGACGACATGGATCTTCCCCTCGAGACGGACGCGGAACTGTCGCATGTGACGTCACGCAGGCCCGAATTGTTGCGACGGGCAGGGGCGCCCGGTGCTGGCACGGGGACCTCGGGTGCGCGACGATCAGGGCATGAGCGACACAGCGACCCCCGGCTCGGGCCTCGAGCAGACCCGCCGGCTCGGCGTCGAGACCACCGGCATCGAGATCATCGAGGAGTCCGAGCGCACCGCGGAGCCCAGGGACCTGTTCTGGCCGTGGTTCGCGGCCAACGTGTCGGTCTTCGGCCTCAGCTACGCCTCGTTCGTCCTCTACTTCGGCATCTCGTTCTGGCAGGCCGTCCTCGTGTCGGTCGTCGGCATCGTGGTGTCGTTCCTGCTGTGCGGGATCATCGCGATCGCCGGCAAGCGCGGCTCGGCGCCGACGATGATCCTGAGCCGGGCGGCCTTCGGCGTGAACGGGCAGAAGGTGCCGGGCGTGATCTCGTGGCTGGTGTCGATCGGCTGGGAGACGTTCCTGGCGATCCTCGCCGTGCTCGCCACCTCGACGATCTTCACCCGCCTCGGCTGGGGTGGCGGCACCGGCACCAAGGTGGTCGCCGCGGTCGTCGTGGCCGCGCTGATCGTCAGCGCGAGCGTCGCGGGCTACCACATCATCATGCGGATGCAGTCGGTGCTGACGTGGATCACCGGCATCGTGACCGTCCTCTACATGGCGCTCACCCTCGACGACATCGACTGGTCGGCCGTGCAGGACATCCCGTCCGGGTCCACCCAGGCGGTCATCGGCGCGCTGGTCATGGTGATGACCGGCTTCGGCCTCGGCTGGATCAACATCGCCGCCGACTGGTCGCGCTACCAGAAGCGCACCGCCCCGGGTGCCTCGATCGTCGCGTGGAACACCTTCGGCGGCGCACTGGCGCCCGTCGTCCTCGTCCTCTTCGGCCTGGCGCTGGCCGGGTCCTCGAGCGAGATCCTCGACGGCGTCGCGGGCGACCCGATCGGCACGTTGGCGACGCTGCTGCCGACGTGGTGCCTGGTGCCGTTCCTGCTCGCGGCGATCCTCTCGCTGGTCAGCGGCGCCGTGCTCGGCATCTACTCCTCGGGCCTGACCCTGCTCTCGCTCGGGGTGCGGCTCAAGCGGCCGCAGGCCGCCGGCGTCGACGGCGTGCTGCTCACCCTCGGCACGATCTACGTCGTCTTCTTCGCCGACAACTTCATCAACCCGTTCCAGAGCTTCCTGATCACCCTCGGCGTCCCGCTCGCCGCGTGGGCGGGGATCATGATCTCCGACCTCGCTCTGCGCCGCCGCGACTACGACGAGGAAGCCCTCTTCGACGCCTCCGGCCGCTACGGCTCCTTCGACTGGACCTCGCTCGGCACCATGGTCGTCGCGTCGGTGGTGGGCTGGGGCCTGGTCATCAACACGTTCACCGACGACGCGTCGTGGAACAACTGGCAGGGCTACCTCCTCGCCCCGCTCGGCCTCGGCGGCAAGGACGGTGACTGGGCCTTCGCCAACCTCGGCGTGCTCTTCGCCCTGCTGATCGGCCTGGTCGGCGGCTACCTGCTGCGCCGGCGTACGGTCCAGCGCCAGGAGGCCTGACCCCCGCCCGGACCGCCCACTGGGCCTCGAGTCGCTCAGAGACTCAAGGGCCAGTACGCCGGGCGACACGCCCGGGATGCGCGTTGAGTCTCCGGGAGACTCAACGCACAGGGGGCGCGGGAACACCCGGGTCGGGGCGGGTGTTGGGGCGGTCGTGAAGATCGAGATCTGGTCCGACGTCGTCTGCCCCTGGTGCTACATCGGCAAGCGCCGCATCGAGAACGCGCTCGCCGAGCTCGGCCACGCCGACGAGGTGGAGGTGCACTGGCGCTCCTTCCAGCTCGACCCGGGCGCTCCCGTCGAGCCCACCGAGAAGACGGCCGCGATGCTGGCGCGTAAGTACGGCCAGTCGCCCGCCGGCGCGCAGCAGATGCAAGACCGGGTGGAGGCCGTCGCGGCCGAGGAGGGGCTGCTCTACCGCCTTTCCGAGACGCTGCACCTCAACACCGTCGACGCGCACCGCGTCATCCACCTCGCCCACCAGCAGGGCGGCACCGAGCTCCAGGGCCAGGTGAAGGAGGCGCTGCTGCAGGCGTACTTCACCGAGGCCCGCAACCTCGCCGACCACGGCGTGCTCCGCGAGGTCGCCGTCGCCGCGGGCCTCGACGCCGGCCGGGTCGACGAGGTCCTCGGCTCCCGCGAGTTCGAGCAGGACGTGCACGCCGACATCGAGCAGGCGCAGGCCTACGGCGCGAGCGGGGTGCCGTTCTTCGTCATCGACCAGAAGTACGGCGTCTCCGGGGCGCAGCCGACCGAGGTCTTCACCCAGGTGCTCGAGCGCGCCTGGTCGGAGTCGCACCCGCAGATCGAGGTGCTCGCGACCGGCGACGGCGCGGAGGCCTGCGGCCCGGACGGCTGCGCCATCTGACGCGTCACTGGGACTTGATGCCCTGAGCCGCCTTCTCAGCCGTCACCTCGACGCGGGTCGCACGCGTCTCGGGCCGCTTGGCCAGCACGACCCAGCTGAGGATGAGCTTCTGGGCCGACGGCGACCACGACTGCCAGTGCTCGCGCGAGCCGGGGTGGCGGTCGAAGGCGGCGGCGAGGTCGTCGGGGACGATCCGGTCCTCGACCTGGTCCATCAGGGTCCACATCCCGGTCTCGTGCGCCAGCGCGACGGCTGCGGCGCCGGCCGGCTCCATCAGGCCGGCCTCCTCGAGCCGGGCCACCCGGCCCTTGTTGATGCGGGTCCAGATGCTGGAGGCCCGGCGCGGGGAGAACCACTGCATCGAGCGGTCCCCGTCGACCGGCTTCACGGTCGAGTCGACCCAGCCGAAGCGCAGCGCCTCGATCACCGCCTCCTCGTAGGAGAACGCCCGGTCGGCGGCCTTGCGCGGGCTCACCAGCCACACGCCCTGCGGCTGCGTGTGGTGCTCGCGCAGCCAGGCGCTCCACTCCTCGACCGTGCCCGGCTCGAGCCGCTCCGCGTCCTCCATCGCGCCCATGGCGGCATCCTAGGAGCCGGCACCGACACCCCCCCCGCGACGAAGCACGTGCTGAAGTCTGGGACGGTTCCCGCCCGCCACCGACCCGCGGGTAGGGTGGGCGGAGCACAGCGTCGTGCAGTCCCGCACCCACCCTTGAACCACCCCGAGGACCCGCTGTGAGCGCACCTGTCAAGCCCGTCGTACTCATCGCCGAAGAGCTGAGCCCCGCCACGATCGAGGCGCTGGGCCCGGACTTCGAGATCCGCACCTGCAACGGCGCCGACCGCGCCGAGCTGATCCCCGCGATCGCCGACGTCGACGCGATCCTGGTCCGTTCCGCGACCAAGGTCGACGCCGAGGCCCTCGCGGCCGCCAACCGCCTCAAGGTCGTCGCCCGCGCGGGCGTCGGCCTCGACAACGTCGACGTCAAGGCCGCCACCCAGGCCGGCGTCATGGTCGTGAACGCCCCGACCTCCAACATCGTCAGCGCCGCCGAGCTCGCGGTCGCCCTCATGCTGGCCGCCGCCCGCCACATCAGCCCGGCCCACGCCGCGCTGCGCAACGGCGAGTGGAAGCGCTCGAAGTACACCGGCATCGAGCTCTACGAGAAGACCGTGGGCATCGTCGGCCTCGGCCGCATCGGCGTCCTGGTCGCGCAGCGGCTGAGCGCGTTCGGCATGAAGGTCATCGCCTACGACCCCTACGTCCAGGCCGGCCGTGCCGCGCAGATGGGCGTCCGGCTGGTCGACCTCGACACGCTGCTCGCCGAGTCGGACTTCATGAGCGTGCACCTGCCCAAGACCCCCGAGACCGTCGGCCTGATCGGCGCCGACCAGCTCGCCCGGGCCAAGCAGAGCCTGGTCCTGGTCAACGCCGCCCGTGGTGGCATCGTCGACGAGGCGGCCCTCTACGACGCGCTCAAGACCGGCCAGATCGCGGCCGCCGGTCTCGACGTGTTCGCCAGCGAGCCCTGCACCGACAGCCCGCTCTTCGAGCTCGAGAACGTCGTCGCCACCCCCCACCTCGGGGCCTCGACCGACGAGGCGCAGGAGAAGGCCGGCATCGCCGTCGCCCGCTCGGTGCGCCTCGCGCTCAGCGGCGAGCTCGTCCCCGACGCGGTCAACGTGCAGGGCGGCGTGATCGCCGAGGACGTACGTCCCGGCATCCCGCTGACCGAGAAGCTCGGCCGCGTGTTCACCGCGCTGGCCGGCGAGGTCGCCCAGCAGATCGACGTCGAGGTCCGCGGCGAGATCACCGAGTTCGACGTCAAGGTGCTGGAGCTGGCCGCCCTCAAGGGCGTCTTCGCCGACATCGTCGAGGAGCAGGTCTCCTACGTGAACGCGCCGCTCCTCGCCGCCGAGCGCGGCACCGAGGTACGCCTGGTGACCGAGGCCGAGAGCCCTGACCACCGCAACCTGATCACCATCCGCGGCACGCTCGCCGACGGCACCCAGGTGTCGGTCAGCGGCACGCTCGTCGGCATCGCGCAGAAGGAGCGCCTGGTCGAGGTCAACGGCTTCGACGTCGACCTCGAGCCCACCACCCACCTGGCCTTCCTCACCTACGAGGACCGCCCGGGCATGGTGGGCACCGTCGGCGGGATCCTGGGCGACGCCGAGGTCAACATCGCGGGCATGCAGGTCTCGCGCCAGGACAAGGGCGGAGCCGCGCTGGTGGCCCTCAGCGTCGACTCGGCCATCCCGGGCACGACGCTCGCGGAGATCGAGGAGGCCATCAAGGCCGCCTCGGTGCGGGCCGTCGACCTGTCCTGACGGCCAGACCCACGACACCCCTCCCTTCGGAGGGGCCCGGTCCAGACAGAGATCACGATCTGGTAACGATGGCGCGAAATCGACCGCGCCCGCGTTCCCTGTGAGGCAGCCCACAGCACAGGATCGGCGCTGGCCCGCTCATCCGTGCGGGCCACCCGCCTTGTGCAGGGATCGACTCGGGACACACGGAATTCGCGTGCTCGGCCGTTCCTGCCGAAAGATTTCCGAGGGAACCCCGTGACTCATCCCCGCAAGGCTCGGCGCCTTGCTGTGGCGGTGGCTGCGGTCGGCCTGCTGACCGCAGGCACGGCCGTGGCCGCTCCGAGCACAGCGCAGCCGTCGAAGAAGCCGTCGTACAAGCAAGCGACCACCGCACCGTCGGACGACCAGGCCACCGAGCGCCCGGGCGCCGGCCACGAGCCCGAGCACCCGCTCGCGATCGCGCACAAGCGCGACGAGCAGCTCGCCGCCGCCCTCGAGCGCAAGGCGGAGGGCAAGAACCCGTTCCGCGGCGGACGCGGGCAGAACCAGGAGGTGCCGCTCGAGCGCGAGGGCACCGACCGGATCTTCGTGGTGCTCGCCGAGTTCGGCAACCAGCGCTACGAGACCGCGACCGACAAGCGTTTCGTCGACCCGCCGAACAACGGGTTCCCGCTGCCGGCCCCGCAGCCGCAGACCTTCGACGGGCCGCTCCACAACCAGATCCCCGAGCCCGACCGGGCCACGGACAACACCACGATCTGGCAGGACGACTTCAACCGCGAGCACTACGAGGACATGTACTTCAACCGCATGGCGGAGTACTACGAGCGCCAGTCCTCGGGCCGCTACTCGGTCGAGGGTGACGTCACCGAGTGGGTGAAGGTCCCCTACAACCAGGCCCTCTACGGCCGCGGCTTCTGCGGCGTGCCTCCGGGCTCGCCGGTCACCACCTGCGCCTCGACGAAGGCGCTGGTGCGCGACGCCCTCGCGGTGTGGGTCAAGGACCGGCTCGACAGCGGCCAGACGATGGCCCAGATCACCGACTACCTGAAGACCTTCGACATCCAGGACCGCTACGACATCGACGGTGACGGCGAGTTCCAGGAGCCCGACGGCTTCATCGACCACTTCCAGATCGTCCACGCGGGCGGGGACGAGGCGGCCGGCGACCCGATCTACGGCTCGGACGCCATCTGGAGCCACCGCTGGTACTCCAACCTCCAGGCGGGCGGCCCCGGCGGCCTGACCGGTGTCAACATCGGCTCCAACGGCGGCGCGTACGGCCTCGGCGCCAACGCCGCCAACCCCGTGCCCAACAACCCCACCGGCGTGTGGGTCGGTGACTACACCATCCAGCCCGAGAACGGCGGCCTCGGCGTCTTCGCGCACGAGTTCGGCCACGACCTGGGCCTGCCCGACCTCTACGACACCTCCGGCAACACCGGCGGTGCGGAGAACTCCACCGCGTTCTGGAGCCTGATGTCCTCGGGAGCCAACATCGGTGACGGTGGCGACACCATCGGTGACGACCCGACCGACCTCGGCGCGTGGGAGCTGTTCCAGCTCGGCTGGCTCGACCAGCAGGGCGACCAGGGACCGTTCTACACGGTGGTCCAGCCCGGCCAGAAGGCGACCGCGAAGCTCGGCGCCAACGTGCCGGCCACCAAGAACGCCGACCAGGCGGTCTTCGCGATCCTGCCCGACAAGGAGGTGCCGCTCGAGCTCGGCGCCCCGGCGGCCGGATCCGGTGCGAGGTACTACTGGTCCAACCAGGGCAACGACCTCAACACCACGATGACCAGGACCGGCACCACCGGCACCGCGCTGACGGCGAAGGTCAACTACCAGATCGAGGCGGAGTGGGACTACGCGTTCCTCGAGGCATCGAGTGACGGCGGCACGACGTGGACCCAGGTGATGACCAACCTGTCCGACTCGGCCACCCATGCGGGCCACAACCAGAGCGGCTTCAACAACAGCGGCGCCGGCCTGACCGGCAGCAGTGCCGGTTGGGTGCCGCTGACCGCGACCCTCCCGGCCGGGACCAACGCGGTCCGGTTCCGCTACCAGACCGACGGCGCGGCGGTGGAGAGCGGCTTCCGGGTCGACGACATCGCGATCGGCGGCACGGTCATCGGCTCCGCCGAGACCGAGAACGAGGGCTGGACCCTCGACGGGTTCCGCACCACGACGGGCTCGGAGGTGGAGAAGTTCTTCAACGCCTACATCGCCGAGAACCGCCAGTACGACGGCTACGACACGTCGCTGGAGACGGCGTACAACTTCGGCTTCCTGCCGACGTCGCCGGACAAGGTGGAGACCTACCCCTACCAGGACGGCATGCTCGTCACCTACTGGGACTCCTCGCACAGCGACAACAACGTGGGGGACCACCCCGGTGAGGGACTGATCCTGCCGGTCGACGCCCACCCGGGCTTCAGCCACTGGGGCGACGGCACCCTGATGCGGCCGCGCATCCTGTCCTACGACTCGACCTTCGGGCTCGAGAAGACGGACTCGATCACGCTGCACCTGGGCGGCGTGGCCGCACGGATCCGCAGCCAGAAGGCGGTGCCGACCTTCGACGACACCCTCAACTGGTGGTTCAACCGCGACGAGCACGCCGCGACCGGCGCGCATGCCGGCCGCTACCAGCCGGGCTGGTACAGCGTGAACGTCCCGAAGACGGGGACGCTCATCCGCGTGCTCGACGAGAAGCACGGCTACCTCAAGGTCCGGGTGGAGCCCAAGAAGCGCCGCTGACCCGCGATCGCGACACGAGCCCGTCCCCGCAGCCAGCGGGGGCGGGCTCGTCCCGTGTCAGGCGACGAGGACCCGGCTGGGCCGACCGGGTCGCGGGCCGCCGTGCGTGGCGACGACCTCCCAGGCGGCGGCCAGCCGGCGGGTCGCCTCGACCAGCTGGTCGGGGGCGGCGGTCCACGGGATCCGGACGAACCGGTCGAGCCCGCCCTCGACGGCGAACACCGGGCCCGGCGCCACGACGACGCCGTGCCGCGAGGCCTCCTCGGTCACCGCGGTGCCGAGCGGCGCGGGGAGCTCGCACCACAGCGCGAGCCCGCCGTCGGGCACCCGGAACCCCCAGTCGGGCAGGTGCTCGGCGACGGCGTCGACGAGCGCGTCACGTCCGGCGACCAGCCGCTCACGGTGGACCGGCAGCACCTCCTCGGCCCGCTCCATCAGGTCGGCGAGCACGAGCTGCTCGAAGACCGGCGCGCCGAGGTCGAGGCCGATGCGGGCCTGCAGCAGCCGGTCCATCGCGGACAGCGGGGCGCGGACCCAGCCGAGCCGCAGGCCGCCCCAGTAGGACTTGCTGGCGCTGCCGATGGTGATGGTGTCGGGGGCGTGGAAGGCCAGCGGTCGCGGCATGGCGTCGGCCAGGCCGGGGCGCAGCGCGAGTGCCTGGTGCGCCTCGTCGGCGACGGCGATGGTGCGGGTCCGGGCGAGCGCGGCGGCCAGCTCCTCGCGCTGGGGGTCGGACATCAGGTGCCCGGTGGGGTTCTGGAAGTCGGGGATGAGGTACGCCAGCCGTGGCGAGGTCTGCCGCAGCGTCGCGCCCAGCGCCTCGAGGTCCCAGCCGTCGGGGTCGACGGTCGCCGGGACGAGCCGGGCACCCGCGTGTCGGACGGCCTGCGTGGCGTTGGGGTAGGTCGGCGACTCGACCACCACGCGCTCGCCGGTCGCGGTGAAGGCCTGCGCCACGATCGACGCCGCGGCGAGCGCGCCAGCCGTCACCATGATCTGCTCGGGGGCGGTCGGCACCCCCCGGGCGTCGTACGCCGCCGCGATCCGCGCCTGGAGCACCGGCACGCCGAGCGGGAAGTAGCCCGGGCCGCCGAGGTAGGCCGGCAGCTCGTCGGTGGCGCGCTGGTAGGCCTCGACCAGGCCCGGCGGAGCCGAGTGGGCCGCGCAGTTGAGGTCGATCACGTCCTCGCCGCCGGAACCGGGCATCAGGGCACGGTCGTGGGCGCGCCGACGGCCGCCCGGCACGCGGGTGAAGGTGCCCGACCCGCGCCGCGCCTCGGCGTACCCGCTCTCGCGGAGCACGTCGTAGGCCCGCGTGACGGTGGCCCGCGAGACGTCGAGGGCCCCGGTGAGCTCGCGCTCGCTGGGGAGGCGGACATCGAGGCCGATGCGCCCGTCGCCGATCAGCACGCGGAGGCTCTCGGCGAGGCCGACGTAGGCAGGGGAGCGGGGGAAGTCCCCCACGAGAGTGGCCACGCGCTGCGCGCTGATGAGGCGGCTCATGCAGGCCACTGTTCCATGATTGGCCATGTACGACAAGGCCAATCGTAGTCAGACTGGTCCGCATGACCAGCACCGTCTCCACCGGCAGCACGGCGCCGCGCGGCGTCCTCGTCGACCTCGGCCCCGTCGCGCAGCTCCGCGCCGGGCGCCTCGCTCGCCGCCTGCCGCAGCTCTACGTCGGCCTCTTCCTCTACGGCGTCTCGCTGGCGCTCATGGTCCGCGGATCCCTCGGTCTGGCGCCGTGGGACGTGCTGCACTCCGGCTTCATCCGCCACGTGCCGATGACCCTCGGCCAGGCGGTCGTGCTGTTCAGCTTCGTGGTCCTGGTCCTGTGGATCCCGCTCAAGGAGATGCCCGGGCTGGGCACGATCAGCAACGCGGTCGTCGTCGGCCTGTCGGCCGACGCCACGCTGGCCGTGGTGGACCAGCAGGAGATGATGTGGGCGCGGATCGCCCTGATGGCCGGCGGCGTCGCGCTGTGCGGACTGGCCAGCGCCCTCTACATCGGCGCGCAGCTGGGCCGCGGCCCGCGCGACGGCCTGATGACCGGCCTCGCCCGGCGCACCGGCCTCTCCCTCCGCCTGGTGCGCACCGGCCTCGAGGTCGCCGTGGTGGTGATCGGCCTGCTGCTCGGCGGCGTGCTCGGCCTCGGCACCGTGGTCTACGCGCTCGCGATCGGGCCGCTGACCCAGCTGATGCTCCCGTGGTTCACCGTCGACGTGCTGGCGCCCGCCGCCGAGCGGTGACGGCTCAGCGGGCCGCCCAGTGCGCGGCGACCCGCGCGGACGACAGCGTCGAGTGGTAGATCGCCACGTTGTCGATGTCGCCCTCGAACGACGCGGTGAGGCCGTGGAAGAAGCCGGTGCTGCCCTGGCCGACGCGCCAGTAGCCGGTGTAGGCGTCGACCGACGAGGTCGTGCCCGACGCGACGGGCATGCCGTCGACGTGGACGACCGAGGCGCGGGCAGCGGTGCTGGTCACCACGAGGTGGTGCCAGGCGCCGTCGTTGTAGGCCCGCGGCGTCGTGACGGACCCGGTCTTCGCGGCCCAGGCGCCGAAGGTCAGCTGACCGGTCGACTCCATCCGCACGATGCGGTCGGCGGTGGCGCCCCACCAGCTGCTGTCGCGGTCGTTCTCGAAGCCGGCGAGGTAGCTGTCCGAGCGCGACGTGGTGCGGAACCACAGCTCGATGCTGTACGCCGACGGCGCAGGGACCGGTTGCGGTCCGAGGACCACCCGCCCGCTGGTGTTGTCCACCGCGGTGCCGGGGTTGTTGGGCAGTCCGCCGGCGACGCCGCCCACCAGCGAGCCGAGGTACTCGCCGGTGCGGTTGTTGCCGGACCGGTCGGCGGCGTACGCGGTGCCGCGGGGCTCGTCGAGCAGCCAGAAGCCGAAGGGCTTGTCGGTCAGCACCTCGCCGACGTAGGGCTGGACCCACCGGGCCACAGCCCACTCGTTGCCGGAGACCTTCGTGCGAGCGGTGAAGGCGGCACCGGCGGTGCCTGCGGTGCCCGCCGAGACGGCGCCCACGGCCACGGCCGTGGCGACCGCCACCCGTGTCCGGCGGCGCCGGGACGGCCGCTCGTGGTCGAGGCGACGCGCGGCGATCACGAACGCGGCCACGCTGGCGACGAGCCAGGTCAGCAGCCGCCACCAGTCCCCGGTGCGCGCCCAGTGCACCGGGAGGCCGACGAGGGGGACGAGCAGGATCGCCTGCGCGCGGACCCCCGACGAGCCGAGCGGGGCCAGGTCGGTGACGTCGTTGGCGTCACCCGCGGTCGTGTAGTCGCCGTCGTCGCGGCGCTCGACGACCCGGTGCACGAGCAGGCGCTCGGGTCGCTCCGGGTCCTCGAAGACGTAGACCCGTCCCACGTGGACCTTGTGCTCGTCGGTCGTCGGGCGGGCCAGCACCACGTCGCCGACGGCGATCGAGGGCTTCATCGACGCGGACGACACGACGTACGACCCCCAGCCGGCCACCAGCGGCGCGGCCGCGATGACGGTCAGCGTCAGGAGCATCGCCCGGTAGGCGCGGGTGAGCAGCACGACGAGCAGCCGGGCCCATCCGGGTCCGGCTGCGACGTCGTCGGCTGAGGTGTGCACGAGGTGCTGCTCCGAGAGTTGCTGGTGGGGCGAGGAGGTCGTGGGTCAGGGGGTCTCGGTGCTGCGCATCTCCCACTGGATGTCCACGCCGGTCTTCGCACCCTGGAGCTGGTCGATCTGGGCCTGCGTCATGCCGTTGGTGTCGAACTTCCAGGTGATCTTGTAGGTGCGCGTGCTGATCCCGGCCGGCACGTCCCACCCGCCCAGGGCGGTCTCGAAGGTGTTCTTCTGCGAGACCATCGACAGGGGGGCGTTGGCGACGATGACGCCGTTGGTGGCGTCGGCCACGGGGACGAACCCGGTGCAGTCGGTGAACGAGCCGCCCGTGCCGGCGACGATCGTGATCATCAGCCGGTTCTCCAGGCCCTGCACCGAGGTGACCGGGTTGATGGTGAAGCCCTTCACGGTGCTCGGGACGCTCGCGTTGGCCGTCACCTTGACGCACTTGGTCTCGGTGTCGTTGGGGAGCATGTTGCCCACGCGGAAGCGGGCCTGGCCGTTGTCGTCGTCGGTCAGGTTGACCGAGCCGGTCGACCACTCGTTGCCCGAGTTGCGGGTCTGGCCGGTGAACGCGGCGTACGACGCCTGGTAGACCATCGCGCCGGCGGCGACGATCGCGACAGGGGTGGTGGCCGCGGCCAGGATCTTCTGGGTGCGGCTCGAAGGCTTCTTCATGGTGGGGTCCTCGGTGGGTGCAGGATGAGCGGGCCCCGCTGCTCTGGAGGTCCGGCACGCGCTGGCGTGCGGGCACACGTTAGGAACGTCACACCCGCGAAGTCCGCGGAATCGAAGAAAATGGTCCAGACGACCTTGACAAATGGGACCTGTGGTCGCTAGCGGCGGGTAGAAGGTCCCCGCCGGGGTCGATCAGCGCCGGGTCGCGATGACGGCCGACGCGTCGGTCGCCACCATCACCTCGACGGCGGTGAACCGCTCGTCGGTGAGCCACTGCTCGCGCAGGGTGTCGACGCGGCCGTAGGTGATCGGCGGCCACGACTCGCACGGAGCGAAGTCGTCGAGCACCACGATGCCGCCGGGCTCGACGAGGTCGATGACCTGGTCGACGCCGACCTCGGACGGGCTGCCGGAGTCGAGGAAGAGCAGGGAGAAGGGGCCGTGCTCGCGCAGCACGCTCCAGTCGGCCGCCAGCACCTCCACCTTCGCGTCGTCCTCGAAGATCTGCTGGGCCGCGCCGGCGAGGGACTCGTCGAGCTCGGCGGTCAGGATCCGCGCCCCGTTGCGTACGCCGCTGCGCAGCCACGCGGTGCCGACGCCGCAACCGGTGCCGAACTCGGCCATCGTCCCGCCGCGGGTGGCGGCCAGGGTCGCGAGCAGGCGGCCGGTCTCGTTGCGGCAGAACGCGACGTAGCCGGCCTGGCGGCACACGTCGAAGGCGCGCGAGACGATGTCGGGAAGATCCGGAGGGGCAGACATGAGGCCGCCGAGTCTGTCACCCCACGCGGCGAATCCCAGGGACCGGGCCGACATCTCACGATCTGACACGGTTTCGGAAACCGGGTGCGCGCGACCGGTGAGCGGACGTACAGTCGACTCACCATGCGGACCGTCTTCGTACTTATCGACTGCCGCGGCGAGGCCTGACAGAGAGGCCACCTCGTCGCGGTGTTCGGCGTTGACGAGGTTCCGCCCCCGGCCTTTCGACAGAGATTCCTCTCTGAGCTCGAAGCCGCCGCCTCCATGGCGGGTCCACGCAGTTCCTGCGCGATCCGCACACTCGTGGCCGGCACGCCGGGCCCGGGCGATCCCCGGACTTCCCGCCTCCCTCACCCGCCGTGGTGTCGGTGGCTTCGGACCCACTCGAGGAGTCACACCCGATTCCGCACCCGATTCCGCACAAGGAGTGAGACCGATGTACGACATGTATCCCGACTCGTGGGGCCCGGCGGCCCACGACCCCGAGAACGCCCGCAGCGCCGAGAACACCGCGATGGCCGTCCAGACCGCGCTTGACCTGCGAGACGGCAGCGGCCAGCGCCCGGACGACAACTAGCCTCGCCGCATGCCCGACACCCAGCAGCCCGCGTCCGCACCGGCCACGTCGTCGGTCCACGGGAGCCAGACCCTCGCCGTCATCCCCGGCGACGGGATCGGCCCCGAGGTGACCGCCGAGGCCCTCAAGGTCCTCGAGGTCGCCTCGCCGGTGAAGTTCGAGTCGACGCGCTACGACCTCGGCGCCGAGCGCTACCTCGCCACCGGCGAGGTGCTGCCCGACTCGGTGCTCGCGGAGATCCGCGGGCACGACGCGATCCTGCTGGGAGCGGTCGGCGGCAAGCCGAACGACCCGAACCTGCCGCCCGGGATCCTCGAGCGCGGCCTGCTGCTCAAGCTCCGGTTCGAGCTCGACCACTACGTCAACCTGCGTCCGTCGCGCCTGTTCCCCGGCTCCGCCTCACCCCTCGCGGAGCCCGGTGACATCGACTTCGTGGTGGTCCGCGAGGGCACCGAGGGCCCCTACACCGGCAACGGTGGCGCGCTGCGCGTCGGCACCCCGGCCGAGGTGGCCACCGAGGTCTCCGTCAACACGGCGTACGGCGTCGAGCGCGTCGTCCGCGACGCCTTCGCCCGCGCGCAGAAGCGCCCGCGCAAGAAGCTGACGCTGGTCCACAAGACCAACGTCCTGGTCAACGCCGGCTCTCTCTGGTGGCGGCTCTTCGAGCAGGTCGGCGCGGAGTTCCCCGACGTGACCACCGACTACATGCACATCGACGCGGCCATGATCTTCATGTCCACCGACCCGGCCCGCTTCGACGTGATCGTCACCGACAACCTCTTCGGCGACATCATCACCGACCTCGCCGCCGCCATCACCGGCGGCATCGGGCTGGCCGCCTCCGGCAACGTGAACCCGGACCGGACGGCCCCCTCCATGTTCGAGCCCGTCCACGGCTCGGCCCCCGACATCGCCGGCCAGCAGAAGGCCGACCCGACCGCCGCGATCCTCTCCGGCGCGCTCCTGCTCGACCACCTCGGCCACCCCGACGCCGCGGCCGCCATCGAGGCCGCCGTGCTGGCCGACCTCAGCGAGCGCGCGCCCGACACGAGCCGTCGTACGAGCGAGGTCGGGGACGCCATCGCCGCCCGCCTCTGACCTCGCAAGGTGGTCGAGCAGGCCCGAGGGACGAGGGCCGTATCGAGACCATGACCCTTGGAATAGGTTGACCCCATGCAGATCAGCACGACCGCCAACCCCACGCCCGTCGAGCAGGCCAGGCTCGAGGAGATCCACGCCAACCCCGGCTTCGGCACGCACTTCACCGACCACATGCTGCTGGTCGAGTGGACGCCCGACGCAGGGTGGCACAACGCCCGGATCGAGCCCTACGGCCCGCTGACGCTCGACCCGGCGACGGCGGTGCTGCACTACGCGCAGGAGACCTTCGAGGGCATGAAGGCCTACCGCCACGCGGACGGCTCGATCTGGACGTTCCGTCCCGAGCAGAACGCCGCCCGCATGGTCCGCTCGTCCCAGCGACTGGCCTTCCCCGAGCTCCCGGTCGAGCACTTCGTGGACTGCGTGGACGCCCTCGTCAAGGCTGACGAGCGGTGGGTGCCGGACAACACCGGCGGCGGCGAGAAGTCGCTCTACCTGCGGCCCTTCATGTTCGCCTCCGAGAAGTTCCTCGGCGTGCGGCCCGCCCAGCACGTGACCTTCATGGTGATCGCGTCGCCGGCCGGGGCGTACTTCAAGGGCGGCATCAAGCCCGTCAACCTCTGGCTGTCGGAGACCTACACCCGCGCCGGCCGCGGCGGCATGGGCGCGGCCAAGACCGGTGGCAACTACGCCGCGTCGCTCGCCGCGCAGCGCGAGGCGATCGAGAAGGGCTGCGACCAGGTCGTCTTCCTCGACGACCAGGAGTTCCGCTACATCGAGGAGCTCGGCGGGATGAACCTCTTCTTCGTGCACAAGGACGGGCGCATCGTGACCCCGGAGACGGGCACGATCCTCGAGGGCATCACCCGCGCCTCGATCATCGAGCTCGCCGGCAAGCTCGGCCACGCCGTCGAGGAGCGGAAGTTCTCGATCGACGAGTGGCGCGACGGCGTCGCCTCGGGCGAGATCGCCGAGATCTTCGCGTGCGGCACGGCCGCGGTCGTGACCCCGGTCGGCGAGCTGCGCAGCCCCTCCTCCGTGACACCTGCCCCCGCGAGCACCGAGCTCACCATGCAGATCCGCGAGGCGTTGGTCGGCATGCAGTTCGGTCGCAGCGAGGACACCTTCGGCTGGATGCACCGCGTCTGCTGACAACCCCGTCGGTGGTTGACGTGCGAGCGGAGCGAGCCTCGAGACCACGTGGGCCAGCCGGATAGCCTCGAGGGGTGAGTGCGGCCGAGGCGAAGACCGACCCTGACCAGTCCACCTGCACCGGGTCGGCGGCGTACGAGGCCCAGAGCTCGCGCTCGCTGCGCGACTTCATGCGCACCGAGTCCGGCTCGGCCGGGCTGCTGGTCCTCGCCTCGGTGGTCGCGCTGGTGTGGGCGAACTCGCCGTGGTCGCAGTCCTACGTCGACC
Organism: Nocardioides sp.; assembly: GCF_041913365.1. Lineage (GTDB taxonomy): Bacteria > Actinomycetota > Actinomycetes > Propionibacteriales > Nocardioidaceae > Nocardioides. Next base: position 35,959 of record NZ_JAYSFM010000016.1, read on the forward strand.
TCTGGCACACCGAGCTGGCTGTCCGCCTCGGCGACGGCGGCCTCACGATGGACCTCCACCACTGGATCAACGACGGCCTCATGGTCGTCTTCTTCTTCGTGATCGGCCTCGAGGTGCGCAAGGAGTTCGCGATCGGCGAGCTCACCGACCGCAGCCGCGCGGTCGTGCCGCTGGTCGCCGGCATCGCGGGCATGCTCGTCCCCGCGGCGATCTTCCTGGCCCTCAACTCCTCGGGCGAGGAGGCTGCCGGCTGGGGCGCGGTCATCGGCACCGACACCGCTTTCCTGCTCGGCGTGATGGCGCTGGTCGGGCCGTCGGTGTCCACCCAGCTCCGGATCTTCCTGCTGACCCTGACCGTCATCGACGACATCGTCGCGGTCAGCGTGATCGGCGTCGTCTACTCCGACGACCTCTCGATCGGCGCGCTGGCCGTCGCGGCCGCCTGCCTGGTCGTCCTTGCCGTCCTCGACCGCTACGGCGTGTGGCAGGCGGCGCCGTACGTCCTGGTCGTCCTCGTGCTGTGGGTCGCCACGCTGGAGTCCGGTGTGCACGCCTCGATCGCCGGCATGCTGAGCGGCCTGCTCGTCCCCGCGCTGGACCCGCGGCGGGCGGACGTCGAGGAGGCGGCACGCCGCTTCCGGGCCTTCCGCCAGTCGCCGATGCCCGGCGTCCAGCGGGCGGCCCGCCGCTCGCTCACCCGTGCGATCTCGGTCAACGAGCGGCTCCAGGAGGCGTTGCACGCCCCGACCAGCCACGTCGTCGTACCCGTCTTCGCGCTGGCCAACGCCGGCGTCGACCTGCGCGACGGCGTGCTCGGTGACGCCTTCGCCTCGACGCTGATGTGGGGCATCGTGCTCGGCCTCGTCGTCGGCAAGGCGGTCGGCATCCTCGCCGGGTCGTGGGCGAGCGTCCGGCTGGGCTGGGGGCGCCTGCCGCAGGGCGTCGGCCTCGGCCACACGCTCGCCGGGGGCGCGCTGTCGGGCATCGGGTTCACCGTGTCGCTGCTGATCATCAGCCTCGCCTTCGACTCCACCCGGCTGCAGGACCAGGCCCGGGTCGGCGTGCTCGTCGCCGCGGTCCTCGCCAGCCTCGCCGGGTGGGCGGCCTTCCGCTTCTCCGCGCGCGTGCTCGGCCAGGACGACGCCGCCCTGCCGCGCACCCTGAGCCGTCCGGTCGACCCGGCGCGCGACCACGTCGCCGGCCCGGTCGACGCGCCGCTCACGCTCGTGGAGTACCTCGACTACGAGTGCCCCTTCTGCGCCCGCGTCAGCGGTGTCGGCGACGAGCTGCGCGAGCACTTCGGCGACCGGCTGCGCTACGTCACCCGCCACCTGCCGCTGCCCGTCCACCCGCACGCCGAGCTCGCCGCGCTCGCCTCCGAGGCCGCCGCCCGGCAGGGCCGCTTCTGGGAGATGCACGCGGTCCTCTTCGCGCACCAGGACGAGCTCGAGCTCGAGGACCTGGTGGGCTACGCCGCGGAGGTGGGCCTCGACGTCGAGCAGTTCATGCGCGACCTCGACGACGACGACCTCGCCCGCCACGTCGAGCACGACGTGGCCTCCGCCGAGGAGAGCGGGGTCCGCGGCACCCCGACCTTCTTCATCGGCGACACCCGCCACGTCGGTCCGCACGACGCCCGCAGCCTGATCGCCGCGCTGGAGGGTCGGCCGATCGGCTGACCCGGTCCGGCCTGCGGGCCGATCCGCCGCGCGCCCGGCCCGGCGAGGCTCGTGTCATGACGACGACCGCGCTCCGCCCCGCCGCCCCGACCCGGACCCGACGGGACTGGTGGATCCCCGCGAGCCTGCTCGCGCTGACCTTCGTGCCGACCGCCGCGGGTGCCGCCCGGCTGGTCGACCTGTCGTCGGGCCGCACGGAGGAGAACGCGCGCTTCTTCGACCTCCCCGTGCCGATCCTCGTCCACATCGTCGGCGCGACGACGTTCTGCGTGCTCGGGGCCTTCCAGTTCATGCCGTCCTTCCGCCGTCGCCGGCCGAGGTGGCACCGCTGGAGCGGACGGGTCCTCGTCCCGGCCGGGCTGGCGGCGGCGCTGAGCGGGATGTGGATGGCGGCCTTCGCCGAGCTGCCGGTCCACGACAACACCGCGCTCATGTGGTTCCGGCTGCTCTTCGGCTCGATCATGGTGGCCGGCCTCGTGCTGGGACTGGTGGCGATCCGCCGTCGCGACGTCCGCACCCACCAGCGCTGGATGGCCCGGGCGTACGCCGTCGCGCAGGGCGCCGGCACCCAGGCCGTGGTGCTCGGCCCGATGGTGCTCTTCGTCGACCAGCCGGGCGGCACCCTGAAGGCGAGCGGGATGGCCTTCGCGTGGGTGCTCAACCTGGCCGTGGCGGAGTGGCTGGTGCGGAGGTCTCAGTCCAGGCGGCGGGTCTGATAGGCCCAGAGCGCCAGCTCGACACGGTTGCGGGCGCCGAGCTTCATCATCAGCGCGCCGAGGTGGGTCTTCACGGTGCTCAGCGAGATGTAGAGCTCGGCGGCCACCTCGTGGTTGGTGAGGCCCCGGGCGACCGCGACGAGCACCTGCTCCTCCCGCTCGGTCAGCGGTGAGGTGGGCTGCGACGGGGCGTCGCGGTCGGCGTACGTCCGGAGCAGGCGGGTGGTGACCGACGGCGCGATCAGCGAACCGCCGTCGGCGGCCGCCCGCACCGCGTGGGTGAGCAGCTCGGGCCCGCAGTCCTTGAGCAGGAAGCCCCTCGCACCCGCGAGGAGGGCGCCGTAGACGTACTCGTCGAGGTCGAAGGTGGTGACGACCACGACCGCCATCGGGTCGGGCACGTCCGGCCCGGCCAGCGCGCGGGTGGCCTCGATGCCGTTGAGCCGGGGCATGCGGATGTCGAGCAGGCAGACGTCGGGGCGGAGGGCGCGGGCCTGCTCGACGGCGTCCTGCCCGTCGACCGCGGTCGCGACGACCTCGATGCCCTCCTGGGCGCCGAGGATCATCGCCAGCCCGGTGCGGACGATCTCCTGGTCGTCGGCGACGAGGACGCGCAGGCTCATCGGCCCCCCTCCGCGGGCAGGGTGGCAGTGACGCGCCAGCCGCCGCCCGCTGCCGGTCCGGCGGCGAGCGTGCCGCCGAGGAGGGTGGCGCGCTCGGTCATCCCGACGATGCCGAAGCCCCGGGCCGACCGAGCCGTCGGACGGCCGTCGTCGGTGACGACGAGCTCGACGTCGTCGTGCCGCCGGCACACCTCGACGCGCACCGAGCTGGCCTCCTGCGCGTGGCGGCGGGCGTTGGCGACCGCCTCCTGGGCGATCCGCTGGAGGGCCGCGGCCACCGTGGGGGAGAGGTCGTCGAGGTCGTCGGCGAGGTGCACCTCCACGCTGGGCCCGGCGCCGGCCGTGACCGCCAGCCCGGCGAGGTCGTCGAGCGGCCGGTCGGCCGCCTCGTCCTCGGTGCGGAGCATCCGGACCACCTTGCGGGTCTCGGCCAGCGTCCGCGTGGCCTCCTCGTCGATGCGCCGGAGCGCGTCGCGCGCCGCCTCCGGCCTCGTGTCGGCCACCGCGAGGCCGGCCTGGGCGCTGATCGCGATGGCGGTGAGGTGGTGGGCGACCGTGTCGTGCAGGTCGCGGGCGAGCCGCTCCCGCTCCTGCTGGCGTACGACGTCGAGCTGGCGCGTGCGCAGCATCGACCGCGAGCGCAGGGCCGCGCCGACCGCGGCGGCAGCGACCACCACGGCCGAGCCGCCGATGCGGTCCGCCGGGGGCAGCGGCTGCGCGACGAGCGACGTGCCCGCCACGAGGAGGAAGAGCCCGAGCCCGGGGACGAGGTCCCTGCCCCGGGCCCAGCGGGTGAGGGAGTAGGGGATCAGCAGGCCGACCACGGCGGTGTTGAGGTCGTCCGGCTCGTGGCCGTCGGACGCCCAGCCGACGACCATCTCCACCGCCACGACCACCGCGAACACGGCGGCCATGAGCAGCGGCTGCGTCCGTCGGGCGAGCAGGGTGGGCAGCCACACCAGGAACGTCGCCAGGGTGAGCCACCGCCCGTCCAGGTCCGGCCGGAGCACGGTCTCGACCACCGCCAGCACGGCCACCAGCGCGACGAAGGCGCGGTCCCACCCGGTGGCGGGCGACGCGTCCGGTGGCGCGGGCAGGCGCCACAGCGACCGGACGAGGGTGAGCATGACGGAACCGTAGTGGGCGGGACCCGCGACCCGGATCGGCCGGATGGCCGAGTCGCCGGTCGTCCTACGTGGCGGGCTTCCGCCGACGTACGCCGGTGAGGAAGAGGTCCACCCCGAACGCGATCACGGTGCCGACACCGATCAGGCCGAGGTCGCGCAGGATCCCGGCCGAGGCTCCCTCGATGGCGACGAAGGACGCGCACGTCCGCTGGGCCAGCATGGCCTCCTGCTGCCGTGCCGAGAAGCTCATCGTCCCCGCCGCGAGCGCCTCCGGCGGGAGGTACTGGTCCTTGACCTCGGTGCCGGGATCGGGACGTCCACGCTCGATCGAGCGGGGCAGGGCGCTGCGGCACGTCCAGGCGGGCGCGCTGCCGAAGTTGGCGTCGGGGCCGGGGAAGGTCGCCCCCTCCTGGAGGATGTGGTCACCCAGGTCCAGCGACGTGACGCCCCTGACGACCTCGAGGTTCGCGTCGTAGTCGGCCTCCAGGCCGGCCTCCTCCGAGGCGACGACGAAGATCGCGACGGTGCTGTCACCGTCCTCGGTGTCCGTCGTGCGGGCCTGCCCGGTGAGCTGCGCCGTGCTCAGCACAGTGGGCAGCCCCGCGACGGCCGGCAGGGAGACGTAGCAGCCCTCGAGCACCGACCGTCCACTGGTCCAGTCGGCGAGGAAGTGGATGGTGAGGGGGGTGAGCACGTCACGCCATCCGGGGACGTCGACCTCGACGAACACCGCGTGGGGGACCTTGGTGGCCGTGGGCGACAGGTCCTCGTCGGCCGGATCGGTGGGCACCCCGGTCACGAAGGGCGCGAGGCCGTTGCCGGTCCAGGCCTCCAGCCCCTCGAGCACCTCGTCGACCTCGGCGTCCTCCGGCAGGCCGTCGGGGATCGCGAAGCGGGCGGTCGCGGACTCGCCGAGGGCCTCGCGGTTGTCGATCCAGAACTCCGCCGTCGGGGCCAGGGTGAGCCGGACGTCCACCGGCTCACCGCACTCGCCCACCGTGACCGCCATCGACAGGGTGAGCCCGCGGTCGAAGGCGCGCTCGACGAGCGGATCGGCGACCCCCTCCACGACGACTCCGATGCCGCGCTGCTCGGGAGGGGGCCGGACCTCCACGCGGATCAGGGCTGCGGCGGCGATGACGCCGAGGGCGGTGATGCACAGGCCGAGCCCGATCCTCAGCGGGGACACTCCCCACGGCGGCCGGGTCCAGCGCGCGTCGAGCACGACGCCGAGGACCCCCAGCGCCACCGCTGCGGCGACCAGCCACCACACGGTCAGGACGACCCGGGTGCGCGCCGGGTGCTCACCGCACCACGACCTGGAAGGACCGTCCGTCCACCAGGCGGCACCGCACGACCTCCGAGATGCTCCAGATGAGGAGGGGCTTCAGGCGTCCGCACGGCTGCTTCAGCACGACGCACTCCAGCTTGGTGTACGACGTCTTGTAGGGGATCGGCTGGGCGCCCGGGCACCGTGAGTCCGAGCTTGCCCTCGCCAAGGCTTCCACCGTCCGATTCCCCGACGGGTCGACCACCTCGATGTAGGCCGGCTCGCGGGTGCTCGAGGTGAGGGCCAGGTCCACGTCGTCCTCGCACTCGTCGAGGCCGCACACGTCCTCGGCGTCGTCGATCGGCTGCTTGTCCACGTCCAGCAGCCGCACCGAGCTGACACCCGTGCCGCGGTCGGCGAGGTTCACGCCGACGTACCACCCCTGCGCCGACTCGAGCACCAGCGAGCGCTCGACGTCGGGCGAGGTGGGGTCGAGGACGATGGTGTCCGTCACGTCCAGGTCCGCGATCCGCGGACCGCGGAACCGCACCTCGACCTCGCGGACAGTGGGGCGTCGGGAGGACGGGAGCCGCCACGGGATCACCTTGGCGAGGTCGCGCACCCGGCTCTTCCCGCCGGCGTTGCGGATCTGGACCGAGGCCGCGCCCTTCGGCCAGTTGAGGACGAGGTCCACGTTGCGCGACGCCGTGCTGTAGGTGTCGCGCGTCTTCCTGCTGCGGATGGTGAGGTAGGGGTTGGTGCTGGCGTCCGGGGGCCGCACTCCGTCGGGGCACCCGTTGTACGGCGCTGCCGCGGGCACGCCGGCGACGTCCGGGCAGGAGTCGGCCGCGTCCCCGACGCCGTCCAGGTCCGCGTCGGGACAACCGTCGGCGGTGACGCGGCCCGTCGCGCCCTGGCCCTCGCAGTTGTCCTGGGTGTCCGCGACACCGTCGCCGTCGGAGTCCTGCGGGGTGAAGCGGACCCGGATCCGGGTCGGTCCACCGGGCGTCCCGGCGTCCTGGCAGGTCGCCGGTTCACCGGAGCAGCGCCCGCCGACCTGCACGAAGTAGACCCGGTCGCCGGTCACGGCCACCTCCGCGACGGTCTCGTCGCCGGGCCCCGCGACCTGGTCCGCGCACCCCACCGACGTGTCGGCTCCGGTGAGGGCGGCGGTGCCCCACGTGGACTCCGGCGCGGAGCGGACGAGCAGGACCGCGTCGTAGCCGGGCGTCTCGACCGTCACCTGGATCCGACCGTTCGCGCCCGGGTTGAACCGCGCCCACCCGGTGCGACCGGCGTACACCGGGCCCGAGGCCGTCAGGCACCCGTGCAGGCCCCCGCCGGACGCCACCTCGTCGGGCTGCAACGTGAAGGCACTGGTGTCGAAGGCTGCCGACGCGAGCTCGCGCGCGGCACCGGCGTAGGGGATCTCGGCGCCGCTCCCGGTGACGTCGTTCAGCGTGACGCCGTCGAAGGTGTCGTAGTCGCTGCCCGCCACCGCGGAGGCCCCGACGAGCGCCAGGCACTGCGCCGCGACGACCGCGAGCGCGAGCGGGACGACCCGTCCCCAGAGAATCGTTCGCATGGTCATCACCCCGTTCGAGGCCGGCCCGACCCGGCACCCGTGATCCGTCCAGAGTAAAGGGATTCGCGGGGACGATGACCTGCGCGGACGGGGTGGCCTAGACCGTTCAACCGGTCAGCCGTCGAGGTACTGGTCGGCCCAGGCGCTGATGATCCGCGCGGCCCGCTTCGCCTGACCGGGGGCGGTCAGCAGGTGGTCGGAGCCCTCGAGCGACACGAAGTTGCGGGGGTGACGCGCCGCCCGGAAGATCTCGCTGGCGTTGGCGATCCCGACCGTGTTGTCGGTGGGCGAGTGCATGACGAGCAGCGGCCGCTTGAGGGTGGTGATCGCCTCGTGGAGGTGCGCGCGGCGTACGTCCTCGACGAAGTCGCGCTTCATGGTCAGCGTCTTGTTGCCGAAGGTCGCCGGCGCCTCGCCCTCCTCCATGACGCGCTCGACCACGGCGTCGTACTGGTGCTCGACGTGGGAGGGGTCGTAGGGCGCGGCGACGGTCGCGACGGCGCGCGCCTGCGGGACGCCGCGGGCGGCGGCGATGACGGCGGCGCCGCCGAAGGAGTGGCCCACGAGGAGGTCGACGGACCCGCCGGTGGACTCGAGGAAGCGCGCCGCCTCGATCGTGTCGGCCACCTTGTGCGAGAAGGAGCCGTCGCCCCAGTCGCCCTCGGAGTCGCCGAGGCCGAGGTTGTCGAAGCGGAGCATGCCGATGCCCTCGGCGGCGAGCTGCTTGCAGATCCGGGAGGCCGCCGGGCAGTCCTTGCCGAGCGTGAAGCCGTGCGAGAACACGCCCCACCCGCGGACCTCGCCGGACGGGAGGTCGAGGATCCCGGCCAGCGTCTCGCCGGAGATGCTGGGGAAGGTGACGCGCTCGGCCATGCGCTCATGGTGCCCGATCCGCGCCCCGCCGCGCGTCGTCGGGATCGAACCGACGAGGGGTGCAGTCCGTATCCTCATGGGGTGACGACGTACCAGGGCCCGCAGGCGCCGCCCGCCGGGCTGACCGTGGGCGGCTACACGCTGCGCGCCCGCCTCGGCGAGGGCGGCATGGGCGTGGTCCACCTCGGCCAGAAGCCGGGTGAGCGGCCGGTGGCGATCAAGGTGCTGCGCCCGCACATCGTCGGCGACGACGAGGCGCGGCGACGACTGGCGCGGGAGGTCAGCTCGCTCAGCCGGGTCCGCAGCCGCCGCATCGCCGAGATCGTCGACTCCGACCCGTGGGGCGACATCCCCTACGTCGCGACCCGCTACGTCCCGGGCCTCTCGCTGCACGACCACGTGCAGGAGGAGGGACCGCTGTCCGGCAGCGACCTGCTGTGGTTCGCCGACTGCCTCGCCGAGGCGCTCGATGCGGTCCACTCGGTCGGCGTGCTGCACCGCGACATCAAGCCGTCCAACGTGATCATGGAGGGCCGCACGCCGATCCTGATCGACTTCGGCCTGGCTCGCGTCGCCGACGACTCGCGCATCACCATGAACGGCTGGCTGCTCGGCACCCCCGGCTACCTCGCGCCCGAGATCCTCTACGGCGACGACGCGACCGTCGCCTCCGACGTCCACGCGTGGGCCGCCACCGTGGCGTACGCCGGCACCGGGCGCGCGCCGTTCGGCCGCGGGCCGTCGGTGGCGATCATGGACCGCGTCCGGCGCGGCGAGCACGACCTCAGCGGCCTCGACCCCGCGGTGCTCGAGCTGGTCGAGGAGGCGCTCGCCCCGTCCGCCGAGGACCGCCCGTCGCTCGACGAGGTCCGCGACTGGGTCGAGGACCTCGCCGGCGGTGAGCCGCGCGAGCCCCGGGTGCAGCCGCATCCGGTGACGCTGCCCTACGCCGCCGCGGCCCACCAGGGCTACGCCGCGCCGACCGAGGTCGACACGCCTCCCGCGGAGCCGGTGCACTGGTCGTCGGACTGGGGCTCCCCGATGGAGGGGTTCTACGACGACCGACCCGCTCCCGACGCCTACACCGTCCCGCAGCGGCAGACCCGCGCCCTCCCCGACGGCACCACGGAGTACGTCTCCGGCGAGTACGGCCCGGCTGCCCGTGAGCGGGTCCCGGCCGGGGAGCGGCTGCGACGGACGCTGCTGCTGCTCGCCGGCGCCGGCGTGGTGACCGCTGCAATCGCCTTCGCCCCGTGGATCGCCCTCGCCGTCATCGCGGTCGCCGTGTGGATCCTGCGCAGCGGCTCGATTGCGGCCAGCTCGTCGGCCGCCCGGCGCGACCGCCGCGGCGCTCGGTGGTACGACGGCATCCAGGTGCTGCTGGCTGCGCCGTGGCACGTCGTGGCCGGCCTCGGCGGGACGGTGCTGCTGCTCTTCTGGAGTCTCGGCATCGCCGTCGCGGTGGCGCTGGTCTGCTTCGCGGCGTCGTTGTCGATGACGACGTCGCTCACCGTCATCGGTGTCGCCTTCGCCCTCGGCACCTGGTGGGGTCCCGGGTCGGAGCGCCTCCAGTCGCCGGTCCGCCGGGTCGTCGACCCGCTCGCCCGCCGTGGCGTGCCGTGGCTGCTGGTGACGCTGCTGGTCGCCGCCCTCGCCTCCGGGCTCGGCGCCGGCGTCTCGGCGCAGGGCACCGACTGGACGCCCGACGACGGGGCGCCCTTCTCCGACGTGCACCTCCCCAGCTGGCTCTGAGACCGGGGGGCCGCCTGCGCGCGATCATCCGCATCTCGACCCGCGCGACGTAAAGGTCGCAGCAGGGCCGTGACTGTGTCGAGGTGACGGGTCCACACTCGACACGAGGAGGTCGCCATGACTCCGCTCGTCCGCTCCGCTCGCCGCCCAGCCCGGACTCGGCTCTGCGTCGCAGTCGCGTGCCTCGCCCTCGCGGGAGGGTGTGGTGAGGATCCCGGCACGGGCGGGGCAGCGACACCCGAGGCGGCGTCCGCCTCGCCCGGCCCGACGGAGTCCGCGTCGGCGCCAGCCGGCCCGGAGGTCGGCACGTGGGAGTCGGCGCCGGTCACCCGTGACCAGTTCCTGCAGACGCTGAGGGTCAACGGGTTCACGGACTACGTGCGTCGCTTCGGCTCGATACCGGGCTGGTTGCCGGACCGTGAGGGGGTGCTCTCCCTGGAGCTGCGGGACGGCTCGTGGATGTTGTACGGCGCGTTGGACGGCGACGCTCCGACGGTCTTCGACCGTCAGACCTACGAGGTCGTCGACCAGGGGTTCGAGCTCACCAGCGACGTCGGGCAGACCATCCTCCGGCCGTCGATCGAGGGTGAGACTCTCGCGCTGGAGTTCGTCTCGTCCACGGAGCCGGCAGCAGAGGAGATCCCGGTCGAGGCCATCCTGCGCGTCTACTACACGACGGCGACCTTCACGAGGATCGCGTCGTGAAGGCCGCGGTCGTCCTGGTGCTCCTCGGCCTGCTCGCGGCCGCCGGGTGCACCGGCGGCGAGACGAACGGCGACTCTGCCCCTCGGCGCGCCCCCTTCGAGGAGGTCGGCTGCCCGTCCGACGTGGACGCGAGCGTGCTCGCGCCCATCACCTGCGGCTACGTGACGGTGCCCGAGGACCGCACCGATCCGGGTCGGACCATCCGGCTCTTCGTGCTCCGGGTCGAGCCTCCCGAGCGCCTGCACGAGGAACCCGTCTTCATAGCCGGGACGAACCTCGGGAACGCCCCCAACTATGGCGGGATCGCTCCGGTGGCCCAACGCCTCGGGCGGGAGGCGATCCTCCTCGATCCGCGCGGGGTCGGGCACTCCGAGCCGAGCCTGGCCTGTCCCGAGGTCGAGGTTCGACGACGGGCGGTCCTGGCAGCCGCCACCTCGGACGAGGATGTGCGTGCGTCCTTCCTGTCCGCCGTCGCCGCGTGCCGGCAACGCCTGGAGGGCGAGCGCATCGACCTCGACGCCTACACCGTCGAGGCGATGGCCGCCGACGCCGAGGACCTGCGTCGCGCCCTGGGCATCGAGAGGTGGAACGTCCACTCCTACGGGACCGCCGCGCGGATCACGCTGGAGATGCTGAGGTCGTCCGACTCGGGCGTGCGGGCGGCCTTCATGGACTCCCCGGAGCCCGAGCAGGTCGACCCCCGTCGTGAGGGCGCCCTGGCCCTGCGAACCTCGCTCGAGCACGTTGCCGCACTGTGTCGCGACGACATCCGGTGTCGGCGCCAGTACGGCGACCCGTCAGTGACACTCGAGCGAGCGTTGCGCAAGCTCGCCGGCGCACCGGAGCGCATCGAGGTCCTCGACCCGGCCACCGGCGAAGAGGTCAGCGTGCTCGTGGACGACGTGATGCTCCTCCGGTTGCTGCGAGCGGTGATCTCTGACGGCGGGAGCAGCGGCTCGCTCTTCCTCCCGGAGTCCGTGCCGGCTCTGGTGTCGCTGGCCGCGCGGGGGCGTCTGGCCGAGCTCGGCTCCCTGCTGAAGCCCCTCGCCGGGGAGGACACGGCGTACTGCACCGGGTACGTGCCCAAGTGCGCAGACCAGATGGCGCTGAGCGAGGGTGTCTACTACTCCGTGATGTGCCGGGACGCCGGCATCCCCGACGACGCGAAGGGCGTCCAGAGCGACGCAGTGGCCGCCGAGCCGGCGTACGCGGAGATGTTCGGCGACAACCCCTTCGGCGACGTCTGCTCGAGGTGGGGAGAGGTCGAGCGCACCGGTGCGGCGCGACCGCTCGTGGAGTCGGACGTGCCTGCCCTGGTGCTCGTCGGCGGGTTCGCGACGTACAACCGGTTGTCGACGATCCGCGCGGGGATCGACGGGCTCAGCGAGGCGACGGTCGTGGTGAACCCACGGCAGGGGCACAACGTGCTCGTCGGCGCCTGCATGGGGGAGATCCGGCTGCGCTGGCACCAGGACTTCGAGCTCACCGGGCGAGACCTGTCCTGCATCGACGACCGGATGCCGTGGAAGTCCGAGCGCGACCTGCTCCGGGCCGCGGCAGCCGCCGGCGGATGAGGTCGCTCGATGGACAGGGACGAGGAGTTCCAGTGGCTGTTCGCCACGGAGTACGCCGCGGTGGTGAGGGCCACCTACCTCGTCCTGCACGACCACGCGGTCTCCGAGGAGATCACCCAGGACGCCTTCGTCCAGGTCCTCCGGCACTGGTCGAAGGTGCGTGACTACGAGTCACCCGGTGCGTGGGTCCGACGGGTCGCGATCCGGCTCGCCATCCGGCACGCCCGCCGCGAGCAGCGGCGGTCCGTCCTGAGCCGGGCGGCGACCACCGATGCCAGCGCGCACGAGCCGGAACGTGGGGACGACGAGCTCCTCGAGGCGATCCGTCACCTCTCCCCGCAGCAGCGGGCGGTCGTCGTCCTCTTCTACTACGAGGACCGCCCGATGTCCGAGATCGCCGAGATCGTCGGCTGCTCCCCGGCCACCGGATTCGTCCACCTGCACAAGGCCCGCAGGCGCCTGGCGAGCCTGCTGAACGAGGAGGTCGGAACCGATGTCGGTTGACCAGCGGCTCCGCAACGGCCTGCACAGCTCGGTCGGGCACCTCGACCCGGACCACCGTGCCCCGCTCGCCAGGGTGCAGGCGCGCGCTCGTCGTGCGGTCCGTACGGCCCGTTGGGTGGGTGGAACGGTCGCGGTGGCGGCGACGACCTGCGCCGTCGCAGCCCTGCCTCCCGTCCTGGACCGGTTGACCGCGCCGGTGTCGCCCGTTGTCTCGGCCGACGGCATCGTGGGCACCTACGTGGCCGACGTGGCCGACACACCCGGATCGCGCAGGGCTCAGCTCACCGGACGGTGGGTGATCAGCTTCGAGGAGGACGGTGTGCTCGTCCTCGCCGCACCGCCGGAGTACGACGGCACCACCGCCGGGACGGCGTACGAGGTCGAGGGCGACCTGATGCGTACCGACGCCCTCATCGACCACCCCGGCTGCCAGTCCTCGGGAACGGCCAACGTCGGGACGTACGAATGGCGCCTCGACGGCGGCCGACTGCGTCTCACCGCCGTGAGTGACCAGTGCCAGGCGAGAGTGACCCTGCTCGCCGGCCAGGACTGGGTCGACGCGTCCTGAGCGTGGGTCAGGCGGGAGTGAGCGTCGCTCGCATCGCCGCGATGTGGGCCGGCGTCGACCCGCAGCAGCCGCCGACCAGGTCGATCCCGAGACCCGCGAGCCGCTGGGCATGCGCGGCGAGGTCGCCCGGCGTGGCGTCGTACTCGAAGTGGTCGCCGACCACCTGCGGCAAGCCCGCGTTGGACTGCGCGACCAGCAGCACGTCGCCGGTGCGCGCGGCCACCATCTCGGCGGCGATGAGCTCCATCTCCTCGGGCCCGCGGCCGCAGTTGGCGCCCACGGCGTCGACACCGGCGGCCGCCAGGTGCGCCACCGCCTCGCCGGGTCGCACGCCCATCATGGTGCGGACGTTGGTGTCGAAGCTCATCGTCACCACGACCGGGAGGTCGGGCGCGACCTCGCGAGCAGCGGCCACCGCCGCGTCGGCCTCGCCGAGGTCGCTGAGCGTCTCGACCAGGACGAGGTCGATGCCGCCCTCGACGAGTCCCCGGAGCTGCTCGGCGAAGAGCGCCTGCGCCTCCTGCGGCGTCATCGTGCCGAGCGGCGCCAGCAGCTCGCCGGTGGGGCCGAGGTCGCCGGCCACCAGCAGGCCGCGCGGGTCGGCCACCGAGCGGGCGATCTGCGCGGCGTTGCGGTTGACCTCCGCCAGGCGGTCGCCCAGCCCGTGCATGTCCAGGCGCGGACGCGTGCCGCCGAAGGTGTTGGTGGTCAGGATCCGCGAGCCGGCATCGGCGTACCCCGTGTGCGCCGCGCGGATCGCATCCGGGTTCTCCAGGTTCCAGAGCTCACCGGGCGCCCCGTCCTCGAGACCGCTGTCCTGGAGCAGCGTGCCCATGCCGCCGTCGAGCAGGACCGGGCGGGCGGCGCCGAGCAGCGCCGCGAGCCGGCTCATCGGCCCAGCCCGTCGAGGTAGCCGGCGATCCGGTCGCTCGGCCAGTCGGCCTCGAGCTCCGCGACGACCCGGTCGAGCACGTCGGTGGGGGCACCGTCGGCCTCGGTCCACGGCGAGCGCTCCCAGCCGGCGAGGTAGTCGTCGGCGCCGGTGTCGCCGAGGCGCATCGCGGCCTCGTCGATCGCCTCCTGGAAGCGCGGCGCGAGCGTCGCCTTCACCGTCTCGTCGCCGGCGCGGGCCGCGACCATCGACGGCAGCTCGCGCCACCGCGTCACCTGGTAGTCCGTCATGCCGGGAGCCTAGGTCGACGGGGGGACACCGGGCGAGGTCGTCCGGCGGGTGAACGGCCCGTTCAGGTCGGCGGAATCGGGTACGGGGCGTCCGCACGTCATCGACACGAGGAGGACCCATGCCCGACCAGCCGGACATCGACACCGAGATCGGCACCGACCCGGCGGTGGACGCCGCCGGGGACACGACCGACAACGAGAGCTACCACGGCTACAGCGTCGACGACGAGACGCAGCCCCAGGGCGAGGGCGACAGCCTCGTCGACGACCGCGGGCTCGCGGAGCCGCTCGACGAGGGCTACTCGCCGCCGGAGAGGTGGTCGGCGGCGCAGGGCTACGGCAACACCCCGCTCGAGGAGAGCCAGGGCGAGTCGCTCGAGCAGCGCACGGACCAGGAGGTCCCCGAGCCCGATCCGTACGACGTCGCCGACGCGGAGGCCGAGCGTGGCGACCTCGCGCCGCTCGTCGCCGAGGACATTACCGACGGCGAGGCGGTCGAGACCGACCTCGAGGGATCCGACGGCGAGCGCGCCGGCCGGCTGGTCGCGCAGGACGAGGGCGTCCGGACCGACACCGAGAAGGACCTCGTCGCCACCGACGTCGGCATCGACGGAGCGGGAGCCGGCGCGGAGGAGGCGGCCGTGCACGTCGAGGAGGACCCGCTGGCCGAGGACCCGGCGCTGCTGGACTCCGAGGTGGTCGACGAGGAGCCCGACGGCTCGTCGTGAGGTCCTCAGAGGACCGAGAAGCCGGCCGGGAGCCCCTCCCGGCCGGTGGCGGCCCGCAGCAGCGACGTCGCCGCACCCTCGTGGACGGCCAGGCCGGCCAGGAGGTCGATGGCCTGGGCCGCAGGCGCCGGTGGCGGCTCGGCTCGTACGCCGAGCGCCACGGCGAGGTCGGCTGTGTGGACCACCAGCTCGAAGGTCCGCGTCGGCAGGTAGTCGACGAGCCGCATCCCGCCCGCGATCGTGGTGACGACCTCCTCGCCGTGGCTGGCCCCGACGCGCGCCAGCACGCGCTCCGCGATGGCGGCCACCGCCGCCGGGTCCGAGCCCAGCGCCTCGCCGGCCTCGCGACCGCGTTCGGCGACCGCGGCGTGGTCGGCGGAGGCGCGAGCCCACAGGAAGTAGTCGAGCGCCGACTCCACGTCGACGTGGCCGGCCGGCCGGTCGAGGTAGGCCTCGACCGTTAGCAGGGCCCGGCTGGTGTGCCCGACCAGGCTGCGCACGTCCCACTCGCCCAGGCCGGGCTGCGCCCACCGGTCGCCCACGAGCGCGGTCGTGTCGACGAACCAGCCGGCGGCGTCGGTGAACGCCGTCCGGGAGTCGACCCAGGACCACGACATGGCAGGAGGCTACTCAGCCCCGGGCGGCACGGCGTCCCTCATCGGGTGCGCACCGCGCAGTCGATGCAGGTGCGGGTCGCCGGAAGGGCGTCCAGCCGTGCCTGGCCGATCGGGCGACCGCACTGCTCGCAGACCCCGTAGGTGCCGCCGTCGACGCGTGCGAGGGCGGCGTCGACCTCGGCGACGTGGTGGCGCACCTGCCGGACCAGCGCCCCGATCTGCGAGCGCTCGAAGGCGATGGTGTGGCCCTCGGGATCGTGCTCGTCGTCGGCGTTGGTGTCGAGCGACGCGGCGACCACGGCGTCGTAGTCGCCGGTCAGGCTGGCCAGGCGGGGGGGCGCCCGCTGGCGCGCCACCGCCGCGCGCAGCGCGAGGTGCACACCCCCCACCAGCGTCGGCCAA
>NZ_JAYSFM010000016.1:51873-58409 GCF_041913365.1 Nocardioides sp.
GGGGGCGGGGGGGGGGGTTGGGGGGCGGCCCCGGCGGCCCCCGGGGGGGCTGGGCGGGGGTCGGGGGGCCCGGGGGGGCGCCCCCGGGGGGGCCCCCCCCCCGCGAGGCGCTGCTCGATGTCCACACCACCATCCTGCGTCGGCCTACCGACACCCGTCAGGCCGGGTCGGCGACGAGGTGCGGGTAGTACTCGCGCTTCTTCCCGTCCCGGTCGATCAGCGTCGCCAGGCGCAGCCCGGCGACCTCGACCGTGCGCGAGCTGATCCACGCCAGCACGACGGACGGCACGGCGACCACCACGGCCGTGGCGAGGAAGGCCGGTCCGCGCTGCGGATCCGGCACCAGCCCCCACGAGGTGACGACCCGCAGGACGGGCTCGTGGATCAGGTAGATGCCGTAGCCAAGCCCGCCCAGCCAGGCCAGGGTCGGCTCGGACAGCCAGCCGGCCCACTCGCCCTCGTGCAGGACGATCGCGGACAACGCCACGCCGAGCGCGACGGCGTACAGCGTGGGCCACCAGTGCAGGACGGTGCCCTCCGGGCGGGAGACGACCAGCGCGAGGAGGGTGCTCAGGCCGACGGTGGCCGCGAGGCGCCGCGGCACCGTGGGCAGCGCGACGCCGCGGGCGCTCAGCAGCGCCAGCAGCATGCCGACTGCGAAGCTCGCGGCCCGCGAGGCGGGGGAGAACCACACCGACCAGTCGTCCGTGGTGGGGTGGAGCAGGTGGATGGTGATCGCGTTGTAGGCGAGGCCCACCACGAGCAGCAGAGCGGGCGGGGTGAGCAGGATTGCCGTACGGGCGTCCGGCCAGCGCCGCAGTGCCCACCGCACGACCGGGAAGGAGAGCGCCACCAGCAGGTAGAAGTGGAACTCCACCGCCAGGCTCCAGGCCGGCCCGGCGGTCCAGAAGATGTAGGTGTCGCTGTAGATGTGGGTGAACGTCAGGTGCAGCACCAGGTCCTGCCAGTGGCCCGGCATCGAGTGGTTGGTCAGGCCCCACACCACCAGCACGACGGTGAGGTAGAGCGGGAGCAGCCGCGCCGTGCGCCGCAGCAGCATGGCCCGGCCCGACCGGGTCTCCTCTCCCGACAGGACGGCGCGCGCCACCGGCAGCCAGAGCACGAGGCCGGAGAGCACGAAGAACATCTCCACGAACAGCTCGGTGCCCGTCATCAGCTGGTGCGCGAGGCCGTCCCACGGCCACGCGGCGTCGGGTCCGCTGCGCGAGGACTGGTAGGCGTGGAAGGTCACCACGCTGAGGGCTGCGACAGCGCGCAGCGTGTTGAGGGGGAAGACCCGCTTCGCGGGAGTGGTCGGTGCGGTGGTGCTCATGCGGCCACCTCCAGGCGGTCGGAGCGGTCAGGGTCGGAGGACGAGGAGCCGGAGCTCGAGGCCGTGCGGGGCGTGACGACCCACTGGTGCTCGCCGCGCAGCTGCTTGAGGTGTGCGACGCGGTTCACCAGGTTCTTCGCCTCGGTGTAGACGAGCAGGTTGAGCAGCGCGGCGGTCACGAACCACCGCTTGTGGCTGCGGATCGACGGCGCGGCGAGGCGGTACGCCGCCAGCGTCTGCAGCGGCCCGGAGACCGTGACGAACAGGGTGATCAGGACGAACAGCGGGGTCCCCATGTCGAGGCCGCCGTCGCGCCAGGCGAGGAAGCCCAGCAGCGGCCACGAGGCCAGCGAGATCCACGGGTAGACCTCGCGCCAGCCCATCAGGTACGTCAGGCCGATCCGCTGGCGGACGCCCATGTGCGGGTTGCGGAGCAGCGGCCACAGGTGCCGCATCGACACCTGGAACCAGCCCTGCGCCCAGCGCATCCGCTGCTTCCACAGCGCGCCGACCGTCTCGGGCGCCAGCTCGTGGCTGACCAGCCCGGGGTCGTTGACGATGCTGCCGCCGGCGGCGAGGGTGCGCATGGAGGCCTCGATGTCCTCGGTGAGGTAGGACCCGCGCAGGCGGATCCGCTCGAGGGCCGACGCGCGCCAGTAGCCGTTGGAGCCGCCGAAGATGCCGAAGCCGTGCAGCGAGGCGCGGCCCGGGTGGGCGACGGCGTAGATCTGCTCGAACTCGACCGCGACCAGCCGTGCGAGGGCGGAGTCGGCGCCGTTGCGGATCACGCAGTGGCCCTGGACGACGTCGTGCCCGGCGGCGATCCACCGCCAGGCCCGCTCGAACGAGCCGTCGGCGGGGTGGTGGTCGGCGTCGAAGATGCCGATGAACTCGCCCTGCGCGACGCGCAGCGCGGCGTTGACGTTCTGCGCCTTGGAGGTGCTGTCCTCGACCTTGAGGACGGTCAGCCGCTCGTGCTCGCGCTCGAGGGCGGCCAGCTCCGCCTCGACCGGCAGGTCGACGGGCGTGTTGTAGGCGAGCACGACCTGCAGCCCGCCGTCGTACCCGTGGGCGACGAAGTGCTCGAGCGTCTCGACGATCGTGTCGCTCTCGTTGGGCAGGTACGCCGCGATGACGGCCGTCGCGAGCGGCGTCTCACCCTCGGGCGCCGGTGGCAGCTGCGGCGGGGTGAACGCGTGCGACACCTCCGCCCAGATGGTGAGTGCCGTGATGGACAGCGCGCTGACGAGCACCCAGTAGAGCGCGCCCGAGACGTCGATGCCGAGGTGGTAGAGCCCGACCATCGCGAGCCACGGCAGCGCGACGCTGCCGATGGTCGCCAGCAGGATCTGGCGGCTGATCGTGAAGCCGGAGATGCGCGGGTTGCGCGAGCGCACGTGCGCGCCGTCCTGGCGCGGCTGGAGGTCGCGCTGGCGCAGCGACTCGGCAGCCGCGTCGGCGGCGGCACGCGCCGCGGCCTCGGAGTCCTGCTTGCGGGTGATCGGCGCCCAGCCGACGCCGAGGTCGACGACGCCCTCGGCGCGGTGGAGGCGGTCGAGCACCTCGAGCGCGAAGTACGCCATCTCCTGCAGGCGCACGGGCCGGGCGGCGCGGTCCTCGCGGCGCAGCTGCAGCAGCAGCCGGCCGTTCGGCGTCGCCGAGATCAGCTCGCCCGGCTTCAGCCGCGCGGTCAGCAGCTCGGCCGCGCGCTCGATGGTCTCGCGCGGGGCACGGGTGTGGTCGGTCGGGTCGTCGTTGTCGGTCGCCCACACCGGGTCGATCACCGCGACGATGCGGCGCCGGGTGGTCCGGTGGAGTCGGGAGAGCGGGGCGAGGATCTCGTGCCGGTCGACGACGGCGCCAGTGGCGCGCGGCCGGTCGAACGGCGTGGCGGAGCGGGGGAGTGTGGTCACGGGAGTCCTTCTCATCGGCGGGTGTCGGTGAGTGCGTCTGCGTGAGCCGCGGGCCGGCGGGGTCGCCGCCGAGCAAGCCCTCGACGTTGCCGAAGTCGCCCGGGCGATCGCAACTCCGCGGCGGCGTTTCGCCGGTGAGCCGAGTCACTCGGCCGGATGTCGGACGGAGGTGTCCTCCGCCGAGCGCGGGAGCCGCGCCCGCGCCCGAATCCCGAGACTCCGATCTCAGGAGCGCCCGATCGGTGGCACGATGCTCTCGTGAGCAGCACCACGATCATCATTGCCTAGCGCGACGGGACTCCCCGCCGCGCCGACCTCCTGCATCCCAGGAGGTTTTTTCATATCCGCACCACGACCGAGAGACCTCCGATGGACCTGCACGGCGCGTTCCACGTCTACGACACCACCCTGCGCGACGGCGCCCAGCAGGAGGGGCTCAACCTCTCCGTCGCCGACAAGCTCTCCATCGCCAAGCAGCTCGACGGGCTCGGTGTGGGCTACATCGAGGGCGGGTGGCCGGGGTCGAACCCGAAGGACACCGAGTTCTTCCGCCGCGCCCGGGAGGAGCTCGACCTCAAGCACGCGAGGCTCGCGGCGTTCGGCGCGACCCGGCGCGCCGGCGTACGTGCTGCGGACGACCCGCTGGTCGCCGCGCTGCGCGACTCCGGTGCGGGCGTCGTCACGCTGGTCGCCAAGTCGCACGACCGGCACGTCGAGCTCGCGCTGCGCACCACGCTGGAGGAGAACCTCGCGATGGTGCGCGACACCGTCACCCACCTGCGCGAGGAGGGGCAGACGGTGTTCCTCGACGCCGAGCACTTCTTCGACGGCTACCAGGCCAACCGGGCGTACGCCCTCGAGGTGCTGCGCACGGCGGCCGAGGCCGGAGCCGAGGTGGTCGCGCTGTGCGACACCAACGGCGGCATGCTGCCCGACTGGGTGTCGGACGTGGTGCGCGACGTGATCGACACGACCGGCGCCCGCGTCGGGATCCACGCCCACAACGACAGCGGCTGCGCGGTCGCGAACTCGCTGGCCGCCGTCGCTGCCGGCGCGACGCACGTCCAGGGCTGCATCAACGGCTACGGCGAGCGCACCGGCAACGCCGACCTCGTCACCGTCGTCGCCAACCTCGAGCTCAAGCTGGACCGCAACGTCCTGCCCCAGGGTCTGCTCCGCGAGGCCACCCGCATCGCCCACGCCGTCGCCGAGGTCACCAACGTGCCGCCCGCATCACGCCAGCCGTACGTCGGCACCTCGGCGTTCGCGCACAAGGCCGGCCTGCACGCGAGCGCCATCAAGGTCGACCCCGACCTCTACCAGCACATGGACCCGCTCGGCGTCGGCAACGACATGCGCCTGCTCGTCTCCGACATGGCCGGCCGGGCGTCCATCGAGCTCAAGGGCAAGGAGCTCGGCTACGACCTCTCGGAAGACCGCGAGCTGGTCACCCGGGTGACCGACCGGGTGAAGGCGATGGAGCAGCGCGGCTACACCTTCGAGGCCGCCGACGCGTCCTTCGAGCTGCTGCTCGCCGAGGAGGTCGAGGGCGCGCGGCCGTCGTACTTCGACGTCGAGTCGTGGCGCGTGATCACCGAGACCCGCACCGACGGCGAGGCCGTCTCCGAGGCGACGGTGAAGCTGCGCGCCGAGGGCGTGCGCTACGTCGTCACCGGCGAGGGCAACGGCCCGGTCAACGCCCTGGACGCCGCGCTGCGCGAGGCGATCGGGCAGGCGTTCCCCGAGGTCGCGAAGTTCGAGCTGATCGACTACAAGGTCCGCATCCTCGACCAGGGTCACGGCACCGACGCGATCACCCGCGTGCTGATCGAGACCACCGACGGCGAGTCGTCGTGGGTCACCGTCGGCGTCGGCGCCAACGTGATCGAGGCCTCGTGGGGCGCGCTCGTCGACGGGCTGACGTTCGGGCTGCGCCGCCACCACCGCTGACGTACGACGGAGGGGTCAGGCGCCGACCACGCGGCGGACCAGGTCGTCCCAGCCGGCCTCGATGCGCTCGAGGGAGATGTTGTCGCGCTGCTGTTGCTCGATGACCATGATGTCGAGCGGCGCCATGATCGCGATGGAGAGCAGCACCAGGTCGCCGGTGACGCCGAGCTCGTGGAGCAGGTGGCGCACGTGCATCACTGCGAACGACGCCGCCGCGCGGGACCGGGCCGAGCTGGCTCCCGTCGCCGCCTTGATCAGCGCACCGTGGGTGACGTTGGTGCGCATCCGGGAGTGGCCGAAGGCCAGCAGCCGCTCCAGCGGCGGAGCGCCCGGACCCAGCGGCGGGGGACCGGAGATCACGCTGGCCTGCCAGCCCGCCTCCGACTCGTTGAGCACCGCCGCCATCAGGCCCTCGCGGCTCTCGAACCGCCGGAAGAGCGTCCCCTTGCCGACACCGGCCTCCGAGGCGACCGTGTCCATCGTCACGCAGTCGACCCCCCGGGTCTGCACGAGGCGCAGCGCCGCTGCGAGGATCGCCTCGCGGTTGCGGGCGGCGTCGGCGCGCTCGGGCGCGGGGTCGTCCGCCAGTGGCAGGAGGTCGGGCACGCCGCCCAGACTAGGTGCGGAAAAAGCTCGGAAGCCACGGAATAGAAGCGGACCACGGTCCGTTTCGACCGTCATGACTACTGACAAGCAGACCCGTGTCGCCGTCCTCCTCGGTTCCACCCGTTCCGGTTCGCTCAACCGCCGGATCGCCGAGCACCTGCGCGACAACGCCCCCGCGGGTGTCACCGTCGACGTCGTCGAGGGCCTCGACAGCGTCCCGTTCTACAACGAGGAGATCGACGGCGAGACCGCCCCCGCCAGCGCCACCGCGCTGCGCGAGTCCGTCGCCGCCGCCGACCGCGTCCTCGCCGTGACCCCCGAGTACAACGGCACCATGCCGGCCGTCCTGAACAACGCCATCGACTGGCTGTCCCGTCCCTACGGCCAGGGCGCCATCGTCGGCAAGCCCTTCGCGGCCATCGGCGCCACCCCGACGCCGTACGGCGGCAAGTGGTCGCACGAGCACGCCCGCCACTCCGCCACCATCGCCGGTGCCGTCGTCGTCGAGGGCATCGTGGTCGACGAGTCCGCCGTCGAGGGTGACCCGCTGGAGAACGAGGCCGCCGTGCAGCGCTTCCTCGGCGCCCTCGACGCGCTCGTCGCGCACGAGGCCGAGCTCGCCGCCTGACGGCTGCACCTTCGCACCCGAGTCTCCCGCTTGTCGGCCGAGATCTGGTGTGACAAGCGGGGCGGTCACCGGATATCCGGCTCTCCTGACTGATGTGTGGGTCAGG
>NZ_JAYSFM010000017.1:0-52751 GCF_041913365.1 Nocardioides sp.
CCCCCCCCCCCCCCCCCCCCCCCCCCCCCCCCCCCCCCCCCCCCCCCCCCCCGGCGCTCTAGCGTTCAGTGGGAGCCGGTGGACGCGGGAGGTCGAGGTGGCGCGGAGGATCTGGGACCTGGGCTGGACCCACCTGGTGCTGCGCGGCGTCCTGGCCGTGCTCTTCGGCCTGGTCGCGATGCTCTTCCCGCTGTCGACGGCGACCGCGCTGGTGCTCCTGTGGGGCGTGTGGGCGCTCGCGGACGGCGTGGTGACCCTCGTCCAGGCGTTCCGCTCGCCGCGCTCCCCCGTGCGGCCGGCCCTTGCCGTGATGGGCCTCGTGGCGATCGTCGCCGGCACGATCGCCGTGACCGACCCCGGCCTCACCGCCGTCACGCTCACCTGGGTCATCGGCGTCTGGCTGATCGCACGCGGCCTGCTCGAGGGCGTCGTCGCCGTGCTGCAGCCCGGGGACCAGTCCCGGATCGGCCTGTTCGCCAGCGGGGCCGTCGACGTCGTCCTCGGGCTGCTGTTCGTGGCCAACCCCGGACGCTCGGCGGTGGGGCTGGCGTGGCTGCTCGGGCTCGTCGCGCTGGTCTGGGGCGCGGTCCTCCTCGCCGTCGGCCTGGTGGTCCGCCGCCGCGAGCGCACCGCGGAGGCCATGACTCAGGGGTGACGGCTCAGGGGTAGCGGGCGAGCTCCTGCCGCAGCCGCTCGGTGATGTCGCTCGACCATCCGTCCGGCTGGACGACGTTGACCCAGGCGGCGGCATGCTCGCCCGAGAAGTTGTGCCCGTGGGCAGGCTGCGTCGAGAAGGCGCCCGCCAGGTCCGCCGAGAGCTGGAGGAAGGTGATGAACGGCATCCAGCGCATTCCGTCGGGCACGTCGTCCCCGCGGGCCTCCTCGAGCCAGTCCGGCCGGGTCAGCACCAGGTCGGGGCTCCACCAGGTGACCGGGTCGGACGCGTGCTGGAGGTAGAGCACCCGGCTCCCCGGCCACGGCTCTCCCTCCGGCTGGGGGCGCTCGGCGCGGGTGGTGAACCGGATGATCCGTCCGGCGCGGTAGACCGGCTCGACCTCCCTCGAGCCGTCGTCCCGGTCCTCGATGAAGTCGCGGTAGAGCGGGTTGAAGTTCGGTGGTCCCACCAGGAGGGCCCCCGAGGTCCGGTTGGCGAGGTCGAACTCCCCGCTGAACGCCGCCTCGGCCCCGAACGAGCCGAGGCTCTCACCGAAGACGTAGAGCTCCGGGCGGTCGTCGACCGGCAGCGTCGACCAGCGCGCGTAGACGGCGTCGAAGAGGGCCCGCCCGGCCTCCCGGGCGCGAGCAGCGTCGACGAGGAAGGACAGCCAGGACGCCAGGTGCGAGTACTGCATCCCGACGATCGCGGAGTCGCCGCCGGTGACGTACTCGAAGCCGCTCGCGGCGCTGGGCTCGACCCACCCGGTGCCGGTCGTGGTGACGACGAGCAAGTGCCCCCGGTCGAAGCCACCGGCGCGCTCCAGGTCGGCCACGGCGAGGGCGGCGCGCTCCTCGGCGTCCTCGGCGTTGCCGAGCCCGGCGTAGACCCGGACCGGCTCGACGGCAGGGCGCCCGGTGAGGTCCTCGATCTGCTCCGCGGTGGGTCCACCGCCCACGAAGGCGCGCCCCTCCCGACCGAGCTGGTCCCAGTCGACGAGGGACTCCTCGCTGCCCGAGCGGAGCGGGGTGTCCGGGCGTACGACACCCCGCGGGGTCTCCAGGTCGCGGATGGCGAACGACGCGTCGAGCGCGCGCAACCCCGCGTCGGCGGCCACGCCGCTGAGGAGGGACCACGCCACGAAGGCGACGAGCACGACGCCCACCACGCGCGCGACGGACGGCTTGACGCGCCGCTCGAGCAGCCTCACGACCCGGCGGGTGGCCACCCGGCTCCCGCGAGCGACCCCGAGGAGCAGGCCGGCGACGACGAGCGCCACCAGCGGCGACAGGAGCAGGAACGAGACCGGCGTGGGCTCCGTCCCGGCCAGACGATGGGCCTGTCCCTGCCACCGGACGCCCAGGACGAGGCTCGTCGTGCACGCCAGCAACCCTCCGGCCAGGAGCGCCCACCGGGCGGCTTCCGGCCAGGGTTCGCGCGGGCGGTCGCGCAGCCCTCTCCAGCACCACGCGACGAAGACGCCGAAGCCGTATCCCGAGGCCGCTGCCACCCCGCTGACCACTCCCTGGAACAGCGGTGGGCGCGGGAGCAGCGACGGCGTCAGCGAGAGGCAGACGAAGACGACGGCGAACGCGAGCCCGGCGGGGAGCAGGCGCGTGCGGCGCATCAGTGCGCGGATGCGGTCGCGGACGCGGTCACCCGTCGGCGGCGCGTGACCGTCCGTCGCCGGCGGCACCTCCCTCACCCGATTCCGGTGAGGCCGATCCGACCGTCGGCGCTCGACGCCGGCGGCACCTGCAGCACCTCGAGGATCTCGACCCCCACCATGTCGAGGTGCGCGAGCACGGCCGCCAGTGCGGCCTGGTCGGCGAGCGGCCCGTGCAGGACGGTCCCCGGCGGAACGGGCACGGCCTCGAGCGACGGGAAGCTCTCGGTGAGCTCCCGGGAGAGTGCTCCCTGCACACGGATCAGGTATCGGTTCATCGCGCACCTCGCTGACGGGCGTCGGGTCAAGCCTGACCCCGAAGCAGCGCCCGCGCGTCACCCGCGGAGGGCGACCGGCTCGCTTGACGTCCGGGTCACCGGGATCAACACTGAAAGACGGTCGACGCCCGTGTCGGCGCCATCACGCACCTGTCCCAGGGTGCCGCCCCGATCGGGTGTCCACGGGGAGGTGGACATGGCCTGGGATCCGCGCGCGGGCGGACCCGTGCGCGCGCCCTCCCACCACCCCCCGACCCCGCCGGCCAGCCTCGTCTCCCGCCCGCGCCTGACCGGCCTCCTCGACCGTGCGGTCGCGCTGACACTCGTGGTCGCGCCGGCAGGGTCCGGCAAGACCGTCCTCGCGGCCGACTGGGTGCACGCCCGCCGTGCGTCCGGGCAGCCGGTCCTCTGGGTCATCGCCACCGACGCCGGCACGCTGCTGCCGGCCCTCGCCTCGGCGGCGGGAGTGCCCGCGGAGGCCCTGGACGAGGTGCGCCGGACGTACGACGAGGCTCCCGATGAGGTCGCCGAGACGCTGCGGGCGCACGCCACACCCGGCACGCAGCCGGCGCCGATCGTCATCGACGACGCGCACCACCTCCCCCCGGACAGCGTCGGGCTGCTCGGCCGGCTGCTGGCGACGGCGCCCGAGCTGCTGCGGCTCGTGCTGCTGACCCGGCGGGACCTGCCGCTCCCCCTCGTCCCCCTCGACCTGGCGGGACAGCTCGTGATGGTCCGTGCCGGCCAGCTCTGCTTCGACGACGACGATGCAGGCGACCTGGTTCGCTCGCACGCCCCACGGGCGACCGCGGCCGACGTCACCCAGCTGCAGGAGCACACCAAGGGCTGGGCGGCGGCCCTGATCCTGGCTGCGCGCGCGCTCGACGCCGCGGACGATCCCCCGGACCGCCCACCTGATGATGCGGTCCACGGAGCAGCCGGTGCTGGACTACCTGCTGAGCGAGTCCCTCGAGGGCCTCTCCGAGGCCACCCGGCAGGTGCTCGGCGCGATCTGCCACGAGACCGACGTGACGGCCGAGTCCGCCGCGGCCCTGTCGGAGCACCCCGATGCCGGTGAGCGCCTCACCGCGCTCGCCCGCGACGGGCTGCTGGTGACGGCGTACGCCGACCGCGACGGCGGCGCCCTGGTGTGGCGGCTGCACCCGCTGCTCGTCGAGGCGCTGCGCCGCCAGGACCTCGCGGACGCCCGGCGGTCCAACGGCGACGTGCACCTGCGCGGCGCGGCGCTCGCCCGCGCGGCGGGCCACCCGGCGGACGCCCTGCGCCATGCCGTCCTGAGCGGCGAGGAGGACCTCGTGGCCGACCTCGTGGTCGACCTGGGACCCGAGCTGCTCGCCACAGGACGGACCGACGCCGTCGACGACGCGTTGCGCCACCTGTCGCCGGGGTGCCGCGCCGCCCACCCGCACCTGCTCGGCGTGGAGGCACTGTGCCGGATGCAGACCGGCGAGATCGCCGAGGCGCTCGCGCTCGGGGCGAGGGCGGAGGTCGCCCTGGCCGAGGCCGGCGACGCCGCGGACCCCGAGCTGCGGGCCGACGTCGCGCGGGTCGAGCTCTGGCGCGCGCGCCGGGGCTGGACCGACCTCGACGCCGCCGTCGCCGGCGCCCACGCCGTGCTCGAGGCCACCGCGACCTCCCCTCTGTCGATCGCCCGGACCAGTGCGACCCTGCTCGAGCTGGGTGAGGCCGAGGCCTGGCAGGGCGACCTCGACGCCGCGCTGCGCCACACCCGGGACGCGCTGGTCATGGCGCGGTCGCTGGGCTACGACCGGTTGACCGTGCAGGCGCTGGGGCAGTGCGCCCTCCTGGACGCTTCGCGCGGCGCGACGCAGTCGGCGCTCGCCCAGGCGTCCGAGTGCCTGGAGCGTGCCGTCGCGAGCGAGGTGGGGGACGCGGTCTCCACCTGCCGCGCCCGCCTGGCTCTGGCCTGGGCCGAGCTCCAGTCCCTCGACCTCGACCGGGCGGCCACCGACCTGGAGCTCGGCCTGCCGCCCTCGGCTCCGGTCGACCCGCTGGTCGCTGTGCTGGGCGCGGTCGTCCGGGCGCGCCTCCTCATCGAGGACGGCCGGTTGCACGAGGCGGAGCGCGTGCTCGCGGGACCGATGGAGGTGCCCGATCCCGTCCCCGGCTTCGCCCGCGCCCTCGTCGACAGCACGCGTGCCCAGCTCGCCGCCGCCACCGGCGACGACGACGGCCTGGACGAGATGATCGCCCGCCTGCACGAGCTGGGCTGCCCTGCGGAGGCCCGGCTGTTCTCCGCCATCCGCACGGCGTTCGGCGGACGCGTGACCGAGGCGGTCGCCGACCTGGACGACCTGGCCCGCCACCCGTGCCCCAACCTGGTCACCCGCTCCGGGGTGGAGGTGGTGCGGTTCACCCTGCTCCTGCTCGCGGGCGACCCGGGCGCCGGCCGGACGTCGCTGCCCCACCTGCTCAGCACCCTCGCCACGCACCGGCACCTCTACGTGCTCACGGCCGCCCTCAGGGCCGGTGACTCCTTCCTCGACCTCCTCTACCACGAGGCGCGCCGCACCGACGCCCATCCCTACGCCGCCGAGGCACTGGCCGCGATGACGTCCTACGAGCTCGCCTACACCGACCGGCGGCGTCCGCTCCTCGACGCCTCGCGGACCGGCTCGCCTGGAGCCCGGACGCGCACGTACGGACCGCCCGCCGACCCGGCGGCGGCCCCGCTCCTCACCGACCTGACGCCGCGCGAGGCCGAGGTCTTCGAGCAGCTCGCCCTCGGCGGCTCGTACAGCGACATCGGGCGGGCGCTGTTCGTCACCGAGAACACGGTGAAGACCCACCTCGCGTCGATCTACCGCAAGCTCGGCGTCGAGCGACGCGCCGAGGCGCTCCAGGTCGGGCGCGACCGCGGCCTGCTCGAGCCGGCGCCCCAGCGACGCTCGCTTCAGTAGTCGACCGGGTCCCGCGCGATGGGGCACGTCATGCAGTGCCCGCCGCCCCGTCCCCGACCGAGCTCGGCCCCCACGATCGGGATCACCTCCACGCCCGCGTCCCGCAGCAGGGCGTTGGTGTAGGTGTTCCGGTCGTAGGTGAACACCACCCCGGGCTCGACCGCGACGGCGTTGTTGCCGCTGTCCCACTGCTGGCGCTCGGACGCATAGACGTCGCCGCCCGTCTCCAGCGCACGCAGCTTCGACAGGCCCAGCGACTCGGCGACCACGTCCACGAACGCGCGGTCGCCCTCGTCGGTGACCTCGATGCCGTGCTCGTTGTCGCTGGGACGCAGCGAGAACGAGTGGATGCCGTCGACGATGCCCGGGAAGTAGGTCACCACGTCACGGTCGGCGAAGGTGAAGACGGTGTCGAGGTGCATGGCTGCGCGCAGGCTGGGCATCCCGGCGACGACCACGCGTTCGGCAGTGCCCTGCTCGAAGAGTGCTCGTGCGACCTGGGTGATGGCCTGGCGCGAGGTCCGCTCGCTCATGCCGACCAGGACGGTCGCGTTGCCGATCGGCATCACGTCGCCGCCCTCGATGGTCGCCAGGCCCCAGTCGAGCTCCGGGTCGCCCCACCACACGGTCGACCCCACGTAGTCGGGGTGGAACTCGTAGATCGCCTTGTAGAGCAGCGTCTCGTCGTGCCGGGCCGGCCAGTAGAGCGGGTTCATGGTCAGGCCGCCGTAGAGCCAGCAGGTGGTGTCGCGGGTGTAGAGGGTGTTGGGCAACGGCTGCATGAGGTACTCGCGGGCGCCCGTCGACTCGCGTGCCAGCGCGACGAAGCCGGACCGGAAGTCGTCGGGCAGGTCACTGGTCGCCAGTCCCCCGATCAGCAGCTCGGCGAGGCGGCGCTCGTCGAGGGTGCCCAGATAGGCACGCGTCTCGTCGACGAGCCCGTGGCCCACCTGGTTGGCGGTGATCTTGCGCTCCAGGAGCCAGTCCCTCGCCCTCGGGACCGCCATCGTCTGGGCGAGCAGGTCGTGGAGCTCCACGACCTCGACGCCACGGGCCTCGAGCTCCGAGACGAAGTCGGCATGGTCGCGCTCGGCGTTGTCGACCCACATGACGTCGTCGAAGAGCAACGAGTCGGAGTTGGTGGGCGTGAGCCGCCGGTGCGCGAGGCCCGGCGAGCACACGAGCACCTTGCGCAGCCGGCCGACCTCGGAGTGCACGCCGTACTGGGACGCGACGCCGCTGCCGGCGGAGTCGCCTCCCGACGTGTGATGACTGGTCATGAGCGCGCTTCCTTTCCTGGGTGTTCAGAGGGAGATCCGACCGGTCCAGAGCCCGACGACGCCGATCACGCCGCCGGCCACGATGAGGGCGAAGAGCGCCATCTCGGTCGGGCTGAAGATCCGCCGGCCGTGCTCGCTGCGCGCCTTGATGTAGAGCAGCGAGGCCGGCGCGAGCAGCACGGTCATGAGCAGCACGAACTTCATGCCGGCGGCGTCGAAGAGGAAGATCGTGTACGCCGTGGCGACGCCCGCGACGATCGTCTCCTTGCGCCGGGTGCCCGCCGCCACGCCCTCGTACGTCTCGCCGGTGAGCCCGAGCTTGAGGGCGTACGCCGCCGCCAGCAGGTAGGGCAGCAGCGCCAGGCAGGTGGACAGGTCGAGCATGAAGTTGAGGGCGTCGGAGACGAAGAGCGTCAGTGCCAGCAGCGCCTGCACGCCGAGCGAGGTCACCACCAGGGCCGTGATGGGTGTGCCCGCCTCGTTCTCGCGGCCGAGGAACTCCGGCAGGTCGTCCTGCCGGGCCGGGATGTACATGACCTCGGCCGCCATCAGGGTCCAGGCGAGGTAGGCGCCCAGGACGGACACGATCACCGCGACGCTGATGAAGACCTCGCCCCAGTCCCCCACGACCGACTGGAAGACGCCGACCATCGAGGGCTGACGCGTGGCGGCGAGCTCGGGCTGCGGTACGACGGAGTAGCTCGAGAGCGTGACGAGCGCGAAGATCGACAGCACGCTGAGGAAGCCCATGATGGTGGCCCGGCCGACGTCCTCGCGCTTCTGCGCGTAGCGGGAGTAGACGCTCGCTCCCTCGATCCCGATGAAGACGAAGGTGGTGATCAGCATCGTGTTGCGGATCTGCTCGTCGAGGCCACCGAGGTCGCCGTAGCCGTAGGCGGTCCAGTTGTCGGAGAAGACGCCGGCGTCGAAGTTCACGAACAGCACGACGATGAAGACCAGGATCGGGATGATCTTGAAGATCGTGACGATCCGGTTGATCACCGCCGCGTCCCGGACGCCGCGCGCGACGAGGTAGTGGAAGGTCCACACCCCGGCGGTGCTGATCGCCACCGCGAGGAAGGTGTCGCCGTCGCCGAAGCCGTCGAAGAACGCGCCGACCGTGGCCGTCATGAAGACCCAGTAGAAGGTGTTGCCCGCGACCGCGCTCGCCCAGAACCCGATCGCGGAGTTGAAGCCGGCGTAGTCGCCGAAGCCGGCCTTGGCGTAGATGAAGACGCCGGCGTCGAGCTCGGGCTTGCGGAGCGCGAGGTTCTGGAAGACGAAGGCCAGCATCAGCATGCCGGTCCCCGCGATCGCCCACGCGATCAGCGAGCCGAGGATGCCCGTGGCCACGCCGAAGCGGGCCGGCAGGGAGAACACGCCCGCCCCGACCATGCCGCCGATCACCATCGCGGTGAGGGTTGGCAACGTCATCTTCTGGACGGGGCTGCTCTCCGCGGCGTGGATCTCCTGCCCGGTCGTGGTCATGTCAGCTCCTTGGCCGTGTCCGAGGGTGCGAGGGCACCCGCGTCCTGCGCCGCCTCACAGGCCCGCATGCGCCGATCCTCCGACGCAACCCACCCCCGACGGGTCCCCCGATCCGGGCGATGCCCGGCCGCCAGAGCGCGGCCTGGCCGGGCGGCGCACGTGCGCTGGGCAGCGAGGTCGCCTTGCAGCCGCGACGGCACGTGTCCCCCGGATCGGGGGAGGCCGCCCGTCCGGGCAGCCAGCAGACTCGGCTGGAGCGAGTGGCACGCGAGGCCGGACGGAGAAGGGACACGCGCATGGGCACTCTCACGGTGTGGAAGTTCGACACGGCGGGTGGCGCGGACGACGCGACCAAGCTCCTGGGCGACCTGTCGCAGCAGCACCTGATCACGGTCCTCGACGCGGCCACCGTGAGCTGGGAGGAAGGACGGAAGCGTCCGCGGACGCGTCAGCTCCACGACCTGACCGGTGCCGGGGCGTTGGGCGGCGCCTTCTGGGGCATGCTCTTCGGGCTGATCTTCTTCATGCCCCTCCTCGGTGCCGCCATCGGCGCCGCGTCCGGGGCGCTGGCGGGCTCGCTGCGCGACGTCGGCATCGACGACCGGTTCATCGAGAAGGTGCGCGCGGAGGTCTCCCCCGGCACCTCGGCGCTCTTCGTGCTGTCCGCGGACGAGGTCGTGGACCGGGTGCGCGACGCCTTCGCCGACCGACGCCCGGAGCTGATGTTCACCAACCTCAGCGACGACCAGGAGGCCGCCCTCCGCGAGGTCTTCGCCGAGTAGGACGGCAGACATGCGCCACCTGGGTCTCGGGGGTCGTCCGCGGGGGCGCTGCGCTGCTGCTCGCCGGCGGGCTCGCGGCGTGCGCCGACGACCCCGACGACGGCTCGTCCGACACCCCCTCCACGTCGTCCGATGCGCCCTCCTCGTCGGAGTCGCCCGCACCCGCGGGCCTCGACGCCGCGGCGCTGGAGGGGACGTCGTACGCCTCGACGACGGTCGAGGGCCGGGAGCTGGTGGCCGGCACGAGCGTCGAGGTCGGCTTCGAGGGCGGGACGATGTCGGTGTGGGCCGGGTGCAACACCGTCTTCGGGCCGTTCGAGGTCGACGGGACGACGCTCGCCTGGAGCGCCGAGCCGGCCACCACCCTGATGGCGTGCGACCCCGAGCGCGAGGCACAGGACCAGTGGCTCACCGACCTGTTCCGCGGCGGCGTCGACGCCACGCTGGAGGGCGACGCGCTGACGGTGGCGGCCGACGACATCACCATGGAGCTGGGGACGGAGGCGCCGGAGGACCTCTCGGCCCTGCTCGGGCGCACCTGGACCGTCATCGGCACCGTCTCGGAGGGCGCCGTCTCCCGCCTCCCCGTCAACACCCGCCGGCCACGCCTCGACGTGGGGGCGGACGGGCTGGCGCGCCTCTTCACCGGGTGCCGCAGCGGACGCGTCACCGTGCAGGTCGACGGGGCGGCGCTGGTGTTCTCGAACGCCACGGTCCAGCGCGGCCGGTGCGCCGGTGCGGCCCGGAAGACCGAGCGAGCGGTCCTGGCACTGCTCGACGGGCCCAGCGACAACGCCGAGCTGCACGAGCACCTGCTGGTCGTGACCCGGGGCGGCACAGGGCTCTTCTTCGAGATCCGCTGACTAGACCTCGTCCGGATCCAGTGGCTCGCGGAGCAGCCACCGGACCGCTCGGCGCGACATCAGCAGCGCCAGGACGAGCAGGGTGACGGACACGAAGCCGCCCAGGCTGACCGCGCCGCCGAACGCGAGGTCGATGAGCCAGAGCACCACCAGCTTGCTCCCGACCGCCAGCCCCCAGACCCCCAGCGCGGACACCACCCTCCCCAGCAGGCTCGTGGCGGCCCGGAACCTCCCCACGGCCGCCGCCTTGGCGCGGATCACCAGCTCCAGGGTGATCTTGAGCAGCGCGGCCGTCAGCAATGAGAGCGTGAAGCCCTCGCTGAGGACGGACGGCACGTGCTCCACGGCCAGGTTCAGGACGACGACGTAGACGAAGAGGTCGACCACGTCGGCGCGGCGCGCGGCCGTCCACGGCCGCGCATCGGCCGGTCCCGCCTGCCCGGTCACGAGGCGTCCGCACCGGCGTCGACCAGGCGTCGTCGCCACACCAGGGCGACGACCCCGCCGAGCACCACCGGTCCGAGGATCGTCACCGCCCGCCACACCGTGAGCGCCGCCACCAGCTGCGGCTCGAGCACGTCGCCGCCGATCTCCATGCACGCACCGAGCAGCACCACGTCGTAGATGCCCAGCCCCATCATCGGTGGGAGGGTCAGCGGGTACGCCAGGAAGAAGATGCCGATCACCTCGTACGCCGGCACCTGATCGGCCGGCACTCCGACGAACCTGATCGCGAGCAGTAGGATGCAGGCGTCCGCGAGCACCATGGCGCTCAAGGCGAGCAGCGAGCGGGGGAAGGCGCGACGGTAGCCGGCCCCGACGTGCTCCTGGAAACCGGTGGCCGAGCGGACCCACGCCTCGGGGTCCACCGACGGGCGCACGCGCCGCACGATGTTCGCGGACACCAGTCCCAGCCGGGCGGCGAACTCCCCACGGCGTACGGCCAGCGAGACGAGCACGGTCATCACGACCGCCACGGCGACGCTGACCAGTGCGCCCGTGACCGGAGGGGTGCCGGCGCCCAGGACGAGCAGCACCGGCAGGCCGATGAGGGGTGCTGCGAAGCGGTTCACGTAGAAGGCGACCATGTTCATGGTGGCGCCGGCGAGCCCGCGGGAGGGCTCGATGCCCCACGCGCGGAACATCGCCACCCGTACGACGATGTCGCCCGGCGGCGGCGCCACGACGGCCATGAGCGAGGCGACGAGGTCGTTGAGCAGCGCCCGGGCCGCGCCGAGGCCGTCGATGAACAGCGCGAGCGGGAAGGCGTTGAGCGTCTGCCGCACGAGCAGCACCGCCAGCAGCACGAGCCCCTGCCAGACGGTCAGCCTGCCGATCGCCGCCCCGACCGACGCCCAGTCGATCGATCCCAGGAAGGTCGAGGCCAGCCACCCGCACACGAGGACGATGGCCACGAGGACGAGCGCGCGCAGCCACGGGGACCGGCCCCGCCGGCTCGGACCCGCGTGAGCACCCATGCTGCGATGGTCCCGGTCGACCGGGTCGGAAGGATCACCCGAACCCGGCGACACCCGGCGTCGCGCCCTGGTGGGCTCTCAGCGCGAGTAGCGCACGGACCACCAGTGCGAGCCGCGGTCGTCGAGCTGGTGCCAGCCCGCCCGCTGCAGCTCGGCGTCGAGCTCGGCCAGGCTCTTGCGGGCGAGGTCGGCCCACTCGTCGTCCGCCGCGGTGTCGAGGTCCTGGAACGGGCGGAGCGCGAAGCGCTGCCCCGTCGCGGTGTGCTCGGCCGCCTCGTGGCGGCGGTCGGGAGAGGCGGCCACGAAGCGGTAGAGCGGTCCACCGCCGGCACCGATCACCGCGCTGAGCAGCGCGCTCCTCCACGAGGAACCGCGGTCCGGCTGCAGGTAGACCTGGATCATCTCGGGCGCGTCGGCCACGCGCGCATCGTGCTGCGTCATCGCCATCTCCTCCTTCGGCTGCCCACCCTCACACCCATCGTCGATCGGCGGGCCGGCGACCACCAGAGGCGTTGGTCCCCACGCACGACGAAGGGCCCGGTCTGGTGACCGGGCCCTTCGGTTGCTGTACCCCCGACCGGATTCGAACCGGCGCTACCGCCTTGAGAGAGGATCTTGGCCTCCTCGGACACTGTTGGAAGTCGATGAAGGTCGCAGGTTCGTTGACCCCGACCTTCGGGTCTGTGGCATGACGCATGAGCCCGCCGACCGACGATCTGCCGCGACGAGCCGCTCCCGGGCGCCCGTGCCTGTCGATGCCCGCGGGTGGGCATCGTGAGGTGGGTCAGTCGAGTCACACGTCCGACGGTTCCTCACGCAAGCGCTCTCACCGCCGGCACACAACGAGGACCTTTGCGCGAGCGTGCTCCGTCTCGAGGTGCTCCAGCGCCGTGGCGGCGCCCTCGAGGTCGAAGGTCCGCTCGATCTGCGCGCGCAGGACGCCCGCTCTCATGAGGTCGGCAAGGACTTCCAGCGACCCGTGCGTGGGCACGGCTTGTGGCGTGTGTAGCAGAGGGCCACCGCGGCGCCGGGCAACCTGGGCTCGGATGAGCAGCGCCACAGCCCCCACGATCCGGCCTTCGCCCGGCACTCTCCCGCCCGACAGGACCACGCTCCCAGCGGGCGTCGCCACGCGCTGCAGCTCAGCCAGCGGCCGGTTGCCGACCAGGTCGATGACCAGGTCGTAGGCCGCTTCGAGCTGGGTGAAGTCCTCCTGGGCGTAGTCGATGACCTTGCTGGCACCGAGAGCTCTGGCTTGTTCGGCGTTGCGGGCGCTGCACACCGCGGTCACGTGCAAGCCCAGGGATCGGGCGAGCTGGATGAGGAAGGTGCCTACCCCACCCGAGGCACCGACGATCAGCGTCCTGG
Source organism: Nocardioides sp. (assembly GCF_041913365.1). GTDB lineage: Bacteria > Actinomycetota > Actinomycetes > Propionibacteriales > Nocardioidaceae > Nocardioides. The sequence continues at coordinate 12,801 of NZ_JAYSFM010000017.1, forward strand.
CATTCGGTGCTGCGTTGGCGGCGCGCAGGCACTCCCAGGCGGTCGTCGCGGCCAGCGGGACTGCCGCTGCTTGCTCCATGGTGACGCCGTTCGGGATCCGCGCCATTGCCGTCACGGGTGCTGCGACGAACTCGGCGAGCGTGGCACTTGCCTCCCCGAACACCCGGTCCCCGACCGCCCAGTCCTGCACCTGAGGACCGACGGCCTCGATGACGCCGGCGTAGTCGGTGCCACGCACCCGCACCTTTGGTGCCCGCCACCCGAAGATGGAGCGGCCCATCAACCGAGCAACCCGGGGTTCGCCGCGCATGATGTGCCAGTCCCGGGCGTTGACCGAAGCGGCTTCGACACGCACCAGCACCTCGCCCTCACCGGCCACCGGGCGGGGGACGTCGGCGACGGCGAGCACATCGGGGCCGCCGTAGCGGTCCTGCACCACCGCACGCATCGTGGCCGGAGTCTCCGCCGAAGTGAGCTGCTCGTGGGGCGACGGCCGGTGTCTGGTGGCCATGTCACTTCACCTCCGACCGGACGAGAGTCCACATGCCCACCACGGCCGGGAGGACCAGCCAGATGCCGGTGGTGGCGGCCAGCTGGGACCACTGCTCGGTGTCGAAGGACCCACGGAGCAGGGCGGTGAGCTGGTAGTCGAGGTCGACCCACGGCTGGAGGTCGTGGAACCAGTCCTGAGTCATCGCGAGCAGGCTCAGCAGTGGTGGGATGACGAACGAGAAGATGAAGAACGCCACGATGGCTCCTGCGGAGTTGCGGATGAGGGTGCCGCAGACCATGCCCATGGCCAGTGTGAGCGTCAGGGAGAGCAGCACGTACGGCACTGCGACCAGGTCTTGGTCCCAGACGGTGTCGTTGCCCGAGATCCAGGATGCGACGACGTTGCCGCCGGCGCCGACGATGAAGGCCAACGCGGTGGCGGGCACGGCGACGAGTGCCAGGCCGATCGCCTTTGCAGTCATGATGCGGCTGCGGTGCGGGACGATGGTGAAGGTGGTCAGCCCGCTGCGTTGCGTCCACTCAGCCGTGACCGCGAGCGCGGCGATGATCGGCAAGATGACGGACATCGGGAACGCGATGGTCGTGGTGAACGTGGCGTAGGTGAAGTCCTCGTCCGGTCCCCAGGCGATGACCGCACCGGTGGTGAGCAATGACGCCCCCGCGACGCTGGCGAGCAGCCACAGCCCAGCACGGGTGTCGAAGGACTTGCGCAGCTCGACGGCGACGATGCGACGCATCGGGATTCGCCGGGCGCGGGCAGGGGCCTGCTGGGTGTTGGTCGTGGTGGCCGTCGCGTTGGCGGTGGTGTTGAGCGTGTGGGTGGTCATGCCGCTGCTCCTTCTCGTTGGGTGTCGGCGGTGAGCTCGAGGAACATCTCCTCGAGGCCTGCTGTCTCGGCAGGGCGAAGCTCGATGAGCGCAATACCGGCCGCGGCGGCGAGCTGGCCCACCGCTTCGGGATCGGCGTCGACTCGCACGACGCCGGGTGAGGTCAGGGTCGAGGACACGTCGGCGGCCGCGAGCGTGACTTGAAGGGCGCCGGTGTCGCGGGTCCGCACATGGGTGCCGGTGCTGGCGAGGAGCTCGTCCTTGGTTCCGGAAGCAACGATGCGGCCGTTGCCGATGACGACGAGGTCGTCGGCGATCACCTCGATCTCGTGCAGCAGGTGCGATGACAGCAGGACGGTCGAACCGCGGTCGGCGTAGGTACGGAGCAGGTCGCGCATCCACCGGATGCCGGCCGGGTCGAGGCCGTTGGCGGGTTCGTCGAGGATGAGGACGTCGGGGTCCCCCAGCAGGGCGTGGGCGATGCCGAGTCGCTGCCGCATGCCGAGGGAGTAGTCACGCAGCCGGCGCCCGGCCTCTGCGGATGTGAGGCTGACGAGGTCGAGCATCTCGTCGACCCGGCTGCGGGGCAGCCCCATCATCTGTTGGCTGAGTCGGAGGATCTCGCGTCCCGTGCGGCCGGCGTGCTGGGCGGAGGCGTCCAGGAGGACGCCGACCTCGAGGCCCGGGTTCGGGAGGTCTGAGAAGTTCCGGCCGGCGACGTGCGCCGTACCGCGCGTCGGCGGGGTCAGGCCGGTGACGATGCGCAGCGTGGTGGACTTGCCGGCGCCGTTGGGTCCGAGGAACCCGGTGACGCGGCCCGGGCGGGCGGTGAAGCTGACGTCGTCGACGGCAGTGAAGGCGCCGTAGGTCTTGGTGACGTGCTCAACGGTGATCATCGGATTCCTCCTGGGGGGTGGCTGGGGTACGGGTACGAGGCGGGGTCAGTTGTGGTGGGCAGCCGAGGCGCCGGTCGGTGCTCGCGGGCGAGCTTGGCGAACAGCAGCTCGCTGCCCCATTCGCCCTTGAAGAAGACGTTGTCGACGAAGTGGGCCTCTTGGCGCATGCCGACGCGGTTCAGGAGGGCGGCTGCTGCGGTGTTGCGTGCGTCGGTGATCGCGGTAAAGCGGTGCAGGTGCATGGGACCGAACCCGTGGTCGAGGAGTGCGTTGAGGGCTTCGGTCGCGTAGCCACGGCCTTGCTCGGCGCGGGCGAGGGTGAACCCGATCTCCATCTCGCGCGTCTCGTCGGCGTTCACCTTGCACGCGACGTCGCCGACGAGGACGCGACGGTCCCGGTCCTCGAGCGCGAGCTGGAACCACTCACCGGGCGCACCTAGCTCACGTTCCTGCATCGCCTCGACCAGCGCTGTTCCGTGGGCGTGGGTGAAGGTGTCCCAGCTCTGGTAGCGCGCCACGTCCGGGTCGGCGCGGTAGGCGGTGAACGCCGCGACGTCGTCGGCGGCGAAGCGACGCACATCCAGTCTCGTCGTGGCGAGGTACGTCATGACGACCTCCGGCTGCGGCGCCGGCTCGGACGACGAACGATGAGCTCGGCGACGGCGAGGTTGACGGCCCAGCCGGCCGCGGTCGCGGTGTCGATCACGGCGGTGCTCGTCCCGAGCGTCGCTTCGGCGATGCCGATGGTGACGACCTGGGTGCCGGCACCGAGGCCCAGAGCGTAGGCGCGGACCATCCAGGCGCGATGGGTCCTGAACCTCCGGGCAAGGACGGCGCGGAGCCCCAGGACGAGGCAGGCGACCATGGCCAGCGCGACCAGCAGGCGCGACCAGAACAGCACGGGCCCGGTGTTCGCCTCGGTCGGGTAAACGAGCGTGAGCCACAACGCAGAAAGTGCGACTGCGAGACCCATGGGGACGAGCACTCGACCGGCTGCTCGATGCCACCGTGGGTGGCGGAGGCGCACCCCTTCCGAGAACTGGAAGGCGCCGAGCAGCGAGTACACGGTGGCGGTGACGATGTGGACGATGAGCGCGACCGGCATGTCCGGGTGGTGAGCGTCTCGGGGCATGTACGTTGAGCCGGTCGACAGATCGGTGAGGCGAACCGATCCGGCGATGACAGGGATCAACGACAACGCGACCAGGGCCAGCGGCACCCGCCAGGTCGGAACACGGCGGCGCGTGGGAACGCGGTGCGGCGCGATGGTGGGTGTGGTGCTCATGGCTGCGGCTCCGACGTCGACCCTGGGCATGCGGCATCGTCCTCGAGGGTGACTTCGAGCAGCGTGAGGCCGAGGTCGCGGACCTTCTGGATGAGTCCGTGCAGGGCCGCCTGGTCGCTGACTGCTCCGCGAAGGACGGTGGTGCCGTCGGTCTCCGGGGTCAGGGTCATGCCGTCGAACCAGGCGCTCCAGCGGTGCTCGAGGCGGCCCTGGATCCGGATGATGTAGCACCCAGCGCCGGGATCCGGCCTGGTCGACGTGCGCGGTTCGTCCATGTCGCGGACGCTAGGAGCCGACGTGGTGAGCGGGCCTCACCACAGGTGGTGAACGCGGTGGTGAGATTTCGGGACCCCAGCACCCCGGAGCGCCTCGGCACACGCCGGGGCGGCATGCAGGGTCAGATCAGGTCGAGCTCCTTCGCGCGTGCGACGGCGGCGCGGCGGCTCGTCACTCCGAGCTTCATGTAGAGGTTCTTGGTGTGAGTGCGCACGGTGTTGAGCGACACCACGAGCTCGCGGGCGATGTCTGGGCCGTTCAGCTCCGTGTTGAGCAGACGGAGCACGTCGTGTTCGCGGCCGCTCAACGCGTCGACGAGCACTGGCGCACTTCTCATCGGCGCGGAGCCGACAGGTGGTGGCGCGGTGGGAACGAACGCTGCTCGAAGTCGCGTGACGTAGGGCGAGGGCCTGCGCTGCACGGTCGTCGCGAGCAGACGCGCCATCGGGTCCCCCTCGATGGTGAAGGTGCGGACGTAGCCCTCGGGTTCAGCCAGGTCCAGCGCGGCGATGAGGGCGTCGACGGCCCCCTCGGAGTCTCCGGCCTCGTGCAGCACCAACGCGCGCGTCACCTCGATCTCGATGACGGATCCTGCGCGCCCGGCGCTGCGGGCGGCGGCGAGAAGCCAGTCCAGGGCGGCTGCGGCGGCGGCGAGGTCTGCTCCCCGGCGACCCTGCTGGTGAGCAGAGAGGAGAACCTTGATCAGGGTGAGGTGCTCGTACTCGCGCAGGTACGTCGGCGCGTCCTCGAGTGAGATCTCGACGTGGTCGACCCACTCCAGTGCGTGGTCGATGAAACCGTGTCGCGCCCAGGTGCGGGCGCGGACGGCTGCGACCGGAGTCACGTTCGGCAGGAAGTCGGCGACGTAGCGGCGTTCCGCCTCGTCCAGCAGGTCGATGGCGGCGCTCACGTCTCCATCGGCCTCGCGAAGCGAGGCAGCAACGACGCGTGAGCGGTACGCGAACTGGGGAAGCCCGCCGTGCTCTGGCAGGTCGCGGGCGTGGTCCAGCTCGCGGCGGGCTGCCGCGAGGTCGCCCGCCTCGAGGTGTCGTGCGGCGATGCCGACGTGCATGTCGGGGCGGCCACGCAGGATGGGCCTGTGATGGCGGTCGGCAAGGTCGAGCGCCGCCCGGTACGTGCGAACCGCCTGGCGCGGGCGTCCGAGGGCGACCTCCATGTCGCCGAGGGCGACCGAGCACCCCAGCACGTCGGGGACGTAGTCGATCGCTTCGAATTCGACGAGGCAGGCGGTGTAGGCGTCGTGGGCGCCGTGCACGTCGCCGGTGGTCCACGCCGCCAGACCGCCGAGCGCCAGCGCCGCGCCGCGGACCACGTGATCACTGTCCTGAGCCTGCTCGAGGGCACGACGGGAGTGCTCGACAGTCGCCTCGACGTCGCCGCGCTCCAGCGCCAGGCCAGAGCGGTGAACGGCCACGTCCGCGGGCAGACGCCGGTACTCATCGGCGTCGACGAAGACAGGCACACCACCGGGTCCCGCTGCGCCTCTCAGTGACTGCTCGGTCGCGACCAGCAGCTCTTCGACTCCTTCGAAGACGCCGGTCGACATCCGCGTCCCCGCCAACGCGTTCGCCAGCACGGGCCGGGTTCGCAGCACCGGGTCGGCGAGTGCTTCCATCCAGCCGCGCAGCGTCGCCTCACGGCGGTCGCGGCGCAGGGCGGGCATCACCGACTCGATCAGGACGGCCGCTCGGTCATGGTCGGCACCCGCCAGGCTGTGCCCGATGGCGTCTGCGATGTCGCCGTGCGCCTCGTGCCAGGCGGCGGCCCTGCGGTGCAGCTCGAGCACCAGCGCCGGGTCCTCGTCGAGCAGCCGCCCGCGTAGGACGTCGGCGAACAGGTGGTGGTAGCGGTACCAGTGCCGCCGATCATCCAACGCGACCACGAACAGGTTGTCGCGGTCCAACCGTTCCAGGTCGGCACGCCCGCCGCTCCGTCCGGTGACGGCGTCACACAGGGCGGCGGTCATCCGGTCCAGGATGGACGTGTGGTGCAGGAACTGCTGGAGGTCGGCGGGCAGTCGTTGCAGCACCTCCTCGACCAGGTAGTCCACGACGTACCTGTCGTCACCGGTGAACCCGGCGATGAACTCGTGGACGTCGTCGCGCCCGGTCATGGACAGCGCGGCGAGCTGGAGCGCTGCGATCCAGCCCTCGGTTCGCCCCTCCAACGCCTGCACGTCGTGAGGTGCCAGGCCGATCCCCATGACGTCGTTGAGGTACGCGGAGGCTTCCTGGGCGGTGAAGCGGAGGTCGGCCGCGCGTATCTCGACGAGCTCGCCCCGCGCTCTCAGCCGCGCCAACGGCAGCGGCGGGTCGACGCGGCTGGCCAGTACCAGGTGGAGCCGCTGGGGAAGGTGCGCGAGGAGGAAGGCCATGCCGTCGTGCACGGCAGGTGAGTCGATGACGTGGTAGTCGTCGAGCAGCAGGACCACCTCCGCCCGGGAGGCGGCAACGTCGTTCACCACAGCGGTCAGCAACGTCTCCACCGGTGGTGTCTGGGAGTCACTCAGCAGCGCGAGGGCGTCCTCAGCGACACCGGGCAACGCCGTGCGCAGCGCGGCGACCAGGTACCGCCAGAACCTGGCGGGGTCGTTGTCCCCCGGATCGAGTGACAACCACGCAGCGCGCACGCTCGCGTCGTCGCCGGTTTCCAACGACGCCAACCAGTCCACCAGCAGCGTCGTCTTGCCGAACCCCGCCGGCGCCGACACCAGGAGCAACCGAGCGGTGAGACCGGCACCCAGGCGCTGACGCAGGCGCGGACGGGCGACCAGACCTGCGCGCGGGGACGGCAGGTACAGCTTCGTCTCGATCAGTGGGTGGGCCATCCCCGGCTCCTCGTGCGGGCGCTCGACGCGCCGGTGAAGCCGCGCGTCCGAAGCGCGGCAGAGACAACATCTTCCTCCCACGCCGGAAGCAGACGAACTCTCTGGTACAGACCGGTCTGCCGCGGCCCCATGACGGCCGTAGCGTGGAAAGCACGCCTTCGCTGCCCCAACCCGCCGAGCCTGCTGCAGAGGAGAGCGAGATGCGCGACGCGATCGGCTCGCCCGTTCGCACGGGAGACGCCACGCCCGCGCCGGTGGGGGTGCCGTTCGTCACGACGTACGCGCTGGCGTACATGAGTGTCGCGCTGATGCTCATCGCCCCGCTGCTGGTGACCCTCGCCTTGAAGATCCGCTCGCTCGTGGGACCCGAACAGGCACCCGCGAGCCTGGCGCTGGTCACGGGAGTGGGCGGTCTGCTCACCGTCTTCTCCGCGCCCGTCTTCGGGCGACTCAGCGACCGCACGTCCTCACGGCACGGCATGCGCCGACCGTGGATGGTTGGCGGGCTCGCCGGCGGCGTTCTCGGTATCGGCGTGGTCGCCGCCGCCGCGAACGTCGCGACGGTCCTGGCCGGGTGGTGCCTGGCGCAGCTGTGCTTCAACGCCTTGCAAGCAGCGCTCGTCGCGGTGTTGCCCGACCAGGTGCCGCTGACCCAGCGAGGCACCGTCTCGGGGGTGCTGGGCATCACCGTGCCCGTCGCCGCCGTGCTGGGCACGTTCCTCGTGCAGCTCGTCGAAGGCAACCAGGCCGCGATGTTCTTGACGCCCTGCGTCATCGGCGCCGTGCTCGTCCTCGGGTTCGCCGCCAAGCTCAACGACCGGCGCCTGGACCCTCGCAACGCCAGGCCGTGGGCCGTGCGCGACCTGCTCACCGCTTTCGCCGCGCACCCGCGCCGCGACCCCGACTTCGCGTGGGCGTTCGCCGGCCGGTTCCTCTTCATCGGCGCGTACGCGTTCTTGACGACCTACCAGGCGTTCTACCTCCTCGAGCACGTCGGCACGAGCGAGTCGCAGGTACCACACCAGGTCTTCGTCGCCACGTCGGTCCAGTCCGCTGTGCTCGTCGTCGCCTCGCTCACGGCCGGGCGGTTCTCGGACCGCACCGGCAGGCGCAAGGTGTTCGTCGTCGTCGCGGCCCTGACCTACGGTGCCGCCCTGTTCGTCGTCGCCGCCTCGCACACGTTCACCGGCTTCCTCATCGGCATGGCCATCAGCGGACTGGGGTTCGGCACCTACATGGCCGTCGACCTCGCCCTCGTCGCCGACGTGCTCCCCGACCCGGCGAACTCCGCCCGCGACATGGGCCTGTTCAACATCGCCAACGCCCTGCCCTACGCCCTGGCCCCAGCCGTAGCGCCCGCCATCCTCGGCGCCAGCGACAACAGCTACGGAGTCCTGTACGCCGTCGCGGGCACCTGCGCCGTCCTCGCAGCCGCCGCGGTGCTCCCCATCCGCGGGGTGCGGTGAAGGTTCACCACCTGCTTCACCACGTGTGGTGAGCCGCGCTCACATCGTCGCTGCCTACGTTCCGGGCATGCCGTCCGGCACCCGACTGTGAAAGGCACGACCATGGACAAGCTCACCCGAGCCATCGCCTCCGCCAGTGCACGCCACCCGTGGCGCACCATCACCGCGTGGCTCGCCGTCACCGGCGCCATCTTCGCCGTCGCCATCTCGGCCGGCGGCACGTTCGTCGACGACTTCTCCGCACCCGGCAGCCAGAGCGCCAAGGCGCTCGAGCTCCTCGACGAGAGCTTCCCCGAGGCAGCCAAGGGCTCCGCCATGGTGGTGCTGGCCGCCCGCGACGGCACCACGCTGACCGATCACCGTGACGCCATCGACGACGTCCTGACCGAGGTCTCGACCATCGCCCACGTCCAAGCAGTGGCCGACCCGTTCACCGCCGGCACCATCTCCGACGACGGACGAATCGGATTCGCCACCCTCACCCTCGACGCACCGGAGCGCGAGATCGGCAAGCCCGCCTTCGCGGTGCTCTCCGAGGACGTCTCCGGGGCAGCCGCACCCGCCGACCTCCAGGTCGAGCTCGGCGGCGACGCCGTCTTCCTCAATTCCACAGAGGAGAACTCCGCTCACGTGGGCATCGGCCTGCTCATCGCACTCCTCGTCCTCATCGTGGTCTTCGGCACGGCCGTCGCCGCCGTCATCCCCATCGGGCTCTCGCTGATCTCGGTCGGCGCCGCCATCGGCGCCATCATGTGGCTGGCCAGCACGATGAGCGTCTCGGTCTCAGCCATTCCGGTCGCCGGGCTCGTCGGCTTGGGTGTGGGAGTCGACTACGCACTGTTCGTAGTTGCGCGCTACCGCGAGGGCAGGGCCGCCGGACAGGACAACGCCCGAGCCCTGACCGGCGCCATGGCCACCTCGGGAACCGCGGTCGTCTTCGCCGGCGGCACCGTGATCGTCGCGACGACCGCACTGGCCATCACGGGCCTCGGCATCATCACCTCCATCGGCCTGGCCACCTCCCTCATGGTGCTCAGCGCCGTCGCCGCCGCGGTGACGCTCCTGCCCGCCCTGCTGACCCTTCTCGGCGACAAGATCGACGCAGGCCGCATCCTGCGACGCCACCGGCCCGCCACTCGGGCCGAAGGCAGCCGCTGGTGGCGCTTCGGTCATCACGTCTCGCGACGCCCGTGGCCCTACCTCCTCGGTGCCGTCACCGCCGTGCTCGCGATCGCCACCCCCGCGCTCTCGATGCAGACCGCGTTCCCCGCAGCCGGCGACGCCCCGGCGGAGACCACACACCGCCAGGCGTACGACCTGCTGACCGAGGGTTTCGGCATCGGCTTCAACGCTCCCCTCACGGTCGTGATCGACCAGCGGTCCGCGCCCGACGGCGACCAGGGCGTGGACAGCCTCGTCGAGACGATCGCCGCCGTCCCCGGTATCGCCTCGGTCGGCGAGCCGCAGACCTCCGCCGGCGGCGACACGGTCGTGCTCAACGCCCTACCGACCAGCAGCCCCGCCGCCGCGGCGACCTCGGACACCATCGAGGAGGTCCGGTCCGTCATCCCTGGCAACGTCTACGTCACCGGCATCACGGCAGTCACCGACGACCTCAACAGCCAGTTGGCCAAGACGCTGCCCGTCTTCGTCGGCACCGTCATCGCCGTGTCCTTCCTGCTGCTCATGCTGGTGTTCCGGTCGGTGCTCGTCCCGCTGAAGGCAGCCGTGATGAACCTGCTCTCGATCGGCGCTGCCTACGGCGTCATGGTCGCCGTCTTCCAGTGGGGCTGGGGCGCCGAGCTCCTCGGCCTGGAAGGACCCACTCCCATCACCTCGATCATCGTCGTCATCATGTTCCCGATCCTCTTCGGGCTCTCGATGGACTACGAGGTGTTCCTCCTCTCCAGGATCCGGGAGGAGTACGCCAGGACCGGCGACAACGCCGAGTCGGTGGCTCGCGGCCTGGCCGGGACCGGTCGCATCATCACCTCGGCCGCGCTGATCATGGTCGCGGTCTTCCTCAGCTTCGTCGCCAGCCCGGTGCCTTCGCTGAAGATGCTGGGCCTCGGCCTGGCCACCGCCATCCTCGTCGACGCGACCGTGGTGCGCATGCTCCTGGTCCCGGCGACCATGTCGCTGCTCGGTGACGCGAACTGGTGGCTGCCGAGGTGGCTCGACCGGGCGCTGCCGGTCGTCACCATCGAAGTCGCAGACAACCCGGACGAACCCGACGCCGAGGAGCAGCAGCGGACGGGACGCGCCGAGCAGCTGGTGTCCAGCTGACGTCGTGCGTCCGCGCGGTGCCGCAGGAGCGCCACCGACCCCGGGATCCCGCCCGGGGTCGGTGGCCTGCCCCTGCTGGCGACGGAGCTATGAGCCAGGAAGTCGGAGGCGCATGCGTTCACCGGGGCGCCCGAAGATGCTCAGCATCTCCGCCGGCGCCTGCCCGGTGCTGCCGAACCAGTGCGGCACGGTGGTGTCGAACTCTGCGACCTCGCCGGGCTCGAGCACCTGATCGTCGTCGCCCAGCACCAGCCGGACGCGCCCCGACAGCACGTAGATCCACTCGTGGCCGTCATGGGCGCGCAGGTCCGGGTCGACCTTGGTGGTCGGGATGACGATCTTCCACGCCTGCATGCTGCCCGGCTCGCGGCTCAGCGGGATGACGGTGCGGCCCTTGACCTGCCCCGGTCGCAGCCGGATACGCGGGTCGCCCACCTCTGGTGCCGCCACGAGATCGTCCAGCGGTACCCGGTAGGTGACCGACAACGCCAGCAGCAGCTCCAGCGTCGGGCGCCGCTGCCCCGTCTCCAACCGCGACAGCGTGCTCTTCGAGATCCCGGTCTGCTCCGCGACCCCCGTCAACGTCATGCCGCGCCGGGTACGAACGGCCCTCAGCCGAGCCGGCACGTCCGCCAGCGCGCGGTCCACAGCTCCGACCGCCGCTGCCCCCGCTCCGGGTGGACCGGCGGTGGGTTCGGTGGCGTCGTGCTCACGGGTGGTCCTCATGCGTCCATTGCACCGGCCGATTCCCGACAACGGCAACATTGATTGGACCGGGGCGGAGGCCGGTCCACGCTCGTGGCATGAACTCCTTCGACGTAGCCATCATCGGCGGTGGCGCCGCCGGCCTCTCCGCGGCCCTGGTCCTCGCCCGGGCTGACCGCAACGTCGTCGTGATCGACGACGGCACCCCCCGCAACGCCCCCGCGGCCCACATGCACGGGTTCCTCTCCCGCGACGGGATGCCGCCGTCGGAGCTGCTCGCCAAGGGGCGTGACGAGGTCACCGGATACGGCGGCCACCTGCTGCACGGCACCGTCGCCGACGTCGTCCCCGACGGCAGCAACGGCTTCTGGGTCCTCCTCGCCTCCAGCAGCCGCATCCGCGCCAGGCGTCTCCTGGTCACCACCGGGCTCACCGACGAGCTGCCCGACGTGCCTGGTCTCGCGGAGAGGTGGGCCCGCGACGTCCTCCACTGTCCGTACTGCCACGGTCGCGAGGTCCTCGACCGTCAGCTCGGCGTCATCGGCGGCACCCCCGGCGCGGTGCGCTACGCCCAGATCGTGCGGCAATGGACCCACGACCTCGTCTACTTCACCCCACCGGGGCTGCTGACGGCCGCCGAACGCGCCGGTCTCGTCGCGCGCGCCATCGGCATCGTCGAAGGCACCATCGCACGCCTCGTCATCGACGACGACCGGCTCCGCGGCGTGTGCATGGCCGACGGGCCGACGGTGCCACGCGACGCCCTGTTCGTCCCACCGTGCTTCGTTCCCCGCAGCGGGTTCCTCACCGACCTCGGGTGCGCCACCAACGACGACGGTTGGGTCACCGTCGACACCACCGGCCGCACCAGCGTCCCGGGCGTGTGGGCCGCCGGCAACGTCGTCGACCCCCGAGCCCAGGTCATCACTGCCGCCGGCGCCGGCTCGGCTGCCGCGATCGCCATCAACGCCGATCTCGTCGACGACGACGTCCACCAAGCCATCACCGCGTACCACCTCGGCTACACCGCCTGACCCTCCCCACACCACCCACCCGCACGACACCTTCGAAGGAACGACCATGACCAGCACCACCCCTGAGATCGCCCCCACGCCCAAGGTGGGCGCGCCGACCAAGCACCAGCTCGCTCTGATGATCTGGGTGGCGGTCTTCCCCACCCTGACCGTGCTCAACCTCCTGCTCGGCGACTCGCTCGCCGACCTCCACCCGGTGCTGCGCACCTTCGTGCTCGCCACCGTCGCCGTGCCGATCGTCATCTACGGCCTCATGCCGCAGCTGCACCGTCTGCGTGTCCGCCTCCTGCGTCGCTCCTGACCCAGCTCTGGGCCACCACCGCATCCGACCGCACCACCGAGGAGGCCCCACCATGTCTTCGCTTCAGCAATCCACTTCGGACGTCGCCGACACGGTCCTGCTGTTGCCCGAGTGCTGCCCGAGCGCCCCGGACACGATGTAGAAGCGGCCCCTCCCAGCGTCTCCGCTGGGAGGGGCCGTTTCTCGGTGCTGCGAGCGGAGTCTCGCGTGACGCGCTGTCAGTCGGACTCCCAGTAGGGGCCCGGCTGGTAGCGGTCGGGCTCGATCGTGAGGACCCGACGCCGCTCCGTCACGAACTTCCTGCGCAGGACACCGTCCCTGCCTGGCACCATCCGCGCGACGCGGAAGTTGGCGTACGTCGTGGTGTAGGCATTACGGGAGTTGCGCTTCTTGCGCCACTGGTAGTTGAAGTTCCGGACGTACTTGCGCGCGACCTTCTTGCCGCGGATGGTGAACCACGTCTCGTCGTTCCCCGGGCTGAGGCTGGCCCAGTTCGCAGAGCCGGTCAGCACCATGCTCGTGTTCGGCACGCCGTTGTACGTGCCCTGGATCACGAAGTACTTCTGATGGCTGTAGTAGCTCAGGATCAGGTCGTCCTTGCCGTCCTTGTTGAGGTCGTAGTTGTCGTCAGGGTTGCGGTCCAGCCCCGTCGACCGCAGCGGGATCCTGCCGCGCCTCGTGGGCGCGCCCAGGATCTTCTTGGTGTGGTAGCCGATGAGGCCGTAGCTGACACGGAATCGGCAGCCCTCGGCGTACTTCTGGCGGATCGCGGCAGCGAGGTAGTCGCCACGCCGCCCGCGCATCGTGTGCATGGACAGGACCAGGCGGGTCCGGGTGACACCACCAGCACCGTCAGGCGTGAGGCACTGGACCTTGCCGAGCATGTCGAGCACGAGGTCGTTCTTCGGACCCGACGGCTTCGGGAACGCCCACACGGTGTGCTTGTCGGTGCCGTCGTCGCAGGTCGTGCCGGCGGGCGTTCCGCAAAAGGCCCGCGGGGGCTGGCGCACGTCGTAGTCGTTCCTCATGTCGTTGAAGAGCGAGACGAACTGCCGGAAAAGCCGGTGGTCGCCGGAGGTGAAGTAGAGGTCGTTCCACTGGTGGATGTCAGCATTGAGCATCATATTGGCCGAGCCGACCGCGATGACGTCCTTCGACCTGCCCGCCTGGGAGAACGAGTAGAACTTGGTGTGCATGTTGTTGTAGCGGTTGGCCTTGCTGCGACATCCGGCCTTGCACCGGTAGATGAAGCTGGACGCCGATCGCTTCGCGCCGATCTCCGCCCGGATCGCGCGCATGGCTTTCGTGTGCTGGTGGTCGTTGAGCAGCATCTGGACCTTGACGCCGCGGCGGTGGGCGGCGATGAGGGCCTTGGCGACCGGCATCCGGTCGAAGGAGTAGACCGCGATCCGGATCGTCGAGCCCTTCGGCGTGTGACGGATCGTCCGGATCACCTGCCGCTCGATCGTGAAGTGGCCCTTCTTCCGGTGCGGGTCGTTGAAGTACGGCCCCCGCGGAGCGCGCCACTTCCGCCACCGCGCGGTGCTCGTCTCACGCGCCGAGGTGACGTCTTGCACCTGGGCCGACTTCGACGACGCCACCCGTGGGGCGGCCGCGGAGCCCGTCGCTGCGACGGTCTGCGCGGTGAGCGCGCCCCCTGTGAGGCACAGGGCGAGGAGGAGAACAACGGATCTCGACACGAAACAAGAACCTTCCTGGTCGCCTGCGGCGACGTCTCGGGTGGTGCCGGTCCCGCGACCGGCGAGGTCGATCGGCCGAGGGTCGAGGACCGGGACAACAGGCCTCACGACCAGTCACTGTGGGGACGCGCGGAACGCCGCACGGGTTGTGCGTCGTGCGTCACAACGCCCACCGTCGAACGGTCACGTACGGGTGGAAGCCTTCCGGGTTCCCTGGTCCCGGAAGGCTTCCGTCACCCCCCACACCCGCCGCGCCGGAGCGCGGCGGTTCACCAACGCCGGTCGAGGAAGTACGGCGGCCTGTATCCGTCCTCCCAGAACGGCGTGTAGCCGAAGTAGCTGTAGACCGGGCCGTAGTCCACGGGGCCGGGAGGCACGGGGTCGTAGTCGAAGCCCGACTCGACGTGCAAGTCGCTGCGCTCGAGGCGCACGTGCGCCCGAACACGGGAGACTGCATCGACCGGAACCAGACGATGGTGCTGCTCGAGGCCCATGATACCCCCCGACGCGATCACGAGGAGCCGTGCGCGACGTGCCTCGGAGTCGAGGAGGATCTCCTCGACCTCACCAACGCGATGGTCGCGCACGTCGAGGACGGACATGCCTCGGACGTCGTCCTGCTCATCAGCCAGCATCAGCCAGCCACTGCCGAGCGGCACGAGCTCATGCGTGGTCGACATCCATGCTCCTTCCGTGCGTCCACCGTGCATCCGCCGACCTTGGCAGGTGCACATGACGACGGTCGGTTCGGCACATTGCAGTTCCGTGACAACGGCACCGTGGTCACGGCTGGGTGCCCAACATCGGTCACGATGGTTCGATGGAGCGCATGGCCACACGAGTTCTGCTGCTCGAGGACGACGACCCCCTGCGCACTTCCCTGCGGCTGGTGCTGGAGGACGACGGCTACGACGTCTCGGAGGCCAGCGACGCGGAGGCGGCACTGTCGATCGTCGCCGAGGACAGTGTCGACATCATGCTGGTCGACCTGATGCTCGGAGGTGTCGACGGCTTCACCTTCATCCGACGGGCACGTCCCCAGACGCACGCGCCCATCGTGGTGATCAGCGCGCGGGACGGGGTCGAGGACATCGTCGCCGCCCTCGAGGCCGGCGCCGACGACTACGTCACCAAGCCGTTCGACGTCGAGGAGGTCCGGGCCCGACTGCGCGCGCTGCTGCGCCGTCCAGCCCTGGCGCCGGCGGGGACCTCCGTCCCGGACGAGGACGCCGCGCACGTCGGCGACCAGGCTGGGGAGGTCGTGGTGCTCGACGCGGAGGCCGGGCCGCTCGTCTTCGACCGCGCCGCCGCACACCTCCGACGTGGCGACCACGACATCCACCTCACGATGACCGAGTACAAGCTGCTGTGCGTCCTCTCGGACAACATCGGCCGGGTGCTGACCAGGACGGCGCTGCTCGAGCACGTCTGGGACAGGGGGTTCTTCGGTGACGAGCGCATCGTCGACGTGCACGTCCGGCGACTCCGCAAGAAGCTCGAGCTCGAGCCGGCCGATCCACGCACCCTCATGACGGTGCGAGGCCTCGGCTACCGGCTCGACGCGCGGTGATCCGCGCACCGGCCCGTCCCGGGCTGCAGTCGTCTGTGACCGCAGCCTTCGCGCTGGGCGCGTTGGTGCTCTCCGTGGCGCTCTCCCTCGGGACCTACGTCTCCGCACGTCACCTCCTGCTCGAGCAGCGCGAGCGCTCCGCGCTCAGGCAGGCGTACGCCGACGCGGCGCTCGTGCGCGACGGCCTCGCCACGGCCGGCACCGGGGTCAGCGAGGCGCTCGGCGCGGTGGCACCACCCGCGGGCGCAGCGATGTACGTCCATCGGTACGGCCAGTGGTACTCCTCGAGCCTCGACCAGTCGGGGGAAGCACTCACCGCCGTCGTACGACCCGCTGTCACAGACGGATCGGTCGGACTGGGGTGGACCGGACGCACCGAGCCGAACGCCGTCGTCGTCGGCATCCCGCTCCCCGCCGTGGACGCGGAGTACTACGAGGTCGCCGTCGCGGCCGAGCTCGACGCCACTCTGCACACGCTGGCCGTGGCTCTGCTCGTCGGCGCTGTGCTGACGACTCTGGCAGGCGCTGCGATCGGCCGCGCCGCCAGCCGTCGCGTGCTCTCGCCGCTCCGCGACGTCGCAGGCGCAGCGGCGGACATCTCCGGAGGTGACCTGCTGCGACGCCTCCGCGCCACCGACGACCCGGACCTGTCCGAGCTCGTCGAGTCCTTCAACCAGATGGTCGACGCGCTGCAGGCACGGATCCAGCGCGAGGCGAGGTTCGCCGCGGACGTGAGCCATGAGCTCCGCACCCCGGTCACGACCCTCACCACGAGCCTCGCTCTGCTCGAGCGAGCACGCGACCTCGACCCGCAGACCGAGCGTGCCGTGCACCTGATGGCGGATGAGCTCGCCCGCTTCCGTCGCGCCCTGGAGGACCTGCTCGCCCTCGGTCGGCTGGAGTCGGGCATCGACGACGCAGCGCTGATGGTCACCGAGTCCCACGAGCTCGTCCGGCAGGCGCTGGTGGCCAGCGGACGACCCGTCACAATGGCCGCGGACAGCACGGGCACGGTCGGGTCCTCCGTGCGGGTGGACCGGCCGCAGATGGTGCGGGCGCTGGTCAACCTCTTCGACAACGCCGACCTGCACGGGGAGGGCCTCGTCGACGTCGTCGTGGTGCCCGACCGCGCACACGTCGACATCCACGTGCGAGATCGTGGCGGTGGCGTCGTCGAGGACGAGCGCGAGCGGATCTTCGAGCGGTTCGCCCGGGCCGGGGGTGCCAAGGCGGGAACGGGCAGCGGCCTCGGCCTCAGCATCGTCGCGGAGGCCGTCCGTAAGCATGGCGGTGAGGTGTGGTGCGCGGACCGTCCCACCGGTGGTGCGGAGTTCGTGGTGCGGCTCCCGCGCATCGACGCACGAGGACAGGGGTCGGACCGGTGAACCAGGATCGCCGAGCCTCCCGAGACCTGTCACGCCGACACCGGACGGCGATGCTGGCGACGATGCTGGTCACGGTGTTGGGACTCGCGGCCTGCGGCTTGCCCGATGAGGGGCGCACCCAGGTCGTGGACGACGCCTCGGTGCCCTACGAGCTGCTCGACGCGGGCGAGTCGCCCACGCGTCCGGACGTCGACGCCCCGACGGTTCCACGCCACGCGCCCATGGTGTTCTGGACCCGCGCGGACCGCGTGCTGGTCCCCGCGGCCGTCGACCTGTCATGCGCGCAGACCACCATCGACGTCGTGCGTGGACTGCTGGAGGCGCTTGCGTCATCGCCGCGAGACTCTGACCGGGACGCACGACTCGGCTCCGCCATCCCGCCGGCCGCCCAGCTGACCCTCGTCGGCGTCGACGACCGCACCGCCGAAGTCGAGCTCGACCCGCTGGCCATCGGTGACGCCGAGCGGCTCCCGCTCGCTGTCGGGCAGGTGGTCCTGTCGGTCACCTCTGCGCCGGGTGTGGACGCCGTCCGGTTCGTCACGTCGGGCGAGACCGTCGACCTCCCCCTTCCCGGTGGGGCCCTCGCGACCGGCTCGGCCACGGCCGAGGACTACGCGACCTTGCTCCCCGATCGCCTAGCGGCCGACGGCATCGACGGAGTGGGGCTCGGCTGTGACACGCCGGATCCATGACGACCACGTGACAGCCCCGTGACGCACGTCGGACGATCGCGCTCCACGTGTGTCGACTTCCTTGTCCGCCGAGTCGCGCCATGTCTCGATGGAAGCAACTGCTCAGCGGGACGGGTGTCCCCCATCGAAGGAGGCAGACATGATCAGCATGACGTCCCGCGCACACCGCGTCGTCCGAAGGGTCACCGCACACAAAAAGGCCGGGCGACGCTCCGGCCTGCGTATCGCCGCGCGAGCTCGCCGCTCGCAGACCCTGGGGGTGGGCACCGTGTCGCAGCCCGAGCCCGGCGACCGGGTCGTCGAGCGCGACGGAGCGCGTCTCTACCTCGACAGCGAGGCCGAGCCCCGCGTCGAGGGCCACCTCCTCGACGCAGAGACCGACGACTCCGGTCGGATCCACTTCGTGGTGCGACCGCGCCGTTGAAGACGCCACCGAGCACGCTGGCCGCCCGTCTGGAGGCTCGCCGGGGATCAGCTTCGGCGGCGTGGTCTCGTTCCTCTTGCCGACCTCATCATCGTCCCGATCCTGGTGATCTACCGGAAGTACTACGGGACGCGGATGATGCGCGTGCTGCTGGGACCGGCGGCCGCGAGATGCTGCGGGCGCTGGGAGGCGACGCCGAGGATGCGCACCAGCACTGAACCGCCCGATGTCGAGGGCACCCGCGCCCTCGAAGCAGTTTCGCGAGGTGTGGGCGTGAAGCTGCCGTACGTCGGGGGTGCGCTACTTGCCGCTGCCGTCCTGTGACACCTGACCGAACCGCCAGATTGCAGGTTGATGACAGTTGCTTGACGACCCTCGGCCACTTCCGTCGCCACCATTGTCCCCGCAGATCCGGCGTGCCTAGATGGGGGACAGAAGTTCCCAGGCCAGACATCAGGAGGCGCAACAACACCACCATCTCGAGCCTGCTCCGTCGGCAGAGTGAGCGACCACCGCGCACGATCCGCACGGTCCAGGGGTTTTCATCACAGAGGGTCCGTCCGTCCAGGCTCCGCAGGTCGAGGCCTCCATTTCGTGGAGCGGACAGCGCACATCTGCTGCCGGCCCCGCATCGGTCGAGCTTCTGACGGGCGCGCCGAGACGCGGTGGCGGAGAGGAATCGGCGGGCGCACTTCATGCTCGAGGGCCCAAGTGACCACCCACGAGCACACACATCGCCAACCAGACGCTTGCATCACTTGGGGACTGACGGCTCATGCTGTCGTAGGCCCCCGCGCAAGCGGGAAGGACAGCAATGCATCAGTGCATTCGACCCATCCGATCTGCCGCCGTCGTTCTGTCGACTGTTGCTCTCGGTGCCGGAGTGCTCATTGCTCCGCCAGCCACGGCCGACACATCGTCGGCTCTTCGCAGTGCGAAGGCAGGGGTAAGAACGGACAGCACACCATCGAATGTCGCCGCGGACTGGATCACCGACGAACTGGTCAACGGGCTCATGGTCGGCTCCTCCGGCCCTGACTTGAGTCTCACCCTCGACACCGGTCTAGCGCTGCGAAGCGTGCCGGGCCACGAGTCCGGCGTCGCAGCAATCAACGCCGCGTTCAAGCCTCGCGTTGACGAGTACGTCGGCGACGGCACGAACGAGTCCTACGCCGGACCCCTCGGCAAGGCGGCAGCCTTCGCTCGCGCGGCTGGTGAGAACCCGGTCGACTACGGCGGGAAGAACCTTGTCGCGCGCCTCGAGCAGCGCACGGCCGACGTCCCGGCAGACCCGTCGACGGAACCGCAGGCTGCCGCGTTCGCTGGCCGCATCTTCGACAAGTCGGAGTCCGGCAACTTCGCCAACGTCGTCGGTCAGTCCTTCGCCGTGCGTGAGCTGACGCTCGCCCGGTCCGCCGAGGCGGCCGCCGCCCGCGACTTCCTGCTCAAGCAGCAGTGCGCCTCGGGCTACTTCCGGCTCAACTTCGACAAGGCCAACGTACCCAACCAGTCGTGCACCGAGGGCACGCCTGGCAGCGAGGCCGACCCCGACGCCACTGCGCTCGCGATGATCAACCTGATCGAGTCGCACGACAGGTCCGCCGCGGTCAGGTCGGCTCTGGACAAGGCCAGCGCCTGGCTGGTCGATCGACAGCGCAACAGCGGCGCTATCCGCAGCTCCGGTGACCGCGCGCAGATCAACACGAACACGACGGCCGTGGGTGGCTACGCGCTCGGCCTGATGCGTCAGTCCGACGCCGCCCAAAAGGCAGCACTGTGGGTCCGCAAGAACCAGCCGGTCGACAAGTACAAGTGCCGCACCGCGCTGACCAGCGACACTGGAGTTGTGGCCTACCGCAAGGACCGCATCAAGGGCGCGTCGACCACCGGCATCCCGGCCGAGGCACGCGACGAATGGCGTCGCGCCACTGCCCAGGCAATCCTCGGCCTGCAGTTCGCCCCGGCGAGCGACGACGCGTTCAGGATCGTCTCCGTGCGCAAGCAGGCCCGAGCCGGCGAGCGCGTCCAGTTCCGTGTCTACGGCCTCGCGCCGAGCGAGAGCGCCTGCATGCAGGTCAAGGGCGACTTCCGCCGCGTCAAAGGCAAGAAGTCCGGCGACAAGATCGTGCGAAAGCTCCAGCTGCCCACCGGCAACCAACGCCGCGTCGGACTGGTGAAGACCTCGGACGACGAGGCTCGTACGTCGCTCCGCGTGCGCAACTGATCCACGCTCGACACGCAGCGTCGTCACCCTCGGCCCGGCATCTCGCGATGCCGGGCCGAGGTGCGTCCTGCTGCACGTCGGAACAGTTCGCGTCCACGGACCACATTCGCAACCCGCCCATGCTGGGGCGGGACCGGCTCGATGAGGTCGGCGACGCAATGGACCGCGCCCGTGAGGCCGCACGGGAGCGCCGTACGCAGCTCCGTGCCGTTGCCCCGGCCGGTTCTGCTATTGGCCCGGGTGTTGCCCGAGCGCCCCATGGCCGGAGACGAAGAAACGGCCCCTCCCAACGTTTCCGCTGGTCAGGGCCGCTTCTCAGTGCTGTACCCCCGACCGGATTCGAACCGGCGCTACCGCCTTGAGAGGGCGGCGTGCTAGGCCGCTACACAACGGGGGCTTGCAGGTGCTGCTCTCGCGAGCAACGGAGCGAAACTCTAGCGGTGCCGGAGTTCTCGCTCCAAATCGTCAGCCCGAGGGCCTCGGATCCGCTGGGGTACTAGGACTCGAACCTAGAACAACTGAACCAGAATCAGCCGTGTTGCCAATTACACCATACCCCATGGGGGTATCGGATCGATCGCGAGGACGTCCCGATTCCCACGCGGTCCTGTCCGGAGACCTTCCAGAACCGACCCCGAACGTTACACGCGAGGGGGCTGGCCGACCAATTCGGGGCGGCCCTCCGGCGGGGGCAGCACTCCCCCGACGGGCGGCCCGGTGTTGACCAGTCCCATGGACCGCGCCACCCACGAGGCGAGGCCGAGGTAGACCAACGACTGCGTCAGCGTGGTGAGGATCATCCACCAGCTGCTGCCGCCGGTGGCGTTCAGCGCGGACGTCAGGTCGCCGAAGGCGAGCGCCAGCCCGAAGGCCAGGAAGTTGTTGAGCACGTGCATCGCGATGCCCGCCTCGAGGCCGCCGGTCCGGATGACCAGGATGCCGGCCACGACGCCGAAGGCGAACCGGTCGAAGAACACCGGGACGTCCTGCGAGAACCCGTGGAACAGCGCGAAGATGAACGCCGGCCCCAGCACGGCGAGCACCTGGGAGACCCGTCGCGACCACACCAGCGACCCGAACGCCTGGGTGAGGTAGCCCCGGAAGAGGTACTCCTCGCCGGCCGCCTGCAACGGCGTCAGCAGCAGGATCACCAGCATGAAGTCGCGGGTGCGGGAGGTGAAGTCGTTGACCTCGCCGACCGGCGCCTCCCCCGGAGCGAGCGGCAGCAGCAGGCCGACGCCGAGCGAGGCCAGCAGCGCCACCACGGAGAGGCCGAGGCAGGCGACGAGGTAGCGCCAGCGGATCCGCGGCGCGACCGACGACACCCAGCGCGGCTTGAGCCGGTGCAGCCACCAGGTGATCGCCCAGGTCAGGGGGATGGCGGCGGCGATCACGATGTTGAGCAGCGCCAGCCCGGTCGGTGTGGCCTCCGCCGTCACGTCCAGCGTCGCCGTGGCCTCGGCCGTCGTACGTCCTGCCGCGAGGAGCAGCAGGAACATCGCGGTGCCCGCGACCAGCGGCACCAGCACGAAGACCAGCAGCAGGAGCAGCACCGACCCGGTCAGCGAGCGCCAGATGCCGGGGCGTCCGACGCGGTGCAGCTCGTGGTACTGCGGCCGGAAGTCGGGTGCGAGCGGGGCAGCCATGGTCAGTCGGGTCCCGGCCGGCTCAGTCGAACATCGCGTCGTGGAGGCGCGCCAGCGACCGCTCGCGTCCCAGCAGCTCCATCGACTCGAAGAGCGGCGGGCTGACCTTCTTGCCGCTCACCGCGATGCGGACCGGGCCGAAGGCGACGCGCGGCTTGAGGCCGAGGCCGTCGATGAGCTTCGCGCGCAGGGCCTCGTCGATGGCGGCGGTGCTCCACGTGTCGAGGCCGGCGAGCGCGTCGTACGCCGCCTTGACGACGTCCTTGGCGGTGCCGTCGAGCTCCTCCTCGCGCGTGAAGTCGGCCTCGTCGACGAAGAGGAAGCCGAGCATCGGTGCGGCCTCGGTGAGCTTGTTGATCCGCTCGGCGACCAGCGGCATCGCCAGCTCGAGCATCTGGGCGTCGGCGTCGTTCACCGGGTCACCGACGACGCCGGCCTCCTTGAGGAACGGCAGCACCCGGTGGGTGATGTCGTCGAGGCCGAGCAGCCGCAGCTGCGCGGTGTTGATCGCCTCGGCCTTCTTGAGGTCGAAGCGCGCCGGGTTGGGGTTCACGTCCTTGATGTCGAACGCCTCGACCATCTCCGCGACCGAGAAGACGTCACGGTCGGCGGCGATCGACCAGCCCAGGAGCGCGAGGTAGTTGAGCAGGCCCTCGGGCAGGAACCCCTGCTCGCGGTACGCCAGCGCGTGCGCCTCG
The DNA here is from genome assembly GCF_041913365.1 of Nocardioides sp. GTDB lineage: Bacteria > Actinomycetota > Actinomycetes > Propionibacteriales > Nocardioidaceae > Nocardioides. Next base: position 35,577 of record NZ_JAYSFM010000017.1, read on the forward strand.
GGGTCGCGCTTGGAGAGCTTCTTGTTGCCCTGGCCCATGACGTAGGGCAGGTGTCCGTAGGCCGGCACCTCCTTGGCGATGCCGAGGTCCACGAGCGCGTCGAAGAGGGCGAGCTGGCGCGGGGTGCTGGAGAGCAGGTCCTCGCCGCGCAGGACGTGGGTGACCTCCATCAGCGCGTCGTCGATCGGGTTGACCAGGGTGTAGAGCGGGTCGCCATTGGCGCGCGAGAGGGCGTAGTCGGGGACGTTCTCGGTGTCGAAGGTGATGTCGCCGCGGACCAGGTCGTCCCAGGTGATCGATCCCTCGGGCATCCGGAAGCGCACGACCGGCTTGCGGCCCTCGGCCTCGAAGGCGGCCACCTGGTCCTCGGAGAGCTCGCGGCAGAAGCCGTCGTAGCCCTGCATCTTGGAGCCCGACGCCTTGCGTCGCGCGTCGACCTCCTCGGTGGTGCAGTAGCAGTCGTAGGTGTACGACGACGCGTGCAGGCGCTCGAGCACGTCGCGGTAGATGTCGCCGCGCTCGCTCTGCTTGTAGGGGCCGTGCGGGCCGCCGACCTCGATGCCCTCGTCCCAGTCGAGGCCCAGCCAGCGCCACAGCTCGAGGATCGCGTCGTAGGACTCCTGGGTGCTGCGCTCCTTGTCGGTGTCCTCCATCCGGAAGACGATCTGGCCGCCGTGGTGGCGCGCGAAGGCCCAGTTGAAGAGGGCGGTGCGGACCAGGCCGACGTGCGGCGAGCCGGTCGGCGAGGGACAGAAGCGGACGCGGACAGGGGTGCTCATCGAAGTGCTCAGGCTCTCTTGGAGACGGGGTTGGTCAGGGCGCCGATGCCGGCGATCGAGATCTCGACCTCGTCACCGACCTGCATGGGGCCGACACCTTCGGGGGTGCCGGTGAGGATGACGTCACCGGGCAGCAGCGTCATCACGGACGAGACGTGCGCGACCAGGGTCGGCACGTCGAAGATCATGTCGGCGGTCGAGCCGTCCTGGACGAGGTCGCCGTTGAGGTAGGTCTGCACCTCGCGGCCGTCGGTGAAGGCCTGCGGGTCGAGGTCGGTCTCGATCCACGGGCCCAGCGGGCAGAAGGAGTCGAAGCCCTTGGCGCGGGTGAACTGCACGTCGGAGCGCTGCAGGTCTCGCGCGGTCACGTCGTTGCCGATGGTGTAGCCGAAGATCACGTCGGTGGCCTGCTCGGCGGGCACGTCGCGGCAGATGCGGCCGATCACGACGGCGAGCTCGCCCTCGTAGTGGAGGTTGCTGGTCTGGGGCGGGTAGAAGATCGGGTCGCCCGGACCGACGACCGTGGTGTTGGGCTTGAGGAACATCAGCGGCTCCTCCGGCAGGTCGTTGCCCATCTCCGCCGCGTGCGCGGCGTAGTTGCGCCCGATGCCGACGACCTTGCTGCGCGGGATGATCGGCGCGAGGAGGCGTACGTCGCTGAGCTTGTGCTCCTCCTCGAGGAGCTTGATCCCGACGTAGAGCGGGTCGCCGGCGAGCGCCACCACGACCGAGTCCTCGGCAGGCTGGCCGTAGTCGTCGACCTCGCCCGTGACCACGCCGAAGCGGGGCTCCTCACCGGTGCTGAACCTGCAGATGCGCATGCACCGACCCTATCGAGCGGCTGCACGCCGCAGCGCATCGAGACTGGCCTCCACGTCGGCGGCGGTCGTCGACCAGTTGCTCACGCTCACCCGCAGGACCGCGCGACCACGCCACCGCGAGCCGGTCGTCCACGCCGTACCGTCCGCGAGCATCGCGTCGACGACACCGCGGGTCGCGTCGTCGTCGCCGAAGGAGGCACACACCTGGGTGAAGGCGACGTCGTTGAGCACCTCGGCGCCCGCGATGGCCGCGATGCCGTCGGCAAAGGCGCGCGCGTGCTCGCAGTAGCCGTCGACCAGCGCCGCGACGCCGTCGCGGCCCAGCGACCGGAGCACCGCCCACACCGGGAAGGCCCGCCCTCGTCGGCTGATCTCGGGGACCTTGTCCATCGGCTCGCCGGCGGCGTCGAAGATCAGGTAGTCGCCGTGCATGCCCATCGCCGCGCGGAGGGCGGCCCGGTCGCGGACGATCGCGAGGCCGCAGTCGTAGGGGACGTTGAGGGTCTTGTGCGCGTCGGTGGCCCAGGAGTCCGCGGCCTCGTAGCCCTGCACGAGGTGGCGCAGGGAGGGGGATGCCGCGGCGAAGAGGCCGAAGGCACCGTCGACGTGGACCCAGGCCCCGGCGTCGTGGGCGGCGGCGATCGTCTCGACGAACGGGTCGAAGGCGCCGGAGTGCACGTTGCCCGCCTGCAGGCAGACGATGGTCGGACGTCCGTCGCCCGCGTCGAGGGCCGCGGTCAGCGCGGCGGCCTCGATGCGCCCCTGGTCGTCGGCCGCCACGACCTCGGGTGCGCCGAGCCCGAGGTAGCGCAGCGCGAGGTCGATGGTGTCGTGGCGCTCGGCGCCGACGAGGACGCGCACGCCCGGCGAGTCGACCAGGCCCCGCGTCGCGACGTCCCAGCCGTGGCGACGCAGCACGTCGTCGCGCGCCGCGGCGAGGCAGGTGAAGTTGGCCATCGTCCCGCCGGTCACGAAGCCGACCGCGCTGCCGGTGGGCAGCCCCAGCAGGTCGAGCAGCCACCGCTCGGTCAGCTCCTCGATCGCCGAGTGCGCCGGGGTGAGGATGCGGAGGCCGGTGTTCTGGTCCCAGGCGCTGACCAGCCAGTCCGCGGCCAGGGCGGCGGGGTGGGTGCCGCCGATGACGAAGCCGAAGAAGCGGGGGCCTGGGATCGCGGTGAGCCCCGGCTCGCAGGCCGTGGCGAGCTCCTCCACCACCTTCGCCGGGTCCGTGGGTCCGTCGGCCAGCACCGGGTCGAGCAGCGCGGCGACCTCGTCGCTCGTCAGCCGCGGCGGCACCGGGCGCTCGGCGAGCGAGTCGAGCCACTCGAGGGCCAGGGCGTGGGCGCGGTCGAGCCCCGCGCTGCGGTCGGAGTCCATCCCGTCAGTGTCCGCCGGAGCGTCGCCTCCGACTAGCCTCGTTTCGGTGAAGGTCCTGTCCCCGGCCGAGTGGCGTCCTCTGGCCGACGCCCACGCCGCGCGCGTCGACGCGCTGGTCGAGCCCCACCTGGCCCGGCGGGCCGGGCAGGTGAAGCACCCGGTGCACGACTTCCTCTTCACCTACTACTCCCAGCGCCCCGCGCAGCTGCGGCGCTGGCACCCCGGCTTCGGCGTCGCGCTCGAGGGCGCCGACGACCACGCCGGCCTCAAGGGCTATGCGGGCCTTGGTTTCGACACGGTCGCTGCGCGACCTGCTCAACCAGCGGCTTGCGCGGTGTCCGAGGAGTACGTCGCCTCGCAGCGGCCGCTGCTCGAGCAGCTCCACGCCCTGCTGTCCGCCACCACCGACCGGGCGCCCCAGTTCGGCTGCTTCGGCCTGCACGAGTGGGCGATGGTCCACCGGTCCGCCGACTTCGGGACGCGCCACGACTGGCCGCTGCGGCTCGGCCAGGAGGGCACGGACGCCGTCGTGGAGTCCCACCGGATCGGCTGCTCGCACTTCGACGCGTTCCGGTTCTTCACCCCCAGCGCCCGACCGCTCAACACGCTGCAGCCGGGCCGTGACGACCGACCGGCCTTCGAGCAGCCGGGCTGCCTCCACGCCGGGATGGACCTCTACAAGCATGCCTTCCGGCTCTCCCCCATGGTCCCCAGCGACCTCGTCGCCGACTGCTTCGAGCTGGCGCGCGAGATCCGCGTCCTCGACATGCGGGCGGCGCCGTACGACCTCGCCGACCTCGGCTTCGAGCCGGTGCGGATCGAGACGGCGGAGGGCAAGGCGGCCTACGTCGAGGCGCAACGGTCCTTCGCGGAACGCGGCGCTCCGCTGCGGGCGCGGCTGGTCGCGGAGTGCGAGCGCCTGCTGGACGTCGTACGGGCGCCGGCGTGAGCCGACGCTGACGTCAGGGCGTCCAGTCGTCCCAGTCGGACCACCAGCGGCGGTCCTCGTCAAGCAGGTCCACCAGCCCGGCCGCCGCCTCGAGCGTCGCGCCGACGGTCTCGAGGGAGATCCGTCCCTGGGCGTGCTGGTGGTGGAGGTCCTCGACGTCCTTCCACTCGCGCCGGCCGTCCGGCCAGACGATGAGGTCGAGACCGAAGTCGTCGGCCTCGTAGCCGCCGTCCACGCGCACGATGGGCGGCTCGAAGTTGAAGTACCAGTAGCGGAAGGTGCCGTCGGTCTCGAAGAACTTCCACGCGCCGTACGCCGTGTCGGTGCGGCTCAAGTGCAGCACGATCGAGCCGCCCCACGCGTCGTGCGCGGCCCAGGCGTGCTCGCCGAACGGGTGGTCGTGGAAGGTGAACGGCGACCCCGGGTCGAGCCGGATCGCCAGCACCTCGCCGTCGTCCGCGACGACGGTCACCGGGTGGGAGAGCCAGAGGTCGCCGTGCAGCACCTCGCGGCGCGAGATCACCTCGCCGGGAGTGAACATCAGAACTCGTAGCCGAAGGCCTCGATGGTGTCCGCGAAGACGGCCGCGACCCGCTCGCGCGAGGCGTCGGTGTAGAGCTCGCGGTAGTGGCCGGCGGGACGGGCGTTGCCCTTGGCCCGCGGCAGGTCGGGCTCGCCGGGCAGGCCGAGGTGGTCCCAGACCTCCTGGAGCTCGACGGCGAGGTTCTCGTAGCGCAGCACCCGGTCCAGCGCCATCTTCCCGCGGATCCGGTAGAGCCGGCGGTTGTTGGCCAGCTGCTCGATCCAGATCTCCTGGACGTAGGTCTCGAAGTCGGGCAGCTCGGGGCGGTCCTTGTACTTCCAGAAGTAGAGCGAGACGACCGCGTCCCACGGGTTCCGCTCGATCGCGAAGGTGAAGTAGGAGTCGAAGACGTCGGCGCCGACCAGGTCGCGGGTCAGCTTGGCGCCCATGTGGTTGTACGCCTTGCGCGGCAGCGGCGGGGACTCGAAGTTCTGCGGCGCCCGGCCACCCGCGGCCTGACGCAGCGCCTCGTCCTCGGGGCTGATCTCGGTGATGATGTCGTCGGGCCCGCACACCTTGGACAACGCGATCTCCACGCTCGTGCCCGCGGTCTTGCGGGTCTTGAGGAAGATGAAGCGGTGTCGGTGGGACGCAATCACGGGCACGACCCTATCGGCCGGGAACCTCAGGCGCGGTCGTCCTCCGCGAGCAGCTCGTCCTCGACCGCGCCGCCGTAGCCCTCGGCCTCGGGGTCGCCGTGCATGCCGTGGCTCACGGCGTACTCCTCCTCCGGGGAGAGGATCAACCGGTGGCGGCCGACGGTGCCGAAGATCGCCAGGCCGATGGCGTAGAGCACCGCGATGGCCACGATCGCCGGCCGGAAGTCGGGGTTGAGGAAGACGCCGACGAAGGTGACGGCCGCGATGATGCCGGCGACGACGGCACCGGGCACGCCCACCGGACTGACGTAGGGGCGCTTGGCGTTGGGGAACTTCTGGCGCAGCAGGACGTACGACACCATCTGCAGCAGGTAGGCCAGCACCGCACCCCACACCGCGATGTTGAGGACGATCGCGGTCGCCTGCTCACCGGCCTCGCCGCCGCGGCGGGCCAGGATGTCGACGATCAGCAGGACCACGAAGCCGAAGACGGCACCGGCGACGAGGGCGACCCACGGGGTCCTGCGACTCCCGGTGATCGACAGCGACTTGGGGTAGTAGCCGGCCCGGCTCAGCGAGTACATGTTGCGGCCGTAGGCGAACATGATCCCCTGCAGGCTGGCCAGCAGGCCGATCAGCGCGAACAGCGACAGCAGTGCCGCGAGGTCGTCGGACAGGAAGGCCCGGAAGCCGTCGAGCAGCGGCTCGCCCGACGCGCCCAGCGCCGCGGATCCGGTGACGGCCGGGTTCAGCACGAAGACCAGCGCGCCCGTCGCCACCAGGGTGATGAGCCCGACGATGCCCGCGCGCGGGATGTCGGTCTGCGGCGAGTGCGCCTCCTCCGCAGCCAGCGGGAGCTCCTCGATGCCGAGGAAGAACCACATCGCGAACGGCAGCGCGTAGAGCACGCCGCTCCAGCCGAAGGGCAGGAAGTCGCTGTTGCCGGGCTCGGGCTCGATGTCCATCAGGCGGCCGAAGTCGACCGCACCGTTGGCGATCGCGAGGACCGCGAAGAGCACCAGGACCGCGATCGAGACGACCGCGACGACGATGGCGAACTTGAAGGAGATCTCGGCGCCGGCGGAGTTGAGCCCGACGAAGACGGCGTAGAGCACGATCCACCAGATCCACTGGTTGTCGCCGACGCTGAGACCGAAGAGCTCGTCGGTGATCGAGTCGAGGTACTGCGCGGAGAAGAGCACGATCACGCCGGTGGTGAAGACGTACTCGATCGTCTCGGCCAGGCCGGTCACGAAGCCGCCCCACGGACCCATCGCGGAGCGGGCGAAGGAGTACGCGCCGCCGGTGTGCGGCATCGCGGCCGACATCTCCCCGATGGAGAAGAGCATGCCGAAGTACATGACCACGATGACGATGCTGGCGACGAGCAGGCCGCCCCAGCCCGCCTCGCCGATGCCGAAGTTCCACCCCGAGAAGTCGCCCGAGATGACGGCGGCGACGCCGATGCCCCACAGCCCCCAGAAGCCGGCAGCACGCTGGAGCTGGCGCTTGTCGAAGTAGCCCTCCTCCGCGTGGTGGTAGCTCACTCCGGAGACCTTGCGTGATTCCTGGTTCATGTCGGGACGCTCCTGGGCTGTGCCTACGGGGAGGGCTGGGTCGCATGACGGGGCTCTGGCCGGACGCTAGACCTGTCAATGGCAGGGCGGCAATACCTTTGGACCGGAGTTTTCGTGCAGGAAACACCTCCCCGGCGGTCGCAATGGTTGACTCGCCACGACAATGGGCGCCTTACTGGACCCGCACAGCAGTCATCGACAACCCACGGCGCAGGAGGTCCCATGGCAGAGCGGACGAAGGGGCTCCTCGCCCTCGAGGAGCTCGCGGCGCTCATCGACGCCGACGAGGTCGACACCGTCGTGGTCGCCTTCGCCGACATGCAGGGCCGCCTGGTCGGCAAGCGGGTCTCCTCGCGGCTGTTCATGGAGGAGGTCGCGCCCCACGGCGCCGAGTGCTGCAACTACCTGCTCGCCGTCGACGTCGAGATGAACACCGTCGACGGCTACGCGATGTCCGGCTGGGACCGCGGCTACGGAGACATGGTGATGCGCCCCGACCTCTCCACGCTCCGCCTCACTCCGTGGCTGCCGGGCACCGCCCTGGTGATGGCCGACCTCGAGTGGTTCGACGGGACGCCCGTCGAGGCGGCGCCGCGGAGCATCCTCAAGCGCCAGGTCGACCGGCTCGCCGAGCAGTCGCTCGTGCCGTACGCCGGGACCGAGCTGGAGTTCATGGTCTTCGACGACACCTTCCGCGACGCCTTCGGCAAGCGCTACGCCGGCCTGCGCCCGGGCAGCGACTACAACATCGACTACGCGATGCTCGGCTCGACGCGGATGGAGCCGCTGCTGCGCGACATCCGCCGCGGCATGGAGGGCGCGGGGATGTACTGCGAGGGCTCCAAGGGCGAGTGCAACCTCGGGCAGCAGGAGATCGCCTTCCGCTACGACCACGGCCTGGTCACCAGCGACAACCACACGATCTACAAGAACGGCGCCAAGGAGATCGCGGACGCGCACGGCAAGAGCCTGACGTTCATGGCGAAGTACGACGAGCGCGAGGGCAACAGCTGCCACATCCACCTCTCCGTCCGTGGCACCGACGGCTCCGCGGTGATGGCCGACGAGTCGCGCCCGCACGGCATGTCCGAGCTCTTCGAGCACTGGGTCGCCGGCCAGATCGCGTGCCTGCGCGAGCTGACCCTCTTCTTCGCGCCCAACATCAACTCCTACAAGCGCTACGTCGAGGGCAGCTTCGCCCCGACCGCCGTCGCCTGGGGCATGGACAACCGCACCTGCGCGCTGCGCGTCGTCGGCCACGGCCTCGGCATGCGCCTGGAGAACCGCGTGCCCGGCGGCGACGTGAACCCCTACCTCGCGATCGCCGCGATCGCCGCGGCCGGCCTGCACGGCATCGAGCAGCAGCTCCCCCTCGAGGCGGCGTACGAGGGCAACGCCTACACCAGCGACGTCGCCCGCCTGCCCACCACGCTGCGCGAGGCCGCCGAGCTGTTCGAGGGCTCCGCCGTGGCGCGGGCCGCCTTCGGCGACGAGGTCGTCGAGCACTACCTCAACAACGCCCGCATCGAGCAGCGGGCCTACGACGCCGCGGTGACCGACTGGGAGCGGGTGCGGTGCTTTGAGCGGATGTGAGCCCAGCGGTCGTCCCGTCGTCGGCGTGACGACGTACGTCGAGCGGGCGCAGCAGGGCGTGTGGGACGTCCCGGCGGCCTACCTCCAGTACCAGTACGTCGAGCTGGTGACCCGCGCCGGCGGCGTGCCCGTGCTGCTCCCGCCGCCGGGCGCGGCCGCCGACGACGCCGCTGCCGGTGCGGTCCTCGACCGGGTCGACGCGCTCGTGCTGGCCGGCGGACGCGACGTCGACGCCCGCCGCTACGACGCGGCGCCGCACGCCACGGCCGACCCGCCCGCGACCGACCGCGACGACTGGGAGCTCGCCCTGACGCGGGCGGCGCTCGACCGCGGGCTGCCGCTGCTGGGCATCTGCCGGGGCGCCCAGGTCCTCACGGTCGCGCTGGGCGGCACCCTCGTGCAGCACGTCCCGGACGTGCCCGGCGCCCGGGCGCACAAGCTCGGGCCGGGCGAGTTCGCCGCGCACACGGTGCGGACCGTCGAGGGCAGCCGGGTCGCGACCGCGCTCGGCTCCGACGCCACCGTGCACTGCTACCACCACCAGGCCGTGGAGCGGCTGCCTGAGGGCTTGCGCGCCACGGCGCACGCCGAGGACGGGGTGGTCGAGGGCGTCGAGCTCGACGGCGACGGCTTCGCCGTCGGTGTCCAGTGGCACCCCGAGCAGAGCCTCGACGACCTGCGTCTGATGGAGTCCCTCGTGCGCGCCGCGCGCGAGCAGATCGAGGAGAAGGTGTGACCACGCAGATGTTCGACGTCGTCAACCCGGCCGACGAGTCGGTGGTGACGAGCGTCCCGGAGCTGGAGGCCGAGGCGGTCGACGAGGCCGTCTCCCGGGCCCGGTCGGCCCAGCGGCGGTGGGCCGCGCTCGCGCCCGCCGAGCGCGGCGCAGCCCTCCGCGACTTCGCGGCCGCGGTGGACGCGCACGTCGAGGAGCTCGCGGCCCTCGAGGTCGCCAACTCCGGCCACCCGATCGCGCAGGCGGAGTGGGAGGCCGGCCACGTCCGCGACGTGCTCACCTACTACTCCGCGGCACCCGAGCGGCTCTTCGGCCGGCAGATCCCGGTCGCCGGCGGCCTCGACCTCACCTTCGCCGAGCCGATCGGCGTCGTCGGCGTGGTCACGCCGTGGAACTTCCCGATGACCATCGCGTCGTGGGGCTTCGCGCCGGCGCTCGCCGCCGGCAACGCCGTCGTGCTGAAGCCCGCCGAGTGGACTCCCCTGACCTCGCTCCGGCTGGCCGAGCTCGGCGTCGAGGCGGGCCTGCCCGAGGGGCTGCTCCAGGTCGTCACCGGCAAGGGGTCGGTCGTCGGCGAGCGCCTCGTCGACCACCCCGACGTGCGCAAGGTCGTCTTCACCGGCTCGACCGAGACCGGCACCCGGGTGATGGCGCGCGCGGCCGCGCAGGTCAAGCAGGTGACGCTCGAGCTCGGCGGCAAGAGCGCCAACATCGTCTTCGCCGACAGCGACCTCGAGAGGGCCGCCGCCACCGCGCCCTACGGCGTCTTCGACAACGCCGGCCAGGACTGCTGCGCGCGCAGCCGGATCCTCGTCCAGCGGAGCGTGCTCGACCGGTTCATGGAGCTGCTCGAGCCCGCGGTCGCCGGCGTGCGCGTCGGCGACCCGGGTGACCGCGACACCGAGATGGGTCCGCTGGTCTCGCGCTCGCACTGGGAGAAGGTGGCGTCGTACGTCCCCGACGACGCGCCGGTGGCGTTCCGCGGGCACGCGCCCGAGGGGCCGGGCTTCTGGTTCCCGCCGACCGTGCTGACGCCGTCGCGTGAGGACCGCACGGCGCGCGAGGAGATCTTCGGCCCGGTGGTCGCGGTGCTGCCCTTCGAGGACGAGGCCGACGCGATCGCGCTCGCCAACGACTCGGCGTACGGCCTGTCGGGGTCGATCTGGACCCGCGACCTGTCCCGCGCCGTCCGGGTCAGCCGGGCGGTCGAGGCCGGCAACCTGTCGGTCAACTCGCACTCGTCGGTCCGCTACGCCACGCCGTTCGGCGGCTTCAAGCAGTCGGGGATCGGGCGCGAGCTCGGGCCCGACGCGCCGCTGTCCTTCACCGAGACCAAGAACGTCTTCATCGCCATCGAGCCAGCCGAGGAGTCCTCATGACCGTCACCCCCGTCGACCTCACCCAGCGGCTGCGCGACCGGGTGGCCGTGGTCACCGGCGGGGCCTCCGGCATCGGGCTGGCCTCGGCCCGCCGGCTCGCCGCGGAGGGTGCGCGGGTCGTCGTCGCCGACCTCGATCCCGCGACCGGGCAGGCCGCGGCCGAGGAGGTCGGCGGCACGTTCGTGGCCGTCGACGTGTCCGACCGCGAGCAGGTCGACGCGCTCTTCGACTCCGTCGCGTCGTCGCACGGCTCGGTCGACATCGCCTTCAACAACGCCGGCATCTCGCCGCCGGAGGACGACCTGATCGAGTCGACCGACCTCGACGCGTGGGACCGCGTGCAGCTGGTCAACCTCACCTCGGTCTACCTCTGCTGCCGCGCCGCGCTGCGCCACATGGGGCCGCAGCAGCGCGGCTCGATCATCAACACCGCGTCGTTCGTCGCGGTGATGGGCTCGGCGACCTCGCAGATCTCCTACACCGCGTCCAAGGGCGGCGTGCTGGCGATGTCGCGCGAGCTCGGCGTGCAGTACGCCCGCCAGGGCATCCGCGTGAACGCACTGTGCCCCGGACCGGTGAACACCCCGCTGCTGCAGGAGCTGTTCGCCAAGGATCCCGAGCGGGCCGCGCGACGCCTCATCCACGTCCCCGTCGGCCGCTTCGCCGAGCCCGAGGAGCTCGCGGCTGCGGTCGCGTTCCTGGCCAGCGACGACGCCTCCTTCATCACCGCGACCAGCTTCCTGGTCGACGGCGGCATCCACGCGGCGTACGTCACCCCCCTCTAGGCCACTGCCATGACCGAGTCCCGCCTCGCGGAGGAGACGTTCTTCCGGCCCGTCCGGCCGGGGAACGCCTTCGAGGACACCGTGCAGCGACTGCTGCAGACGATCCGCCTCGGTGTCGTCGCGCCCGGTGACTCGCTGCCCTCGGAGCGCGAGCTGGCCGTCCGGCTCGGTGTCAGCCGCGACACCGTGCGCGAGGCGCTGCGCTCGCTGGGCGAGGCGGGCTACGTCGTGTCGCGGCGGGGGCGCTACGGCGGCACGTTCGTCGCCGACGCGCTGCCGCACCCCGAGCCGCAGGACTCCCCCGCCCTCGACGCCGCCGACCTCGAGGAGGTCCTCGCGCTCCGCGAGGTGCTCGAGGTCGGGGCCGCACGCCTGGCCGCCTCGCGCACGCTGCCCGCGCCCGAGCGCGACCTGCTCTGGCGGGCGCTGGAGGAGGTCACCGGCGCCGACCCGGCCGACTACCGCCGGCTCGACTCGCGGCTGCACCTGGTGATCGCCGAGATCACCGGCGTGCGCTCGCTGGTCACCCTGGTCGCCGACAGCCGGATGCGGCTCAACCGCCTGCTCGACGAGATCCCGCTGCTGGAGCGCAACATCGCCCACTCCGACGAGCAGCACCGCACGCTCGTGACGGCCATCCTGGCCGGGCAGGCCGACGCCGCCGCGGCGGCCGTCGAGGAGCACCTCGCCGGGTCGGCCGCTCTGCTCCGCGGCTTCCTCGCCTGAGCGTCGTACGCCCTCGCTAGCGTGTCCGCCGTGAGCGAGCCGATGGACGCGACCGGGCAGCACTTCCGTGGCGAGGACTGGTACGCCGAGGACCTCGGCGCCGCCCGGTTCACCGACTGCACCTTCACCGACGTCGACCTCTCCGAGGCGACCACGGTCGGGGCGACGTTCGAGTCGTGCACGTTCCACGGCGGCAGGTTCAACGCCTCGACGCACTCGGCGACGGCGTTCGTGGGGTGCGACTTCCGTCGGGTGTCCTTCTTCGACGCGACCCTCGACGGCTGCAAGATGGTCGGCAGCGTCTTTGCCGAGTGCGTGCTGCGGCCGCTGACCGTCCTCGGCGGCTCGTGGCTCGGCGTGACCATCCGGGGCACGAACCTCTCGCGGCTCGACCTGTCCGGCCTCGACCTGCGCGAGGCCGACCTGTCGATGTCCGACCTGAGCCTCGCCACGCTGACGCGCGCCCGGCTCGATCGCGCCGTGATGCGGGAGACCACCCTCGACCGCGCCGACCTCCGCGGCGCGAGCCTCGACGGCGTCGACCTGACCGCGGCCACGCTCAGGAAGACGAAGCTCGACCTCGCCGGCGCCGTGCTGCTCGCCGAGCTGCACGGCGCGGACGTCGACACCTCCGCCTGAGACCTGCCTCGTTGGATCCGGGGTAGTTAGGGACGTTCTGGTAGGTGAAACGCCCTGTCGGCCTACCAATACGTCCCTAACTACCGCGGCAGGCCAGGGTCAGGACAGGCGGGCGCGGAGGCCGTCGATCACCAGGTCGAGGCCGAGGTCGAAGTCGGGCAGCGACTCCAGCGACCGGTCGACCGCCCCGAGGCTGACGGCCTGGCGGGCGGTCTGCTCCTCGAAGGCGTGGCCGAAGACGTAGTGGACCAGCGTGCGGGAGGCCACCGCGACCAGCTCCGCCGGAGCATCGGCGTCGGTGAGGATCTTCTCCAGCTCGGCCACCGGCGCTGCCGCGCCCAGCCCGAAGGCCCAGACCGTGGCGACCACGTCGGCCCCGTCGGTGCAGGCCAGCATCGCGTGCCGCAGCTCGGAGCACACCTCGCGGAGCTGGTCGGGCCACTCGTCGGCAGTCCGCGGCCGGGCCCCGCGGGCCAGGATCTCGTCGGCGACGGCAGCGAGCAGGGCCTGCTTGCTGGCGAAGTGGTGGTAGATCGCGCTCGGCTGCACGTCGAGCTCGGAGCCGAGGCGGCGCATGGTCAGAGCCGAGAGACCGTGCGTGTCGAGCAGCGCGACAGCGTGCGCGAGCACGTCGCTGCGGCGGTGGCGCACGCACCCTCCCGGTGGCTGGACGGCATTGACGGCCTGTTCGTGACCACCCTAACCTGAACACTGTTCAGGTCAACCGAAGCTCTGTCAGCAAGGACCCCCCGATGACTGCCACCACCCAGCCCGAGGCCACCCCCACCACCTCGGGCTCCGCGTCCCCCTCGCGCGACATCGCGCTGATCGCGGCCTTCGCCGCCCTGATCTCCGCGAGCGCCTACGTCGGCGCGATCCCGGTCGGCAGCGCCGGCGTACCCATCACGCTCCAGACCCTCACCGTCATGCTCGCCGGCTGCATCCTCGGGCCGATGCGCGGCTTCGCGGCCGTCACGCTCTACCTCGCCCTCGGCGCCGTCGGCCTCCCGGTCTTCGCCGAGCACTCCTCGGGCATCGGCGTCTTCACCGGGATCAGCGGCGGCTACCTGCTGTCCTTCCCGATCGCGGCAGCCCTCGGCGGCTTCCTCGTGAAGTACGTCGCCCGCGAGCGCCGCACCCGCGCGATCGTGGTCTTCTTCTGCTCGCTGGCCGCCAGCGTGCTGGTCATCCACACGATGGGCATCGTCGGCATGAAGCTCTACGCCGACGTCTCGTGGCGCGAGGCCGGCTCGTGGGACATGCCGTTCTGGATCGGCGACCTGGTGAAGACCTCGCTCGTGGCGATGATCGCCGCCGAGGTGCACCGCGCGTTCCCGCAGCTGCTGCAGCGCGACTGACCTTGCCGGAGATCCACCTCGACGCTGCCTCCGTGCGGGTCCCCCTGCCCGGACGGGGCGAGCGGGAGATCCTCGCACCCACCACGCTGGCGCTCACCGAGTGGCGGATCGGCGTCATCGGCGCCAACGGCTCCGGCAAGTCCACCCTGGCGCGGATGCTCAACGGGCTCGTCCGGCCGACGTCCGGCCGGGTCACCGTCGACGGGCTCGACGTGGTGCGCGACGGGGCCGCCGTACGCCGCCGCGTGGGCTTCTGCTTCACCGACCCGGCCGCACAGCTGGTCATGCCGACCTGCGTGGAGGACATCGAGCTCTCGCTGCGACGCACGGTGAAGGACGCCGACGAGCGGCGCGAGCGGGCGATGGAGGTGCTGGCCGCCAACGGCCTCGCCGACCACGCGCACGACTCCGTCCACTCGCTCTCGGGCGGCCAGCGACAGCTGCTGGCGCTGGCCGGCGTGCTCGCCACGTCCCCGGCGGTGGTCGTGGCCGACGAGCCGACGACCCTGCTCGACCGGGCCAACACCCGCCGCGTCGGTGACGCCCTGCTCGGGCTCGAGCAGCAGCTGGTGCTCGTCACCCATGACCTCGACCTCGCCGCCCGGTGCGATCGGGTGATCGTGGTCGACGACGCACGCGTCGTCGCCGACGGCCGGCCGGCCACGGCGATCGCCCACTACACCGACCTCGTGGACGCGATCCGATGAGCGACCTGATGGCCGGCCTCCACCAGCCCGGCGACACACTGCTGCACCGGCTGCCGGTCGGCGCCAAGGTGCTGGGGCTCGCGGTGCTCAGCCTGGCGATCGTCGTGGTGCGCGACGTCCGGGCCGCCCCCGTCTTCCTGGTCGTGACGCTGCTGCTCGCCGCGCTGGCGCGGGTCCCGTTGCGGTCCGTCTGGCGGGCGGCCCGCGGCGTGCTGCTGATCGCGGTGGTGGCGAGCGCCTTCCAGTGGTGGTGGTACGGCGCGGAGAAGGCAGCGGAGACGTTCCTCGACCTGCTCAGCCTCGGCCTCGCCGCGCTCTCGCTGACCGCGACCACGTCGGTCAACCAGATGGTCGACGCGCTCTCCCGCTGGGCGCGGCCGCTGCGGTTCCTGGGCATCGACCCCGACCGGGTCGCGCTGACCGTGGCGCTGACGATCGGCGCCCTTCCCGGCACCATCGCGATCGCCCGCGAGACCCGCGACGCGGCCCGCGCCCGCGGCCTCGACCGCAACCCGCGGGCGTACCTCTCCCCCTTCGTGATCCGCGTCGTCGCCCGCGCCCACGAGTCCGGCGACGCGCTCCACGCGCGCGGGATCGGCGACGACTGACCGGGCACTTCCTCCCCGTCACGCACGCCGACTGGACGGGAACGAAGTGCCCGCTCGACGGACCGGACCGGAACGAAGTGCCCGGTCAGCTGGGGCTGGGCTGGTTGAGGAACCACCGGTGCCCGAAGGGGTCCCGGAACACCGCGACCCGGCCGGCCGGCGGGCTGTCCTCGGGCCCGCGGTCGAGCGTCACGCCGGACGCGACGACCCTCTCGCAGAGCGCGTCCACGTCGTCGACCTCGAGGTGCAGCGAGACCGCCGATCCGCGGGACGTGTCGGGTGCCGCGACGCCGGCCGAGTCGAACTCGTCCGACATCATCCAGCGGCCACCGCCGACCGCGAGCTCGACGTGGCCGATCCGCCCGTCGTCCATCACGATCGGCTCGAGGACGACCGCGGCGCCGAGCACGTCGACGTACCACTGCAGCGCGGCACGCGCGTCGGCCACGCAGAGGTACGGCGTGAGCTCACCCATGGCGCCACTTCACCAGCCGGGCGGGTGCCTGTCCACCCACGGCGCGGCGGCCTCGACCTGCGCGGCGAGCGCGAGCAGCAGCTCCTCCTCGGCCGGCCGGGCGGCGACCATCACGCCGACCGGGAGCCCCTCGTCGGTCCAGTGCAGAGGCAGGGACATCGCCGGCATCCCGGTGACGTTCCAGGCCGACGTCCACGGCGTGAACGCCTTCTGCGCCTCGAAGTCCCGTGCGGGGTCGGCGTCCTCGCGCAGCGCCCCGACCTCGACCGGCGGCATCGCGAGGGTGGGCGTCAGGATGACGTCGTACGCCGCCAGCGCGGTGAGCGCGGCCGCGGCGTGCTGGCGCAGGCGGGCGATCGCGAGCCCGAACTCAGGACCGCTGACGGCATGTCCGCGGGCGCTCAGCCACCGGGTCAGCGGGCGCAGCCTGTCCTCGCGCCCGGGTGGCGCCTCGGACAGCGCGGTGAGCACGGCCCAGCAGGTCTCGAAGTCGGCGACCGCCTCGCGCGGGATCGGGACGGGGACGTCCTCGACGTCGTGGCCGAGCCGCTCGAGCAGGCGCGAGGCGTCCTCCCACGCGGTCACCGACGACGGGTGCACCTCGACGTCGGCGATGACCGGCGCGACGAAGCGGGCAACGCGGAGCCGTCCGGGTCGGCGGTCGCAGGCGGCCAGGAACGAGCCGGAGGGCGGCGGCGCCCAGAACGGGTCGCCGACCCGACGGCCGGCGAGCACGTCGAGCAGGGCCGCCGCGTCGCGGACCGTGCGGGCGAGCGTGCCGGCAGTCGCGAGGCCGACGGGATCGCCGTACCGCGGGGCGCCGCTGATCCGGCCGCGGGACGGCTTGAGGCCGACCAGCCCGCAGCAGGAGGCGGGGATCCGGATCGACCCGCCGCCGTCGGAGCCGGGCGCAACGGGGAGCAGGCCGGCGGCGACGGCTGCGGCGGAGCCGCCCGACGAGCCGCCGGCGGTGCGGGTGGTGTCCCAGGGCGTCACCGCGGGCGGCGCGACGTCGGGCTCGGTGTAGCAGGGCGAGCCGAACTCCGGGGTGTTCGTCTTGCCCAGGCTCGGCATCCCCGCGGCCTCGACGGCCAGCACGAGGTCGTCGGACTCCTCGGGGACGAAGTCGTCGTACGCCGCCGAGCCGAAGGTCGTGCGGACCCCCGCGGTGGCGTGGAGGTCCTTGATGCCGGTCGGGACGCCCCAGAGCGGACCTGCGTCCGCGGGGCGTCCCGTCTCGGTGAGTCGGCGCGCGTGCTCGCGCGCCCGGTCGTGGGTGGTCGTGACGAACGCACCCACCCGGTCGGCACGGTCGGCGTAGTGCTCGACCAGCTCGAGCGGCGACACCTCGCCCCGGCGGACGGCGCCACCCTGCGCGAGCGCGGTCAGGTCGTGGAGGGGCACGCCCCGACCGTACCGACCCCAGCGGGGCGGTCACCGGATATCCGGCTCTTGTGACGTATGTGTGGGTGATGAGCGTGCCC
>NZ_JAYSFM010000018.1:0-48765 GCF_041913365.1 Nocardioides sp.
CCCACGACTCGATGCCGTGCGCGGTGAAGGCGTCGCGGCGCGCGAGGTCGAGGTGCCGGGAGAGCCGGCTGATGCGGGAGAAGACCTCCACCGGTGCGAGGTCGAGGTCGGCGCGCTCGCGCCCCCACGCCTCGACCAGCTCGTCGACCTCGTCACGCATGGCGGCATTCTGCCAGATCGATCGAGAATCTTGACATCGAGACGAATCGAGGCGAGGGTGGGGAAGTATCTCGACATCAAGACATATCGCCCGGGTAGGTCGGGACGTTCTCGTAGGCGAATCGGTCGTCGCGCCTACGAGAACCTCCCTAACTACCCCCACGGCCGAGGAGGAGCCACCATGAGCCACACCTGGGACCCCGACCGCTACCTCGCGTACGCCGACGAGCGGGGGCGACCGTTCGTCGACCTGCTCGCCCGGGTGCACGCAGAGCGGCCGCGCACCGTGGTCGACCTGGGCTGCGGGCCCGGCAATCTCACCTCGCTCCTGGTCGACCGCTGGCCGGGTGCCGACGTGACCGGCGTCGACAGCAGCCCGGAGATGATCGAGAAGGCCAGCGGGATCGACGGCGTCACCTGGGAGGTCGGCGACCTCCGCGCGTGGGCCGAGCCCGACCCCCTCGCGCTGCGCGCTCCCATCGACGTGCTCGTCTCCAACGCCACGCTCCAGTGGGTGCCCGAGCACCTCGACCTGCTCCCCGGGCTGCTCGACCGGGTCGCGGCCGGCGGCTGGTTCGCCTTCCAGGTCCCGGGCAACTTCGACGAGCCCAGCCACACCACCCGCACGGAGCTCGCCGCGCGCGAGCCGTACGCCACCCACGTCCGCGACGCCCGCGTGCCCACCAGCCACGGCCCGGCCGACTACGCCCGCCTCCTGCTCGACCTGGGCTGCGAGGTCGACGCGTGGGAGACGACGTACCTCCACGTCCTCACCGGCGAGGACCCCGTCTTCCGCTGGGTCTCCGGCACCGGCGCGCGGCCCACGCTGCAGGCGTTGCCCGACGACCTGCGCCCGGACTTCGAGGAGGAGTTCAAGGCGATGCTGCGCGAGGCCTACCCGGCCGACGCGGCGGGCCGGGTGATCCTGCCGTTCCGGCGGATCTTCGTGGTCGCGCAGAAGCCCGACGCGGTGACCGTCTGATGCGCCTCCACCACGTCCAGGTGGCCGTCCCGCCCGGCGGCGAGGACGTCGCCCGGCTCTTCTACGCCGACGGCCTCGGCATGGCCGAGGTCGACAAGCCGGCCGACCTGGTGGCCCGCGGCGGCGCCTGGTTCCGGGCGTACGACGACCACGGCGCCGTCGCTGCCGAGCTGCACGTGGGCGTCGAGGACCCGTTCGCCCCGGCCCGCAAGGCGCACCCGGCCTTCGTCGTCGACGACCTGGGCAAGGTCGTGGCGCGACTGCGCGAGCTCGGCTTCGACGTCGACGAGAGCCAGCGCGACTCGTTCCCTGGCCACGTCCGGTTCCACGCCTTCGACGGCCACGGAAATCGGGTCGAGGTGCTCCAGGTCGCTGACTAGCATCCCCGGATGCCCCTCCTGCTGATCCTCGGACCGCCGGCCGTCGGGAAGATGACGGTCGGCCGCGCCGTCGCGGCGCGGTCGTCGTACCGCCTCTTCCACAACCACCACAGCATCGAGATGCTGCTCGACGTCTTCGACTACGGCACGCCGCCCTTCACGACGCTCAACGCGGAGGTGCGACGCCGGGTGATCGAGGAGGCGGCTGCCGCCGGGACCGACCTGGTCTTCACGTTCGTGATGGGCATGGACGAGGACGCGGAGGCCGACTACCTCGAGCGACTGGTCGAGCCCTACGGCGAGGACGTCGCGCTCGTCGAGCTCGTCGCCGACCTCGACACCCGTCTGGCGCGCAACCGCACGGAGCACCGGCTGGCGGAGAAGAAGTCGAAGCGCGACGTCGAGTGGTCGGACAACAACGTCCGCGAGCTCGAGGCCGACTACCGGATGACCTCGGAACCCGGGCGGGACGCGCCGGGGGAGCGGCTGCTCACGCGCTGGCCGCACCTGGTCATCGACAACACCGACCTGTCCGCCGACGAGACGGCGGAGCGGATACTGGCGTGGCTGGTTACTGACCAGTAATATCGCGGCATGCCTGCTGTCCTCGACCTCTGGAAGAAGACCACCGCGCTGCCCCTGGGCGACCGGGTCTTCTCGCTCGCCTTCAGCCAGAAGGCGCCGTACTTCGCCACGATCCGGCCGCGGTTCACCGTCATCGAGCCCGACCACGCCGAGCTGGTGATCACCAAGCGGCGCCGCGTGCACAACCACATCGGCACCGTGCACGCGATCGCGCTGTGCAACGGCCTCGAGGCGGCCATGGGTGCGCTCGCCGAGTCGACGATCCCGCGCGACCGCCGCTGGATCCCCAAGGGCATGGAGGTCGCCTACACCGCCAAGGCCGACTCCGACATCACCTGCATCGCCGAGACCGACCCGGAGCAGTGGACCGCCGAGCTCGGTGAGGGGTACGACCTGCCCGTGCGGGTGCGCGGCGTGCGCACCGACGGGACGGTCGTGGTCGAGGGCGAGATCCGGCTCTGGATCTCCCCGCGGAAGAACTAGATGATGCCGGTGCTGCGGTCGGACTGGGCCTCGCCCACCATCGGCACGTCGAGCACCTTCTTCTCGCCGACGAACTTGCGCTGCACCCAGGTGGCGAGCAGCGTCAGCAGCAGGTTCACCACGACGTAGATCGCCGTGATCACGATGATCGTCGGCACGTGGTTGCCGAACTGCTGGTAGATCGGCTTGGCGATGCGGGTGAGGCCGAGGCCGGCGATCGCGTAGCCCAGGCTGGTGTCCTTCAGCGCCACGACCATCTGGCTGATGATCGCCGGGATCATGATCTTCACGGCCTGGGGGAGCAGCACGATCGTCATGACCTGCGTCTTGCGCATGCCGATGGCGTACGCCGCCTCGGCCTGGCCCCGCGGCACCGCGTTGATGCCCGCGCGGAACACCTCCGCGAGCACGGCGCCGTTGTAGAGGGTGAGGGCCATGACGACGGACCAGTAGGTCCGCCGGCTCAGCTCGTCGACGCCGCCGAAGATCGCGTAGAAGCAGAAGATCATCAGCATGATGACCGGGACGGCCCGGAAGAACTCGACGACCAGCCAGCACGGCCACCGGACCCACCGGTGGTCGGACAGCTTGCCGACGCCGAAGAGGACACCGAAGACCAGCGCGCCGATGACGGCGCTGAACGCCATCTGCAGCGTGACGAGCAGGCCGTCGACGATGATCGCCTCGATGTAGCGCGGGGTGAGGAACGGCTCCCACTTGTCGTACTCGAGCTGGCCCGTCTCGTTGAGCCGCCACACGACCCAGGCAGCGAGGGCGACGATCGCGACGGCGGTGGCGATGCCGTAGGTGCGGTGACGGGCGCGGGTGGCGGGCCCGGGTGCGTCGAAGAGGACTCCGGCACTCATTCAGGCCACCTTCCATCGGCGCTCGAGCCTCGAGGAGAAGAACGAGATGACCTCGACGAGGATGATGTAGCCGAGCGCGAAGCAGATGAAGATGCCCCAGCGCTGGTCGGCGTAGTCGTTGGTGAAGCCCTTCATCCGGCCCACCGCCTCGATCACGCCGAAGACGCCGGCGACCGAGGTGTTCTTGAGCAGCGCGATCAGGGTGCTGGCCAGCGGCGGCACCGACGCGCGGAACGCCTGCGGCAGCACGACCTGGCTCATCACCCCGCCGAAGGGCAGGCCGATCGCGCGGGCGGCCTCGGCCTGGCCCAGCGGGACCGCGTTGACACCGGCCCGGATGGCCTCGCAGATGAAGGCCGCTGTGTAGAGGCTGAGCGCCGCGGCGGCGGCGCTGAAGAACGAGGTGAAGTCGAAGGGGCCGATGTGGATGTCGACCCACGTGAAGCGGAGGAACTCGAAGATCTTGCCCACCCCGAGCTGGAAGAACAGGAAGATCATCACGAGCGGGGTGTTGCGGACGAGGGTGACGTACGCGGTGCCGAAGCCACGCAGGACCGAGACCGGACCGACGCGCATCGCGGCCAGGACGGTGCCCAGCACGAGGGACAGCACGGCCGAGACCAGGAACAGGAAGATCGTGTAGCCGAAGGCCCTCAGCACGAGGTCGAAGTTGTCCAGGACGGCGTTCACGCCACTCCTCTCCTCAGACGGGCCGCGGCCCGGGCCCGTCGGTGACGGGCCCGGACCGGACCGTGGTGGTTACTCGCAGGGGTCCATCTCGGGGAGCTCGGGCACCTCGACGCCCGAGGGGCCGAGCGTGGCGTTGAACGCCTCCTCGTAGGTGCCGTCGTCGTAGGCCTCGGTGATCGTGTCGACGATCCACTGGCACATCTCGGGACGGTCCTTGGAGTAGCCGACGCCGATGCGCTCCTCGGAGAACTGGTCGCCGACGACCTTCAGCTCGCCCTCGTTCTGCGCGGCGTAGCCGGCGAGGATCGTGCCGTCGGTGGACATCGCGGAGACGGTGCCGTCGAGCACCTTCTCCACGCACTCGGAGTAGGTGTCGAAGCCCACCGGCTTGGCGCCCTCGGCCTCGATGTTGTCGAGCGAGGTCGAACCCGTCACCGAGCAGACCTCCTCGCCCTTGACGTCGGCCACGGACTCGATGTCGCTGTCCGCCGCGACCAGCAGCTGCTGGCCGGTGACGAGGTAGGGGCCGGCCTGGCCGACGACCGCGCGGCGCTCGTCGGTGATGGAGTACGACGCCAGCACGATGTCGACGGTGCCGTCCTCGAGGAAGGGCTCACGGTTGTCGGAGATCGTCTCGACGTACTCGACCTTGCTGGTGTCCTCCGGGTCGATGCCGAGGCTGGCCACGAGCACCTTGGCCATCTCGACGTCGAAGCCGGTCGGGATGTCGGACGCGGCGTCCTTGAAGCCGAGTCCGGGCTGGTCGAACTTCACGCCGACCTTGATGGTGCCGGCGTCGGCCAGCTCCTTCATGCGAGTGCCGTCGTCGAACTCGGAGCCGGCGTCCTCAGCGACGTCGACGTCCGGGCCCTCGCTGTCCTCGCCGGCGTCGCCGCAGGCGGCCAGTGACAGGGCCAACCCCGCCGCGGCGACCAGCGCCTTGGTCCTGGTGAATCTCATCCTTGCTCTCCTTCGTGTCGCGGCCCGAGGCCGACTGTGGGGTTCCTGGGGATGGATGGTGATGTCCCGAGACTGTGGTCCTCAGTGCTTGAGGATCTTGCCGAGGAAGTCCTTCGCGCGGTCCGACCGCGGGTTGGTGAAGAACTCCTCGGGGGTGTTCTCCTCGACGATCGCGCCGTCGGCCATGAACACGACGCGGTCGGCGGCGGTGCGCGCGAAGCCCATCTCGTGGGTGACCACGACCATGGTCATGCCCTGCTGCGCGAGGTCGACCATGACGTCGAGGACCTCCTTGATCATCTCCGGGTCGAGCGCGGAGGTGGGCTCGTCGAAGAGCATCACCTTCGGCTCCATGGCCAGGGCGCGGGCGATCGCCACCCGCTGCTGCTGGCCGCCGGAGAGCTGCGCGGGGTACTTCTCGGCCTGGTGGCCCACCCCGACGCGGTCGAGGAGCTCGCGCGCCTTCTTCTCCGCCGCCTCCTTCTTCACCCCGCGGACCTTGATCGGGCCGAGGGTGACGTTCTCCAGGATCGTCTTGTGGGCGAAGAGGTTGAAGCTCTGGAACACCATGCCGACCTCGGCGCGCAGCGCGGCGAGGGCCTTGCCCTCCTGCGGCAGCGGCTGCCCGTCGAGGGTGATCGTGCCCTCGTCGATGGTCTCGAGGCGGTTGATGGTGCGGCACAGGGTCGACTTGCCCGACCCCGACGGACCGATCACCACGACGACCTCACCGCGGGCGACGGACAGCTCGATGTCCTTGAGGGCGTGCAGCTGCCCGAAGTGCTTCTGGACGCCGCTCAGCACGACGAGGGGCTCGCCCCGGCCGGCGCTGACAGGGCGCGATTCCTGCGCGGTCATAGGTGGAACCTATCTGCAGGTGGTCCCCTTGGGCCATGCACCCTGACCCGGACGGGCCATCACGAACTGGTGACGATTCCCCGGGACGTGCGGTGGCGACAGGTCGGGCCGATCAGTCGCCGTCGTCCGCGGTCGCCTCCTCCGCGTCCTCCTCGAGGATGCGGACCATGCCCTCCAGGACTCGTCGGGCCGTCTCGTAGTCCTCCCGGCCGAACTCCCGCACGAAGCGCTCCTCCACGTCGAGGATGTGCTGGAGCCCGCCGCGGGTGAACTCGCGGCCGTGCTCGGTGAAGGTGACGATCTTGGCCCGACCGTCCGTCGGGTCGGGCTGCATCTCGAGCAGGTCGAGGTCGACCAGCTCGCGGACCACCTCGCCCATGGACTGCCGGGTGATGCCGGCCCGGGTGGCCATGTCGGACGCCCGGGCGCCGCTGAGCGGCAGGGTGGCGAAGACGTCGTTGTGCGCCTGCCGGATGAAGGTGTAGCCGCGCCGGTGCGCCTCGCGCAGCATGTCCGCGCGCATCCCCCGGAGGGCGCGGCCCAGGAGGCCGATCATCGGCTTGCGGTCGATCTGGGGCATTGACATCTGTAAGGAAACCTTCCAATATATCGACAGGCATCCTTACATTATCAGGAGTCGTCATGGTCGCACCGTCCGTCGTCGCCCCGCTCTTCGCCCGCAGCGCCTCCCGCCGCACCGGCGTCGCCGTCGAGCAGGAGCTGCTCGCCCGGGACGGGTCAGGAGCCTCGACCTCGATCGACTGGATCCGCGCCGTCGCCGCGCGATCGTCGTACGCACCCTTCCTCGGGTTCGAGCCGGGCGGCCAGGTCGAGCTGAGCCTCCCGGTGGCCCCCGACGCGGCACGCCTCGGAGCGGACCTGTGCGCCGCGGTCACGGCGCTGCGGGCCGACTGCGACCGCATCGGTGTCCAGCTGTGGGCCGAGCCGCTCGACCCGCGCCCGGTCGAGGAGGTGCCGCTCCAGCTGGTCTCGCCGCGCTACCTCGCGATGCAGCGGCACTTCGACACGATCGGGCCGGCCGGGCGACGGATGATGCGCACCACCGCGTCCACGCAGGTGTGCCTGGACTGGTGGCCGGGCCGCGCCGGCCTCGAGCAGTGGCGTGTGCTCCAGCTCGCCGGGCCGTTCCTGGCGGCGGCCTACGCCCGCAGCACCGGCCCGGGGTCGCGGCTCGCCACGTGGCTCGAGGTCGACCCGGCGCGCACGGCCTTCGACGACCGGTTGCTGCACGGCGACCCGGTCCGGGCCTACGCCGACTTCGCGGCCGGGGCGACGGTCTTCGTCGAGGGTGGGCCGGTCACGCACCTGACGACCTTGTTCCCGCCGGTGCGTCCGCGTGGCCGCTACCTCGAGGTGCGCTTCCTGGACGCGCAGCCCGAGGAGGACGTCGCCGAGGTCGCTGCCGCCCTCGCCGCGCTGGCGTACGACGACGCCCGCCGCGCGCGCACCCTGGCCCGCCTCGCGGGCGAGGGCCCCGCGCTCGCGGAGCACTGGCGGGCGGCGGCGCTGGGGGACCCGGACACCGCCGCGGTCGGGCACGAGCTGGTGCGCGACGTCCCGGCGCTGGGCGGCGCGGCATGAACCTCCTCGTGGTCACGGACCCGCTGGCCGGCCTGGCCGCTGACATCGACGCGTGCATCGGCCTGATGGCCGCGGCGCAGGCCCACGGGGCCGCGGTGTGGACGTGCCGGCCCGAGGACCTGTCCGTGCGGGACGGCCGGGTCCGTGCCGCGGCAGTCCGGATCGTGCTCCGGGGACGGCGACGGGGGCGGGACCACCGCTGGCTGGTCGAGGCGCCGTGGTGGGACCAGGTCGGGCAGGGTGTGCTCGACCTCGCCGGCGACGTCGACCTCGTGCTGCTCCGCATCGACCCGCCGGTGGACGGGCGCTACCTCCACACCACCTACCTCCTCGACCTCGTCGAGGCGGCCGGCGTGCGGGTGGTCAACCGCCCGGCAGGGATCCGGGCCCTGCACGAGAAGCTGGTGGCGCTGCGGTTCCCGGAGCTGTGCCCACCCACCCTGGTCAGCGCCGACCCCGTCGCCGTACGCGCCTTCGTCGGGGACGTCGGGGTCGCCGTGCTCAAGCCGGTCGACGGCTTCGCGGGCAGCGACGTGTGGCTCGTCCAGGACGACGCGGGAGCGACCGCGCTGGTCGAGTCGGCGACCCGGGCGGGCGCACGCCACGTCATCGCGCAGGCCTACCTGCCGGACGTGGCCCGGGGCAACAAGCGACTCTTCCTGCTCGACGGCGAGGTCGTCGGCGCCGTGCTGCGCCGACCCGGGCCCGAGGACTTCCGCATCGGCGCCCCCGTCGCCCCGGCCGACCTCGACGACGACGACCGGCGCATCGTCGCCGCCGTCGGGCCGCTGCTCGTGGAGCACGGCCTGGCCCTCGCCGGGATCGACGTGATCGCCGGGCGGCTGATCGAGGTCAACGTGACCTGCGCCGGCGGCATGCACAAGACCGACGCCCTCCTGGGCACCGACCTCAGCGGCGCCATCGTGCGCCGGCTCCTCCACCCCGAAAGGCACATCGCATGAACACCGTCGTCATCACCTGCATCGCCGTCATGGGCGCCCTCGTCTTCGGGCTCGGCGCGAACGTCACCCGCCACCGCGCCATCCGGGGGGGCCAACGGCGGCCCGCAGATGCCCACCGACCCGGCGGACCGGCTGCTGATCGCCCAGCGCGCCCACGGCAACGCCACGGAGTACGTCCCGACCCTCATCGGGCTGCTCATCGTCTGTTCGACCCTGACCGACGGGTGGTGGCTCGACGTCCTCGCCGTCGCGGCCACGACCGCTCGCGTCGTCCACGCCTACGGCATGCTGCGCGCCACGTCGCTCGCCGACCACGGGCCGGTGCGCGACACCGGGGCGCTGCTGACGTACGTCACCGGTCTCGCGCTCGGCGTCACCGCGGTGCTGGCGGTGTAGACCCGGCGAGGGTGCGTACGACACTGGCGTCGGGGTCCCAGCGGCGCAGGGTGTCCAGCCGCAGCACGACGTCCGCGTGCCCGAGCACCGCCAGTGCGGCGGGGACGTCGGCCCGCGGGATCCGGCGGCCCAGCGTGACGTGCGGGAGCCAGCCGGGGTGCTGGGTGTCGTCCACCTCGCGCCGCAGGTCGAGCACTGCCCGGACGACCTCGTCCGGTACGTCGACCAGCCGGGCGACGGTGACCCGCGAGCCACCGAGGAGCGCGACGCCGGCGACGCGCACCTCGACCGGGAGCAGCGGCGCCAGCAGCGCCAGGGCACGTTCGTCGTCGTCCGGTCCCAGCGCCGGTGCCGTGACCAGCGTCAGGTGCGGGCCGTTGGTGGTGCCGCGGTGGTCGAGCTGGGAGGGGAGGCCGGCGTCGTGGAGCGCCTGCCAGTCACGGCGTACGGACTCGTCACCCGCAGCGTCCGGCAGCAGCTCGAGGGCGTGCAGTCGCGGCATCCCGCGAGCCTAGAGGCGACGAGTGGGCCTCAGGCCGCCTTGCGGCCGCGGGTGACGCGGGCCGACTCGCGGGAGGTGGCGTCGAAGACCCGCACCCAGTCGACCTGGGCGGTGTCGCCCAGCTCGCCGGAGGTGAGCTCGTTGAGCTCGTAGTCCGAGGTGAGGTTGGAGAGCACCAGGTACTGCATGGACTGCGACACGGCCTGGGTCTCGCGGTAGTACTCGCGGCCGTCGACCCGGAAGATGTACTCGGTCGGGGTCCACTCGACGGAGAACACGTGGAACTCGTCCCACCAGTTGCGGCGGCTGCTGGTGAGGGCGTTGCGGGTGGAGCGGAAGAAGTCGCCGTGGCTGACCTTCTGCCAGTTGGCCTCGTAGTAGTGGACGTGCGAGCCGATGGACTCGGTGCCGCGGCCCGTCTCGCCGAAGAACTCCATCACGTCGATCTCCGTGCCCATGGCGGGGACGCCATCGGTGTACTTGGTGCCGCTGGGCAGCAGCCAGAAGCCGGAGTGCATGCCCTTGGCGCGCTGCGGCTTGATGCGGGCCGCGACGATGCCGTGCTGGAAGAAGCGGGTGTACTCGGTGGCGACCTGGCTGTTCAGCAGGTAGGGGCTGGTGCCCGACGCGCGGGTGCTGGTCCAGCTGCACGGCTGGCCGAGGCGGGCCGGGTCGAGCGCGACGCCGAGCTGGAGGACGCCGCCACCGACGCGGCGCGCGGACGGGTCGACGCGGGCGCAGGTGCGGGGGGCGTACACGCTCTCGTGCTCGCGCTTCTGGTCGTTCCAGACCGCCGGGTCGAGGGTGGTGCCGGAGAAGGTGTCCTCGAACTCGGGCGTCCAGCGGGTGGTGGTGACCGACCCGGAGGTCCAGGTGCGACCGCCCGAGGTGGAGGAGGCGCGGTAGGTTCCGGCGCCGGGCGCGAAGGCGGCCGAGCCCCAGGCGTCCTCGGTGGCCGTCGCGACGACCTTCCAGTCGCCGCGGACCTTCTTCTCGAGCACCACCTTCTCGCCGGGACGGGCGGGCTCGAACGTCGCGACGAGGGTGCCGTTGTCGGAGGGCGCCGCCGGCGAGGTGCCGGGCTGCACGATCGGGGGCAGCGAGGCGAGGGTCGCGGTGACGGTGGAGCGCTTGGCGCGCTTCTTGGCGTGCACCGAGTCGGCCGCGTGGGCATCGAGAGGCAGGAGCATGATCAACAACGCGGTAACGACGACCGTCAGGGCGGCAGCGCGAGCGCGCTGGAGGTTCTCCGACCGGCTGATCCTGCTCTGAAGCTGCATCCGTGCACTCCCCACCGTGACCGGTGAACACAGGCTTTGACCACATCCGTGTGGACCCGTGTTACCGCTTTGTTGACTTCAGCAGCGATCTTGGGCGCCGACCTGAGGGAAATGTAAGGATTCCGAGCAGTAATCCTCCAAAGTGCCCACTGGTCTAGTCAGTTCGGACTACGTCGTTGACCGATCGGTGGGGTCCGAAACTCGTAGGCGGGCGTCGGCGGTCGGCGCCGGATCCACTCGATTCCTGCCGCCGCCGTACCCTTGATCGGTCATGAGCGCACTCCCCGAAGCCCCCGCCCGCACCTACGAGGTCAAGACCCACGGGTGCCAGATGAACGTGCACGACTCCGAGCGGCTCAGCGGGCTGCTGGAGGACGCCGGCTACGTCCGCGCCGACGACGGCGAGCAGGCCGACGTGGTCGTGTTCAACACCTGCGCGGTGCGGGAGAACGCCGACAACAAGCTCTACGGCAACCTCGGCCACCTCGCGCCCGTGAAGGCGAAGAAGCCGGGCATGCAGATCGCCGTCGGCGGCTGCCTGGCGCAGAAGGACCGCGACACCATCACGACGAGGGCGCCGTGGGTCGACGTCGTCTTCGGCACCCACAACATCGGCTCCCTGCCGGTGCTGCTCGAGCGGGCGCGGGTGCAGGAAGAGGCCCAGGTCGAGATCCTGGAGTCCCTCTCGGTCTTCCCGTCCACGCTGCCCACCAAGCGCGAGTCGGCGTACGCCGCCTGGGTGTCGATCTCGGTCGGGTGCAACAACACCTGCACGTTCTGCATCGTCCCGTCGCTGCGCGGCAAGGAGAAGGACCGCCGGCCCGGCGAGATCCTCGCCGAGGTCGAGGCGCTGGTGGCGGAGGGCGTCACCGAGATCACCCTGCTCGGGCAGAACGTCAACGCCTACGGCGTCGAGTTCGGCGACCGCCAGGCGTTCTCCAAGCTGCTGCGCGCGTGCGGCTCGGTGCCCGGCCTGGAGCGGGTGCGCTTCACCTCGCCGCACCCGGCGGAGTTCACCGACGACGTGATCGAGGCGATGGCCGCCACCCCCAACGTCATGCCGTCGCTGCACATGCCGCTGCAGTCCGGGTCGGACAAGGTGCTGCGCGACATGCGCCGGTCCTACCGGCAGTCGAAGTACCTCGGGATCATCGAGCGGGTGCGAGCGGCGATCCCCGACGCGGCGATCACGACCGACATCATCGTCGGCTTCCCCGGCGAGACCGAGGAGGACTTCCAGGCCACGCTCGACGTCGTCCGCGCGGCGCGCTTCTCGGCTGCCTTCACCTTCCAGTACTCCAAGCGCCCCGGCACCCCCGCCGCCGAGCTCGAGGACCAGGTCCCGGCCGACGTCGTCAAGGACCGCTACCAGCGCCTCGTCGAGGTCGTCGAGGAGATCTCCTGGGCCGAGAACAAGACCCTCGTCGGCCGCACCGTCGAGCTGATGGTGGCCGAGGGCGAGGGCCGCAAGGACCTTGCGACGAAGCGCCTGTCCGGGCGCGCGCCCGACAACCGGCTCGTGCACTTCGCGGCCGACTTCTCCTCGGTCGCCGAGGACTCCGTCCGCCCCGGTGACATGGTGACCGTCGAGATCACCTACGCCGCACCCCACCACCTCGTCGCCGACGGCGCCGTCCGGTCCGTACGCCGCACCCGCGCCGGCGACGCCTGGGAGCGGCGTACGTCCGCACCGCCCGCCTCCGCCTCCGTCGGCCTCGGCATGCCCGCCGTCGGGGTGCCCGCGCCCCTGCCTCCCGCGCCCGCCTGCGGCTGACCTCGTCTCGGTTTCCCCGGCTGACCGGGGAAACCGAAAGACGGTGGAGTCCTGAAGCCGCCAGGCAGCTCGAGTGCTCCACGATCTGGTTGTCCACAGGATGCGGCGGATGGGTCGCGATGACCTCGGCGATCCGGGATGGTCGACGGGTGGAGCAGCTCGCGAAGATTCTCGCCAACCAGTCCGGGGTGGTCTCGCGACGGCAGGCGCTCAGCCTCGGGCTCGAGCCGCACGACCTGCGAAGACTCGTGCGGCGGCGTGACCTGACACCACTCTTCCCCGGGACGTTCGTCGACCACACCGGCGTGCCGACCTGGATCCAGCGGGCGTGGGCGGCGGTGCTGTTCTGTGCGCCGCGCGAGCCGGACGTCGACTGCCTCGGCTCCGCGCTCGCGGGCCGGTCCGCGGTCCGCGCGGCTGACGGTCCCGGGCGCGGTGAGGAGGACGGACCGGTGGTCGTCGCTATCGCTCGAGATCGCCGGCTTGTCGCGCCCAGCGGGATCACCGTCGTGAGGACCTACGGGCTCGACGAGCGCGTGCAGTGGAACCTCGGCCCACCGCGGATGCGCTACGACGAGGCGGCGCTCGACGTCGCGCTTGCGTGTGCGGGCGAGCTGGACGCCGTCGGAGCGATCGCGCGTGCGGTCCAGGGGCGGCACACCACGGCGCGCCGCATGCAGGACGCCCTGACCCGTCGGAGCCGCGCTCCTCGTCGCGCCTTCCTGGAAGCCGTGCTGGCGGACGTGGCCGCCGGCTCGTGCTCGGTCCTGGAGCGCGAGTACCTCGAGCGCGTCGTACGTCCGCACCGTCTCCCGGTCGGGCAACGGCAGCTGCCTGACGGGACGCTGAGCGGCGTCGTCTACCGCGACACTGCGCTCGGCGAGGTGCTGGTCGAGCTCGACGGCCGGCTGTTCCACGACACGGCGGAGCAACGCGACCACGACCACGAGCGTGACCTCGACGCGGCCGTCGAAGGGCTCGGCACGGTCCGACTGACGTGGGGGCAGGTGGTGGGCCGGCCCTGCTGCACCGCGGCCAAGCTCTCGAGGATCCTCGTCCGCGCGGGCTGGCCCCACGGGAGGCCGTGCGGCACCAGCTGCGGGTGGCTCGCGGCCGCCTGACCTGCGAGATCGTGGAGCCCTGAGGTCGCCAGACGACTCCGGGACTCCACGATCCTCAGCTTGATCAGGCAGGCGGCTCGGGGGACCCGTCCTCGGCCTCCTGGCCGGCCTCGGGCTCACCGGTGGTCGCGGCGCTGTCGCGCGTCGTGTCGGACTCCTCGTCCTCGGAGCCGTCGGGCTCCTGCTGCTTGTCGTCCGGCTGGGAGATCTCGTCAGGGACCGTGTCGTCGACCGCCGGGTTGTCGTCGGGGTCCAGGTCGCGGCCCAGGCCGTCGTCGGCCGGGTCGACCGCCAAGGCGTCCGCGCCTCCGGGGTAGAGCTCGGGCTCCTGCGTCGTGGGCTCCGGGATCGGGCCCAGGTCGTTGTCGTTCATTGCTACCTCCTGCTCATCGATCGTGCCCAACGGCCCCATGTGGGGCTACCCCCGTTCGGGGGGCCACCCGAAGGTCAGGTAGCCGGCGCCGGAGAAGAGCTGCCCCAGCGCGTGCGCCTCGTGCGGCACCGTCGGCTCGGGGAGCGCCGACAGCGGGAACCATCCCAGCGCCGTCGCCTTCGTGGTCTCCACGATCCGCGGCTCGCCGCTCCAGGACCGCGCAGTGAAGAAGAAGTCGACCCGCTCCTCCACCGGCGGCCCGAACTGGCTGCGCTGCATCGTGAACGCGAAGTCCAGCTCGATGTCGGTGATGGCCAGCTCCTCGAGCGCCTCGCGGTGCGCGGCGTCGTACGCCGTCTCGCCCGGCTCGACGTGCCCGGCGGCCGCGGCCGCCCAGTGTCCGGGCATGTAGGGGACGGGCCCCCGCTGCTGGAGCAGCACCTCGGTCCCCGACCCGCCCTCCCGCAGCAGGTACACGTAGGAGGCCGGGACGAGGGCGAAGGGAACCGCCGTCACGCCTGCGTGGTCGGCGGTGCGGGCGGGATGTCGTCGTTCTTGCCGTCGAGCGAGTCGAGGGCGTCACGGGCCTTGCCCGTGGCCTTGTCGATCTTGTCGGCGTGCTTGCCGCCGGTCTTCTCGTTGGCGAAGGCACCGGCCTTGTCGATGCCGTCGGCGATCTTGCCGCCGTGGTCGTCGACCGCCTTGGTGAGCTTCTCCTTGGCCTTGTCCAGGAACGACATGAGCTCCTCCTCCGGGGGATTCCGGCCCACCCCCACGGGTGGTGACTCCGGCGTCAAGGAGCCTAGCCCTGCTGGGAGAATGACCCCATGCCCCAGCCCATCGTCGCCCTCGTCGGCGCGACCGCGTCGGGCAAGACGGGGCTCAGCCTCGACCTCGCGGAGCGGCTCGGCGGCGAGGTCGTCAACACCGACGCGATGCAGGTCTACCGCGGCATGGACATCGGCACGGCGAAGCTGCCGGAGGCCGAGCGGCGCGGCATCCCGCACCACCTCCTCGACCTGCTCGACGTCACCGAGCCGGCCACCGTCGCGCTCTTCCAGGGCTGGGCACGTGAGGCGGTCGCCGACATCCGCGGCCGCGGTGCCGCGCCCGTCCTCGTGGGCGGCTCCGCGCTCTACACCCGCGCGATCGTCGACCGCTTCGAGTTCCCCGGCACCGACGACTCGCTGCGCCGCGAGCTCGAGGTCGAGCTCGAGCGGGTCGGCAGCCAGGCCCTCCACGCGCGGCTGGCGGGCGTGGACCCCGAGGCGGCCGCCCAGATCCTGCCCGACAACGGCCGCCGGGTCGTGCGCGCGCTCGAGGTCGTCGCACTCACCGGCCGCCCGTTCAGCGCCAGCCTGCCCCGTCTCGAGTACGCCGACCCGCTGACCGTGCAGGTCGGTGTCGACATCGACCGGCCGACCCTCGACGAGCGGATCGGCCGGCGGGTCGACGAGATGTTCGCCGCCGGGTTCGTCGCGGAGGTCGAGGCCCTGCTCGAGGAGGGCCTCGCCGAGGGACGCACCGCCAACCGGGCCATCGGCTACCGCGAGGTGATGGGCTTCCTGGCCGGCGACCGGTCGCTCGACGAGGCGGTCGAGCAGACCAAGGTCGCCACCCGCCGCTTCGCCCGCCGGCAGGACTCGTGGTTCCGCAAGGACCCGCGGATCGCCTGGGTGGCCCACGACGACCCCGACCGCGTCGGGAAGGCGCTCGCCGCGATTGAGGGAATCGATCAAGCCGAGCGTCGGTGAGCGGTGCCAAGGTGGATCCATGGCGACCATCTACTACACCGGCTGCTCCCTCGACGGCTTCATCGCGACGCCCGAGCACTCCCTCGACTGGCTGACCTCCCGCGACATCGACAACGACGGTCCGCTGGCCTACCCGGCGTTCCGCGAGCGCCTCGGCGCGTGCGTGATGGGAGCCACGACCTGGCAGTGGATCCTCGACCACGACGACGACCCGTGGGGCCCGCTGCCGACGTGGGTGCTCACCCACCGCACCTTCCCCGAGGCGCCCGACTCCGTCCGCTTCGACCGCGACGACATCCCGCGCATCCACGCCGAGATGACCGAGGCCGCGGACGGGAAGGACCTCTGGGTGGTCGGCGGCGGCGAGCTCGTCGGCCAGTTCCACGACGCCGGGCTGCTCGACGAGGTCTGGATCCAGTACGCCCCCTGCACCCTCGGCGCGGGCGCTCCCGTGCTGCCCCGGGCGGTCGAGCTGCGCCTGGAGGAGGTGGCCCGCAACCGCGACTTCGCGTGCCTGCGCCACACCGTCGTGCGCTGATCCGCCGGGGCCAGGCAGGCGACACGCCCCACCCTGCGGGCGTGGACAGCGCCCCTGCCGGCAGGCAGGGTGGAGGGACCGTCTCTCGGGAGGTTCCCCCATGCACCGTCTCGCCCGCCCTGTCCTCGCGACCCTCGCCACGGCCGGCCTCGTCGTCGCACCCCTCGTCCCGGGTGCCCAGGCCAGCCCCGGGGCCGGCGAGAAGCCGTCCGCCAGCGCGCCCGACCTCAGGCCCACGGCCAAGGACCCGACCGCGATCGGCAAGGGCGGCGCCATCAGCACCGTGGACCCCGAGGCCAGCGCCGCCGGGCTGAAGGTGCTCAAGCAGGGCGGCAACGCCGTCGACGCCGCCGTCGCCGCCGCCGCGACGCTCGGCGTGACGGAGCCCTACAGCGCCGGCATCGGCGGTGGCGGCTACTTCGTGTACTACGACGCCAAGACCGGCAAGGTCCGCACGCTCGACGGCCGCGAGACCGCGCCGAACAAGATGCCGCAGGACGCCTTCATCGACCCGGCCACCGGCAAGGCGTACAACTTCACGCCCGAGCTGGTCACCAGCGGCGTCAGCGTCGGCACGCCGGGCACGCTCGCCACCTGGGACAAGGCGCTGGCCAACTGGGGGACGCTGTCGCTCGCCGACGCGCTCGCCCCGGCCACCAAGGTCGCCACCCGCGGCTTCAAGGTCGACGAGACCTTCCGCCAGCAGACGCTGGACAACAAGGAGCGCTTCGCGGCCTTCAAGGACACCAGGAAGCTCTTCCTCCCCAAGGGCGATGCCCCCGCGGTCGGCTCGGTCTTCCGCAACCCGGATCTCGCCGCGACGTACGACCTCATCGCCGCCAAGGGCACGTCCGCGTTCTACCGCGGACCGCTCGCGCGGCTGATGTCCGACGTGGTGCGCAAGCCGCGGACGACCAAGAACACCGAGCTCCCGGTGCCGAAGGGCTACCTCACGCCGCGGGACCTGCGCGACTACAAGGTGCGCTCGCAGAAGGCCACCCGCACCTCCTACCGCGGCCACGACGTCTACGGCATGGCGCCGTCGTCGTCCGGTGGCACGACGGTCGGCGAGGCGCTCAACATCCTCGAGCGCTACGACCTCTCCGCGATGACGCCCGAGCAGGCGCTGCACCACTACCTCGAGGCCAGCGCCCTCGCCTACGCCGACCGCGGCAAGTACGTCGGTGACCCGGCCTTCGTCGACGTCCCCGTCAAGCGGCTGCTCGACGACAAGTACGCCGCCGAGCGGGCCTGCTCGCTCAACCCGGCCAAGGCCGCCACCAAGCCCGTCGCCGCCGGCACCCCGACGTCGTACGACGGCGTGTGCACGCCCACGACCGCCAAGGGTGAGACCGACGCGGACACCGAGAACATCTCCACCACCAACCTCACCGTCGCCGACAAGTGGGGCAATGTCGTGGAGTACACCCTCACCATCGAGCAGACCGGGGGCTCCGGCATCACCGTCCCCGGGCACGGCTTCCTGCTCAACAACGAGCTGACCGACTTCTCGACCGTGTACGACGCCGCCGACCCCAACCGGATCCAGCCGGGCAAGCGGCCGCGGAGCTCCATGTCGCCGACGATCGTGCTCAAGGACGGCAAGCCCTTCCTGGCGCTGGGCTCGCCCGGTGGCTCGACGATCATCACCACGGTGCTGCAGATGCTGGTCAACCGCATCGACCTCGGCATGACCATCGAGGAGGCCATCGCGGCGCCGCGCGCCACCCAGCGCAACACCGCCAACGTGACGGCCGAGCCGGCGTTCATCGCGGCCTACGGTCCGGCCCTGACCAACCTCGGCCACACCCTCGTCCCGGCGGGCGACGCCTTCACCAGCGCTGCCGAGATCGGTGCCGCGACGGCCATCGAGTTCGGGCGCAAGTCCCGCCTCACCGCGGTCGCCGAGCCGAGTCGCCGGGGCAAGGGGTCCGCGCGCGTGGTCGACCCCCGGTGAGGCGCGGGCGGCCTGTCACACTGGAGGCGTGAGCTACCCCTTCCTCAAGGGCCACGGCACCGAGAACGACTTCGTGGTCCTGCCCGACCGCGACGGGTCGGTCCACGGTGACCTGAGCCCGGAGCGCGTGCGGGCACTGTGCGACCGCCGCGCCGGCATCGGCGGCGACGGGGTGCTGCGGGCGGTCCGGCGCGAGGGCGGCTGGTTCATGGACTACCGCAACGCCGACGGCTCGGTGAGCGAGATGTGCGGCAACGGGATCCGGGTCTTCGCCCGCTACCTCCACGAGCGCGAGGGCGAGCCGTTCCCGATGGACATCGCCACGCGCGACGGGGTCAAGCGGCTCGACCGGACGGGCGAGGAGTACACCGCCGACATGGGGGCCCCGGAGGTCCTCGGCGAGACCAAGGTGTCCGTGGGCGACCGCACCTGGGCGGCGCTGCACGTCTCGATGGGCAACCCCCACGCGGTCGCGTTCGTCGACGACCTGGCCCACGCCGGTCACCTCGACGACCCGCCCGAGCACGACCCCGCCGTCTACCCCGACGGCGTCAACGTCGAGTTCGTGGTCCGCCGCGGCGAGCACCACGTCGCGATGCGGGTCCACGAGCGCGGCTCGGGCGAGACCCGCTCGTGCGGCACGGGAGCGTGCGCGGTGGCGGTCGCGACCGCGCTGGCCGACGACGCGCCCCGCGGTACGACGTACCGGGTCGACGTCCCCGGCGGCACCCTCCACGTCACCTGGACCGACGACGACCGCGTGCTGATGACCGGCCCGGCGCTGCTGGTCGCCGAGGGCCAGACCGACCTCTAAGGGGCCAGCGAGACCTCGTTCCTCGGTCGTCGCTGCCCGTCTCATACGATCCGGGCCATGGACATCACCGGATCCACCGCCATCGTCACCGGAGGCGCCAGCGGCATCGGTGCCGCGGTCGCCCGAGCCCTCGCCGCGAAGGGAGCGGTGGTCGTCGTCGCCGACCTCAACGCCGAGAAGGGCGAGGCGCTGGCCGCGGAGATCGGCGGCGTCTTCGCCGCGGTCGACGTGACGAAGACCGACCAGATCGCCGCCGCCGTCGAGCACGCCGCCGAGATCGCCCCGCTGCGCGCGTGCGTGAACTCCGCCGGCATCGGCTGGGCCCAGCGCACCATCGGCCGCGACGGGCTGCTCGAGCAGGCGCACGACCTCGACGCCTTCAAGAAGGTCGTGGAGATCAACCTGATCGGCACCTTCGACATGACCCGCCAGGCCGCCACCGTGATGAGCCGCAACGAGCCCGACGCCGACGGCCAGCGCGGCGCGATCGTCAACCTCGCCTCGGTCGCCGCCTTCGACGGCCAGATCGGCCAGGCGTCCTACTCCGCCTCCAAGGGCGGCGTCGTCGGCATGACCCTCCCGGTCGCGCGCGACCTCTCGGCAGCCGGCATCCGGCTCAACACGGTCGCGCCGGGCCTCATCGACACCCCGATCTACGACGCGTTCCCCAACCCGGAGGAGTTCAAGGCCAACCTCGGCCAGAACGTGCTCTTCCCCAAGCGACTGGGCCACGCCGAGGAGCTGGCCAGCATGGTCGTGGAGTGCCTCACCAACTCCTACATGAACGGCGAGACGATCCGCGTCGACGGCGGCATCCGCATGCCACCCAAGTGACGGACCTGCGGATTCCACTGGTCCAGACCGAACGTCCTCATTTCGTACAAAAGGCGGACGCCGTGCGTGGCCCGGGTCGAGGGTCGATCCCATCGGGGAACTGATCGACTTCATCGCAGTCCGTGGGGGGCACGAGATGACCAACCTGGTGGAGCCGCGACGCGCGGCAGACGAAGAGAACGACGCCGGCATCGGCTCGTTCGGCGACGGCGAGCTGACCACGCTCGTACGCCGCTGGATGGCGGCCGGCACCAAGGTGCAGGAGCGCGTGCGACGCGAGAGCGTCCTCCGGGTCGCGCCCGCACCCGACGACGCCGAGGCGGCCGAGGCCACCGAGGCGGTCGACGAGGTGGACGCCGACCAGCCAGCGGCCGAGGTCGAGGTCGAGGTCCAGGCCGAGGTCGACACGGAGGTCGCGCCCGAGGTCGAGGCGGTGCTGACCGACGAGGCCGAGGAGACCGACGTCGTGGAGGTCGAGGAGCCGGCGCTGCTCGGCGCCCCGCCGCTGCCGCACCGCCCGACCACCACCGAGGTGGAGCAGGCGACCCGCGTGGCGGTGCTGATCGACGCCCGCCGGGTGCCCGAGGACGTCGCGACCGCGCTGCTGGCGCGCCTGGCCGAGCGCGGCTCGGTCAACGTGTGCCGGGCGTACGCCGACTGGACCCGGGCGGACCTCGGCGACTGGGTGGCCCGGCTGCGGCTGCAGGGGCTGCACTCCTTCCACCAGTTCTCCGACGACGACGACCAGGCGCTGGTCGCGCTGGCCATCGACGCCGTGGACATCGCGCGCGACGCGGCGGTGGACGAGGTCGTGATCGCGGGGGACATGACCTCGTTGCTGCCGCTGGTGCACCGCCTGCACGCGGCCGGCGTACGGGTCGTGGTCGTGGGGCCGGGGCACACGCCGCACGACGTGCGGGCCGCGTGCGACGAATTCCTGGACTCCGGCTCGATCGGCGCCGACGACGTGGTCCCGGCGGGTCGGCACCGCGCCTGACCTAGCCTGACCCGGTGCGCGCGCCCCTGAACCGAGTCGTCCTGCTGGTCCTCGCGGCCGGCCTCCTCTCGGTGGGCGTGCCTGCCACGTCCGCCACAGCGGCGCCGGTGCCCTGCACCCGGACCTTCGCGGGTCCGGCGAAGGCGATCGCGCCCGAGACGACGCCGGACACCGCGCCGGCGTACGTCTGGACGACCAGCGCGCTCAGCGTCCCGGCGGCGTCCAACGTCGAGGACGTCGACGTCACCTTCGACATCACCCACCCGTCCGCGAAGGACATCACGGTGCAGCTGACCCGGCTGGTCGGCACCACCGTGACCCACTCCGTACGCCTGCAGCCGCGGCTCACCGCCGACACCGGCGCCGAGCCGCGGCCGCTCACCTTCGACGATGAGGCGACCGCGACCTACACGACGGCGTCGGGGAGCGGGACCTACCGCCCGAGCGCGTCGCTGACCGCGTTCGACGGAGCGGCGGCCGGCGCGACCTGGCGGCTCGACGTGGCCAACTGGCACGGCGGCACGACGTCGCGGATCAACGCGTGGTCGGTCCGGATCTCCTACTCCAGCTGCGACGCCGACGACGACGGCGCCGAGGACCACACGGACAACTGCCGCGGCCTGGCCAACCCGGACCAGGCCGATCTCGACGGCGACCGCATCGGCGACGCCTGCGACGGCGACCCGGACGGCGACGGCTTCGTCGGGGCGGCCGACAGCTGCCCGCGGGTGCCGACGACCACGCAGCCCGACACGGACGCC
The DNA here is from genome assembly GCF_041913365.1 of Nocardioides sp. Classification (GTDB taxonomy): domain Bacteria; phylum Actinomycetota; class Actinomycetes; order Propionibacteriales; family Nocardioidaceae; genus Nocardioides. The sequence continues at coordinate 21,629 of NZ_JAYSFM010000018.1, forward strand.
GACGGGGTCGGCGACGCCTGCGACACCGACGACGACGCCGACGGCCGCGCCGATGGGTCGGACGGGTGCCCGACGGTCGCGGCCGGCACCCCGACCGGGTGCCCGGCAGTCGCCACCAAGGTCCGGATGGAGAAGAAGAAGGGCCGCCTCGTCGGACGCGCCACCTCCGACGCCCGCGCCTGCGCCTCCGGCGTGGAGGTGACCCTCAAGCGGGTGCGGGCCGGTCGTGACCAGAAGCTGGTCGTCCTCCGGACCCGGTCCGGCGGGCAGTTCCGCACCAAGGTCCCGGCCGTGGGTGGGCGCTACTACGCCGTGCTGCGCCCGCGGTACGCCGCCGGGGTCGCCGAGTGCGGCACCAGCCGGTCGCGCCCGGTGCGGGTGCGGCACTGAACCTTTGCCCACGGCCGGGTTTGAGCGGGCGCGGCGGGGGAACAGCCCCGCCATGGGAGAGCGTCTCGGGAGCAGGGTCCTCGTCGGTGTCGTGCTGGTGGTCGTGGCCGCGCTGGGGGTGACCCAGCCCGGTGCCTCGGCCGAGTCGGCCGGCGACGCCGCGCCGCAGTCGCTGCCGACCGCCTGCCCGGTGCCGCAGGGGCCCGGCGTGGCCGCCGGCGACTGCGAGCCGCCCGACCCGTGCGAGCGCGACGCCGACGGCGACGGCGTCCCCAACTGCCTGGACAACTGCCGCACCACGGTCAACCCCGGGCAGGAGGACGCCGACGCGGACGGCGTCGGCGACGCCTGCGACCCGACGCCGTACCCGACGCAGCCCCCCACCACCCAGCCGCCGACGACCCCGCCGACGACCCCGCCGACGACCTCCCCGAGCCCGACCGCGACGGTGACGCCGACCACCGGTCCGGCGCCGACGGCGACCGCCCACCCCGGCTGCCAGACCTCCTGCGCCTACGCGCGCACCGTCGACCTCAGGATCGCGGGCGCGAAGCTGCGCGGCACCGTCGCCTCCACGGCGGTGGGCTGCCAGGGCGGGGCGACGGTGACGCTGTGGCGCCAGAAGACCGGCACCGACCGCCGCCTGGTGGTGCTGTCGAGCCGCGCCTCGGGCAGGTTCCGGACCGACCGCCCCACCCGCCCGGGCCGCTACTACGTCACCGTGGCCTCGCCCGAGCAGCCGCTGTGCGGGCCGGCGACCTCGCCGGCCGTGAAGGTCACGCGCGGCTGAGCCGGGAGGCGTTCGTCAAAGTCGTTCGCGCAGGTCAGGCCGGGCGACCTACCCTTGGAGGCATATGACGAACGCACCTGACTTCCCACAGCACGACTTCACGCTGCGCGACGCGCTCGACGCGACCCGCGGCTGGGACGACGAGACGATCGAGCTCGACGACGAGCTGCTCGACACCGAGGACGACTTCGAGTCCGGCTACGCCGACGAGACGTCGTACGACGACGACGGCGACCCGGAGGAGCTGACGATCGGCGCGCAGGAGCTCGCCGAGCGCCACGCCCTGCGCCGCGTCGCGAGCCTGCGCACCGAGCTCGAGGACATCACCGAGGTCGAGTACCGCCAGCTCCGGCTGGAGAAGGTCGTGCTCGTCGGCGTGTGGACCGAGGGCTCGGTCACCGACGCCGAGAACTCCATGGCCGAACTCGCGCTGCTGGCCGAGACCGCCGGCTCCGAGGTGCTCGAGGCCGTCTTCCAGCGCCGCCAGAAGCCCGACCCGGCCACCTACATCGGTCGCGGCAAGGTCGACGCGATCCGCGAGATCGTGCAGGCCACCGGCGCCGACACCGTCATCGCCGACGGTGAGCTCGCGCCCAGCCAGCTGCGCAACCTCGAGGACCGGATCAAGGTCAAGGTCGTCGACCGCACCGCGCTGATCCTCGACATCTTCGCCCAGCACGCGAAGAGCAAGGAGGGCCAGGCGCAGGTCGAGCTGGCGCAGCTGCAGTACATGAAGCAGCGCCTCCGCGGCTGGGGCGGCAACCTGTCGCGCCAGGCCGGTGGCCGCGCCGCCGGCGGTGACGGCATCGGTGGCCGTGGTCCCGGTGAGACCAAGATCGAGACCGACCGGCGCCGGATCAACACCAAGATCGCCAAGCTGCGCCGCGAGCTCAAGGAGATGCGCGGCACCCGCGACGTCAAGCGCCAGTCGCGCCGCCGCAACCACATCCCCAGCGTCGCGATCGCCGGCTACACCAACGCCGGCAAGTCCTCGCTGCTCAACCGGCTGACCGACGCCGGGGTGCTGGTGGAGGACGCGCTGTTCGCGACCCTCGACCCCACCACGCGGCGTACGACGACCGCCGACGGCCGCGTCTACACCATGTCCGACACGGTCGGCTTCGTCCGCCACCTCCCGCACGACCTCGTCGAGGCGTTCCGCTCGACCCTGGAGGAGGTCGCCGACTCCGACCTGCTGCTCCACGTGGTCGACGGCTCGCACCCCGACCCCGAGGGCCAGATCGCCGCCGTCCGCCAGGTGCTCGCCGAGATCGACGCCACGAAGGTCCCCGAGATCATCGTGATCAACAAGGCCGACGCCGCCGACCCGCTGGTGATCAGCCGGCTGCGCGCCCGCGAGCCGCACAGCGTCGTGGTCAGCGCGAAGACCGGCGAGGGCATCGCCGACGCGCTGCGGATGATCGAGTCCGAGCTGCCGCGCCCGCAGGTCGAGTTCGACGTGCTGCTGCCCTACGAGCGCGGGGACCTGGTCAACCGGATCCACCAGGAGGCCGAGATCGGCTCGCTCGAGCACACCGGCGACGGCACGCTCGTCGTCGGCCGGGCCAACGCCGACCTCGCCGGCGAGCTGGCGGCGTACGCTCGCTGACCTTGCTGCTGACGCTTCACCATGGGATGCAGCCGAATGGGCGCTTGCCACGGTCAACTGACCGCGGCAAGCGCCCATTCATCGACATCCCATGGTGAAGCAGCGCCGGCGGGTCAGCGCTTCAGGCTGCCCCGGCGGCAGATCTCACCGACGCCGGCGACCTGACCGCGGTCGACGACGACCTCGCGGGTGCCGAGCACCCGGCCCTTCCGGTCGGTGCACGAGACCAGCCACGACTCCTTGACGCCGGTGTCGATCGGCGGGTCGGGGCTCTCGAAGGTGACCTGGCCGGTCCAGTCGTGCGCCGCGTCACCGCCGGCGTAGTTGTCGGCGACGATCGTGTACGTCCCCGGCTGCGGGTCCGGGATCCGGATCACCTCCGGGTTGGCGAGCGTCGCACCCGACCCGACCGGGGTGCCGTCCGGGCCGAGGACCGTGAAGTCCCAGTCGTAGGCGGTCGGGTTGTCGGACGGCCAGCCGATCGAGACGACGGCGTAGCCGTTGTCGGCCGTCGGCAGTCCCTGCACCTCGAAGGTCGTCGACTCGTTGCTGCCCACCGCCGGCACGCCGGGCGGGTTGACCAGCGTGACGGTGCCCTGCGGCGGCGCCTCCGGGTAGCGGCCGTACCGTCCGGCCACGAGCGGGCGGGTCGAGGGGTTCACGTCGAGGGTGAACCGGCCGCCGCGGTCGGTGGCGTACGTGTTGACCAGCGTGTCCTCGTAGAGGATCGGGTCGCCGACGGTCCCGTTGGGCTGGATGACCGGCGACGTCGGCGAGACCGTGTGCTTGGAGACGGTGATCGTCTTGCCGGCCGGCGCGGTGCCGCGGATGCGGGAGTGGAGCGCGTCGTCGGCCGCCGCCTCCGCGGCCAGCCAGTACGCCTCCTGGTTGCCGCCGCGCCCGGCGCTGTCGGCCGGTGCCTCGCCGAGGTACTCACCGACGACGGCCTCCTCGTAGGCCGGGTGGAAGCCCTCGTCGCCGATCTCGATCGTGTAGCCGAAGCCGCCGGTGATCCAGTAGCTCCAGTCCTCGGTGGAGCCGGAGGTGTCGTAGAGCTGGTACGACGCCTGGCTGGTGTAGGCGTTCTCCGCCGCCATCGCGTCACCGAGCGCCTTGAGCGCCGGCTCGTCGGGCGCCTTGCCGGTGGCCGCGATCGCCGGCGGCCGGAGGACGAGGTTGCTGTAGGTGTGGTTGGAGATCATCACCGTCACGGCCCGCTCGGAGATGAGCTGGCGCACGGCGTCGGACTCGGGCTCGCTGCCGGGACCGTCGCCGCGGTAGGTGTCGCTCGACCACGTCGGGCTGGCGCCGCCGCCGCCCCAGAAGCCGGGGTAGTTGCGGTTGAGGTCGGTGCCGCGCAGCCGACCCGCGGGGTTGTCCGCGCACGTGCCGCCGAGGTACGCGGCGGGGGTGTTGGCCGAGATCGAGCAGTTCTTCCGCTTCATCTCGTAGTCGAACTGGCTGAAGTCGCCCAGCGGTGCGGCGCCGCGCGAGATCTTGAAGCCGTCGACGTTGACGACGGGGACCACGATGACCCGCGACTCCGTCAGCACGCGCCGGGCCCGGTTGCGGACGTCCCGGTCGCGGTCGTAGTAGGACTGCAGCAGGTCGAAGGCGAACTCCATGGTGTGCTCGGCGCTCGGCCACTCGCGGGCGTGGTGGGCGCCCATCAGCAGGAAGACCGGCTTGCCGTCGCGCACGTCGGGGGCGTCGACGCTGATCTCGAGGCCGCGGATCCGCTCGCCGAGGACCGTCGGGTTCGCGAGCGTGAGCGGCTTGGTGAGCGTGGGGTAGAGCCGCGCGAGGCGGAACATGTCGCGCAGGTAGTCGTCGTAGGTGCGGTACGACGTGCGCCCGCTGGGCAGCGCGGACTCCGCGACGCTGGCGGCGTACGCCTTGTCGGCCCTGCGGTTCTTCGCGGCCAGCGCCTCGAGGTCGTCGACCGTGACCGTCCAGGTGAAGCCGGCGTCCTCCAGGGTCTGGGCGTCCTGCGCGTCGTGGAGGACCACCTCGATGCCGCGCTCGGTGGCGTGCTCGGTGGCGTCGAGCCCGAGCGCGATGACCTCGTTGCGGTCCGCGACCTCCGGGGCCCGGACCATCACCACCTGGGTGGTGTCGTCGGAGGCGGTGCGGGCGATCTCCCGCCGTCCGTCGTCCGGCCCGGTGCTGCCGGACGCCACTCCGGCGCCGGCGGCCAGGCCGGCTGCCACCAGCCCGCCGACTGCCACCACCCGGGTGCTGCGGAATCGTTTCGTACGCGTCGCCATGGGGCCCCTCCCGAGATCGCGGCCGTGGGTCGGCCGCAGTCTGTCCACACAACACCCCCGCCTCGGTCCCTGTCGAGGGGCGGAACCTTCGGGTGGTGCCACGCGTTGACGATCCCGGGCCCGGATTCGGGCGTTCTCAGTCGAGTAGTAGAGGATGTCGCGCATGTCACGTGGTGTCTGGGTCCGCTTCATCCTCGTGCTCGGCCTCCTGGTCGGGTGCGCGGCGCTCGCCGTCAACGTCAAGCCGAACCTCGGCCTCGACCTCAAGGGTGGCGCGCAGTTCGTCTTCCAGGCGGAGGGCACGGAGGAGACCCCGGCGACGGCGGAGAACGTCGACAAGACGCTGACCGTGCTCAACCAGCGCGTCAACGCCCTCGGCGTCGCCGAGTCCAACGTGATCCGCCAGGGCGAGGACCGCATCCTCGTCGAGCTGCCCGGCGTCACCTCCGACAAGGAGGCCCAGGACGCCGAGGACAAGATCGGGTCGACGGCCAAGCTGACCATCCACGAGGTGCTCAAGACCGTCGCGGCCGACGCCAAGCCCGAGAAGGACAACCAGGTGCTGCCGTCCGACCAGGGCGACACCCTCGAGGTCGGCCCCACGGTCATCCAGGGCGAGGAGATCACCGGCGCGAGCGCGGTCCAGCGTGAGAACAGCGTCGAGTGGGTCGTGGCCATCGACTTCAACGGCAAGGGTGGCGACACCTGGGCCGACATCACCGGCAAGGCCGCCTGCAACCCGTCCGGCGACCCCAAGCGCCGCATCGCGATCGTGCTCGACGGCGAGGTCATCTCCTCGCCCGAGGTCAACACCGGCGTCGGCTGCGACGTCGGCATCCGCGGCGGCTCGACCGACATCACCGGCAGCTTCACGCCCACCGAGGCCAAGGACCTGGCCGCGCTGATCGAGGGCGGCTCGCTGCCCCTGGAGCTCACGGCCATCTCCGACCGCCTCGTCGGCCCCTCGCTGGGTGCCGCGGCGATCGACGCCTCCATCGAGGCCGGCATCATCGGCATCGTCCTGACCGGCCTGTTCATCATCGTCGTCTACCGGCTGGTCGGCTTCGCCGCGACGCTCGCGCTGGCGTCGTACGCCCTGCTGGCGTACGCCATGCTCGTCGGCCTCGGCTCGACGCTGACGCTGCCCGGCCTCGCCGGCTTCGTGCTCGCGATCGGCATGGCGATCGACGCCAACGTGCTCGTGTTCGAGAGAGCGAGGGAGGAGTACGCCGCGTATCCCTCCGCCGGTCTGCGCCGTGCGCTCACCGTCGGCTTCAACAAGGCGTGGAGCGCGATCATCGACTCCAACGTCACCACGCTCCTCGCGGCCGGCCTGCTGTTCTTCCTCGGCTCCGGCCCGATCAAGGGCTTCGGTGTCACCCTGACCATCGGTGTCGTCGCGTCGATGGTGTCGGCGCTGATCGTCGCCCGCGTGCTGTGCGACCTCGCGGTCGCGAACAAGTCCGTCGCCCGCCGCCCGGCCGTCAGCGGGCTCGGCCACCTCGGCAGGGTCCGCACCTGGCTCGACCGCAAGAACCCGCAGATCGTCCAGCGTCGCAAGACCTGGCTCGGCATCTCGGCCGCCGCGCTGGTCGTGGCCATCGCCGGCATCGTGACCCAGGGCCTCCAGCTCGGCGTCGAGTTCACGGGTGGTCGCCAGCTCGACTACTCGGTGTCCAAGGACATCAGCGTCGACCAGGCCCGCGAGGCCGTCGCGGCCGCCGGCTTCCCCGAGGCCGTCGTGCAGACCGCCGACACCGCCGACTTCACCGTCCGCGTCGGCGAGATCAGCAACGACGAGGAGCAGCGGATCGAGGACGAGCTGGCCAGCGTCGGCGGCGACGTCTCCAAGGTCGACGACCAGACGATCGGCGCCTCGCTCGGCGAGGAGCTGCGCAACAACGCACTCATCGCCTTCGGGGTCGCCTTCCTGGCGCAGCTGCTCTACCTCGCCGTCCGCTTCAAGTGGACCTTCGGCGTCTCGGCCGTCGTGGCGATGCTCCACGACGTGATCCTCGTCGTCGGCCTCTTCGCGTGGCTGCAGAAGCCGATCGACGGCATCTTCCTGGCGGCGGCGATGACCATCGTTGGTCTGTCCGTCAACGACACCGTCGTCGTCTTCGACCGCATCCGCGAGCGCTGGTGGGCCTCCAAGCCCGAGGACGACTTCATGGACGTCGCCAACACCGCCAACGTGGAGACGATCCCGCGCACGGTCAACACCGGCCTCGGCTCGATGTTCATCCTGGCCGCGCTCGCCATCCTCGGTGGCGACTCGCTCCAGGACTTCGCCATCGCGCTGCTCGTCGGCCTCGTGGTCGGCACCTTCTCCTCGGTCTTCGTCGCCACCCCGCTGCTGACCTACATGCAGCCCAAGTGGCCGATGAGCCGGGTCAAGAAGGAGCGGGTCGAGCGTGCGCCCGAGGACTCCGGCGCGGTCGTCTGACCGGCCCGCTCCTTGCTGCGGCGGCGTAGGCTCACCGCATGTTGTGGCTCCTGCTGATCGTCGTGCTGGGCGTCGTGGCCTACCGCTACCGCGTCAAGATCCTGGCCAAGGTCCTCGGTCAGCCCGAGCGGCGCATCGAGCGCCAGATCGGTCGCAAGAAGAACTACTGACCGGACTCCTGCGGCCTGTTGTGGACGGCGTACGACAAGGTGTCGGCGCCGCCCCGTAAGGTGCTCTGGTGCCCGAGACCACCGCCCCCGCCGCCCCCGTCGCGGAGGTCCTGGGCAAGGCGGTGTCCGCCCTCGGCGGGCAGCAGCGCGACGGCCAGGTCCAGATGGCCTCCGAGGTCGCCGAGGCGATGGAGGGCGGCCGCCACCTGCTCGTCCAGGCCGGCACCGGCACCGGCAAGTCGCTGGGCTACCTCGTGCCCGCGCTGCTCCACGACAAGCGCGTCGTCGTCGCCACCGCGACCCTCGCGCTCCAGCACCAGCTCGTCGAGCGTGACCTCCCGCGCCTGGTCGAGGCGGTCAAGGACGTCCCCGGCATCGACACGTCCTATGCCGTGCTCAAGGGCCGCTCCAACTACGCCTGCCTCCACCGCATCCGCGCCGGCGTACCCGACGACCAGGGCACCCTCGTCGACGTGCCGACCGGGTCGATGGCCGAGAAGGTCCTCGAGCTGCGGGCGTGGGCGGAGGTGGAGTCCGAGCAGGGCGGCAGCGGCGAGCGTGACAACGCGCCGCGCCACACCGACCGCGAGTGGCGCCAGGTCTCGGTCAACCACCGCGAGTGCTTGGGCGGCACGAAGTGCCCCTTCGGCGCGGAGTGCTTCGCCGAGCTGGCCCGCGAGAAGGCCCACCGCAGCCACCTGATCGTCACCAACCACTCCCTCCTCGCGATCGACGCGATCGAGGACGTCCCGATGATCCCCGACTACGACACCGTCGTCATCGACGAGGCCCACGAGCTCACCGCCCGCGTCACCCAGGCCGCGACCGACGAGCTCGGCGCCAACGACGTCGAGCGCGCGGCCCGACGCGCGTCCCGCTGGACCGCCGACGCCGAGGGCGACCCGGCCGGCGACCTCGAGGACGCCGGCGCCCAGCTGGCGGAGGCGTTCGAGGCGATGGGGGCGGGCCGGATCGACGAGGTCCCGCAGCAGCTCGGCGACGCGCTCGTCGCCGTACGAGACGCGGCGCGCGCGTGCCTGTCGGCGTTCCCGCGTGAGTCGCCCGGGGAGGGCGAGTCCGACGCCGGCCGCACGCAGGCCAAGGGCATGGTGCAGGAGGTCTTCGTCAACGCCGAGCGGATGGCGGCGGGCTCCGACCGCGACGTGCTGTGGCTCGGCGAGGCGCGCGACCGGTTCCCCGCGCGGCTCCACGTCGCGCCGCTCCAGGTCTGGGGCCCGATGCGCGACAAGCTGCTCACCGACAAGACCGTCGTGTTCACCAGCGCGACCCTCATGCTCGGCGGCGACTTCGGCTCCGTGGCGACCTCGCTCGGCCTCAAGCCCACCGAGCGGGAAGGGTCACTCGTCGCGCCCAGCGACCCCGACACCGCGCTGCCGTGGAAGGGCCTCGACGTCGGCTCGCCGTTCGACTACGGCCAGCAGTCGATCCTCTACGTCGCCCGCCACCTGCCGCAGCCCGGCCGGGACGGGCTCGGACCGGCGCAGCTCGACGAGATCTGCGACCTGGTCGACGCGCTCGACGGGCGCACGCTCGGGCTCTTCTCCTCCCGCCGCGCCGCCGAGGCGGCGGCCGAGGCGGTGCGGGCCAGGCTCCCGCATCTCACCACGCTCGCCCAGGGCGACGCCCAGCTGCCCGAGCTCGCCAAGCAGTTCGTCGAGGACCCGCACACGGTCCTCTTCGGCACGCTGTCGCTGTGGCAGGGCCTCGACGTCCCGGGCGACACCTGCCAGCTGGTGATCATCGACCGGATCCCCTTCCCGCGCCCCGACGACCCGCTGATGTCCGCACGCGCCAGGGCGGCCGACCAGGCAGGCGGCAACGGCTTCATGGAGGTCTCCGCGACCCACGCCGCGCTGCTGCTGGCGCAGGGCGCCGGCCGGCTGATCCGCAACACCACCGACCGCGGCATCGTCGCGATCCTCGACCCGCGGCTCGAGACGGCCCGCTACGGCCGCTTCCTCAAGGCGTCACTGCCGCCGATGTGGTCGACCACCGACCCGGCGCTCGTGCGCCAGGCGCTCAAGCGCCTCGGCGGCTCCTGACATCAGCGGAAGAACAGGTAGAGCAGCACGACGCTCACGGCGAGCACGGCGATCCTGGCGAGCAGCTGCACCCGCTCGCCGACCGTCTCGGGAGCGCGGGCGTCGAGGTCGACGATCACGTCGGGTGCCTCGTCCGGCGCCGTCGTGGCCGGCTGCTGCTCAGGGTCCACCCCACCCGTGCTGCGGCGCGCGGTCTCCGCGGCAGCCAGGTCGAGCCAGCTGTCGACCTCGCCCATGTCGTACCCCTGCTGGAGCCGCACCGGCGTGAAGCGCAGGCTCGTGATCTGGTCGGCGCCGAAGCGCAGCTCGGGCAGGGCGAGGTTGTCGAGGACCAGGTCGACGGCCCGGTCGACCTCTTCCGTGTCGTAGCCCTCGCGCATCGAGGTGGTGCTGAAGGTGGGGCGCTCGAGAGTCATCAGATGGGCTCCTGGTAGCCGAAGAGCTGGTAGTCACGGCGGTACATCTGCGCCACCAGCGTGCGCAGCTCGTCGGAGACCTGCCGGTCCCGGCCGCCGGGGGCGGTCTGGTTCTTCGGGGCGGTCGGCACGGCCGGCGCCCCGACGCGCTCGCAGACCTCGGCGAAGTCGGCGTCGAAGGTCTCCAGGCGGCCGACGAAGTCGACCCGGTTGAGGTCGATCATCCGGCTCTGGAGGGTCAGGTGCTGGTCGGTGCCCGGCACCGCTGACAGGTCCTGCGCCGCGGTCCAGCGCGCGAACTCCTCGACGTGCTGCATCCGCTCGTGCGTGACCGGGTCGAAGTCGTAGTAGTTGTGGTCGACGACCTTGTCGTGCCACGCGGAGACGAAGCGGTCGAGGGGGTCGCGCACGAACGCGAAGGTGAAGTAGTCCGCGAAGGTCGCCAGCGGGTAGCGGATCCGCATCGCGTGGTCGACGTCGAGGCTCACCCCGTGGGTCTCGCAGTGGTGCCGGATCGTGCGGGTGGCGACCTTGGCCACCCGGAACCACACGAACCGGTGGCTGTGGCTGATGGTCAGGTTGTACGCCAACGGGCTGAGCCAGCCGGACGCCTCGCCCGCGAGGGCCAGCCGGTCGACCTCCGCCTGGCCCGCCGGGGTCAGCCGACGGCGGTTGCCCGGACGGGTGCGGAACACCTCCGGGGACGGGACGGCATCGGCGGGCTCGGGCATCGCCGCGAGGCTACACCGGGGCTCACCTCGGCAGGCGCGACCTGCCGTCGTACCCGCCGCGGGGGCCGCCGACGCCGAAGAAGTCGGCGACCGTGGCGGCCACGTCGACGGTGGCGGCGCGGGCGGAGGACGTCGTACGGGCCGGGATCCTGCGGTGCCCGCCGGCGAGGAAGAACGGGATCGGCCGGGTCGCGGGGTGGCCGTGGTTGCCGGGGATCGGGTTGGACCACTGGTCGGGGTCGCTGAAGCGCCAGCCGGCCTGGGCGTAGACGACCACGTCGCCGCCGAGCGGACCAGTCCGCAGTGAGGGCGTGGTCCGCGGGTCGTGCGCGGACAGCACGCCGGGCACGGCCGAGGCCAGCTGCAGCATCCGGGAGACAGCGGCGTCGAGCTGCGCCGGGTCGCCGGTCCAGTAGAGGAGGTCGGCACCGCCGTTGTCCGCGACGACCACGTGGCCGGCCAGCAGCGGGTCGGCCTCGAGGACCGGGGTGAGGTGGATCAGCTGGTGGGGCAGCGACCAGTCCATCGAGTGGTCGGCGAGCACCACGACCAGCGAGGACGACCACCGGCCCGACGACTGGAGCAGGTCGACGAAGCGCCCCACCTGGACGTCCGTCGCCGCCAGCGCCGCCTGGCGGGCGGCGCGGAGCCCGAGCGGCCCGGTGAGGTCGGAGTGGCCGAGCCGGTCGATGTCGCCGAGGTTGACGAAGACCAGGTGCGGGTCGTGCTCGCGGACCATGGTCAACGCCGCCTCCATCGTGAAGGCGTCGGGCGCGTGCCCCGACACCGGCACGACCGGCGCGGGCTCCCAGCGGTACGTCGCACGGCTGCCGAAGACGCCGTAGAGGTACTCCTTGCTGAGCACCGTGCCCGTCGTCAGCCCGTGCCCGTTGAGCCGCTCGATGACCGTGCGGACCCGGATGTCCGACTCGCGGTCCATGTCCCGCACCTCGCCGGTGGTGCGGTCGAGGACCGAGTTGGCCGGCACGCCGCTGCGGTCGGGACGCACGCCGGTCATCATCATCACGTGGTTGGGGATCGTCTCCATCACCGGCAGCGAGGTCGCGCGCGGGTGGTGGAGGCCGCCGTCGCGCAGCGCACTGGTGCGCGGCATCAGGGTCGGGGTGATCTCGTCGGGCCGGCACCCGTCGAGGACGAGGACGTACGCCCTCCTCCGGGTGCCGGCCGACGCCGCCGCTGCAGCTCGCGGCAGGCTGGAGATGGCGACACCGGCAGCGCCGGCGGCCAGGAGGGTGCGCCGACCGGTGCGGAGCTCCGCGCGCCCGCGCTCGAAGGCGCCACCGCGCATCGGCGCGCACATCAGGGCACCACCGGCGCGCTCACGGCCTGCACCTTGTTGCTGCCGGACCTCGTCGCCCAGGAGGCCGACCACGACGAGCTGGCGTCGCGGTCGGCGCGGTCGCCGACGACGTACCAGTCCATCTGCACCCGCTCAGGCGTCACGTCGAGCACGGAGTAGCCGTGGCTGTCGAAGTCGAGGTACTTCACGTGCCGGTTGTTGGTCTGGATCACTGCCTCGACCGCGAGGGATGAGGTCCGCGCGGGTGATCCGGTGATGTCCTTGAGGTTGTTCGACGTGACCGACGTGCAGACCAGCTCGACGCCGGCGGAGTCGCCGAGGGGGTAGGTCGAGGCGTCGTACGGCAGGTCGCAGGCCCAGCCGGAGTGGATGTCGCCGGTCAGGAAGACCACGTCGCGCAGGCCCTGGTCGCGGATGTGCTCGAACAGCTCGCGGCGGTCGCGGGTGTAGCCGTCCCACTGGTCGACGTTGTAGGGCGCGCCGTCACGCGGCAGCAGTCCGGCGACGTCGTTGACCGGGTCGACGAGATCGTGGGGCAGCTGGGCGAAGGTGACCGGCGCGATCATCACCGGGTTGCCGACGAGCTTCCACTGGGGGCCGCCCGGTCGCAGCCGCTGCCTCAGCCAGTCGAGCTGGCCGCGGCCGCTGATGGTGCCGTCGCCGCCACCCGCGGGGCTCGGCACGGGCGAGGGCGCGGGGGTGTCGGCCTGCTGGTCGCGGTAGCTGCGGAGGTCGAGCATGCTCAGCTCGGCGAGCCCGCCGAAGCGCAGCGTGCGGAAGAGCTGCGTGCCGTCGCCGGTGGCGGCGGTGCCGGACATCCGGACCGGCATCCACTCGTCGTAGGCCCGGTGCGCGGCGGCCTTGCGGGCGGCGTAGTCGCCCTCCTCGGGCTGGTGGTTCTCCGCGCCGTCGCGCCACTGGTCGTTGGTGACCTCGTGGTCGTCCCACGTGACGATGAAGGGGTGGCGGGCGTGCAGGGCGCGCAGGTCGGCGTCGGCCTTGTACTGCGCGTGCCGCTGCCGGTAGTCGGCCAGGCTCACCATCTCGTGCGCGGGCACGTGGGGTCGCACGTCGGTGTTGTCGCGGCCGTAGCCGTACTCGCCCGGGCCGTACTCGTAGAGGTAGTCGCCGAGGTGGATCACCGCGAACAGGTCGTCGCGGGCGGCGAGGTGGCGGTAGGCGGCGAACCAGCCGGCCTGCAGGTTGGCGCAGGAGACGACCCCGAACCGGAGGCCGTCGACCGCGGCATTGCGGGCGGGCGCGGTGCGGGTGCGGCCGATCGGGCTGGTCACGCCGCGGACGGTGAAGCGGTAGAAGTACGCCGTGTCCGGCCGCAGCCGGGTCGCGTCGACCTTGACCGTGTGGTCGCGCGCCGGACCGGTGACCGCCCTGCCACGGCGTACGACGTGGCGGAAGCGGCGGTCGGTGGCCACCTCCCAGGTCACGGTGACCCGCGGGCCGAGGCCCGAGCCGGGCGTGGCGTCCGGGGTCGGCGTCACGCGGGTCCACAGCACGACGGCACGGGGGAGCGGGTCCCCCGAGGCGACGCCGTGCTGGAAGGGCTGGTGCGCGGGGCGGGCGGCCGCGGACGCGCTGCCGGCCACCGCGGCGGCGCCGGCGCCACCCGCGATGACCGCGCGTCGGGAGAGGTTCGGTGTGGGGGTCACGCCGGGTTCAACGACGTACCCGCTCCTCGATTACGCACGGGTAGCAGAGTTCACCTCGCGTTCAGGTCACGGCGCCGCTGGCTGAGCAGGGCGCGCAGCGCAAGCACCGCTGGTTGAGCAGGGCGCGCAGCGCCCGTGTCGAAACCAAGGTGCCGATGAGTGCCCTTGGTTTCGACACGCTCGTGCCTCGCTGCTCAACCGGCGGGGCGGCCTACCCGAAGGGGATCCGCCCCCGCAGCGAATCGACGTCCTGGACCGGGCTGTCGGCGGTCTCCCTGATGACCTCGCGGGCCTTGTCGACGCTGTCCCAGACGTTCCAGAGCAGCACGCCGCGGACGTGGCCGGCCTTCAGGTAGTAGACGACCCCGGTGCCGAGCTCGCCGTCCTTCCAGTCCTCGACCATGTCGTTGCGGGTGGTGACCTCGCCGACCGCCTCGTAGCCGTACTCCAGGATGTCGGACCAGAAGAACGGCGTGTAGTCGTAGGCCTCGTCCGCCCCGGCCATCGCCTTCCCGGCTGCCTCGCCGGACTTCTCGGCGTGGTCGACGTGCTCGACGCGACGGCGGCCGAGGAGCGCGTCGGGGTACGACGCCACGTCGCCCGCGGCGTACACGTCCATCGCGCTCGTGCGGAGGTGGTCGTCGACGACGATCCCGTTGTCGACCTGGATCCCGGCGGTCTCGGCGAGGCCGGTGCGGGGGATGACGCCGACGCCGATGACGGCTGCGTCGGCGCTGATCTCGGTGCCGTCGTCGAGGGTGACCTGCACCCCGCCGTCGCTCTCGCCGCCGCTGGCGACGGTGCCGTGCACGACGGTGACGCCGCGGTCGGCGAAGGCCTTGGTCAGGCTGGCCGCGAGCGCGCGCGGGAACATCTGCTCCTGGACGTCCTGGAGGTCGAGCACCAGCGTCACCTGCACGTCGTTCTGCACCAGTGCGGAGGCGATCTCCGAGCCGATGTAGCCGCCGCCCACGATCACGACGTGGCTGCCGGAGTCGACGGCCGCGCGCAGCCGCTGGTAGTCCGCGGCGGTGCGGTAGTAGATGACCTTCGGGCCGGGCGCCACCTCGAGGACGCGCGGCTCGGCGCCGGTGGCCAGCAGCAGCTTGCCGTAGCCGACGCTGCTGCCGTCGGCGAGGCGTACGGCGTGCCCGTCGGGGTCGAGCCCGGTCACGGTCGTGTCGAGCACGAGGTCGACGTGCTCGTCGTCCTCGAGGTCGCCGGCGAGGGAGGCGTCGTCGAGGCTGCGGTCGTCCTTGAGCCAGAGGTCCTTGGACAGCTCGGGCCGGTAGACCGGCGGGTCGGGCTCGGAGCCGAGCACGGCGATGGTGCCGGACCCGTCCTGCGAACGGATGCCCTTCACGGCGCTGGCCGCGGCGACACCTCCACCGACGATGACGTAGTCGTAGGACTCGGCGACGTTGCTCATGGGCCCATCGTGTCCCGCGGTGGTGGACCTTTCAACGTCCCTGTCGTCAGTGCCGGTGGAAGACCTTGTTGGCGATCCGCCACTCGCCGTCGACGCGCAGCAGCACGAACATGTCGGTGAAGGTGACCTCGCCGTGCCGCAGCGTCATCGTCGCCGTAGCCACGGTGCCGCCGACGTGCACCTGGTCGATCGTGCGGGTGCGCTCCGCCTCGTCCTCGGCCGGCGAGCCGGTGAAGAGCGTGCAGAACTCGTCGAGGTCCATCGACACGAAGGAGCCGTCCCGCAGCCCCTCGACGTGGGCCGTCGGGAGGAACGCCCGGCGGTGGTGGGCGGGGTCGCCGGTGGCGTGGCCCTGGGCGTACGCCCTCAGCGGCGCGAGCACGTCCTCGATGGCGCTCATCGGACCTCCGCCAGATACGTCGTCGGGACCGCGAGCGCGGTGAAGTCGTCGTCGGGTTGCACGTCGCCGTCGTCCACGAGTGCGGCGATCCGGTCGGCGAGCCCGGGTGGGCCGCTGGCATCGGCGAGCAGCCGGACGTCCTTCGCGATGGCAGCCACCGTGAAGTACGCCGCGGCGCCGGGATCCGCGAGCCGGGCGCGGACCGACGCGGCCAGCTCGCCCAGCCGGCCGAGGACGAGAAGGTCGAGCGCGTCGGCGAGGGGGAGCCCGAGTGCAGCGGCGCCGTCGAGCGAGTCCCGCAGCGCCAGGGCCGCACCGGCGAGGGAGGAGTTCGCGACGAGCTTGGCCGCGGCCGCGCCGCCCGCCGTCCCGACGTGGCGTACGTCGTCGGCGAGCGGCTCCAGGACCTGCTCCGCCTCGGCCAGGTCCGCGTCCGTGCCGCCGGCGAGCACCCGGAGCGTCCCGTTCAGCACCGCTGGGACCGAGCCGAGGACGGGTGCGTGGACGTAGCGACCGCCGCGGTCGGCGACCCGACGGGCTGCCGCCTCGGCGCCGTCGACGGAGATCGTGCTCGTGTTCACCACCAGCCGTCCGGCTACCGCGTCGCCGAGCTCGTCGAGCACCGCGTCGCAGGCCCGGTCGTCGAACAGCGCGAGCACGATCACGCCCGAGCCCTCGGTCGCGGCCCGTGCGGTCGGCGCCGTCCCACCTCCGCTGCGGCTCCACGAGCGCACCTGCCAGCCGGCATCGGCGTACCTCGCCGCCATCGCCCGGCCCATCCGGCCGAGCCCGAGCACCACCACGTCGTTCGTCATGGCTCAATCGTCAGCTGTGCTGCTTCATGCGACAAGCGCAGATATCGCGTCGACCCATGCGCGAACCGCATACTGGGTGGATGGCACTCACCGGTTGGCAGACCTTCGTCGCGGTGTGTGATGCGGGCAGCCTCACCGCGGCGGCCGAGGCGCTCGGCTACACCCAGTCCGCCGTCTCGCGCCAGGTCGCGGCGCTGGAGCAGGAGCTCGGCGAGCAGCTGCTGGAGCGACTGCCGCGCGGCGTCCGGCCGACCGCCGCGGGTGCCGCTCTGCTACCGCACGCCCGGCTGGTGGTCGGCGAGGCGGCGCGCGGGAGGGACGCCGTACGCCGTGCGCGAGACGGCGACCCGGTGGTGCTCACGCTGGGAGCGGTCCCGTCCGCCACCGCCGACCTGGTCCCGCGGGCGCTGCGGTCGCTGGCCGACGGCCCGCTGTGCACGCTGCGGTCCGGCGGGTCGCCCGAGCTCCACGACCTCGTGCTGGCCGGCGACCTCGACGTCGCCGTGGTCACCGACTACCCGCCCGGCCTGCCCCACGACCGCCGGGTCGTGCGGACCCGGCTGCTGGAGGACGAGATGTGCCTGGTCGTCGCCGCCGACCATGCGCTCGCCCGGGGGAAGCGCCGGGTGCGCCTGGCGACGCTGGCCGAGGAGACGTGGGTCGAGGACAACCCGGGCTCCGAGCGGATCCTGGTGCAGGCCGCCACCCGGGCCGGGTTCGAGCCCCGGATCAGGCTCGAGGCCGGCGACCTGCTCGGCAAGGTCGCCCTCGTCGCCGCCGGCCTCGGAGTGGCCCTGGTGCCGGGCCTGCTCGTGCCAGCGCTGCCCGCGGGCGTCGCCGTACGTCGCCTCGTGGACCCGCCGACGCGCGGCGTCCACGCCGTCCGCCGCACCACCCGACCGCGGTCAGGCGTCGACGAGCTGGTTGCCGCGCTGGTGGGTGCGGCCAGCACCGCTGGTTGAGCAGGGCGCCCCGCGCCCGTGTCGAAACCGAGGGACGTCAGAGGCTGCGGAGCACCGCCGTGACGACGCCGAGGATCGTGGCGTTGTCGCCCGGGATCGGGTCGTAGGCGTCGTTGTGGGGGAGCAGCCAGACGTGGCCGTCCTTGCGCTGGAAGGTCTTCACCGTCGCCTCGCCGTCGATCATGGCCGCGACGATCTGGCCGTTCTCGGCCGTCTGCTCCTGGCGGATCACGACGTAGTCGCCGTTGCAGATGGCGGCGTCGACCATCGAGTCGCCGGAGACCTCGAGCAGGAAGAGGGTGCCATCACCGACGAGCTGCTTGGGGAGCGGGAAGACGTCGGTGACCTGCTCTTCGGCGAGGATCGGGCCACCGGCGGCGATGCGGCCGACGACGGGGATGTTGATCGCGGAGGGCGAGACGTCGCCGATGCCGGTCTCGTCGACGCTCGACTCCTCGCCGTGCGAGATCGAGCGGCGGGCGGCCATCACCTCAGGCAGGAACACCTCGAGCGCCCGCGGCCGGTTGGGGTCGCGCTTGAGGAAGCCCTTGCTCTCGAGCACGCGGAGCTGGTGGGCCACGCTGGAGGACGACGTCAGGCCGACGGCCTGGCCGATCTCGCGCATGGACGGCGGGTAGCCCTTGGACTCGATCGAGTCCTTGATGGTGGCGAGCACGCGCTGCTGGCGCGGGGTCAGGCCGGTCGCGTCCGGGGGTCCGTCGGGCATCTCGATGACGTTCTTGTCGTCCTGCTTGGCCATCTCGGGGCTCCTCCTGGTGCGATGTCCACCGCGGCGCGGTCCCTGCGTGGTCCCTGCCTGGTTGCCGGGGTGGTGCCGCCACCGTAGACCCCACCGGACCTCGGGATCAAACACCTGTTCGAACCCCGCGTGTCGCCCACGAGACGTCGAAGGGTGGGCATGATGGCCGCCATGGAGACCTCGTGCGTCGTCACCGGAGGAGCCCGCGGGATCGGGCGCGGCATCGCGGAGCTGATGGTCGCCCGCGGCCACCACGTCGTGGTCAGCGACATCGACGGCGCCGCTGCCGTCGAGACAGCGGACCTCATCGGTGCCGCGGCGGGCATGCACCACGACGTACGCGATCCCGACGCGCACCGCGAGGCCGCCTCGGTGGCGCGCGAGCTGGGCGCGCTGACGGCGTGGTTCAACAACGCCGGGGTCGGTGACGACGGGACGCTGGCCGAGCTGACCGACGAGCAGGTACGCCGCCTCGTCGAGGTCAACCTGCTCGGCACGATGTGGGGCACCCGCGCCGCGCTCGCGGCCTTCGGGCCGGCCGGGGGAGACGTGGTCAACATCGCCTCGCTGGCCGGGCTGGGGCCGGTGCCGGGCTACAGCGTGTACGCCGCCACGAAGGCCGGCGTCGTCTCGCTCTCGGCCTCGGTCAACGCCGAGTCGCCGCGCTCGGTGCGGGTCCACGCGCTGTGCCCCGACGGCGCCGACACCGACATGCTCGCCGCGCAGGACCCGTCCGGGCTGGGGTCGCAGCTGGTGCACTCCGGCGGCGCGATCCTGTCGGTCGAGACCGTCGCGGCCGCGGCCGTCGAGCTGGTGGGCTCGCGCCGGGTGGTCCGGGCGGTGCCGACCTGGCGCGGGGGGGTCGTGCGCGGCTCAGCCCTCGCGCCGGGGGTGATGCAGCACGCCGCCGGACTCTTCGCCGCCCAGGGTCGCCGGGCGATGAACAGGCGCCCCTCGTGAGACCGGGGGTCAGGGCAGCCGCACCTGGCCGTGCTTCATCTTCCAGAGGAAGTACTTCTCGAAGCCGAGCTTCATCGCGTGCGCCTGGGGCCCGGGGATCAGCACCCCGTGCTTGCGCGGCGGCAGCATCTTGTCGGCCAGGATGATGACGCCGTTGTTGCCCGCGTCCATCACGCACACTGCGGGGATGTCGCCGAACTCCTTGTGCCGGTCGGGCGCCTCGCCCCTGACCTGGGCGGCGATGTTGCTCGCCGCGACGTGGGCCTGCTGCTCGGTGGGGAAGCCCGTCTTGGGGATGCCGACGGGGGTCGGCGTCTGCCACGGCACGTCGACCGCGGCGGCCACCCCGACGGCGTACACGTCGTCGAACTTCTCGGTCTGGTAGGTGTCGCGGACCCGGACGAACCCGTTGTCGTCGGCGATCTCGGGCACCCGCTGGACGACCTCCTGGCCGGAGAACGGCGGGACGATCATCGCGTAGCCGAAGTCGAGGGTGCGCCCGTCGGCGAGCACCAGGCGGCCGTCGTCGACGTGGTCCATCGCGGTGTCGAGGACGGCATTGATGCCCTCCTTCTTCAGGAACATCCCGAGCAGCGTCTCGCCGTGGGGGAGCCCGCCGATCCCGAAGTGGCCGAGGAACGGCTCGGCGGTGACGTACGTCAGCTTCACCCGGTCCTTCAACCCGGCCTTCCTCAGCTGGTGGCTGGTGTTGAAGAGGAACTCGTACGCCGCCCCGAAGCACCCGGCGCCCTGGGTCGCGCCGATGACGACGTCGCCCGGCTTCTCGCGGAAGCGGCGCCAGCCCTCGCCGGCCTTGATGGCGTCCTCGACCGTGGTGATGGTGAAGGCGTTGCCGTCGGGGCCGAGGCCCGGGATGACGTCGAAGCGGTTGCGGTAGCCGGTGGCGATGACGAGGTAGTCGTACTCCTGCGCGCCGGCGGTGGTCTCGACGCGTCTGATGACGGGATCGATGCGCGTCGCCTCGCCGTGCACGAACTCGACGTCGTGGTGCTCGAAGGTCGGCGCGACCTTGAACGTGATGTCGTCACGGGTGCGCTTGCCGAACGGCACCCAGATCAGTGACGGGGTGAAGAGGAACTCGTCGGAGGAGGACACGACCCGGACGTCGACGTCCCCGTGCAGCTGGTGCTTGACCGAGATGGCGGCGGTGAGACCGCCGAAGTTGCCCCCGAGGACCAGGACCTTCTTGCGCGACATGACATGGCTCCTTCGCTCGCTGGTCCCAGCCTTCTCCGCTCTCCCGTTGCTCAGTAGAGGCACTGGTCCCGACGCCGGAGGCCCTCCGACACGCGTCGAACATTTGTTCGGCCGGGTGCTTGTGTCGTTCGAACAGGTGCTCTATCGTCGTACACATGTTCGATCGAACGTCTGATCGATGCAGACCCCCTGTCGGTGGTCGTCACTAGACATTCCTCGACAGACGAACACCCGGCTGATCTTCCCCAGGAGGCCACGATGAGCACCCTCAGCCTTGCACCCGCTTTCTCCCCGGCTCCCGCCCGCGCACGCTCGACCGTGCGGCTGACGCGACGCGGCCGGCTCGTGGTCTTCCTGACCTCGCTGTTCCTCGTCCTCGCCGTCGCGATCATGCTCGCCGGCGGCGCCGTCGGCACCGACGAGCCGGGCCAGCAGATCCCGACCGAGATCGTCCAGGTCACCCCCGGCGACACCCTCTGGGGCATCGCCAGCGAGCTCGCGACCGACGGCGACGTCCGGTCGATGATGCAGCAGATCGAGCGCCTCAACGCGCTCGAGTCCGCCGGCCTCCAGGCCGGCCAGAAGCTCCGCGTCCCGGTCACCACCGAGTAAGACGCAGAGGCCTCCATCAGTCGCTTCGACCCCGACTGGTGGACCAAGGGGAAGGCGAGGGGCGGGCCCACCGGGCCCGCCCCTCGGCGCATTTGTCGGCGCTTGTCTCTCGGTGGTTGAGGTGCGAGCGGAGCGAGCCTTGAAACCACACCCACTCGGTGGTCGAGTAGCTCGCGAGGAACGAGCGGGCGTATCGAGACCCATCCCTCGCCCGAGGGTGGCGGCGCACGACATCCGCAGGCCTCGTTTCGATGTCGTCCGCCGCCACCTTCGCGCCGGCCGTCCACAGGCTTTGCCTTCGGGGTGGTTCCACGCCCGCGGGAATGGGTAGTTTCACCGTGCTGACGTTGTTCTCGGGAAGGCACCTCATGCACGTACGCCGCTTGCTCGCGCTGGCCCTCGCAACTCCGGTCCTTCTGGCCGGTTGTTCCGGCGACGCCGAGCCCACGCCGAAGATGCCCGACCCCACGACGTCCTCAGTCACCCCCGAGCCGACGGAGTCGGAGACGCCGGAGGCCGAGAGTCCGGAGGACTTCGTTCGCCGGTGGCAAGCGGCGAGTGACGAAATGCAGCGCACCGGAAGGACGAAGCCGTACCTCGAACTGTCTCCCGATTGCGATGCCTGCCGCAGCCTGGCCTCCAACGTCGATGACATATATGCGGACGGGGGTCGCATCGAGTTCGACGGATCGGAGATCGTCCGTTTGAAGAATGCGGGCGACCAGCCACCCACCTTCGACGTGAATCTTCAACTGTCGGAGACGCGCATCTTCCGCAAGGGAGCGTCGAGCCCGGAGACGCTTCCAGCGGGCAAGATGGCTATCCGCGTGACTCTCAAGCAAGTTGACGAGGCGTGGACGGTGACCCACTACGGAGTCTTGTGATGGCCCAGCTTCTTCGGCTGACGGTCTCGCTCGTCACTCTCGTCGCAGCGCTGGTGATGTATGGCGCGGCCCCTGCGTCGGCCGAGGGATGTGTCAGGGCGGGCCTGCAAGGTGTGAACGCCGAATGTCAGTGGACTTATGCCGAGTACTCGGCCAGTTCTACTGCGGGTGGTGGCCACACCTGGGTCGTCAGCATCCAGTGCGGCAACGGCGGCATCTGTGCCGAGCATGTCGAGTGCGTCGAGAACGGCCAAGCAGGTTTCGTCCACGACGTCTTCATGGATGGCACCGATGTCGGCGATGTGTGCGTGCCGGAGAGCGAGGTCGACGAGACCAACATCGCCCAGCTGATCATCAGACAGTTCAGAAGCATCAGCTGGCCCGACTCGAACCTCGTCGTTCAACCACCCAAGGGCCAGACGCTGGTGAACTTCGAGACGAACTTCTACACGCCTGACAAGCAGTCGATCGACCAGACGGTGATCGTCGCGAACAGGCGGGTGGAGATCCGCGCGACGCCGACGACGTACACCTTCGACTTCGGCGACGGTGAGGTCACCACGACCGCAAGTCCGGGCCGACCGCACCCGAACCTCGACGTCACGCACGTCTACGAGCAGCTCGGCAAGGTCTCGGTCAGGCTCGACACGACGTACGGCGGCGAGTACCGCATCGGCAACGGCGACTGGGTCGCGATCCCCGAAACGCTCACCGTTGCCGGCGAGCCGCAGGACCTCGAGATCCTCGAAGCCCTCCCGCAGCTCGTCCTCGAGTAGCGGCCGACACTGGAGCGCAAGGCCCCTAGGTCGGGCCTCTCGCTCCACCGTCGACCAACCCAGACAGAGTGTGGTGGTGGTGACGTACCCAGCACGTCACGAAGACCGCACTAGCGAGCGGCGCGCTTCCCGCCGACCGGCCGGGGAGGCGCATCCGCGGCCGGCGGCTCGGAGGTGATCCCCAGCACCCGCATCAGCCGGGCGACGAGCAGCAGCCCGACGAAGAGGCACGCGATCGCGCCGAGGCACGCGAGGCCCATGAAGAGCCAGGCGGAGCTGCCGGAGCCCCCGCGGGCTGCCGTACCGAAGTCGATGGCGGCGTAGACGAGGTAGCCCCAGGCCACGATGCAGACCGTGATCGCGGCGCCGAGGAACAGCGCCGCCTTGTTCAGCTTCCGGGGCGCGGGAGCCGCTCGACGCGACCCTGCTCTCTTCCCCGTGGACACGGAGATCATTGTGGCCGATGTGGCCTGAGTGGGGCAGCCGAACGGGCCAACGAAGGACCCCGACACGCCGCCCAGATCGGGCCGCAGAGGGCACTGACCTGCGGTTTTACCGAGCGGGAGAAAAACCTCTGACGAAAGGTGCCGTTCGCTTGTCAGACCTAGTGGTCGGGGCGTACGGTTACCACTACATCTAGTAGTTACACCGCTGTAGTTATCCACATCTGGTGCACAGGCCAGACGGCGATCCGCACAGCTACAGGCTAGTTGTCCACAGGAACATCCCCAGCCGACACCCCGTTATGAGGGTGTACGAAGCGCGCCCGAGAGGAGGACCGCCATGCACTGTCCCTACTGCAAGAACGAGGACACCAAGGTCCTCGACTCCCGGGTCGCCGACGACGGCGGTTCGATCCGCCGCCGCCGCACCTGCAGCGCCTGCGACCGCCGGTTCACCACGGTCGAGAAGATGCAGCTCACGGTGCTCAAGCGCTCGGGAGCCACCGAGCCGTTCAACCGCGACAAGGCGATCGCCGGCGTCCGCAAGGCCTGCAAGGGCCGCCCGGTCACCGACGCCCAGCTCGCCTGCCTCGGCCAGGAGGTCGAGGACGCCCTGCGCCTGAGCGGCCAGGCCGAGTTCGACGCGAACGACGTCGGCCTCGCGATCCTGGCGCCGCTGCGGGCGCTCGACGAGGTGGCGTACCTCCGCTTCGCGAGCGTCTATCGCGCCTTCGAGAGCGCCGACGACTTCGAGAACGAGATCGCGATGCTGCGTCTCGAGCGCCAGACAGCCCAGACGGGCTGACCCCAGACGGCCCGGCAGGTAGTGGGGAAGCTGCCTGCCGGGCTCACCAACCCCGCGGACGAGGTCCGCAAGAAGTCACCACCCATCCAAACGAGGGATCGAGGAACTCCATGACCGAGACGGTGAGCACCCGCAGGGGCGCGAAGGGCAAGGGCCTGAAGCTGGAGCGCGTCTTCAGCACCGAGGGCACGCACCCCTACGACGCCATCACGTGGGAGCGTCGTGACGTCGTCCAGCAGAACTGGAAGACCGGCGAGACCGTCTTCGAGCAGCGCGGCGTGGAGTTCCCCGACTTCTGGTCGGTCAACGCCTCCACCATCGTCACCACCAAGTACTTCCGCGGCGCCGTCGGCACCGATGCCCGCGAGTGGAGCCTCAAGCAGCTCATCGACCGGGTCGTGAAGACGTACACGAAGGCCGGCATCGACCACGGCTACTTCGCCACCGACGCCGACGCCGAGACGTTCGAGCACGAGCTCACCTGGCTGCTGGTCAACCAGTACTTCTCCTTCAACAGCCCCGTCTGGTTCAACGTCGGCACCGCCTCGCCGCAGCAGGTCTCGGCCTGCTTCATCCTGAGCGTCGACGACTCGATGGACTCGATCCTCAACTGGTACAAGGAGGAGGGCTTCATCTTCAAGGGCGGCTCCGGTGCCGGCCTCAACCTCTCCCGCATCCGCTCGTCCAAGGAGCTGCTGAGCTCCGGTGGTACGGCGTCGGGTCCGGTCTCCTTCATGCGCGGCGCCGACGCGTCCGCGGGCACCATCAAGTCGGGCGGCGCGACGCGTCGCGCGGCCAAGATGGTCGTCCTCGACGTCGACCACCCCGACATCGAGGAGTTCGTGATGACGAAGGCGCGCGAGGAGGACAAGATCCGCGCCCTCCGCGACGCCGGCTTCGACATGGACCTCGGCGGCGCCGACATCACCTCGGTCCAGTACCAGAACGCCAACAACTCCGTCCGCGTGAGCGACGAGTTCATGCGTGCGGTCGAGGACGGCACCGAGTTCGGCCTGCGCTCGCGCGGCACCGGCGAGGTCATCGAGACCGTCGACGCCCGCGACCTGTTCCGCAAGATCAGCCAGGCCGCGTGGGAGTGCGCCGACCCGGGCCTGCAGTACGACGACACGATCAACGACTGGCACACCAACCCCGAGACCGGTCGCATCACCGCGTCCAACCCGTGCTCGGAGTACATGTCGCTCGACAACTCGTCCTGCAACCTCGCGAGCCTCAACCTGCTGAAGTTCCTCAAGGACGACGACACCTTCGACGCCGCGCTGTTCGCCAAGGCCGTCGAGTTCATCATCACCGCGATGGACATCTCGATCTGCTTCGCGGACTTCCCGACCGAGTCCATCGGCAAGACCACCGTCGACTACCGCCAGCTCGGCATCGGCTACGCCAACCTCGGCGCGCTGCTCATGGCGATGGGCCTGGGCTACGACTCGGAGGGCGGCCGTTCGATGGCTGCCGCGATCACCAGCCTCATGACCGGTACGTCGTACAAGCGCAGCGCCGAGCTCGCCGGCATCGTCGGCCCGTACGCCGGCTACGCCCGCAACGCCGACGCCCACAAGCGCGTGATGCGCAAGCACCAGGCGGCCAACGATGTCGTCCGCGTGCTGCACACCGAGGACGGCCGCGTGCACAAGCTGGCCTCCAAGGCGTGGGCCGACGTGATCAAGCTGGGCGAGAAGAACGGCTTCCGCAACGCGCAGGCCTCGGTGCTCGCGCCCACCGGCACCATCGGCTTCATGATGGACTGCGACACCACCGGCATCGAGCCCGACTTCTCGCTGGTGAAGTTCAAGAAGCTCGTCGGCGGCGGCTCGATGCAGATCGTCAACCAGACGATCCCGCGGGCCCTGAAGAAGATGGGCTACCAGCAGGAGCAAATCGAGGCGATCGTCGCCTACATCTCCGAGCATGGCCACGTGGTCGACGCCCCCGGCCTGAAGACCGAGCACTACGAGGTCTTCGATACCGCGATGGGCGCCCGCTCCCTCAAGCCGATGGGCCACGTGCGGATGATGGCGGCCACCCAGCCGTTCCTCTCCGGCGCGATCTCCAAGACGGTCAACCTGCCCGAGACGGCCACGGTCGAGGAGATCGAGGACGTCTACATGCAGTCCTGGAAGCTCGGCCTCAAGGCGACGGCCGTGTACAGGGACAATTGTAAGGTCGGCCAGCCGCTCGCCGACGGTGGCGGCAAGGCCAAGAAGGACGCGGCCGACAAGGCCGCCTCCGAGGTCCCGGTCGAGACCAAGGTCGTGGAGAAGGTCGTCTACGCCCCGGTCCGCAAGCGCCTGCCGAAGTCGCGCGTCTCCCGCACCACGTCGTTCACCGTCGGCGGTGCCGAGGGCTACATGACCTCCGGCGCCCACGAGGACGGCCAGCTCGGCGAGGTCTTCCTCAAGCTCGGCAAGCAGGGCTCGACCCTGGCCGGCGTGATGGATGCCTTCTCGATCGCGGTGTCCATCGGCCTGCAGTACGGCGTCCCGCTGGAGACCTACGTCTCGAAGTTCACCAACCTGCGCTTCGAGCCCGCCGGCCTCACCGACGACCCGGACGTGCGGATGTCGCAGTCGATCATGGACTACATCTTCCGCCGCCTCGCCCTGGACTACCTGTCCTTCGAGGAGCGGTCGATGCTCGGCATCTACTCTGCCGAGGAGCGCCAGCGCCACCTCGAGACCGGCTCGTACGAGCCGCTCGTCGAGGAGACCGGCTCGGCGTCCGAGCTCACCTCTGCTTCTTCGTCCGCCGCGGCGGTCGAGGTCGTCGAGGCCGAGGAGGTCGAGACCAAGGACACCCACGGCTCCGAGGCCCGCGAGGTCCCGGCCCAGGTCTCCACCGGTTCGGCCCACACCACCGCCGAGCTCTTCGAGAAGCTCACCGGTACGGCGGTCGACTCCCCGCTCTGCATGACCTGCGGCACGAAGATGCGGCCGGCTGGCTCGTGCTACGTGTGCGAGGGCTGCGGGAGCACCAGCGGCTGCAGCTGAGCTGACGAGTACGTCGAGGGGGGGCCCCCCCAAGGGGGGCGCCCACGACCCCAACACCCCCACCACCCCCACCGCGGGGGGCCCCCCGCCGGGGGCCAACAACACCCGCGGCGCCCCCATGCCCCGCCCACTTAATACCTGTTTGAGACCGCCGCCGAAGGCATCGCCGCTGGCGCTGATGTAGAGCAGAGCGCC
>NZ_JAYSFM010000019.1:0-45268 GCF_041913365.1 Nocardioides sp.
CGCGGCCGTCTGCGTCTACCCCGACATGGTCGCCACCGCGAAGGAGACGCTGGGCGACTCCGGCGTCCACGTCGCCGCCGTGGCGACGGCCTTCCCGAGCGGCCGCGCGGCCCTGGACATCAAGCTCGCCGACACGCAGGACGCCGTCGAGGCCGGCGCCGACGAGATCGACATGGTCATCGACCGTGGCGCGTTCCTCTCCGGCCGCTACCTCCAGGTCTTCGAGGAGATCGCCCAGGTCCGGGAGGCGTGCGGGGACGCGCACCTCAAGGTGATCTTCGAGACCGGCGAGCTGCAGACCTACGACAACGTCCGCCGCGCCAGCTGGCTCGCGATGATGGCCGGCGGCCACTTCATCAAGACCTCCACCGGCAAGGTGCAGCCGGCGGCCACGCTGCCCGTCACGCTGATCATGCTCGAGGCGGTGCGTGACTTCCGCGAGCAGACCGGCCAGATGGTCGGCGTGAAGCCCGCCGGTGGCATCAAGACCACCAAGGACGCCATCAAGTACCTCGTGATGGTCAACGAGATCTGCGGCGACGACTGGCTCGACCCCGACTGGTTCCGCTTCGGTGCGTCCACGCTGCTCAACGACCTGCTGATGCAGCGCACCAAGATGACGACCGGTCGCTACTCCGGTCCCGACTACTTCACGCTGGACTGAGGCGATTTCAGACATGTCTTTCGAGTACGCCCCCGCACCGGAGTCGCGAGCCGTCGTCGACATCAAGCCGTCCTACGGCCTGTTCATCAACGGTGAGTCCACCGACGGCACCGGCACCGCGTTCAAGACCATCAACCCCGCGACCGAGGAGGTCCTCGCCGAGGTCGCCGAGGCCAGCGACGCCGACGTCGACGAGGCCGTCAAGGCCGCCCGCCGCGCCTACACCCGCGTCTGGTCGCGGATGTCGGGCGCCGAGCGCGCCAAGTACCTCTACCGGATCGCCCGGATCATCCAGGAGCGTGGCCGCGAGCTCGCCGTCCTGGAGTCGATCGACAACGGCAAGCCGATCAAGGAGTCGCGCGACGTCGACGTCCCGATCGTCGCCGCGCACTTCTTCTACTACGCCGGCTGGGCCGACAAGCTGGAGTACTCCGGCTACGGTTCGACCCCGCTCGGCGTCGCCGGCCAGGTCATCCCGTGGAACTTCCCGCTGCTGATGCTGGCGTGGAAGATCGCCCCGGCGCTGGCGTGCGGCAACACGGTCGTGCTCAAGCCGGCCGAGACGACCCCGCTGACCGCGCTGCTGTTCGCGGAGATCTGCCAGCAGGCCGACCTCCCGCCCGGCGTCGTCAACATCGTCACCGGCGCGGGCGACACCGGCCGCGCCATCGTGTCGCACCCCGACGTCGACAAGGTGGCGTTCACCGGGTCGACCGAGGTCGGCAAGGCCATCGCCCGGGCCGTGGCCGGCACCGACAAGAAGGTCACCCTCGAGCTCGGCGGCAAGGCCGCCAACATCGTCTTCGACGACGCCCCCATCGACCAGGCGGTCGAGGGCATCGTCAACGGCATCTTCTTCAACCAGGGCCACGTCTGCTGCGCCGGCTCCCGCCTGCTCGTGCAGGAGTCCATCGCCGACGACCTGCTCGAGCGCCTCAAGCGGCGCATGTCGACGCTGCGCATGGGCGACCCGCTGGACAAGAACACCGACATCGGCGCCATCAACTCCGGCGAGCAGCTCATGCGGATCCGCGAGCTGTCGCAGGTCGGCGACGCCGAGGGCGCCGAGCGCTGGGAGGTCGCCTGCGACCTGCCCACCAAGGGCTTCTGGTTCCCGCCGACGATCTTCACCGGCGTCTCCCAGGCCCACCGGATCGCCCGCGAGGAGATCTTCGGCCCGGTGCTGTCGGTGCTGACCTTCCGCACGCCCTCGGAGGCGATCGAGAAGGCCAACAACACCCCGTTCGGCCTGTCCGCGGGCGTGTGGACCGACAAGGGCTCCCGCATCCTCTCCATGGCCAACCGGCTCCGTGCGGGCGTGGTCTGGGCCAACACCTTCAACAAGTTCGACCCGACCTCGCCGTTCGGCGGCTACAAGGAGTCCGGATACGGCCGCGAGGGCGGCCGCCACGGCCTCGAGGCCTACCTGAAGGGAGCGGACGCGTGAGCCGCATCGACGTACGCAAGACCTACAAGCTCTACATCGGGGGCCAGTTCCCCCGCTCGGAGTCGGGCCGCTCCTACGTCGTCAACGACGCCAAGGGCCGCCTGCTCGCCAACGCCGCCCAGGCCTCGCGCAAGGACGCCCGCGACGCCGTCGTGGCGGCTCGTGCGGCCTTCCCCGGCTGGTCTGGCAAGACGGCGTACAACCGGGCGCAGGTCGTCTACCGCGTCGCCGAGGTCCTCGAGGGCCGCCGCGAGCAGTTCGAGGCCGAGCTCCGTGCCGCGGAGGGCATCACCGCGGCCAGGGCGCGCACCTACGTCGACGCCGCGATCGACCGCCTCGTCTGGTACGCCGGCTGGGCCGACAAGATCACCCAGGTCGTCGGCAACGCCAACCCGGTCGCCGGCCCGTTCTTCAACCTGTCCACGCCCGAGCCGAGCGGTGTCATCGCCGTGGTCGCGCCCCGCGGGGCCCTCCTGGGCCTGGTCAGCGTCGTCGCGCCGCTCATCATCACCGGCAACACCGTCGTGGTGGTCGCCAGCGAGGACAACCCGCTGACCGCGATCACCCTCGGCGAGGTCATGGCGACCAGCGACCTGCCCGGGGGCGTGGTCAACGTGCTCACCGGCTCGCAGGCCGAGATCGCGCCCTGGCTGGCCTCGCACATGGACGTCAACGGCATCGACCTGACCGGCGTCGACGACGCCGAGCTGGCCACCGGGCTCGAGGTGGCCGCGGCCGACAACCTCAAGCGCGTACGCCGTCCCGCCCCCGACACCGACTGGCTCGTCGAGCCCGACCTGGACCGGATGACCCGGTTCCTGGAGACCAAGACGGTCTGGCACCCGATCGGCGTCTGAGCGCCGCACGACACGACGAAGGCCCCCGGAGCGATCTCCGGGGGCCTTCGTTGCAGGGTGCGTCATCGCGGGACGTCGTGGCTCTAGGTCATCCCAGCGAACACCGGCCATGACGTCATGAGAACCTCCGATTCGAGCCGGAAGAACTCCTGACGTCCGGCGGCCGGCGTCATCACGCACATCGCGGCACGTGCGGACACTGCTCAGTACTCTCGTCCCATCCCGACAACAGGTTCTCAGGGGAGCCCGAGGCGAAAGCCGAAGCGGCAGGAGTAGAGGGCGGCAGGCGGGAGGCCCGCTCGCGAGGTCAACGATCGTGACCCCAGGTAGTCCCTGCCGCACCCTGTCCCCTTCATCCGCACATCGACAGATCCGGATGCCTTGGCCAGCTCGAGCCGATCGCCGCCGCAGTGGCCAGCTTCGCGCACGGGGAGCGTCATCAGCGGGCCCGATGAACTTCCACGCACACGGGTGGACCTTCATCTGGCCCTGAGCGTGGACCACGCAGAACAGGGATGGATCTCCACTCGTGCGAGTGGAAATCCATCCCTGGACCGGTGTCAGAGGCAGATCAGCGGTTGAGCAGCGCCGAGGCGAGCACCCCGAGGATCTCGTTGGGGTTGTTCACCAGGTAGTTCTGGCCACCGGTCGCCGCGGCGATCTGGTCGAGCTCGCCCGTGTCGGCGTCCTGCGAGATGCCGATGATGATCACCTTGACCGGCTTCGCGGGGTCGCGGATCGACTTCAGCTGGTTGACCAGCGACTCCAGGGTGAGCGAGCTCGAGTCGTCGCTGGCGCCGTCGGTGAAGATCACCACGGAGTTGAACCAGGCCGGGTCCCACTTCTCCTGGGCGTACTTGTAGGCCGCCAGGGTGGTGTCCATGACGCCGGTGCCGCCCTTGACGCGGCTGACGAGCTTGTCGGCCTCCGACCGGACCACGTCGCCGTGGGTCTGGCCGTCGGCGGCCGGGGCGTCGAGGCGGTCGAGGGTGGCGTACTCCTCCCACGAGGCGCCGTTGGCGCCGCGGTTCTTGGAGAAGCCCCAGATGCCGATGCGGGCCTGGGCCGGGAAGGCGTCGAGCGCCACCTGCGAGGCCTGGACGGCGAGCCCGATGCGGGTGGTGTCGCCGATCGCCATCTTCATCGAGCCGGACAGGTCGACGACCGCCAGGATGCTCGAGGGGACCGACAGCACGCGCCACTGGCGCAGGGTGTCGTCGGTGGTCTTCTGCGGGACCTTGGGCAGGATCTTGGAGTCGCCCATCCCGATGCCCTCGGGCAGGGCGGTGCCGTCGGGGCCACGCAGCTCGGCCTCGGCGATCGCCTCGACGCCGGCGCTGGAGGTGAACCAGCGTGCCATCGCCCGGCCCACGCGGGCGGACAGGTCGCCGCCGGAGGCCAGGATGTCCTTGCTGCCGCGGTTGACGTCGATCAGCGGGAACTGCAGCATCGGCACGCCGGTGGCGGGCGCGACGAGCGTGAGCTGGTCGTTGCTGCGGCGGGCCGCGAGGTAGGCCTGCTCGGTCGCCGGCACCAGCTGGGTGCTGGTCGCCGAGATCGTGGTCAGGTCGGTCTCGGAGCTGCCGCCTGCCACGGCACGCTCGCCGTAGGTCTGCGCGACCGGGACGGTCTTCTCCTCGATGGAGGCCGGGGTCTCGCCGGTGGTCTTCATCTCGGCGTACGGCGCGAGCAGGGCCAGCGCGGAGGCGCCCTGGGCGCTCGGGTCGGCCATGGCCAGGCTGCCGCCGTCGAGGGCCGCGGCCCAGGAGGCGGGCGCCTTGGCGGCGGGGCCGCCGACCAGGCCGACGGGGGTCTGCGCGAGGACGTCGGCGACCGGCGTGCCGGTCCAGCCGGCGGAGGTGAGCTGGCCCTTCCACGTCGGGCTGTCCGGGATCCAGATCTCCGGGAGCTCGGCGTTGGGGTCGGCCAGCAGCGCCACGACGTCCTTCACGGTCCCGGAAGTGACCTTGATGTCGATGCACGGCTCGTCCGCGTTGACGTCCTTGACCGCCTGCTCGACCAGGCTCTCCATCACGGGGGCGGTGGTCAGCGTCACCTGCTCGGAGACGCAGTCCGCCGCCTCGCTGTCGTCGCCGCCGCGCAGGGCGAAGAAGCCGACGAGGCCGATCACCAGGAGCAGCGCGAGACCGACGAGCAGCAGGGGGTTGCCGGTCAGGCCGGGACGCCGCTTCGCGTGCCCGGGGTTGTCCGCGCTCTCGGGCGCGGGAGTCGAGTCGTCAAGACTCATTGGAGTCCTCCCAGAGGAACTGTCAATCAGGGGTCTGGGCGAGACTAATCTCCAGCCTGTCCGTCCGTGGCCGAACAACGAAACGAGTCAGTAACAAATGACACACGCCCAGGTGGTCGTCCTGGCCGGTCCCAGCGGCGCCGGGAAGTCCCGCCTGGCCGAGCGCCTCGGCCTGCCGGTCCTCCGCCTCGACGACTTCTACAAGGACGGTGACGACCCCTCGCTCCCCCGGATCGCCTCGGGAGCCAACGCCGGACTCGTCGACTGGGACCATCCCGACTCCTGGCACCGGGAGGACGCCCTCGCCTCGCTGCGCGAGCTGTGCGCCACCGGTCGCAGCGAGGTGCCGGTCTACGAGATCGCCCAGAACGGGCGCTGCGGCTCCCGGACCGTCGACCTGGGCGGGAGCCCGCGGTTCGTCGCGGAGGGCATCTTCGCCCCCGACGTGGTGGCCACCTGCCGCGCGGAGGGCATGCTGGCGGCGGCGTACTGCATCACCCAGCACCCGCTGGTCACCTTCTGGCGGCGGCTCACCCGCGACCTGCGCGAGCACCGCAAGCCACCGCTGGTCCTCGTCCGGCGCGGCGTGGCCCTCATGCGCGACCAGCAGCGGGTGGTCGCCCACGCGCTCCGGCAGGGGTGCCGCCGGGCCACCGGGGACCAGGCCTACGCCGAGCTGACCCGCCCGTGACCAGGCTCCAGCAGCCCGACCGCCGCTCCTGCGGCGCCGCGTCGCTCGTGATGGCGCGACGGCTCATCGATGCGCGCTACGCCGGCTTGGTCCACGACCAGGCCACCTTCGCCCGCGAGGCCGCCTCCCTGCACCGCCGGCTGACGTCCCTCGCCGACGTCCGTGGCGGCTGGCAGGTCCCCTGGCTGCGGGCGGTCGGCACCCCGCCGTGGGCGGCCGCGCGCGACCTCCGCCTGGTCACCGGCGTGCCGTACGCCGTCCACCCGGTGCGGCTGCGCCGGCGGGTCTGGCCGCACCTGGCCGCCGTGGCGCCCGACCGGCCGGTCGTCGTCTACGTCGGCAGCCGGCTGCTGCCGCGCCACGTCGTGCTGGTCACCGCCGTCGAGGACGACCGCGCGACGACCTACGAGCCGTCCTCCGGACGGCTCGTCGACGTGCCACGGGAGCGCTGGGAGTCCGGGGCGCTCCGGCTGGCCGGGTGGGACCTGCCGTGGTGCGTGATCAGCCCTCGCTGATCAGCCGTCGATGAGGGCGGCGTAGCCCGGCTTGACGACCTCGTCGATGATCGCCAGGCGCTCGTCGAAGGGCAGGAAGGCCGACTTCATCGCGTTGATGGTGAACCACCGCAGGTCCGCGAGGGTGTAGCCGAACGCCTCGACCAGGCCGTGCATCTCCTCGGTCATCGACGTGCCGCTCATCAGCCGGTTGTCGGTGTTGACCGTGACCCGGAAGCGCAGCTTGGTCAGCAGCCCGATCGGGTGCTCGGCGAAGGACTCCGCGGCGCCGGTCTGGATGTTGGAGCTCGGGCACATCTCCAGCGGGATCCGCTTGTCGCGGACGTAGGCCGCGAGCCGGCCCAGCTCGACCGACCCGTCGTCGCCGACCGTGATGTCGTCGATGATGCGCACGCCGTGGCCGAGCCGGTCGGCGCCGCACCACTGGATCGCCTGCCAGATCGACGGCAGCCCGAAGGCCTCGCCTGCGTGGATCGTGAAGTGCGCGTTCTCGCGCTGGAGGTACTCGAACGCGTCGAGGTGGCGGGTGGGAGGGAAGCCGGCCTCGGCGCCGGCGATGTCGAAGCCCGCCACGCCGCGGTCGCGCCAGGCGATCGCGAGCTCGGCGATCTCCATCGAGCGGGCCTGGTGGCGCATCGCGGTCAGCAGCTGGCGTACGACGATCCTGCCGCCGCTGGCGGCCATGCCCTCGTCGAAGCCCTCCTGCACCGCCGCGACGACCTCGTCGAGGGTCAGGCCGCCGGTGACGTGCTGCTCGGGGGCGTAGCGGATCTCGGCGTAGACCACGCCGTCGGCGGCCAGGTCCTCGACGCACTCGCGGGCGACGCGGGTGATCGCGGGCCCGGTCTGCATCACCGCGACGGTGTGGTCGAAGGTCTCGAGGTAGCGCACCAGCGAGCCGGAGTCGGCCGCCTCGGTGAACCACCGGCCCAGGGACTCGGCGTCGCCCGCCGGGAGCTCGTGACCGATGTCCGCGGCCAGCTCGACGATGGTCTGGGGGCGGAGCCCGCCGTCGAGGTGGTCGTGCAGCAGCACCTTGGGTGCCGCGTGCACCTGGTCGCGGGTGGGAGTGGTCATCGGGCCATCCAATCAGGCGCGCCCGGGAGCGAGCACTAGGGTTCGTGCCCATGCGCACCTTCACCACGCTCGACGACGTCGTCGCGGCCGCCGGGTCCGACATCGGCACCAGCGACTGGCTCGTGGTCGACCAGGCCCGCATCGATGCCTTCGCCGACGCCACGCTCGACCACCAGTGGATCCACGTCGACACCGAGGCGGCCGCCGCCGGACCCTTCGGCACGACGATCGCCCACGGCTTCCTCACCCTGAGCCTGCTCCCCCACTTCGCCTCGGAGGTGTTCCGCCTCGAGACCCCCGGCGCCCGGCTCAACTACGGCCTGGAGAAGGTCCGCTTCCCCAGCCCGGTGCCGGTCGACAGCAGGCTCCGCTCGCACGTGCGCTTCGGCGAGGTGCGCGGGCTCGCCCAGGGCAAGCAGCTCATCGTCGAGCACACCGTCGAGCTCGAGGGCCACGACAAGCCCGCCTGCGTGGCCGCCCACGTGGTGCTCCTGCTCGGCTGACTACCGCGACAGCACCGCCTTCGCGAACACCTCGAGGATGTCCTGGGGCTGCGCCGCGAGGTAGGCCTCGCCACCGGTGACGTGGGCCATCTGCTCGAGCGCGGCCAGGTCGGCGTCGCCGCTGATCGCGATGCCCACCAGCCGCACCGGCCGGTCCGGGTCACGCAGTGCCTTCAGCTGCGCCAGCAGCGGGCGCAGCCCGATGGACCCGGGATCCTCGTTCTGACCGTCCGTCATCAGCACGACGGCGTTGGAGTAGTGGGGCCGGTAGCTGCGCACGGCCTCCTTGTACGCCGCCAGCGCCGTGTCGTAGAGCCCGGTGCCGCCGTCGGTGAGGCCCGGCATCTCCATCGCCCGCTGGCGCAGCGCGTAGCGCTGGGTGCGGCCGAAGCGCAGGTCGTCGAGGCGCCGGATCGGCTCGAGCTCGCGCCAGTCCCGGCCCGGGCCGCCCTTGTCGATCGAGAAGACCCACAGACCGACCCGCGCGTGGTCGGGCAGGAACGACAGGCCGATGCCGGCCGCGTCGGCCAGGAGGTCCATCCGGGTGCCCGTCCCGGCGCTGAAGTCCATCGACCCCGAGGCGTCGACGACGGCCAGGATCGACGACGGCACGGCGAGCGTGCGCCACGACTGGACGGTGCCGGAGATGGACGCGCCGGTCGGCGTCGGGAGCACGGTCGTCACGGTCGAGACGGACCCGGGTGACCGCTGGTCGCCGGTGGCCCTGAGGCCCTCCGCGTTGAGCTCGGCACGGCCGTCCGGGCTGCCGAGGTAGTCGGCGAGCGCGCGGGCCACCTCGCGCGCGGCGGGCTCGGCGTCCTCGCTCACGGCCATCGGGAAGTCCAGGGCCGGGGCACCCACGGCGGGGGTCAGGTCGCGCAGGTCGCTGCGGCCCTGGACGGAGGCGAGCTCCTGCTCGGTGGTCACCACCAGGCGCGAGGAGCTGCGGGCGAACATCGCCGGCGCAACCTCGGCGTCGTCCCCGCGCGAACGGCGGGCACCGTAGGTCTGCGCGAACGGTACGACGAGCTGGCGGGCGTCGACGACGCTGCGCCCGACCGCCCGGGCCTCCGCCTGCGGTGCGACCACGGCGAGGGTGCCGGCGACGGTCGTCTCGGGGTCGGGCACCGACACCAGCCCGGACGTCTCGGCGTCACCCCACGAGTCGAACCTGCGGGCGGACTTGCCGCCCACGAGCAGGACCGGTGTGTGCGCGAGGCTCCGGGCGAGCACCCGCAGCCTGGCGTTGCCGACGTAGGCCTTCGTGGTGAGGAAGCGGGACTCCGGGATCCAGATGTCCGGGACGGCACCCCCGAGGGCCACGCCCTTGGCCACGTCGATGCCGGGGCGCAGGTCCGGCTCGACCCGCGTGCACTCGGGCGCGGTCTCCTCGACCGCCTTGAGGACCGCGCCGTAGAGCTCCGGCCCGACGGTGAGCTCGATCGTGTCGTAGGCGCCGCACGAGTCCGCGCCGGCTGCGGACGTGCCGTCGCGGGACATCAGCAGGTAGGCGGCGCCACCGCCGACGACGATGCCGGTCACCAGGAGGAGGACTACGAGGACGGGTGTCCTCATGCTCGCGCGGCCCCCGTCGCGCTCGTCAAGGTTGTTCATGGGACCCCCCGCCCCTTGAGACACCCGCGACGCTAGGTCGCAAGGTAAAGAGATCGGGGGGTTACCGACGGGTCTTCGCCAGAGTTGGTGAGGACCGCTCGGTCAGGAAATCCGGTCCAGGACGAGGTCGGTCGGGGTGAAGGACGACCCGTCGCCGATGTCGTAGCCG
This sequence comes from Nocardioides sp., assembly GCF_041913365.1. Lineage (GTDB taxonomy): Bacteria > Actinomycetota > Actinomycetes > Propionibacteriales > Nocardioidaceae > Nocardioides. The sequence goes on from NZ_JAYSFM010000019.1 coordinate 9,786, forward strand.
CCGTCGAGCGAGGCCAGCGCGCGGTCGAAGCGCTCCGGCTCGTCGGTGAGCAGGGTGAACAGCGGCTCGCCCTCGGTCACGGTGTCGCCCGGGCGGGCGTGCCAGACCACGCCGGCACCGGCCTGGACCGGGTCCTCCTTGCGGGCCCGACCCGCTCCGAGGCGCCAGGCCGCCAGGCCGACCGCCATCGCGTCGAGCCGGGTCAGCGTGCCGCTCGCGGGCGCGGTGACGACGTGCGACTCCTTCGCCTGCGGGAGCGCGGCGTCGGGGTCGCCGCCCTGCGCCCGGATCATCGCCTTCCACGCGTCCATCGCCGAGCCGTCGGCCAGCTTCTCGGCCGGGTCGACGTCGTCGCGACCCGCGCCGGCGAGCATCTCGCGGGCCAGGGCGAGGGTCAGCTCGACCACGTCGGCGGGACCGCCGCCGGCGAGCACCTCGACCGACTCGGCGACCTCGATCGCGTTGCCGGCGGTCAGGCCCAGCGGCGTGGCCATGTCGGTGAGCAGTGCGACCGTGTGCACCCCGGCGTCGGTGCCGAGGGCCACCATCGTCTCCGCGAGCTCGCGGGCGGTGCCGAGGTCCTTCATGAAGGCGCCGCTGCCGACCTTGACGTCGAGCACCAGCGCGCCGGTGCCCTCGGCGATCTTCTTGCTCATGATCGAGCTGGCGATCAGCGGGATGGCCTCGACGGTGCCGGTGACGTCGCGCAGGGCGTAGAGCTTCTTGTCGGCCGGCGCCAGGCCGTCGCCGGCGGCGCAGACCACCGCACCGACGTCCTCGAGGATCGAGAACATCTCCTCGTTGCTGAGCAGCGCCCGCCAGCCGGGGATCGACTCGAGCTTGTCGAGGGTGCCGCCGGTGTGGCCCAGCCCGCGGCCGGAGAGCTGCGGCACCGCCACACCGCAGGCCGCGACGAGCGGCGCCAGCGGCAGGGTGATCTTGTCGCCCACGCCGCCCGTGGAGTGCTTGTCGGCCGTGGGCCGGGACAGGGTGGAGAAGTCCATCCGCTCGCCCGAGGCGATCATCGCCGCGGTCCAGCGGGCGATCTCGGTGCGGTTCATGCCGTTGAGCAGGATCGCCATCGCCAGGGCCGACATCTGCTCGTCGGCGACCTCGCCCCGCGTGTAGGCGTCGATGACCCAGTCGATCTGGCTGTCGCTCAGCTCCTGCTTGTCGCGCTTGGCGAGGATCACCTCGACGGCGTCGTGTGCGGGCATCAGCTGTCCTCCTCCTGCTTCGCCACGTGGGCGAGGTCGTCTGGTCCGAAGGCGTCGGGAAGCACCTCGGACATGGGCCGGACCCCCGTGACGGTCCAGACCAGCAGGTCGCGGCCACCGTGCTCGAAGAGCAGCTGGCGGCAGCGCCCGCACGGCATGATGATCTCGCCCTCGCCGTTGACGCAGACGAAGTGGGTCAGCCGACCGCCCCCGGTGGCGTGCAGCTGCGACACCAGGCCGCACTCCGCGCACAGCACGACGCCGTACGCCGCGTTCTCCACGTTGCAGCCCGACACCACGCGGCCGTCGTCCACGCGTGCGGCGGCGCCGACGGCGTACCCGGAGTACGGCGCGTAGGCGTGGCGCATCACCTCGGTCGCAGCGGCCCTCAAGTCGTCCCAGTCCGTCTGATCCACGCGGCAACTATGGCGCATACGCGGACGAGAAGGTCTTCGGCAGGTTCCGCCGAAAGAAGTCCTGTGACTTTTAGGTCTCAAACGCATTTCAGTACGCCCGATCCGCGTGACGGGTGGCGAACCTGCGGGCATCATGTCGCCGGAAAGCTGACCCCACCCCGGGGGTGCACGAATTTGGAGGCATTTGTGAAGAAGTCGAGGAAGGTCGTCTCGAGCGGCCTCGTGGCGCTCCTGGCGGCCGCGACCCTGGCTGCGTGTGGTGACGCGCCCGAGGATGACAACACCGGCGGCGGCAGTGGGACCGAGGCCGCGAGCGACTTCCAGCCCTGCATCGTCTCCGACGCAGGCGGTTTCGACGACAAGTCGTTCAACCAGCTGGGCTACGAGGGCGCCAACCAGGCCGCCGAGGAGCTCGGCGTCGAGCTGATCAAGGTCGAGTCCAACAGCGAGAACGACTTCGGCCCCAACCTGGAGAGCCTCGTCGGTCAGGGCTGCGACGTGATCGTGACCGTCGGCTTCGCCCTGGCCTCGGCCACCAAGGAGTCGGCCAAGGCCAACCCCGACATCGAGTACGTCCTGATCGACGACTCCGCCGACGGCGGCGAGGACGGCGCGACCTTCGACGGCAAGGCTGACGTCGAGAACATCAAGCCGCTGCTCTACGACACCGCCCAGGCCGCGTTCCTGGCCGGCTACGCCGCTGCCGACTACACCAAGACCGGCAAGGTCGGCACCTACGGCGGCATGCCCTTCCCGACCGTCACCATCTTCATGGACGGCTTCAAGCAGGGCGCCGAGTACTACGCCAAGGAGAAGAAGAAGGACGTCGAGGTCGTCGGCTGGGACGGCAAGAACGGTTCCTTCACCGGTGGCTTCGAGGCCAACGAGGCCGCGACCAGCACCGCCAAGCAGATCCTCGACCAGGACGTCGACGTGATCCTCCCCGTGGGTGGCCCGATCTACCAGGGCGCCATCACCGCGATCGAGGACTCCGGCAAGGACATCGCCATGCTGGGCGTGGACGCCGACCTCTACGAGACCGACCCGGCCACCCAGCCCTACGTCATGACCTCGATCCTCAAGGGCATGAAGGTGTCGACCTACGAGGCCGTCCTTGCGGCGGGCAACGACGAGTTCGACTTCGCCCCCTACATCGGCACGCTCGAGAACGACGGTGTCGGCATCGCGCCGTTCCACGAGTTCGAGAGCAAGGTCAACCCCGAGCTGGCCGCCGAGCTCGACACGGTCAAGGCCGGCATCATCGACGGCTCGATCAAGGTGACGTCCTACCTGAACTGATCACCAGCACGCTCCACCGAGGAGGGAGGCCGACGCGTTCGTCGGCCTCCCTCTTCTCTTGCGCTCGTCTTGCCAGAGCGGCGTCGCAAGGTTTGGCACATCTTTGGCCAGACCACTGGTCCGGTGCCGGTTAACCTTCCCCGCGGCCTCCTCCGCGCGCCCGCTCGTACCATCCCCCGGGGCTGACCCCCCGATCATTCCGACCCCTAGGATGCGATGCCATGAGACTCGTCCTGCGAGGCATCACCAAACGCTTCGGCAGCGTGGTGGCAAACGAATCGATCTCCCTCACCGTCGAGCCCGGCGAGATCCACTGCCTGCTCGGTGAGAACGGCGCCGGCAAGTCCACCCTGATGAACGTCCTCTACGGCCTCTACAAGGCCGACGAGGGCGAGATCGAGCTCGACGGCAAGGTCCAGCACTTCGCCGGGCCCGGCGACGCGATGGCGGTCGGCATCGGCATGGTCCACCAGCACTTCATGCTCATCCCCGTCTTCACCGTCGCCGAGAACGTCATGCTCGGCAACGAGACCACCGGTTTCGCCGGCACGCTCGACCTCGACGAGGCCAGCAAGCGGGTCACCGAGATCTCCGAGCGCTTCGGCTTCCACGTCGACCCGGACGCGGTCGTGGAGGACCTCCCGGTCGGGGTGCAGCAGCGGGTCGAGATCATCAAGGCGCTCTCCCGCGACGCCGAGCTCCTCGTCTTCGACGAGCCGACCGCGGTGCTGACCCCGCAGGAGACCGACGAGCTGATGGACATCATGCGCCAGCTCCGCGAGGCCGGGAAGGCCATCGTCTTCATCACCCACAAGCTGCGCGAGGTCCGCGAGGTCGCCGATCGGATCACCGTCATCCGGCTCGGCAAGGTCGTCGGCGAGGCCGACCCCAAGGCCAGCAACGCCGAGCTCGCCTCGATGATGGTCGGGCGCCCGGTCGAGCTGGTGGTGCACAAGGACGCCCCGAAGCTGGGCGACGACGCCCTGGTCGTGAAGGACCTGCACGTCATCGACGCCGCCGGCCACAAGCAGTGCGACGGCATCAGCTTCTCCATCAAGGCGGGCGAGGTGCTCGCCGTCGCCGGTGTCCAGGGCAACGGCCAGACCGAGCTCACCGAGGCCCTCCTCGGCCTGCAGGACGACATCAGCGGGTCGATCACCCTCGACGGGGTCGAGCTGGTCGGCAGGTCCACCCGCAAGATCCTCGACGCCGGCGTCGGGTTCATCCCCGAGGACCGCCAGGTCGACGGCCTCGTGCCCGGCTTCACCATCGCCGAGAACCTGATGCTCAACCGCAGCTTCAAGTCGCCGTTCGCCAAGAACGGCGCCCTCCGCATCGGTCCCCTGCGCGCCTTCGCGGAGAAGAAGCTCAAGGAGTACGACGTCCGCGCCCGCGACATCGACTCGCTGGCCTCGAACCTCTCGGGTGGCAACCAGCAGAAGGTCGTCGTGGCACGCGAGCTCTCCCGCGACCTGCGCCTGCTCGTCGCGGCCCAGCCCACCCGTGGCGTCGACGTCGGCTCGATCGAGTTCATCCACAAGCAGATCGTCGCCACCCGCGACAGCGGCATCCCGGTGCTGGTGGTCTCCACCGAGCTCGACGAGGTCGTCGCCCTCGCCGACCGGATCATGGTGCTCTACCGAGGCAAGATCGTCGGGATCGTCCCGGCCGACACCCCCCGCGAGACCCTCGGTCTCATGATGACCGGCGAGCGCCCGGACGACCTGAAGGACGTGGTCGCGTGAGCGACACCGAGAAGCCCCAGCCGGACGAGAAGCCGGACGAGAAGCCGGACGAGAAGCCCGACGCGCCGGAGGCGCCCGAGGTCGACACGGCCGAGGACGCCAGCGCGGCCCGGAGCGACCGGTCCCGCTCGCTGCTGCGCGAGATCGCGTCCGGCGACGCGCTGTCCGGCGTGCTCGCCGTGTTCCTCGCCGTCTTCGTCGGCTCGGTGATGATCGCGGCCACCGACGCCAACGTCCGGGAGACCGCCAGCTACATCACCGCCCGCCCGTCCGACTTCTTCACCGCCCTCTGGGACGCCATCTCCGGCGCCTACAGCGCGATGTTCCGAGGCGCGGTCTACAACAACCTCGTCGACGACCCCGCGCAGCAGTGGCGCCCGCTGACGGAGAGCCTGAAGTTCGCCGGCCCCCTCATCCTCGGTGGCCTCGGCGTCGGCATCGCCTTCCGGGCCGCGCTGTTCAACATCGGCGGTCGCGGCCAGATGCTGATCGCGGGCGGCGCTGCCGGCCTGGTCGGCTTCAAGCTCGACCTGCCCATGGTCATCCACCTGCCGCTGGCCATCCTCGTCGGCATGGCCGCCGGCGCCCTGTGGGCCGGCATCGCCGGCCTCCTCAAGGCCCGCACCGGCGCCCACGAGGTGATCCTCACGATCATGCTCAACTACGTCGGCTACTACCTCCTCTTCTGGGCCCTGACCAAGGAGTGGCTGCTGGCGACGCCCGGCTCGGCCAACCCCAAGTCGCCGCCGATGAAGGAGAGCGCGATCCTGCCCAAGGTGCTGGGCGACCGCTTCAACCTGCACCTCGGCTTCGTCCTCGCGCTGGTCGCCGTGGCGGTCGTGTGGTGGCTTCTCAGCCGGTCCACCCTCGGCTACCGGATCCGCGCCGTCGGCGAGAACCCGCACGCCGCCCGGGCGTCGGGCATCAACGTCGGCTGGACCTACACGGTCGTGATGATGATCGCCGGCGCGCTGCTCGGCCTCGCCGGCGTCAACCAGGTGCTCGGCACCGTGACGAGCGGCGTCTCGCTCGACCTCGACGCCGCCATCGGCTTCGACGCCATCACCGTGGCCCTGCTCGGTCGTTCGCGACCCCTCGGGATCCTCGCGGCCGGCCTGTTGTTCGGCGCCCTCAAGGCCGGCGGCTTCACCATGCAGGCCTCGGAGAACATCTCGGTCGACCTGGTCCTGGTCGTGCAGTCGCTGATCGTCCTCTTCCTCGCCGCGCCTCCCCTGGTGCGCGCCATCTTCCGGCTCCCCAACAAGGAGGCCAAGTGAGCACCGTGACCGACCAGCCGCCCGCCGACCACGGCGGGCTGGCTCCCGACCGGGCGGTGACGCCCACCCGGGCGCGCGGCACCCGCAAGCTGCCGATCTTCCTCGGGGTGCTCACCGCGCTGCTGGCCGTCGTCCTGCTCCGGTCGTCGCACGCGGGCGACACGACGTTCCAGCTCGCCGCCGACACCGACTTCGTGGAGCTGCCCGACATCGTGGTGCCGTCCATGGCCACGGCGTGGGTGATGGTGGTGGTGTGCCTCGCGCTCACCGCGGAGGCCGTGCGCCGCATGCTGGCGCACACGCGCCAGCCCCGGTGGATCCCGATCGTGTTCGCGGTCGCCTGGATGACGGGCTTCCTCAGCTGGGCGGCGGCCGACGACCGGATCCGCATCGTCAGCCTGCTCGGCGGCGCGGTCGCCCTGGCGATCCCGCTCGTGTTCGGCGCCCTCGGCGGCGTGCTGGGCGAGCGCGCCGGCGTCGTCAACATCGCCATCGAGGGCCAGCTCCTCTTCGGCGCCTTCGCCGCGGCGATCACTGCGTCGCTGACGGGCTCCCCCTGGGCGGGCCTGCTCGCGGCGATGGTGGCCGGTGCGCTGGTCGCGCTGATCCTCGGCCTGTTCGCGATCACCTACTTCGTCGACCAGGTGATCGTCGGCGTGGTGCTCAACGTGCTCGTCGTCGGCCTGACGAACTTCCTCTTCCGTCAGGTGCTGACCCCCAACGCCGAGTCCCTCAACTCCCCCGAGCGGTTCTCGCGGGTCCCGATCCCCGTGCTCGGCGACATCCCGCTCGTCGGCCCGATCTTCTTCCGCCAGACCGCACTGGTCTACGTGCTCTACATCGTCGTCGCGCTCGTGGCGTACGCCCTCTACCGCACCCGCTGGGGCCTCCGGGTCCGCGCGGTCGGTGAGCACCCGAAGGCCGCCGACACCGTGGGCATCAAGGTCAACCGCACCCGCTACCGCACGATCCTGCTCGCCGGTGCGATCGCGGGCATGGGCGGCGCCTACTTCAGCCTGGTCTCCGTCGCGGGCTTCAACCGTGAGATGACCGGCGGCGCCGGCTACATCGCCCTGGCGGCGGTCATCTTCGGCAAGTGGGACCCGATCCGGGCCACCCTCGCCGCGCTGCTCTTCGGCTTCGCGTCCAACCTCCAGGGCGTGCTCTCGGCCATCGGCTCGCCCGTGCCCAGCCAGTTCATGCTGATGCTCCCCTACCTGGTGACCATCTTCGCGGTGGCCGGCCTGGTCGGTCGCTCGCGACCGCCCGCGGCCGACGGCGTCCCCTACCGACAGCAGTAGGCATGCCCGACCTCACGCCCGCGGACCTCACCCACCTGCGTCGCTGCGTCGAGCTCGCCCGCGAGGCGTTCGACGCGGGCGACGAGCCGTTCGGCTCGGTGCTGGTCGACCCGGACGGCGCCGTGCTGCTCGAGGACCGCAACCGCACGGCGGACGGCGACCAGACGCGCCACCCCGAGCTCGAGCTGGCCCGCTGGGCGGCCACCCACGTGGCCCCGGACGTACGCCCCCGCTGCACCGTGTACACCTCGGGCGAGCACTGCCCGATGTGCGCCGCCGGGCACGCCTGGGTCGGCCTCGGGCGCATCGTGTACGCCGCCTCGACCGAGCAGCTGACCGCGTGGCGCGCCGACTGGGGCCTCGCCCCGGGTCCCGTCGCCCCGCTCCCGATCACTGCGATCGCCCCCGGCCTCCCCGTCGCCGGTCCCGCCGCGGAGCTCACCGACGAGCTGCGCGAGCTGCACCACCGGCAGGCGACGCGCTGAGGGACTCCGGATCGCCGAGGTGGGTACCACCGGGACGGACGCGGGTGCGTAGCCTGCGTGGCGATCGGACACTCGGAGGTTCTGATGACGGATGACCACCTGGCTGAGGCGACAGCCCGCTACGCCTCCCTGTTCACCCACCACCCGCAGGGAGCCTGGTCGCTCGACGAGCAGGGCTTCTTCACCGACGGCAACCAGCGAGCGCTGGAGATGACCGGCCTGACCCTCGACGAGTTCCGGCAGGCGAACTTCGTGGAGGTCATCCACCCCGACGACCTGGACCGCTTCCAGGAGGGCTTCCGGCGGGTGATGGCCGGTGAGCCACAGCTGCTCGAGGGACGTGTGCTGAGCGCCGACGGCGAGGTCACCGACATCCGCTGCACCGCGATCCCGGTCGTCGTCCACGACGAGGTGGTGGGGGTTCACGGGATCAGCGAGGACGTGACCGAGGCCAAGCAGGTCCTGCGCGAGCTCGAGGAGGCCAACGCCGCCAAGACGCTGTTCCTCGCGACCGTGAGCCACGAGGTCCGCACCCCGCTGGCCGCCATCGTCGGTGCCACCGACCTCCTGATGGACATCGACCTGCCGCCCGAGGCCGAGCACTACGCCGAGATCGTGCACCGCTCCAGCGAGCGGCTGATGCGGCTGGTCGAGGACATCCTCGAGTTCTCCGGGCTCGAGAACCACCAGACCGTGCTCCACCCGCGGCCGTTCGGGCTCCGCTCCCTCGTCTCCGACATCGAGGAGTGGGCCACCTCGCTCGCCCACACGCGCGGCCTCGAGGCGACCGTCGCCGTCGACCCGTCGGTCCCCGCGACCGCGATCGGCGACTGCCGCCGGATCAACCAGGTGGTGACCAACCTCGTCCACAACGCGATCAAGTTCACCGAGGCCGGCGGCGTCGACGTACGGGTCAGCGCGCGCGAGGCCCAGCCGGATGCCCAGCCGGATGCCCAGCCGGATGCCTGGCTCGAGGTGGAGGTCCGCGACACCGGCATCGGGATCTCCCAGGACCACCTGCCCACCCTCGTCGCGCCGTTCCGGCAGGTCGAGCCCAGGGTCGCCGGGGACCGCCAGGGCATCGGCCTCGGTCTCACCATCTGCCACGAGCTGGTGTCACTGATGGGTGGGCGCCTGACGGCCACCTCCACCCTGGGCGAGGGCAGCACCTTCGCCGTCACCCTCCCCCTCACCACGGACGAGGCGCCGACTTCCCCCATGTGAGCGATTCGCGCCCCGCGGACCGGGGTGCACGCTGAGAGACGCGCGGCCGGGCGGGGGGCCCGCCGCAGCTCTTGGGGGGAACCATGTCCGATCCGACCGCACCAGAGATCGCCCGTCGCACCTACTCCGGCATCCGGCTCGGGGTGGTGATGGTCATCCTCGCCCTGGGCTTCGCCGTGTGGCGGGAGATCGCCAGCTCGCAGGAGGCGTGCGTCCAACGCTCGCTGAGCGCGTACTTCTACACGCCGGTCAGACCGGTCTTCGTGGGCGCCCTGCTGCTCATCGGCTTCGCCTTCATCGTGATGTGGGGCAAGACCGCGCTCGAGGACGCGGTGCTGAACATCGCCGGCCTGCTCCTGTCGGTCGTCGCCCTGGTCCCGACGCTCGACGCCAACTACTGCAGCGTGCCCGCGTCGGCGGGCGGCGGCGAGGCCACGACAGGGACCGCACGGATCTCCGACAGCGACCTCATCAGCGCCAACGCGGACACGGTGGCCCGCAGCTTCACCGCGCTCCTCTTCGCCCTCGTGGTGATCCTGGTGCTCGTCGCGATCCTCACGCTGCGGGCCTGGGCCGCCGGCCGGAAGCCGAGCGCGGGCATGCGGGCGGCGTACCTCGCGACCTGGCTGGCGGCGGCAGCCGTGGTCGCCCTGCTCTACTGGCTGTACCGCGACGCCGACGACCCGGACAGCGCCTTCAACCAGGACGTCCACGGGTGGTCCGCGAACATCGCCGTCGGCCTCGTCATCGTGGCGGTCTTCCTCGCCGCGCGGGAGAACCGGAACGACCCGCAGCGCCACCAGTGGTTCTGGCTCTACGGATCCCTCGGCGTGGCCATGGTCGTGACGGCCGTCGTCTTCAAGGGCGGCGACGAGGTCGGGCTGTTCTCCGGCTGGCTCGACTCCCACGCCACCTTCGTCGTCGAGGCGATCCTGATCGCCTTCATCGCCGTGTTCTGGGTCTTCCAGACGATCGAGCGGCGGCGCGACAGGGCTCCGACGTACTGACGAGGTGGGAGAGTGGTGGGATGAGCAAACCGCGGTGGATCCGCCGGCCCGGCGCCCTCGGCCTCACCCTCGGCACAGTCGTGGCCGTGGCGAGCGGGCTGCCGACGCTCCTGCTCGACCAGGCGCCCCTCGGGGTGATGCTGATCCTGCTGGCCCTCGACGTGCTGGCCGTCTACTCGATGCTCGAAGGGTTCCTGCGGCTCCGATCCGCGACTGAGCAGGCGGACGCGGCGGCCTCGCAGGCCCGCGGCTGGTGGCTGTGCGAGCTTCCCTTCCTCGAGCACCGCTACCGGCACGTCCGCGCGAATGAGGGCCAGACCGAGCAGTGGGTCTGCCGACGGTGCGGCCACCGTCGCTACGCGGCGCCGAGGTCCGTCGCCGACACCTTGTCGCAGGGCTCGGCCGAGTCGAGCTGGGTCCGCCGGGACCACGAGCTGTAGCACCGGTCGGCTGAGCGCGATCAGAGGCTGAGCGCCGTGACCGCGGCCTCGGCGAGGACCCGGGCGCCGATGCCGGTGGCGGCCTCGTCGACGCGCAGGTTGCCCTGGTGCAGGTCGTACGTCGGTCCGCCGGGCGTGCGGGTGCCGAGGCGGGCCATGGCGCCCGGGACCGAGTCGAGGTACCAGCCGAAGTCCTCGCCGCCGAGGCTCTGCGCGGTGGACACGTGGCCGTGCGGGCCGAGGACCGTGTCGAGCGCGGTGCCGAGGAGGGCCGTGGAGACCGGGTGGTTGACCACCGGCGGGACGCCGCGCTGGTAGGTCACCTCCGCGGCGACGCCGTAGGGCGCGATGATCGTGGTGATCAGCTGCCGGATCAGGTGCTCGGCGTCGGACCACGCGACCGCGTCGAGCATCCGCACCGTGCCGGCGACGACGCCGGTGTGCGGGATGACGTTGTGGGCCGAGCCCGCCCGCACCGTGCCCCAGACCACGCTGACCCCGGCACGGGGGTCGAGGCGGCGGCTGAGGATCGCGGGCAGCTCGGTGATCACCTTGCCGAGCGCGAAGGTGAGGTCCTCGGTGAGGTGCGGGCGGGAGGTGTGGCCGCCCTTGCCGGTGAGCTTGACCGTCAGCGCGTCGGCGGCGCCGGTGAGCGGACCCTCGCGCAGGCCGATGCGCCCCACGTCGAGGCTCGGGTCGCAGTGCAGGCCGAAGATGTGGCTGACCCCCTCGAGCGCCCCCGTGGAGATCAGGTGCAGCGCTCCGCCGGGCATGACCTCCTCGGCGGGCTGGAAGAGCAGCCGCACCCGGCCGGCCAGCAGCCCGCGGGCCGCGACCTCGGAGAGCGCGAGCCCCGCGCCGACGAGGCCGGCGGTGTGCACGTCGTGCCCGCAGGCGTGCGCGACGCCGGGCGTCGTGCTCTTCCACGGGTCGGGCGTCAGGTCGTCGACGGGCAGCGCGTCGAGGTCGGCGCGGAGTGCCACCAGCGCATCCCCGGAGCCGATCTCCGCCAGCACTCCCCCGCCCTCGGGGCGCGTCACGGACCACCCGGCGTCCTCGAGCGCGATGGTCACGGACTCCGACGTGCGGTCCTCCTGCCAGCTCAGCTCGGGGTGGGCGTGGAGGTCGCGGCGGAGCGCGACGAGCTCGTCGGCGTACTTGTCGACGGCCTCGGCGATGACGGCGGTGGCGGGGTTCGCGGGGTTCGGCATGACCGGTCCAGCCTAGTTGCTGTCCCCGTCGTAGGCGGCGAGAAGCCGATCTGCGGCCAGTGGAGCGGGCAGCTCGCCCGCGAGCACCGCACGTCGTACGTCGTCGCGCACGGCCGCCACGCCCGGTGAGGAGCGCAGCCGCTGGTCGAGCTCGTCGCGGACCAGCGCCCACGTGAAGTCCAGCTGCTGGCCGGCCCGCTTGTGGGCCAGCCCGTCGACGCCGAGGTGGTCGCGGTGGGCCCCGATCCGGGACCAGACGTCGTCGACCCCGGCGCCGGTCAGGCCCGAGCAGGTGACCACGGGCGGGGCCCACTCGGCGTGGCCGCGGACCAGGCGCAGCGCACCGGCGAGCTCCCGGGCGGCGACGCGCGCCTCGCCCTCGTGGTCCTCCCCGCCCTGCGCATCGGCCTTGTTGACCGCGACCACGTCGGCGATCTCGAGGATGCCCTTCTTGATGCCCTGGAGCTGGTCGCCGGTGCGAGCGAGGGTGAGGAAGAGGAACGTGTCGACCATCCCGGCGACGGTCACCTCCGACTGCCCGACGCCGACGGTCTCGACGAGCACCACGTCGTAGCCGGCGGCCTCGAGCACCAGCATCGCCTGCGTGGTGGCGCGCGCGACCCCGCCGAGGGTGCCGGCCGAGGGCGAGGGCCGGATGAACGCGTGGGGGTCGACCGAGAGCGCCGCCATCCGGGTCTTGTCGCCGAGCACCGAGCCACCGGTGCGGACGGACGAAGGGTCGACGGCCAGCACCCCGACCTGGTGGCCTGCCGCGGTCAGGCGGGTGCCGAGCGACTCGATGAACGTCGACTTGCCCACGCCCGGCACCCCCGAGATGCCCACCCGGGTGGCCAGCGGCGCGTCGCCGGCGGCGAGCGACGTCAGCAGCTCACGGGCCAGGGCACGGTGCTCGCCGCGGGACGACTCGACGAGCGTGATGGCGCGGGAGACGGCAGCACGCTGCCCCGCTCGCACCCCCTCCGCCAGCGCGGCGACGTCGACCGGACGGGCCATCAGGAGGCGTGCTCGTCCCGCAGCCGCGCCAGCAGGTCGAGCGCCGACTCGGCGATGACCGTGCCGGGCAGGAACACCGCGGCGGCGCCCATCTCCTCGAGCACCGGGACGTCGTCGGGCGGGATCACGCCACCGATGACGACCATGATGTCCGGGCGCCCCTGGTCGGCCAGCGCCTGCTTCAGCGCGGGCAGCAGCGTCAGGTGGCCGGCGGCCAGCGAGGAGACGCCGACGATGTGCACGTCGGCGTCGATCGCCTGCTGGGCGACCTCCTCGGGCGTGGAGAACAGCGGCCCCACGTCGACGTCGAAGCCGAGGTCGGCGAAGGCGGTGACCACGACCTTCTGGCCGCGGTCGTGACCGTCCTGGCCCATCTTGGCGACCAGGATCCGCGGGCGGCGGCCCTCCTCTGCCTCGAACTCCTCGGTGGCCTTCAGCACCTCGGCGACCTTGGTGTCGCCGGCGGTGCCTGCCTCGTCGCGGTACACGCCGCTGATCGTACGGATCACGGCCTGGTGCCGGCCGTAGACCTTCTCCAGCGCGTCGGAGATCTCGCCGACCGTGGCCTTGGCGCGCGCCGCGTCGACGGCCAGCGCGAGGAGGTTGCCCTCGAGCGAGCCGCCCCCGACCGGGCCGCGCTCGGCCGAGGCGGTCAGCGCCTCCAGCGCACGGCGTACGTCGTCGTCGTCGCGCTCGGCCCGCAGCCGCTCGAGCTTGGCGACCTGCTGGCGGTAGACGTCGTCGTTGTCGACGCGCAGCACGTCGAGCTTGTCCTCGGCGGCGAGGCGGTAGGTGTTGACGCCGATGACCTTCTGCGCGCCCGAGTCGATGCGCGCCTGGGTGCGGGCCGCGGCCTCCTCGATGCGCATCTTGGGGATGCCCTGCTCGATCGCCTTCGCCATGCCGCCGGCGCGCTCGGCCTCCTGGATGTGCGCCCATGCGCGCTCGGCGAGGTCGTGGGTGAGCTTCTCGACGTAGTAGGAGCCGGCCCACGGATCGATCACCTGCGTGGTGCCGCTCTCCTGCTGCAGCAGCAGCTGGGTGTTGCGGGCGATGCGCGCGGAGAAGTCGGTCGGAAGCGCGATCGCCTCGTCGAGCGCGTTGGTGTGCAGCGACTGCGTGTGCCCCTGCGTCGAGGCCATCGCCTCGATGCAGGTGCGGCCGACGTTGTTGAAGACGTCCTGCGCGGTGAGCGACCAGCCCGAGGTCTGGCTGTGCGTGCGCAGCGAGCGCGACTTGGGGTTCTGCGGGTCGAAGTCGTCGACCAGCCGCGCCCACAGCGCCCGGGCCGCGCGCATCTTGGCGACCTCCATGAAGAAGTTCATCCCGATGGCCCAGAAGAACGACAGGCGCGGCGCGAACTGGTCGATCGTCATGCCGGTGCCGAGGCCCGCGCGGATGTACTCCACGCCGTCGGCCAGGGTGTACGCCAGCTCGAGGTCGGCCGTCGCCCCGGCCTCCTGGATGTGGTAGCCGGAGATCGAGATCGAGTTGAAGCGCGGCATCTTCTGCGAGGTGAAGGCGAAGATGTCGCTGATGATCCGCATGCTCGGCGCGGGCGGGTAGATGTAGGTGTTGCGGACCATGAACTCCTTGAGGATGTCGTTCTGGATGGTCCCCGCCAGCTGCTCCGGCTTCACCCCCTGCTCCTCGGCCGCCGCGATGTAGAGCGCGAGCACCGGCAGCACCGCGCCGTTCATCGTCATCGACACCGACATCTCGTCGAGCGGGATGCCGTCGAAGAGCGTGCGGGTGTCGTAGATCGAGTCGATCGCCACACCGGCCATGCCGACGTCGCCGCGCACCCGCGGGTGGTCGGAGTCGTAGCCGCGGTGGGTGGCGAGGTCGAAGGCGACGCTGAGGCCCTTCTGCCCTGCCGCGAGGTTGCGGCGGTAGAAGGCGTTGGACTCCTCGGCGGTGGAGAAGCCGGCGTACTGCCGGATCGTCCACGGCTGGGTCGTGTACATCGTCGGGTAAGGCCCGCGCAGGAACGGCGCGAGGCCCGGCCACGTGTCGAGGCCGTCGAGGCCCTCGAGGTGCTCGGGGCCGTAGACCGGGAGGATGTCGATCCCCTCCGGGCTCGCCCACGGGCCTTCATCAGTTGGTCGAGCAGCCGAGGAACGAGGCGTGTCGAGACCCAGCTCCACCTCGGCGAAGTTCTTCGGGATGCTCATCGGGCGAGCTCCTCTCGGATCCGGCCGAGGAAGCCGAGCGCGTCGACCCCCAGGGCGCACGAGTCGTCGACGTCGGTGACCGTCTTCTCCCCCGGCTTGCCCGCCAGCACGACGTACGACGCTCCTGCCGCCCGCAGCGCGGCGACCAGGTCGGCGCCCCACTCGGCGTAGGCCGCGTCGGTGCCGGCGAGGCACACCACGGGCTGGCCGGCGTAGGCCGCCGTCACGGAGGCGACGTCCGAGGTGGCACCGGCCGACTCGACGGCCACGCCTCCGGCGGCGAGGAGGTTGGTGGCGAACGTGGCGCGCGCGGTGTGCGCGGAGATCGGACCCATCGTGGCCAGGAAGACCCGCCGCTCGGCGGGCTGGGCGCGCATGTCCTCGAAGGCCCAGCCGTAGTGGTGGACGTAGCGGTGCGGGCGGTCGTCCCGCTCGGGCAGCACCTCGGCGAGGTCGGGGAACTCCGAGACGCCGGTCAGCGGCCGCGACCGGTCCGCGACCTGCGCGTCACGCGCCGCGCGGACCGCCCGCACCCGCTCCTTCACGCCCGCCCGGGCGTCGTCGGCGAGCGCACCACCGGCCGCCTCGATCCGGCCGAGCTCGGCCCAGCCGGCGACGGCGAGGTCGTCGGTGAGCTTCTCGACGGCGTACGAGCCGCCGGCCGGGTCGGTGACGGCGGCGACGTGCGACTCCTCGATCAGGAGCGAGGAGGTGTTGCGCGCGATCCGGCGGCCGAACGCGTCGGGCGCGCCCAACGGCTCGTCGAAGGGCACGACCGTGACGGCGTCGGCGCCCCCGACGCCGGCGGCGAAGGCGGCGACGGTGCCGCGGAGCATGTTGACCCAGGGGTCGCGCCGGCTGGTCATCGCCCGGCTGGTGACCGCGTGGAGGGACATCTCACCGCTCGCGCCGGATGCCTCCAGCACCCGCGCCCACAGCCGGCGAGCCGCGCGCAGCTTGGCGATCGTCGGGAACTGCTCGTCGGTGGCGGCCAGTCGGAACTCGACCAGCCGGGCCGCGTGCTCGGCGGAGAAGCCCTCGTCGGCGAGCAGGCGGAGGTAGGCCACGCCCGTCGCGACAGCCCAGCCGAGCTCCTGGGCGTCGCTGGCGCCCTGGTCGTGCAGCGCGGTGCCGTCGACCACCAGGGCACGGACACCCAGCTGGAAGCCGCGGCGCGCGACGGGTGCGAAGAGGTCGCGCGCCGTCGCGCCGTCGTCACGCACGCGGGAGTGCAGCATCTCGAGCGTCTGCAGGTCGAAGGAGAGGTTCGTGCCGGGGTGGAGGGCGCCGTCGACGCCCTCCAGGAAGTCGGCGAACGCCTCGACCTGCCCGGTCGAGGCGCGGTCGAGCGCCACGGGAGCCAGGTCGAGCAGCACGCCGTCGAGCAGCGCGGACCAGTCGTGCTGCGTCTCCTCGGAGAGGTGCAGCAGCAGCGAGGTGCCGCCGTTCTCCAGGTCCTGGAGCAGGGCCTCGTTGGCGGCCCCGTCGTCGACGACCTCGACCTGGGTGCGCACGTCCCACGCCCCCCGGCGTCCGGGACGGCCGCTCGTGGTCAGTCCCTCCAGGTCGGCCTGCTGCCCGATCGGGGCGACCTCGATGCCGTCGAGCGTGGTGCGCGCCAGCGCGGTCCAGACGTCGGAGTCGGGCGCGTCGTCCCCGAGCCGGCGCGCCTTGCGCAGCACGGCGGCGGTCGCTGCCTCCCACGCGGAGGCGTCGTAGGCGTCGTCCGCACCCACCAGCTTCAGCGAGCCCTCGGCCGGCTGCAGCTCCTCGGGCTCGTCCAGTCCACCTTCGAGGTCGGTCATGCTGCGCAGGATAGGACGAGCGTCACGTCGCGGGCACCTGCCGGACCTATGGGATACCTCACCCACCTCGGAGGTTCCGTCCGAATTTCGCGGTAACCGCACACGAGGCGGCGTGAGGTACCTAACATCCGCCACCATGACCATCTCCAGAAACGCACGCACCCGGGCCGCCGTGGCCGCGGTCGCGTCGAGCGCCCTCGCCGCCGCGAGCCTGGCGCTCGCCACGACGGCCACCGAGGCTGCCCCGACGGCGCCGAAGAGCACACCCACCAAGGGGTACGCCGGCGCGCCGGTGAACCCCGCCCCCTACACGCTCACGCAGCCCGACGGCACCACCATCGAGGTGCGCAACATCGGTGACTCGCTGACGCGGGGCGTCGTCACCGCCAAGGGCGACAACGCCCTCGTGAAGGGCAAGGACGGCTTCTGGCGCTACGCCTCCGGCCGCGACGCCGACGGCGCGCTCGTCGCGTCCAGCGTGGTCGCGGGCGCCGGCAAGGCGCCCCGGGCGGCCAAGGGCCTCGCTCCGGCGCCGACCGCCAAGGCCACCTCGCCGCGGGCGCCCAAGGCCGGCACCGGTGACGACAAGGCGCTGGTCATCCTCGCCCAGTTCACCGACCAGTCCTCCGTGGACAGCACCCAGGCCGACTGGTCGAACTCGTTCTTCGGCGCCGGCGGCAGCGTCGACGCGTTCTACAACCAGGCGAGCGGCGATGTGTACGGCCTCGCCCCGGCCGCCGACACCGACGGTCCCAGCAATGGCGTCGTGGGCTGGGTGACCCTGCCCTACGCCCACCCGGACAGCGGCGTCGACGGCAGCGCCACCGAGGACTACGTCGCCGACGCGATCGAGGCGGCCGACCCCTTCGTCGACTTCGCCTCCTTCGACGCCGCCGGCGACGGCGACGGCAACCTCGACACCGACGAGCTGCACATCACCGTGATCACCGCCGGCTACGAGACGTCCTACTCCGGCGAGGAGGACGTCTGCGGTCCCAGCACGTGGGGACACCAGTGGGACCTCGACTCGGCCGATGTCGTGGCCCCTGAGGTCGACGGCGTCATCGCGGGCAGGGGTGGCTACACCACCTTCGGCGAGTGGCACTGTGCCGACAGCGAGGGCGACGGCGGTCACATGGCCACGATGGGCATCATGGCCCACGAGATCGGCCACGACATCAACTGGCCCGACCTCTACGACGTCGATGGCTCCTCGTCGGGCGTCGGCTACTGGAGCCTGATGGCCAGTGGCTCGTGGGGCAGCGCGGGCGGTTTGGACGGCTCCTCGCCGAGCCTGCCGGACGCCTGGTCCCGCTGGTACCAGGGCTGGCTGAGCCCCGAGGCGATCACCGCCCCGACCGACAACTTCCAGCTGGAAGCCGGCAAGGCCGCGCTCCTCTCCCCCAACCCGAACGGGGTCGACTGGGTGTTCGGCGAGCACGCCGGCACCGGTGAGTACTTCCTGGTGGAGAACCGGGCGCAGACCGGCTTCGACGCCAGCCTCCCCGGCTGCGGGCTGGTGGCCTACCGCATCAACGAGACCGTCACGTCGAGCAACTTCGCAAACAGTGACGAGACCAACCGCCTGGTCGGCGTGCTTCAGGCCGACGGGAGCCACAGCCTGGACAACGGCACGACCTACGGCGGCACCGGCGGCGACCCCTACCCCGGCACGAGCGGCAACCAGGACCTCGACGCGACCAGCGACCCGAACACCGCCTTCCACACCGGCGTGGCGTCGGGCCTGGACGTCCACGTGGACTCCACCGCGTGCGGCTCTCCGATGGTCATCGACGTGACCCCCGGCGCCGCCTCGCCGCCGCCGGCACCGCCCGCCAACGACGACTTCGCCGACGCGAAGGTCATCAACGGCGCGAGCGGGTCCGAGAGCCAGTCCACCGAGTACGCCACCGACGAGCCCGGTGAGCCGTCGCCCACCGGCAACGGCGCGGCTTCGGTGTGGTTCTCCTGGACCGCACCCGCCACCGGGAGCGCCACGCTGACCACCGCGGGCAGCAACTACGACACCGTGCTCGGTCTCTACACCGGCGCGGCCGTCAATGCCCTCACCCAGGTTGCGGCCAACGACGACGACCCCACCGCCGACGTCCTCACCAGCCGGGTCGTCGCCCAGGTCACCGCCGGCACCACGTACCGGATCGCCGGCGCCGGCTACGGCGGCGACACCGGGAACCTGAAGCTCGCCTGGTCGCTCTCCGTGCCCACCGTCACCCCGACGGTCACGCCGACCGTCACCCCCACGGTCACGCCGACCGTGACGCCGACGACCCCGCCGGCCGTCATCACGGTGACGAAGCCGGGCGTCACGGGCAAGGCCAAGGTCGGCAAGAAGCTGAAGGCCAAGCCCGGCACCGTCACCCCGGCGGGCGTCAAGATCAGCTACAAGTGGCTGCGCAACGGCAAGGCGATCCGCAAGGCGACCAAGTCGTCCTACAAGGTCGTCCGCGCCGACAAGGGCAAGAAGCTCAGCCTGAAGATCACCTACCGGCTCGCCGGCTTCCCCACCGTGGTGGAGAAGGTCAAGATCGGCAAGGTGAAGTAGCAGCACCAGCCACCTCGTCGACGGCGTCTCCGGATCTTCCGGAGGCGCCGTCGGCGCGTTTCCACCGGTCCGCCCACGGGGAGACGGCGTCCACCTCCGGTGGCTAGGTTGGCGGGCATGCACGGTCACGAGCACGGGCACTCCCATGCGACCGGGCACGCGCACGCGCACGTCTGTGGCGGTCCCGACCACCACCGGGGCGACTACACCGCGCAGCAGCGGGCCGACCTGGACCTGGTGCTGGCCTTCAACCGCCGGATGTCGGAGGCGATCAACGACCGCTTCGACGTCCGCGCGGTCGAGGAGGTGCTCGACCCCGACCCGCTGCGGTTCATGTGGGTCGACGAGGGCAAGGGCAAGGTCGCCGAGATGATGGCGGGCGCCCACGCGGTGCTCGACCAGGCGCCCCGGCACGACGGCCACGCGCGCGCCGGCGTCGACGTGGTCCGGGGCGCGCACGACGCCGCTCGCCCGACGGTCGCCGTCGGCCCGGACGGCACCCGCCTCGTCGCGTGGACCGAGTGGGTCCCCGACCGTGGCGAGCACGTGCGCGCGGCCCTGGGCGACCAGGTCGCTGCCGGCGAGTCCACCGTCGTCTCCGGCGAGCTCGCGGACGTCTACCGCCCGACCGCCGCGATCACGACGGGCGGCGTGGCGTGGGTGCTGTTCGGGCGGCGCGACGACGGCGACGTCGCCGTCTGGGGCACCCGCTGGAGGGGCGAGGCCTGGACCGCGCCCGAGCCGGTGAGCCAGGGCGGGCACCCCGCCTTCAACCAGGAGGTCGTCGCGCTGCCGGGCGGCGGGATCGAGGTCTGCTGGCAGGCCCGCGACGACGACCGCTTCGCCATCCACTCCCGCCGCTGGACACCGGCCGGCGGGTGGGCCGACCCGGTCCGGGTGAGCGTCGGCGTCGAGGCCAACGTGTGGGACCCGACCGTGACGGCGTTCGCCGACGGCGCGACGGCGTACGCCTGGTCGGAGTACGCCGACGGCGCCTACCGGGTCGTGGTGCGGCGACGCTCGGCCGACGGCGAGCTCGGCGTGCCGCAGGACCTGACCTCGGGGAGCGACTACGCGCTGCACCCGCACCTCGCGGTGACCCGCGACCAGCAGCTGTGGTGCGCCTTCGACCTGATCACCGTGGTCGGCCACGGCGGCAGCGGCCCGACCAGGCTGCGCGCCGACGCCGAGGTCGGCGCCGACCCCGCCGTGGTGGAGGGCGTGCGGCCCGGCAGCGAGAACGTGCCGCCCGAGCTGCTGCCCGACGTGTCGGCCTCGATCCGGGTGGTGGCCGTCACCGGGCACGGCGTCCTCGAGGCGCCCGGCGAGCTCGCCCCCACCCTCGACGTGGTGCCGGCCGGCCTGCCCAAGCTCGTGGCCACCGACGACGGCGGGCTGGTGGTGGCCTACCGGATCCACCGGCGGCTCCCGCTGATGACCTACTACTGGGAGGTCGCCGCCCAGGCGCTCGGGCCGGGTGGCTGGCTCCCGCCGACGACGTTCAGCGGCACCGACGGGACGCTCGAGGAGATCTCCGCGGCCGCCGGTCCCGACGCGCAGGTCGTGATCGCGGCACAGACCGACGAGCGGCTCCAGGTCGCGCTCGACTGGACCGAGGGCTTCGGCGGCCGGGAGTGCCCCTACCTGCACGAGCACCACGGGTCCGTGGTCTGGCACGGCGTGCACGGCATCGGCACGGTCGTGCTCGGGCGCACGGCGTCCGCCGGCGTCGCCCGCGCCCCGTCGTCGGCGCAGGCGCGGACCAGCCGGGTGCACGCCGGGGACCGCGACGACGCCCGGCGCTGGGCGGAGCCGGTCGCCCGCGCGGCCCGCCGCGAGCGGTACGCCGTCACGGCCGGCGACCGCACCTACCGGCTCTACTGGGGCGACCTGCACCGCCACTCGCTCGTCAGCCGGTGCACCGCCGGCGACGAGCCCTCGCTCGAGGACTTCTACCGCTACGCGTGGGACGTCTGCGAGTACGACTTCTGGGCGGTGACCGACCACTCGGAGAACTCCTCGGACCACCAGTGGTGGTCGATCCAGAAGATCGCGGACCTGTTCCACATCGACGACCGCTTCGTCCCGCTCTACGGCTTCGAGTGGACCTCGGCCGACACCGGCCACCAGAACGTCATCTTCGGCGACGTCGCCCGCGGAGCTCCCATCTTCTCCGCGTTCGCGGAGGGCACCACCGACCCCGCCGGCCTGTGGGCGCGGATGGAGCAGCACCCCGACTTCCCCGCCATCACCATCCCCCACCACCCCGGGTCGGCGATGGTCCACAACGACTGGGACTACCACCACCCCGACTACAGCCGGCTGGTCGAGATCTTCCAGGCCTGCCGCGGCAACTACGAGGCGCTCGGGGCGTTCCGGCAGTACAGCGACGCGACCAAGGAGGGCACCTTCGTGCTCGACGGGCTGCACCGCGGGCACCGCTTCGGCTTCATCGCCTCCTCCGACCACGGGCACGGCGCCAGCTACGTCGGCGCGCTCGCCGAGTCCCTCGACCGGGCCTCGATCTTCGAGGCGCTGCACGCACGCCGGACGTTCGCGGCGACCACCCGCGACGTCCTCATCGACGTACGCCTCGGGGAGGCGCTGATGGGTGAGGCGGTCGTGCCCGACGGCCCGGTGACCCTGCGCGTGCACGCCGAGGGCTACACCGACCTCGCCCGCGTCGACGTGCTGCGCGACGGCGTCGTCGTCCACGCCACCGACCCCGGCCACGTGGTGGCGGACGGCGAGGTCAGCGTGCCGGTGCGGGTCGAGTGGGGCGGCAGCGACCGGACCACGTCGTGGGACGGCACGCTCGAGGTCACCGGCGGCCGCGTCGTGCGTACGCCGTTCTGGAGCCCCGAGGTGGTCGAGGTGCGGGACACCTCGCTCCGGTGGGCGTGCACGACCGCGAGCTTCGGTGAGCCCTACGGCTCCCAGCGCGGGGGCGTCGAGGTCACCGTCGCCGGCCCGCCAGACGCCACCGTCACGATCCGGGTGGGCGACCGGGCCACGGACGTCACCCTGGCCGAGCTGCTCGTGCAGGCCGTGCACGAGGTGCCCGGTGCGGGTCCCGGGCACCTCCGGCTCCAGCCCGGCATCGGCGGCCTCTCGTCCCTGGGCACGAGCTCGCTCGACCTCACCTGGACCGACCTCGACCCGCCCGCGGGCCGCTCGGCGTTCTACTACGCGCGGGTCTTCCAGGTCGACGGCGAGATGGCGTGGTCCTCGCCGATCTGGGTCGACCCGCCGGCGTGACCCAACCGGACAAATCCAGTTCAAGAACAGGTCAATCCATTGACAGGCCGACGAGGCCGCCACCATGGTGGATCGATCTCGGGTGAGTCCTCGCCCGTGCAGCGGGGGGGGAGCTCGACCGTGAAGCGGATGCTCAAGGACGTCGACCCGATCGTCTTCTGGGGGTCGGCCCTGCTGATCGCCGGCTTCGTCGGCTGGGGCCTCCTCGCCCCGACCAGCCTGGGCTCGGTGATGGGGAGCGCGCTCGGCTGGGTGATCGGCAACTTCGGGTGGATGTTCGTCCTCATCGCCTTCTCCGTGCTGGTGCTCTGCATCTTCCTGGTGCTCCACCCCTGGGGCCGGCTGCGCCTGGGGCCCGACGACTCGCGACCCGAGTTCGGCACGTTCTCGTGGATCTCGATGATGTTCGCCGCCGGCCTCGGCGCCGGGCTCCTCTTCTACGGCATCGCCGAGCCGGTCTCCCACTGGTCGTCCCCGCCGCACGGCCTGGCGGAGCCGGAGTCGGAGGCGGCGGCGCTGGTCGCGCTGCGCTACACCTACTTCCACTGGGGCTTCAACGGCTGGGCGATGTACGCCGTCATGGGCGGCGCGATGGCCTACTTCAGCTTCCGCAAGGGCCTGCCGGTCCTGGTGAGCTCGGCGTTCACCCCGGTCCTCGGCGACGACGCCTCCAACAAGCCGCTCGGCCGGCTGGTGGACGCGCTGGCCATCGTCGCCACCCTCTTCGGCACCGCGACCGCGCTCGGGCTCAACGGGCTCCAGCTCAACAGCGGTCTGAACTACCTGACGGACAGCGTGCCGAAGTCCAACGCCGTGGCCGTCAGCATCATCCTGGTCGTCACGCTGCTCTTCGTCGTCTCGGCGACCTCAGGCGTCGAGAAGGGCATCAACTTCCTCGCCAACCTCGGCTCCTTCGCCACGATCGGGCTCTTCCTGTTCTTCCTCGCGGTCGGCGGCTCGACCGTGCTGGTCATCTCGCAGGGCATCGAGTCGATCGGCACCTACGTCCTCCAGGTCCTGCCGATGTCGCTCCAGACCGGCGTCGGCGACGAGCAGTGGATGGCAGGCTGGACGATCTTCTACTGGGCCTGGTGGGTCTCCTGGGCGCCCTTCGTCGGCATGTTCGTCGCCCGGATCTCCCGCGGGCGCACCATCCGCGAGTTCATCATCGGCGTCGTCGCGGCGCCCACCGGCTTCGGCTTCCTGTGGTTCGCCGTCGTCGGCGGCACCGGCATCGAGCTGCAGCGCACCGGCCAGGCCGACATCGTCGGCTCGCTCTCCACGCCGGAGCTGGTGCTCTTCACCGCCCTCGACGTCCTCCCGTTGCCGGTCGTCAGCACGGCGCTGTGCATCGTGCTGATCGCCCTGTTCTTCATCAGCGGCGCCGACGCGGCGTCGGTGGTGATGGCGACGATGGCCTCGCGCGGCTCGATCCGCCCCTCGAAGTTCGTGGTCGTGGTGCTCGGCCTGCTGATGGGCGGGATCGCCTGCGCGATGCTGCTGGTCGGCGGCCTGACCGCGCTGCAACAGGCGGCGGTGCTCGGGTCGGTGCCGTTCATGTTCGTGCTCGTCGGCGTCGCGTGGTGCTGGATCAAGGCGCTGCGCGAGGAGACGCGCGAGGAGCCGGAACCCGACGTGGGCTCGCGCGAGCGGGTGCGCTCCGGCGGTGCGTCGTGACCAGCCGCCGCGCGCTGCCGGCGGCCCTCGCCCTCGCGGCGCTCCTCCTGCTCGGGGCCTGCGGCGAGAACTCCGAGCGCGACGCCTCGCAGCAGCCGCAGGGGGCGACGCTGCGGGTCACCATCGGCACGCAGGCGTTCCCCGAGGCCCTCGTGCTCGGTGAGCTGTGGCGCCAGGCGCTGGCGGTCAACGGCTACACCGTCGACCTGCGCAAGGCGGTCGGTCCTGCCGAGGACCTCGACGAGGCGTTGCGCGCGGGCGAGGTCGACGGCTACGTCGCCTACACCGGCACCGTGCTCTCGATCGTCGCCGGCCAGGAGGTCTCCGGGCTCGACCCCACCGAGACCTACGACGCGGTCGAGGACTACTACGAGGACCAGGACATGGTCGTCAGCGAGCAGACGCCGTTCGAGAACAAGGACGCCATCGCCGTCACCGACGCGTACGCCGAGGCCAACGGGCTCGCCTCGATCGCCGACCTCGCCGAGCTCGACTCGTTCGTGCTGGGCGCGCGCCCGGAGTTCGAGGACCTGCAGCTCGGCCTCGCAGGCCTCCGGGAGGTCTACGGGCTCGACAACGCCGAGTTCGTCCCGGCCGAGCTGGGTGAGCAGTACGCCCTCCTCGACGACGGCGAGGCCGACGCCGTCGACGCCTTCACCACCGACCCGCAGCTGCGCGGCGGGGCGTACACGGTCCTGGACGACCCCGAGCTGCTCTTCGGCTCGCAGAACGTCGTGATGGTCGTCGACGAGGGCAAGCTCGACTCGATCGACTCCGAGGCCTTCATGAACGTCATCGACACCGTCAACTCCGAGCTCACCGAGGACGCGATGGTCGCCATGAACGGCGAGGTGACCGACGGCCGCAGCGAGGCCGAGGTCGCCCGGTCGTTCCTGCGCCGGGTCGGGCTGATGACCCCGTTGCGCCGCTAGGCCAGACTGCGCCCCACCCACACCAGGAGGACCGATGCCCGACCGCCGCAACCCGTTCGAGGGCGTGACCGACTTCGTCAGCGAGCTCTACCGCATGCGCTCCCTGGGCATCCACGGAGCGCTCGAGACCTCCGCCGACAACCCCGAGCGCACGCACGCGTCCGCGTGGGTGCCCAGCACCGACATCCTCGCCCGGGGCGACGACCTGGTGATCCGGATCGAGCTCGCCGGGGTGGACCCCGCCGACGTCGACCTGCGGTTCAGCCACGGCGTCCTCACCGTCTCCGGCACCCGCCACGCCGGCGAGGTGCCCGGCGACGAGGGCGCGGAGTTCCTCGTCCGCGAGCGCTACCACGGCGAGTTCCGGCGAGCGATCACCCTGCCGGAGAGCGTCACCAGCGAGCAGATCGAGGCGGCCTTCGAGGACGGCCTGGTCACCATCACCGTGCAGGGCGCGGCCGCCGACCGCGACGACACCCGGATCGAGGTCGCGCACCGCACCCGCCCCACCAGGGCGCGCCGCAAGCCGTCGACCGACTGACGCCGCTGAACAACCGGGACGGCCGCGACGTCCCGGTCGGTCGGGCCTCTGGACCCATGCCCCGGGAGCGGCCCCGCTCCTAGCGTCCCGGCATGGCTGACGTCCACCTCCACATCGGGCTCCCCAAGACCGGCACCACGACCATCCAGGGGATGCTCGACGCCGCCGCACCCCGGCTCGCAGACGAGGGCGTGCTGATCCCGGGCGGCGGCCACCGGGCCCAGCGGACGGCCGTCTACGACCTGCTCGGCCAGCGGGTGCGCGGGGACCTCGACGAGGTCGTCGCTGGCGCGCTCGACCGGCTCCTCGCCGAGGTCGCGGCGTACGACGGGCCGCACGTGGTGGTGTCGGAGGAGGAGCTCTCGCTCTGCCGCCCGCGCCACGTGCGCCGCCTGCTGCGCGGCCTGTCCGGGCACCGGGTGTTCGTTGTGGTGGGGGTGCGCGACCTGGCGCGCACCCTCGTGTCGGCGTGGCAGCAGCGCATCGTCAACGGGGGCACCACCCCGTGGCCGGACTTCATCGGGTCCGTGAGAGGCGACCCGACGGCCCCGCCGCGGGAGGGGATCGCCTTCTGGAGGGGCCACGACCTGTTCCGCGTGGTCGACACCTGGACGGCGTACGTCCCTCCCGATCGGGTGCGCCTGGTGACGGTCCCGCCGCCGGGCGCCGACGCGAGTGTGCTGCTGGCCCGCTTCTGCGAGGCGGCTGCGCTCCCCGGGTGGACGGCGGCCTCGGCTCCTGCGGCCCGACGCAACGTCGCGCTCGGCGCGGCCGAGCTCGAAGCCATCCGGCGGATGAATCGCGCTGTCGAGGGTCGCCTGAACGCCAGCCAGCACCGCTTCGTCATCGAGGCCGGCATCCGTTCGCGCCTCGCGGATGGCGGTGGCCGTCCCCTCGTCCTCCCTGCCGAGCACCGCGCGTGGGCCCGGGCCCAGGGTGAGCAGCTGGTGGCCGAGGTCGAGCGCCGGGGCCTGCAGGTCGTCGGGCCGCTCACGGACCTGGTGCCACAACCGGTCGGCGGGTCCGACGCGCGTCCACCTGACGCCGTCCGTGACGACGAGCTGCTCACCGCCACGGAGGCCGCACTCGCGTCGCTGGCCCTCGACCACGGTCGGCTGTTCCGCCGCTACCGGCGCGACGTCGCGGCCCGCGAGGGTCGAGTGCCCGGCCCGGCGGAGCTCCTCGGCAGCCGGGTGCGTGCCGGCGGGTTCGGCGTCGGCAGGTGGGTGCTGCGCCGCTCCGACGACCACGGCCTCGCGGCCCGGCTCGGGCACCGCTACCTCCGGCGCCTCACCCGCGCGAGGAGGGTCGGCTGATCAGACCTCGGTGCGGCCGTCGTTGTCCCTGTTGCGGATCCCGATCTTGTTGCCCAGCCACACCAGCGGGTCGTACTTGCGGTCCACCACCCGCTCCTTCATCGGGATGATGCCGTTGTCGGTGATGTGGATGCCCTCGGGGCACACCTCGGTGCAGCACTTGGTGATGTTGCACATCCCGAGGCCGGCGGCCCCCTGGGCGAGCGCGCGCCGGTCGTGGGTGTCGAGCGGGTGCATGTCGAGCTCGGCGTAGCGGATGAAGAACCGCGGGCCGGCGAAGTGCTGCTTGTTGTCCTCGTGGTCGCGCACCACGTGGCACACGTCCTGGCACAGGTAGCACTCGATGCACTTGCGGAACTCCTGGCCGCGCTCGACGTCGACCTGCATCATCCGGCGCTTGCCGTCGGCGTCGCGCGGGCCGAGCTCGGCGTAGGGCAGCTGCTTGGCCTTCTCGTAGTTGAAGGACACGTCGGTGACGAGGTCGCGGATCACCGGGAACGTCCGCATCGGCGTGACCGTGATCGTCTCGGCCTGGTCGAAGTCCGAGAGCCGCGTCATGCACATGAGCCGGGGGCGGCCGTTGATCTCGGCGCTGCACGAGCCGCACTTGCCGGCCTTGCAGTTCCAGCGGATCGCCAGGTCACCGGTCTGGGTGGCCTGCAGCCGGTGCAGCGCGTCGAGCACCACCTCGCCCTCGGACACCTCCACCGTGTAGTCGGTGAGCTCGCCGCCCTCGGCATCGCCGCGCCAGACGCGCATCTTCAGGTCATAGGCCATGGCCGTCCCCTCACTTGTCCTCGAACAGCTGGCTGAGCTCGTCGGGCATCACGGGCAGCGGCTTCTCGGCGATGTCGACGCCGTCACCGGTGGCGTTGAGCGAGAGCACGAGGTTCTTCGCGCCCCACGCGGGGTCGGGACCCGGGAAGTCGTCGCGGGTGTGGCCGCCCCGCGACTCCTGCCGGGCGAGCGCCGCCTTGGCGATGCACTCGCTGACCAGCAGCATGTTGCGCAGGTCGAGGGCGAGGTGCCAGCCGGGGTTGTACTGCCGGTGCCCCTCGACCACCATCCCGGCCGCCCGCTGCTTGAAGGTCTCGAGCTCGGCGAGCGACTCCTCGAGCTCCGAGGCGGTGCGGATGATGCCGACCAGGTCGTTCATCGACTGCTGGAGGTCGTGCTGGATCGTGTAGGGGTTCTCCCCGCCCTCGACCTCGAACGGCGCCAGGGCACTGGCCTGCGCCTCCTTCACGTCCGCCTCGGCGATCGCCGGGCGGGCGCCCGAGGTGGCGTACGCCGCTGCGTCCTCGCCGGCGCGCTTGCCGAACACCAGCAGGTCGGACAGCGAGTTGCCGCCGAGCCGGTTGGAGCCGTGCATGCCGCCGGACACCTCGCCCGCGGCGTAGAGGCCGGGCACCGCGGACTGCTGGGTGTCGGGGTCGACCTCGACACCGCCCATCACGTAGTGGCAGGTGGGGCCGATCTCCATCGGCTCGGCGGTGATGTCGACGTCCGCCAGCTCCTTGAACTGGTGGTACATCGACGGCAGCCGCTTGCGGATGTAGTCGGCGTCGCGGCGGCTCGCGATGTCGAGGTAGATGCCTCCGTGCGGTGATCCGCGGCCCGCCTTGATCTCGGAGTTGATGGCCCGGGCGACCTCGTCACGCGGCAGCAGCTCCGGTGGTCGACGGTTGTTCTTCTTGTCGTCGTACCACCGGTCCGCCTCCTCCTCCGTGTCGGCTGTCTCGGCCTTGAAGAAGTCGGGGATGTAGTCGAACATGAACCGCTTGCCCTCGGAGTTGCGCAGGATGCCGCCGTCGCCGCGCACCGACTCGGTGACCAGCAGGCCCTTCACCGACGGCGGCCAGACCATGCCGGTCGGGTGGAACTGCACGAACTCCATGTTGATCAGGTTGGCCCCGGCCCGCAGCGCGAGCGCGTGCCCGTCGCCGGTGTACTCCCACGAGTTCGAGGTGACCTTGTAGGACTTGCCGATGCCGCCGGTCGCCAGGATCACGCTCGGCGCCTCGAAGGTGATGAAGCGACCGGTCTCGCGCCAGTAGCCGAAGGCGCCGGCGACGCGGTCGCCCTCCTTGAGCACCTCGGTGACCGTGCACTCCATGTAGACGTCGATGCCGAGCTGCACGGTGCGCTGCTGGAGGGTGCGGATCAGCTCCAGGCCGGTGCGGTCGCCGACGTGCGCCAGCCGGGCGTACTTGTGGCCGCCGAAGTCGCGCTGCGAGATCAGCCCGTCCTCGGTGCGGTCGAAGAGCGCGCCCCAGTCCTCGAGCTCGAGCACCCGCTCGGGCGCCTCCTGCGCGTGCAGCTGCGCCATCCGCCAGTTGTTGAGCATCTTGCCGCCGCGCATGGTGTCGCGGAAGTGGACCTTCCAGCTGTCCTCGGGCCAGCGGTTGCCCAGCGCCGCGGCGGCGCCGCCCTCGGCCATCACGGTGTGCGCCTTGCCGAGCAGCGACTTGCAGACCACGGCCGTGCGGGCGCCTGCCTCGTGGGCGGCGATCGCGGCCCGGAGGCCGGCCCCACCGGCGCCGATCACCACGACGTCGTACTCGTGGTGCTCCATGCCGGCGCGGGCGTCGGGCGACATCTCGTTGCCGGTCATCGGGTGTCGTGTCTCAGTCATGTCAGAAGAACCTCAGGTCCTGGATCGTCCCGGTGGCGAGCAGGAAGATGTAGAAGTCGACGATCGCGACCGAGAACAGGGAGTACCACGCCCACTTGCCGTGGCTCTCGTTGAGCCGCGAGACCCACGTCCACAGCTTGTAGCGGACGGGGTGCTTGGAGAAGTGGCGCAACCGGCCCCCGACGATGTGCCGGCAGGAGTGGCACGAGAGCGTGTAAAGCCAGATGAAGGCGACGTTGAGGATCATCAGCAGCGTGCCGAGGCCCATGTGGACGCCGCTGGTCTCGCCGTCGCCGACGGCGTACTCCGCGGGCATCGGCCGGAACGCCAGGACCACGTCGAACGTCAGCACGAGTCCGACCAGCACCGCGGCGTACCAGAACCAGCGGTGAACGTTCTGCAGGACCAGCGGGAAGCGGGACTCGCCGGAGTAGGCCTGGTGGGGCTCGGCGACCCCGCACGCGGGCGGGCTCAGCCAGAACGCCCGGTAGTAGGCCTTGCGGTAGTAGTAGCAGGTCATCCGGAAGCCCAGCGGGAAGATCAGGATGATCAGCGCCGCCGACAGCGGCCACCACGCGAAGGGCTGGCCGAAGTCGGACGCGCCCTCGACGCAGTCGCCCAGGCACGGTGAGTAGAACGGCGAGAGGTAGGGCTCGGCGTAGTAGTCGCGGCCCATGAACGCGCGGATGGTCGCGAAGACGACGAAGCCCGAGAAGACCACGAAGGTGGCCAGCGGCTGGAGCCACCACCGGTCCTCGCGCAACGTGCGCGCATCGATGCGCGCACGTCCCGGACTGCTCACGCCCTGGTCGGTCGATGCCATGCGTCCTCCAAGAGGCCCGGAAAGGGGTCGGGGCAACGCCCCCGACTATGGCCTGTGTCACACTCCAGCGGAAGTCAACGCGCCAAGGAAAACGTCACACGGACGCGGCGCGTCGCGCCCCGCAGCGAGGGGATACCGTGCCCTTGTGGCAACCCAACTCACTCCCCCGACCCTGGTGAAGGGCGCACGGGCCTCTCGGACCACCATCGCCCTCAAGATGGGCATGGCGATCAGCGGCATCGTCTTCCTCGGCTTCGTGCTCGCGCACATGTACGGCAACCTCAAGGCCTTCGGCGGCCACGACGCGTTCAACGAGTACGCCCACCACCTCCGCGAGCTCGGCGAGCCGATGCTCCCGCACGAGGGTGCGCTGTGGATCCTGCGTGCTGGCCTGCTGCTCGCGCTCGTCGTCCACGTCTACTGCGCCGCGGTGCTGTGGCGTCGTGCGGCCAACGCCCGCACCACCAAGTACGTCATGAAGAAGCACACCGGCGCGATCTTCGCCAGCCGGCTGATGCGCTGGGGCGGCGTGACGCTGCTCCTCTTCATCATCTGGCACCTGCTCAACTTCACCATCGGCAAGGTCAACGTGCAGGGCGGGGAGACGAACGACCCCTACAACCTCCTCGTCGACACCTTCGACGTGTGGTGGCTGACGCTGATCTACCTCGTCGCGATGCTCGCCCTCGGTGCCCACCTGCACCACGGCATCTGGAGCGCCGCGCAGACGCTCGGCTGGACCGGCACCGCCGCGAAGCGGGCCCGCGCCAAGACGATCGCCTTCGTCATCGCGCTGATCGTCTCGGTCGGCTTCTCCCTCGTCCCGCTCGCCGTCCTCGCCGGCATCATCACCAAGTAAGGGGTCCTCACTCGTGAGCCACGACATGGACATGCCCGACACCGTCACCTCGACGGAGGCCTCGGCCAGCGGGTCGCTCGACGGCGACTACGACGACGCCGCCGGCTACTACACCCCCGGCTCGCCGCTGGTCGACGCGAAGGCGCCCGAGGGCCCGATCGCGGACCGCTGGCAGAACCGCAAGTTCGAGGCGCGCCTGGTCAACCCGGCCAACCGCCGCAAGCTCGACATCATCATCGTCGGCACCGGCCTGGCCGGCGCCTCGGCCGCCGCCACGCTCGGCGAGGCCGGCTACAACGTGAAGACGTTCTGCTACCAGGACTCCCCGCGCCGTGCGCACTCGATCGCCGCGCAGGGCGGCATCAACGCCGCGAAGAACTACAAGGAGGACGGCGACTCCGTCCACCGGCTCTTCTACGACACGGTCAAGGGCGGCGACTACCGCTCGCGCGAGTCCAACGTCTACCGCCTGGCCGAGGTCAGCACGAACATCATCGACCAGTGCGTGGCGCAGGGCGTGCCGTTCGCCCGTGAGTACGGCGGCCTGCTCGACAACCGCTCCTTCGGTGGCGTGCAGGTGTCCCGCACCTTCTACGCCCGCGGCCAGACCGGCCAGCAGCTGCTGATCGGCGCCTACCAGGCGCTCGAGCGCCAGGTCGCGGCCGGCACGGTCTCGATGTACGCCCGCCACGAGATGCTCGAGCTCGTCGTCGTCGACGGCAAGGCCCGCGGCATCATCGCCCGCGACATGATCACCGGCGAGATCCAGACCCACCTCGCCGATGTGGTGGTCCTGGCCAGCGGTGGCTACGGCAACGTCTTCTACCTCTCCACCAACGCGATGGGCTCCAACGTCACCGCCGCGTGGCGGGCGCACCGCAAGGGCGCCTACATGGCGAACCCCTGCTACACGCAGATCCACCCGACCTGCATCCCGGTGACCGGCACGCACCAGTCCAAGCTGACGCTGATGTCGGAGTCGCTGCGCAACGACGGCCGGATCTGGGTGCCCAAGAACCAGGCCGACTGCGACAAGAACCCGCGCGACATCCCCGAGGAGGACCGCGACTACTACCTGGAGCGGATCTACCCCTCCTTCGGCAACCTGGTGCCGCGCGACATCGCGTCGCGTGCGGCGAAGTACCAGTGCGACGACGGTCGTGGCGTCGGGCCCGAGGTGGACGGCGTACGACGCGGTGTCTACCTCGACTTCGCCGACGCCATCGCCCGTCTGGGACGCGACGCCGTGGAGTCGAAGTACGGCAACCTGTTCGACATGTACGCCCGGATCACCGGCGAGGACCCGTACTCCGTGCCGATGCGCATCTACCCGGCCGTGCACTACGTCATGGGCGGCCTCTGGGTCGACTACGACCTGCAGTCCACGATCCCCGGCCTGTTCGTGACCGGTGAGGCGAACTTCTCCGACCACGGCGCCAACCGCCTCGGCGCCTCGGCGCTGATGCAGGGCCTGGCCGACGGCTACTTCGTTCTCCCCCACACCATCCGCGACTACCTCGCCGACGGGCCGTTCGAGGAGATCGGCGAGGACCACCCCGCGGTGGTCGAGGCGCGCGAGTCGGTCAAGGGTCGGATCGAGCACTTCCTCACGGTCAACGGCGAGCGCAGCGTGGACTCGTACCACCGCGAGCTCGGCAACATCATGTGGGAGTACTGCGGCATGGAGCGGACCGAGACCGGTCTGAAGAAGGCCATCGACCTGATCCGGTCGCTCAAGGAGGACTTCTACCGCAACGTGAAGGTCCTCGGCGGCGCCGAGACCCTCAACCAGTCCCTGGAGAAGGCCGGCCGCGTCGCCGACTTCTTCGAGCTGGGCGAGCTCATGTGCATCGACGCGCTCAACCGGCGCGAGTCCTGCGGCGGCCACTTCCGTGGCGAGTCGCAGACCGAGGACGGCGAGGCGCTGCGCCACGACGACGAGTTCGCCTACGTGTCCGCGTGGGAGTGGGCCGGCGAGGACGCAGCACCTGTCCTGCACAAGGAAGACCTGGTCTACACGGCCATCGAGATGAAGCAGCGGAGCTACAAGTGAACCTGACCCTGAAGATCTGGCGCCAGCCCGACGCCGCGACCCCGGGTGCGATGCACACCTACCAGCTCGCCGACGTCTCCCCCGACATGTCGTTCCTCGAGATGCTCGACGTGCTCAACGAGCAGCTCAACGCCCAGGGCGAGGAGCCGATCGCGTTCGACTCCGACTGTCGCGAGGGCATCTGCGGCATGTGCGGCCTGATGATCAACGGCGACGCCCACGGGCCGGAGGTCACCACGACCTGCCAGCTGCACATGCGCTCGTTCAGCGACGGCGAGACCATCACCATCGAGCCGTGGCGCTCCGACGCCTTCCCGGTCGTCAAGGACCTCGTGGTCGACCGCAGCGCCTTCGACCGGATCATCCAGCAGGGTGGCTTCATCTCGGTCAACACCGGCTCGGCCCCGGAGGCCCACTCGGTGCCCGTGCCCAAGGACGACGCCGACCGCGCCTTCAACGTCGCGACCTGCATCGGCTGCGGCGCCTGCGTCGCCGCCTGCCCCAACGGCTCGGCCTCGCTCTTCATGGGCGCCAAGGTCACCCACCTCGGCCTGCTCCCCCAGGGCCAGCCCGAGCGTGACGAGCGCGTGGTCAACATGGTCGCCCAGCACGACTTCGAGGGCTTCGGCGGCTGCACCAACATCGGCGAGTGCACCGCCGCCTGCCCCAAGGAGATCCCGCTCGACGTGATCTCCCAGCTCAACAAGGACCTCCGCACCGCGATCAAGCACGGCCACTGATCGATCCGCACGACGAAGGGCCCGGGGTCTCCCCGGGCCCTTCGTCGTACCCGCGCCTGCCGGGCGGTGGTCCACCTACATTTCCCGCGCTCGGAATGTGGGCTGACCACCGCTCACCCGCGCGTTTGTCCACGACACGCCCGGTGGCGGTGGTCCACCTACATTCGGCAGGTCAGGAATGTGGGTGGACCACCGCGACGCTCACGCCGCACGCAGCGGCCGTACGACGTCCGTCAGCCGCATGGAGAGCAGCGGCCACGCGTCCTCGAAGTTCGGCGGCGGACCGTCGTACCCCTTCGCCACGAGGGCTGCATGCACCCGACGCACGGTCGCCTTCGGCGAGCGCATCAGCTCCTTGGTCACCTGCTCGTAGTCGACGCGGTTGCGGCGGTAGGCGGCGTAGCGATCGATGTCGGCGACGTACTGCCCGCGGTCGTCCTGGTGCTGACCACCCTCGTACTCCACGGCGATCTCGTAGTGCTCGAACCACAGGTCCGGCGCGAGCTCCGTGCCATCGGCGAGCGAGATCGTCTCGTTGACCTCGGGCGTCGGCAGGCCGGAGAACACGACGTACGCCAGCAGCTCCCCCTCGGGGACCGAGCGCGGCCGGTCGTCGAGGAACGGCAGGACGTACGCCGTCTCGGGCACGCCGCGGCGCCACTTCTCCTCGGTCAGCAGCCGGTCGAGCAGGTGGCCGTCGAGCCACCCCTTGTGGAGCAGGAAGCAGCCGACCTTGATGGCGTCGACCAGACGGGCGTCGGCGCAGAAGGCGACGAAGGCTGCCTCCACCGTGACGCCGTCGCCGTCGTGCGGAGGCATCTTCACCGTGCGATGCAGGAACACGCCGTCCAGCACCAGGTGGAGGTCACCCTCGACGACGAAATGCAGGGTGTCGCGCGAGCCGACGTCCACCCCGAGCTGCTGGAGCCGGGTCACACCCGTCGTACGCGCCCCGGCCGGGAGCGCGAGCTGCGCGGCGAGGACACGGTCCTCCCATGTCATCTCGTGGTCGCGATGGCAGTACACGCCCTTGTGCAGCCGCCTGAAGCGAGTGCCTTCGAGGACGCGCTCCGGCACCCGGGCGTCAAGGGCGGTCGCCCGCGCGAACGGGCCGTGGAGCAGGGGCTCGGGAATCGCGAACATGGCCTGATTCGGCCACGCTGACCGTCCATCGGCTCGGCCCTCCGTCTCCAGGCTGTGGACAGGCATCGCGTCGCTGTACCTGTGGACACCTGGTGGCGCGTCTGGGGTACCGACCGACGCGCCGAGAGCGTCGTACGAGCGGTGGTCCACCTAACAAAAGGGCGTTGCGGATGTTTGTGTGCCCCCGCCCCCCCCGCGGTGAACCCCCGCCGGGCCCGCCCGGCCGGGCCGGCCCCCGAATTCGAGGCAGCGGTCCCCCACGGCTTCGCAGACCGCCTTCTTGAACGGCACCACCAGGCCGGGCGCCTCGTCGAGGCTGCCCCATCGC
>NZ_JAYSFM010000020.1:0-44099 GCF_041913365.1 Nocardioides sp.
AGCGCCCGCAGCTGCTCGCGGCCGTCCTCGGTGATCTTGTCCGGGCCCCACGGCGGCATCCAGACCCAGTTGATCGCGACGTCGCCGACCAGGCCCTCGAGCGCGGACTCGGTCTGGTCGGTGATCACGTCGGTCAGCGGGCACGCGGCAGAGGTGAGGGTCATGTCGAGCACCGCGTTGCTGTGCTCGTCGAGGTGCACGCCGTAGACCAGGCCGAGGTCGACGACGTTGATCCCGAGCTCGGGGTCGACGACGTCCTTCATCGCCTCGGTGACGTCGTCGACGGTCACCGTCGCGGTGCCGCCGGCGCCAGTCCCGTCCAGAGTGGCCTCCGGGACCTCGGGCAGGTCGCTGTGGTCGGGCGTGTGGGTGGACTCGGTCATCGGGTCTCTCCTTCAGTCTGTGCCTGGGCGGTCGCGTCCTTCCACGCCATCCAGGAGAGCAGCGCGCACTTCACGCGCGCGGGGAACTTGGCGACACCGGCGAAGGCGATGCCGTCCTCGAGGACGTCCTCGTCCGGCTCGACCTGCCCCTTGCCCTGCATGAGCTCGAGGAAGGTCTGGTGGATCTCCATCGCCTCGTCGACCGGCTTGCCGATGACGAGGTCGGTCAGCACGGAGGCCGAGGCCTGCGAGATGGAGCAGCCCACCGCGTCGTACGACACGTCCTCCACGACACCGCCGGCGAGGTGGACCCGGAGGGTCACCTCGTCGCCGCAGGTCGGGTTGACGTGGTGCACCTCGGACTCGAACGGGTCGCGCAGTCCCTTGTGGTGCGGGTTCTTGTAGTGGTCCAGGATGATCTCCTGGTAGAGCGCGTCGAGGTCGGTGCTCATCCGTCCACCTTGAAGTAGCTGCGGGTGTGGTGGAGCGCCTCGACCAGCGCGTCGATCTCCGCGGGGGTCGTGTAGAGGTACGACGACATCCGGGTGGAGGCCTGCACGCCGAAGCGCGCGTGGGCCGGCTTGGCGCAGTGGTGCCCGGCGCGCACGGCGACGCCGCGCGCGTCGAGGACCTGTGCGATGTCGTGCGGGTGCACGCCCGCGAGCTCGAAGGAGATCGCGCCGCCGCGCTGCGTCGCGTCGAGCGGGCCGAGGACGGTCACGCCCGGCACGGTCTGCAGCCCTTCGAGGGCGTACGCCGTGATCGCCTGCTCGTGGGCGTGGATCGCGTCGAGGCCGATGTGGCCGAGGTAGTCGACGGCGGCGCCGAGGCCGACCGCCTCGACGATCGGCGGGGTGCCGGCCTCGAAGCGGTGCGGAGACTTCGCGTAGGTCGAGCGCGCCATGGTGACGGTCTCGATCATCTCGCCGCCGCCGTGGAAGGGCGGCAGCTCGTTGAGCAGTGCCTCGCGGCCCCACAGCACGCCGATGCCGGTCGGTCCGGTGACCTTGTGGCCGGTGAACACCAGGAAGTCGCACCCGACGGCCTGCACGTCGACCGGCAGCTGCGGCGCGGCCTGCGACGCGTCGATCACGGAAAGGGCTCCGACGGCCTGGGCCCGGGCGACCAGGTCGGCGACCGGGTTGATCGTGCCGAGCATGTTGGAGACCCAGGTGAAGGCGACGACCTTGGTGTGCTCGTCGACGAGCTGGTCCGCGTTCGACAGGTCGAGGTGGCCGTCGTCGGTCAGGCCGAACCAGCGCAGCTCGGCGCCCGACCGCTCGCAGGCGAGCTGCCAGGACACGATGTTGGAGTGGTGCTCCATCTCGGTGATGACGACGTTGTCGCCGGGGCCGAGGTCGATCGTGCGGGCCAGCAGGTTGAGCGCCTCGGTGGCGTTCTTGGTGAAGACCACCTCGTTGCGCGAGGGCGCGTTGAGGAACGCTGCCACCTTGTCGCGGGCGGCCTCGTAGGCCTCGGTCGCCTCGGCACCGAGCTGGTGCATCGCGCGGGCGATGTTGGCGTTGTGCCGCTCGAGGTGGTCGACCATCGTGTCGATGACGATCTGCGGCTTCTGCGAGGTGTTGGCGTTGTCGAGGTAGACCAGCGGCTGCCCGCCCGCGAGCGTGCGCTCGAGGATCGGGAAGTCCTTGCGGATCACGTCGAGATCCGGAAGCAGTCCTTCCATTTGCGTTACCTCGTTTCGGCGGTGTGAGAAGTGGTGCTGGTCAAGGCGGAGGAGCGAAGGCGACCTTTGAGCGGAGCGGGTCGTCGAGCGACGACAACGCGGGCCAGCGCCGCTTATCGCGCCGCCGAGAGGTAGCGGTCGTAGCCCTCGGCCTCGAGCTGGTCGGCGAGCTCCTTGCCGCCGGACTCGGCGACCTTGCCGTCGACGAAGACATGGACGAAGTCGGGCTGGATGTAGCGCAGGATGCGGGTGTAGTGGGTGATCAGCAGGACACCCTTGCCCTCGCGCTCTCGGAAGCGGTTGACGCCCTCGGAGACGATCTTGAGCGCGTCGATGTCGAGGCCGGAATCGGTCTCGTCGAGCACGGCGACCTTGGGGTCGAGCAGCTCGAGCTGGGCGATCTCGTGACGCTTCTTCTCACCGCCGGAGAAACCCTCGTTGACCGAGCGCTGCGAGAACGAGGAGTCGAGGTTGAGCCGCTCGAGGGCCCCGTTGACGTCCTTGACCCAGGTGCGCAGCTTGGGGGCCTCGCCGTCGATGGCGGTCTTGGCGGTCCGCAGGAAGTTGGCCACCGAGACGCCGGGGACCTCGACGGGGTACTGCATCGCCAGGAAGAGACCGGCGCGGGCGCGCTCGTCGACGGAGAGGGCCAGGACGTCCTGGCCGTCGAGGGTCACCGAGCCGCTGGTGATCGTGTACTTCGGGTGGCCGGCGATCGAGTAGGCCAGCGTCGACTTGCCGGAGCCGTTGGGACCCATGATCGCGTGGGTCTCGCCCTCCTTAATGGTGAGGGTGACGCCCTTGAGGATCTCCTTGGGGCCGTCCTCGGTGTCGACGGTGACGTGCAGGTCGGTGATGACGAGCTTGCTCATGCGGGGGTGACTCCGTTCAGGGTGGTCTCGGTGTCGACGTAGACATCGCTGGTGCCGTTGGAGTTGGCGCGTACGTCGACCGGGAAGGTCGCGACCGGCTCGGTCGCGGGGAGGTTGGTGGGCTTGCCGGTGCGCAGGTCGAACATCGACCCGTGCAGCCAGCACTCGATCTGGCAGTCCGCGACCTCGCCCTCGCTGAGTGCGACCTCGGCGTGGCTGCAGGTGTTCTCGACGGCGAAGACCTCGTCGCCGTCGCGGGCGATGGCGATGTCGTAGCGGCCGAGGGTGACCGCGAGGGCCTGGTCGGTCGCGACCTCGTCCAGCGCGCAGGCGCGCTCGAACGCCATCAGGCGTCCTGCCCGAGGGCCACGACGTCCTTCAGGACGTTCTTGGCGAGCTCGGCCTCGACGGTGGTGAGCAGGCGGTCCTCGATGGACGGCACGCCCACCTTGCGGATCAGGTCGTTGAAGAAGCCGTGGACGACGAGCCGCTGGGCCTCCTTCTCCGAGACGCCGCGCGACTGGAGGTAGAAGAGCTGGTTGTCGTCGAAGCGCGCGGTGGCCGAGGCGTGGCCGGCGCCCTCGATCTCACCGGTCTCGATCTCCAGGTTGGGGATCGAGTCGGCCTGGCAGCCGTCGGTGAGGACGAGGTTGCGGTTCTCCTCGTAGGTCTCGATGCCCTCGGCGACCTTGCGGATCAGCACGTTGCCGACCCAGACGGTGTGCGCCTTCTCGCCCTGGAGCGCGCCCTTGTAGACGGCGTGCGACTTGGTGCGAGGGGCGTTGTGGTCGGCGAAGATGCGGTGCTCGATGTGCTGGCCGGCGTCGGCGAAGTAGAGGCCGAGCAGCTCGGCGGAGCCGCCGGGGCCGTCGTAGGTGACGTTGGCGTCCATCCGGACCACGTCGCCGCCGAAGGAGATCGCGGCGTGCTTGTAGGTCGCGTCGCGACCGACCCGGGCCTGGTGGTGCGCGAGGTGCACGGCGTCGTCGGCCCAGTCCTGGATCGACACGACGGTGACCTCGGCGCCGTCTCCGACGACGATCTCGACCACGGCCGCGACCGACGACGAGCCGGTGTGGTTGAGGACCACGACGGCCTTGCTGTGCCGGCCGAAGCGCATCGCGACGTGGCCCGCCTCGGTCACCGAGACGTCCTCGCCGTGGAGGTCGACCACGACGGGCTCGGGCACCTCGGTGTCGGCCGGGACGTCGATGAGCAGGCTCGCCGGGACCTCGGCCAGGACGCGGGCGGCAAAGCGCGTGTTGGGCGCCCAGCCCGAGATCCCGCGCAGGTCACGGGCCTCCTCGCCGGAGACGCCCTCGATGCGCACGCCCTCGGGGGCGTTCCACGTGCACGACGTCGCCGAGCGCATGAACTCGGCCTCGCCGTGCAGGCCGCGCAGCCGCTTCAGCGGGGTGAAGCGCCAGATCTCCTCGCGCCCGGTGGGCACGGGGTGGTCGGCGACGTCGAAGGAGCCCGGCGGGTTGAGGTGGCTCTCGATCTTCTCCTGCTCCAGGGCGGAGCGGACGGATTCGGTGACGGTCAAGGCTCTTCTTTCGTTGGTGCTCGGAGGTCTTCGTACTGTCTTCCGAGGCGCGTCGTCGCAGCCGCTTCGCGGCCGCGATGTGCGCCTCGGATCAGTCAGCCCACGGCCCCTTCCATCTGCAGCTCGATCAGGCGGTTGAGCTCGAGGGCGTACTCCATCGGCAGCTCCTTGGCGATCGGCTCGACGAAGCCGCGCACGATCATCGCCATCGCCTCGTCCTCCTCCATGCCGCGCGACATGAGGTAGAAGAGCTGGTCGTCGGAGACCTTGGAGACGCTCGCCTCGTGGCCCATCGACACGTCGTCCTCGCGGATGTCGACGTAGGGGTAGGTGTCGCTGCGGCTGACCTGGTCGACGAGCAGCGCGTCGCACAGCACGTTGGACTTCGAGCCGTGGGCGCCTTCGTTGACCTGGATCAGGCCGCGGTACGACGTCCGCCCGCCGCCACGGGCCACCGACTTGCTCAGGATCGAGCTCGAGGTGTGCGGCGCGGCGTGCACCATCTTGGCGCCGGCGTCCTGGTGCTGGCCCTCGCCGGCGAACGCGATCGACAGGGTCTCGCCCTTGGCGTGCTCGCCCATCAGGTAGATGGCGGGGTACTTCATCGTGACCTTGGAGCCGATGTTGCCGTCGACCCACTCCATGGTGGCGCCGGCCTCGCAGGTCGCCCGCTTGGTGACGAGGTTGTAGACGTTGTTCGACCAGTTCTGGATGGTCGTGTAGCGGCAGCGCCCGCCCTTCTTCACGATGATCTCCACGACCGCGGAGTGCAGCGAGTCGGAGGAGTAGATCGGGGCGGTGCAGCCCTCGACGTAGTGCACGTAGGCGTCCTCGTCGACGATGATCAGGGTCCGCTCGAACTGGCCCATGTTCTCGGTGTTGATCCGGAAGTAGGCCTGCAGCGGGATGTCGACGTGGACACCCTTGGGCACGTAGATGAACGAGCCGCCCGACCACACCGAGGTGTTGAGCGCGGCGAACTTGTTGTCACCGACGGGGATGACGGTGCCGAAGTACTCCTTGAAGAGCTCCTCGTGCTCCTTCAGCGCGGTGTCGGTGTCGACGAAGATGACGCCCTTCTCCTCGAGGTCCTCGCGGATCGAGTGGTAGACGACCTCGGACTCGTACTGCGCGGCGACACCGGCGACGAGGCGCTGCTTCTCCGCCTCCGGGATGCCGAGCTTGTCGTAGGTGTTCTTGATGTCCTCGGGCAGGTCCTCCCACGAGGCGGCCTGCTTCTCCGAGGAGCGCACGAAGTACTTGATGTTGTCGAAGTCGATCCCACCGAGGTCGGAGCCCCAGGTCGGCATCGGCTTGCGGTGGAAGAGCTTGAGGCCCTTGAGCCGCAGGTCGAGCATCCACTGCGGCTCGGACTTCTTCGAGGAGATGTCGCGCACGACGTCCTCGTTGAGCCCGCGGGTCGCGGCGGCGCCCGCGTCGTCGGAGTCGGCCCAGCCGAACTCGTACTTGCCGATGCCCTTGAGCTCGGGGTTGAGTTCTTCGATGGAGGTCATGCCTTCTCCTTCTTCGATGCAGGCGTGTGGGTCAGGGGGATGCAGGTCGTGCAGACGCCGTCGCCGTGGGCGATGGTCGCCAGGCGCTGGACGTGGGTGCCGAGCACGGCGGCGATCGCCTCGGTCTCGGCCTCGCACAGCTGGGGAAACTCGTGGGCGACGTGGGAGACCGGGCAGTGCTGCTGGCACAGCTGCTCCCCCACGACCGGCAGCTCGCGCACGGAGGCGGCGTAGCCGTTCTGGGTGAACACCCGGGCCAGCGCCTCGGCGGGCGTCAGGTCGGGCTCGGCGGCCACCACGGCGGCGTAATCGCGCTCGACGAACGACACGCGGCGCCGGGCGAACTCCACCACGGCGTCCTCGCCCTGGGTCTCGGCCAGGAAGCGCATGGCCTGCACGGCGAGGTCGTCGTACTGCTGGTCGAAGCTGTCACGACCGGCCTCGGTGAGCGCGAAGACCTTGGCGGGGCGCCCGCGACCGCGAGCGCCGTAGACCTTCGGCTCGCGCGACTCCACGACGCCCTCGAGGGCGAGGTGGTCGAGGTGTCGGCGGACCGCGGCCGGCGTGAGGTCGAGGCGACGGGCCAGGTCGGCGGCCGTGGAGGGACCGTTCTCCAGGATCGTGCGGGCCACGCGGTCACGCGTGGGTGCGTCCCCGTCCGGGGTCGCCGCCGTCCTGGTGAATTCCACAACGCCAGTGTGACGTTATTGCCGTACGCCGTTCAAGCAAGGGTCACCTAAGTGACCTGGCCCACGGCCGCTCCGGGGTCAGTCGGCCGTCCGGGCACGGAACGTGCGGATCGCCAGCGGTGCGACCACGGCGGTGATCAGCACGATCCAGGCGATGGTGAACGGGACCGGGTGGTGCATCGGGAACGCGGCGCCCTCGGCGAGCGGGTAGTCGTTGCCCCAGAGCTCGCGGACGGCCTGGGTCAGCGAGGAGATGGGGTTCCACTCGGCGATGACGCGCAGGATCGTCGGCATCTTGTCGGTGGGGGCGAACGTGTTGGCGAGGAAGGTGATCGGGAACATCGTGGCGAACATGACGCCGTTGACGGCCTCCACCGAGCGCATCGCCGAGCCGACCCAGATGCCCACCCAGATCATCGCGAAGCCCCAGCCGAGGAGCAGCAGGTAGCCCAGCAGGGCCTCGAACACGTTGGTGTGGATGCGCCAGCCGATGACCAGGCCGGTCAGCGACATCACCACGAGGCCGATCGAGGAGTGGGCCAGGCTGGAGATGCTGCGTCCGACGAGCACCGCCGCGGGGTTGATCGGCAGCGAGCGCATCCGGTCGACGATGCCCTTGTCGAGGTCGGCGGTGAGGCCGACCGCGACGATGAACGAGGCGAAGGCGACCGTCTGCGCCATGATGCCGGCGAGCAGGAAGGCGCGGTAGCCGGCCGGGGTGTCGACGGCGATCGAGCTGCCGAAGACGTAGGCGAAGAGCAGCACGAACATGACCGGCTGGATGGTCACGTCCATCAGCATCTCGGGCATCCGCTTGATGTGGAGGAAGTTGCGCCGCGCGATGGCCCAGGACTGGGTCAGCAGTCCGGTGGGCCGGATCTCGGGGCGTTCGAGGGTGGTGCTCATCGGGCCATCTCCCCTGCCGGCTCGTCGGTGGTCTCGTCGGACTCGTCGGGACGCTCCTCGGCGCGGTGCCCGGTGAGGTGGAGGAACACGTCGTCGAGGCTGGGCCGCTTGAGCCCGATGTCGTCGAGGACGATGCCGCTCTCGTCGAAGATGCCCGCGACGCGGGTCATGTGGGCGAGGCCCTCGGCGGGGGCGGTCAGCTGCCGGGCGCCCGCGTCGACGTGCACCTCGCGCACGTGGGGACGCAGCAGCGTCTCCGCCCGCTGGAGGTCGGGTCCGTGGGAGACGGTCACCACCAGAGCAGCAGCGCCGGACTGGTCCTTGAGCTGGAGCGGCGTGCCCTCCGCGATGACCGTGCCGCGGTCGATGACCACGATGTTGTCGGCGAGCTGGTCGGCCTCCTCGAGGTACTGCGTGGTCAGGAGGAGCGTCGTGCCGTCCGCCACCAGCTCGCGCAGGACGTCCCACAGCTCGACGCGCGAGCGCGGGTCGAGACCGGTCGTGGGCTCGTCCAGGAACAGCACCGGCGGGGTGGCGATCAGGCTGACCGCGAGGTCGAGGCGGCGGCGCATGCCGCCGGAGTAGGTCTTCGCGATCCGGTCGCCGGCGTCGGACAGCGAGAACCGCTCGAGCAGCTCGTCGGTGGCCCGCCTGATGTAGCCGGCGTCGAGGCCGTAGAGGGAGCCGATGAGGCGGAGGTTCTCCTTGCCGGTCAGCAGCTCGTCGACCGTGGCCGCCTGGCCGGTGAGGCCCATGCTGCGGCGCACGGCGGCCGGGTCCGTAAGGATGTCGTGGCCGGCGACCCGTCCGGTGCCGGCCGTGGGACGGGTCAGCGTCGTCATCATCCGCACCGTGGTGGTCTTGCCGGCGCCGTTGGGGCCGAGCAGGCCGAGGACCGAGCCCTCGGGGACGACGAAGGAGACGCCGTCGACGGCGACCGTGACGCCGAAGTGCTTGACGAGGCCCTCGGCCTCGATCGCAGGAGAGCGTGTCATGACCTCCACGCTAGCCCCGGGGACCGACAGCCGCCTGTCGAGAACCCACACCTAGACTTCCCCCGTGCCAGCGCCGTCCCCCGCCGTCGAGATCGACGGCCTGGTGATGGCCTACGGCGACAAGGTCGCCGTCGACGGGCTGTCGCTCGACGTGGCCCGCGGATCGGTCACCGCGGTCCTCGGCCCCAACGGGGCGGGCAAGACCACGACCCTCGAGACCTGCGAGGGCTACCGCGTCCCGCAGCGGGGCACGGTGCGCGTGCTCGGGCTCGACCCGCAGCGCGACCGCGCGGAGCTGCTGCCCCGGATCGGCGTGATGCTGCAGGCCGGCGGCGCGTGGAGCGGCGTACGGGCCCGGGAGATGCTCGACCACATGGCGTCCCTGCACGCCCACCCGCTCGACACCGACATGCTCAGCGACCGGCTCGGGCTCGCCGACTGCGGCCGCACGCCCTACCGCCG
The DNA here is from genome assembly GCF_041913365.1 of Nocardioides sp. Lineage (GTDB taxonomy): Bacteria > Actinomycetota > Actinomycetes > Propionibacteriales > Nocardioidaceae > Nocardioides. Next base: position 9,055 of record NZ_JAYSFM010000020.1, read on the forward strand.
GCTCTCTGGCGGCCAGCAGCAGCGGCTGGGCCTCGCGATCGCGCTGGTGGGCCGCCCCGAGCTGGTCTTCGTCGACGAGCCGACCGCGGGGATGGACCCGCAGGCACGGCGGACGACCTGGGAGCTGCTCGAGGAGATCCGCGGCGACGGCGTGACGGTCGTGCTCACCACCCACCACATGGACGAGGCCGAGCGGCTCGCCGACCGGATCCACATCATCGACCGCGGCCGGGTGATCGCCAGCGGGACGCCCGGCGAGCTCACCCGCGAGGGCCGCTCCGCCACCATCCGGCTGGTCGTGAACCGGCCGTTCCCCGACGGGGCCCCGGAGTCGCTGCGCGCCGACCTCGGCCCGGACACCGAGGTACGCCAGCTCGACGAGGTCAGCATGCTCATCCACGGTCCCGCCGACTCCACCACGCTGGGGCGGGTCTCGCGCTGGTGCGAGGAGCACGACGTGCTGCCCGAGACGCTCAACCTGGGCCAGCGCAACCTCGAGGACGTCTTCCTCGAGCTGACCGGGCGGGAGCTGGCGCCGTGAGCACGTTCGCCCCCGCGCCCGGCGGCGCCTCGCTGTCCCGCATGGTGCTCGCGCAGTCGCGGATGGAGGCGCGGCTGATGCTGCGCAACGGCGAGCAGCTGCTGCTCGCGATCGTCATCCCGGTCATCGTGCTGGTCGGTGGCGTCGCTGCCGCCGACCGCATCGGCATCGACCTCGACGGCCAGCGTCCCGTCGACGTCCTCACTCCGGGCGTCCTCGCCCTCGCCGTGATGTCGACGGCCTTCACCTCGGTGGCGATCGCGACCGGCTTCGAGCGCCGCTACGGCGTCATCAAGCTCCTCGGCTCCTCACCGCTCCCCCGGCACGGCCTGTTGCTCGGCAAGGTGCTCGCGCTGCTCAACGTGGTCCTGCTCCAGCTCGTCGTCCTCGTCGTCGTGGGCCTGGCCCTCGGCTGGGAGCCGACCCTCGACCACCCGCTCCGCTCGATCGCCGGCGCGGCGCTGGCCGTCGGGCTCGGCACCGCGGCGTTCGCCGCCCTCGGCCTCTTCGTCGCCGGCGTGCTGCGCGCCGAGGCGACCCTCGCGCTGGCGAACCTCGTCTACCTCCTGCTCATGGCCGGCGGCGGTGTCGTGCTGCCGACGAGCGCGTACGGCGCGGCCTCACCGGTGATCTCGTGGCTGCCGTCGGCCGCGCTGGGCGAGGCGATGCGCGACGCGCTCGTGCACGCGAGCATCGACGGCCGGTCCCTGCTCGTGCTCGCCGCGTGGGCGGTCCTCGGCACGGTGCTCACCGCTCGAACCTTCAGGTGGGAATGATGTCTGCCCTGCTCGACCGGCTCGCCCGGCACCTCTGGCCGCTCGCGGTCGCCAACCTGCTCGCCAACATCGGCATCGTCGTGACCGGGGCCGCCGTCCGGCTCACCGGATCCGGGCTGGGCTGCCCGACCTGGCCGCGGTGCTCCGAGGAGTCGTACGTCGCCCACGGCGAGCTCGGCATCAACGGTGTCATCGAGTTCGGCAACCGCACGCTCACCTTCCTGCTCGCGGCGATCGCCGTGCTGTGCTTCCTGGCCGCGCTGGGCGCACGCCACCGCCGGGCGACCTGGCTGGCGTTCGTGATCGGGCTCGGCATCCCGCTCCAGGCGGTGATCGGCGGCATCACCGTGCTCACCGACCTCAACCCGTGGATCGTGTCCGGGCACTTCCTGCTGTCGATGGCGATCATCATGGTCTGCATCGCGTTGCTCGACGAGCTGCGCAGCCCCGACCGGTCGGCCGCCCCGCCCGTGCCGCGCGTGCTGGCCTGGGTGACCACGGCCGCCGGCTGGGTCGTGCTCTACCTGGGCACCGTGGTCACGGGCGCCGGACCGCACGCCGGGGACGCCGAGGCTCGCCGCAACGGCCTGGATCCGGCGACGGTGTCGCAGGTCCACGCGATCGCGGTCTACGTGCTGGTCGCGCTCACCGTGGCACTGCTGGTCGTCGCCCTGCGCGGCGGGCACCGCTGGCTGGCGACGGTCACCGGGCTGGTGCTGCTGATCGAGCTGCTGCAGGGCGTGCTGGGCTGGGTGCAGTACTGGCTCGACCTGCCGGTCGGGCTCGTGGCGCTGCACATGCTCGGCGCCGCACTGCTCGCCGCGGGACTGGGACGGATCGCCCTCGCCGTGCTGCCGCACCACGCGGCGCACGAGGCGCGGGCGGACGGCGGGTCGCAGCCGGACGCAGCGACCCGCCTCCCCTAGCGAGGCGGCGCTCAGAGCTTGCGGGCGAAGATGACCGTGCGCTTGGAGTAGTCGTCGGCCTTGCAGGCCACCAGCACGATCCGCGGCGGCCCGGAGACCGAGTAGAGCGACCCCATCCTGCGGTCGGCCGCCCAGAACTCGCGGCGGGTCACCTCGAAGCGGCAGCCGGCGACGCGGATCCGGTCACCCGGACGCAGCTGGCCCCAGCGGTCGGCGACACCGTTGCCGGCGCGCCAGGCGTGGCCGGCGTAGACGGTGCTCCCGCTCGGGTCGCAGGGCGGGTCGCCCTTCGCCCAGGTGTAGACGGTGCCACGCAGGCGCCACCCCACGTCGAGGGTGTCGTTGCGGGCGGCCACCCTCACCACGACGGCGTCGGTGCCCGTGCGGGCGATCTGCAGCCGGTCAGGGGCGGCCGAGGCCGCACCCTGACCGACCAGCAGGGTCGCCCAGAGCGTCACCGCGAGGAGCGCGGCGCGACGCATCACGAACCCGTGTGCGGCGAGATCTCCGGCGCCTTCGCGCACGGCTTGGTGCTGAAGGTCATCCGCCACACCTGCTTGCCCCGGAGCCGGTAGGTGGCGTCGGCGGACTCGGCACGGACGGTGACCGTGTAGGAGCGGGCGACCTTCGCGCCGAGACCCTTGAGGGTCCGGGCCTTGAGCCACACGCCCTGACGGACGACCTTGCCGTTGACCTTGTAGACCACGCCGGCGCGCTTGCTGACCTTGAACAGGTCACTCGCGCGGCCGCACTTGTCGATGTGCTTGGCCTGGGCCTTCACCACGCGGACCTCCGCGGGCAGCACCTCCGGCGGGCTCACCGGGCAGGGCTGCTGCGTGTCGGTGGGCGTCGGGAGCGTGATCACGGTCTGGCCGTTGCCGAAGGAGTGCCCCGGGTTCGCCGTGATCGTCAGGCTGCCGTCGGGGTTGAGCACCGAGGTCCACGGACCGCTGGGCACCGCGCCGTAGTGGGCGTTGCCCGGACCGCAGTCGTCGACGACCGGCACCTGCGGGGCTGCCGCGACGCACGGCTGGTTGCTGTCGGTCGGCCTCGGGTAGGTGATGACCGTCTGGCCGTTGGTGAAGACGTAGCCCGGGTTGGCTGTGATCGTCAGGCTCCCGTTGGGGTTGAGCACCGAGGTCCACGGGCCGCTGGGCACCGTGCCGAAGCGGGCGTTGCCCGGACCGCAGTCGTCGATGACCGGAACGGTCGGTGCGACGACCTTCGTGGTGTTGCAGTTGTCGGTGAACTTCGCGACCGGGATCGAGCCGGAGTTGGTCTGCGTCACGCCGTTGGACCAGCGAGCGCTGAGCGTCAACGTGACCGTCGAGGTCGGCTTGGTCGTCACGCTCTCCGTGAACGACCTGGTCTGCCAGCTGGTGAGCGTGGTGCCGACCGGCACCGCGGCCGGACGGTTGGACGCAGTGATCTGCTCGGTCCGCTGCTCGCTGTTGACCACCTGCCAGGTGACGTCCCACCCGCCGCCGGTGCGACAGGTGACCGAGCCGGTGATCGTGTTGTGGTGTGCGCTCGAAGGAGCGGCGAGGCCGACGATGGCGAAGCCGAGGGCCACCACCAGCGTCATGACCCTCGACACACTCCGGCCGACCGTGCCCCCACGGTCGTCGCCCAGGTGCTGTCGTGGCGCGCCAAACATCAGTTGTAACCCCCATGAGTACGTGCGAAAGCCCTGCGCTTCCCCACCCGCGACGATTCAACGGGAAGCGGGGCCGAGTCACACGGGAGGAATTCTCAAGAGGTTCTCTAGAAACTCTCATTCCCCAGACGTTTGGCGCACGGCGCGCTAGCGACCGAGCAAGGGATCCAGTGCGACGGCCACGAAGAGGAGCGAGAGGTAGAGGTTCGAGGCGTGGAAGAGCCGCATCGGGTTGATCTCGCTGAGCACCTCGGAGGACTTCGCGCGGCCCCACATGCGGTGCGCCTCGACCAGGAACACCGCGCCCAGCACGACGGCCGCGACCGGGTAGACCACGCTGGTGCCGGCGACGGGCCACAGCACCAACGAGACCGCGACCATCACCCAGCTGTAGAGGACGACCTGGCGGCCGACCTCGGCTGCCGGCTTGACCACGGGCAGCATCGGGACGTCGACGTTGGCGTAGTCCTCGCGGTAGCGCAGGGCCAGCGCCCAGGTGTGCGGCGGCGTCCAGAAGAAGACCACCAGGAAGAGCACGACGGGCGTCCACGCGAGCTCGCCGGTGACGGCGGTCCAGCCGATGAGGGCGGGGAAGCAACCCGCGAGACCGCCCCACACGATGTTCTGGGTGGTGCGGCGCTTGAGCAGCATCGTGTAGACGAAGACGTAGAAGGCGTTGGCGAGCACCGACAGCCCCGCCGAGAGCCAGTTGACCCAGAGCCCCAGCACCACGGTCGACACGACGGCCAGCACGGTCGCGAAGACGAGCGCCGACGACGCCGAGACGATGTGGCGCGGCAGCGCGCGGCGACGCGTACGCCGCATCTGCTCGTCGATGTCGCGGTCGTAGACGCAGTTGTACGCCGACGCGGAGCCCGCCGACAGCGCACCACCGATGACCGTCGCGACGACGAGGCCGAGCGGTGGGATGCCGCGCTCGGCGAAGAACATCACTGGCACCGTCGTCAGCAGCAGCAGCTCGATGACACGGGGCTTGGTCAGCCCGACGTAGGCGGCGACCACGTCCTGCCAGGTCTTGGGCCCCTCCTCGGCCGCCGGTACGGCCTGCCCCGGGACGGCGTCCGTGGCACCACCACCGGTCGACGGCCGGTCGGACGCGGCGGCGTGCGGGCCGGCTTGGGACACGGTGAGGACCTCGGGAGAACGGGGACGGATGGGACGTGCGCTTCGGGGAACCGGAGGGTGTGGACCACCAGCGAAACGGGCGTCCGGAGCGACCCTCAGGCGGGGTCGAGTCTACTCGGCCACGGCGATAGGCTCGCAGTCGAGGCCACCCCAACGGACCTGTGATCCTGGCTGCACCCACCGAGCAGCAGGTCGCACTCCACCCGAGAGGAAATGCGTTGACCGAGAAGTCCGCCCTGCCCGCCACCCTCGACTGGAACGAGCTCGACGATCGTGCCGTCGACACCGTTCGGGTCCTCGCCATGGACGCGGTGCAGAAGGTCGGCAACGGCCACCCCGGCACCGCCATGAGCCTGGCGCCGGCGGCGTACCTGCTGTTCCAGAAGGTCATGCGGCACAACCCCGCCGACCCGCACTGGCCGGGACGCGACCGGTTCGTGCTGTCGTGCGGGCACTCCTCCCTCACCCTCTACATCCAGCTCTACCTCGGCGGCTGGGGCCTCGAGCTCGACGACATCAAGGCGCTGCGCACGTGGGGCTCGAAGACGCCGGGCCACCCCGAGTACGGCCACACGGCCGGCGTCGAGACCACCACAGGTCCGCTCGGCCAGGGCATCGGCAACGCGGTCGGCATGGCCATGGCGGCCCGCCGTGAGCGCGGGATGCTCGACCCCAACGCGGCCGAGGGTGCCTCGCCCTTCGACCACCAGGTCTACGCCCTGTGCAGCGACGGCGACATCGAGGAGGGCGTGAGCGCCGAGGCGTCCGCGATCGCCGGGGTCCAGGAGCTCGGCAACCTCACCGTCATCTACGACGCCAACCGCATCTCCATCGAGGACGACACCGGCATCGCCCTCGGCGAGGACGTCGCTGCCCGCTACGAGGCCTACGGCTGGCACGTGCAGACCGTCGACTGGACCCACGACGAGACCAAGTACGCCGAGGACGTCCCCGCGCTCTACGCCGCGATCCGCAAGGCCCACGCGGTGACCGACCGGCCGAGCTTCATCGTGCTGCGCACGATCATCGCGTGGCCCGCGCCGACCCTTCAGAACACCGGCAAGAGCCACGGCTCGGCGCTGGGCGAGGAGGAGGTCGCCGCCACCAAGAAGGTGCTCGGCTTCGACCCCGAGCAGACCTTCGAGGTCGCGCCCGACGTGATCGAGCACACCCGCGAGGCCGTCGCCCGCGGCAAGGCCGCGCAGGCGGCGTGGGACGAGGACTTCGCCCACTGGGCGACCAAGCCGTCAGCGGACCGCGCGCTGTTCGACCGGATGCAGACCCGCTCGCTGCCCGAGGGCTGGGCCGACGCGCTGCCGACCTTCGAGGCCGACCCGAAGGGCGTCGCCACCCGCGTCGCCTCCGGCAAGACGATCAACGCCGTCGCGCCGGGCCTGCCCGAGCTCTGGGGCGGCTCGGCCGACCTCGCCGGCTCCAACAACACGACCATCGAGGGCGTCCCGTCGTTCCTGCCCAAGGACCGCTCCACCAAGATGTTCGCCGGTGACCCGCTCGCCGGCCGGGTGCTCCACTTCGGCATCCGCGAGCACGGCATGGGCGCGATCATGAACGGCATCGCCGCCCACGGCGGCACCCGGGTCTTCGGCGGCACGTTCCTCACCTTCTCCGACTACATGCGCCCCTCGGTCCGCCTGGCCGCGCTGATGCAGCTGCCGGTGACCTACGTCTGGACCCACGACTCCATCGGCCTCGGCGAGGACGGCCCCACGCACCAGCCGATCGAGCACCTCGCCGCGCTGCGCGCCATCCCCGGCCTCGACGTCGTACGTCCCGCGGACGCCAACGAGACCGTGGCGGCCTGGAAGACCGTCCTGGAGCACAACGACCGGCCGGCCGGGCTGTGCCTGAGCCGCCAGAACGTCCCGACCTTCCCGCGTGGCGAGGACGGCTTCAGCGACACGTCCAACGTCCACCGCGGCGGCTACGTCCTCCTCGACAGCCCGTCCGAGCTGGCGGCGATCCCCGACGTGGTCCTCGTCGGCACCGGCTCCGAGGTGCAGCTCGCCGTCGAGGCGCGCGAGCTGCTCGCCGCCGACGGCATCGCCGCGCGCGTCGTGTCGATGCCGTGCCGGGAGTGGTACGACGCCCAGGAGACGTCGTACCAGGAGACGGTCATCCCGCCCACCGTGAAGGCCCGCGTCTCCGTCGAGGCCGGCATCGCCCAGGGCTGGCGCGAGGTCGTCGGCGACCACGGCCGGATCGTCTCGATCGAGCACTACGGCGCCTCTGCCGACTACGACCGCATCTACCGCGAGTTCGGCGTCACGGCCGAGGCCGTCGCCCAGGCGGCCCGCGACAGCATCGCGGCAGCCAACGCCTGACATCCACGCACCACCGCACAGGAGGTTCACCATGAACGACCGCCTCAAGGCCCTGGCCGACGCCGGGGTGTCCATCTGGCTCGACGACCTGTCCCGCGAGCGCCTGGAGACCGGCAACCTCGCCGACCTGGTGAAGAACAGCAACGTGGTGGGTGTGACGTCCAACCCGGCGATCTTCCAGGCCGCGCTGGCCGACGGCGAGCGCTACGACGCCCAGGTGCGCGAGCTGGCCGCGGCCGGTGCCGACGTCGACAGGGCCACCCAGGTCATCACCACCGACGACGTGCGCGAGGCCTGCAAGGTCATGCGCCCCGTCTTCGACGCCACCGACGGCGTCGACGGCCGGGTCTCGATCGAGGTCTCCCCCGGCCTGGCCCACGACACGGCCGAGACGGTCGCCGAGGCCGCCGAGCTGTGGAAGATCGTGGGCGAGCCCAACCTGCTCATCAAGATCCCGGGGACCAAGGAGGGCTGGCCGGCGATCACCGAGACGATCGCGGCGGGCATCTCGGTCAACGTGACGCTGATCTTCGGGCTCGAGCAGTACCGCAACGTGATGGAGGCCTACGTCTCCGGCCTGGAGCAGGCCCTCGCCAACGGCCACGCGCTCGCCGACATCCACTCGGTCGCCTCGTTCTTCGTCTCGCGCGTCGACACCGAGATCGACAAGCGGCTCGAGGCGACGACCGAAGGACCGGGCACCGACCCCGACCTCAAGGGCAAGGCGGGCGTCGCCAACGCCCGGCTGGCGTTCCAGATGTACGAGGAGTTCTTCGCCGGCCCGCGCTGGGAGGCGCTCGAGGCCGAGGGCGCCCGCAAGCAGCGGCCGTTGTGGGCCTCCACGGGCGTGAAGAACCCCGACTACGACGACACGATGTACGTCGTCGACCTCGTCGTCGAGGACACCGTCAACACCATGCCGGAGAAGACCCTCGACGCCGTCGCCGACCACGGCGAGGTGCGGGGCGACCGGGTCCGCCCGTTCTACGACGACGCGCACGCCCACATGGCCGCGCTCGCCGAGGCCGGCATCGACTACGACGACGTGATCGAGGTGCTGATCAAGGAGGGCGTCGACAAGTTCGTCGTCGCCTGGGACGAGCTCCAGACGACCCTGGCCGCGTCGCTCGAGGCCGCGCGCGCATGACGTCCGGGGGGCCGGTGGACCCGACGACGACGCCGGCCTGGGGGCACCTCCAGCAGCTGGCCGACGCGTTCGAGCCGGACCTGCGCGCGGCCGTGACCTCGTCGTGGGTCGCGGACCAGACGGCCACGGCGGGCGACCTGCTCGTCGACCTGTCGAAGAACCTCTGGGACTCCGACGTGGAGGCCGCGCTGCTGCGCCTGGCCGACGAGGTCGACCTCGCCGGACGGCGTACGGCCATGCTCGCCGGTGAGCACATCAACGTCACCGAGGACCGCGCCGTGCTCCACACCGCCCTCCGGCTGCCCGCCGACGCGGCGCTGACGGTCGACGGCCAGGACGTCGTCGCCGACGTGCACGAGGTGCTGGACCGTGTCTACGCCTTCGCGGAGCGCGTGCGCTCCGGCGACTGGACCGGCGTGACCGGCAAGCGGATCGAGACGGTCGTCAACATCGGCATCGGCGGCTCCGACCTAGGCCCGGTGATGGCCTACGAGGCGCTCGAGCCCTACCGCCAGGACGGGCTGACCTGCCGCTTCATCAGCAACATCGACCCGACCGACGCCGGGCAGAAGCTCGCCGGCCTCGACCCCGAGACCACGCTGTTCATCGTCTCCAGCAAGACGTTCGGCACGCTCGAGACCCTGACCAACGCGCGGCTCTGCAAGGCCTGGCTGCTCGACCGGCTGCCGTCGGGGACCGACGCCTCGGCGGCCGTCGTCCAGCACTTCGTCGCGGTCTCGACGGCGCTCGACAAGGTCGCCGACTTCGGCATCGACCCCGCCAACGCCTTCGGCTTCTGGGACTGGGTCGGCGGCCGCTACTCGATGGACTCCGCCATCGGGCTCTCCCTCGTGGTGGCGATCGGGCCGGAGCACTTCGCCGACCTGCTGGCCGGCTTCCACACGATGGACGAGCACTTCCGCACCGCACCCGCCGAGTCCAACGTCCCGATGAAGATGGGCCTGCTCAACGTCTGGTACGTCAACTTCCTCGGTGCCCACACCCACGCCGTCCTCCCCTACGCGCAGCTGCTGCACCGCTTCCCGGCGTACCTCCAGCAGCTCACCATGGAGTCCAACGGCAAGAGCGTGCGGTGGGACGGCGAGGCGGTCGGCCACGACACCGGCGAGGTCTTCTGGGGCGAGCCCGGCACCAACGGCCAGCACGCCTTCTACCAGCTCATCCACCAGGGCACCCGGCTGGTCCCGGCGGACTTCATCGCCTTCGCCAACCCGGCGTACGCCCTGACGGACGGCGACACCGACGTCCACGAGCTGTTCCTGGCCAACTTCTTCGCCCAGACCCGGGCGCTCGCCTTCGGCAAGACCGCCGACGAGGTACGCGCCGAGGGCGTCGCGGAGGACCTGGTCGCAGCCCGGACCTTCCCCGGCAACCGGCCGACCACGTCGATCATGGCCCCCGCCCTCACTCCGAGCGTCCTCGGCCAGCTGGTCGCGCTCTACGAGCACATCACCTTCGTCGAGGGTGCGGTGTGGGGCATCGACAGCTTCGACCAGTGGGGCGTCGAGCTCGGCAAGCAGCTCGCCCAGCAGCTGGGCCCGGCGGTGTCCGGCGACGCGGGCGTCCTCGCCGAGCAGGACCCGTCCACGCAGTCCCTGATCTCCTACTACCAGGAGCACCGAGCCTGATGACCCACGTCAACCCACTCCGCGACCCGCAGGACCGCCGGCTCCCCCGCATCGCGGGTCCGTGCGGGATGGTGCTGTTCGGTGTGACGGGCGACCTCTCGCGCAAGAAGATCATGCCCGCGATCTACGACCTCGCGAACCGCGGCCTCCTGCCGCCGGGCTTCAGCCTCGTGGGCTTCGCACGCCGCGACTGGGCCGACCAGGACTTCGCGCAGATCGTGCACGACGCGGTCCGTGAGCACGCACGTACGCCGTTCCGCGAGGAGGTGTGGAACCAGCTCTCCGAGGGCTTCCGCTTCGTGCCGGGCAACTTCGACGACGACATCGCCTTCGACCAGCTGCGCCGCACCGTCGAGGAGCTCGACCAGCTCCGCGGCACCAACGGCAACATGGCGTTCTACCTCGCCATCCCGCCCGGCTTCTTCGGCACCGTGGTGGGCCAGCTCAAGGAGCACGGGCTCGCCGACCACCGCGAGGACCAGTGGCGGCGGGTGGTCGTGGAGAAGCCGTTCGGGCACGACCTCGAGTCCGCCCGGGAGCTCAACGACATCCTCGCCGGCGTCTTCCCGTCGGGATCGATCTTCCGGATCGACCACTACCTCGGCAAGGAGACGGTGCAGAACATCCTGGCGATGCGCTTCGCCAACAACATGTTCGAGCCGATCTGGAACTCCAACTACGTCGACCACGTGCAGATCACCATGGCCGAGGACATCGGCATCGGCGGCCGCGCCGGCTACTACGACGGCATCGGTGCCGCCCGCGACGTCATCCAGAACCACCTCCTCCAGCTGATGGCGCTGGTCGCGATGGAGGAGCCGATCGCCTTCGACGCCGAGAGCCTGCGCATCGAGAAGCAGAAGGTGCTGGCCTCGACGGTCCTGCCCAAGCGGCTCGACCTGACCACGGCGCGCGGGCAGTACGCCCCCGGCTGGGCGGGCGGCGAGAAGGTCAACGGCTTCCTCGAGGAGGAGGGCATCAAGGCGACGTCCACCACCGAGACGTACGCCGCGATCACGGTGCATTGCGACACCCGTCGCTGGGCCGGGGTGCCGTTCTACCTCCGCACCGGCAAGCGGCTGGGCCGGCGCGTCACGGAGGTGGCGATCGTGTTCAAGCGCGCGCCCCACCTGCCGTTCACGCAGACGGCGACCGAGGACCTCACCCAGAACGCGCTGGTGATCCGGGTGCAGCCCGACGAGGGCATGACGATGCGGTTCGGCTCCAAGGTGCCGGGCACCGCGATGGAGATCCGCGACGTCAACATGGACTTCGCCTACGGCGGCTCCTTCACCGAGGCCAGCGCCGAGGCGTACGAGCGGCTGATCCTCGACGTGCTGCTCGGCGACCCGCCGCTGTTCCCGCGCCACGAGGAGGTCGAGCTGTCCTGGAAGATCCTCGACCCGGTGCTCGAGCACTGGGCGAAGAAGGGCAAGCCCGAGCAGTACGACTCCGGCACCTGGGGGCCTGCGTCCGCCGACGCGATGCTGGCCCGCGAGGGCCGCTCCTGGAGGAGGCCCTGATGATCGAGCTGACCGACACCACCTCGGCCGAGATCGCCGCGGAGTTCGTGCGGGCGCGCACCCGCGCCGGCAGTCCGGCGATGGGCATGGTGATGACCCTGATCATCGTCGCGCCCGAGGAGGACGCCGTCGAGGCGATGCAGGCCGCCAAGCGTGCCTCGCGGGAGCACCCGTCGCGCGTGCTCGGCGTGATCCTCGGCGACGGCCGCGGAGCGCCGCACGTCAACGCCCAGGTCGGCAGTGGCGACGGCTGGGGCGGCGAGACCGCGCTGATCCGGCTCAAGGGCGAGGTCGTCAAGCACGCCGAGTCCGTCGTGCTGCCGCTGCTCCTCCCCGACTCCCCCGTCGCCATCTGGTGGCCCACCTCCGCACCGCCCGAACCGGCCGACGACCCGCTCGGGCGGCTCGCCCAGCGTCGGATCACCGACGCCGCGGCCGTCTCGCGCGGCAAGTCGACCGCGATGCTCAACCAGTGCCGCTCCTACGCCCCCGGCAACACCGACCTGGCGTGGACGCGGCTCACGCCGTGGCGGGCACTGCTGGCGGCCGCGCTGGACCAGCACCCGCTGAAGGTCACGGGCGCCAAGGTGACCGCGGAGAAGATCAGTCCGAGCGCCGACCTGCTCGTCGCCTGGCTGTGCGACCGGCTGAAGGTCGCGGTCGAGCGCGGCACGTCCGCCGGCCCCGGCATCACCGAGGTCACCATGGACACCAAGGAGGGGCCGATCAGCATCTCGCGCTCCGACGGCCGGCTGGCGACCTTCTCCTCGCCCCACCGGCCCGACCGGCCCGTGGCGCTCAAGCGACGCGAGGTCCCGGCCCTGCTCGCCGAGGAGCTGCGCCGCCTCGACGAGGACGACATGTACGCCGCCACCGCAGCCAAGCTGGTCAAGCTCCAGGGCGGGAAGAAGTGAGCGCCTCGGAGGTCCGCCCGTTCCCCAGCCGCGGGGAGCTCGCGACCGACGTCGCCGCCGAGCTGCTCGAGCGGCTCGCCGCCGCCCAGGCGCGTGGCGAGGTGCCCCAGATCGGGCTGACCGGGGGCAGTATCGCCGAGGAGATCCACCGCGCCATCGCCCGCCTCTCCGCCGACTCGGGCGTCGACTGGTCGCGGGTCGTGCTCTGGTGGGGCGACGAGCGGTGGCTGCCGGCCGGCTCCGACGACCGCAACGAGGTGCAGGCCCACCGGGCGTTCATCGACGCCGTCGGTGTCGATCCCGACAACGTGCACGTGATGCCGCCGAGCGACGCGGGGCTCACGCTCGCGGAGGCGGCCGACGCCTACAGCGCGCTCGTGCGCGAGCGTGGCGCGGGCTTCTTCGAGGTGCTGATGCTCGGCATCGGCCCCGACGGGCACGTGGCCTCGCTCTTCCCCGGGCACCCGGCGGCCGTGGTCGCCGACGCGATCGTCGTACCCGTGGAGGAGTCGCCGAAGCCCCCGCCAGAGCGGCTCTCCCTCACCTTCGAGGCGATGGAGCGCAGCAACGCGGTGTGGTTCGTCGCCGCCGGCGCCGACAAGGCCGACGCGATCGCGATGGCGCTGTCCGGCCCGGCCGCCCCCGGCTCCCCGGAGGCCGTCGAGTGCCCCGCCCGGGTGCCCCGCGGCACGGTCGAGACCATCTGGTGGCTCGACGACGCGGCCGCCCCCCAGCGCTGACCGGGCGCTTCCTCCCCGTCCGGACTGCCGAGCGGGCACTTCCTCCCCGTCCCGACTGCCGAGCGGGCACTTCCTCCCCGTCCCGTCACCGCGCGAGGTCGACGTACGCCGTCCGACGGAGGCCTCGGCTCGCCTGCGCCATCAAGAAGCCCCTCCTCAGCCGATCCGCCGCCTCCAGCTCGCGACCGTAGACATCGTCGTTGGTGAAGACGTCGATCTTCCAGACCCGCTCCCGCTCGAGCCACGCGATCCGGGCCTCGTCGTGCTCCTCGGCGTCCTCGCCGTGGAACTCCGCGCCGAAGTACTCGCCGCCGTAGTGGACCTCGGGATCGCCGACGTCGATGCGGTACTTCGGCCGACCTGCGTCGTCGTACACCCAGATCTGGGTCTCGGGCGTGCCGATGTCCGCGTCGTACCAGTGCAGCCGTAGGGCGCTCTCCGGTGGGGACTCCGCCTTCCGGTCGCCGAGCGGCGCGAGGGTCCGCAGCTGCACGACGCCGCGGAAGCCCTTGTAGCGGTCGATCTCGGCGAGCAGCTCGGCGTGGTCGAGTCCCGCCCTCAAGAAGCCGTCGATCGCGGCAAGGGCGTCGAACCGCCACAGGAGCCGTCCGAGGTCGCAGGCAGTCCTCAGCGGCGTGGTGACGCGCAGCCCGTCGAGCACCATCAGGTCTGCTGCCGTGAAGTTCCTGATGCCGCTGTCGATGCCAGGACGCCGAACGCGACTCGCCAGGCTGCTCACCACGTCGAGCGAGGGCATGCGATGGATCGCCGACCGCGGGAGCGCGTCGACCTCGTGGATCCAGGCCGCGGTGCGATCCACGACGATCGCGTGGTCAGGCACCACGAGCTTGAGCGCCGCCACGCGCAGCCTCAGCGAGTCATCGACCTGGGCGGCGACGAACACTCCACGCAGAAGGGGTCTGATGAGCCCGCGCTCGACCAACCTGGCGCGAAGGCTCGCCCCGACTCCGAGACTGTCGGCCTGCCGTGCGGTGAATGGGTGGTCGAGGGGCAGGGGCGCATCGACACCAAGTACGACGGCGTCGCGTGCCCACGTCGGCATGAGATGCATGCGACCACGGTGCCGCCAAGGGCGGGGTCCCCGCTCGCGTCATCCACAGCCCCGGGACATGAAGTGCCCGGTCACCGTCCTGGACGGGGAGGAAGTGCCCGCTCACCGTCCTGGACGGGGAGGAAGCGCCCGCTCACCGTCCTGGACGGGGAGGAAGGGGGGAGGTCAGAAGATGATCTCGCCGGCCTTGCGGCGGCTGCGCAGGAGCGCGACGGCCTCGTCGAGGATGTCGGCCGCCTCGGTCTCGCTGCGACGCTCCTTCACGTAGGCCAGGTGCGTCTTGTAGGGCTCGATCTTCGGCGCCGGGGGCGGGTTCTCGCTGTCCAGGCTGGCCGGGAGGCCGCACTTCGGGCAGTCCCACGAGTCGGGCACGGCGGCCTCGATCGCGAACGTCACCACCGAGCGGTGGTCATGACTGCAGAAGTAGGTGACGGTCTGCCGGGGCGCGGCCTCGCCGCGCTCGGCCTCACCCATGGGGCCAGCCCCGACCCGACTCCCGCGGATCGCGTTTCCTCCACCAGCCACGACAGCTCCTTCTCCCGGGGGACCGGGGGTATCAGTTGCCCCGGTAGGCCATGAGGAGGCCCAGGGCGATGATGCAGGCAAACCAGATGACGCCGACCCCGACCGTGAACCGGTCGAGGTTGCGCTCAGCCACCGACGATCCCCCCAGACTGCTGGACACGCCGCCACCGAACATGTCGGACAGACCGCCGCCACGTCCCTTGTGGAGCAGCACCAGCAGAATCATGATCGCGCTCGCAATGACGAGCAGGATGGTGAAGAGCAGAATCACGAGCGGAAGCCTACGTCACGTCGTCGACGATGCGGTGGGCGCCTCACAGCACGGGCATGTCGTAGAACCGGCAGATGCCGCCGAACTCGTCGACCTGCAGGCTGGCGCCGCCCACCAGGCAGCCGTCGACGTCGGCCTTGTCCATGATCCCGCCGACGTTGGCGGCCTTGACCGACCCGCCGTAGAGCACGCGTAGGCCGTCGGCGGCAGCGTCGCCGTGCACCTCGCGCACCCGGTCACGGATCGCCGCGCAGACCTCCTGCGCGTCGTCCGGGGTGGCCACCTCGCCGGTGCCGATGGCCCACACGGGCTCGTAGGCGACGACCAGGCCGGCGACCTGCTCGGCGGTGAAGCCGTCGAGCGAGCCGTCGAGCTGCGTCAGCGTGAACGGGACGTGCTCCCCCGCCTGGCGTACGTCGAGGCCCTCGCCGACGCACACGATCGGCGTCATGCCGGCCCCCAGGGCCTTGTGGGCCTTGGCGTTGACCAGCTCGTCGCTCTCGTTGTGGTACATCCGGCGCTCGGAGTGGCCGACCACGACGTAGGAGCAGCCCAGCTTCGACAGCATCGCCGCCGAGATCTCGCCGGTGTAGGCGCCGTTGTCGTGCACGGACACGTCCTGCGCGCCGTAGCGGATCGCCAGCCGGTCACCGTCGACGAGCGTCTGCACCGAGCGGATGTCGGTGAACGGCGGCACGACGACCACCTCGACCTTGCCGTAGTCGTGCCGCTTGTCGGACAGCGTCCACGCGAGCTTCTGGACGAGCACCACCGCTTCCTGGTGGTTGAGGTTCATCTTCCAGTTGCCCGCCATCAGCGGAGTGCGCTTCTCAGCCACGTCAGTCCCTCTCGAGTACGGCGATGCCCGGGAGCTCCTTGCCCTCCAGGAACTCCAGCGACGCGCCACCGCCGGTGGAGATGTGGCCGAACGCGGCCTCGTCGAAACCGAGCTTGCGGACGGCCGCTGCCGAGTCGCCGCCACCGACGACGGACAGCCCGTCGACCTCGGTGAGCGCCTGGGCGACCGCACGCGTGCCCTCCGCGAAGGCGTCGACCTCGAACACACCCATCGGGCCGTTCCAGAAGACCGTCTTCGCGTCGCGCAAGGCAGCCGCGAAGGCCTGAGCCGACTCCGGCCCGATGTCCAGGCCGAGGGCGTCGGCCGGGATCTCCGAGGCGGGTACGACGGAGGGCTGGGGCTCCCGGTCGCCCGAGGGGAACGCCGTGTCGACCACGACGTCGGTCGGGAGCAGGATCTCCACCCCGCGGTCCGCGGCCTCGGTGAGGTAGCGGTTGCAGGTGTCGAGCTGGTCCTCCTCGAGCAGGCTCTTGCCGACCTCGTGGCCCTGGGCCTTGAGGAAGGTGAAGACCATGCCGCCGCCGATGAGGAGCTTGTCGGCCTTGTCGATGAGGTTGTCGATGACGCCGAGCTTGTCGGACACCTTCGAGCCGCCCAGCACCACGACGTAGGGGCGCTCGGGGTGCTCGGTGAGCCGGCGGAGCACGTCGACCTCGGCCGCGACCAGCCCGCCCATCGCGGATGGCAGCCGGAGCGCGACGTCGTACACGCTCGCCTGCTTGCGGTGGACCACGCCGAAGCCGTCGGAGACGAAGGCGTCGGCGAGCTGCGCGAGCTGGTCGGCGAACGCGCCCCGGACGTCGTCGTCCTTGCTGGTCTCGCCGTCGTTGAACCGGACGTTCTCCAGCACCGCGACCTCGCCATCGCCGAGGGCGGCGACGGTCTCGGCCGCACTGGCGCCGACGGTGTCGGTGGCGAACGCGACGGGACGCTCGAGGAGCTCGGAGAGCCTCGCGGCGACCGGCTGCAGCGAGTACTTCGGGTCGGGCGAGCCGTCCGGGCGGCCCAGGTGGGCGGTGACGACCACCCGGGCCCCTGCGTCGGACAGCTGCTTGATGGTCGGCACGCTCGCGCGGATCCGGCCGTCGTCGGTGATGGTGGTGCCGTCGAGGGGCACGTTGAGGTCCGAGCGGACCAGGACGCGCTTGCCCGTCAGGTCACCCAGCGAGGTGATGTCGGACATCGAGCTCAGAGCGAGGAGCCGACGTGCGTGATCAGGTCGGCGAGGCGGTTGGAGTAGCCCCACTCGTTGTCGTACCAGCCGAGGACCTTGACCTGGTTGCCGATGACCTTGGTCAACGGCGCGTCGAAGATGCACGAGGCCGGGTCGGTGACGATGTCGGTCGACACCAGCGGGTCGGTGGAGTACTTCAGGAACCGGCCGTCGGCGGCCGCCTTGACGATCTCGTTGACCTCGTCGACGGAGGTCTCGCGCGAGGCCTCGAAGGTGAGGTCGGTCGCCGAGCCGGTCGGGACCGGGACGCGCATGGCGTAGCCGTCGAGCTTGCCCTTGAGCTCGGGCAGCACGAGGCCGATGGCCTTGGCGGCACCGGTCGAGGTCGGGACCATGTTGAGCGCGGCGGCGCGGGCGCGGCGCGGGTCCTTGTGGATGTTGTCCTGCAGGTTCTGGTCGGCGGTGTAGGCGTGGATGGTCGTCATCAGGCCCTTGGTGATGCCGAGGCCGTCGTTGAGCGCCTTGGCCATGGGCGCGAGGCAGTTGGTCGTGCACGAGGCGTTGGAGATGACCGTGTGCGCCGAGGGGTCGTAGAGCTCGTGGTTGACGCCCATCACGATGGTGATGTCCTCGTTGGAGGCGGGCGCGGAGATGATGACCTTCTTGGCGCCGGCGTCGACGTGGGCCTTGGCCTTGGTCGCGTCGGTGAAGAAGCCGGTGGACTCCACGACCACGTCGACACCGAGGTCGCCCCACTTGAGGGCGGACGGGTCGCGCTCGGCGAACGCGGCGATGCTCTGGTCGCCGACCTTGATCGAGGTGTCGTCGCTGGAGACGTCGGCGTCGAGCCGGCCCAGGATCGAGTCGAACTTGAGCAGGTTGGCGAGCGACGCGTTGTCGGTGAGGTCGTTCACGCCGACGATCTCGATGTCGGCGCCCGACGCCCGGACGGCGCGGAAGAAGTTGCGGCCGATGCGGCCGAAGCCGTTGATACCTACGCGGACGGTCATGGGTGCATGTCTCCTTGAGGTGTGGGGCCTTCGGTGACCCCGTGGACAACTGGGCCTTTGGTGACCTGCGTCGACCCTATCGGGTGTCGGCGCCGCCCAGAACCGCAGTCTCCCGCGGTACGGACAGGTAACCTTGGATCGTTCCAAGCCCACGACGAGCGTCACAGGCCGGTAGGCCCGGCGCAAGGGCCGAACGGCCCCCTGTCAGGCCTCGTCGGCGAGCATCTCCGGGGTCAGCGAGGCCTCGGTGTCGGGGATGCCGAGCTCCTCAGCGCGCTTGTCGGCCATGGCGAGCAGCCGCCGGATGCGACCGGCGATGGCGTCCTTGGTGAGGACCGGGTCGTGGAGCTGGCCGAGCTCCTCGAGGGAGGCCTGCTTGTGCTCGAGCCGGAGGTGCCCGGCCTGGCGGAGGTGGTCGGGGATCTCCTCGCCGAGGATCTCCAGCGCCCGCTCGACGCGGGCGCCGGCGGCCACGGCCGCGCGGGCGGAGCGACGCAGGTTGGCGTCGTCGAAGTTGGCCAGCCGGTTGGCGGTGGCACGGACCTCGCGCCGCATCCGGCGCTCCTCCCACGCCATCAGCGACTCGTGCGCGCCCAGGCGCGTCAGCAGCGCACCGATGGCGTCGCCGTCGCGGATCACCACGCGGTCGACGCCGCGGACCTCGCGCGCCTTGGCGGAGATCCCCAGGCGCCGGGCCACGCCGACGATCGCGAGGGCGGCCTCCGGGCCGGGGCAGGTGATCTCGAGCGAGGACGACCGGCCGGGCTCGGTGAGCGAGCCGTGGGCGAGGAAGGCGCCGCGCCACGCCGCGACGGCGTCGCAGCCGCCGCCGCTCACCACGGCCGGCGGGAGCCCGCGGACCGGGCGACCGCGCTGGTCGAGCAGGCCGGTCTGGCGGGCCAGGGCCTCGCCGTCCTTCGTCACCCGCACGATGTAGCGGCTGCCCTTGCGGATGCCGTTGCCCTGCACCATCACCACGTCGGAGGGGTGTCCGTAGACCTCGGAGATGTCCTTGCGCAGCCGCCGCGCAGCGGCGCCGGTGTCGAGCTCGGCCTCGACGACGATGCGACCGCTCACGATGTGGAGGCCGCCCGCGAAGCGGAGCATGGAGGCAACCTCGGCCTTCCGGCAGCAGGTCTTGGTGATCTGGGTGGAGGCGAGCTCTGCCTTCACCTGTGCCGTCATTGCCATGGTCGGAATCCTGCCATGCGGGTCAACGACCCTCAGCCGCTTCCCTCCACGATCTTGCGGAACGCCGCGGCCAGCCGCTCGGGATCGTGACGAGGCTCACCGGGGACCGCGATGTCCTCGACGACCAGGCGTGCGCCCCGGTCTCCGACGACCTTGGCGAGCTGCTCGCGGTCCTCGCCCACCGAGGTGGCGTCGACGAGCACGGCGTGCACGGTGAGGTCGGGGGCGTGCTCGAAGAGGGCCGCGAGGTGGTCCTCGGGCCCGAAGCCGGTGGTCTCCCCCGCCTGCGCCTCGAGGTTGAGCACCACGACCAGCCGACCCTCGGTCTCGGCGAGGGCGCGCCGCAGGCCGGGCACCATCAGGTGCGGGATGACCGAGGTGAACCACGAGCCGGGACCGAGCACCACCCACTCGGCGGAGCGGATCGCCTCGACGGCCTCCGCGCACGCCTCCGGGTCCTCCGGCACGAGGGCCACGGACTCGATCTGGCCTGCGCTGGTCGCCACCTCGACCTGACCGCGTACGACGGCGACGCCCGAGGGGTCGGCCGGGTCGGCGCCCCGGATCCGGGCGGTGATGTCCATGGGCGTGGTCGCCATCGGCAGCACCCGACCGTGGGCGCCGAGCAGCCGCCCCATCCAGTCGAGCGCGCGGACGTGGTCGCCCATCAGCTCCCAGAGCGAGACGATCAGCAGGTTGCCGGTGACGTGCCCCCGCATCTCGCCGTCGCCGGCGAACCGGTGCTGGACGACGTCGGCCCAGGTGCGGCCCCACTCGTCGTCGCCGCACAGCGCGGCCAGCGCCATCCGGAGGTCTCCCGGCGGCAGCACGCCGAACTCGCCCCGCAGGCGCCCGGACGAGCCGCCGTTGTCGGCGACGGTGACGACGGCCGTGAGGTCGTCGATGGTGAGGTCGTCGTGGAGGCGCCGCAGCGCCGACAGGGTGGCCGCGAGGCCGTGCCCCCCACCGAGTGCGACCGCGGCCTGCGCGGTGTGGCGCGCCACGTCACTCCCTGCCGAGGTCGCGGTGGGCGGTGCTGACGTCGTGCCCGGCCTCGCGCAGCAGCCCGGCGATCGCCTCGGTCATCGCCACGCTGCGGTGCTTGCCGCCCGTGCAGCCCACGGCGACCTGCATGAAGCGCTTGCCCTCCTCCATGTACCCCTGCGCCACGGTCGTGAGGACCGGGAGGTACTGCTCGAGGAAGGTCCCGGCACCCGGCTGCGAGAGGACGTACGCCGACACCTCGGGGTCGCGGCCGTTCTGCGGGCGCAGCTCGGGCACCCAGTGCGGGTTGGGCAGGAACCGCATGTCGGCGACCCAGTCGGCGTCGACGGGGATGCCGTACTTGAAGCCGAAGCTGATCACGGTCACCTTGAGCCGCGTCGAGGCCTCGGTGCCGAACAACGAGGCGATCCGGTCCTGCAGCTGGTGGACGTTGAAGTTCGTCGTGTCGAGCAGCACGTCGGCGTCACCGCGGATGTCGGCCATCACGTCGCGCTCGCGCTGCAGGCCGTGGAGCAGCCGGCCGCCGGCCTGGAGGGGGTGCGGGCGGCGGGCCGCCTCCTGGCGCCGGACGAGCACCTCGTCACTGGCCTCGAGGAAGAGCAGCGTCGTGGGCCGCCCCGTCACCGGCTGGTGGCGGTTGGCCTGGAGCGAGTCGAAGAACGACCCCGAGCGCACGTCGACCACCACGGCGATCGGCTGGTGGATGCCGCGGCTGTCGTCGACGAGCCGGACCACGTCGCGGACCAGGGTCGGCGGGAGGTTGTCGACGACGAAGAAGCCGAGGTCCTCCAGCTCCTTGGCCGCGGTGCTGCGCCCGGCCCCGGTCATGCCCGTGACGATGACCAGCTCGCCGGGAGCCTGCTCGGTGAGCGACATGCTCAGTCCTCCTCGATGATCTCGCCCGTCGCGGTGTTGACCGTCGGCGCCTTGGCAGAAGTCTTGCGGGTCGCGTCGGCCTTCGCGACCGCGTCCTTGATCGCGGTCGCGGTGCGGGGCCCGATGCCCGGCACCAGCGCGATCTGGTCGACCTCCGCCTCGCGCAGCTTCTTCAGCGAGCCGAAGTGCTTGAGGAGGGTCTTGCGACGCACCTCGCCGAGCCCGGGCACGTCGTCGAGGGCGCTCTCGACCATCGACTTGGAGCGGCGGTTGCGGTGGTGGGTGATCGCGAAGCGGTGGGCCTCGTCGCGGATCCGCTGGAGGAGGTAGAGGCCCTCGCTGGTGCGGGCCATGATCACCGGGTCCTCCTCCCCCGGCAGCCAGACCTCCTCGAGCCGCTTGGCCAGGCCGCAGACCGGGATGTCGTTCACGCCGAGGTCGGCCAGCGCCTGCTCGGCGGCGGCCACCTGCGGCGGGCCGCCGTCGACGACGACGAGCGACGGTGCGTAGGCGAACTTCCGGGGCCGCCCGGTCTCCGGGTCGACGAGCATCGGGCCGGAGTCGGTAGAGACCGTCTCGCTCCGCGCCTGTTCGTCGAGCAGTCGCCGGAACCGCCGGGTGATCACCTCGTGCATCGAGGCCACGTCGTTCTGGCCGTCGACGCCGCGGATCACGAAGCGGCGGTACTCGGACTTGCGCGCGAGGCCGTCCTCGAAGACGACCATCGAGGCGACCACCTCGGTGCCCTGGAGGTTGGAGACGTCGTAGCACTCGATGCGCAGCGGCACCTCGTCGAGCGAGAGCGACTGCTGGATCTCCTCCAGCGCGCGGTTGCGGGTCGTCAGGTCGCTGGCGCGCTTGGTCTTGTGGAGCGCGAGCGCCTGTGCGGCGTTGGTGGCGACCGTCTGCTGCAGGTCGCGCTTGTCGCCGCGCTGGGGCACCCGGATGGCGACCTTGCTCCCCCGCCGCTCGGTGAGCAGCTCCTCGAGCACGCCGGAGTCCGGCGGCAGCGCGGGCACCAGCACCTCGCGCGGGATCGAGTCGCTCTCCCCTCCGTAGAGCTGGAGCACGAAGTCCTGGACGAGCTCAGGCGTGCCGCCCTCGTCGGTGCGGTCGGCGACCCAGCCGCGCTGGCCGCGGATCCGGCCGCCGCGGACGTAGAAGATCTGCACGGCGACCTCGAGCGGGTCCTCGGCGAGGGCGATCACGTCGGCGTCGGTGCCGTCGCCGAGCACGACGGCCTGCTTCTCCAGGGCCTTGTTGAGGGCGCCGAGGTCGTCGCGCAGCCGGGCGGCCTTCTCGAAGTCGAGCGCCTCGGAGGCGGCGTACATCTCCTTCTCGATGCGCCGGGTGAAGGCGGCGGTGTTGCCGGCCATGAAGTCGCAGAAGTCGTCGACGATCTCGCGGTGCTGCTCGGGCGTGACGCTGCCGACGCAGGGGGCGGAGCACTTGTCGATGTAGCCCAGCAGGCACGGCCGCCCGATCTGCGAGGACCGCTTGAAGACGCCGTTGCTGCACGAGCGCATCGGGAAGACGCGCAGCAACAGGTCGACGGTCTCGCGGATCGCCCAGGCGTGGCTGTAGGGGCCGAAGTAGCGGGTGCCCTTGCGCTTGGCGCCGCGCCCGACCATGACCCGCGGGAACTCCTCGCCGACCGTCACCGCGAGCCACGGGTAGGACTTGTCGTCGCGGTACTTCACGTTGAACCGCGGGTCGAACTCCTTGATCCAGCTGTACTCCAGCTGGAGGGCCTCGACCTCGGTGTCGACGACGGTCCACTCGACGCTCGCGCCGGTGGTCACCATCGTGGCCGTGCGCGGGTGGAGGTTGCCGATGTCCTGGAAGTACGACGACAGCCGCGGGCGCAGGCTCTTGGCCTTGCCGACGTAGATCACGCGGCCCTTGGCGTCGCGGAAGCGGTAGACCCCCGGCTTGGTCGGGATCGACCCCGGTGCGGGTCGATAAGAGCTCGGCGTGGCCACCCGCCAACCCTACGGGCGGCCCCCGACACCGACGTGCGGGTGGGGGCCGCCCGGTCGGGCGTCAGCTCACTTCTTCACCTTCGTGGGCTTCGACTTCGCCGAGGCCTTGACGAACGCCTTCTTCTTGCCGGTCACCTTGACCACGAGCTTCTTGCCGCGCATCGACCGGGTGATGCGCAGCTTCTTGGAGGTCGCTCCCCGGATCTTCTTCTTGCCGATGAACCACTGGTAGGAGAACTTCGTCCCGTTGGTCCAGCCCTTCGCGCGCGCCGTGACGCGCTTGCCGACCTTCACCTTGCCGCTGATCGTCGGGCGCTTGGTGACCAGGCGGCCGATCCGGATCTTGCCGGTCGCCTCCGACCTGGCGTACGACGTGGTGGCGTAGCCGGCGGCGCGGGGGTACTCGGTGACCTGGATCTTCTTGCCCTTGTCCTTCGACGTCAGGCGGTAGGTGCTGGCCGTGGCGCCCTTGATGGCGTTGCCGTTGCGGGTCCACTGGTAGACGGTCGTGTAGCCGGCCGGCTTCTCGTTGTAGTAGTTCACCCAGTCCAGGCCCAGCGCGGTGAGGGTGCCGCCGACGCGCGTGCTGCCCGTGATCTCGGGGTAGCGGCGGGTGCCGTTGGCGTACCAGGCGGCCGGCGCGACGGTCTGCGGCGCGGAGGTGCGCGAGACCGGGTCGTAGCCGGGGGCGTACGCCGTCACGGTGACGCTGAGCGCCCCGCCCGCCATCGCGGCGGTGGGCCGGAAGGTCGCGTCCTCCGCACCGGGGACGGGCTGGCCGTTGAACAGCCACTGGTAGCGGTAGCCACCCGGGGCCGGGGTGAAGCCGGAGCCGCTGGCCGTCACGTCGCGCAGCGCGGTGGGCGCGGACATGCCGGCGGTGCCGCCGGACACGGTGCCCGCGGCAGGACCGCGGGTGATCGTCACGGTGCTGCCGTTGCCGGCGACCTTGAACCGCCCGCTGCCGTTGGACCAGGCCTCGCCGCCGGTCAGCACGCCGTCGTTGCCGGGCACCGGCATGAGGAAGGCGCCGCTGGACTCGTTCTCGCGGGTGACGGTGAGGCCGGTGAGGTAGTTCTGGCCGTACTTGCCGCTCGTGTAGTTGCAGGAGCCGGAGACGTAGCAGGTGCCGGCGTCGTTGCCGGCGCCGGTGCGGTAGTCGACGAACATCCGGCGGCCGTTGTCCGGGTCGATGAAGACGACGCCGCGTAGGCCGGCGGTCGCGGACCGTGCGGCGAGCGCCCAGGAGCCGCCCGCGCTGCCGTCGACCGTCTCGCCGGCCCCGATGATCCCCTGCTCCCAGCGGTAGACCGTGCCGAGGACGGGGCTGCTGTACTGGTCGGGCCCCGCACCCATGACCTCGTAGACGTCGCCGTACTCGGCGGCGGTGTTGTTGGCGTGCTGCAGGCCGAGGTTGTGGCCGAACTCGTGGTCGAGCGTCGGCTGCGGCTGGGGCCGCGCGTCGATGATGACCGGGCCGCCGTTGGCGAACGTGCTGCCGATCCGACCGCGGCCGCTGGTCGTTCCGCCGCAGCCGTTGGGCACGACCACGACGAGGTGGTTGGCCGTGTTGCCCGAGAAGTCGACGCCCGGGAAGGCGGCACTCCCCACCGCCTGGACGATCGCGCCGAAGCTGGCGCCGCCGTTGCCGAGCCCGCAGTCGCTCGGCGAGCCGGCGCTCGACGCGACGGGCACCACGCCGGTGGCGCGGGTCCAGGACGGGACCTGGCCGCTGGACTCCCGCACCCAGTAGGCCTGCGAGGCGTCGACGGTCGCGAGGATCTGGGCGTCGGTCAGACCGATCGCGCCGAAGTTGGTCACCTTGGCGACGTACGTCGTGTGGTTGGTCGGGCCGGGCGACGGCGCCGGCGCGGACGTGCGGGCGGAGACGACCTTCATCGGCGTGCCGGACGTCGCCGCACGCCGCAGCGTGGTGGCGCGCATCGAGCCGGTCAGCCGCGCACCCGAGCCGGTGCCCGGGACGGCGACGGTGCCGGCGAAGGCCGACAGCGGCTCGGCGGTGAACCCGTCGGCCAGCTCGATGGTGCGGCCCGACGGCAGCAGCAGGGAGTAGCGGTCGGCGTCCCCGTCCTCGCCAGCGGTCACCAGGACGGTGCCCGAGACCTCCACCGTGTTGCGCGCCGCGCCCGACGGGGCGGCCGCGCCGCCCTGCGTGGGTGTCAGCAGCGCGGCCGTGACGGCTGCTGCCGTCGCTACCGTGACCCGTGCCCGAACAGCCTTCAACGACATGTGGTGCTCCCCCTGCGCCGTGCCCCCGTCCGGGGCGTCCGGGGAGCATTGTGTCCCACGAGCTGCCGCCTCACACCTACGGATCGGTCGACGGGCGGGGCGAGCACCGGTGCGGCGGCCGGCTCTTCCGGTGACGCCGGCTAGTAGAGGAGCTCGACCGCCTGCAGCTGCGCCCACTGCGTGAGGTAGGTCCACCAGCCCAGCAGCATCGCGATCCCGATCCCCACCATCACCACGCCCGCGACGACGTTGACGGCGCGGCGGTGGTTGCTGATCAGCCGGAAGGCCCGCAGAGCGACGTGCCACACGAGCGCTGCGGCGAGGAACGGCAACCCGAAGCCGACCGTGTAGACGGCGAGCAGCAGCCCGCCCTGGACCGGGGAGGTCGAGGACGAGGCCATCGTCAGGATGGCGCCCAGCACGGGGCCGACGCACGGGAGCCACACCACGGCGAACATCGCCCCGAGGACGGGGGCGAAGCCGAGCCCCACCCCGGGGAGCCGTCGCACGGGGATGACCCGGCTGGGCGACGGCACGAGGCCCAGGAAGACCACTCCGGAAGCGATCATCAGCAGCCCCAGGACGATCGTGAACGAGTCCATGTGGCGCCAGGTGAACCAGCCCAGGCTCCCGGCGGCCACGCCCAGCGCCACGAACACGACGCCGAAGCCGGACACGAACAGCACGGCGCCGGTCAGCATCCGCGACCGCTTGACCGCGCCGTCCGCGATGTCGGTCACGGCGAGGCCGGTGGCGTACGACAGGTAGGCGGGCACCAGCGGCAGGATGCACGGGGAGAAGAACGACACGATGCCCGCGAGCAGCGCGAGAGGTGTCGCCACCACGAGATTGTCGCTGATGTCGTCCTCCTGCCGCTCACACCCGGCCACGTTCATCGTCCGTACGCCGGGCTCGAAGGTGGCGCGGCACCCGCCGCGCGACCTCCCCAGATCGTAGTCGCGCCAGGGCCCAGGGCACGAAGCGGGACGAGGTCAGGCCCGGGAGATCGAGTCCCCGTCCACCGAGATCTCGACTGCCTCCAACGCTGTCGTGGCCGGGCCGGCCAGTGGGGAGCCGTCGTCCAGGGAGAACTTGCTGCTGTGGCACGGACACGGGATGTCGCCCTCCGTGCTCGACTCGACCAAGCAGCCGCGGTGGGTGCACACCGCGGTGAAGGCCTTGAAGTCGCCCTCGCTCGGCTGCGTCACCACGACCTTGGCGCCGGACACCACGAAGCAGCCCCCGACCGGCACGTCGGCGGCCGACGCGAGCACCTCGCCGCTGGTGCCGCCGCCGCCATTGTCGCCGCCAGCGCTGTCCCCGCTGTCACCCGACCCGGTGTCGTCGGAGCCTGAGGAGTCCTCGGCGTTGGAGCTGTCCGAGCCGCACGCGGCGAGGACCGGCACCCCCACAGCGATCGCAGCGGAACCGGACAGGGCACGACGTCTGTTGATCGCTGTCATGGCTCGGACAGTAGCCAGCGGTCCTGAGAGGACCCTGTGACTACGCCTTCGGCGTCCGCTTCGCCGGTGCCTTCTTCGCAGCCGTCTTCTTCGCAGCGGTCTTCTTCGCAGCGGTCTTCTTCGCAGCGGTCTTCTTGGCCGCCGTCTTCTTGGCCGCCGTCTTCTTGGTGGCCGTGCTGCGGGCCGGCGCGGACTTCGCCGCGGCGGTGGTGGCCCGACGGGGCTTGCCCGGCTGCCGGGCAGCCCGACCCTCGAGGATCGGCGCCAGGAAGGTGCCGGTGTGGCTCTCCGCGACCGCGGCGACCTCCTCCGGCGTGCCCTCCGCGACGACCGTGCCGCCGCGCGAGCCGCCCTCCGGACCCATGTCGACCAGCCAGTCGGCGGTCTTGATGACGTCGAGGTTGTGCTCGATCACCAGGACGGTGTTGCCCTTGTCGACCAGGCTGGACAGCACGCCGAGGAGCTTGCGGATGTCCTCGAAGTGCAGGCCGGTGGTGGGCTCGTCGAGGACGTACACCGTGCGTCCGGTGGACCGCTTCTGCAGCTCGCTGGCGAGCTTGACGCGCTGCGCCTCGCCGCCGGACAGCGTGGTGGCCGGCTGCCCGAGCCGGACGTAGCCGAGCCCGACCTCCTGGAGGGTGTTCATGTGACGGGCGATCGCCGGCACCGCGGCGAAGAAGTCGGCGGCCTCCTCGATCGGCATGTCGAGGACCTCGGCGATGGTCTTGCCCTTGTAGTGGACCTCGAGCGTCTCGCGGTTGTAGCGCGCGCCGTGGCAGACCTCGCACGGGACGTAGACGTCCGGCAGGAAGTTCATCTCGATCTTGATCGTGCCGTCGCCGGAGCACGCCTCGCAGCGTCCGCCCTTGACGTTGAAGGAGAAGCGGCCCTGGAGGTAGCCGCGCATCTTCGCCTCGGGGGTCGAGGCGAACAGGCGACGGATGTGGTCGAAGACGCCGGTGTAGGTCGCCGGGTTGGACCGCGGCGTGCGGCCGATCGGCGACTGGTCGACGTGGATCACCTTGTCGACGTGCTCGAGGCCGGTGATCTTGGTGTGCCGGCCGGGGACCGCGCGGGCGTTGTAGATCTGCTTGGCCAGCGAGGTGTAGAGGATGTCGTTGACCAGGGTCGACTTGCCCGACCCCGAGACGCCGGTGACCGCGCAGAACACGCCGAGCGGGAAGCTGACGTCGACGTTCTGCAGGTTGTGCTCGCGGGCGCCGTGGACCTTGAGCTCGCGGCCCACGGTGCGCGGGCGGCGCACGGGCGGGATCGGGATCTCGCGACGACCGGAGAGGTACTGCCCGGTCATCGAGTCGGGGTGGGTCAGCAGGTCCTCGACGGACCCGGAGTGGACGACCTGTCCACCGTGCTCGCCGGCGCCCGGCCCGATGTCGACGACCCAGTCGGCCACCCGCACGGTGTCCTCGTCGTGCTCGACGACGATCAGCGTGTTGCCGAGGTCCTTGAGCCGGACCAGGGTCTCGATCAGGCGGTGGTTGTCGCGCTGGTGGAGGCCGATCGACGGCTCGTCGAGGACGTAGAGCACACCCACGAGGCCGGCGCCGATCTGGGTGGCGAGCCGGATCCGCTGCGCCTCGCCGCCCGACAGCGACCCGCTGGGCCGGTCGAGGGAGAGGTAGTCGAGACCGACGTCGAGCAGGAACTGCAGGCGCTCCTGGATCTCCTTGAGCACGCGCTCACCGATCTGGCGCTCGCGGACCGAGAGGTCGAGGTTGCGGAGGTAGTCGGCCGTCTCGTTGATCGGGAGGGCGCACACCTCGGCGATGTTCTTGCCGCCCTGCTCCTTCGCCCCGAGGGTGACGGAGACGGACACCGGCTTCAGGCGGGTGCCCTTGCAGGCCGGGCACGGCACCTCGCGCATGAAGCCCTCGAAGCGCTCGCGGCTGGTGTCGGACTCGGCCTCACGGTGCCGACGCTCGACATAGGGACGGACGCCCTCGAACGCGGCGTAGTAGGCGCGCTGGCGGCCGTAGCGGTTCTTGGTGACGACGTGGACCTTGGTCTTGTGGCCCTCGAGCAGCGACGAGCGTGCGTGGGAGGAGAGCTGGTCCCACGGCGTGTTGAGGTCGAAGCCGAGCTCCTCGCCGAGCGCGTTGACCAGCCGGAGGAAGTAGTCGGCGACGTGGGCGCCGCTCCACGGGGCGATCGCGCCCTCGCCGAGCGTGGCTCCCGGGTCGGGCACGACGAGCTCGGGGTCGACCTCCATCTTGGTGCCGAGGCCGGAGCAGACCGGGCAGGCGCCGAAGGGCGAGTTGAACGAGAACGAGCGGGGCTCGAGGTCGTCGGTGTCGATGGGGTGGTCGTTGGGGCACGCCATCTTCTCGGAGAACCGCATCTCCCGGTGCGGGTCCTTGTCGTCCAGGTCGACGAAGTCGAACACCACGAGCCCGCCGGCCAGGCCGAGCGCGGTCTCGACCGAGTCGGCGAGGCGCCGCTTGGAGGACTCCTTGACGGCGAGGCGGTCGACCACGACCTCGATCGTGTGCTTGAGCTTCTTGTCGAGCGTCGGCGGCTCGTCGAGGGTGTGGGTCTGGCCGTCGACGCGGGCGCGGCTGAAGCCTTGCTGCTGGAGCTGGCGGAAGAGCTCGACGTACTCGCCCTTGCGACCGCGGATCACCGGCGCGAGGACCTGGAAGCGGCGGCCCTCCTCGAGCGCGAGGACGCGGTCGACGATCTGCTGCGGCGTCTGGCGCTCGATCGGCGCGCCACAGGTCGGGCAGTGCGCGCGACCGGCGCGGGCGTAGAGCAGGCGGAGGTAGTCGTAGACCTCGGTGATGGTGCCGACCGTTGAGCGCGGGTTCTTCGACGTGGACTTCTGGTCGATGCTGACCGCCGGGCTCAGGCCCTCGATGAAGTCGACGTCGGGCTTGTCCATCTGGCCGAGGAACTGGCGCGCGTACGCCGACAGCGACTCGACGTAGCGGCGCTGGCCCTCGGCGAAGATCGTGTCGAACGCGAGGCTGGACTTGCCCGACCCGGACAGGCCGGTGAAGACGATGAGGGAGTCCCGAGGCAGGTCGAGCGACACGTCCTTCAGGTTGTGCTCGCGGGCGCCCCGGATGATGAGCTGGTCGGCCACAGTGGTCCTCGTTCGTGGAAGCATGGCGGAGTCGAACACATGTTCGTCTCGATGGAGGGTCGGGGTCAAACCGACACGCTCTACCACCCTATGACGGGGCACCGACAACGGGCCCATCCGTCACCCGCCCGGGTGGGTGCCGACGAGGTGGCACGATGTGCTGCGTGACCGACCTCACTGGCCTCTCCCCCGACCTGATCGCGCGGGCCGACCACCAGCTGATCCGCACCGTCGACGGCCTGCCCGACCCGGCGTACGCCGAGCCCTCGCTGCTGCCTGGCTGGACCCGGGCGCACGTCATCGCCCACCTCACGCTCAACGCCGAGGGCCTCGCCGGGGTGCTCCACGGTGCCCACGTCGGCGAGCCCCGCACGATGTACGCCTCGCAGGAGGCCCGCGACGGCGACATCGAGGAGCTGGCCGGCGCCGACCCGACCGAGCTCCGCGAGCGGTTGCTGGCGGCGACCGGCCGGTTCACCGAGGCGCTCGAGGCGATGGCGCCCGGTGACTGGGAGGGCCGCTTCGACCGCACCCCCGGCGGCCAGTCGATCGCGCTCGCCAACGTCCCCCTGATGCGGCTGCGCGAGGTCGAGATCCACCACGCCGACCTCGACGCCGGCTACGCGCCAGCCGACTGGGGCGAGGACTTCCGGTCGATCCTGCTCGACTCGCTGACGAAGTTCGCGACCGCCGAGCCGTTCAGCGTCCGGCCGACCGACCTCGACGGCACCTGGCGCTACGGCGAGGGCGAGGGCGGTCCCGTCGTCACCGGCACGGCGTCCGCGCTGGGGTGGTGGCTGACCGGCCGCGGCACCGGAGAGGGCCTGACGTCCGACACCGGCCGCCTGCCGGAGATGGAGGCGTGGTGAGCGACACCTACACGGGCCGCGTGACCCCCGGCGGGGCGCCCGACGTCCGCAACCTCGGCTGCCTGACGCTGACCAAGGTCGCGGTGGACGAGAAGATGTCCAACAACTGCTACCTGCTGCACTGCTCGGAGACCGACGAGGTGGTCCTGGTCGACGCCGCTGCCGAGCCGTCGCGGCTTCTGGAGCTGATCGGCGACCGCACGCTGACCTCGATCGTGACGACGCACCAGCACTGGGACCACCATCGCGCGCTGGCCGCCGTCAAGGCCGCCCACCCCGGCGCGACCGTCGTCGCCGGCTCCCCCGACGCCGACGCGATCGAGGAGCAGACCGGGGTCACCGTGGACCGCCGGGTCGGCGAGGGCGACAAGGTCGCCGTCGGCACCTGCGACCTCACCGTCATCCCGATCGCCGGCCACACGCCCGGCTCTATCTGCCTCCTGCTCCACGACGAGGAGGTCGCCCCTGCCCCGCACCTCTTCACCGGCGACTGCCTGTTCCCCGGCGGCGTCGGCGCGACCTTCGGCGACGCCGACGCATTCACCCAGCTCATCGGCGACGTGGGGACGAGGATCTTCGACCGGCTCCCCGACGAGACGTGGTTCTACCCAGGCCACGGCGACGACGGCGTGCTCGGCGACGAGCGGCCGCACCTGGCGGAGTGGCGCGAGCGGGGCTGGTGACGCGGCGTCCGCTGGCCCGCCGTGGCAGGCTGGAGGCATGAGCACGCGTGAGCTGACCCTGGCCGACTTCGAGCAGACGGTGAGCGCCGAGGGCATCGTCCTCGTCGACTTCTGGGCTGCGTGGTGCGGTCCGTGCCGCCAGTTCGCGCCCGTCTTCGAGAAGGCGTCGGAGGACAACCCCGACATCGTCTTCGGCAAGGTCGACACCGAGGCCGAGCAGCAGCTGAGCCAGATGGCGGCGATCACCTCGATCCCGACGCTGATGCTGTTCCGCGACGGCGTCCTCCTCTTCAACCAGGCCGGCGCGCTGCCGCCCCAGGCCCTGACCGACGTGATCCGGCAGGCGCGCGAGCTCGACATGGATGCCGTACGTCAGGAGGTGCAGGCCGCGCAGGAGGCCGCCGCCAACGGCCCCCAGGACGAGGTCGGGCTCGACGACTTCGCCGCCGCGCACAGTCAGGGGGCGTACGTCGTCGACGTCCGCGAGGCCGACGAGGTGGCGGGCGGGCGCGTCCCGGGCGCCGTGCACATCCCGATGAACGAGGTCCCTGGCCGGGTCGCCGACCTGCCCACCGACCAGCCGGTCTTCGTGATCTGCCAGTCGGGCGGGCGCAGCCGCCAGGTGGTCGACCACCTGCGCGCCCAGGGCGTGCCGGCCGTCAACGTCGCCGGCGGCACCGGCGGCTGGGCCCAGCGCGGCTGGCCCCTCGAGCGCTGACGGCCCGCTCAGAGCATCCGGCGCAGGACCGCCGGTCGCAGGTTGGTCGACAGGTGGGCGGCGAGTGCCACGAAGAAGGCCACGTGCGCCCCGACGTGGAGCGGCAGCCAGGCGTCGTCGCCGGTGCCGACCAGCAGCAGTCCTGACAGAGGGACGAGCACGAGCAACGACATCAGCGCGCGCTCGGTCCAGGTGGACAGCCGTCGCTGCGCGGCCGAGAGGTGCTCCGACCACGGCGGCAGCCCCGCCACCCGGCGCCACAGCGGCCGTGCGACGCCCAGCGCCAGGACCGTCAGTCCCAGCACCAGGTGGAGCTCGGCGAGGTCGAAGCCGCCGCCGAGCAGGTCGTAGTCGTCGGCGCGCGCCTCGCACTGGTCCTCGAGCCGGTCGAGCCGGTCCTCGAAGGCGTCGCTGGTGTCGCCGCCGCTGAGGTCCTCCCCCGGCGGGTCGCAGTCGTCATCGAGGTCGAGGTTGTAGCCGACGGCGAACTGGGCGGCGACCGCGAGGACGGTCAGCCAGTGCAGCAGCTTCTGGGAAGCGCGGTAGCCGCGGGCGGGTCCGGCAGTGTCCGTGCTGTCGGGCATCCGGCGATGCTAGGGGCTGCCCACGAGGTGCCGAGACCCTCCCCGGGGTGGGATAGCCTCGGCGCGTGCTGATCAGCGACTCCCGGCAGGTCCTCTTCGTCCACGTCCCCAAGACGGGCGGCGTCTCGGTCGAGGAGACGGTCAAGGAGGCCTGCCCCGACGCCCGCAAGGCCCGCGTCCCGATCGGCCGCCACGCGACGCTCGGCAAGATCATCAAGCACGAGCCGCAGGTCGTGGACTACTGGACGTTCGGCTTCGTCCGGAACCCCTGGGCCCGGATGGTGTCGTGGTACTCGATGATCTCCGCGTGGGACCGCCGGCACGGACCGGCCAGCGGCAAGCCGCAGGACGTCAAGCACGGCTCGATGCGGGACGGCAACGACATGTGGCGTGCGGCCGCGGCGTACTCCGGCTTCGACGAGTTCGTGATGCGCGGCACCGAGGAGCTCCCCCGGGTCGGCGTGCCGCAGATCCGCTACCTCCGGGCGCCCAAGCACGACCGCGAGGTCGACTTCATCGGGCGCACCGAGAACTTCGTGGAGGACCTCCAGAAGGTGCAGGTGCACCTGGGCCTCGAGCCCTCCACGCCCGTGCACAAGAACAAGTCCAAGCACGGCACCTACCACGACTACTACACCGACGAGACCCGCCAGCGCATCGCGGAGGTCTACGCCGAGGACATCGAGCTCTTCGGCTACACCTACTGAGCCGACCTACTGAGCGGGCTCTGCCAGCACGGTGCCGCGCGCGCCCGCCCACTCGCCGGTCCCGGCGAGCCGGCGCCACACGTCGTACTCCGGGGCGAAGTGGGCGACCAGCGCCTCACGCGTCGGATCGGCCAGGTCGCCCCGCTCGGCGGTGGAGGCGTTGCGGCGCTCGAACTCCAGCCGCACCCCGAGCCGCTCGCCGAACCACGCCGCCCAGACGTCGGGGCGCTCCACGCTGAAGACGCGGTCCACCGCGACGGCGCCCTGGGCGTGGATGAACTTCGCCGGTCGTCCCCTGGGCACCGGCGCGTCGTCGGCGCCGGCGAGGTAGAGCCGCGCGAACTCGTCGAAGGTGAGGTCGGCCGTCGACTGCCGGCTGTCCTCGCGGGCGCGGTAGCGCCACCACGACTCGAGCCAGGCGATCGGCTCGCGGAACATCGTGACCAGCTCGTACGACTCGCGCGGATGGCCCTGCGCGGCCAGGTCGTGCGCCATGGTGTGCACGAAACCGCGCGCGGGCAGGTGCTTCTGGCCGGGCGGCGAGCCGATCACCTCGGTGGCGTACGGCGCCAGGGTGCGCTCCAGGGACGTGCTCGCGGTCTTGGGCAGGGCGAGCAGCACGAAGTCGCGGCCCGGGCCGCGACCGAGGAACGTCATCACGCGCCGATCATCCCCTATCGGTGGATCCTTCCAGCGGTGCGTGGGTTAGCCTCGCGCCCGTGCTGATCTCCGACTCCAGGCGTGCGCTGTTCGTGCACGTGCCCAAGACGGGCGGGGTCTCCGTGGGGGTCGCGTTCACGCGCTGCTGCCCGGACGCGCGCAGCAAGACGCCGGGGGTGAAGCCGCCTCTGGGCCGGCACGCGCCGTACGCACGGATCCTGCGCGCGGAGCCGGACGTGGCCGACTACTGGTCCTTCGCGTTCGTGCGGAACCCGTGGGCGCGGATGGTGTCGTGGTGGTCGATGGTCGACGACTGGAACCGTGCCTGGGGGCCGGCCAGCGGGAAGCCGCCCGGCGAGAAGATGCGCGGCAACGACATGTGGCGCGCGGCGTCGACGTACTCCGGCTTCGAGGAGTTCGTGCTGCGCGGCACCGAGGAGCTGCCCCGGGTGGGCCGCCCGCAGGTGCACTACCTGCGGGCTCCCGGTCGCGAGGTCGACTTCGTCGGCCGCACCGAGAACTTCGTCGACGACCTCCAGCTGGTGGAGAAGCGGGGGGGGGGGGGGGGGGGGGGGGGGGCGGCCCCCCCCCCCCCCCCCCCCCCCCCTCCGCCCTCAGCCCCGGGGGGGGGGGGGGGCGGCCCCCCCCCCCCCCCCCCCCACGCCGCGTGCCTCACGTGAAC
>NZ_JAYSFM010000021.1:0-36364 GCF_041913365.1 Nocardioides sp.
CCGGACCTGACCCACACATCAGTCAGGAGAGCCGGATATCCGGTGACCGCCCCGCCCGACTCCTCAGAGGGTGCGGTCGAGGTCGTCGAGCGCGTCGTTCCAGGCGCGGGCGAGCACGGTCGGGACCTCGCCGGTGTCCAGCGCCGCAGCGACCGCCTCGCGCAGCTCACGGCGTACGTCGGGGGTGAGGGGCAGGCGGGGGAAGGCGTCGCCGATGACGTCCCCCATCGCCTGGCCCGAGCGGCGACCGAGGTCGAGGCCGTCGGTCACGTAGCGGGTGAGGTAGGGGCGGACCAGGTCGGCCTGCTCCCAGCCCCAGAAGCCGACGCCGACGGCGTCGAACTCGTGGCTGCCCAGCTCGCCGCCCATCAGCTGCGCCCAGGCCTCGGCTTTGGCCTCGGCGGTGGGGATCGCCGCCCGGGCGGTGAGCGCGGCGTGGTGGCCGGAGACCGACTTGTCCCGCGCCTCCTCGGGCTCGATGTGCGACGGGTCGCCGAGCTCGGCGAGCCGGGTGACGGCGTTCCACCGCACGGTCTGGTCGACGTCGTCCTGGCCGAGCCAGTCGACGAGGAAGGCGCTGTCCGCGCTCAGGCGAGCCAGCACGCGTGAGGCGCCCGGGGCGAGCGCGGGGTCGCCGCCCTCGACCGCACCGCGGGCGATGTCGGCGATGACGGCGAGGTGGCCGGCCACCTCGTGCGGCTCGGCGTAGCGACGGCTGACGCCCTGGAGGTTGCGCATCACGCCCTCGAAGACCAGCGGGTGCGTCTCCGGGCGCAGGTGCCGGTCGGCGAGCGCGATCAGCTCGTCGACGCCGATCACCCGCGACTCGCAGAGGTCGACGGCGGTCCACCACAGCATCGCGCGGGTCAGCTGCGACTCGACCGACGACAGCCCGGCGGTGATCGCGGCCCACGACTCCTCGTCGGGTCGGACGACAGCGAAGGTCTCGTCGCCGGAGTTGGGGACCACGACCTTCCCGGCGTACTCCTCCAGCCGCACCGGCTCGTCGCCGAGCAGCACGTCGCGGGAGTCGAGGAGCCGCATCGAGGTGTCGTACGCCGACACGGTGAGGCGGTGCGACCGCGAGCCCTCGCGGGTGAGGACGGGCACATCGCCGTCGCGCGTGACGACCAGGGTGTCGAAGCCGGTCGAGCGCAGCCACGCCTCCGCCCACGCGCGGACGTCGAGGTCGGTCGCCGCGTCGAGGGAGTCGAGGAAGGCGGCGAGGTCGGCGTTGCCGAACGCGTGCGCGGTGAGGTGCTTGTTGACCCCCGCGAGGAAGTCCTCCTCGCCGAGCCAGTGGCCGAGCTGCGCGAGCGCGGCGTTGCCCTTGGCGTAGGTGATCATGTCGAAGTTCGCGAAGGCGGTGTCGACGTCGACGATCTTGTCGGTTTCCTCGGCGATCGGGTGGGTCGAGCGGCGGCGGTCGGCGCGGTAGCCGGTCGGCTTGCGGGTGATGGCGGCCGAGGTCCACGCGTCGGTGTAGCCGGCGGCGACGCCCGCGACGTCGTAGCCCATGAAGTCGGCGAACGACTCGTTGAGCCACGAGTCCTCCCACCACTTCATCGTGACGAGGTCGCCGAACCACATGTGCGCCATCTCGTGGGCGATCGTCGAGGCCAGCCACTCGCGCTCCAGCTCGGTGGGCGTGCCCTGGGTGAGCGCCTGGTCGCGGAAGACCACGCAGCCGGGGAACTCCATCGCGCCCCAGTTCAGCCCGGGCGCGAACACCTGCTGGTAGTCGGCGTAGGGGTACTCCGGCTCGAAGACGGTCGTGTAGTGCTGGAAGCAGGCGCTGGTGATCCGCTTGAGCTCGTCGGCGTCGCGGCGCAGCTCGCGCTCCTGCGAGGCCCGCGCGTGCCAGCCGAAGGGCAGCGTGCCGCCCGGTGCCGGGGCGTAGGGCTCGTCCCACGTGACCGACACCCACGGCCCGCCGACCAGCGTGAAGAGGTACGACGAGAACGGCGGCGTCGTCTCGAAGGTCCAGGTGTCGCCCTCGCGGCCACGCAGCGCGCCGTTGGCCAGCACCGTCCAGTGCGAGGGTGCCGTCACGCTGACGTCGAAGGTCGACTTGATGTCGGGCTGGTCGAAGCAGGGGATCACCTTCTGGGTGATGTCCATCGAGGTGTGCGCGCAGACGTAGCGCTCGCCGTCGGCCGGGTCGGTCGTCACGGTCATCCCGTCGCCGTCGGTGACGTACGGCATCCGCGCGGTGACCCGCACCTGGTTCGTCTCGCCGAGGTCGGCCAGCGCGATCCGCCCGTCGGCGTACGGCGCCGGTGCGCCGTCGAGGGTGACGTCGGTGCCGCCGTTGAGCTCGAGGAAGGTCGAGGCCCCCGGCTGGGTGCAGCGGAAGGAGATCGTCGCCTCGACGCCGAAGGACTCGGTGGAGGTGAGGTCGAGGTGGAGCTCGGTGTGGACGTCGGTCAGCAGGACGGCGCGCTCGCGCGCCTCGGGGAGCATCAATGGCACCCGGCCCACCCTAGTGACGGCGTCCACGGAGAATCGAGCGGGGATTCGACCCGGCCGGGGGCCCGGGTCTAGAGTTCTCGGGTTGCCTCGGCGAGGGAGCGGGTCGGACGACCAGGACTCCGTGATCGACTGGGCCGGACCGCTTCACTGCGCCGCGCTCACGATCCGGAGCGCGGCGTTCGTCGTCTCCGGGCGCCGGGCCCACCGACACGAAGCGTTGACCACCCCGACCCCAGGAGTAAGCATGTCTGCCCCCGAGAAGATCACCGCCGAGCCGCGCACCGAGTTCGGCAAGGGCGCCGCCCGCCGCATCCGCCGCGAGGACAAGATCCCCGCCGTCATCTACGGCCACGGCAACGAGCCGGTCCACGTGATCCTGCCCGGCCACCAGACGATGATGGCCCTCAAGCACGGCGGCGCCAACGCGCTCCTCGCGCTCGACATCGACGGCGGCGAGCAGCTCGCGCTGACCAAGGACATCCAGGTCGACCCGATCCGCCGCGTCATCGAGCACCTCGACTTCGTCGCCGTCAAGCGCGGCGAGAAGGTCACCGTCGACGTCCCGATCCACGTCGTGGGCGACGCGGCCGCCGAGACCCTCGTCGTCACCGAGAACGCCGTCGTCTCCGTCGAGGCCGAGGCCACCCACATCCCCGAGTTCTTCGAGGTCTCCGTCGAGGGCGCCGAGATCGGCACCCAGATCCACGCCAAGGACCTCGACCTCCCGTCCGGCACCACGCTGCTCGCCGACGAGGAGCTGCTCATCGTCAACGTGACCCAGCAGATCTCCGCCGAGGCCCTCGAGGCCGAGCTGGAGGAGGCCGAGGCCGAGGCCGGCATCGAGCACGACGCCCCCGAGGCCGAGACCGAGGCCGCCGAGGGCGACGAGGCTCCCGCCGAGGACGCTGCCGAGGGCACCGACTCCGAGTGACCCACCGGGCACTTCGTGCCCGTCAGGACTGCCGACCGGGGGGGGGGGGGGCCCCCGGAGGGGGGGGGCCCCCCCGCCGGGGCGCCGGGCGGGGGGGGCCGGGCCCCCCCACCCGGTGCCCCCCCCGGGCCTTGGGGCCCCGCCCTGGTCGCCCCCGGGGGGGGTCCCCCCCCTGGGGGGGGTTGCCCCCGCCCGGTCGTCGCACGTGACGGGGAGGAAGAGCCCGCTCACCAGTGGATGGAAGGATGGACGCCGTGACTGACGCCCCTGCCGCTGCCTCGGACGTGTGGCTCGTGGTGGGCCTGGGCAACCCCGGGCCGTCGTACGCCGGGCACCGGCACAACATCGGCTACCTCGTCACCGACGAGCTGGCCTCGCGGATGGGTTCTCCGTTCCGAGCCCACAAGTCCGGCCGCGCCGACGTGGTCGAGGGCCGGCTGTCGATCGGCGGCCCCCGGGTGGTGCTGGCCCGTGGCCGCGGCTACATGAACGAGTCCGGCGGCCCGGTGAAGGCGCTCGCCTCCTTCTACAAGGTCGCCCCCGACCACGTCATCGCCATCCACGACGAGCTCGACATCGCGTTCGGCACGCTGCGGATCAAGCTCGGCGGCGGCGACAACGGCCACAACGGCCTGAAGTCGATGCGCTCCTCGCTGGCCACCGGCGACTTCTACCGCGTCCGGGCCGGCATCGGACGCCCCCCGGGGCGCCAGGACGTCGCGGACTTCGTGCTGTCCAACTACTCCACGGTCGAGCGCAAGGAGCTCCCGTTCCAGGTCTCCGACGCCGCGGACGCCGTCGAGTCGCTGATCACCGACGGCCTCGAGAAGACCCAGCAGCGCTTCAACTCCTGAGCCTCCTCCCTGGGGGTGGGCGGCGCACCGGTCTTCCCCTGTTTGGGCCATGAGGACCGGTGGGTTCCGGCCTAGCGTCGAGAGCCCGACGGCGAGGAGGAGTCGATGGCGACACCGCAGGCGTCCGGGTCGAGCACGCGCGAGGCGACCGGCGTACGCATCCCGGCGCCGCGCCACAGCTGGGACCCGCCGGCGGCCCCGCCGCCCCTCGTGCGGACCAGGCGTCGCCGCGTGCGCGAGGTGCTCGGGACGCTGATGGTCCTCTCGCTGATCCCGCTGGTGGCGCTCATCGGGACCAACCTCTACCTCGTCAACCGGCTCGAGCGCATCGACGGTGCCTTCGACGGCCTCCGCGACCGACCGGCCGCGGCGCCGGGGGAGACCATCCTGCTCGTCGGCACGCGGCCCGGCGGCCGGGACGACGTGGGGTGGCTCGCGGGCGTGCAGTCGATCGAGTCGGTGATGCTCGTCGAGGTCGACGAGCAGGGCGTCAGCGCCGACGTGCGCTCGCTGCCGGTGCTCGACGGCGTCGCGGCCTCGGCCCGCACCGGCCGGCCCAGCCAGGCGGTGGAAGCCACCGAGGCGTGGTCCGGGCGACGGGTCGACCACGTCCTCGCGCTGGACTGGCGCACCTTCGCCCAGCTGGCCGCCGACAACGGCATCGCGGACACCTACCGCTACGGGTCGCCGCTCGCCGCGCAGCACGACTACCTGCGCGCGGTGCTCGAGGGCACCCTCCACGCAGAGCTGCGCAAGCAGCCGCTGGACCTCTACCGCGCGCTGAGCACCGTGGCCGGCGGCGCGGCCGTCGACGACGAGTGGTCGCTGCTGGAGCTGGACCGCTTCGTGGTGCACCTGCGCGACCTCCGGTCGGCCGAGATCACCTTCTCCACCGCCGACCCGGCTGCCGGCTCCAGATAGCCCAAAGGGGCTACTCCCCAAAATGGGCGAAAGCCCCCGTGCGAGGCCCGCGGCAGGCGTGCGGATCCACAAGATCTGACAGTGCCAGCCGTTCGGCTGGGCACTCGAACTTGGGGGAGTTGGAGATGGCCGTTGCCAGCGTCATCATCCCGGCGCACAACGAAGCGGCCACGATCGGTCGCAACCTGCTCGCACTGCGCGAGGGCACGCAGGGCACCGACCTCGACGTCGTGGTGGTCTGCAACGGCTGCACCGACCAGACGGCCGAGGTCGCCCGGCGCGCCGACCCGCTCGCCCGGGTGATCGAGATCAAGCAGCCCTCCAAGGCCGAGGCCGTCCGGGTCGGCAACACCGCCACCGACGTCTTCCCGCGGGTGCACCTCGACGCCGACATCGAGCTGTCCGGGACCGCGGTCATGCAGCTCCTCGAGCCGATCACCCACGACAACGTCCTGGCCACGGCGCCGCGGCGCGACGTCCCCAAGGCCTCCTGCTCCCGCTGGGTCCGCTGGTACTACGACGTCTGGGAGGCACTTCCCCAGGTCGAGTCCGGCCTCTTCGGGCGTGGCGTGGTCGTCCTCTCCGAGCAGGCGCAGGCGCGGGTGACCGCGCTGCCCCGGATGATGAGCGACGACCTCGGCATGTCCGACTCGTTCAGCGGCGACGAGCGCCGGGTCGTGCCCGGTGCCGTCGCCGTGATCCACCCGCCGCGGACGGTGCGCGACCTCGTACGTCGCCGCATCCGGATCGCGACCGGCAACACCCAGGCCGCGCAGCTCGGCGTACGCCGGCCGGCCTCCCGCACCCGTCTGCGCACCCTCCTGGGGCTCGCCGTCAGCCGACCGGGCCTCGCCCTCCGGCTGCCGGTCTTCCTGGGCGTGCACGTGGCCGCCCGGCTGGGCGCCCGGCGGGCGGTGCGCTCCGGAGACTTCACCACCTGGCAACGAGACGAAAGCTCACGCTCATGACGACACTGTCCGACTCCCAGATCCAGCAGGCCCAGGCGACCGTGCCGGGGCCGCGCACCGAGGTGCCGCTGCCCGAGGACACGGAGGCCGCGGCGATCGTCGCCGAGTCGGCCACCGTCGAGGACGGCGCCCGCGTGGGCGCCGGGGCCCAGGTGTGGGACCAGTCGGTGGTCCGCGCCGGTGCCGACGTCGGCGCGGGCACGATCCTGGGCCGCGGGGTCTACATCGGTCCGGGCGTCCGCCTCGGCGAGCGCTGCAAGGTCCAGAACCAGGCCCTCGTCTACGAGCCGGCCGTGCTGGGCGACGGCGTCTTCATCGGTCCCGCGGTGGTGCTCACCAACGACACCTTCCCGCGGGCGGTGACGCCCGACGGCCGCCTCAAGGGCGCCGAGGACTGGGTGGCGGTCGGCGTCACCATCGACGAGGGCGCCGCGGTCGGGGCGCGCGCCGTCTGCGTCGCGCCGGTCCACATCGGCCGGTGGGCGTCCGTCGCCGCCGGCGCCGTCGTGACCCGCGACGTCCCGGACCACGCGCTCGTCGTCGGGGTCCCGGCC
This sequence comes from Nocardioides sp., assembly GCF_041913365.1. Classification (GTDB taxonomy): domain Bacteria; phylum Actinomycetota; class Actinomycetes; order Propionibacteriales; family Nocardioidaceae; genus Nocardioides. Next base: position 6,701 of record NZ_JAYSFM010000021.1, read on the forward strand.
CGCCAGGTCGGGTGGGTCGGCCGGGCCGGCGTGCCGCTGGTCGAGACCGCCCCCGACACCTTCAGCTGCCCGCGCACCGGGACGACGTACGTCGTCACCGACGGTGCGCTGGTCGAGATCACCGAGAACGACAACGAGGAGAAGAACTGATGACCGAGCGCCTGGGGGTCGCCGTCATCGGCGCGGGCTACTGGGGACCGAACCTGGTCCGCAACTTCGGCTCGTCGCCGCACTGGGACCTGAAGGTCGTCTGCGACCTCGACCTGGACCGGGCCCGTGCCGTGGCCGGCCCGCACATCGAGGTCACCGACCAGCTGCAGCGCGTGCTGGACGACCCGTCCATCGACGCGGTCGCGATCGCGACGCCGGCGCGCACGCACCAGGGCCTGGCCCTCGACGCGCTGCTGGCGGGCAAGCACGTGCTGGTCGAGAAGCCGCTCGCCGACAGCGTGGCGGGTGGCCGGGCGATGGTCGAGCTCGCCGAGCAGCGGGGCCTGGTCCTGATGACCGACCACACCTACTGCTACACGCCGGCCGTGCAGAAGATGCGCGAGCTGGTGGTCAGCGGCGAGCTCGGCGACATCCACTTCGTCGACTCGGTCCGGATCAACCTCGGGCTGGTGCAGCCCGACATCGACGTGCTGTGGGACCTCGCGCCCCACGACCTGTCGATCCTCGACTTCATCCTTCCCGGCGGCCTGCCGACGACCGGCGTGAGCGCCACCGGCGCCGACCCGATCGGCGCAGGCCGCGCGTGCGTCGGCCACCTGACCCTGCCGCTGGCCGGCGACGGCCTCGCCCACGTGCACGTCAACTGGCTCAGCCCCACCAAGATCCGCCAGATGGTCATCGGCGGCTCGCGGCGGACGCTGGTCTGGGACGACCTCAACCCGCAGCAGCGCCTCAGCGTGTACGACCGGGGCGTCGACCTCGCGCGTACGTCCGTCGCCGGGGCGGACCGGGCCGCCTCGTCGATCTCCTACCGGCTCGGTGACACGTGGTCGCCCGCCCTGCCCGAGCGTGAGGCGCTCGGTCAGATGGTGGCCGAGTTCGCCACCGCGATCCGCGAGGACCGTCCGGCCCTCACCGACGGCCACGCCGGCCTGCGGGTCCTGACGGTCCTCGAGCAGGCGTCGGCGACGCTCTACGGCGAGCCCGCCGTGCCCGTCCCGCCGGGGCCGCGCCCCGCCGAGGTCGAGCCGGCACTGGAGGCGGTCCGATGACCGGGCTCGAAGGCCGCCGGATCCTGGTGACCGGCGGCGCCGGGTTCATCGGCAGCCAGCTCGTCACGACCCTGCTGGACGCGACCGGAGCCGCCCACGTGCGCGTGCTCGACTCGCTGGCGACCGGGCACCTCGAGAACCTCGCCCACCTCCACGACCACGTCGAGGCCGGACGCCTGCAGGTGCGGGTCGGCGACATCGTCACCGACTCCCCGGACGCGCTCGACGACGTCGACGTCGTCTTCCACCTCGCCTGCCTGGGCGTGCGCCACAGCCTGCACGACCCGATGGGCAACCACCGGGTCAACGCCGAGGGGACGCTCGCACTGCTGCAGGAGGCGCTGCGCCGCGACGTGGACCGCTTCGTCCACGTGAGCTCGAGCGAGGTCTACGGCACCGCTCGCTACGCCCCGATGGACGAGGGGCACCCGACCTGCCCCGAGACGGTCTACGGCGGGAGCAAGCTCGCGGGCGAGGCCTACGCCCGCGCCCACTTCCGCACCTACGGCATGCCGGTCGTGGTCGCCCGGCCGTTCAACACCTACGGCCCGCGCAGCCACTTCGAGGGCGACAGCGGCGAGGTCATCCCGCGCAGCATCGTCCGGGCACTCTGCGGCCTCCCCGCGCTGGTCTTCGGTGACGGTGAGCAGACGCGGGACTTCACCCACGTCCGGGACACCGCCGCCGGCCTGGTCGCGCTCGCCCAGTGCGACGCCGCCCTGGGGGAGACGGTGAACCTCGGCTCCGGCTCGGAGGTGAGCATCAACGACCTGGCGACGCTCGTGGCGGGCATCGTGGGCCTCGAGGGCCCGGCCGCGACGCACCTCGACCCCCGCCCGGGCGACGTGCGCCGCCTCATCGTCGACGACTCGCTGATGCGCTCGCTCACCGGCTGGCGCCCGGGCGTCGACTTCGCGGACGGGGTCGAGGACCTCGTCGGGTGGTTCCGCACGCGCCAGCAGTCCCCGGAGGAGATGCTGGCCCGCATCGAGGACCGGAACTGGGTGCCGGCATGACGCACACCGTCCAGACGCCGCCCGAGACCCAGCCGGTCGTCCACGTCATGCAGCCGTGGCTCGGCGAGGAGGAGGTCGCCGCGGTCGCGGAGGTGCTGCGCTCGGGGTGGGTCGCCCAGGGTCCGCGGGTGGCGGCGTTCGAGGCCGCGTTCGCGCAGTCGCAGCAGACCGCCCACGCGGTGGCGGTGAGCAACTGCACCACCGGGTTGCACCTGGCGCTCGTGGTCGCCGGCGTCGGGCCCGGCGACGAGGTCGTGGTCCCCTCGTTCTCCTTCGTGGCCACCTCCAACGCCCCGACCTACGTCGGCGCCACCCCCGTCTTCGCCGACGTGGACGAGATGACCGGCAACCTCACTCCCACCACGATCGCCGCGGTGGTCACCTCGCGGACGCGCGCGGTGATCGCCGTGGACCAGGGCGGCGTGCCCGTCGACCTCGCCGCCATCCGCGCCTGGTGCGACCCCCGCGGGATCACCGTCATCGAGGACGCCGCCTGCGCCGCGGGCTCGACCGCCTACGGCCGCCCGGCCGGCTCCGGTGCGGAGATCGCCGCCTGGTCCTTCCACCCGCGCAAGGTGCTCACGACCGGTGAGGGCGGGATGATCACGACGTCACGTGCCGACTGGGCCGAGCGGGCCCGCCGGCTCCGCGAGCACGCGATGAGCGTCTCGGCCGCCGACCGGCACGCGAGCGTCCTGGCACCGCCGGAGTCCTACGCCGAGGTCGGCTTCAACTTCCGGATGACCGACATGCAGGCGGCCGTCGGCCTGGTCCAGCTCGACCGGCTGCCGGCGATGGTGGCGCGCCGGCGCGAGCTCGCGGCGACGTACGCCGAGGTGGTGGGGCAGCTGCCCGGACTCCGGATGGTCACCGACCCGTCCTACGGCACCACCAACTTCCAGTCCTGCTGGGTCGAGGTGCTCGAGGACCACCCGCTCGACCGCGAGGAGCTGATGATGCACCTCGCGGCAGCAGGCATCTCGGCCCGCCGCGGCATCATGGCCGCGCACCGCCAGCCGGCGCACGCGCAGCGCGCGCACGTCCCGCTCCCGGTCACCGAGCGCCTCAACGACCAGACGCTCATCCTGCCGCTCTACCACCAGATGACGGCCTCGGAGCAGGAGCGCGTCTGCGACGCGCTCGAGACGGCGTGGCGGCCGTGAGCGGCCTGCTGCTCGTCGGGGCGAGCGGACTGGCCCGCGAGGCCACCGCGGTCGCCGTGATGCTCCAGCACGACGGGCCGGTCAACATCGTCGACGACAACCCGGCCACCTGGGGCACCCTGCACGGCATGACACCGGTGCTCGGGTCCGTCGACCTGGTCGCCGAGGTGGTCGACCTGCAGGTGGTGCTCACCCTCGGCCAGGGCCGGCACCGCCGGCGGGTGGTCGTCCGCCTGGACATGCTCGGCGTCGACCCGGCGCGCTACACCTCCCTGGTCCACCCGCGCGTGGTGCTGCCCGGCAGCTGCCACATCGGCACGGGCTCGGTCGTGCTCGACGGGGTGGTGCTCACCGCCGACGTGGAGGTGGGCGACCACGTGGTGCTGATGCCGCACGTCACGCTCACCCACGGCTGCACCGTCGGCGACTTCGCGACGTTGTGCGCCGGGGTGTCGCTCGGCGGTGACGTGATGGTCGGCGAAGCCGCCTACATCGGCATGAACGCCTCGGTCCGCCAGGGCGTGCACATCGGCTCCGGAGCCACCGTCGGGATGGGCTCGGTGGTCCTCAACGACGTACCAGCAGGAGAGACGTGGGCGGGAGTCCCCGCCCGACCGATCCGGACAGGAGTCCACGCATGAGCACGAGCAACATCCCCTTCGTCGACCTCGCGTCGCAGCACGCCGAGGTCGCCGCAGAGGTGGAGGCGGGCATCGCGGCTGTGTTCGCGAAGACCGCCTTCGTGGACGGGCCGGCGGTCGCCGACTTCGAGCAGCAGTACGCCGAGTTCGTCGGCGTCGACCACTGCATCGGCGTCGGCAACGGCACCGACGCGCTCGAGCTGGCGCTGCGCGCCGTCGGGGTCGGCCCCGGCGGCGAGGTCGTGATGCCGGCCAACACCTTCATCGCGACGGCTGAGGCGGCCTCGCGGATCGGCGCCGTGCCGGTGCCGGTCGACGTCGACGACCAGCGGCTCCTGCTCGACCCCGACGCCCTCGAGGCGGCGATCACCCCGCGCACGCAGGCCGTTGCCGCCGTCCACCTGTTCGGGCAGCTGGCTCCCGTCACCCGGCTCGCCGAGATCTGCGACGCGCACGGCATCCCGCTGGTGGAGGACGCCGCACAGTCGCAGGGCGCGCGCCTGGACGGCCGCGGCTCGGGCGGCCTGGGCCGCGTCGGCGCGACGAGCTTCTACCCCGGCAAGAACCTCGGTGCGGCCGGCGACGCCGGCGCGGTCACCACCGACGACACCACGATCGCCGCCGAGGTACGCCGGCTGCGCAACCACGGCTCCTCGACCCGCTACGTCCACGACGTGATCGGGATGAACTCCCGCCTCGACACCATCCAGGCGGTCTACCTGCGGGCCAAGCTCGACCGGCTGGAGAAGTGGAACGAGCTGCGTGGCCGCGCCGCCGCCCGCTACGACGCGCTGCTCGCGGACGTCCCGGGCGTACGCCGTCCGCTGCTGGCCGCCGACGGCACCCACGTGTGGCACCTCTACGTCGTCCGCGTCGCCGACCGGGACGCCGTGCTCGCCGAGCTCGGCCGGGCGGGCGTGGGCGCCGGGATCCACTACCCCTACCCGGTGCACCTGACCGGCGCCTACCAGCACCTCGGCCTCGGTCCCGGCACCGCGCCGGTCGCGGAGGAGGCGGCCGGCCAGATCCTGTCGCTGCCGATGCACCCGCACCTGGCCGAGGCCATGCAGGACCGCGTCGTGGAGGTCCTCGCCGCGGCTGTCGAGGGACATGACGACCTCAACGTGGAGAGGGGCGAGTCGTGACCACCCTCCTGGTCGCCAACGACGGCGGCCACCTGATGCAGCTCCACACCCTGCGCCCCCGGCTCGGCGTCGGGGACGACGTGGTGTGGGTGACGCCGCGCACGCCTCAGACCGAGTCGCTGCTCGCGGGGGAGCGGGTCCACTGGGCCTTCCCGTGCCCGCCGCGCGACACCCGGGCGCTGGCGCGCAACACGATGGCGTGCCGCCGGCTCTTCCGGGAGCACGACGTCTCCCTGGTCGTCAGCACCGGAGCGGCGCTGGCCCTCGCGGTGCTCCCGCAGGCGCGGGTGCGCGGCATCGAGACGGTCTACATCGAGAGCGCCACCCGCCTCGACGCGCCGTCGCTCTCCGGACGCGCGCTGGCGATGGTCCCCGGCATCACGACGTACAGCCAGTCGAGCGCGCTGACGCGCGGGCACTGGCAGTACCTCGCCTCGCCGTGGGAGCTCTACGACACCACGCCGACCGCGCCCCGCCCGGTGCGGCGGATGGTGGTCAGCCTCGGCACCCAGGAGGGCTACGGCTTCCGGCGGCTGCTCGAGCGGCTCGTCCCGCTGGTGCCGGCCGAGGCCGAGGTCCTCTGGCAGACCGGCTGCACCGACACCACCGGCCTCGGCATCGACGGTCGGGAGCGCGTGCCGTCGGAGGAGATGGCTGCGGCCGTCCGCGCGTCCGACGTCGTGGTCGCCCACGCCGGCACCGGCATCGCGCTGATGGCGCTGGAGAACGGCAAGTGCCCGATCCTGGTGCCGCGCCGCTCGATGCACGGCGAGCACGTCGACGACCACCAGCTCACGATCGCCCTCGAGCTCGCGCTGCGCGACCTCTGCATCTCCCGCGACGCCGACAGCCTCAAGGAGCGCGACCTCGTCGCCGCGGCCAGCCGCACCGTCACCAAGGTCACCGACCCGCCGCAGCTGCGCATCTCCTCGGTGCCGCTGCCCCGCCCGCGGGCGAGTGGTGCCGTCGCGGCCGCTGCTGCGGCGACCGCGGCGAGCGTGTAGTTGAGCGCTTGAGCACGCACCGAAATGTGGGGATATCCGCCGGCAGGCGGACCTCGGGCCCCGAGACGCGATGAGGATCGGGACGGTGGCGCACAGTCGCGCCGTGAAGGGTGGGGAAGGCATGGCCAGCACGGTGAGCTCACAGGTCGGAGCCGGGCGTTCGTGGGGGATCAAGGCATCAGCCCTGGTGCTCGTGGCCGCCCTGAACGCACTGGTGGGACCGGCGCTCCTCGGTGGCCCCGCCCCCGCCAACGCGGCTGATCCCTGTGGCGCGGGGGGCAACAAGGTCGCCTGCGAGAACTCCAAGCCCGGCACGGACCCGGAGATCTGGGACATCCAGGGCGCCGGTGACTCCTCGATCCAGGGCTTCGCCACCGACATCTCGGTCAACGTCGGCCAGCGGATCGACTTCAAGATCGCGACCAGCGCGACGTCGTACACCATCGACATCTACCGCACCGGCTGGTACCAGGGACTCGGCGCCCGCTACATCACCTCGGTCAACCCGAGCGCGACGCTCCCGCAGAGCCAGCCCAACTGCATCACCGACGTCACGACCGAGCTCTACGACTGCGGCAACTGGGCGGTCTCGGCGTCCTGGAACGTGCCGTCCACGGCCGTGTCCGGTGTGTACGTCGCCAAGCTGACGCGCACCAACGGCGACACCAGCCACATCACGTTCATCGTCCGCGACGACGCGAGCACCTCCGACATCGTCTTCCAGACCGCCGACCCGACCTGGCACGCCTACAACACCTACGGCGGGTCCGACTTCTACGCCGGCGGTGCCAACGGTCGCGCCTACAAGGTCAGCTACAACCGCCCGTTCAACACCCGCGGGTCGGCCGCCGGGCGTGACTTCTACTTCGGTGCCGAGTACGCCGGCGTGCGCTTCCTGGAGCGCAACGGCTACGACGTCACCTACATCGCCGGCGTCGACACCGACCGTCGCGGCAACCTGCTCCGCAACCACAAGGTCTTCCTCTCCGTCGGCCACGACGAGTACTGGAGCGGTGCGCAGCGCGCCAACATCACCGCCGCGCGGGACGCCGGGGTGAACCTGCAGTTCCTCGCCGGCAACGAGGGCTACTGGCGCACCCGCTACGAGCAGTCGGCCGATGCCTCGCACACGGCGTACCGGACGCTGGTGACCTACAAGGAGACCTGGGCCGGCGCCAAGATCGACCCGAGCCCCCAGTCCACCGGCACGTGGCGCGACCCGCGCTTCGCCTCGCGCGCCAACGGCGGCGGCATGCCGGAGAACGAGCTCATCGGCACGGCCTACATGGTCAACTTCAGCGACCTCGCCATGACCGTCCAGCAGGCCGAGGGCCGCTACCGCCTGTGGCGCAACACCTCGCTGGCGACCACCTCTGCGAGCCAGACGACCCTGGCGCCGCACACCGTGGGCTACGAGTCCAACGAGGTGATGGACAACGGCTTCAGCCCGCCGGGCCTGATCAAGCTGTCGACGACCACGGGTGAGGTGCCGCAGTACCTCCGCGACTTCGGCGTGACCGTGACCCCGGGCACCACCCGCCACAACCTCACGCTCTACAAGGCACCCAGCGGCGCCCTCGTCTTCAGCGCCGGCACGATCCAGTGGACCTACGGCCTCGACGCCGAGCACGACTCGGAGTACCCCGACAACGTCACCGACTCGCGCATGCAGCAGGCGCAGGTCAACCTGCTCGCCGACATGGGCGCCCAGCCCGCCACGCTGATGACCGGGCTGGCGGCTGCGACGAAGTCGACCGACACCGCAGGGCCCTCGGTCACGATCAACACGCCCGCCGCCGGCCAGGCGCAGAAGAACGGCGACCTGGTCACCCTGACCGGCACCGCGGCCGACGCCGCCGGACGCGTCGCCGGCGTCGAGGTGTCCAACGACGGCGGCTCGACCTGGCAGGCCGCGACCGGCACCACGTCGTGGAACGCGACCGTCGTGCAGAAGGGTCGCGGCAACACCGCGATCCTGGTCCGCGCCATCGACGACAGCGCCAACATCGGCACGCCGGCCAGCCGGAGCTTCTCGGTCAGCTGCCCGTGCAGCATCTTCGGCAACATCACCCCGGCCGTCCCCGACACCGACGACAACGTCGGGCTCGAGCTCGGCCTGCGGTTCACCCCGGTGGTCGACGGCTTCGCGACCGGCGTCCGCTTCTACAAGGGCGCCGGCAACACCGGCACGCACGTGGGCTCGCTGTGGAACAGCGCCGGCCAGCGCCTGGCGCAGGTCACCTTCGCCAACGAGACCGCCACCGGCTGGCAGACCGCGACCTTCACGCAGGCCGTGCCGATCATCGCCGGGCAGACCTACACGGTCTCCTACACCGCACCGCGAGGCCACTACGCCTCCGAGCAGTGGGCGTTCGCCTACCGGGGCGTCGACACCGGCGCGATGCAGGTCGCGGGCGGCTTCGGCGCCACCCCGGCCGGAGTCTTCGGTGGATCCGGGACGATGCCGTCCTCGAGCTACCAGCGCGCCAACTACTTCGTCGACCTGACCTTCTCGGCCACCGACGACTCACCCCTCATCGCCATGAGCCACGCGCCGGCGCCGGACTCGACGGCCATCCCGGCCACCACGACGGTCTCGGCGCGCTTCTCCAAGACGATGGCCGCCGGCACGCCCGGCCTGGTGCTGCGCGACTCCAACAACCAGGTGGTGCCCGGCACGACGTCGTACGACGCGCCCAACCGCACCATCACCTTCACCCCGACCAACCAGCTGGCCTCGTTCGTGCGCTACACGGCCACGCTGTCGGGCACAGACGCCCAGGGCAACCCGATCACCTCGGGCGGCACCTGGTCCTTCACCACGGCCAAGCCGCCGAACCCGCCGGGTGTGTGCCCGTGCTCGCTGTTCAGCGACGAGACGGTGCCGACGGTCATGGAGATCAACGACGGCGTGCCGCTCTCGATCGGCACCCGGTTCAGCTCCGACGTCAAGGGCATCGTGACGGGCGTGCGGTTCTACAAGTCGGCGGGCAACACGGGCGCCCACGTCGGCTCGCTGTGGAACGCCAACGGGGTCGAGCTGGCCTCGGGGACCTTCACCAACGAGTCCGCGAGCGGCTGGCAGCAGCTGAACTTCGCGACGCCGGTGGCGATCGCCAAGAACACCCAGTACGTCGTGTCCTACCGGTCGACCTCCGGGCGCTACTCCGCCACCCCGAACGCCTTCTCCGAGCGCGACCTGTCCTGGGCGCCGCTCCGGGTGACCTCGACGTCGGGCGCCTACAACTACGCACCGGGCTTCCCGGGCGGCACGTCGAGCACGAACTACCTGGTCGACGTGGTCTTCGAGAAGACCCCGCCGAGCATCGCGATCACCTCGCAGTCGCCCGCTCCGGGTGCGCTGGACGTGCCGCGCAGCAGCAAGGTCGTGGTCGACCTCTCCGACCTCGTCGAGCCGGGCTGGGCGATCTCGGTGAACGGTGGGGGCGCCCTCGCGGGCAACGCCGTCCTCTCCACCGACCGGCAGCGCATCACCTGGACGCCGTCTGCTCCGATGCCCGCCGGCACCGATGTCACCGTCACCCTGACGGGCGTGACCACCGCCGACGGCGCGAGCCTGGGCACCCGGACGTGGACCTTCCGCACGAGGGCGGCCGAGACGCTGCAGAACCAGACGCTCCTCGGTGACGTGGTGCCGGACACCGCGGCTGCCGACGACGGCGCGCCGATCGAGCTGGGCATGGCGTTCACCCCGTCGCGCAACGGCACGATCAAGCAGATCCGCTTCTTCAAGGGCGCCGGCAACAACGGCACGCACACCGGGTCGATCTGGTCGGCTGCCGGCAGCCGCCTGGCCACGGTGACCTTCACCAACGAGACTGCCGTCGGCTGGCAGACCGCGACGCTGGCGACGCCGCTGCAGGTCACGGCAGGCACGACGTACGTCGTCTCGTACTTCGCGCCCCAGGGCCGCTACGCGGTGACCTCGGGCTTCTTCAGCAGCCCGCTGACCAGGGGTGACCTGACGGCGCCCGCGTCGAACAACGGCCGCTACCTCTACGCCTCGGGCGGGGGCTACCCCGGCTACACCTACGGCGCCGCGAACTACTTCGTGGACGTGGTGTTCGAGCGGGCGGCCGCGTCGCTGACGGTCGACAGCCGGACCCCGGCCTCGGGCGCCGACCAGGTGTCGCTGTCCGCGAAGCCGTCGATCACGGTGTCCGCACCGCTGGCGAGCGGCTGGTCGGTGCAGGTGACCCGCAGCGGCGTGCCGGTCGCGGGGACCGCCGCTCTCTCGACCGACGGCAGGACGATCACCTTCACGCCCGCGTCGCCACTGGTCGCGACCAGTCCGTACTCCGTGAGCGTCTCCGGGCTCGTGTCGACCGAGGGGGCCACCCTCCCGACGCAGTCCTGGTCGTTCACCACGGGCATCGACGACATCGGCACCACGTCGCTCTTCGCCGACGTCACGCCCAACACGGCAGCCGCCGACGACCCGTCGGCGATCGAGCTCGGCACGAGGTTCACCGCCTCGCAGGCCGGGTCGGTGACCGCGGTGAAGTTCTACAAGGGCGCGGGCAACACCGGCACCCACGTCGGCTCGCTGTGGGACGCCGCCGGCAACCGGCTGGCCCAGGTGACCTTCGCCAACGAGACGGCGACCGGGTGGCAGACCGCGGTGCTGACCACGCCGGTGGCGCTGACGCCGGGGGCGACGTACGTCGTGTCCTACTACGCGCCGGTCGGCCGCTACGCCTCCTCGCCGGGCTACTTCGCCACCCCGCGCACCGTGGGACCGCTGACGGCACCGTCGGGCAGCAACGGCGTCTACCGCTACGGAGCGGGCGGCGGCTTCCCGGCCGGGTCCTACAACTCGACCAACTACTTCGTCGACGTGGTCTTCAAGGCCGCCTCGCCGTGATCCGCCAGCACGGGGGCTGACGGGGGACATGAACGACGCGGCAGGGGGCAGCGTGGAGCAAGGCGTGGGACCAGGCGAGGAGCAGGACGGGCAACAGGGCGACCTGGCGCGCACGGCGGCCGGGGCGTTCGGCTGGAGCTTCCTCAACACGGCGCTGTCCCGGTTCGGCACGCTGCTGGTGGGGGTGCTGCTGGCCCGCATCCTGGGGCCGGACGAGTTCGGCACGTTCGCGGTGGCCATGGTGGCGCTGCTGGCCGTGCTGAGCTTCAACGAGCTGGGCGTCAGCCTCGCCGTGGTGCGGTGGGAGCGCGACCCCCGGACCGTCCTCGGCAGCGTCAACGCCATCTCCACGGCGGGCAGCCTGCTGCTGTTCGCCGCGATGTACGTCACGGCCGGGCCGGTCGCACGGGTCCTCGGGGCGCCCGACGCGGCGGGCATCATCCAGCTGATGTCGGTCTCGGTCGTCTTCAGCGGGATGGTGGCCGGGCCGGCGGCGCTGCTCCAGCGCCAGTTCCGCCAGCGGCGCCGTTTCGTCATCGACCAGTGCGTGACGTGGTCGGGCACCGCCCTGTCGCTGGGGCTCGCGCTCGGGGGCTTCGGCGCCTGGAGCCTCGCGTGGGGGCGGGTGCTCGCGACCCTGGTCGGCGTCGTGCTCTTCGTCCACGCCACCCGGCCCTACCGCTGGCAGGTCGACCGGGCGCTCGTGGGGCCGCTGCTCCGCTTCGGCCTGCCGCTGGCCGGGGCGAGCATCGTGGTCTTCGCCGTCGGCTACGTCGAGCAGGTGGCAGTCGGCGCGCTGCTCGGCGCCACCTCGCTGGGCTACTTCGTGCTGGCCTTCAACCTCGCCTCGTGGCCGCTCAACATGTTCTCCCAGCCGCTGCGCAGCGTCGCGCCGGCCGTGTTCTCGCGCATGCAGGGCGACCCCCGGCGGCTGGCCGGCTCGTTCACGCTGCTGCTGCGCGTCGTCGCCGTGGTGACGCTCCCGGTCTGCCTGGTCGGTGCCGCTGCCGCCGACGACGTGGTCCGCTTCGTCTACGGCGACGAGTGGGGCCCTGCCTCCGAGGTGTTCGCCGTGCTCGTGCTCGCCACGTCCGTGCGGATCTTCCTCGAGCTCTCCTACGACCTGCTCGTCGTGCTCCGGGCGACCGGGCGGCTCCTCGTCGTGCAGCTGGTCTGGCTCGCGGCACTGGCGCCCGCGGTGTGGGTCGCAGCCCGGGAGCAGGGCCTGGTCGGGGTCGCCGTCGCGGAGCTCGCCGTGATCCTGGTCGTGGTGCTGCCCTGCTACCTCGGCATGCTGCGGCGCCAGGGGATCCCGCTCGCGCCGCTCGGGACCGCCATCGTCCTGCCGATGGTCGTCTCGGTCGCTGCGGCGGGCCTGACGATGCTGGTGGCGGCCGAGCTGTCGTCGCCGTTCGTCACGTCGGTGGCGGCCGGCACGGTCTGCCTGGCGGCGATCGCCTGCGTGCTGCTGCTGCGCCCCCACCTGCTCCGACAGGCGAAGGCCCTGCGCTCCGGGCCGGCGGTCGCCACCGACGACGCCGACGTCGCCGAGGCGGTCGACGCATGAGGCCGGTGGAGCGGCTCGACGACAACCGGCAGGTCCTCGACCGCCTCGTGCGGCGCGCCCAGCGACTGGCCCGCCGGGGCCGCGACGAGCCCGCGGCGGTGGCCGCGATGACCGCCGCGACCTTCGCGTGGTGCAACCCGACCGGCGTCTTCGCCAGCGGCGACTTGGAGGACGTCCTCGCCGGCCTCGGAGCGCGGCTGCCGGCGCGGCCGGCGCCGGAGCGTCCTGCCGGGGCGCGGCCGCGCGTGCTGCACGTCGTCACGCAGGTCTACGGCACCGGTGGCCACACCCAGATGCTGGCCAACTGGCTGCGCCTCGACACCGCCCGCGAGCACCACGTCTGCCTCACCGGGCAGGGCGAGCGCGAGGTCCCGGACAAGCTCACCGCGGTGCTGCCCTCCGCCGACGCGCTCGTGCGGCTCGACGCCCGGCACCGGCGCCTGGTCGACCGGGCGGCCGAGCTCCGCGACCTCGCCCGCGCGCACGACCACGTCGTGCTGCACGTCCACCCCAACGACGTGGTGGCCGCCATCGCGCTGAGCCCGCGCACCGAGGGGCGGCCCGAGGTGCTGCTGGTCAACCATGCCGACCACGTCTTCTGGGTCGGCGTCTCCGCCGCAGACCGGGTCGTCAACCTCCGCCAGAGCGGCGCCCGGCTCAACGTGGAGCGACGCGGCGTGCCCGAGGCGCGCAACGCGTTCGTCGTACGTCCCCTGCAGCTGCGGGAGCGCGAGCACGCGCGCACCGAGGCGCGGGCCACGCTCGGGATCCCTGCGGACGCACTCGTGGTCGCCAGCGCGGCGGACACCTACAAGTACGGCGCTGCCGGCGGCGAGACGCTGCTCGACGTCCTCCTGCCCGCACTGCGCGACGTCCCGGGCGCCGAGCTGCACGTGGCGGGGCCGGCGCCGGACGGCGAGTGGTCGGTGCTCGCCGAGCAGGGGATCGGACGCGCGTGGGGCCTGCTGCCCGACGTGCACACCTTCCTCGAGGCGGCCGACCTCTACGTCGACTCCTACCCGTTCTCGTCGCTCACCTCGATGCTCGAGGCCGCTGCGATGGGCACACCGGTCCTGACCCTGCGTCCCGGCGGCGACGAGCTCGGCGTGCTCGGGGCCGACACCCCCGAGCTCGACGACGACCTCATCGTGGCCCGCTCCGGCGAGGAGCTGGCGGCCGAGGTGACCCGCCTGCTGCTGGACCGGGAGGCCCGGGAGGAGCTCGGCGCGAGCACCGGCGCCGCCGTCCACCGCAGCCACGGTGACGGCGCGTGGGCGGAGGCCGTCGGCAAGGTCCTCGACGCCCCACCAGTGTCGGGCCCCGCCTCGGCACCCGGCCGCGCGGAGCGGCGTACGGGCGAGCTCGACCGCCGGCTGCTGCTGATGATGGCCAACGGCGTCGGCCAGGGCCTCGCCGGCACGTTGGACACGATGTCCGACCAGCTGCCGTGGGGCCGCCGGCTGGAGACCGCCGCCCGCCTGGCCAGGCAGGGCACGGTCCGGCCAGCCCTGCTGCTGCCCGCGGGAGCGGCGCGCAGGATCCGGCGTCTCCGCTCGCGGTCCTGACGGGAGGGGCCGTGCGGGACGTCATGGCGAGTGGCTGTCCCAGCGAGCGTTGTTCATGACGTCATGAGAATTGCCGGTTCGAACCGACGGAGCTCATGACGTCCTGACGTCGGCCGTTCCAGCGGCCGGGGTGTGGTCGTCCGACGCGCCGCCGGGGGTCGGAGCCGACTCCCGAGTGAGCCGCCGTGCCGCGCCGGCGAGGCCGATCAATAGAAGGAAGCAGCCGGCCGTCTGGGGGAAGGCGAAGGCGTCGAAGAAGGCCAGGCCACAGGCGCCGGCGGCGACCGAGGCAAGGATCGCGTGGGCGTAGATCGCCTGGTCGGCGGCCGCGGGGTCGTCGGTGCGGGCCTCGAGGTCGACCCGGGCCTGCCGCGCGCTGACGAGGGCGCAGACGACGAGGGTGAGGAAGGCCAGCAGGCCGACGGCGCCGGCCTCGATCATCAGCCCGAGGTAGGCGTTGTCGAGGATCCAGTACTTCGGCAGGAAGGTGCCGAAGCCGCGGCCGATGATCGGCGAGCTGGAGATGAACTGGCCGGCGATGTCGTAGCTGCCGGTGCGCGAGGCGATGCTCGGGTCCTCGCCGGCGTTGGAGAACAGGCCCTGGATCGAGCCGAGCAGCCCCGGCACCGAGACGTACATGACCGCGGTGACGACCGTGACGAAGGCGAGCGCCGTCAGTCGCCGCCGGTTGTCCCACTTGAGGGCCAGCACCAGCACGCCGGCGATCGCGCACAGGTACGCCGAGCGCGAGAGCGAGAAGTAGATCGAGGCCATCATCGCCACGAGCATCGCCCGGTAGAGCCAGCGGTAGCGCGATCGCACGGAGGCGCACACGATGAGGATGGGCAGCGTCATGCCGAGCACG
This sequence comes from Nocardioides sp., assembly GCF_041913365.1. Lineage (GTDB taxonomy): Bacteria > Actinomycetota > Actinomycetes > Propionibacteriales > Nocardioidaceae > Nocardioides. The sequence goes on from NZ_JAYSFM010000021.1 coordinate 21,775, forward strand.
ACGCCGTACTCGATCGGGCTCGTCGAGGTGCCGCTGGGCCGGGTGAAGCCGGAGCGTGACCCGAGCGTCCACTCGGAGGTGCCGGCGACCAGGCCGGGGATCCGGATGCGGTCGATGTAGAGCTCGCTGGTGGCGTACTGCAGCAGCCCGAGCAGGGCGACCACGCCCGCGGCGAACGCGAGTCGACGCAGCAGCACGACGTGGCGCTCCATGCTGGCGATGCCGTCGGCGGCCATCAGCGCGACGCCGGCCATCCCGAGGAGCCGGAGCAGGCCGGAGTCGGCGACGCTGATCTCGTCGCCGGGCAGCGGGCCGGCCATCGTGTGGGCGTAGACGACGAGCATCACCACGAGCAGGGCGAGCAGCGCGGCCCGCACCGGCTGCACACCGAGCCCGGTCGGCTCGGAGCGCCGCACGGTGAACCACGCCCACGCCATGAAGATCGCGATGCCGACCATGTTGGACGGGCCACCGGCGCTGCCCAGCGCCTGCACGACCATGGGCGAGGGGATGAACCACAGCAGCGCGAGGTACGCCGTCAGGATCGCGGTGGCGTCGATGCCACCGCGGCGCCCGGTCATGACGCCTCGTCGCGCTCAGCACCTCGCCGGCGGCGCTTCACCAGCCGGGTCGTCACCGAGCGCTCGGCCGGGGCGTCCGCGGCCGCGACCGGTCGCAGCGGCACCGGCTCCGGTGCGTCGTCCTCCTCCTCGTCGCGCGCGGAGGCGTCACCGGGCGCGTCCGGCGGGCCGCCCGCGTCGACGTCGGCGTCGCCCGCCCCGGACGGGTCCGGACCGCGCCGTCCGAGGAGCAGGCTGTCGAGCAGCGCGATCAGCATCAGGCCCGCGCCGCCCACGCCCGCGCCCGCGAGGATCGAGGAGCGGATCATCGCCTTGTTGGTCGCCTGCGGCTGCTCGTCCTGGGTGAGCACCGTGGAGGCGACGCGCTCTGCCTCGGGCAGGTCCAGGCCCGACTGCAGGTTGCTCAGCTCGACCGGGACCAGGCTGACCAGCGACTCGAGGGCGTCGGTGGCGACCGTCGGGTCGCTCGCCTCGACGGTGAAGAGGATGATCGGCGCGCTGTTGGTGTAGTCGGGGACGATCTCGAAGCTCGTGCCGACGGGGTAGGTCGCACCGAACTCGTCACTCACCTTCTTCGAGGTCAGCGCCCGCACCACGACGTCGCGGGCCTGGTTGACGCCGCCGAGCGAGAGGTAGGGGTTCTCCTGCGAGCTCGAGCCGTCGGGCATCGAGCTCTGCGAGGGCGGGTAGACCAGCACGGTGCCCATGGCCTCGTAGGTCTTGCCGACCCGCTGCGACACGGCGTACATCGCGCCGAGCGTCAGCACCAGCAGCACCAGCACGAGGTACCAGCGGCGGCGCAGCGAGCCCCAGAGGACGCTCATCTCCATGACGGTTCCCTCCCCGGCTCAGTCCGCGGCCGCGAGGCGGTCGTCGACGAAGTCGGTCAGCGTGCCCACCGACTCGAAGACCTCGCCCGTGAAGTCGTCGTCGTCGATCACGATGTCGAACCGGTCCTCCAGCGCCGCGGCGAGCTCGACCACGCCGAGCGAGTCGAGCTCCGGCAGCTCGCCGAAGAGCCCGGTGTCACGGGTGATCGAGGCCGCCCGGTCCTCGATGCCGAGGGTGCGGGTGAGCACCTCCACCACACCCTCGAGGCTGTCGGTGCGCTGGCTGGTGACGGTGTCCATGACGCTGGTTCCCCCTGGTGGATCTGGTGTCGGTCCGGTGGATGTGTGGCTGGCTGCGGTCTGGTCGCTCACACCAGCACCTCCGGTGGTGCCGGGTGCCCGAGGAAGGCGGTGGGGCTCGCGGTGAGGCCGTAGGCCCCGGCCTGGAAGACGGCGACCAGGTCGCCGACCTCCACCTCGGGGAGGTCGACCTCCTCGCCGAGCAGGTCGAGCGGCGTGCACAGGCAGCCGACCACCGTCACCGGGCCGGTGGGCTCGTCGGTGGCGCGGCTGGCCAGCGTGATCGGGTAGTTGCGCCGGATGACCTGGCCGAAGTTGCCCGAGGCGGCGAGCTGGTGGTGCATGCCGCCGTCGACGACGGCGTAGCTGCGCCCGCGCGACTCCTTCACGTCGACGACGCGGGTGACGTAGACGCCGGCCTCGCCGACGAGGTAGCGGCCCAGCTCGGTCACGAACGTGGCATTCGGCAGCGCGGGTGCGAGCCGGCTGTCGACGAGCTCGGTGAGCCGCGCGCCGACCGCGGCGAGGTCGAGCCGCTGGTCCCTCTCGAAGTAGGGGATGCCCCAGCCGCCGCCGAGGTTGACGTACTCGACCGTGCCGGGCACGTGGCGGGCGAGGTCGAGGACGAGGGCGACGGTCTTCTCGAGCGCCTCGGCGAGGATGTCGGCGCTGAGGTTCTGGGAGCCGGCGAAGACGTGGAAGCCGACCACGTCGACGTCGTGCTCGGACACCTCGCCGAGCAGCGAGGGGACGGCCTCGGCGTCGACGCCGAACTGCTGCGGGCCACCGCCCATCCGCATGCCGGAGCCCTTCACCGCGAACGGCGGGTTGACGCGTACGGCGGCGCGCGGGCGCAGCGCCAGCTCCTTGCCGGTGCGGACGAGCCGCTGCAGCTCGGTGCGGGACTCCACCTCGACGGTCACGCCGGCGGCGACGGCCCGCCGCAGCTCGGCGTCGGTCTTGCCGGGGCCGGCGAAGCTGATCGAGGCGGGGTCGCAGCCGGTGTCGAGGGCCACCGCGAGCTCGCCCGCGGAGGCCACGTCGAGGTGGTCGACCAGGCCCGCCAGGTGCTGCACGACGGCCGGCATCGGGTTGGCCTTGACGGCGTAGCCCAGGCGCAGCCGGGCGGGCACCGCGGCCCGGACCTCGGCCACCCGTGCGGTGATGAGCGCGCGGTCGTAGGCGAAGAACGGGGTCGCGCCGACGCGCTCGGCGAGGCGGTCCACCGGGATCCCCCCGACGAGCAGGCGACCCTCGGCGGTGCCGTGGGCGGCGACGTGGTCGCTGGTCCTCATGCGGTCAGCTCCTCGCGCAGCAGGACGCGGTCGAACTTGCCGTTGGGCGAGCGCGGCAGCTCGCTGCGCACCACCACCTCGGCGGGCACCATGTAGCGCGGCAGCTGGCGGCGGAACACCTCGACCAGGTCGGCCGGGTCCAGGCTCTCGCCGGCCGGGCTGACCACGACCACCACCCGGTGCCCGAGTGCCTCGTCGGGCAGGCCGAGCGCCGCTGCGTCGCGGACCAGGCCGCTGTCGTAGGCGACCTCCTCGATCTCCGTCGGGCTGATCCGGTAGCCGGAGGTCTTGATCATGTCGTCGGTGCGGCCCACGAAGTAGAGGAAGCCCTCCTCGTCGGCGACCACCCGGTCGCCGGACCACACCGCCAGCTCCGGCGTACGCCAGTCGGCGAGGTCGCCGGGCACCGGACGGAACCGCTCGGCCGTCTTGTCCGGCGCGCCCCAGTAGCCCTGCGCGACGAGCGCTCCGCGGTGCACCAGCTCGCCCTCCTCGCCCGGTGCGCACGGGGTGCCGTCGGGCCGGACCACGAGGATCTCGGCGTTGGGGATCGCCTTGCCGATCGAGTCGGGGCGGCGGTCGACCTCCGACGGGTCGAGGTAGGTGGACCGGAACGCCTCGGTGAGGCCGTACATCAGGAACGGGCTCGCCTGCGGGAAGATCTCGCGCAGCCGGGTCAGCGTCGCCTGCGGCATCCGGCCGCCGGTGTTGGCGAAGTAGCGCAGCGACGCGGTCGCCTCGGCCGGCCACTCCGCGGCGATCAGCTGGATCCACAGCGGCGGCACGCAGGTCAGGCCGGTGACGCGGTGGCGGGCGCAGAGCCGCACGACGTCGCGGGCGAGGAGGTAGTTGACCAGCACGACGTGCGCGCCGGAGGCGAAGGCCGTGGTGACCTGGCTCAGCCCGGCGTCGAAGCTGAGCGGGAGCGCGGCCAGGATGACGTCCTGGTCGTGGTTGCCGAGGTAGCTGGAGACGCTCTCGGCGCCGACGATCAGGTTGCGGTGGGAGAGCACCACGCCCTTGGGGCGCCCGGTGCTCCCGGAGGTGTAGAGGATCGCGGCGGTGTCGACGTCGATGGCGTCCGCGCGGACGGGCTGGTCGGGCGCGTGGGCCAGGAGCGTCGCCAGGTCGTGCACCTCGACCTCGCCCTCGGTGGCCTCCTCGCCGGGCTCGCCGTCGACGAGCACGACGTGGGCGAGGGCCGCGCAGCCCTTGGCGTCGTCGCGCGCCGACTCCCAGCGCTGGCGGGACGTGACCAGCACCCGCACGTCGCAGTCGCCGAGGATGTAGGCCACCTGGGCGCCCTTGAGCGCCGGGTTGACCGGCACGAAGACGGCGCCTGCGGCCGAGGCGCCGAAGATGGCGGTGATGGTCTCGGGACGCTTGTCGAGGTAGACCGCGACCCGGTCGCCCCGCTGCACACCGAGCCCGGCCAGCACCGCGCCCGTGCGCCGGGCCTGCTCCCACAGGGTCGCGTAGTCGAGCGTGACGTCCTGGTGGCTGAGTGCGGGACGGTCGCCCGAGCGGTCCGCTCGCTCCTCGAGCAGGTGGTGCAGGTTCGTCCGCATCTGGTCAGGCCCCCATCGTCCTCACACCGGCCGCCGCCCCCCGGCGACCCACGGCACGTCGAGTGGTCGACTCGACGCCCACCGGCGACGCTACGTACCGGAAGCCTCCGCAGGGGCTTCTCCGGCGGGTAGTACCGGATTTGGGGTAGCCCCGGACGAGGACCGCCCCGGAGCGGTCCCGTCGAAGCGGTCGAGCCACTCGGGACCCCGCGGGGCGCGGAGCAGCGACGGGCGGGTCAGCGCGCGCACGGCCGCCTTGGCGATCGCGTCCCCGCGCAGCGCACGGGTGGACTCCCGCAGCATCAGCGCGACCCAGTAGAGAGCCGTCCGCGGCCGTGAGAACAGGCGCGAGAAGAGCCGGAGCCGGTTGGCGGTGAGCAGCGCCCAGAGCCGCGGCGAGGTGCCCGACCCGCCCTCGAGGTGCTGCGCGCCGGCGCCGGCGACGTACGCCACGGCGAAGCCGCGGGAGCCCGCGCGCAGGTGGAACTCGGTCTCCTCGGAATAGAGGAAGTACGACTCGTCCCACGGCCCGCAGGCGTCGAGGCACGCGCGACTGACCAGCTGCGTGGAGCCCTCGGCCCAGTCGGGCGTGGCGTCGTGGGAGTAGCGCGCCGGGTCGGTGACGACCTCGCCCAGGGCCGGCCAGCGCCCGGCCACCGTGGCGCCGAGGACCGCGTCGGCGTAGGCGCGCAACAACGTCGGGCTGCGCCGCATCGAGTGGATCAGCTCGCCGTCGGCGTCCGTCAGCCGCGGCACGGCGATGCCCGTGTGCGGGGCCTCCAGCGCGGCCAGCAACGCGGGCAGGCAGCCGGGCCGGAGCCGGACGTCGGGGTTGAGCACGAGCACGGCGGGGGAGTCGGGGGTCGCGGCGATCGCGGCGTTGACCCCGGCGGCGTAGCCGGCGTTGCGGCCGGTCTGCAGCACCGTGGCCTCCGGGCACAGGGTGCGCGCGACCGCCACGGTGTCGTCGCTGGAGGCGTTGTCCACCACGACGAGGTGGAAGGGGACGTCGCCGGCACCTGCGGGGAGCGAGGCGATCAGGCCGGGGAGCACGTCGGCGCTGTTCCACGTCACCACGGCTACTGCGACCGGCTGCGTGCTCACGGTGCTCATGCGGTCACCGCCGACCGGGGTCGGCGGCGCAGCAGCGACGTACGCGCGGGGGTGCGTGCCGGGGCGGGGCGCGACCGCGGCCACCGACGCTCGAGCATCAGCAGGACGGCGAGCGTGATCGCCATCCCCGACAGGCCGGTCCCCGCGAGCGCGCGCGACCGGCTGCCGGTCACCGCGATCACGGTCGGGTTCTTCGACGACGGCACCGCCCGGGCGCGCAGGTTGAGCGGTGCGCCCATGTCGTCCTGGAGCTCCTCGAGCAGGACCGAGACGCGCAGCGACGTGGCGCGGGCGGTCGCCAGGACCTCCTCGGGGTCGGCCGCCGCGACCTGCACGTCGAGGTAGTTCGCCGGGAAGAGCGGCCGCCACTGCGTGCCCAGGTTGGGCACCCGGACCTGGACGCCCTCCCGGTGCCCCTCGCCGACGATCGTCGCGGCGACGTCGCCGGTGAGCAGCGGCGGGTCGCCGTCGTTGAAGTCGGTGGCGATCACCCCGACCAGCGGCTGGAGGCCGTAGACGGGGTCGTCGAGCACGGTCGTCTTCTGCGCGCCGCTCGGGCCGACGAGCAGGATGTTGTACTGCGTCCAGTAGACCGGCGCCTGCTTGGTGACGACGTACAGCGCGCCCACCGTGAGGACGGCGCCGAGCAGCACGACGTACCACCGCCGCAGTGCGGCGGCGATGAGGTCGCGTGCGGTCATCCGATCTCCTGCACCGGTTCGACGAGCTGCGGCGGCAGGTGGAGGTACGCCGTCGTCGTGCGCTTCTGGTCGATGTCGCCCCACACCCGCTCGACCTGCGCCGTGGTGAGGCCCACCGCAGCGGCGACCTGCTCGATCGGGGTGCCGTTGTTCTTGCCGTGGAGGCAGACGTCCATGAGGTTCCACGGCAGCGAGAAGTAGAACTCCTCCTGCGACTGCGGCAGCGAGTAGGTGTCGGTCGTGGAGGGACGCGTGCGGATCGCCTCGGGGACGCCGAGGTGCTCGGCGAGCGCGTACACCTGCGTCTTGTAGAGGTGCGCGATCGGCTTCACGTCGGCGGCGCCGTCGCCGAGCTTCACGAAGAAGCCCTGGTCGTACTCCAGCCGGTTGGGCGTGCCGGTGACGACGTAGTTGAGCCGGTCGGCGTGGTAGTACTCCATCATCCGGCGTGTGCGCTGCTTGAAGTTCGTCGCGGCCACGATGCCGAGGTACGACTCGGTGGTGAGCCGGTGGCGCGTGGTGGTGCCGTCGGGCGCCTGGACGACGACGGAGTAGAGCCGCAGGCTCTCGGAGTCGACGACGCTCGGCAGCACGATCTTGGACAGGTGGTCCGGGCCGTAGTCCGGGCAGACCATGCGGATCGCCTCGTCGCGCCGCTCGTAGCACCCCGCCGCCTGGAGGATCGGGGTGATGTCCTCGACCGCCGAGTCGATCCCGAGCGAGTCGGAGACCATCGTGCTGAAGCCGAGGGTGTCCTCGGAGGAGTCGCGCTCGGGCATGTGCAGGCCGAAGACCCGCTTCGCGCCGAGGGCCTCCACGCACAGGGCCGCCACCACGCTGGAGTCGATGCCGCCCGACAGCGCCACGGTCGCGCCCTTGCGTCGGGACCGCCCGAGGTAGTCGCGGAGCATGGTGGTGATCCGGGCGACCTCGGCGTCGAGGTCCAGGGCGAACGGGTCGGAGGCGACGGCGGCGTCCTGGGTGTCGTGCACGGTGGTCATGCGGTGCTCCTCACGGGCTGGACCCGGTCGATGACGGTCATCGGCTCGGGCGGTGCGGTGTCGGTGGCGCGGCCGGCGTCGGCGATCAGCTGCTGGTGCAGCAGCTGCGTGGAGACGACCGCCAGCAGGCGCATGTTGTCGGTGTTGCCGGTGCGTACGCCGCGGGTGCGGGCCGCCTTGGCCAGCAGGCCCTGCACGGCGCGCGGGGCGAAGACGCCGGCGTCGGCCAGCGCGGCCGGCGACGTCACGTCGCCCAGCCAGTCGGGCGGGGCGTCGCTGAAGAAGCTCGCCGTGTCGGGGGCCCGGTAGGGCTGCTTGGGCCGGCGGCGGATCGACTCGGGCACGAGGTCCTCGAAGGCCAGCTTGAGCAGGTGCTTCTCGTCGAGGCCGCACAGCTTGTGGCGGGCCGGGAGCCGGTTGGCGAACTCGACGACGTCCTTGTCGAGGAACGGGAAGCGCCCCTCGACGGAGTTGGCCATCAGCATCCGGTCGCCCTGGCTGGACAGGATGTAGCCGGGCAGCAGCGTGGTCATCTCCAGCCACTGGGCGCGGGAGAGCGGGTCCCACGAGGCGCTCTGCGGCGGCAGCAGCGCCAGCACGTCGTCGCCGGCCCCGGCCGCGATCCGCTCGCGCAGCTCCGGGGCGAGCATCCCCTTCACCGCGCTCGTGGACGCCCACCGGGGGCGGTGGGAGATCGCCGGGTCGTGCGGGTCGAGGTCCTGGCCGAAGAAGCTCCGTGCGAAGGCCGGGGCCTGGCCGGGGTTGTTGGCCATCCAGGGATAGAGCAGCTCGACCGCCCGGTCGCGGGTGGCCGACCCCGGGTCGCGCGCCCAGAAGGCGCGCACCCGACCCTCGCGGAAGATGTCGTAGCCGGCGAGCACCTCGTCGGCGCCCTCCCCGGTGACGACCACCTTGTAGCCGTTCTGCCGGACCAGCTTCGAGAGCAGGAAGAGCGGCGCCGGTGCCGTGCGGAGGATCGGCGTCTCGGTGTGCATCACCACGTCCGGGAAGACCTCGGCGACGTCTCCGGGCGAGACGACGATGTCCTGGTGCTGCGCACCGAGCTGGGCGACCATCTGCTGCTGGTGCTCGCCCTCGTCGTACTCCGCGTCGGCGAAGCGCAGCGAGAAGGTGTGCAGGGGAGCGTCGGTGTAGCGGGCGATCACCGCGGCAGTGATCGAGGAGTCGATGCCCCCGGAGAGGTAGGCCCCCACGGGCACGTCGCTGCGCAGGAAGCGCAGCCGGGCGGCCTCGACGAGGCGGTCGCGCAGCTCGCGGGCGTTCTCCTCGACGTCCTGCCCCGGCTCGGCGCCCCGTGCGGGGAAGTCAGCGCTCCAGTAGGGCTTGCGGCGGAAGCCGTCGCGGTCGAGCACCGCGACGTGGCCGGGCTCGAGCTGCTCGATGCCGCGGAAGACCGTGCGCGGCGCGACGGTCGACCAGTAGGTCAGGACCTGGTCGAGGCCGACCGGGTCGAGCTCGCGGGGCACCGTGGGGTCGGCCATCAGTGCCTTCACCTCGGACGCGAAGGCGATCCGGTGGGCGTCGCGGGTGAAGAACAGGGGGCGTACGCCGAGCCGGTCGCGGGAGAGGACCAGGCGGCGCTCGCGGCTGTCCCACAGCGCCAGCGCCCACTGCCCGTTGAAGCGGGTGAAGCAGCCCTCGCCCCACTCCTCCCACGCGTGCACGATCACCTCGGTGTCGCTGTGGGTGCGGAACCGGTGGCCGCGACGGCGCAGCTCCTCACCGAGCTCGACGTAGTTGAAGATCTCGCCGTTGAAGGAGATCCAGAGGGTGCCGTCCTCGTTGCACAGCGGCTGCGCGCCGCCCTCGGTGTCGATGATCGCGAGGCGGGTGTGGCCGAGCGCGGCCTGGTCGTCGAGGTAGAGGCCGCTGCCGTCGGGTCCCCGGTGCTGCAGGCGACCGATCATCCGGGTCACCAGCTCGCGGTCTGGCGGAGGTCCGTCGGTGACGACGACCCCGCAGATGCCGCACATCAGGCGGGCCTGCCGGCGCGCGCGAGGACGGCACGCATGCCCTCGGCCGTGCCCAGCTGGTCGGGGTCGATCTCGTCCTCGCGCAGGACGACGTCGAAAACGTCCTCGAGGAAGATCGCGGCCTTGACGGCCTCCAGGTGGCGGTCGCCGGCCGGGTCGCGGAGCCGGGCGTACTCGGCGAGCGCCCGGTCCACCTGCTCGGACGCCTCGTCCCGTGCGGGAGCCGGGCGGCGGACCGTGTAGTTGAGCATCGCGGAGTTGTCGTAGTCGGCGTTGACGACGCGCCCCGGGTTGCCCGCGACGAGCGCCCGGGCGGGCACGTCGCGAGAGATCACGCTGCCGGCCGAGAGCGTCGCTCCGTCGCCGACGGTGATGCCGCCGGTGATGGTCACGCCGGGGCCGATCCAGACGTCGTTGCCGATCCGGGGCACGCTCTGGTCGCCTGCGGCCACCCGCTGGCCGATGGTCACGTTGTGGTGCAGGCAGCAGTTGTCACCGATGCTCACCGGGCCGACGAACACGCCGGTGTGGTGCATCAGGTAGAGCCCCGGCCCGATCCGGGCGCGGTGGTCGATCTCGGCGTGGTGGATCGTCGACGTGCGGCGCCGCCACACGGCGCTCGCGATGCGGGGCGCGAGGCCCAGCACGCGGTGCTGCGCGTAGTAGCGGCGTACGGCCTGGTCGAAGCGGTAGCACGCGACGACCCGGAAGTCGGCGTTGAGCAGCCACAGCCGCAGCCGCTGCCGCAGGCCGCGCCGGCCCTCCGCGGAGATCGTGTAGTACTTGTCGAGGTCCGTCAGGAACGGACGCTGGTCCGGGTCCGCGTCGACCCGGGTGATGGTTGCCCCCATGGCTGCCCCCCGGAGTCGCGCGGTCAGCCGACAGGCTGGGTGGCCCCGGTCTTGGCGAGCACGAAGCGGGTGAGCCCGCCGATGCTGCCGAGGTTCTCGAAGACGGTCTCGGACTCGGCCACCTCGATGCCGAAGCGGTCCTCGAGGAACTCGATCAGCTCGAGGATGCCCGTGGAGTCCACGATGCCCGTCTCGAGCAGCGACTCCTCGTCGCCCGGCAGTCGGTCGGTGTCACCGAAGAGGTAGTTGTCCCCCATGAACTCGCGCAACGTCTTCCTGATCTCGTCGCGCTGCATCTGGTCCTGCACGTCGGCCTCCCATGTGTCGTGCGGGCCCGCCCCCTGTGGACCCGCCGATCAGTGGAACAGGTGAGGAGGGCGCCGCCGGGCGCGAGGAGCGATGCTCCCCAATAGTGGTGACGGGCCCTCCGCGCGCCCGTCCCGGGCGTCACAGAGGCCCTAGCGTTCACCCGTCGGCCCGCTCCTGTGCGGGCCCGGGAACGGGGGACCTCGATGATCGGCGCGGGCACGGACATCGTCTCGGTGGCGCGGATCGCCGGCCTGGTGCGCACCGGCGGCGACCGCTTCCTGCAGCGCTGGTTCACCGGCGACGAGATCGCCTACTGCACCTCGATGGCGCGGCCCGAGCTGCACCTCGCGGCGCGGATGGCCGCCAAGGAGGCGGTCGTGAAGGCGCTGCACGGACCGGCCGACGGACCGGTGCCCTACGGCTCGATCGAGATCACGCGGGGCGACGACGGTGCCCCGGGCGTGGTGCTCAGCGGCGACGTGCTGGCCTTCGCGCGCGGTCGCGGGGTGGGCCCGATCCACGTGTCGATGTCGCACTGCGACGAGTACGCCGTCGCGGTGGCGCACGCCGAGGCCGCCCCGGCCGGCTGACCCGCTACCTGCGTGCGCGGCCGGCTCCCAGCGGCACCGCCTGCGGGCGGCTCCACTCCTCGGGCGGCCGGGTCGCCGCCGGTCCGCCGACCAGCCAGACCTCGCCCCACTGCACGCCGGCGAGCCAGTCGCCGTCGGCCAGCAGCGGGCGCAGCCGCGACAGGTCACCGACCTCGAGGCCGGTCACCAGGACCCGGTCCGCCGGGTCGAGGGAGGCCAGCGCCACCGGGAGCTCCGGGAGCTGCAGGGCGGTCATCGAGATCGGGCGGCCGTTGCGCTCGAGCACCACGGGACGTCCGGCCTTCGCCGCGAAGGCGCCGACCCGGTCGACGTTGACCAGGTGCAGCGGGTGGGTCGTCGACCAGTCGACCAGGTCGACCTCGTGGGCGATGTCGGCGAGCACGACCTCGATGCCGAGCTCGGCGCGCACCTGGGCGGCCAGCCGCGACTGCCGCAGCCACGTGCGGCGCCAGCCCTGGCTGCGCACGACGGGCAGCTGCTTCCAGTCGAAGCCACGGGCGCCGACCGTGCCGCAGCTGGTGTGGATCGGCTGGAGCGCGGGATAGCTGTCACCGACGTGGCGGTGCGCGTCGTCGAGGCGCGCCAGGTTGGTCGTCATGCTGTTGTGCGTGATGGCGGTGTCGACGGCCCCGGCGAGGCGGCCCGCGGCGCGCACGCGCAGGGCGTACTCCACGGCGTAGGCGTGCCACGCCAGCTCGGGGTCCTCGCTGAGCGGCTCGGCGAGCAGGTCCGCGCGGCGCGCGATGACGAGCACCTCGTCGAGGGTGTCGACCGGGATCGGGCTGGGGGCGGACTCGCCGATGAGGATCACGCGGTCGCGCAGCCGGCCGGCTGACGTGTTGGCGGCGGTGACGCCGTTGGCGCCGAGGATGCCCCAGCGCTCGTCCTCCAGCCACGCCGCGCAGGCGGCGAGCTGGTCGACGTCGTGCAGGTAGACGTCCTGGTGGACCAGCACCACCACGTCGTGGTGCGCCGTCCGCACCGCGTGGTTGAGCGCCGCGCCGGCGGTCGAGTAGGCGTGCGCCGTGTTGTCGATGGGGAGGTACTCCACCTCGACGGGTCCGTCGTACGCCTCGAGCGAGCGGTCCAGGCAGTGGCGTCGCACGACAGGGTCGTTGAAGACGCACGCGATCGTCAGTCCCACGGCGCGAGTCGACCACGGCTCGCCGGCGACCCGGCCGGTCGAGCGTCGACATCCCCCGAGTGGGGTACGCGCGTGCAGGGAGGTCCGGGTGATGCTGGGGGCAGGGGGTACGTGATGTCACGGAATCGACGGACGGCCGCGCTGGCCGTCGCGGCGCTGGTGGTCGCCGGGCTGGGCGTGGTCGGCTACCGGGCGCTGGCCCAGCCGGAGCCCTCCGGGACGCCGTCCTCCGCCGCGCCGTCGCCGTCCGAGGCGCCCTCGAAGGCGAGCGCGGACTACGACACCTCGGTCTTCCCCGGCAAGGGCAACACCGGCGTGCCGCCCGGCGTCGAGCTCGAGCCGTACGCCGGCCCCTGCACCCTGGTCGAGACAGTGGTCCTCACCGGCGTCGATGCCACCGGCGTCTGCCCGGCGATCGTGGTGCAGGCGCCCGACGTGCGGATCGAGGACTCCCGCGTCCCGCGCGTGGAGTCGACCGCGACCCAGGTCGACGCGAGCTTCTCGGTCGAGGTGGTCGACTCGGAGGTGGTCGCGGGCGAGTGGATCGGCGGCGCCGTGTGGGGGAGCAACCTCACCGTGCGCCGCGTCGAGGTGACTGGCGGCCAGCACAGCGTGCACTGCGGCAGCCACTGCGTCGTCGAGGACTCCTGGCTGCACGACCAGTTCAACCCCGACGGCGAGGCCGCCCACAACAACGCCTTCATCACCAACGGCGGCACCGACATGGTCGTCCGCCACAACACGCTCCACTGCACGGCGAAGCTCAACGCCACCGGCGGCGGCTGCACCGCCGACCTGTCCCTCTTCGGCGACTTCGAGCCGGTCGAGGACGTGCTGGTCGAGGACAACCTGCTCAAGGCCAACGCCGAGTCGGCGTCGTACTGCGCCTACGGCGGCGACGCCCCCGGCAAGCCTTTCCCCGAGGCCACCGGCATCGTCTTCCGCGGCAACGTCTTCGAGCGCGGCGCCAACGACATGTGCGGCGTCTACGGCCCCGTCACCTCCTTCAACCCCGCCTCCGCCGGCAACGCCTGGCAGGACAACACCTGGGACGACGGGAGCCCGCTCACCCCGCAGTAGCCAGGCCTCGGTAGGCGGTCGAAACCCTCCCCGGTGGTTGAGGTGCGAGCGCCGTTCCCCGGTGGTTGAGGTGCGAGCGCAGCGAGCCTCGAAACCACACACCCAGGTGGTCGAGTAGCCGAGCGAGGCACGAGCGAAGGCGTATCGAGACCCTCGTCCCTCGGTGGTTGAGGTGCGAGCGAAAGCGAGCCTCGAAACCCTCCACAGATCCGGTTCGACCGTGGTCAGTGTCGGTGCGATCGCCTAGAATCGAACACATGATCGAGACGCTAGGGCGGGACGCCGGGAGGGTCGCAGACGACCTCTCGGCCAGCAGCCTGCTCGCCTCGATCAAGACCTCCCGCCAGGTCGAGCACGCTGAAGCCGCCCGCCAGCTCGACCTGGCCGCCCGATGGGCCGACCTCCACCCACCCGAGTCGATCCACTCCGCTGCCACCTTCGCCACTCCGGGCTGTGAGCACGAGGAACCCATCGCCGGTGAAGGTGCTCCGCTGGTCGCGGAGTTCTGCATCGCCGAGCTCGGCAGCGTGCTCGGCATGTCGACCACCGGGGCGAAGAAGCTCATCGGCCAGGCGTTGGAGCTGCGCCACCGGTTGCCGCGGTTGTGGGCGCAGGTGCACGCCGGTGTCGTGCCGGCCTGGAAGGCCCGCACGGTCGCGGAGACCACCATCCACACCGTCCCCGCCCTCACCGTCGAAGCGGCGGCGCACGTGGACGCGCAGGTCGCCGCGGTCGCCGGCCGGATCGGTCCCGCCCAGCTCGACCGGCTCGTCGCCGACACCATCAAGCGCTACGACCTCGCGCACCCGGATCCTGCCGCGGATCCGGAGGACGGCTACCTGCACGTCGACCCCCGCCACGCCACCCTGCGTGACGAGGACGTCCACTTCGCCGGCACCATGCGGTTCGAGGCCGAGCTCGACATCGCCGACGCCCTCGACCTCAACCACTCACTCGCCCGTGACGCCGAGACCCAGAAGGCATTGGGCTCGACCGAGTCCCTCGACGTCCGGCGGTCGAAGGCCCTCGGCCACCTCGCCCGCACCCAGACCACCCTCGACCTGTCTCCCCCAGGCGGTCGAGCAGCCGGTGACGACTCCCCAGGTGGTCGAGCAGCCGGCGCGGACCCTCAAGGTGGTCGAGTAGCCGGCGCGGACCCTCAAGGTGGTCGAGTAGCCGGTGAGGAACGAGCCGGCGTATCGAGACCCGACC
>NZ_JAYSFM010000022.1:0-35724 GCF_041913365.1 Nocardioides sp.
CCACCCCCCCCCGCCCCCCGCTGGGCCGCGCCCCCCCCCCGCCCCCCCCCCCCGCCCCCGCCCCCGCCGCCGCGCCCGGGCCCCCCCCCCCCCCGGCGGGGTGGAGCGGGACGGATCAGTTGTCGCCGCGCAGGATCGCGAGGATGCGCAGCAGGTTGGTGTAGATCCAGACCAGGCTGACGGTCAGGCCGAAGGCGGCCCGCCACGACTCGCGCTCCGGGAGCCCGGCGGCGACGCCCTGCTCGACGAAGTCGAAGTCGAGGATCAGCATGAGGACGCCGAGCACGAGGCCGGCGAGGGCGAAGACGAAGCCGAGGCCGCCCATGCCGTAGAGGCCGGTGTTGATGCCGAAGAAGCCGAGCACCAGCGACAGCAGGCCCAGGCCCACCATGCCGAACATCGCGGCCACGACACCGCGGCGGAACTTGTCGCCGACCTTGATGTTGAGGAACTTGTAGGCCGCCAGCGTGCCGACGAGGGCGCCGAACGTGCCGATGACCGCGCTCATCACGACGCCATCGAACTGCACCTCGAAGAGCTTGCTCACGGCGCCGAGCGCCACACCCTCGAGGGCGGCGAAGGCGAGCACGAGGGCCGGGCTGATCACGCGCTTGAAGGAGTTGACCAGCGACAGCAGGAAGGCACCACCGGCGCCGAGCATGGCACCCATGGACGCACGGCCCAGGGCCTCGTCGGAGACGACGGTCTGGCCGAACGCGTTGGTCGTGCCCATGTCGCCGATCCACCACCAGGTGACGATGGCGGTCGCGAAGATCACGGCGACCGAGATGGCCGTCTTCTGGATGACGGAGTCGACCGTCATCCGGCGCTGGTCGACCTGACCGGGTGCGCCGGGCGTGCCGGTGCCCCAGGTGGACGGGTCGGTCGTGTCGCCGTAGCCGGGGTAGGCGGAGCCCCCGCCGGCGTAGGTCTGGTTGCCGTAGGCGTTCGTCGAGGCGCGGTTGAACTCCTCGGAACGGGCGAAAACGGGGTTGTTGCTCTTCATGGTCTCTCCTTGGAGGCCTCCCCCGGAGGATCCGGGGGTCACGACGCCGTCGCGGTGACGGCGCCTGTCGCGTCACACCACTCTAGCCGGGGTGACACCTGTTCAAACGTGCGCGGCGGGGTCGCTGTTCCCCTCACAGCAACTTCTCAGGAAGCTACGACGCCGACCGCTCGCACCCTGTGAGGTCCTCGCCCCTGCACCGGTCGTCACCCCGCCCGCCGACGATGCGGTCGCGGCCGGGCCCGCCGAGCAGCACGTCGTCGTCGTACGAGCCGATGAGGACGTCGCCGCCTCCGCGACCTCGTGCGGTGTACGACGCCCCGCCGGTGACGCGGTCGTCGCCGGAGGTGCCGAGGTAGGTCCACCGGCCGCGGTTGTGCGGCATCGCCACCCGTTCGACGTCCTCGACCGAGGCACGGACCGGTGACCGGCGGGAGAGGCGTACGACGAAGCGACCCCGCGCGTGGTCGAGCACGCCCCGGGTCCGCCGGCCGGTGTTGAGCACGCCGAGCGAGACCTGGTCGCGCCCGTCGCCCCCGGCCAGGCGGTGCCGGCCGGCGGAGAGGTAGACCTCGAGCGTGTCGCGGCCGGGCCCGCCGTCGAGGGTCGCGCGCCCACCCTCCTTGCGGAGGTGGTCGGCCCCGTCGCCGCCCAGGAGGACGTCGGTGCCGCCGGTGGAGTCGAGCGAGTCGGCACCGGGGCCGCCGTCGAAGACGTCGTCGGCCGGCTCCCCGGGCGCCGGGGAGTACTCGTCCCAGTCGTTCATCACCAGGTCGTCGCCGCCGCGGGCCTCGATCCGGTCGCCGCCGCCCTTGCCGATCAGCTGGTCGGAGCTCTCGGTGCCGAGGAGGTGGTCGGCGTGGGTCGAGCCGAGCAGCTCGACGACGTAGCCGATCGCGGGCTGAGGCTGCGCGACCACGACCTGGTCGCTGCCCTCCCCTGTCGCGACCCCCGTCACCAGGTCGACGGTGACGCCGGTCGCGGAGCCGGAGTAGTCGATGGTGTCGGGCGGGTTCCACCCGTCGCCGCGCAGGACGGTGTTGACGCCGACGTCGACGAGGTCGTCGCCGGGGCCGGGTGCGATCGCGTCGCCGGCCGGCTCGGGCTCGCCCTCGAAGACCGGCACCAGCCCGTTGGTGCCGCCGTAGAGCCGGTCGTCGCCCGTGCCTCCGATGAGGCTGTCGGGGCCGGCGTCGCCGCAGACGAGGTCGTTGCCGCCGCCGGCGTCGATGGTGTCCGCGCCGTCGAGACCGGCGATGACGTCGTCACCCGGCGTGCCGGTGAGCTCGTCGTCGCCGGCCGTGCCGACGATCGTGGCGGCCACTCCTGCGCAGCTCGCCGGTGCGGCCTGCGCAGGCACCGCACTGGGTGCGACGGCGAGCGCGAGCGGGACGAGAAGGGCGTGCAGCGTGGTCCGAGATGGCATGAGGTTCCCCCTTGTCCCGTCGAGGATAGGCACACCCGGGAGGCCCGTTAACCCGTTGCGGTCCCGTCACGGCCCTGCCTACGGTGACGGAGCCGGACACGCCGGCACGTCCCAGGAGGTCTCGAGATGCGAGCAGCACGCGCTTCCGTCCGCATCCACCTCCTCGAAGGGACCACGCGTGTCGCCCGACCCGTCTCCACGCTCGCTCAACCTGGGCATCCTCGCCCACGTCGACGCCGGTAAGACCACCCTCACCGAGCGTCTGCTCCACCTCGCCGGGGTCGTCGACGAGCCCGGCTCCGTCGACGCCGGCACCACCCGCACCGACAGCCTCGCGCTCGAGCGCCGGCGCGGCATCACGATCAAGGCCGCCGTGGTGGCGTTCCCGCTCGGGGACCTCGTCGTCAACGTCATCGACACCCCGGGCCACCCCGACTTCATCGCCGAGGTGGAGCGCGTCCTCGGCGTGCTCGACGGCGCCGTGCTCGTCCTGTCCGCGGTCGAGGGCGTGCAGCCGCAGACCCGGATCCTGATGCGGGCGCTGCAACGACTGCGCGTGCCGACGCTGCTGTTCGTCAACAAGATCGACCGGACCGGCGCCGACGTCGACGCGGTCCTCGATGCGATCCGGCGCCGGCTGACGCCCGACGTCCTCCCGATGGGGACGGCGGCCGGGTTGGGCTCACGGTCGGCGACGTTCGCCGCCTACCGGCCGGACGACCGCGACTTCCGCGAGCGCGAGACGGTGGCGCTGGCCGAGCACGACGAGGCCCTGCTGGCGGCGTACGTCGACGGGCGCGACCGCACGCCGGAGCAGCTGCTCGCGCTCGCCGCCGGGCAGACGCGGTCGGCGGAGCTGCACCCGGTCTTCGCCGGCTCGGCCGCCACCGGCGCCGGCGTCCCCGACCTGGTGCAGGCCATCGGCACCTTCTTGTCGGGCGCCGAGCCCGACCCGGGAGGCGTCGCGTCGGGGCGGGTCTTCAAGGTCGAGCGGGGCGAGGCGGGCGAGAAGGTGGCGTACGTCCGGATGTTCGCCGGGACGGTCCGCGTCCGGCAGCGGCTGGACCTCCCCGACGGCCGGTCCGGCAAGGTGCTGGGCGTCCAGGTCTTCCAGGACGGCACGTGGGTGCGCGCCCCAGAGGCGCGTGCCGGCCTGGGCGCCCGGCTGCGCGGCCCCGGCGCCGGCCGCGCCGGCGCGGGCTGCGGCGCCGCGGCCCGGGCCGCGGCGCACCACTTCCCGCCGCCGACCCTCGAGGCGTCGCTCCGGGCGTGCGACCCCGCGCAGGGTCCGGCGCTGAGGGTCGCGCTGGCCCAGCTCGCCGACCAGGACCCGCTCATCGCGGCCCGCACCGGTGAGGACGGCCGGCCGACCGTGTCGCTCTACGGCCGCGTGCAGCAGGAGGTCATCGCCTCCACGCTGGCCGAGGAGCACGGCATCGAGGTCGAGTTCTCGGAGGCGAGCGTGCTGCACGTCGAGCGGCTGCGACGGGTGGGCGCGGCGGTCGAGCGGTTCAACACTCCGAGCAACCCCTACGGCGCGACGATCGGCCTCCGGCTCACCCCGGCGGCCCCGGGCTCCGGGGTGGTCTTCGACATGGAGGTGCCGATGCGCGACCTCCCGCTGTTCCTCTTCAAGACTCCCGACCACTTCGCGTCCGTCATGTCCGGCCACGTCGAGCGCGCCCTCTCGCGCGGGCTGCTCGGGTGGGAGGTCACGGACTGCCGGGTGACGCTCGTCGAGGCGGGCTACCGGTCCGGCGACGGCCCGCCCTCGCAGCGCGGGCCCCTCCCGACGGCCCTCGACTACCGCGGCCTCACCCCGGTCGTCGTACGACAGGCCCTCGTCCGCGCATCGACACAGGTGTGCGAGCCGGTGCTCCGCGTCGCCCTCGAGGTCCCCACCGCCGACGCCCCGCAGCTGCTGCGGCTGCTGGGCCGGTGGGGCTCGGAGGTGATCGGCCAGACCGCCACCGCCGACCTCACCCGGATCGACGCGCAGCTCCTCGCCGCCCGGCTCCACGAGCTCCAGCACCAGCTGCCCGACCTCACCGGCGGCGAGGGCGTGCTCGAGGCGGCCTTCGACGGCTACCAGCCCGTGCGCGGGGAGCCGCCGGCGCGGCGCGGTTGAGCCCTACTCGTGCTTGTGCCACCACCGCTGCGCGTTGACGGTGTGGTCGCCACGACCGCCGACGTTGCCGACGGACATGAGGACGAGGATCGCGAGGATGATGATGCCGATGATGAGCCAGCTCGACATGGCGACCTCCAGCTGGGAGATGGACCTGTCCACGCTACTCCTGGTGCCCCGGCTGGGGTTCGAACCCAGACTTGACCGCTTTTAAGGCGGCTTCCTCTACCGGTTGGGATACCGGGGCTGGCCGGGTTCAGTCTGTCAGCGCCCGGGCCCGCGCGAAGACCGCGTCGGTCATCTCGCGCGTGAGTCGTCCGGTGTAGGTGTTGTGCGGCGAGGGGTGGAAGCAGCCGATGAGCGTGACGTCGCCGAGCTCGAGCTCGACGCCGTGGCCGAACTTCGGCTTGCGGGCGGGAGCGGCGGCGCCCGCGGCGACCAGCGACCGGATCGCGCCGTCCCAGCCGAAGGACCCGAGGGCGACCACCACCCGGACCGTGGGCAGCAGCGCCAGCTCGGCCGCGATCCAGGGGGCGCAGGTGTCGCGCTCGGCCGGGGTGGGCTTGTTCTCCGGGGGCGCACAGCGCACGGTGGCGACCATCCGCGCGCCGACCAGGCGCTGCCCGTCGCCCGCGTGGTGGCTGGTCTCCTGCACCGCCCAGCCGGTGCGGTGCAGGCTGGCGAAGAGCCAGTCCGCGCTGGGGTCGCCGGTGAAGATGCGGCCGGTCCGGTTGCCTCCGTTGGCCGCGGGAGCCAGGCCCACGATGAGCAGCGACGGCGACGGGTCGCCCCAGCCGGCGATCGGGCGGCCCCAGTAGGGCTGGTCGGCGAAGGACGCGCGCTTCTCCACCGCGACGCCCTCGCGCCACTCCACCAGGCGGGGGCACGCCGAGCACACGCTCACCCGGGCGTCCAGCTCGCTGAGGTCGCCGGCCTGTGCGAGACGGCGTACGTCGTTGGCGTCTCGCGCGACGGGGGTGTCGGCCGTCGCGGGGTCGTCGGGCCAGCCGGTGCCGGGCTCGACCGGGCTGGTGAACTCTCCGCCGATCAGCGGGTGCGGGAGGAGGGTCATCGGGCGATGGCCGCGGCGATGCCGTGCAGGATGTCGGCCTCGGACACGACGTGCTCCGGCACCGGGACCCGCGCCAGGACCCGGGTCCAGATCAGCGCGCCCGCACCGATGACGTCGGCGCGGCCGGGGTGCATGTAGGGCAACGCCCGCCGCTGCTCCACCGTCATCGCGACGAGCCGGTCGACGAAGTCGGCCGTGCCGGTGTTGGAGAGCACGGCACCGTCGAAGGCCGCGCGGTCGTAGGTCTCGAGCCCCATCACGCCGCAGGCGATGGTCTTGATGGTCCCGGAGGTGCCGATGGCCGTCCGCGTGCGCTCCAGCGGTACGCCGAAGGCGTCGAGGTGCTGCTCGATGTCGGCCAGGCAGGCCACGACCTCGTCCTCGGTCGGCGGGTCGCTGTGCAGGTGGCGCTCGTGGAGGCGCACCGACCCGATGTCCATCGAGACCGCCCGGCGCTCCCCGCCCTCGCCGAGGACCAGCTCGGTCGAGCCACCGCCGATGTCGACCACGAGCACCGGCTCGGCGGGTGCGGGGTCCTGCGCGGCGATCGCCCCGGCGAAGACCAGCGCCGCCTCCTCGTCGCCCGACAGCACCTCGGGCTCGACGCCGAGCCGGCGGCGTACGCCCTCGGCGAAGACGGCGGCGTTGCTCGAGTCGCGGGTGGCCGAGGTCGCGCAGAACCGGAGCCGCTCGGGCGGCACGCCGTGGCCGCGGATCACCTCGGCGAACTCGTCGATCGCGGCGAAGGTGCGCTCCAGCGCCTCCTCGGCCAGCACCCCGGTCTCGTCGACGCCCTGCCCCAGGCGGACGACCCGGGAGTCGCGGACGTGCACGTCGAGGGTGCCGCCGCCGCGGGCCTCGCCGATGAGCACCTTGATCGAGTTGGTCCCGCAGTCGATGGCAGCGACGGTGGTCGAGGAGCTCATGGGGTCATTCTGCGGGGCGCTCGACGCAGGGGCCCGAGGCCCACCAGTCGCCGAGCGCGTCGAGCACCTCGTCGCCGAGCGGGTTCACCCCGCGCCCCATGGCCAGCGACTGGCCGGCCAGCACGTGCAGGCACTTCACCCGGTCGGGCATGCCGCCTGCGGTGATGCCCTCGATCTCCGGCACGTCGAGCCCGGCGCGGGCGCCGACCTCGGCCCGGAAGGCGAGGTACTTCTCGTGGGCGTCGCGGTAGGCCGCGGCCAGCTCTTCGTCCTCGCCGAGGCGCGCCTGCATCTCCTTCATCAGCCCGGAGCCCTCGAGGGTGCCGATGCGCGAGGCCGCGCGCGGGCAGGTGAGGTAGAACGTCGTCGGGAACGGCGTCCCGTTGGGCAGCCGCGGCTCCGTGGTCACCACGTCCGGGTTGCCGCACGGGCAGCGGTGGCCCACCGAGTCGATGCCGCGTGGCTTGCGGCCGAGCTGGGCCCGGATGGCGGCCTCGTCGGCCGGGTCGATCTTCTGCTCGGGCTCGCTCACTGCTGCCCTCCGACGACAGAGCCGTCGATCAGGTCTGCGGGCTGCTCGTCCGGCGGTGGCGGGTTGCCGGCGAGCTCCATGGACTCCCACGCCGCGCTCCACCACGCCTTCGGCACGGTCTTGATGACGTCGGAGGGGTCGTTGAGCGAGGCCTGCGCCTCCAGCGGCTTGCCATCGGCGCCGATCACCTCGAAGCCGGACTCACCGGGCATCAGGTAGCCGAAGCGGGCCCGCGCCTGCGCCTTGACGTACGCCGGGTCGTCCCAGCGCTTCTTCTCGCGCTCGAGGTCGGTGATGCTGGCCTCGCGCTCGGCGATCGTCGCCTTGAGCTCGCCGATGTGCGAGCGCTGCTGGAGGTAGGCCCGCAGCGACGAGGCGTAGGAGACCGTCAGCACGGCGAGCACGAGCACGAGCACCGCGGCCCGCCCGGTGAACCTGGGACGGCGCGCGGCACTCCTCGGGGAGGCAGGACGTGTCCCAGCGATGGGACCCGTGGTGCCGGTGTCGGCGGGCGAGGAGACCGTCGTACGCGTCCCTGCCGCCCGCGGCCGGGAGCCACGGGAGCCGGGATGCGTCGAGCTGCTCTGCCTCGGTCCGCGCGAACCGCCTCCGCCGGGCCCACCCCGAGGAGTACGACGCTGGGAAGGCATGCGCCTTAGTGTGCCTGCTTCAGCCCTTGAATCGCGGGAACGCGCCCGCACCGGCGTAGCGAGCTGCGTCACCGAGCTCGTCCTCGATGCGGAGCAGCTGGTTGTACTTCGCGACGCGGTCGGAGCGGGCCGGGGCGCCGGTCTTGATCTGGCCGCAGTTGGTGGCGACCGCGAGGTCGGCGATGGTGGTGTCCTCGGTCTCGCCGGAGCGGTGGCTCATCATGTTGCGGAAGCCGGCCCGGTGCGCGAGCTCGACCGCGTCGAGGGTCTCGCTGAGCGAGCCGATCTGGTTGACCTTGACGAGCATCGCGTTGGCCTGGCCGCCGTCGATGCCGCGCTGGAGGCGCTCGACGTTGGTCACGAAGAGGTCGTCGCCGACGAGCTGGATCTTGTCGCCGAGGCTGTCGGTGATGGCCTTCCAGCCGGCCCAGTCCTCCTCGTCGAGCGGGTCCTCGATCGAGACGATCGGGTACGACGCGACGAGGTCGGCGTAGTAGTCGACCATCTGGTCGGTCTTGAGCTTCTTGCCCTCGAACGTGTATTTGCCCTTGTCGTGGAACTCGCTCGCCGCGACGTCCATCGCCAAGGCGATGTCCTTGCCCAGCTTGAAGCCCGCGGACTTCACGGCCTCGGCGATCAGGTCGAGCGCCGCGCGGTTGCTGTCGAGGTTGGGGGCGAAGCCGCCCTCGTCACCGAGGCCGGTCGAGAGGCCCTTCTTCTTCAGCACCGACTTCAGTGCGTGGTAGACCTCCGCACCCTGCTGGAGCGCCTCACGGAACGTCGCGGCACCGATCGGGGCGATCATGAACTCCTGCACGTCGACGTTGGAGTCGGCGTGGGACCCGCCGTTGACGATGTTCATCATCGGGACCGGCAGCAGGTGGGCGTTGGGGCCGCCGACGTAGCGGAACAGCGGCAGGCCCGCCGACTCGGCGGCGGCCTTCGCGGTGGCGAGCGAGACGCCGAGGATCGCGTTGGCACCGATCTTGGCCTTGTTGGGCGTGCCGTCGAGGTCGAGCATCACCTGGTCGACGAGGCGCTGGTCGTCGGCGTCGAGGCCGACGATCGCGCCGGAGATGGTGTCCACGACACCGGTCACGGCCTTCTGCACGCCCTTGCCGAGGTAGCGCTTGCCACCGTCGCGCAGCTCGACGGCCTCGAAGGCGCCGGTGGAGGCGCCGCTGGGCACGGCCGCCCGGCCGAACGCGCCGTCCTCGAGGAGTACCTCCACCTCGACGGTGGGGTTGCCGCGCGAGTCGAGGATTTCGCGGGCGCCAACTGCAGCGATGATCGACATGGGAGAGCTCCTGGTGCAGAACGTCGTGGGCAGCCGCCAGCCTAGCCACGTCACGCCCCGACGTCGCCGGGGTGTCCGGCCGAGGGCCCCTGCAGGGGGTGGCCCCGACGCCGTGCGATCCCTACTGTCCGGGCAGGGGCCGCTCGGGCCCGCAAGGGGGACACATGCTCACTCGGTACGCCGTCCGCGTCGGCGCGGCCGTCCTGGCCGCGTCGACGGTCCTGACCGTCGTCGCGCCCGCGCCCGCGGAGCCGGCCGTCCGCACGGCCGACGGGTGGTCCCGGCCGCGGCCGCTCGAGACGCGCGAGGGCGTGTCGTCGACTGCTCCGACGTACGCCTCCAACGCCTCCGGGCGGACGGTGGTCGCCTGGCTGGCGTCGGAGGTGGTGGCACCCGCGCCGCTGCCCGGGGAGGACCCGGTGGTGCGCACCGACGTGCGCGTGCGCACGATCGGCGCGACCGGGCGGCTCGGGCGGTCGCGGACGGTCTACTCGTCGCTCGAGTCGGTGTACGCCGTGAAGGTCGCGATGGACGCCGACGGCGACCTGGTGCTCGGCTGGACCGAGTACCGCGAGGAGACCGCCGGGTCGCGCCCGTGGGTGCGCCGGGTGCCCCGTCGGGGTGCGCCGACGGCTCCGCAGCTGGTGTGGGGCGAGGGGTCGGAGACCGGCCTCGACGCCGTGGCCGTCACGCCCCGCGGCGACGCGGTCGTGACCTGGCTCCAGCCGCGCCTGTCCCCGTCGGGGGCGACGCTGCCCGAGCTGATGCTGCTGCGCCGGGTCCGTTCCGACGGTTCGCTGTCGCCGGTCACGGACCTGGGCCTGACAGGGATCACCGCACCGACCGTCGCCGGCAAGGATGCCTTCTGGGTCGCCGGCGTGGTCAACCCGGTCGGCGGGGTGGGGTCGTCCGGTGGGATCGAGGTGGTCCGCGTCGACACCCGCGGGCGGGTCGAGGCCAGGCGCACCCTCGACCCCGGACCCACCGCGGCCCGGCCGGGCCTCGAGAGCTCCTTCCCCCGGCTGACGCTCGATGCGCACGAGGACGCCCGGGTGCTGTGGACCAGGTACGACAGCGTCAACGGCGGCAACGAGATCGTCGGCCGCGCCTGGCGGTCCGGCGGGAAGGTCGGTCGAGAAGTCGTCCTGAGGGCCGGGCCGTACGGCGCCGCCTCGCTGGCCACGGACGCAGCCGGCAACTCGTTCGTGACGTGGACCCGGATCGACGACAACGACTTCGAGGGGTTCGGCCGCCGCTGGGACCGACGCGGGAGGCTCGGGCCGGTCCAGGAGCTCGGGCGGACCGCGTGGGAGAAGCCCTACACGATCATCGTGCACGGACCGTCCGCCTGGGTCGACGACGCCGGCCGCGGGATCGTCGTCTGGGGCTACCGCGACGACCAGGGCGACCTGGACGCACCGATCGTGACGCGGGTGCGCCGGATCCGCCCGGACGGTCGCACGTCCAGGCTTCCCGGCCTCGACCGGGGGCCGTCGGCGAGCGGGTACGTCACACCCGACGGCCTGGCGATCGTGGCCTTCGACCGGGACGGGTCCGCCGACCTGGTCGTCCGGCGCTGACGATGGCCACCGCCGCCGACCACTTCACGGCGTTCGTCGAGCTGGTCGCCACCGACCTCGACGCGATGCCGGCGACGGCGGAGGAGATGGCCGGCCTGGTGGGCCTGTCGCGCGCCCAGCTCGAGCGGGTGACGCGGGCGGTGGCGGGTGAGTCGCCCGCCCGGTTCCGTGGGCGCATCCTCCTCGAGCGGGCGGCGTACCTCATGGTCACCACCGACCGGACGCTGCTCGACATCGCGATGGACAGCGGCTTCGCCAGCCACGAGGCGTTCACGCGCGCCTTCCGGCGCGAGCACGGCGTGCTGCCGTCGGTGTGGCGTGCCGAGCCGACGTCGTTCCGCATCGACGCGCCCAACGACGTGCACTTCCACCCGCCGGCTGGCCTCCGGCTGCCGGCCCGGCACAGGATGGACAGCGTGGACCTGGTCGTGGAGATGGTGGAGCACCACGTCTGGCTCGTCGGCGAGCTGGTCGACCGCGCCCGTCTGGTCTCGGACGACGACCTGGACGAGACCTCCGACCGCTCGGTCGAGGGCATCGACGGCGGGACCCTGCGCTGGGCGCTGTCGCGGCTCGTCGGCCAGATGGAGATGTGGAACGCCGCTGTCCACGACGGCGACTACGACTTCGCGGTCGAGGAGCACGAGTCGGTCACCTCGATGCGGCGCCGGCTCGACCGCGTCGGCCCGGAGTTCGTCGACAACGTCTCGCTGCTGGCCGCCACCGGCCGCTTCGACGAGACCTTCGTCGAGGCCTTCTCCCCCACCCCGCAGGTGCTGTCGTACGGCGCCATGGTCGCGCACGTGCTGACCTTCGCCGCGCACCACCGGCTGCTCGCGCTGTCCCGGCTGCGGGAGTGCGGGGTCACCGACCTCGGCTTCGGCGACCCCAAGCACTGGTTCGCCACCGGGCGGCGCTGAGGACGCGGCACTCGATCAAGCGCGCGCGCCGCGGTGCGGGGAGCGTGCGCGGCTGAGCGTCGTACGTCATGGGGATCCCCGGTGCGAACCGGGGATTCTCATGACGTCCCGGCCTGCTCCTGGGCCTCAGCGGCCTTCGCGGCCTTCTCGGCGGCCTTGGCGGCGTTCCACAGCCGGAGCACCTCGGCCGCGTCGGTGGCGACCGCGTCGCCGAAGACGTGCGGGTTGCGGCGCTCCATCTTGGCGATCACCCCGCGGGCCACGTCGTCGAGCGTGAACTCCCCCGCCTCCTCGGCGATCACCGCGTGGATCACCACCTGGAGCAGCAGGTCGCCGAGCTCGTCGCACAGCGCGGCCGGGTCGCCGGACTCGATCGCCTCGACGACCTCCTCGGCCTCCTCGCGCACGAACGGGATCAGCGAGGTGTGGGTCTGCTCGCGCTTCCACGCGCACTCGCGGCGCAGCACGCGCATCTGCTCGGCGAAGGCCTCCAGAGCAGAGCCGTCGGTCATCAGCCGCAGCGGTGGGTCAGCGGCAGCGAGCTCGCGAACGCGGCGTCGGGCTCGGTCTTGAGCCCGTCCTTCGCGGTCTTGCCCACCGCCACCGAGGTGTTGGTGTCGACCGGCCTGAGCACGCCGTCGACGCTCTCGAGGCCGTAGCGCGGGTCGATCTCGATGCCGTTGGCGTCGGGCCACTGGTTGAACACGTCCGCGCCCGCCTGGCTGACCTCCTCGGTCGTGGCGTCGGTGACCCCGCGCTCGTCGAGGACGATCTCGCCGACCTGGTTGACGATGTCGCTGGCGAGCGCGTTGGCCGAGGTGAGCTCGACGTAGGTCTCGCGCACCTCCTCGGGCATCGACGCGGCCGTACGACGACGCTGGGCGACGTCGTTGAAGTAGCCGGAGCCCGGCTCGAGGCCGTAGTCGTCGGCCACCTGCATCGCCTGGGCGCGCAGCGTGAGGAGCTGGACGGTGCCCTGGCGGACGAAGCTCATCGGCAGCACGGTGTTCTCCGCCTCGAACTGGTCGCCGAGCGCCGTGCACATCTCCCGCGCCGCGTTGTCGACGTCGCGCACCGAGAGCTGCTCGTCGCCGACCTTGACCGCCACGCCCGGCGCGGCGCTGCCGCACCCGGTGAGCAGCAGACCGGCGACACCCATCGTCGCGGCCGTCATCAGGCGGGTCTTGCTCACGAGCTACTCCTTGGTCGGTGCGGACGGTGGCGCAGGCGGGTCGATCACCTCGTCGATCACACCGCGCGCCCATTCAAGCAAAGCCACCCCGCCCACCGGCTGCACGGGGAACCCGGCCGTCTGCGGCCGCGGCACGAGGATCGTACTGACAGGGGCCTTGACCACGCTGCGGGGATGCAGCCGCTGGAGGCGTACGACGCGGGAGTCGGGCAGGTCGACCGGCGCGAAACGGACGTACTTGCCGGCCACCGTCACCTCACGGACCCCCGCCTGGCGGCACCGCGCCCGGAAGCGGGCGACGAACAGCAGCGACTCCACCACCTCCGGCGGCGCGCCGTAGCGGTCGAGGAGCTCCTCGCGGATCTCGTCGACGTCACCGTCGACGCGCACCTCGGCGAGGCGCTTGTAGATCTCCAGGCGCAGTCGCTCGCTCGGGATGTAGTCGTGGGGCAGGTGGGCGTCGACGGGCAGCTCGATCCGG
The DNA here is from genome assembly GCF_041913365.1 of Nocardioides sp. Lineage (GTDB taxonomy): Bacteria > Actinomycetota > Actinomycetes > Propionibacteriales > Nocardioidaceae > Nocardioides. The sequence continues at coordinate 13,211 of NZ_JAYSFM010000022.1, forward strand.
ACCTCGGCGAGCTCCTCCTCGGTGCCGCCCTTGAAGTCCGCGACCGCCTCGCCGACGAGCCGGACGTAGAGGTCGAAGCCGACGTCGGCGATGTGGCCCGACTGCTCGCCGCCGAGCAGGTTGCCGGCGCCGCGGATCTCGAGGTCCTTCATCGCGATCGCCATGCCCCCGCCGAGGTCGGAGTGCTGGGCCAGGGTGGCGAGCCGCTCGTGCGCGGTCTCGGTGAGCGGCTTCTCCGCCGGGTAGAGGAAGTAGGCGTAGGCGCGCTCGCGGGAGCGGCCGACGCGGCCCCGCAGCTGGTGGAGCTGGGAGAGGCCGAGGGTGTCGGAGCGCTCGATGATCATGGTGTTGGCGTTGGAGACGTCGAGGCCGCTCTCCACGATCGTGGTGCAGACCAGCACGTCGAAGCGCTTCTCCCAGAAGTCGAGCATGACCTGCTCGAGCGCGTGCTCGCCCATCTGGCCGTGGGCGGTGGCGACCCGCGCCTCGGGCACGAGCTCGCGGATCCGCGCGGCCGCCTTCTCGATCGACTGCACCCGGTTGTGGATGTAGAAGACCTGGCCCTCGCGCAGCAGCTCGCGGCGCACGGCGGCGACGACCTGGCGGTCCTCGTAGGCGCCGACGTAGGTGAGGACCGGGTGCCGCTCCTCCGGCGGAGTGGTGATCGTCGACATCTCGCGAATGCCGGTCACCGCCATCTCGAGCGTCCGCGGGATCGGCGTCGCGCTCATCGAGAGCACGTCGACCGACGTGCGCATCCGCTTCATCTGCTCCTTGTGCTCGACGCCGAAGCGCTGCTCCTCGTCGACGATGATCAGGCCGAGGTCCTTCATCTTGATGTCGGGGTTGAGCAGGCGGTGGGTGCCGACCACGATGTCGACCGAGCCGTCGGTGAGTCCGGCGATGACCTCCTTGGCCTCCTTGTCGGTCTGGAAGCGGGACAGCCCCTTGATCACGACCGGGAAGCCCGACATCCGCTCGGAGAAGGTCGACATGTGCTGGGTGACGAGCAGGGTGGTCGGCACGAGGACGGCCACCTGCTTGCCGTCCTGCACCGCCTTGAACGCCGCCCGCACCGCGATCTCGGTCTTGCCGTAGCCGACGTCGCCGCACACGAGTCGGTCCATCGGCACGACGCTGCGCATGTCGGCCTTCACCTCGTCGACCGTCGTGAGCTGGTCCACCGTCTCGGTGAACGGGAAGGCGTCCTCGAGCTCGCGCTGCCACGGGGTGTCGGGACCGTAGGCGTGGCCCTGGGTGGCCTGCCGGGCGGCGTAGAGTTTGATCAGCTCGGCCGCGATCTCGCGGACCGCGCGCCGCGCCTTGTTCTTGCGCTTGGTCCAGTCGCCGCCGCCGAGCCGGTCGAGGCTCGGGTTCTCGCCGCCGACGTAGCGGGTGACCTGGTCGAGGGTGTCGGCCGGGACGTAGAGCATGTCGTTGGGCCCGCCGCGCTTGCTCGCGCCGTACTCGAGGACGAGGTACTCGCGCACCGCACCGCCGATCTCGCGCTGCTTCATCTCCACGAAGCGGCCCACGCCGTGCTGCTCGTGGACGACGTAGTCGCCGGCCTTGAGCTCGAGCGGGTCGATCTGCCGCTTGCGGCGGGTCGGCATCCGGCGCATGTCGCGCGTCGAGGCCTTCTGGCCCGACAGGTCGTCGCCGGTGACGATCGCGACCCCGGCCTCCTCGTCGACCAGGCCGTGGACGAGGTGGCCGCAGGTGACGGTGACGACGTTGGGGCCGGCGGTGTCGCCCTCCTCGACGAGCCGGGCCGCGATGTCGTTCTCGCCGAGCAGCTCGACGAAGCGCTGGGCCGGGCCGTGGCCGGCGTGCACGACCGCCACCTCTACGCCGTCGGTCACCCAGCCGCGGATGTCGTCGACGGCCTTCTGGAGGTCGCCGCGGTAGGCCTCGGCGGGGTTGATCGGGAGGGTGCGCGACTCGTCGTCGACGTCGATCCCGAAGGGGCTGACCGACCACCAGGCGTGGCCCAGGCCGAGCGCGTGCAGCCGGACGTCGGCGATCTCGCGGTAGGACGCGGCGCCCAGGTCGATCGGCGCGGTGCCACCGCCAGCGGCCGCGGCCCACGAGGCGCTGAGGAACTCCTCGCTCGTGGCGACCAGGTCGTGCGCGCGGGTGCGGGCGCGCTCGGGGTCGAGGACCAGCACGGTCGTGTCGGCGGGCATCAGGTCGACGAGCAGCTCCATCCCGTCGACCAGCACGGGCGCGAGCGACTCCATGCCCTCCACGGCGATGCCGGCGGCCATCTTGTCGGTGAGCTCGAGCAGCTGGGGGTGCGCCTGGCCGAGCTCGGCCGCGCGACGGCGTACGTCGTCGGTGAGCAGCAGCTCGCGGCACGGCGGCGCCCACAGCCGGTCCACCGTCTCCAGCGTGCGCTGGTCGGCCACGGCGAAGGCACGGATCTCCTCCACGTCGTCGCCCCAGAACTCCACGCGCAGCGGGTGCTCCTCGGTCGGCGGGAAGACGTCGACGATGCCGCCGCGCACCGCGAACTCGCCGCGCCGCTCGACCATGTCGACGCGTGAGTACGCCGCGTCGGCGAGGCCGCGCACCACGTCGTCCAGCTGTCGGGTGTCACCGGGCGCCAGCTCGACCAGCTCGATGTCGGCGAGGCCGGGCACCTGCGGCTGGAGCAGGCTGCGGATCGGGGCGACGACCACCTTGAGCGGGCCGTTGGCCGCGTCGGTGCCGGGGTGGCGCAGCCGGCGCAGCACCGCCAGCCGCCGCCCGACCGTGTCGCTGCGCGGGCTCAGCCGCTCGTGCGGGAGCGTCTCCCAGCTCGGGTAGTAGGCGACGGTGTCCGGGTCGACGAGGTCGGCGAGCTCCTCGACGAGGTCCTCGGCCTCCCGCGAGGTCGCGGTGACCGCGAGCACCGTGCGGCCCCGCTCGACCAGGCCGTGCACCACGACCGGCCGGACCGCACCGGGGCCGGTCAGGTCGAGGGTGGACTGCACCGCGGCGTCGGCGAGCGCGCCGCCGAGGGTGGGCGCGGAGACGACACGGTGGGCGAGGGCGAGGAGTGGCGTGGACGACACCGGGGATCCCTTCGAGAGCACGCGAACGACCCCCGTTCGACGGGCGAAGGGGGGATCGTGAAAGTCTACGGGTGGTGCCCGACAGCGGCGCGAGTGGGACGAGGGGCCCGACCCGGGGACAACTTCGGGTTTGTCCCGGGCGTCACAGGGGTAGCACCACCGTCAGCGACCCGTGCCCAGGTGCAGGTCGCACCAGAACTTCCACCGAGAGGAACAACGGGGAACATGCGCATCACTCGTCTCGTCGCCGGTTCGGTCACCGCCGGACTGCTCGGCCTCGCGCCGATCGCCGTCGCCGCGCCCAGCCACGCCACCGACAACCTGACCACCACGACCGCTGCCACGCCCAGCGAGACCGAGCTCGTCTACGGCGAGGACCTCTACGTCAGCGTCGACGTCGACGCCTCCGACGGCTTCAGCGCGTCCAGGGGCACCAGCACCCTCTACGCCATGGAGGCCGGCTCGGCCGCTTGGGTCCCGGTCTCCACCGGCACCAGCGCGTCGTCCACCTTCTTCGACGTCAAGCCGCAGGCCACCACGACCTACAAGGTCGTCTACAGCGGCTACACCGCGACCTCGACCAGCGAGGACACCTACGCGCCCAGCGAGTCGGCCGCCTTCACGGTGAGCGTGGCCCGCAAGATCACCTACCCGAGCTCGGGCTTCGTGATCAAGGGCAAGGTCACGCCCGACTACGGCAAGAAGAAGATCGTCATCCAGGTCAGCAAGAAGCAGAACAAGGGCTTCAAGAAGTACAAGACGATCAAGACCAAGTCCAACGGCAAGTACAAGATCGCGCTGCCCAAGCGCGGCGGCACCTGGTACTGGAGCTTCATCGTCAAGGGTGACTCCCGCTACGAGGCCAACGGCTTCGTCTGGAAGACCACCGTCTTCTGATCGACACCTGATCGACACCCCGTCCGGGCCGCGCGGGCCGGGGGAGGGCGGGCGGCCCCCACAGGGGCCCACGGCCCCGAGGGTTGAACGGGGGGGGAGGGCCCCGAACCCCCCGCGCGCCCCCCCACAAGCGGGGGGGCAACCCATAAGGGGGGCCCCCGGTTTTTGTCTCAAACCCCACTGTTTTCTTCCCCCCCCCTCCCCCCCCCCCCCCCGGCCGGCCCCGGGGGTGCTGGGCGGGCCCGGACGCATCTGGCGACCTGTCCCCGATGTGTGACAGTGGGCGTCATGACCCGTACGCCGCTGCTCGCCGCACTGCTGCTCGCGGTGACAGCCTGCGGCGGCGGCGCGCGCACGCCCTCCACGGACGAGGCCGACCTGCGCCCCGCCGACGCGGTGGTGTCCGAGCCCGCCGCGCGAGCGCCCGGCGACGTACCTGCTGAGCTCGAGCCAGTCCTGGCGGGCACCCCGCACCGCCCGGCGACACCGGCCGAGGCGGCCGCGATGGTCGCCGCCGCCCAGCGCGTGGTCCGCTCCACCGACCCGGCACCCGAGCTGCTGGCCGCGGCCGGGCACACCGCCCAGCTGGCGGTGCGCGAGGTCGCGGTCCGGAGGTCCTGGCTGCCGCGGGTCCTCGACGACCTCGCCCCCGGCAACAGGCGGTGGGTGCGGGCCAACGTCGCGGCGCGGCGCGAGTTCCGGTCGATGCACCCGACGGCCGACCGGGACCTCGCCGACGAGCTGCCGGCCTGGCGGATCGTGCCGCCGGCGTCGGAGCGCACCCTGATGCGCAGCTACCGCGAGGCCGAGCGCCGCTTCGGCGTCGACTGGGAGTACCTCGCCGCGATCAACATGGTCGAGACGCAGTTCGGCCGGATCCGCGGCACGTCCGTCGCGGGCGCGCAGGGCCCGATGCAGTTCATCCCGACCACCTGGGACATCTACGGCGCGGGTGGCGACATCGACGACGCGCACGACGCGATCCTGGCCGCCGGCCGGCTGCTGCGCGCCAATGGCTTCGCCCGCGACAAGGGTGCGGCGCTGTGGCGCTACAACAACTCGTGGGCCTACGTCCGCGGCGTCACCCACCACGCCGAGGTGATGCGGCGCGACCCCCGCCAGCTCGGCGGCTACCTCGCCTGGCAGGTCTACTACCTGACCCGGGTCGGCAGCGTCTGGCTGCCGGAGGGCTACGACCGTCGCCGGCCGGTGCCGGTGGCGTCGTACGTCGACCGGCACCCGGAGCGGCTGCCCTGACCGGTCCGCCTCAGTCGCGCTCGAGCGGCGGCGGTCCCGCGTCCACCTCTGCCTGCAAGCGCAGGATGCAGAACTGGTTGCCCTCGGGGTCGGCGAAGACCACCCAGCCGGTGCCGGGGCCGTACTGGCCGCGCTGGTCGTCCACCTCGACCGCACCCAGGCCGCGCACCCGCTCGATCTCGGCGTCGCGGCTGCCCTGCCGCGGGCGCAGGTCGAAGTGGATCCGCTTCGCGGGCAGCTCGGCGTCGGGCACCTCGATGAAGAGGATCGCGTGCCCGGAGTCCGGGTCGAGGATCATGCACTCCTCGTGGCCGGGCTCGTTGGGGTCGCCCTCCACGTCGACGTAGCCCAGGAGCTGCTTCCACCACTCGGAGAGCTCGTAGGCGTTGTGGCAGTCGACGGTCGTGTGCGAGACGAGGGAGGTCATGGTCACTCCGTCCCGTGGCGACGGACGAAGTCGATGATCTGCTCGGCCAGCTCGGGCCGGCACACGATCAGGTCGGGGAGCGAGGTGTCGTCCTCGTTGTAGACCAGCGGGGAGCCGTCGACGCGGCTGCAGTGCAGCCCGGCGGCGCGGGCGACCGCGACGGGGGCTGCGTTGTCCCACTGGTACTGCCCGCCCGCGTGGACGTAGGCGTCGGCGATGTTGCGCACCACGCTCATCACCTTCACACCGGCGCTCCCCATCGGCACCAGCTCGGCGTCGAGCTCGGCGGCCAGGGCCTCGACGAAGGCCGGCGGGCGGCTGCGCGAGACCGCGATGCGCGGGCGGTCGGAGGTGCGCGGCGGCACGACGGCGGGCCGGCCGGTGTTGAACGTCTCCCCCAGCGCGGGCTGGGCGACCGCGCCGGCGACGAGGTCGCCGTCCTCCCAGAGCGCGACGTGGACCGCCCAGTCGTCGCGCGGCGGCTCGGAGAACTCGCGCGTGCCGTCGAGCGGGTCGATGATCCAGACCCGGCGGGCGGTCAGCCGCACCTTGTCGTCGGCCGCCTCCTCGGAGAGGACGCTGTCGTCGGGTCGGTGCTCGGTCAGGATGCGGTCGAGCTCGGCCTGCGCGGCGGCGTCGCCGGCGTCCTTGAGCGCCTTGCCCTCCAGGCCCTCCTCCCCCGCCCGGGCTCGTACGTCGAGGAGCACCGTGCCGGCGCGCTCGGCCGCCCAGACGGCGAAGGCGTGGTCGTCGAGAGAGGTGGGATCGATCATGAGCCGCAGCCTAGCGACGGGCCGAGGCCTCCTCGGTGCCAGCCGGTGCCGCCCGGGGGCGAGGCACGAGATCCGCGCCGTCACCGACCTCGTGCACCTGCCGCAGCACGGCGACCGCCTCGAGCTGGGTCTTCGCGCCGAGCTTGCCGCGCAGCGTCTTCACGTGGCTGCGCACGGTCCCGCTCGTCACCCCCAGGAGCTCGGCCACCTCGCGCACCCGACGGCCCGACGAGAGCAGCTCGAGGACCCGGAGCTGCTGCGGCGTGAGCGTGTGCACGAGTTGCACGAGGTGCTGCCGCCTGTCAAGCGCCTTCGCCCACGCCTCCCGCATTTCTGCCCGTTTCTCAAGATCCATCAAGCGCTCGCCCGCGGCGAAGCGCTGGACGACCCGGGCGAGCTGGAGGACCGACGTCGCCATCGACACCACCTCGACCGCCTCCCCCTCGAGGAGCCCGCCCCACCAGGGGGCCGGAGGGCCGGCGGTCACCACGGCGATCCGGGCCTCGTCGAGGTCGAGCAGGCGGGTGATCTTCTCGCGGACGCCACGGCTGTCGAGCGCGTCCAGGATCACCACGACGTGGGGCGCAGATCCCTGCGAGGCGGCGATCCCCGCCTCGTGGACGAAGGTCTCCCACGCGTGGACGGCCACGGGGACGCCCTCGGCACCCAGCGCGGCGCCGACTGCCTGCGACACCAGCAGGTGCGGCGACACGACCCATGGCGGCGCACCGACGCTCGCCGGCGTCAGCGCGTCGTCGCGGTCGCGCCCCGATACGCCCATCACTTCTCCCTCGCGCAAGACGATGCCCACAACCCTGAGGGGTGGAGCCACCACCCGGGACCTCCAGCCGAGCAATGTGCACCGTTTTGGGGAGACGGTCACCACACCGTGAGCGTGACGGTCTTGAAAACCCCTGCCTGACCGCTTGGCCCTGCCTCAAGAGAGCCTTGACGAAGACTTCGGGAGGCCTGAAGACGGCGGACCAGACCGCTTTTGCCACGTTTTCGGTAGGCACCCACAATCCATGAACACCCCCACGAACCGGCATCCACTGCCTCGCGACGCACCACTCGGACGAGACAGCAGCAGGACCGGACACAGATCGACAGCTCGAAGAAGTCAGCGTCATCACATGGGGGGAAGCACATGCGTGGGGAGATCATCGGGGGACCGCACCGCCGGACGGGGGTGCTGGCCACGGGGCGCGGGGGACCCCGTGGGACCAGGCTCGCCGGGAGGGCCGGCAGCGAGGTCCTGACCAGGTGGGTGGTCGCAGCCGCGGCCCTGGTCGCGGGACAGGCTCTGCTCCTGTCACTGCTCACCTTCGGCGCCGGCTCGTCGCGTGACGTGGCCGGCCTGGCGTCACAGCTGGCCGTCGCCGTCCTCGGCGTCGGGCTCGTGACGGGGGCCCTCGTCGGCGTCCGGCGGGCCACTGCGCTCGAGCGGCGACGCACCGAGGAGGTCGACCAGGTCCTGGTCGCCGCCTCCCGCGACCAGCGCGAGCAGCTCCACGAGCTGCGGAGCACGGTCGCCGGCCTGGTGAGCGGGTCCGCCCTGCTGGACAACCCCGACATCCCGGCCGAGACCCGCGAGCACCTGTGGGCCTCCGTGCGGCGCGAGCTCGACCGCATGGAGCGGCTGCTCAGCAAGCGCGACGAGCCGGCCGCCGAGATCGACCTCGACGAGGCGCTCGGCCACATCCTCGACCTGCAGCACCTCAAGGGACGCCGGGTCGAGTTCCGCAGCAACGGCACCAAGGTGCGCGCCCGCTACGACGCGCTCGCCGAGACGGTCAACATCCTCATGGACAACGCGGTCACCCACGGTGGCAGCGAGAGCAGCGTGGTCGAGGTGGTCGAGCGCGACGACGAGACGGTGGACATCCGGGTCACCGACAACGGCTGCGGCATCCCCGAGGACCGGCGCACCGAGATCTTCGAGTGGGGCCACAAGGGCACCGAGTCGCCCGGTGAGGGCATCGGCCTGCACCTGGCCCAGCGCCTGATGACCGAGGACGGCGGCTCGCTGCGCCTGGCCGAGGACCAGGGCGTCGGCTCGTCCTTCGTCATCTCGCTGCCCGCAGCGCGACGCTCGATCGAGGACGAGGTCGGGACCGGCATCCTGGAGGACAGCCATGCATGGCTCCGCTCGGGCTGACCACCGCGTCCTGATCATCGACGACCACGTCCTCTTCGCCGAGTCCCTCGAGCTGGCGCTCTCCCTGGAGGGCTACGACGTGCGTCGGCTCGAGCTGCCGACCGAGGGCGGGTCGATGGCGACGCTGCGCTCGCTCGCCCTGCGGGCCAACCCTCGCACGGTGATGCTCGACCTCGACCTCGGACGGTTCGGCGACGGGATGAACCTGATCGCCCCGCTCGCCCGCGCGCACGTCAACGTCGTGGTGCTGACCGCGTCGGAGGACGTCGGCCGCTGGGGCGGCTGCATGCGGCTCGGGGCGCGCAAGGTGCTCCCCAAGAGCGGCGCGCTCCAGTCGGCGCTGGCCACCGTGCGCCGGCTCCACCAGGGCCTCCCGGTGATCGGGCGCGAGGAGCTGGAGTCGCTGCTCGACGCCTGGGCACGCGACCGCCAGGCCCACGACGACATCCGGCGCCGGCTCGACCTGCTGACGCCGCGCGAGCGGCAGGTCCTCGGCGCCCTGATCGACGGACGCACCGTGCGCACCATCTCCCAGGACAGCGTCGTGTCCGAGGCGACCGTGCGCACGCAGGTGAAGTCGATCCTCAACAAGCTCGAGGTCTCCTCGCAGCTGGCCGCCGTCGGGATGGCCAACCAGATCGGGTGGCGGCAGGGCGCGTGATCGCGCCCGGCCGCACCCCGGCCCTGCGTGGCTTTGCCGCATTTACGGCATGCCGCGGGGCGGTCGAATTCCTAGGGTCGTTGCATGCGGTGCCTGGGGAGGCACGAGCCAGCTGGGGCCAACATGGGGGTGGGCATCACATGACCGAAGCAGTCACGGTGCAGACGTCGATCACGGACGCGTTGGCCGACTCGCCGGCGCGACGCAGTCGCATCATCACCGTGCCGCGGCCGCGCACCGAGCGCGTGCCCGCGGTCGAGGCACCTCCCGCACGCCGCCGCACCGGCTGGGACTCCCGGCTCCGCGTGGGGACGGAGTGGGCGGCGCTGACCGCCGTCGCCGTCACCCTCGCCCTCCAGGTCCGGCTCCCGATCTGGATCGCACCTCTCGCGGCCACCAGCTGGGTGCTGGCGCTGGCCGCTGTGGGTCACTACCGGCGTACGACGCTGGGTGACACTCGGGCCGCAGCGCTGCTGCGCATCGCGAAGACAGGCGCGATCGCCCTCCTTGCCGCGGTGGCGGGCACCCCCCTGTCGACAGGCGCGGCCGCCCCCGCCGCCCTGTCGGTGCTCGTCATCGCTCTCGTCCTGACCCACGTCATGTTCGTGCTGGTCGCCGGCCGGCCGCGGGCCCGGATCGTGCTCGCGGGTCACCCCCGCGACATCCGCGACGCCCTGGTCGAGCTGCGGACCGTCAACAAGGACGACGTCGTCGCGGTCTGCCTGACCCGGCGCAGCAACCTGCCGTTCCTCGACATCCCGACCTACCTGGGCCTGACCGAGGCCGTGCCCGCCCTGGTCGCCGAAGGCGCCGACGCCCTCGTCGTGCTCCCGGGCCGACACACCGCACCCGTCGCGCTCCGCCGCCTGCAGTGGGAGGTCGCCTCGGTCGGCAGCGAGATCTACCTCGGCACCGGCCTGCTCGACGTCGAGCCGCAGCGCGCCCGCGTCATCTCCACCGCCGGCCTCGACGTGCTGCACGTCGCCCCGGCCGCCCTGGACAGCCCGCGGCGCCTCGTCAAGGGCGCCGTCGAGCGGACCCTGGCCCTGCTCGCCCTGATGGCCTTCCTGCCGGTGCTGGCGGTGCTGTGCGTGATGATCCGGCGCCAGAGCCCCGGCCCGGCGCTCTTCCGGCAGGAGCGGGTCGGCCGCAACGGCGAGCTGTTCACCATGATCAAGCTGCGCACGATGGGCACGGCCGCGGAGGAGGAGCGCAACACCCTGACGCTCTCCAACGAGCTCGACGGCGTGATGTTCAAGATCAAGTGCGACCCGCGGGTGACGCCGCTGGGCCGCAAGCTGCGCCGCTACTCGCTCGACGAGCTGCCGCAGCTGTGGAACGTCGTCCGCGGTGACATGTCGCTGGTGGGCCCCCGACCGGCCCTGCCGGGCGAGGTCGAGAACTACGACGTCGACCCCCGCCGCCGGCTGGCCGTCAAGCCCGGCCTCACCGGGCTGTGGCAGGTCTCCGGCCGCTCGGACCTCTCCTGGACCGAGTCGGTGCGCCTCGACCTCAAGTACGTCGACAACTGGTCGCTGCGTCTCGACGCGTCGATCCTGGCCCGCACCGTCCGGGCCGTGCTGGGGCACCGCGGTGCCTACTGAGCAGGCCCGCCCGGCCCGGCTGGTCCTGGCCACCTGCGTCGCCACGGTCCTGCTGCTCGGCGGCTGCGCGGACGGCTCCGCGCCCGAGGACTCCCCCGCCGCGGGCGCCCCGTCCGGCGGGGCGGACGACGGGACCTCGTCGGGTTCGGGCGGCGCGGCCGGCAAGTCCGGCCAGTCCGGCAAGGCCGGCAGGTCCGGGAAGCCCGGGAAGGCCGGCGCGACCTCGGAGTCCTCGTCGGGCACGACCGCGGATCCCGACAGCGAGTCCAGCCCGACGCCGGAGAACGGCGGGGGCTCCGACCCGTCGGGCACGGTGCTGGAGGTCCCGGTCGCCGCGGAGACGACCGTCGACAGCCTCGGCGAGCTGCTCGGCGACACCGACCGGGCGCTCGTGACGGCGCCGCTGCCCCGGGCCGCGAGCGCCCGTGGCCGGCTGGTCGGGGGCTTCCCGACCGTGCTGCGGCCCGCCCCCGGCTCCCGGGTGGACACCAGCAGCGTCTCGCCCGCCGACGACCGCCTGCAGGTGGCGCTCGTCGGCTCCACCTCGCTCGCACCGGCGAAGGTGCTGCTCGCCTACCGCACCCGCCTCGCGCGCCGCGGCCTCCTCGAGCAGGCGACCCCGCAGACGGCCGCCGGCTCGCAGGCCGCCGCGCTCCGGCGCGGTCGCAGCGTGGTCACGATCACCGTCACGCGGCAGGGCACCCGCACCAGCTACTCCGTGATCGCCTCGCTGCACACCGGGAGCGAGTGAGACGGATGTACATCTCCGTTCGCGACCGCCCCGCCACCGACCAGGCGAAGGCGACCGGCACCGCCCGCGCCGCGAGGCCGCCCGTCGGTCGTGTGGTGATCGTGCTGGGTGTCGTCTCCATGCTGACCGACATCTCCTCGGAGTCGGTCGCCGCGATCCTGCCGCTCTACCTCACGGCCGTCGTGGGCCTCACGCCCGTGGCGTACGGACTCGTCGACGGTCTCTACCAGGGGGTCAGCGCGCTCGTCCGGCTCGGCGGCGGCTGGCTCGCCGACGCGGCCGACCGCCCGAAGTGGGTGGCGTTCCTCGGCTACGGCGTGTCCGCGATCGCCCGCGTCTTCCTGCTCTTCGCGACCGGCGCCGCCGGCATCGCAGCCGTGGTCACGGCCGACCGCATCGGCAAGGGCATCCGCACCGCGCCGCGCGACTCGATGATCAGCACCTCCACCCCGACCGAGCACCTCGGCCGGGCCTTCGGCGTGCACCGGATGCTCGACACGATCGGCGCCGCACTCGGGCCGCTGATCGCCTTCGGGCTGCTCTGGGCGGTGCCCGACGACTACACCGTCGTCATGGTGGTCTCCCTCGCCTTCGCCCTGGCGGGCGTGGCGCTGCTCGGGCTGCTCGGCCCCGACGTGCGGGTCAAGCGCGAGCACACCGGGCCGACCCCGCCGCCGTTCCGCTGGCGCGACCTGACCGACCGCCGGCTCCGGCCGCTGCTGGCCGTGGCCGCCGGGCTCGGCCTGCTGACGGTCGGCGACGGCTTCATCTACCTCGCGCTCCTCGACCACGCCGACGTCACGGTCACCTGGTTCCCGCTCTTCTACGTCGGCACCAACGTCGCCTACCTGGCGCTCGCCGTGCCGGTCGGCCGGCTGGCCGACCGGGTCGGGCGGGCCCGGATCCTGGTCCTGGGGCACGTCGCGCTGGTCGGCGCCTACCTCTGCTCGGTGCTGCCCACCTCGACGGCCGCCGCGACCATCGGCACCCTCGTCCTGCTCGGCGCCTTCTACGCCGCGACGGACGGCGTGATCGCCGCCGTCGCCGGTAGGCTCGTGCCCGTGCAGGCACGCTCGAGCGGCATCGCCGCCGCCCAGACCGTGGTGGCCCTGGCCCGGATGCTCGCCTCGGCCGGCTTCGGCCTGCTGTGGCTGCTGCTGGGCCCCGCGACGGCGATGGTGTCGGTGGCAGCGCTGCTGGTGCTGGCGATCCTGCTCGCGTCGACCCGGGTGGGCCGTCTCGACGGCGCCGTGACCACCGCCGCCTGACGCCCATGGACTGGGGTGCGCGCACGCGGGTGCTGGCGTTCGTCGGCATCGTGGCAGTGCTCGTCGCCGCGGCCGCGGCGTACGTCCTCAGCCAGGGCCGGGAGGTGCGCGAGCAGCGCCGCGCCGAGCCCGAGGCCGCCCAGACGCCGGTCACCGACGTCGTGGACGGGCCGCGCATCGTCTTCCGGCACACCGGGCTCGACCGCGAGGTCGGCGTGGTCGCGATGGTGCCGCTCGACGACCCCGGCGGCGCCCGGGCCTTCACCGGGGTGTCCTGCGACCGCGTCGCCGCCCGGGCGGACGGCGCCTCGTGCCTGACCATCGACCGCGGCGTCGTGACGACGTACGAGGCGCACTCCTACGACGCGGACTGGCAGGAGGTCGACACCTCGCCCCTGCCCGGGATCCCGAGCCGCACCCGGCTCTCCCCCGACGGCACGCTCGTCGGGACGACCTCGTTCGTGTCGGGGCACTCCTACATGACGTCCGGCTTCTCCACCGCGACGGAGATCCACTCCTTCGACGGCAGCACCACCTGGGGCAACCTGGAGAAGTTCGACCTCGTCATCGACGGCGAGGAGGTCAGGCCCACCGACCGCAACATCTGGGGCGTGACCTTCGTCGACGACCGGACCTTCTACGCCACCGTGGCCACCGGGGGCCGCACCTGGCTGGTCGAGGGCGACCTGACCGACCGCACGCTCACCTCGGTCTCCGCCGACGCCGAGTGCCCCGCGCTGTCCCCGGACGGCTCGCGCGTGGCGTTCAAGGTCGACGTGGACCCGGGCCGCAAGATCGTGTGGCAACTCGCCGTGCAGGACCTCGCCAGCGGCGAGCGCACCCTGCTGGAGCAGGGACCGCGCGGCGTCGACGACCAGGTGGAGTGGCTCGACGACGACACCCTGCTCTACGGGCTGCCGCGCCAGGACGAGCCCGGCGTGACCGACGTGTGGTCCCTCGACACCACCGCTGACGCCGAGCCGCAGCTGCTCGTCGAGCAGGCCTGGTCCGCGACCGTGGTGCGGTAGACACCCCTGCTGCCATCGTTTGGGGAAGTTCCTGCACCGGCTTGTGGTGCCGACGGCGGCTTGTGGAGGATGCCCCGGACTGCGTCCCCACCGCAGTATCGTTCCCCTACCCCCGTTCCCGACCCCCCGGGTGACAGCGAGGTTCCTTGATGCACTCCCCCGTGCGCCACACCCCCACGCACGCTCCGCAGCACACGTCCCAGCACACTCCCCGGCGCTCCCCGCGCCGTCTCCGCCGGCTCGCACCGGTGGCCCTCCTGGCCGCAGGCCTGGGCGCAGTGGTCCTGACCGGACCCGCCCCCGCCGCGCCGACCGCCGACCCCCAGCGCGCCGCGGCGACCGTCGGCGCCTTCGGCAAGGGCCAGCCCTCCGGCGTCGTCGTACGCCGCGGCCCCTCCCGCGAGGTCGGGATGCGCTTCTCCCCCAAGACCGACGGCAAGGCCGTCGGCGTGCGCTACTACAAGGCGCAGGCCTGGAAGGCCGCGACGCCGCGCTCCGCCACGCTGTGGTCCCGCAAGGGCAAGAAGCTCGCGCGCACCTCGATCGCCCCCGTCCAGGGCACCGGCTGGCAGTCGGTGAAGTTCAGCTCGAAGGTCAAGCTGAGCAAGGGCAACGTCTACGTCGTGTCCGTGCACACCCGCGGCAAGGGCATCCACGCCGCCACGCCCGGCGGCTTCGCCAAGGGCCACTCCAACGCGCAGCTGCGCGTGCCCGGCGACCGCAACGGCTGGACCAGCGTGTCCGACCGCCCGACCTACCCGGGCAGCGAGGCCCGCGGTGACACCAACTACTGGGTCGACGTCCGCTTCAAGCCGAGCTCCGCCCAGGACCCGACGCCCACCCCGACCCCGACGCCCACCCCCGCGGGTGGCTGGCCGGGCCCGGACAACACGGGCGTCCCCGCCGGCACCACGCTCGCCCCCTACACCGGACCGTGCACGATCACCTCGGCCCGCACCATCTCCGGCGCCGACGTGCTCAGCAAGTGCCAGGACGCGCTGGTCATCCAGACGACGGGCGTCGTCATCGAGAAGTCCCTCGTCCCGGGCGTGTGGTCCATCTACGGCGACGGCGACAGCTCGGTGACCATCTCCGACTCCGACGTGCGCGCCGGCGCCGTCTCCACCGCGGGCATCTGGGGCTACAACATCAAGGCCACCCGGGTCGACGTCACCGGTGGCCAGCACAGCTTCCAGTGCAACAACAACTGCGAGGTCACCGATTCCTGGCTGCACGACCAGCACAACCCCGACGGCGGCAGCTTCCACAACAACGCGTTCATCTCCAACGGTGGTCACACGATGGTGGTGCGCCACAACACGCTCCACTGCACGTCGATCCTCAACAGCACGGACGGCGGTTGCAGCGGTGACCTGTCGCTCTTCGGCGACTTCGACCCGATCGACGACGTGACCGTCGACAACAACCTGTTCCGCGCCAACAACTCCTCGATCTCCTACTGCCTCTACGGCGGAGCGTCGAGCTCGAAGCCCTACGAGGCGACGAACGTCCGGGTCACCAACAACGTCTTCGAGCGTGGCGCCAACCGCAAGTGCGGCGTCTACGGCCCGGTGACGTCGTTCGACCGCAACGCCGCCGGCAACCAGTGGTCCGGCAACGTCTGGGACAGCGGCGAGGCCGTCAACCCGTAGTCACCGCCAGATCAGAGGGCTCCTCCACCGACCGCCACGAGCGACTTGGTCAGACCGGCCACGCGCTCGTGGTGGATGGTGGAGCCCGGGAAGTACGACTTCAGCTCGGCGATGCCGACCAGCTCGGTCCACTGCACCTCGGACATCGCGTCCTCGCGCGTGTCCGGGCTGCTGTGGGCCAGCGGCCACTTCGCGGCCAGCCGGGCGCGGGCGGCCATCGGCATGAACTGCAGGCCCGGGAAGAGCCAGTGCGGCTCGAGCGGGAAGTAGCGGTAGGGCGTCTGCACCCAGTGCCGGGGCGCCAGCGCGTGCACCTCGCGCGCCAGGGCGGCCCGCTGGGCGTGCCCGCCGACGTGCTCCAGCAGCGAGTTGGAGAAGACGACGTCGTACGACCCGGGCGCGCCGGCGGCGGCGAGCGCCTCGCGGGCGCGGCACGCGTCACCGGTGACCGGCACCATGGCCGGGTCGTCGGAGTCGCCGGGCTCGAAGAGGTTGAGCACGGTGACCTCCTTCGGCTGCACGGGCGCGCGGCGCCACCACTCGACGGTGCCGCCGAGGTCGAGCACCGACATGTTCGCCAGGTCGGGGAAGGCCCGCTTGACCAGCTCCCAGCGGGCGGCCCGCGTGCGTGCACCGGCCGATCCCGGCGCGTCCACCAGGACGTGCCTCAGCCGCGCTGCGACACCACGGTTCTCCGTCATCGTGTTCCCCTCGTCATCGTCGTGCCTTGGTCTGCGGGCCGCTCACCACGGCACGCACATGAGCTCGCTGTACAGGTAGTCGACCGACCGCGGTGACAGCCCGTCACCGCGGAACATCCGGGGCCGCGGCGCGGCCTGCCGGCGCGAGAGTCGTGGCGGTCGGCCCGCGACCCGTCTCTCGGCGAGGGTGACCAGCGCGCGGTGCCGCAGCAGCAGGTGGCGGTACGGCGCGTGGCCGGCGCGCGCCAGCACGGCCGGGTCGGAGACGTGCAGCAGCGAGGCGAAGAGCGGCAGCCCCTTGCGTCGCTCGCGTCGCGCGATCACGTAGCAGGTGTCGTCGCCCACCCGGACCACGAAGTGCAGTGCGGCTGCCGCCGACCGGTGGTCGCGGTAGACCCGGAGGTCGCGCTCGGAGAGCGACGCCTCGATCTGGGCCGGCGCCGTCAGCACGCGCACGCCGCGCCTCGAGGGCAGCGGCAGGTTGGGCACGAGGGCGGTCGACGTGTCGAGCCGGCTGAAGCCGAGCCGCTCGTTGAGGGCCACGACGTTGCCGCTCGGCGAGAGGTCCACGAAGTCGTAGCCGCGCTGGCGCAGCATCGCCCGCGCGAGGCGTACGCCGTGGGCGCGGTGCTCGTCGAGCACGCACCAGGCGGCCAGGTTGCAGATCCGGCGTGCCTGCCCGTCGACCTCGCGCTCGGAGTAGAAGGCCAGATAGGTGCCGATGACCGTGTCGCCCTGCCGCAGCAGGAAGCCGTGGTTGGGTGCGTCGACGCTCCACGGTGGCACGGCGCTGCGCGCCCACTGGGCAGCGCTCAGCCTGCTGTTCAGGTGCTGGTGCAGGAACTCGGCGACGTCGGCGACGTCGGCGTCGGTGATCGGCGCGAGCTGCACCTGCTCGTCCACCCCCACGGACTCCCCCATGGTCCTCACCGTAGGAAGCAGCCGACCTCGAGCGCCGCCTCGACGGGGCACATACCTCCAATTGGGGAGCCTCGGTCCCGGGACCACCTCAGGCGTCCTGCCGGTCACCTACCTTTCCGGCATGCGTGTGGTGAACGTCTGCTTCCACGGCATCGGCACACCGCAACGCGTGCTCGAGCCGGGCGAGGACTCCTACTGGATCAGTCGCGACACCTTCCTGGGCGTCCTCGACCGGGTGGTGGACCGCGACGACGTCCGGCTGAGCTTCGACGACGGCAACTCCTCCGACGTGGAGATCGCGCTGCCGGCGCTGCTCGAGCGCGGCTTGACCGCGACGTTCTTCGTGGTGGCCGGTCGCCTGGACCAGCCGGGAAGCCTGGGCTCCGACGACGTACGCCGCCTGCGCGACGCCGGCATGACGATCGGCAACCACGGCATGACCCACCGCCCGTGGCGCGGGCTCGACGCGGCGCGCCGCCACGAGGAGCTGGTCACCTCACGTGAGGTGCTGGAGGAGGTCACCGGCAGCCGGGTGCACGACGCCGCGCTCCCGCTCGGCCGCTACGACCGGGGCGTGCTCGAGGCGTTGAAGCCCCTCGCCTACCGCTCCGTGCAGACCAGCGACCGCCGCTGGGCGCGCACCGACCGTTGGCTCCAGCCGCGCTACTCGATCCGCAACGGCGACACGCCCCGCTCGGTCGAGCGGGAGGTGCTCCGGCGTCCGGCGCTCCCGATGCGGGCCCGGTCGGCCCTCGTCGGCACGGTCAAGCGCCTGCGCTGAACGCCGCCCCAGCACGCCGGCTCCAGACACCCGGAGATCCGCCGGGGGCGGGCCCACGACGGTCCCTGCGGCCCCACCCCCACGGAAGGACCGCAGGGACTCCCCCGCAGGCCGCCCCCGTGTGCTGGAGAGCAACAGGGGTCACGTTAGTCCTCGATCGGCACCTCGTGACCCTGCCTGAGGGGGATGTCTGGACCGGGTGCCGCGACGCCTGCCGTCGACGTTCCTCACCCTTCAGGGTTGGGTGGCTCTACACCCGTTGCCGTGGGCACTGTTGAATGGCGGCCGTCCACACCTACTAGCAGGAGCTCCACGTGAACAAGACTGAACTGCGCGACGCCATCGCCTCGCACGCCGAGCTGAGCAACGCCCAGGCCGACAAGGCCCTCGAGGCCGTCATCACCTCCATCACCAACGCCGTCGCCGGCGGCGACAAGGTCACCGTCCCCGGCTTCGGGACGTTCGAGTCCCGTGAGCGCTCGGCGCGCACCGGCCGCAACCCGCAGACCGGCGAGACCATGGAGATCGCCGCGAGCAAGGCGCCGGCCTTCAAGCCGGCTGCTGCGTTCAAGAACGCCGTCAACGGCTGACGCAGCACCAGCTTCGCGGCGGGGCCGCCGGCGGGACGCACGACCACGTGCCCTGCCGGCGGCCCCGTCGTCGTTGCGAACGCGGCTCAACGGGGAAGCGAGCTGCCCCAGTCGTGCTGGGCGTCCTCGGGGCGGTAGTCCTGCTCGTCGACCGCGTGCTCGAGCAGCAGCACCGCCAGGTCGTCGGCGGCGTCGGTGCTGCCCCTGGCGTGGTCGCGCGTCAGGTCGAGGAGGCGGTCGACCGCGGCGTCGACGTCGAGACCGACGAGGTGCGGTGCGAGGTCGAGCAGGTCGAGGAACTCGCCCTGCGCGTCACGCGCCTCACTGAGCCCGTCGGTGTAGATCAGCAGCCGGTCGCCGGGCTCCCAGGTGAAGTCGTGCCGCTCGTAGGCGAACCCGAGGCCGAGCGGGAGGTCGTTGTCGACCTCGACGAGCTCACTGGAGCCGTCGGGATGGATGAGCAGCGGGGGCGGATGACCCGCGGCGACGATCTGCGGGCGGCCGGAGTCGGTCACGTCGAGGAGGATCGCGGTGACGAACTCCTCGGGGTCGAAGAACGGCAGCAGGTAGGCGTTCATGTCGTCGGCGACGTCGTCGAGCTCCTGCTGGAACGCGGCGGCCTGGCGGAACGACCGGATCACCCGCGCGGCCTGCTCGACGGCGCCGAGTCCTTTGCCGCGGACGTCTCCGATGAGGAAGCGGGTGTGGGTGCGGGAGTGGTAGCAGTCGTAGAGGTCTCCGCCGATCACGGCGTCCGCCGTGGCCGAGCGGTAGCGCACGGCGATGTTGACGCGACGGGCGTGGGCGGGCAGGACCGGTAGGACGGCCCGCTGGGCGACCTCGGCGAGCCGGCTCACGTGCTGGAGCTCGCGCTCGCGCCGGACCCGGATGTGGGCGACGACCGCGGCGGTCGTGGAGAAGGCGACGACGGAGAGGACGCGTACGCCGTGCTGCGCCAGGCTCTGGTCGTGGTTCCACCAGTACGAGCTCGCCGCAGCCAGGAGCGCAGCGACGCCGAACGCTGCGGTGGGCCTCGGCGGCAGGACCGCGCAGGCGACCATCGGCGACAGGGCGAAGAGAACCGCCAGGGACACGCTCGGGAGGAGCAGGTCGACCAGGACCAGCACCAGCAGCGTGGTGCCGGCCAGTGCGACCCCCACCCTGCGAAGCTCGGCGTTCACCTGAGACTGTCCCCCGTCCGTGTGGGCCATGGTTCCCGTCGTGGCCCGGAGCCATACCCTCCCCGATCAGGCCACCGGATGCGGTCACATTGCGTCGATTGGCCGCGGCGCCGTGTCACGCTGGACGCGTGGGCGATGAGGAACAGGTCCTCGAAGCAGCACGGGCACGAGCAGCTGCCCTCGCGAGGGGTGATGCGGCTGCGCTGCTCGACCTCCTCGACGAGCGATTCCGGTGGGTCACCCACCTGGGCGAGGTCCTGGACCGAACCGAGTACGTCACCCGCAACACGGCGGGCCACACCGTCTGGCGTTCGCAGGACCTTGGCAACCCGCGCGTCGTCGTCGTCGGCGACACCGCCGTCCTCCATGCCGAGGTGACTGACGTCGTGCTGTCCGGCGACACCGAGAACGAGGAGCTCCGGATGCCGATGACCCAGGTCTGGGTGCGCGCAGCCGGCGGCTGGCGCTGCCTCGTCGGTCACGCAGGCCCTCGCCTGTCCTGACGTCCACGTGTGGTGCGGGCAGGAGTCCGCACATGCCGATGAGCGGACGTCGGCGCCAGTCAGCAGGTCGTGACAACCTTTCGGTCCGATGCGTGGTCATACGTGTTCGTCAACGAACAAGGGAAATCATGAGGACCATCAGTCTGACCGCCGTCGCGCTTCTCGGCGCGACGCTGCTCGCGCCGATAAGCACGGCCGCCGCAGCGGGCGAGACATGTCAGGGGCAGGCGGCGACCATCGTCGGGACGCCCGGGGGTCAGATCACCGGAACGGAGGGCGCGGACGTCATCGTCACGAACGACGCGGACCGTGTCGACGCGCTCGGCGGCGATGACCTCGTGTGCGCGACCGGCGTTCGCGGCGGCTACTACTCCGTCTTCGCCATCCTCGGGGCGGGGGCCGACACGTTCATCCCCTCCGAGCGCGGCGGATCCACGATCTACGCGGGCACGGTCGACGGCACCGACACCGAGGCCGACGTCATCCGCTCCAGCGGTACCGGCGGCCTCGTCATCTCCGGCATGGCAGGCCAGCCCAACGCCGACATCATCGACCTCGGCAGTAACGGCATCGGCGAAGTCAGGTGGAGCGGCATCCAAACCGCCCCGGGCGCGGTGTCCGTGGGCCCGGGCGGCTTCGGCATCTTGAGCGTCCGATCCGCCGACGGCGACGTCACCATGGACGCCAGCGGCACAGTGACGGGCGCCGATACGGCGCTCACCTGGACGGGCCAGTTCGCCCGGCTCGGTTTCACTACGTCGGCCGAGTACGGACGGTTCACGTTCCGCGGCACCGACCGCACCGAGCGCGTCATAGTCAACGCGCCGATGACGTATGACCGCGACATCGCGCTGAGCGGCGGCGACGACCTCTACGAGTCGAACAGCCTGGGCGGAAAGGCGACGCGGATCAAGGGCGACGGTGGGAACAACGCGCTACTGCTCGACCTGAATAGCCACGACCGGGTGCGCGCCGACCTGAGCGGTCACCGGGTGACGGCCACCAAGGCAGGCGTGGAGGAATCGGTCCGCGTCCGCGGCTTCAATAGCCTCACCGTGGCCGCGAAGCGCGCCGTCGTCATCGGCACCGACCGCACGGACTACATCACCGTCGCCGCGTGCCGAACGACGATCAAGGGAAAGAAGGGCCGGGACGTATTTTACGCTGAGGTCAAATACAGAGGCACTCGCGCAGACCCTTGGATTAGGCCTGAGTGCTCCAACTACGAGGCCACGATCGACGGCGGCCCGGGCAACGACCTCATCTATGGGAGCCCCGGCGATGACCGCCTCATCGGCGGCCTGGGCAACGACGGCATCACCGGGATGAACGGCGATGACCGCCTCGTCGGCGGCCCGGGCAACGACAGCGTGGAGGGTAAGAAAGGGCGCGACGTCTGTCAGGGCGAGCGGGTGCGGGACTGCGAGAAGCGCCTCTGACCCAGCGATAGGCGCGTCTCGTGCCCCGCAGTGGGTGAGGTAGCAGCCGGGCCGTCCCCCTCCCAAGGGCGGCCCGGCGGCCCGTCCGCGGTCTGACCGCGCAGAGCAAGCAGCGACCTCGATAGAAGGCGGAGGACAACTTCCCCAAAGCGTCCGCTCATGCCGCAATGAGGGCCAGGCGCAACGCCCTGGACGTGCCAGTGGCCCCGCCATCGTGGTGACTGGCGGGGTGTGGGGCGGGGTCATGGTCGGGCGTGTGGGTCCGGCGGCTCGTCGGGGTTGATCGGGCTCGTGCCGGTGCGGTCGCGGAGGTAGCGGTGACCGTGGGGGCTGGTCCACTCGAACATCCCGGGCGCGACCATCGTGTAGGTCCAGGCGGCGTGGGTCTTGAGGCGGTGGTGGAACCGGCACAGGCAGGCCAGGTTGGACGTGGTGGTGGGGCCGGGCTGTGGTCGGCCTTCGGCTTCGGCCTGGTGGTCGTACTCGACGATGTGGTCCACGTCCGCGCGGCGGGCTGGGCGGGCGCACCAGGGGAAGACGCAGGTGCGGTCGCGGAGAATGATCTGTTCGCGGATCCGGGCGGGGATCTCGTAGCCCGGTGCGGAGAGCTCGGCGTTGAGGTCGATGACCGGCTTGATCGTGACCTTGGTGTGGGTGTCGGTGCACCAGGCCTTGACCTGGTCGAGCAGGACGAGGCGTTGGCCTTGCTCGATGCGGCCGGTGGGACCGAGCACGGTCTGGACGCCGGTGGTGGTGGTCTGGAAGTGGGCGTGGATGACCACCTCCCGGGCAGCGGGTCGGCCCGACACCTGGTCGGGTCTCGATACGCCGGCTCGTTCCTCACCGGCTACTCGACCACCTTGAGG
>NZ_JAYSFM010000023.1:0-30691 GCF_041913365.1 Nocardioides sp.
TGATCGGCGAGATCGGCGGCGACGCCGAGGAGCGCGCCGCGGCGTACATCAAGGAGCACGTCACGAAGCCGGTCGTCGGCTACGTCGCCGGCTTCACCGCCCCCGAGGGCAAGACCATGGGCCACGCCGGCGCCATCGTCTCCGGCTCCTCGGGCACCGCGCAGGCCAAGAAGGAGGCCCTCGAGGCCGCCGGGGTCAAGGTCGGCAAGACGCCGTCCGAGACCGCTGCGCTGATGCGGGAAATCCTCCAGGGTCTCTGAGCAGGTTCAGTCCCGGTCGAGCTCGACGCTCGACTCCGTGCGGCCCCGCAGGTCTACCTGCGGGGCCGTCCTGGCTCTCGGCACCGGCACCGGGTTCCTGGCGGTCCAGAGGACCTGCCAGACCACGTGCGCCCCGAGGAGCCGCACCGGCGCCGCGACCGACATGCGGCGGCGCGGCGAGGGCAGCGTGGGACAGGCTGCACTGGACAGCGTGGCTGGAATCGACATGACTAACACCCCGTTTTCGTGAACACACACATCGCCGGAAGGATCTGCTCGGTGGTCTCGGTGACCCCGTCGGCCTGCTCGTCCAGCGATGCGAGCGAACCTTCACCGTACGTCCCGACCAGCAGTCGGGCCGAACCGACCCGCGTGACCTGGAAGACCGAGCTGCCGAGGCCGTCGGAGTACGTCAGCCCGACGGTCACCGTGTCGTAGCCGGTGTCCCGGTCGAGCACCGTCCACACCAGGTTGCGCTGGCGGCGGCAGTCGGCGGCCGCCTGCCGGATCACGGCCATCGGCGCGGTGGCGCGGTCCGCGTCGTCGTGCACGAACAGCTCGCGCCACTCGTGGTACTCCGGGCCAGAGATCTGCGCGACGAGCCGGCGCAGGCCGCCCGAGGTCTCCCGCTGGGGCCACACCACCCGGCCGCACATCTCCAGCTCGCCCATCCCGTCGCCGTCGGGCGAGGGCGGCGAGACCCTGTTGTCGACGTTGTCGGCGTCGAAGCCCACGGCCAGCGGGAAGTCGTCCGGGATCGCCGGGCCCGCGGGCTCCGGCAGGGCCGAGGTCGGCGCGGGCGTCGAGGTGGCGACGTCCTCGTCGCCGAACATCCTCATCGCGTCGACGGCCTCGCGGAGCGCGTCGACGGTGGCCCCCATGCCCTCCTCGACGCTCCCGCCCGTCCACTGGCCGTACGTCGAGGTGACCAGGAGCGCCGCCCCCACGGGCACGACGTGGATGATCGTCGCCCCGGTGCCGGGCTCGCCGTCGAAGGTGTAGGTCTGCACGAGCGTGGTCGCCGGTGCCGGGCCGAACGGCGACTCGCGCACCTCGGTGAGGGTCTCCTGGTCGCCGTCGGCGGTGACGGTGGGACACGTCAGCGGCAGGTCGGCGAAGGCCTGTGACACCTGCGCGGCCTCGTCGGCGTTGCCGAGCAGGACCAGCTCGCGGGTGTTGGCGGACTCGCCGCCGCTGTTGTCGGCCACGAGGCGGTCACGGACGCCCAGTCCGCGCAGCGGGGCCGTCCCGCACAGGGTCAGGTCGCGCAGGCCCGTGCCGGTGCGGGAGGTCGGGATCGTGTCCTGGGGCCCGCCCATGCCGGCGGACAGCGGGAAGTCGTCCGGGATGGCCGTCCCGGCGGGCTCGGGCGTCGCGACGTCGGAGTCGGAGGCGGCCGTCGTCGTGGTCGTCGGGGACGCCCCGCCCGAGGGGTCCTCACCGCAGCCGGCCAGGGCCAGCGAGCCCGCCAGGGCAGCGGACAGGAGCGCGGAGCGGAGCCTCATGCCCCTGAGACACCGCAGGGGCCGAAAAGGTTGCGGCGAGGAGCCCGTCAGCCTCGCGCGCTGAGGGTGCCGAGCCGCTCGAGCACCCGCCGCGACAGGGCGACGAAGTCGTCGCGCGCCATGGTCATGTTGCGCTGGGGGCTGAAGCCGAGCTGCGAGACCGCCGTGCCGTCGCGCACGATCGCCATCAGGAAGGGGAACGACTGCTTGT
The DNA here is from genome assembly GCF_041913365.1 of Nocardioides sp. Lineage (GTDB taxonomy): Bacteria > Actinomycetota > Actinomycetes > Propionibacteriales > Nocardioidaceae > Nocardioides. Next base: position 1,977 of record NZ_JAYSFM010000023.1, read on the forward strand.
CGTTGAGCTCCATCGACAGCGCCCAGGCGTGGATCTCGCGGCCCTTCGACGACGAGGACGCCAGCGCGGTCACGGACGTGCCGAGGTTGGCCGCTCCGCACTGCCGCACCCGGGTGCGGACCTGCTCGACGAACTTCCTCGCGGCCGGGTCCTTCATCGAGCCGACTGCCTGGGTGAGACCCAGCTGGTCGACGTTGCGCGTCTCCGGGAACAGGAACGTGCGGGTCCTGGCCAGGCTGATGCCCTTGCCCGTGAACGTGGTGCGGTCGCACCGGGTCGACGCGTAGTTGGTGTTGCTGGCCTTCTCGGGGTCGGTGCCGACCCAGGGTCCGCGCACGGCGCTCACCGGCGGGAGGTCGACCACAGACAGCAACCCGGGCGGGGCGCCGATGTCGAGCGGCGGCGTCGTGCTGCTGCGCGGCCGGCCGGCGCACTTCGCCGCGCCGTCGGTGCCGCACAGCGCGTTGACGGCGGCGGCCAGGCCGCCCAGCGAGGCCTTGTCGCTGACGGGGGCGCCGTTCGTGCGGACGACCGTGGTCACGACGAGGCTGCCGGTGCGGGCCATGCCGACGGCGATCGTCGTGGGGACCTTGCCCCAGCTCCGGAGCCGGAACTGGCGGGCGTCGTCGCCCACCCGCTTCACGTCGCTGGTGCGCACCAGCTGGGTGCGCGGGTCGGCGCAGCCGGCGAACCACAGCGAGGCGGCCTCGAAGCTGTCGGCGGCGTGGTCCTCGTCGCGCGAGCGCTCCACGATCTGCACCGCGGTGCTCTCGACCCGGGTGACCCGCTGCTTGCTCGTGCGCTTCTTCGCGCCCTTGCCGGTGGTCTTCCTCACCACCTTCGTGGCGGAGCCCTCCCAGGTGCGGGCGAGGGCGGCGAGGCCGTCGGGGTCGGAGAAGCGCTCGCGCTGGCACGGGGCGACGAGCCCGTCACCGCCGAGGTTGTCGCTGGTGCCGGTCTCCTCCCAGTCCAACTTCGACCCGAAGCGCTCCACCTGGGTCGACGACAGCAGCGTCGCCTCGTCGATGACCGCCTCGCCGACGCCGGAGTCGGGGTCGTGCACGTCGACCCCGTTGGTCGCCTTCTCCTCGCTGAGGCTGGTGGGCTGCGCACCCGATCCGGTGGCGACCAGCGAGCCCGAGACCAGCAGCGCGGTGCTCGCCAGCGCTGCGCCGATCACCGTGTGCGTACGCCGACGGGCCGCGCCGGAGCGGCGGACCACGCTGGCGCGGGGCCAGCGGGTCGAGGACAGCGGCTCCGCCAGGTCCTGCAGCAGACGGCGTACCTCCGTGGTGGGCACGTCGCGGTGCAGGGAGAACTGCGAGGCGGCGGTCTGGAGCTCGCGCTCCGCGTCGCCGCGGGGGAGCCCGACGGAGCGGGAGATGTCGGTGAGGGTCAGCGCGGAGAGCGCGTTGAGCACGAGGAGCTCACGCTGGCGCGTCGAGAGCTTGGACAACGCGTCCAGGGTGCTGCGGGCCTCGGGGTCCAGCGACTTGTCGCGGTGCCAGATGCGCGCGGTGTGCCGGCGCCGCGCCCGGCGGAGGGTGAGGGGGCGGACGTAGGCGTCGCGGTCCTCGAGCGCCTCGACCTTGCGCCAGTGGTGCCAGGCGACGACGAAGGCGTCCCGCACGGCAGCCCGGGCCGCCGGTGCGTCACCGGTCAGGGCGAAGGCCTCGTGCAGGAGTCGCGCGCGGGTCTCGACGTAGTAGGCGTCGAACGTCTCGGGGCTCCTCATGACCGCTCCACGGTACGGGAGAGCCACACACCGCGCACAACTTCCCCCGAGCGCGCCGCCCGGCGGCGTGGGAACGCGATCCCGGCAGGCGGGCGGGTGATGATGGCTCGGCCATGACGTCGCTGCTGACCCGACCGGACCACGCCCGGGCCGACGCTGCCCGGCCGCGTCCCCTGGTGCTGATCGCGACGCTCGGCGGGGTGCTCGCGGCGCTCGGTCCGCTGGTCGTGCTGATGGCGGTCGGGATCATCGGCTGGTTCGCCACCGACGCCGGCGTCCACGGCGCGCCCCGCGACGGCATGCGGGTGGGTGCGCTGGCCTGGCTGGCCGGCCACGGCTCCGGCTTCACGGTGATGGGGGCGCGGGTCACGATCGTCCCGCTCGGCGTCACCGCGATCGCCGCCTGGTCGATGTGGCGGCTCGGCCACCGCGTCGGTGACTCGGTCTCGGGCCACGGTCCCGATGCCGACCGCATCTCCGACGGCGAGCGCGACTTCACGGTGCCGACCGCGATCCTCCTCTTCCTCGCCGGCTACGCCGTCGTGGCCGTGGTGGTGGCGACCCTGGCCGCCGGCTCCACCGCGGACCCGTCGGTGCCGCGGGTGATGGCGTGGACCATCGTGATGACGGCCCTCGTCGCGGCCCCCGCGATCGCCGTGGGCTCCGGGCGCGCCGCCATCTGGGCCGCGTTCACCCCGGCCACCGTCCGCGCCGGCGCTGCCGTGGCGGGAGCGGTGCTCAGCTCGTTCCTCGTCGTCTCTGCCCTGGTGTTCCTGGTGGCGCTCGCGGTGTCCTTCGACGAGGCCGCGACGATGACCTCCCGCCTCCACCCGAGTCCCTCCGAGGCGGGGCTCTACGCCCTGGTCAACGCGGCGTACCTCCCCAACGCCGCGCTGTTCTCCGGCTCGTGGCTGCTCGGACCGGGCTTCGCCGTCGGTGGCGCCACCCTCGTGTCACCCGGTGCGGTGGTCCTCGGCCCGCTGCCGGTCTTCCCGGTGCTCGCTGCGCTGCCAGCGGTCGGCACCCCGGCCGGCTGGGTCGGCAGCCTGATGGTCCTGCCGCCGCTGGTCTCCGCCGTCGCTGCGTTCCGCAGGCTGCGGGGCCGGGCACTGACCTGGGACCAGGTCGCGCTCGCCGGCTGCGGCGGCGGCCTGGCGGCCGGCTTCGCGTTCGCCGTGCTGGCGTCGCGGTCCGGCGGTGCTGCCGGACCGGGTCGGATGCGCTTCATCGGGCCCTTCGTCTCCGACGTGCTGGTCCACGCGGTCACCGCGTGCGGGGTCGGCGCCCTGCTCGGCGCCGGTGTGGTCGTGCTCCTCAACCGCCGGGCCGACAGGGTGTGGGGGGCCGGCCCGGAGGGGGACGCCCCCGAGCCGGGCGAGCCGCTCCAGCCCCTCGAGGACTGAGCGTGGGCGCAGGCCACTCGCACGGGCCCGCCTCGCTGGGACCCGCGCCCCGGCAGCTGCGGCTCCTGGTGGCGCTGCTGGTCGGTCCCCTCGTGCTCGCGACCGTCGTCGGCCTGGTCGCGCTCTGGCCCGACGGCGACCTCGAGATCACCTCGCCCGGCGCCGACGTGCAGCGGGGCACCGCCACCGTGCAGGAGATCGTCCCGTGCCGGCGCGAGGCCGCGGGCTGCCGCGCCGCGCAGGTGGAGCTGCACAGCGGCCCCGGCGCCCCCGGCCAGGCCGAGGCGGTGCTGCCCTACGGCGACGGCGCACCCGAGGTCGAGCCGGGCGACCGGATCGTGGTCACCTACGTCGCGCAGGGCGAGGCGGGGGAGCAGTACGCCTTCCAGGACTTCGACCGCGGCCCGCCGCTGCTCACCCTCACCGTGCTCTTCGCGCTCGGGGTGCTCGCGCTGTCGCGCTGGCGAGGGATCGGCTCGCTGGTCAGCCTGGCCTTCTCCCTCGTCCTGATCGCGGTCTTCACGTTGCCGGCGATCATGGAGGGCGCCGCGCCGCTCGCGGTCGCCGTGGTCACCGCGGCCGCGATCATGGTCGTCACGCTCTACCTCTCCCACGGCTTCACCGTGCGGTCCACGGTGGCGATGCTCGGCACGCTGGTCTCGCTCGCGGTCATCGCCGGGCTGGGCTGGGTCTTCACCACGGTCGGCCACTTCACCGGCCTGGTCGACGAGGGCAGCCAGTACATCTCCAGCATCGCCGCCCAGGTCGACCTGCACGGACTGCTGCTCGCCGGACTGGTGATCGGCGCGCTCGGCGTGCTCGACGACGTCACCGTCACCCAGACGTGGGCGGTCTGGGAGCTCGCCGACCTCGATCCCGACGCCAGCGCCCGCTCGCTGTTCGTGCGCGCGATGCGGATCGGCCGCTCGCACGTCGCCTCCACCGTGAACACCCTCGTGCTGGCGTACGTCGGCGCGACACTCCCGCTGATGCTGGTGTTCTCCGCCCTGGAGCTGCCGTTCGGCATCGCGGTGAGCCAGGAGGTCGTCGCGCAGGAGGTCGTGCGCGGCCTCGTCGGCGGGCTGGGGATCATCGCGGCCGTCCCGGTCACCACCGCGATCGCGGCACTCGTCGCCGCGCAGCTGGTGCGCCAGCGCCGGACAGCGGGCAGCGGGCCCTCCCACCGCGCCTAAACTCTGGGTGTGCCCGAGCAGTCGAGTCCCGCCCGCATCGTCGTCCTGGTGTCCGGTTCCGGCACCAACCTGCAGGCCCTCCTCGACGCCTGTGCCGACCCGGCGTACGGCGCCCGCGTGGTCGCGGTCGGCGCCGACCGCGATGCGATCGAGGGCCTGGCGCGGGCCGACCGGGCCGGGGTCCCCACCTTCGTGGCCCGGGTCGAGGACTACTCCTCGCGCGACCACTGGAACCGAGCGCTGGGCGACAAGGTCGCGGCGTTCGAGCCAGACCTCGTCGTCTCCGCGGGGTTCATGAAGCTGGTCTCGCCGGAGTTCCTCGAGCAGTTCCTCACGCTGAACACCCACCCGGCGCTGTGCCCGGCGTTCCCCGGCATGCACGGCCCGCGGGACGCGCTCGAGCACGGCGTGAAGGTCACCGGCGCGACCCTCTTCGTGGTCGACGCGGGCGTCGACACGGGGCCGATCGTGGCCCAGGTGCCGGTCGAGGTGCGCGAGGACGACGACGTGGCGTCGCTGCACGAGCGCATCAAGACCGCCGAGCGCGCGATGCTCGTCGACGCCGTCGGCCGGATCGCCCGCGGGGGGATCTCGGTCGAGGGCCGCCGGGTTCGCATCGGCGCGCCCGCTCGGTAGTCTGGCGCCACACGACTGGCGCAGGTGGGCCACCACCAGGGAGTGACGCGCGAGGTGCATCGAACGCCTGGGTGCCCTCGACTCGACATCATCCGAGGAGTCCCGTGTCCGACCACCGCATCCCGATCCGCCGAGCCCTGGTCTCCGTCTACGACAAGGCCGGTCTCGACGACCTGGTCCGTGGCCTGCACGACGCCGGCGTCGAGCTCGTCTCCACCGGCGGGTCCGCCGCCCTCATCGAGTCGCTCGGCCTGCCGGTGACCAGGGTCGAGGACCTCACCGGCTTCCCCGAGTGCCTCGACGGCCGGGTCAAGACGCTGCACCCGCGCGTGCACGCCGGCATCCTCGCCGACCGCCGCCTCGACTCGCACGTCGCGCAGCTCGAGGAGCTCGGCGTCGAGCCGTTCGACCTGGTCGTCAGCAACCTCTACCCCTTCACGCAGACCGTCGCCTCGGGGGCCTCGCCCGACGACTGTGTGGAGCAGATCGACATCGGCGGCCCCTCGATGGTGCGCGCCGCCGCCAAGAACCACCCGAGCGTCGCGATCGTCACCTCGCCCGCGGCGTACGACGCCGTGCTCGCCGCCGTGGCCGCCGGCGGCTTCACGCTGGCCGAGCGCCAGCGCCTCGCGGCCGAGGCCTTCGTGCACACCGCGACGTACGACGTCCACGTGGCGTCGTGGATGGGCAACGTGCTCACCGACACCAGCGACGGCACCGGCTTCCCGGAGTGGATGGGCGCGACGTGGAACAAGGAGGCGGTGCTGCGCTACGGCGAGAACCCGCACCAGGGCGCCGCGCTCTACACCAACGGCTTCCTGCCCGGCGGGCCCGGACTGGCGCAGGCGACCCAGCACCACGGCAAGGAGATGTCCTACAACAACTACGTCGACGCCGACGCGGCCCGGCGGGCGGCGTACGACTTCGACGAGCCGGCGGTCGCGATCATCAAGCACGCGAACCCGTGCGGCATCGCGGTCGCCTCCGACGTGGCGGAGGCCCACCGCAAGGCCCACGAGTGCGACCCGGTCAGCGCCTTCGGTGGCGTGATCGCGACCAACGTGCCGGTGTCGGTCGCGATGGCCGAGCAGGTGGCGGAGATCTTCACCGAGGTCATCGTGGCGCCCGGCTACGAGGACGGCGCGATCGAGGCGCTGCAGGCCAAGAAGAACATCCGGATCCTCGAGTGCCCGCCGCTGGCCCGCGGCGGCGGCGAGACGCGCGCGGTCTCCGGCGGCCTGCTGCTGCAGGACCGCGACGTGATCTCGGCCGAGGGCGACGACCCCTCGACCTGGACGCTCGCCACCGGTTCGGCGGCGTCCGAGGAGGTCCTGGCCGACCTCGCCTTCGCCTGGCGGGCCTGCCGCGCGGTGAAGTCCAACGCCATCCTGCTCGCCGCCGACGGCGCGTCCGTCGGGGTCGGCATGGGCCAGGTCAACCGCGTCGACTCCTGCCGCCTCGCCGTCGAGCGGGCGGGGGAGCGGGTCACCTCGGCCGTCGCCGCCTCCGACGCGTTCTTCCCCTTCGCCGACGGCCCGCAGATCCTCATCGACGCGGGAGTGAAGGCGATCGTCCAGCCCGGCGGCTCGGTCCGCGACGCCGAGGTCGTCGCCGCCTGCGAGGCCGCCGGCGTGACCATGTACCTCACCGGCACCCGGCACTTCTTCCACTGATCGCACGTTTGAGCGGTGGTCCACCTACATTCCGCAGCCTGGAAATGTAGGTGGACCACCGCCCCGCGGCCGCTGTCGGCGTGTCCTCGTGCGAGCGGTGGCCCACCGACATTCGACGCGTCGAAAATGTAGGTGGACCACCGCCCTCGAGTGATATCTTGACGTCAAGATAAAACAGAGGGGGTACGACGTGCGCTGGTGGCAGCGGATCCTCCCGCCGACGAAGCTCGAGCGGGACCTGGTGTGGCAGTGCGTGCTGTCGGCGTTCGCGACGGGGACGTTCCTCACCGGGACGGCGGTCTACTTCACCAAGGTCGTCGGGCTCTCCGGCGCGGGGGTCGGCCTCGGCATGTCGATCGCGGCGGGCGTCACGCTGCTCCTCCAGCTGCCGATGGGCCGGCTCACCGACCGGGTGGGCGCCAAGCCGCTGTGGGCGCTCGCCAGCGCCGTGGAGGCGGGGCTGTACTTCGCCTGGCCGCTCATCGGCGGGATGGTCACCTTCGTGCTGATGCTGAGCGTGCTGGCGATCTTCGAGACCGCCGGTCGCAACGCCCGCAACGTCTACCGGATCGCGGTCTTCCCGCGGGAGGTGCGCGTGCGGGCACTGGCGTACATGCGCGCCGCCCGCAACGTCGGCTACACGCTCGGCGCCGGTGCGAGCGGTGTCGCGCTGGGCATCGGCCTCGACGCCGTCCGGCTGATCCCGTTCGTCACCGGCGCCCTGCTGGTGCTCAACGCGCTGCTGATCGCGAGCGTGCTGCCGGTGATCGCGCGGCAGGTCCCGGTGGTCGACGGCGACGACCCGACCACCGCCGCGCCGCCTGCGTGGCGCAACCCGGGCTACGTCGTGCTGAGCATCTGCAACGGCGTGCTGTCGTCCAACCAGGTGCTGCTCAACGTCGTGGTGCCGCTGTGGCTCGTCGAGCGGACGGACGCGCCGCCGGCGCTGCTGGCGTGGCTGTTCGGCACCAACACCGTCCTCGCCGTGCTGCTCCAGGTGCGGGCGAGCCGGGTGGCCGACTCGGTCGACGGGTCGCTGCGCGCGGTGCGCTGGTCGGGGTGGGCCTTCATCGTCTCCTGCGGCCTCATCGCGTGGACCCACGAGACCGTCGGCTGGGTCTCGATCCTGCTGATCTGGATCGGCCACGTGACGATCACCGGGGCCGAGCTGTGGCAGTCGGCCGCGGACTGGTCCTTCACCAGCGACCTGTCGGACCACCGCCGCCTCGGGGACTACCAGGGGGTGTGGGGGCTGGGCTACCAGATCGAGCCGATCATCTTCCCCGCGCTCTACACCTGGCTGGCCCTGCAGGTCGGGACGCCGGGCTGGATCGTCATCGCGCTGATCGGCGTCACGGCCGCCGTGGTCGCCCATCCTGCGGCGCGCGCGGCCGAGCGGCACCTCGTGCGGATCGGGGCGCCCGTCGGTGCCTAGACTGCCTGCCGTGACGGCACAGACCCTGGACGGCGCAGCCACCCTCAAGACCATCAAGGCCGAGCTCGCCCAGCGCGTGGCCGCCCTCAAGGTGCAGGGCGTGACGCCGGGCCTCGGCACGGTGCTCGTCGGCGACGACCCCGGCTCCCACTGGTACGTCGGTGCGAAGCACAAGGACTGCGCGGAGATCGGCATCACCTCGATCCGGCGCGACCTGCCGGCCACGGCCTCCCAGGCCGAGGTGGAGGCCGTCATCGACGAGCTCAACGCCGACGACGCCTGCACCGGCTTCATCGTCCAGCAGCCCACCGGCCTCGACGAGTTCGCCCTGCTCTCGCGCGTCGACCCCGACAAGGACGTCGATGGCCTGCACCCGACCAACCTCGGCAAGCTCGTGCTCGGCGAGTCCGGGCCGCTGCCCTGCACCCCAGTCGGGTCCATCGAGCTGCTGCGCCGCCACGGCGTGCAGATCGCCGGCGCGGAGGTCGTGGTGGTGGGTCGCGGGATCACCGTCGGCCGCCCGCTCGGCCTGCTGCTGACCCGTCGCTCGGAGAACGCGACCGTCACCCTCTGCCACACCGGCACCGTCGACCTCGCCTCGCACGTCCGCCGGGCCGACATCGTCGTCGCGGCCGCCGGCGTGCCCGGCATCATCACCGCCGACATGGTCAAGCCGGGCGCGGCCGTGCTCGACGTCGGCGTCTCGCGCGTCGACGGCAAGGTCACCGGCGACGTGGACGCGGGAGTGTGGGACGTCGCCGGCTGGGTCTCGCCCAACCCGAAGGGCGTCGGCCCGATGACCCGCGCGATGCTGCTCACCAACATCGTGGAGATCGCCGAGAAGTCCCTCCGGTCCTGACATGACCGAGCCGGACCGCAGCGAGCCGCCGGAGCCGCGACCGATGAAGCCGCCGGAGTCCGTCGAGCCGGTCTCGGCCGAGCCCGTCGACCCCGACGAGCCGCGCCGCTACCCCTCGACCATCGGGGGCGCCTTCTACCTCCTGGTGCTGGCCGTCGTCGCGGTGTCGATGGTCGTGGTGTGGCTGGGCGACTGGCGCGCCGGCATCCGGCTGATGGGCGGCTCGCTGATCTTCGCCGCCCTCGTCCGCCTGGTGCTGCGCACCCGCGACGCCGGCATGCTCGCCGTACGCCACAAGCTGCTCGACGCCGTCGTCCTCGTCCTCCTCGGCGGGGCGCTGCTCTTCCTGGCCACCTCGATCCCGGACCAGCCCGGCTTCTGACAGCGAGAGAGGCCGGACCCAGCGTGGTCCGGCCTCTCGTCAGCCGTGAGGTTTCGACACGGCGGTCACGACCTCGTTCCTCGGTCGTGCGCCTTGCTCAACCACCATCATCCAGTCCGCTGACGCGTCCTGGATCAGATGAGGCCGAGCTCCGTGACGGCCTTGCGCTCGTCGTCGAGCTCGGCGGTGGAGGCGTCGATCCGGGCGCGCGAGAAGTCGTCGATCTCGAGGCCCTCGACGATCGACCAGTCGCCACCGGAGGTGGTCACCGGGAACGAGGAGATCAGGCCCTCGGGCACGCCGTACTCGCCGTTGGAGACGACGGCCATGGACACCCAGTCGTCCTTCGCGGAGCCGAACAGCCAGTCGCGGGCGGCGTCGATCGTGGCCGACGCGGCCGAGGCGGCGGAGGAGGACCCGCGGGCGTCGATGATCGCGGCGCCGCGCTTGGCGACGGTCGGGATGAAGTCGTTCTCGAGCCAGGCCTGGTCGCCCACGAGCTCGGCGGCGTTCTGGCCCTTGACCTCGGCGTGGAAGAGGTCGGGGTACTGGGTGGCCGAGTGGTTGCCCCAGATCGTCATCTTCGTGATGTCGGTGACCTTCGCGCCGGTCTTGGCCGCGAGCTGCGAGATCGCGCGGTTGTGGTCGAGGCGGGTCAGCGCCGAGAAGCGCTCGCGCGGGATGTCGGGGGCGTTGCTCATCGCGATGAGGGCGTTGGTGTTGGCCGGGTTGCCGGTCACGCCGATGCGTACGTCGTCGGCGGCCACCGCGTTGAGGGCCTTGCCCTGCGCGGTGAAGATGGCGCCGTTGGCGGAGAGCAGGTCGCCGCGCTCCATGCCCGGGCCGCGCGGGCGCGCGCCGACGAGGAGGGCGAGGTTGACGCCGTCGAAGATCTTCTCGGCGTCCGCGCCGATCTCGACGCCGGCGAGGTTGGGGAACGCGCAGTCGTCGAGCTCCATGACGACGCCCTCGAGCGCCTTGAGGGCGGGCTCGATCTCGAGCAGGCGCAGCTCGATGGGCCGGTCCGCGGCCAGCGCCCCGCTGGCGAGGCGGAAGAGCAGGCTGTAGCCGATCTGGCCGGCGGCGCCGGTCACGGCCACCTTGAGAGGTTCGGAGGTCACGGTCGTACTCCTCGTGAGGTTGGTCTGTCCCGCTGACGCTAGCAGCGCCGAAATGTTGGCCGGCGGCTGGCATGCTGGCGCCCATGCTGCGAGACGCGACCACGGCCCTCGTGCTGGTCCTCGCGCTGTCCGGGTGCGCCGGGATCGGCCAGCCGAAGCCCTACGACTCGGCGGGCATCAACGGCCTCGTCATCCCCACCGCGACGCCCGATCCCGCCGACTTCGGGGACGTGGTGGACAACCCGTGGCTCGCCCTCGAGGCGGGTGCGACCTGGCACTACGACGTCACCGACTCCGGTCGGACGATCGGCACCATCGACGCCGAAGTCGCCGACGGCACCACCACGGTCGCCGGCCTCAACGCCACCGGCGTACGCACCACGACGGAGGTCGACGGGGAGACCTCGGAGGAGACCCACTTCTACGCCCAGGACGACCGCGGCAACGTCTGGCTCGTCGGCGCCGACTCCCCGGCCGGCGACTGGCGGGCAGGCGAGGGCGGCGCCGAGGCGGGCCTGGCGATGCCGGCCGACCCGCGGCTCGGCGACGGCTGGGCGGCGTACGTCGTGCCCGGTCTCCCGGACGCGACGGTGCGGGTGGACGACCAGTCGCGGGAGATGGTGCAGCTGGAGGACGAGGCCGGCACCACGACTCGCCAGGTGTACGAGAAGGGTGCCGGCCTCGTCAGCGTCGAGGACCTCGACGCGGGCTGGGTGGCGACGCTCGACTAGTCGGGGCGGCGGACCTGCGTGCGGCCGTCGTCGTCGCCGTCGGGGTTGCCCCAGTGGCCCGGCGCGCTCTGCTGACCGGGCTGGCCGGGCTGGCCGGGCTGGGTCGGCTGCTGGGGCTGGGCCGGGGGAGCGCCCCACTGCCCGGGCTGTCCCGGCTGCTGCGGCGCCGGCTGGCCCCACTGGCCGGGCTGCTGCGGAGCGGCCTGCGGGGTGCTGTAGGGGTCGGGCTGCGGCTGGGACTGCTGCTGGTAGGGCTCGGGCTGGCCCCACTGCTGCTGCGGGGGAGCGCCCCACGCCGAGCCGGGCTGGCCCCAGCCGCCCTGCTGGCCCTGGTTCCACTGCGCCTCGTAGTTGCCCGGGACCGCCTGCCGGCGGCCTCCGCCGAACGACAGGCCCGAGCCGGCGACAGGGGCCGCGCCCTGGCCGAAGAGGACGGGGTAGGTGAGGCCGGCGATCGCCGCGCCGAGCAGCGGAGCGACCACGAAGAGCCAGAGCTGGACGATCGAGTCGGTGCCGGCGAAGACGCCCACGCCGATCGAGCGGGCCGGGTTGACCGACGTGCCGGTCGCACTCATCGAGGCGAAGTGGATCATCGCCAGGGCGAGGCCGATGGCGAGCGGGCCCAGGGCCACGTTGACCTCGTTGCGCTCGTCGGTGACCGCGAGGATGACCCACAGGAAGACGGCGGTCATCACGGTCTCCAGCAGCAGCGCGGCCCACCAGGCGAAGCCGGTGCCCTGGTCGCCGAAGAAGTTCTGCGCCATGTTGCCCTCGGCGCTGAAGCCCTCGTAGCCGTGGTTGAGGCCGAAGAGCAGGGCGCCGGCGAGGAGGCCGCCGACGAGCTGGGCGGCCATGTAGAGGCCGACCTGGCCCCACGGGAGACGACCGCCGAGCACGGCGCCGAGGGTGACGGCCGGGTTGAAGTGGCCGCCCGAGATGCGGCCCACGGCGTAGGCCATGACGACGACCGTCAGGCCGAAGGTGAGGCCGGTCGCGACGTAGTCACCGCCGCTGCGCATCGCCGCGCCGCAGCCGAAGAAGACGAGCACGAAGGTGCCCAGCAGCTCGGCGGTGAACTTCTGACCGGTGGTCGGTGTGTCCTGGACGATGTCGCTCATGGCGAGCCGCTCCTCACGAGTCGTGGGCCGTACCCCGCGTAGGCCACCGGAACTCTAGCCGCGTGCGGATGAGGGTGCGAGGGTAGGCGAGTCGCCACGTGATCAGGCGTCAGGTATCTTGACGTCAAGAGTTATGCCCCCGATTCACCAGACGATCACCCAGGAGCTGTCGTACCCATGGCCAAGATCATCTACACCCACACCGACGAGGCGCCGCTGCTGGCGACGTACTCGTTCCTCCCGATCATCGCCGCCTACGCGAAGACCGCGGGTGTCGACGTGGAGACCCGCGACATCTCGCTGGCCGGCCGGGTGATCGCGCAGTTCCCCGACCGCCTCACCGAGGAGCAGCGCCTCGACGACGCCCTCGCCGAGCTCGGCGAGCTGGCCACGAAGCCCGAGGCCAACATCATCAAGCTCCCCAACATCTCCGCCTCGATCCCGCAGCTCAAGGCGACCATCGCCGAGCTGCAGTCGCAGGGCTACGACCTGCCCGCCTACCCGGAGAACCCGCAGACCGACGAGGAGCGCGAGGTCCGCGCCCGCTACGACAAGGTCAAGGGCTCCGCCGTCAACCCGGTGCTGCGCGAGGGCAACTCCGACCGTCGCGCGCCCGCGTCGGTGAAGAACTACGCCAGGTCGCACCCGCACTCGATGGGCGCCTGGAGCAGCGACTCGAAGACGTCCGTGGCGACGATGGGCCACGACGACTTCCGCAGCAACGAGAAGTCCGTCGTCCTCGACGGCGACGACACCCTCTCGATCGTGCACGTGGGCAGCGACGGCTCGGAGACGGTGCTCAAGGACGGCCTGAAGGTCCTCGAGGGCGAGGTCGTCGACGCCACCTTCATGAGCGCCGCCAGGCTCGACGAGTTCCTCGAGGCGCAGGTCGCGCAGGCCAAGGCCGACGGCGTGCTGTTCTCCGCCCACCTCAAGGCCACGATGATGAAGGTCTCCGACCCGATCATCTTCGGCCACGTGGTGCGCGCCTACTTCGCCGACGTCTTCAGCCAGTACGGCGAGCAGCTCGCCGCCGCGGGCCTGTCGGCCAACGACGGACTGGGCGCCATCCTGGCCGGCCTCGACGCGGTCGACAACGGCGCGGAGATCAAGGCGGCCTTCGAGAAGGGCCTCGCCGAGGGCCCGGCGCTCGCCATGGTCGACTCCGACCGCGGCATCACCAACCTCCACGTCCCCTCCGACGTCATCATCGACGCCTCGATGCCGGCGATGATCCGCACGTCGGGCCAGATGTGGAACGCCGAGGGCGAGCAGCAGGACACCCTCGCCGTCATCCCGGACTCGTCCTACGCCGGCGTCTACCAGGCCACGATCGACGACTGCAAGGCCCACGGCGCCCTCGACCCGTCGACCATGGGCTCGGTGCCCAACGTCGGCCTGATGGCCAAGGCGGCCGAGGAGTACGGCTCGCACGACAAGACCTTCGAGATCCCCGCCGCGGGCACCGTCGAGGTCCGCAACGCCGCCGGCGACGTGCTGCTCTCGCACGACGTCGAGGCCGGCGACATCTGGCGCGCCTGCCAGACCAAGGACGCCTCGATCCGCGACTGGGTCAAGCTCGCCGTCACCCGCGCCCGGGCCAGCGCCACGCCCGCGGTCTTCTGGCTCGACGAGACCCGCGCCCACGACGCCAACCTCATCGCGCTCGTCCAGAAGTACCTCGAGGAGCAGGACACCGACGGCCTCGACATCCAGGTCATGGCGCCCGCCGCCGCGACGACGTACTCGCTGGAGCGGATCCGCAAGGGCGAGGACACCATCTCGGTGACCGGCAACGTGCTCCGCGACTACAACACCGACCTCTTCCCGATCCTCGAGCTCGGCACCAGTGCCAAGATGCTGTCGATCGTCCCGCTGATGAACGGCGGCGGCCTGTTCGAGACCGGCGCCGGCGGCTCGGCGCCCAAGCACGTGCAGCAGCTGGTCAAGGAGGACTACCTCCGCTGGGACAGCCTCGGTGAGTTCTTCGCCCTGGCCGCCTCGCTCGAGCACCTCGCGGGCTACGCCGACAACGCGCGGGCCAAGATCCTCGGCGACACCCTCGACAAGGCGACCGAGACCTTCCTCAACGAGGACCGGTCCCCGGGCCGCAAGCTCGGCACGATCGACAACCGTGGCTCGCACTTCTACCTCGCGCTCTACTGGGCCGAGGAGCTGGCGAAGCAGACCGACGACGCCGAGCTGGCGAGTGCCTTCGCCTCGCTGGCCGGCTCGCTGCGCGAGAACGAGAAGACGATCGTCGACGAGCTGCTCGCGGTGCAGGGCAAGCCGGCGGACATCGGTGGCTACTTCCGCCCCGACGCCGAGAAGGCGGCCGCGGTGATGCGCCCGTCGACGACCTTCAACGAGGCGCTCGCCTCGCTCTGACCGCGACCCGTGTCACAGACCGGACCCCCGGGGAATAACTCCCCGGGGGTCCTGTCTTGCGGCCAGTGATGACCACGACCGCCACCACGGACCTGACGCCCGACGAGCTCGACGCACCGTCGGTGACCGCCCGCCACTTCGGCCTGGCAGTCCTCGCCCTCGCGATGGGCGGCTTCGCCATCGGCACCACCGAGTTCGTCACGATGGGCCTGCTGCCGCAGATCTCCGACGGCGTCGACGTCTCCATCCCCACCGGCGGCCACGTCATCTCGGCGTACGCCGTCGGGGTCGTGGTGGGTGCCCCGGTGCTCGCCTTCCTCGGTGCCCGCCTGCCGCGCCGCGCGCTGCTCGTCGCGCTGATGGCGGCCTTCGCGATCGGCAACGGCGTCAGCGCGCTCGCCACGTCGTACGAGCAGCTGATGCTCGCGCGGTTCGCCGCCGGGCTCCCGCACGGCGCCTACTTCGGCGTCGCGTCCCTCGTCGCCGCCAGCATGGCCCGGCCCTCGCGCAAGGGCCGTGCGGTCTCCCAGGTGATGCTGGGACTCTCCGTGGCCAACGTGCTCGGCGTCCCGGCCGCGACCCTGCTGGGCCAGGAGCTCGGGTGGCGTTCCGCCTTCTGGGCCGTGTCCGGGCTCGGCCTGCTGACGCTGGCCCTGGTCACCTGGTTCGTGCCGTCGTGCCCGGGTGACGCCGAGGCGAGCGGGCGGCGCGAGCTGTCCGCCTTCCGCATCCCGCAGGTGTGGCTGACCCTGCTGGCCGGTGCGGTCGGCTTCGGCGGCATGTTCGCCGTCTACTCCTACATCGCCCCGGTGGTCACCGACGTGGCCGGGCTGGGGGAGCGGTCGGTGTCGATCTACCTGCTGGGCTTCGGGCTCGGCATGGTGGCCGGCACGTGGGTGGCCGGGATCATGGCCGACTGGTCGATCTTCCGGTCGCTGATCATCGGCGGCAGCGGCATGGCGGTCTCCCTGCTGGGGTTCTGGCTCGCTGCGCCGTACGGCTGGGCGGCGCTGCCCTTCGCCTTCCTGATCACGACCCTCGGGTCGGTGCTCGTCATCAACCTCCAGCTGCGACTGATGGACGTCGCCGGCGACGCCCAGACCCTCGGCGCGGCGATGAACCACGCCTCGCTCAACATCGCCAACGCCCTCGGCGCCTGGCTCGGCGGGCTCGTCATCGCGGCCGGCTGGGGCCTGCGGGCGCCGGCCCTCGTCGGCGTGCTGCTGTCGCTGGCCGGGGTCGCGATCCTGCTGGTCTCGGCGACCCTCCACGTGCGCCGACGCGACGTCCTACGCACCTGAGACCCCAGCGCTGACGGGGTTTTCCGTGCACGTCATTTCCGATCATGTTGCGTGGAGTTAACACGGGCGGAACTCTTGTGTAGCGCACGCTTGTAACGATCCAATCCATGTGGGGCGGGCTGGCCGCCCCAGATCTTCCGGAGGGGGAAGTCATGGATGAGAAGAAGATCGACCACGAGGTGAGCCGCCGCCGTCAGCTCCACGACCGCAACGTGCACGACGTCGTCAGCCTCCTCGAGCGCCGCGAGGAGCTGCGCGGCATCTACCCGATGGCCGACCTCGTCGCCGACAACGTCGGCTGGCTCGTCTGAGGTCTCGCCCGCGTCACTGCAGTCCGGGGAGTGCCTGGGTCACCCACGAGGTCCCGTCGTCGTCCGAGCAGCTCAGGACGTCGTAGCGGCCGCGCTCGGTGACCAGGCACACCCGGTGCACCACCAGGAACACGCCCCGGTCGTGGGACGACAGCCGCGTGGCCACCACGTTGGCGTCCGCGTCGACCCGCACCAGGCCCGCCGTCCCGGTCGTCAGCCATGCGGTGCCCTCGTCGCTGACCGCGAGGCCGCTCAGGTCGGCCAGGTCGCCCGGGCCGCCGAACGGCAGCTCCCGCCCGCTGGCCGTCTCCCACGTGGCGCCGGCGTCGCCCGAGACGCCGACCTGCACGACCGGGATCGAGCCGTCGGGGTCGTCCCCCAGAAGCGCGACCGCGACGTGGTCGCCGTGCCCCGCGAGGACCGCGCCGGCGACGCGCTCAGTGGTCCGGGTCATGTGCGTGAAGTCCCACTCCACGCCCTCGTCCGTGGCGGCGACGATGAGCCCGCTGCCGCGCTCGACGGCCACCACGAGCCGCCCGGCTGGGGTGACGTACGCCGCCCGCACGGGCTCGCCGTCGGGCACTGGCACGGGGACCAGCTTGTCGCCGCGCAGCAGAAGCCAGCCGCGCGAGGTCTCCACCGCCGTGTCGCCGGCCTGCACGTCGTAGGCGTTGCCGCCCGGGTCGAGGACCGGGAGGTCCTCGCCCTCCGGGGTCACCCGGGTGAAGCCCTCGTCGGTCTCGACCAGCCAGCCGCCCGGCACGGGCTGGAGCCGCGGCTGGGTGGCGTCGGGCAGGATCCGCGCCGACAGGCGCTCGCCGAGCCGGGAGACCAGTGCGCTGTGGCACGCGCCGGCGTCGTCGCAGCCGGCCCAGATCGCGGCCAGGGCTCCGCCCGACCCGCTGACCACCCAGGGGTCGGTCCGCTCCTCCGAGAGCAGCTCGTGCACGTCCGCGGGCAGGTCGGGGTCGACCGAGCCGGTGATCTCCGTGGGCGCCTGCGACCGGGTCGGTCCGGCCGGGTCCGGACCGGGGTCACTGCCGCGCCCGGTGCCCCAGGCGAGACCCCCGACGACGCAGACGGCCGCGAGCCCGGACACGAGCGCCGTACGACGCCGACGCCGGCGTCCCTCGCGTGCCCGGTCCAGGACCACGTCGAAGCCGGGCTGCTCGACGCGGTCGGCGACCTCGCGGGCCAGGTCGGTGGGCAGGCTCATCGGGTGCTCCTCTCGGTGTCCGGGTGGGCGGCGGGCTCGCTGTCGGGCTCGGCGAGCAGGTCCGCCAGGGCGGCGCGGCCACGCGCCAGCCGGGCCTTCACGGTGCCCACCGGGGCCCCGACGGCCTCGGCGACCTCGTGCACCGGCAGGTCCGCCAGGTGGTGCAGGGCGATCGCCTCGCGCTGGGGCGCGGGGAGCCGGCGCAGCGCGGCCAGCAGGGCCAGCCGGTCGTCCGGCAGGTCGTCGTAGGACGCGGCGGCGGCGAGGCGGTGGCTGACGTCGCGGAAGAAGCGGCTGCGCCGCCAGCGTGTGCGCGAGACGTTGACCGCCACGGTGCGCAGCCAGGCCTCGGGGTTGTCCGCGGCCAGGAAGGAGCGGCTCGAGCCGACCGCCCGCGCGAACGCCTCCATCACCGCGTCCTCGGCCTCGACGGGGTCGCCGGTCACGCCGGTGAGCTGGCCCACGAGGCGGCGGTAGGAGGTGGCGTACACCTCCTGCACACGGTCCACCGCGCTCGCTCGGGGCATTGGCCCCTCCTCCCGCTCGCCTCAGGTCAGTGTGCTCTCACCTGTGACGACCCGCGGGAGGCGCGGACGGTTGCACTACCCCTTCACGGCCCCCGCGCTGGTGTTCATGATCCGCTTCTGGAAGACCAGGAACAGGATCGCCACCGGGATCGTCATCACCGCGGCCGCCGCCAGCTTGAGCGGGTACTTCGTGCCCTGGCCGAGCTGGTTCGACGCGAGCTGGGCGACACCCTTGGTCAGGTTGGTGAGCTCGGGGTCATTGGCCGCGACGATGAAGTGGTTGAGCTCGTTCCACGAGCCCTGGAACGACAGGATCACGATCGTGACCAGGGCCGGTCGGGCCATCGGGAGCACCACCGACCAGAACATCCGGAAGGTGTTGGCGCCGTCGATGCGGGCCTGCTCCTCGACCGCCACGGGGATCGACTCGAAGAAGTTCTTCATGATGAAGATGCCGGCGGCGTCGACCAGCAGCGGCACGACCAGGCCGGGGTAGGAGTTGTAGATGCCGAGCTGGTTGATGACCAGGAACTTCGGGATCAGCAGCACGACGTTGGGCACCGCCATGATCGCCACGAGCAGGGCGAACATCAGCGCCCGCCCACGGAAGTGGATCCGGGCCAGCGCGTAGCCGGCGAGGGAGTCGAAGAAGACCCGACCAGCCGTCACGAAGAGGGTCACGACGACGGAGTTCTTGAACCAGGTCGGGAACGGGACCTCGGTGAAGAGCCGGTCGTACGCCGCGGTGGTGAACGTCTGCGGGATGAGGGAGATCGGGTTCGAGGCCGCGTCGGGCTCGGTCTTGAACGACGTCGCCACGTTGACCAGGAACGGGAAGATGTAGACGGCGGCGAGCAGCAGCAGGACGGCGTACAGCCACGGGCTGGGACGACGGGAGGTCATGGCTTCTCCCTCAGCGCCCACCGCTGGAACAGCGTGAGCACGACGATGATCGCGAACAGGATGAAGGCGATGGCGGCGCCCTCGCCCCAGCGCTGGGAGTTGAAGGACGACTGGAACGACAGGTACGCCGGCGTCAGGGTCGTCTTGGCCGGACCGCCCTGGGTGCCGGTGTAGATCTGGTCGAAGACCTGCCACGTCCCGATCAGGCCGAGGGTGAGCACGGTGAACAGGGTGGGCCGCAGCATCGGCAGGGTGAGGTGCCGGAACCGCTGCCACGAGCTCGCTCCGTCGACCCGACCGGCCTCCTCGATCTCGTCACCGATGTTGTTGAGGGCGGCGATGAACAGCAGCATGAAGGTGCCGGACGTGGTGAAGACCGCCAGCAGGATGAACGCCGACATCGCGAACGACGGCCCGGCCAGCCACTCCCACCAGCTCACCCCGAGCATGCGGTGGTCGGTGAGGGCGGCGGGGGCGTCGACCCCGACCGCGGCGAGCGCGGAGTGGAAGATGCCGTCCGCCTTGCCGAACCAGTTCGGTCCGTCGATCCCCACCCAGCCGAGGATCGCGTTGACCACCCCGGTGCTGTTGAAGAGGAACAGCCACAGGACGGTGATCGCGACGGCACTGGTCACCGAGGGGAAGTAGAACGCGGTGCGGAAGAAGCCGCGTCCCCTCAACCCCTTGGTGTGGACGAGAACGGCCAGGCCCAGTGCCGCCGCGGTCTGGAGGGGCACGACGAAGAGCACGTAGTAGACGTTGTTGCGCATCGCCGTGCCGAAGTCGCGCTGCTGGAGGCTGCCGCCGGTGAGGATGTTGGCGTAGTTGTCCGCCCCGACGAAGCCGACGTCGCCGGACAACGGGCTGCCCACGCCCCGCCAGTCCGAGACGCTGACCCACAGCGCCATCAGGACCGGGAAGGCGAGGAACACCGCGAGCAGGATCACCGCCGGCGCGACGAACAGCCAGCCGTCCCGCGTCTGCCCGCGACGGATCGACGAGCCGCTCACTGCCCGACGACGGCCTGCATCGACTGCTGGACCGACTCCAGGATCGCCTTCGGGTCGCCGTCCGGGAGGCCCTCGAGCTGGGCGTTGAAGTCACCGATCACGTCGGCGGCACCCTCCTGCGCCGGCGGGTTCTGGGCGTACTCGGCGCCGTTGACGAACGGCTGGAACTCCGGCCGGTCCTCGACGTAGGCCTCGGCGGCGCTCTGCACCGACGGGATCACGCCGAAGGCGTCGGCGAAGGCGAGCTGCTGGTCGGCGGAGGTGAGGTGCTCCACGAGCGCGACGGCGTCGTCCTGGTTGCCGCTCTGCTCGGCGATGCCCCAGCAGTTGGTGAAGGCCAGGGTGCCCGGTCCGGCCGGTCCCTCGGGCAGCTCGGCGACGGTGTAGTCGACGTCGGGGAAGTCGTTCTCCATCGCGCCGGCGATCCAGTTGCCCTCGATCGCCATCGCGGCCAGCTCCTTGCCGAAGGCCTCGCCGCCCCAGCCGGCGCCGAGGGTCGAGGAGTAGGAGGCCACGCCGTCCTCCATCATGCCCTGCACGAACTCCAGCGCCTCGAGGTTCTCGGGGCTGTCGACGGTGGCCTCGGAGCCGTCCTCGCTGACCATCGAGCCGCCGGCCTGCGGGAAGAAGGAGCCCACGCGCTGGTACTCCGGGCCGAAGGTCAGCCCCACGACGTCGCCCTTGGTCAGCGTCTTCGCGACATTCGCGAGCTCGTCCCACGTGGTGGGGACGTCGTCGTCGGTCAGCCCGGCGGCCTTCCAGAGCCGGGTGTTGATCACCAGGCCGAGCGTCGAGAAGTCCTTGGGTGCGCAGTAGAACTGGTCGTCGACGGTGAAGGCGTCCACGAGCGTGGGGTAGAAGTCGTCGGCGTTGGACAGCTGGTCGCCGTACGCCATGAGGGACCCGTTGGCGGCGAAGCCGGCGAGGGTGTCGGTGGACACGTAGAAGACGTCCGGCGGGTTGTTGGCGGTGAAGCCCTGGCTGAGCTCCTGCGGCAGGTCGGTCGCGGCCTGCACCGACGCCTCGGTGCCGCTCTCCTCGGACCAGGCGGCCACGGCCTCCTCGACCGCCTTGGTCTCGGCCTCGCCGGAGGAGCCGATGAGGACCTTGAGGGCGCCGCCGCCCTCGTCGGCCGCCGGCTCGTCGGTGTCGTCGAAGCCGCTCCCGCCGCCGCAGGCCGCGAGGGCGAGGGAGGTGGCGAGGGCGAGGGCGACCGCGGACACGGCGCGGTGGGTGCGTACGGGCTTCATGGTGTCTCCTCGGTGGGGGTGGGGGATGGCGACGTGGTGCTTCGGGTCGGGCCGCGGAGGCTCGACTCGCGGACGACGAGCTCCGGCTGGAGCAGGGTCTGGCGGGGTGCGGCGGACCCCTGGAGCAGGTCCTCGATGGCCGCGACGAGGTCGTGGGCGACCTGCTCGAGCGGCTGGCGCAGGCTGGTGAGGCCGGGCGTGGTCAGCGCGGCGCCGGGGGAGTTGTCGAAGCCGGTCACGGCCACGTCGCGACCGGCCGCGAGGCCGCGCTCGGCGAGGGCACGCATGACGCCGAGGGCGAGGGTGTCGGACGCGCAGGTGAAGGCGGTCGCCGGGTCGACGAGGTCGAGCAGCCGGTGGGCGGCCGCCCGGCCCTGGTCGAAGTCGTCCGCGACCGAGGCGTGGAGGCCGTCGTCGAGGCCGAGCTCCGTGCACGCCTGCTGCCACCCCGACCGTCGGTCGCGACCGGTCTCGGACTCGCCGGGCCAGCCGACGTGGGCGATCCGGCGGTGTCCCTGGGCGGCGACGTGCGTGGTGGCCGCGTGCAGGCCGTGCCTGCCGTCGACGTCCGCCCACGCCAGGTCGTCGTCGCCGTCCCACGACCGCCCGAAGGTCGCGAACGGCACGCGGAGCTCGCGGAGGGCCGCGACCCGGGCGTCGCCGGCGTGCGCGCCGGTGAGGACGAACGCGTCCACGGAGGTGGTGCTGAGCAGCTCGCGATAGGCCGCGATCTCCTCCGCCTCGCCGTCGGCCTGGCAGAGGATGAGGTGGCACCCCGTCGCGGCGGCCGACTCGGCGAGGGCGTGCAGGAACTGGTCGAGCAGCAGGGCCGCCCGATCGTCCCGCGACGGCTCGACCCGGACCCCGATCAGCCTGGAGCGCTGGTTGCGCAGCGCCCGGGCGGACCGGTTGGGCCGGTAGCCGAGCTGCTCGACCGCGGCCAGGATCCGCTCGCGGGTCTCCGGCGCGACGCGTCCGGGGTTGTTGAGCGCGTTGGACACCGACTGGGCCGACACCCCGGCGAACCGGGCGACGTCGCTGAGCGTGACGTGGCCGTGGGGCACCGGTCCGCGACCGGGGCGACCGGTGGCTCCGCTCCCGCCTTCGGGCACCTGCGCTCCTCTCCCGGCCGTGGGCTCGGGCTTGCCAACGGGTGGATGTTTAGCGATAAAATCCGTGGTTGTGACGGAGGTTACACAGCACGGCCAGTCCCCGACAACCCCCTCAGAGGGGCCCTCCCTGCAGCCGCTGCTGCACGACCTCGCGTCGTGCGTGGCCGCTCCCGGGGTGCTGCTCACCGCGCTCGACGGCCAGCTGCGCCGGGGCGGGGTGAGCGGCTGGTACGTCGGTGACGTGCGATTGCTCGACCGCTGGGAGGTCTCGGTGACCGGGTCCGACCTCGACGTCGTCCGGGCCGAGCACCGGGGCACCGCGCGGCACGCGTTCACCTACCTCGCGCGCTCGATCGGCGACCTGTCCACGGCCGACCCGACGGTGCGCATCGACCGCGTCCGCGAGCTGTCGGCAGGCGACCTGCGCGAGGAGCTGGTCGTGGAGTCGACCGGTGGCCGGCCGGTCGAGGTGGAGCTGCACGTCGACCTCGGCACCGACCTGGCGCCGATGCCCGAGATCAAGCAGGGCCGCGCCGGCGCACCGCTGCCCGCGCGGGCGGTCGCCGGCGGGCTCGAGTGGGAGACCTCCGAGGGTGCCGTCCGCGTGGTGGCGGAGGGCGACGCGGCCGACGTCGCGGCCGACGCCGGGCGGCTCACCTGGCGGTTCACCCTGGACCGCGGCCAGTCCCGGACCATCGTGCTGCGGGCGACGACCACCGTGCCGGCGCTGTTCGGCGGCGGCCGGCCCGCGCCGTGGTCCGCCGAGGCCGTCGCGGGCGACGTACGACTCGAGCGGGCGGTGCGCCAGGGCCTCGCCGATCTCGAGGGCCTGCTCCTCGACGACGCCGGCGACCGGTTCCTCGCCGCGGGCAGCCCGTGGTTCCTCACGCTCTTCGGCCGCGACTCCCTGTGGGCCGCCCGGATGCTGGTGCCGCTCGACCCCGGGCTGGCGCTCTCCACCCTCCGCGCCCTCGCCCGTCGCCAGGGGAGCGGCGACGACCCGGCGACCGAGGAGCAGCCCGGCAAGATCCTGCACGAGGTCCGCAAGGCGACCCTCGACCTCGGTGAGCAACGCCTGCCGCCGCTCTACTACGGCAGCGTCGACGCCACCCCGCTGTTCGTCTGCGTGCTCGCCGACGCCTTCGCGTGGGGGGCCGACCGGTCCGAGGTGGCTGCCCTCCTGCCGGCGGCGCGAGCCTGCCTCGAGTGGGTCCTCGCCCAGGCCGGGCCGTCCGGCTGGCTCACCTACATCGACCACACCGGCGAGGGCCTGGCCAACCAGGGCTGGAAGGACAGCCACGACGGGATCCAGTTCGCCGACGGCCGGCTCGCCGAGCCGCCGATCTCGCTGAGCGAGGTGCAGGCCTACGCCTACGAGGCCGCGGTGCGCGGCGGCGCGCTGCTCGCGGAGCTCGGCGCTGATCCGGTGCCCGGACTCGAGGAGTGGGCGGCCGACCTGCGCGCCCGGTTCGCCACGGACTTCTGGGTCGACGACGCCGGCGGCGGCCACGTCGCCGTCGCGCTGGACCGGCACGGGGAGCGGGTGGACTCCGTCGCCTCCAACCAGGGCCACCTCCTGGGGACGGGCGTCCTCGACGATGAGGCCGCGACGCGGGTCGCCGGGCTCCTCGTGGACTCGCGGCTCGACTCGGGCTTCGGGCTGCGCACCCTGTCGGCGGAGTCGCCGCGCTTCTCGCGGCTGAGCTACCACGGCGGGACCGTGTGGCCCCACGACACCGCCATCGCCGTGCGTGGCCTCGCCGCGGTCGGGCGCTACGACGACGCGGCCGGGCTCGCTGCCGGGCTGGTGCGCGCGGCCGAGGCCTTCGACGACCGGCTGCCCGAGCTCTACGGCGGCGACTCGGCGGCCGACGTCGCCCGCCCGTCGGCGTACCCCGCCGCCTGCCGCCCGCAGGCGTGGTCCGCGGCTGCACCGGTGGCCTGCCTGGTGGCCCTGAGCGGGCTGCGACCCGACCCCGCCAGCGGGACCCTGAGCCACCCCGGGCGTACGACGGGCCGGCTCGGCGCCTGGTCGCTGCGGGGGCTACGGCTGGGTGGTCACCCCTTCGGCGTCGCGGTCGATCCCGACGGCAGGGTGTCGGTCACCCTGCCGCCGGGAAGCCCGCTGCGGGTCGTCGAGGAGATCCGGGCCGACTAGAGCAGCCAGCAGTTGCTCAGCTGCGGCAGCCCGGCGAAGCGTGCCTCGAAGAACGGCAGCGCCTCCGCGATGTGCGGCACCATGCCCCCGACGTGGGCCGGGGCGATGTTGGTGGAGAAGTAGACGTTGGCGCCCTTGCCGCACCACGACCTCGCCATCGCCTTCCCGACGCCGTAGGGGATGGTGTCGTCTAGCGCGGAGTGCGTGACGAGCACCGGGACCGTCGGCTTGATGGTGCCGATGCGCTGCGACTCGATGATCGAGGCGAAGGGCTGCTGCTTCATCAGCTCCGACATCGGCTGGCCGTTTGCGCTGAGGTCCTTGGACTTCGTGAACGCGTGGTCGAAGAGGTCGAAGACGCAGTCCTGCTCGACGCCGTCCATCGCGGAGCGGCCGGCGGCGTTGAGGTAGGGCGACAGGTCGAGGTCGTAGCTCGCGGCGAGGCCGCGGAGCGCGAAGAACGCGAAGGCGGAGAAGAGCCCGCCGTCGAGGTTCGTCGCGACCCGGGCTAGGTCGGCCGGCACCGCGCCGACGACCGCGCCCCTGAGCCGCAGCTCGGGGGCGTACGTCGAGGCCAGCTCGACCGCGGACGCCGCGGCCCCGCCGCCCTGCGAGTAGCCCATCAGCCCGACCGGGCTCGAGGCGCTCAGCCCGGTGCCGGACAGCCGTTGCGCGGCGCGTACGGCGTCGAGCGTGGCGCGACCCTGGCTGACCCGGTCCATGTAGGTGTGGACGCCGGCGGTGCCGAGGCCCTCGTAGTCGGGCATCGCGACGGCGTACCCCCGCTGGAGCAGGCCCTCGATGCCGATGCCCTCGTACTCGATGCCCTCGGAGAACAGCCGCGACGGGGCGCACCGGTCGGCCATGCCCTGCGTGCCCGGGGCGTAGCCGATGACCGGACGGGTGCCGACGCCGATCCACGGGCTCTTCGGCACGAGGACGGTGCCGGAGACGGCGATGGCCTTCCCGGTGCGGTTGGTCGTGCGGTAGAGGACGCGGTTGGCGTTGCGGACCAGGCTGGTGGCGTCGAGCGGGTCGAGCAGGAAGTCGACCTTCTCGCTGCGGATGACCGCACCGTTGGCGCTGGGCAGCGTGGCGGGGGCCTCGTAGAACGCGGGGCGGGGCGGCTCGGGGACGACGGCCTGGGCCGACGGCGTACCGAGTGCGACGCCTGCGAGCGTGGCGGTGAGCAGGGTGAAGAGTGACGCGATCGCGCGTGCCGACAAACCCCGAGCGTGAGTCCGACGACGTGATGTAGCGGCTGCCATTTCGTGGCTTCCCTCCCCGGCCGGACCGCCCGGCCGATCCTGGGAAACTACTGGTGAGTCACATCACACGAACAGAGGGTTACGCAGTCGTTTACACGAAACGACGTGTGACCTCCGTCACATGCCGTACGTCATGCCCATCGCCGTGCGCACCTCGTCGAGGGTCGCCTCGGCGACCTCGTTGGCGCGGGCGTTGCCGCGGCGGAGCACGTCCTCGAGGTAGCCCGGGTCGGCCTCCAGCTCGGCCCGACGGGCGCGCAGCGGCGCGAGCTCGGCGTTGATCGCCTCGGTGAGCCGGCCCTTGAGCGCGCCGCCGCCGCCGTCGCCGATCTCCTCGGCGACCGTGGCCGGGTCGGTGCCCTCGCAGAGCCCGATCAGCGTGAGCAGGTTCGCTACCTCGGGGCGGCTGTCGGGGTCGTAGGTGATGACGCGGTCGCTGTCGGTCTTGGCGGCCTTGAGCTTCTTGGCGGTCTCGTCGGCGGTCATCCGCAGCTCGACCACGTTGCCCTTGGACTTGCTCATCTTGGCGCCGTCGGTGCCGAGGATCAGCGGCGCCTCGGACAGCAGCGCGCCCGGCTCCGGGAAGACCGGTGCGTAGCGGTCGTTGAAGCGACGCGCGACGACGCGGGTCTGCTCGAGGTGGGGGAGCTGGTCGCGGCCGACCGGCACCACGTTGGCCTTGCAGAACAGGATGTCCGCGGCCTGGTGCACCGGGTAGGTCAGCAGCAGCCCGCCGATGGAGGTGATGCCGGCCGACTTCGCCTCGTCCTTCACCGTGGGGTTGCGCTGCAGCTCGGCGACGCTGACCAGGCTCAGGAAGGGCAGCATCAGCTGGTTGAGCGCCGGGACCGAGGAGTGGGTGAAGATCGTCGCCTTCTCCGGGTCGAGGCCCGCCGCGATGTTGTCGAGCAGCAGGTTGCGCACGTTGCCGGCGATGTCGCCGGCGACCTCGCGGTCGGTGATCACCTGGTAGTCCGCGATCAGCTGCCAGATCTCCGCACCGCTGTCCTGCAACCGGAGGCGGTTGCGGATCGATCCGAAGTAGTGGCCGATGTGCAGCGCGCCGGTCGGACGGTCCCCGGTCAGCATCCTCAGGGAGCCCGGGTCGGTCGCCATCTGCTCCTCGATGGCGTCGCTGCGCGCCTGGGCGGCGCGGAAGGTGTCACTCACGCGGACGATCCTTTCACGGGGCCGACGGCGGCTGCGAAGGGGTTCTGTAGGGTCTCAGGGGTGCCGACCATCGGAGTAGCCATCGCGATCCCGGAGCCCTGGGCGAGCGAGCTCCAGGACTACCGGACATCGGTGGGCGACACGACCGCGACGCAGATCCCGACGCACATCACGCTAATCCCGCCGACCGAGCTCGACGACGCCGACCTGGCTCCGGTCACCCGGCACCTGGCCGGTGCGGCCTCCTCCGTCGAGCCCTTCGACATCCACCTGCGCGGCACGGGCACCTTCCGCCCGGTGTCGCCCGTTGTCTTCGTCACCGTCGCCGAGGGCATCTCGCAGTGCGAGGTCCTCGCGGGTGCCGTACGCCAGGGGCCGCTCGAGGTGGACCTCCACTTCCCCTACCACCCGCACGTCACCATCGCGCACCACCTCGACGACCCCACGCTGGACCGGGCCTTCGAGGAGCTCGCGGCCTTCGAGTGCCGCTTCGCCGTCGACTCCTTCAGCCTCTACGTCCACGACGAGGACGAGGGCTGGCAGCCCACCCACGAGTACGCCCTGGGGTGACCGTGTCCATCGTCTCGGGAGCCAAGGAACGCCTCGCGCAGGTGCGCGCGCGGCGTCCGTTCGTCGACCACCTCTTCCGGATGGTCGAGCACTACGGCGAGGTCAAGGGCAGCGCGCTTGCCGGCGCGGTGACGTTCTTCGGGTTCCTGTCCTTCTTCCCGATCCTGGCGCTGGCCTTCGCCGTCGTCGGCTGGGTCACCGGCGTCTACGCCGATGCGACCGACCAGATGGTCAAGGCGATCCAGTCGGTCCTGCCGATGGTCGTCGAGGGCGACGCGGGGTCGGGCGAGATCTCCATCGACGCCTTCCAGTCCGGCGCCAGCGCCGCCGCCGGGATCGGCCTCGTCGGCGTCCTCTACTCCGGGCTGGGCTGGGTCTCCGGCCTGCGCGACGCCCTCCAGCTGGTCTTCGAGACCCCGCCGCGCGAGCAGCCGAGCTTCGTCGTCGGCAAGCTCAAGGACCTGGTCTCGCTGGTTTTGGTCGGGGTGGTGCTGCTCGTCAGCGTCGCGGTCTCCGGCGTCGTCACCGCGATCTCCGACCAGGTGCTGGGGTGGCTCGGCCTCGACGTCGCCCTGACGCCACTGCTGACCGTCCTCGCCATCGCCGTGGGCCTCGCCGCCAACTCCCTGCTCTTCTTCGCGATCTTCAAGATCCTGGCCGACCACGACACCCCCGACCGCTCGCTGTGGAGCGGCGCGCTGCTCGGCGCCGTCGGCTTCGAGGTGCTCAAGCAGGCGGCGACCTACCTGATCGGCGCCACCAAGGGCCAGCCCGCCTTCGCGGTCTTCGGCATCGCCCTCGTCCTGCTGATCTGGATCAACTACTTCTCCCGCGTCGTGATGTACGCCGCCGCCTGGGCGCACACCTCCCCGGAGGCCCGCGCCGCCCGCGAGGCCCAGGCCGTGGCCGAGCAGCTGCCGGAGGGCCCACGGATCGACCTCGCTGCGGCAGCGAACGTCGTACACCCCGCGCCTCCGGGGGCTGGCGGCTCGGCGAAGACCGCCTTCGCCGCCGGCGCCGCCGCCATGCTCGGCCTCGTGGCCGTTCTCCGCCGCCGCCGCTGACCTCCGCCCCCTTGGGCGGTGGTCCACCTACATTTCCACGACCCAAATTGTGGGTCGGCCACCGCCGGCCGGCTCGTCGCGGGGGACACGCCCGAGGAGCGGTGGGGGGCCCAAAAAATAGCAAACAGCACAGTATGTGGTGACACCCCCCGGAGAAGCGCGCGGCGCGGGGGGGGGGTAC
>NZ_JAYSFM010000024.1:0-29614 GCF_041913365.1 Nocardioides sp.
TACGTCGAGGGCATCCACAACTGGGACCCGGTCTGGCCCGACCACGCGATCCGCATCCTGCCCGGCCCGTCGTCGATGTGGTTCGACGCGACCGGCAAGCGCCTCGAGGGCATGTCCGGCGTCCCCGGCGCGGACTCGATCGGCGCGATGAAGCAGATCCTCGCCACCGGCCACGACTACTCGTGGTTCGTACTCACGCAGTCGATCATCGAGAAGGAGTTCGCCCTCTCCGGCTCCGAGCAGAACCCCGACATCACCGGCAAGGACCTCAAGTTCCTCGCCCAGAGCCGGCTCGCCAAGGGCGCCCCCGGCCCGGTCGAGGCGTTCAAGGAGCACGGCGTCGACTTCGTGGTGGCCGACGACCTCGACACCCTGGTCGAGGGGATGAACGAGCTGGCGCGCGGCCCGAAGCTCGACGTCGACGACCTGCGCACCCAGATCAGCGCGCGCGACCGCGAGATGGACAACTCCTTCTCCAAGGACATCCAGGTGATGGCGATCCACAACGCGCGCCGCAGCCGCACCGACAAGCTGATCCGGGTCGCCAAGCCGCACAAGGTGCTCGACCCGGCGCACGGCCCGCTCATCGCCGTACGCCTCAACATCCTGTCCCGCAAGACGCTCGGCGGGCTCGAGACCAACCTCGACGGCCAGTGCGTCGCCGCCGACGGCTCACCGATCCCGGGCCTGTACGCCGCGGGCGAGGTCGCCGGCTTCGGCGGTGGTGGCGTGCACGGCTACAACGCCCTCGAGGGCACCTTCCTCGGCGGCTGCATCTTCTCCGGCCGCGCCGTCGGCCGGGCGCTGGCCCGCTGAGCGCTACCTGACCGGGTCGGTCTCCACCGCGCTCCGTCGGCCGACCATCGCCACCCGGAAGGTGAAGAACCGCACCAACCCCGTGCCCAGGTTGGCCGCAATCAGGACCACCAGCTCCTGGAGGCGCGACGGCCGGGCGACGGTGGCGTCGAGCAGCCACAGGGAGCCGGCCGTCACGGCCAGGCTGAAGCCCAGCAGCGCGAGCCCGAGCGCCTGGTGCTGCACGGTGCGGTCCGTGCCTCGGACCCCGAAGGTGACGTAGCGGTGCCCGAACGTCCCGGCGATCGTCGACAGGATGAGCGCGAGGGCGTTCGCCGGCTGCGCGCTGAGCTGCTCGCGGAGGACGAGGTAGAGCAGCCCGTAGACCACGTTGAACGCAGCGCCCACGCTGGCGAAGACGACGAGCTGCAGGAAGGTCGCCCGCCAGCGCGCCAGCCGCGCGCTACCGGAGGCCAACGGCCTGCACCAGCGCCACCAGGTGGTGCTCGAAGATGTCCTTCGGGTCGGAGAAGGTGTCGGCGCCGTACTGCCCGAACACCTCGAAGCTGACGCACCCGAAGAGCGCGGCCCACGCGAGCATGCCGCGGGCGATCAGCGCGTCGGGAGCGGTGATGCCGAGGTCGCGACGGATCCGGGCCAGGTCGCGCGCCAGCCGGCGCGGGCCGACGGCGTCGTCGGGCGTGGACACCTCGCCCGCGACCCAGGCGTCCTCCCACACCTCGACCAGGCGGCGGATCACCCGCGTGCCGGGCTCGGTCGTGCGCTCGGCGGGGGCCTCGTAGCCGGGCACCGGGCTGCCGAAGAGCAGGGCGTACGTCGCGGGCTCGGCGAGCGCCCACTCCCGGACCGCGCGGCCGATCGCCACCATCCGCCGGCCGTGGTCGCCCCGGTCGACCGCGGCGAGGGCGGCGTCGACGGCGTCGCCGAGCTCGTCGTAGCCGTCGACGACGAGCAGGGTCAGCAGCTCGTCGCGGTTCTCGACGTAGCGGTAGACCGCGGACGACACGACACCGAGGTCGCGCGCGACCGCGCGCAGCGACAGGGCGGCCGCACCCTCGGTGGCGAGGTGGGCCCGGCCGATCCGCACGATGTCGCGCATCGTCTGCTCACGTGCGCGGCTGCGCGGCGTCGAGGCCTCTCCCATGCGACCAGTGTGCCACATCAGGAAGCATGCGTGACAAATGTGAGCACTGCTCTTGCTTTCCGGGATGCAGCGGGGCATGCTGGTCGAAAAGAGAGCACTGCTCTCCCTTCTACCCAGACCAGGAGTCCCCATGTCCGTCCACGTCGTCACCGGAGCCGGTCCCGTCGGCTCGACCGTCGCCCTCCAGCTCGCCGGCGCCGGTGAGCAGGTCCGCCTGCTGACCCGCTCGGGAAGCGGTCCCGAGCACGCGCTCATCGAGCGCCGACGCGTCGACGTCTCGCGGCCCGACCACCTCGACGAGGCGTTCGCCGGTGCGGTCGCCGTCCACCACTGCATCCACGGCTCGGCGTACGACGCCCGGGTCTGGCGCGCCGAGCTGCCGGCCGCCGAGCGCGTGGTCCTCGAGGCCGCCGGTCGCGCCGGCGCCGTCGTCACGTTCCCCGAGAGCCTCTACTCCTACGGCCCGGTGGACCGGCCCATCACCGAGGACCTGCCGCGCGCGGCCACCACGGGAAAGCTCGGTGTCCGCACGGACCTGCTCGCCCAGCGCGACGCGTCCTCCACCCCGACCGTCAGCATCGCGGCGTCCGACTTCTACGGTCCGATGGTCCGCAACGCGCACGCCGGGGAGCGGATGGTCCCCACCGTGCTGGCCGGGCGCACCATGCGGGTGCTCGGCAGCGCCGACCAGCCGCACTCGTTCACCTACGTCCCCGACCTGGCCGCGGCCATGATCGCCGCGGCCGCCCGCGAGGACCTGTGGAACTCCTTCCTCCACGCCCCCACCCCAGCCGCCGTCACGCAGCGCCGGCTGGTGGAGCTGACCGCAGAGGCGGCCGGCGTGCGTGTGCCGAAGGTGTCGTCGATCCCGCAGTGGGTGCTGCGCGCCTCGGGCGTGGTCTCCCGGGAGATGCGCGAGCTCGGCGAGACGTCGTACATGTTCACGGCGCCCTTCGTGCTGGACTCGAGCGCCAGCGAGCAGCGCCTCGGCCTCTCCCCGACGCCGCTGGCAGACGGGCTCGCCGAGACGGTCGCCTGGTGGCGAGCCCAGGAGGACGCCGCTGCGTGACCGGCGTACGGACGAGTAACCCAGGTCACACGCGTCACTCGATAGGTTGCGGCCCATGTTCTCCAAGGTGCTCGTCGCCAACCGCGGCGAGATCGCAGTCCGGGCCTTCCGTGCCGCGCGCGAGATCGGTGCGCGCACGGTGGCCGTCTTCCCCCACGAGGACCGCTGGTCCGAGCACCGGATGAAGGCCGAGGAGGCCTACCAGATCGGCGAGGTCGGCCACCCGGTCCGGGCCTACCTCGACCCGGAGGCGATCGTGAAGGTCGCCGTCGACTGCGGTGCCGACGCCGTCTACCCCGGCTACGGCTTCCTCTCGGAGAACCCCGCGCTCGCCGAGGCGTGCGCCGCGGCCGGCATCACGTTCATCGGTCCCAGCGCCGAGGTGCTCACCCTGACGGGCAACAAGGCGCGGGCGATCGCTGCCGCCAAGGCGGCGGGCGTGCCGGTGCTGGAGTCCGTGCCGCCGTCGACGGACGTCGACGAGCTCCTCGCGGCAGCCGAGTCGATCGAGGCGCCGCTCTTCGTGAAGGCCGTCGCCGGTGGCGGCGGCCGCGGCATGCGTCGCGTCGACGACCGTGCCGACCTGCGCGAGGCGATCGAGACCTGCATGCGCGAGGCGGAGGGCGCCTTCGGCGACCCGACCGTGTTCATCGAGCAGGCCGTCGTCGACCCGCGCCACATCGAGGTGCAGATCCTCTCCGACGGCACGGGGTCCGACGAGGGCGTGATCCACCTCTACGAGCGCGACTGCTCGGTGCAGCGCCGCCACCAGAAGGTCGTCGAGATCGCCCCGGCGCCCAACCTCGACCCAGAGCTCCGCGACCGCATCTGCGCCGACGCTGTGCGCTTCGCCCGCGAGATCGACTACAAGAACGCCGGCACCGTGGAGTTCCTCCTCGACCCGTCGGGCAAGTACGTCTTCATCGAGATGAACCCCCGCATCCAGGTCGAGCACACCGTGACCGAGGAGGTCACCGGCGTCGACCTCGTCCAGTCGCAGATGCGCATCGCCGCGGGCGCCACGCTCGCCGACCTCGAGCTCACCCAGGACTCGGTCGCCCCGCGCGGCTTCGCGCTCCAGTGCCGCATCACCACCGAGGACCCGGCCAACGGGTTCCGGCCCGACACCGGCAAGATCACGATGTACCGCTCCCCCGGCGGTCCGGGCGTCCGCCTCGACGGCGGCACGACCTACACCGGCGCCGAGATCAGCCCGCACTTCGACTCGATGCTGGCCAAGCTCACCTGTCGCGGCCGCACGTTCGAGGCCGCGGTGCAGAAGGCGCGCCGCGCGCTGCTGGAGTTCCGCATCCGCGGCGTCTCGACCAACGTCGGCTTCCTGCAGGCCGTGCTCGCCGACACCGACTTCGCGGCCGGCGCCGTCACCACGTCGTTCATCGAGGACCACCCGCAGCTGCTCAAGGCCCAGGTGGGCGGCGACCGCGCCACCCGGCTGCTGGAGTTCCTCGCCGACGTCACCGTCAACCAGCCGCACGGCGCCGCCCCGGTCACGGTGACCCCGGTCAGCAAGCTCCCCCAGCTCGACCGCTCGCAGCCCGTGCCCGACGGCACCCGCCAGCTGCTGCGCGAGATCGGGCCCGAGGAGTTCGCCCGCCGGCTGCGCGCACAGACGAGCGTCGCGGTCACCGAGACCACGTTCCGCGACGCCCACCAGTCGCTGCTCGCCACCCGCGTCCGCACCCGCGACCTGCTCGCGGTCGCCGACCACGTCGCCCGGACGACGCCGCAGCTGTGGTCCGTGGAGTGCTGGGGCGGGGCGACGTACGACGTCGCGCTGCGCTTCCTCAACGAGGACCCGTGGGAGCGCCTGGCCGCCCTGCGCGAGGCGATCCCCAACATCGGCCTGCAGATGCTGCTCCGCGGCCGCAACACCGTCGGCTACACGCCCTACCCGACCGAGGTCACCGAGGCCTTCGTCCAGGAGGCGGCCGAGACCGGCATCGACGTCTTCCGCATCTTCGACGCCCTCAACGACGTCTCCCAGATGCGCCCGGCCATCGACGCGGTGCGCGCCACCGACACGTCCGTCGCCGAGGTCGCGCTCTGCTACACCGGCGACCTGTCCTCGCCGGGCGAGAACCTCTACACGCTCGACTACTACCTCCACCTCGCCGACCAGATCGTCGAGGCCGGCGCCCACGTGCTGGCCATCAAGGACATGGCCGGGCTGCTCCGCGCCCCCGCCGCGCGCACCCTCGTCACGGCGCTGCGCGAGCGGTTCGACCTGCCCGTGCACCTCCACACCCACGACACCCCCGGCGGCCAGCTCGCCACGTTGCTCGCGGCGATCGACGCCGGGGTGGACGCGGTCGACGCCGCCTCCGCCTCCATGGCGGGCGGCACGTCGCAGCCGGCGCTGTCCGCGCTCGTCTCCGCGACCGACCACTCCGAGCGCGAGACCGGTCTCTCGCTCGCCGCGGTCAACGCGATCGAGCCCTACTGGGAGGCCGTGCGCCGCGTCTACGCGCCGTTCGAGTCGGGCCTGCCCGCACCCACCGGTCGCGTCTACCGCCACGAGATCCCCGGCGGCCAGCTCTCCAACCTGCGCCAGCAGGCGATCGCGCTCGGCCTCGGTGAGAGGTTCGAGCAGGTCGAGGACATGTACGCCGCCGCCAACGACATCCTCGGCAACGTCGTGAAGGTGACGCCGTCGTCCAAGGTCGTCGGCGACCTCGCGCTCGCCCTGGTCGCCGCCAACGCCGATCCGAGCGAGTTCGAGGCCGACCCGGCGTCGTACGACGTCCCGGACTCGGTGATCGGCTTCCTCAACGGCGAGCTGGGCGACCCGCCCGGCGGCTGGCCCGAGCCCTTCCGCAGCAAGGCGCTCGCCGGGAAGACCTGGAAGCAGCCGGCCGAGGCACTCACCGAGGAGCAGCAGGCCAGCCTGGCCTCCGACCGGAGGGCGACCCTCAACGAGCTGCTCTTCCCCGGCCCGACGGCCGCGTTCCACGAGTCCCGGGACACGTACGGCGACCTTGCCGGGGTCTCGACCATCGACTACCTCTACGGCCTGCGCCGTGGCGAGGAGCACCGCGTCCGGGTCCGCGAGGGCCGCGAGATGCTCTTCGGGCTCGAGGCGATCAGCGACCCCGACGAGCGCGGCATCCGCACCGTGATGGCGACCGTCGACGGCCAGCTGCGCCCCGTGCAGGTCCGCGACCGCAGCATCTCCGCCGACGTCGCCTCCGCCGAGAAGGCCGACCCGAAGACGCCGGGTCATGTCGCGGCGCCCTACGACGGCGCGGTGACCGTGACCGTCGCGGAGGGCGACGCGGTCGAGGCCGGCCAGACCGTGGCGACCATCGAGGCGATGAAGATGGAGGCCTCCATCACCGCCCCGGTCTCCGGCACGGTCCAGCGCCTGGCCATCCCCTCCACCAAGGCCGCCGAGGGCGGCGACCTGGTGCTGGTGATCGGCTAG
This sequence comes from Nocardioides sp., assembly GCF_041913365.1. Classification (GTDB taxonomy): domain Bacteria; phylum Actinomycetota; class Actinomycetes; order Propionibacteriales; family Nocardioidaceae; genus Nocardioides. The sequence continues at coordinate 6,472 of NZ_JAYSFM010000024.1, forward strand.
GTCAGACTCGGCACCTTGCGCCGGCGGTCGCGAAGACCGCGCGGCACGGGGGCAGGTCGGTGCCGGCGGCGGCCGCCGACCAGACGGCCTGCACCGCGCGGGCGACGAAGCCCGGCACGTCCTCGTGCATGGCGTGCCCGGAGCCGAGCCCGATCGCGTGGATCCCGTCGAACGTGGCGCGGGCGAGCCGATCGTGCGCCTGGTACCACGGCCCCATCCACATCCCGCCGCCGTCCTGGCTCAGCACCGCGACGGGGAGGTCGCCGAGGTCGAGGCCGGCCAGCTGCTCGCGGACGGCCTCCTCGTCGATGTCGCGGCCGCCCTCCTTCCACGCGAACCTCGCGTCGTGCAGTGGTGCGCCGGTGCCGAACTGCCCGCGCACCGAGGAGTCCTCGAGCACCAGGCCGGCGACCTCGTCGGGGAAGTTCTTCGTGTAGGCCTGGGCGACCAGCCCGCCGTAGGACCAGCCGAGCACGACGTAGGGCGGCGTCACGTCGGCAGCCGCCAGCGTCTCGCGGAGGTCCGCCGCAGCCGAGCCGGGTGACGGGTCGGGGTCGTCCTCCGCCAGAGGCGGGCTCGACCCGATCCCGGCCCGGTCGTAGAAGCACGCCGTGGTGCCCTCCTCGAGCCGGCGCCGGAGGTCGGCGAAGGTGTCGCCCGACGTGCCCAGGCCGGCGATCAGCACGATCGCGGGTCCTCCCTCGCCCGCGCAGTCGAGGTGCAGCCGGGGCTCGGAGGTGGGCGACGGGCTCTCGGCGCTCTCTGCTGCGGGCGGATCGGCGCCGCCGGGCTCGCCGGAGGCGCACCCCGCGGCCAGCACGGCCACCGCCAGCACGCCCGGCCAGGCCCTCATGGGCCCAGTGTGCTCCGCTCAGGGCCGGTTGAGCACCACGGCGTCGGGATCGGGCTCGGCGTACTCGCTGAGCTCGGGCGCCTCGCCGGTGATCTCACGGAACACTTCGGCGGCCACGGCGCGCATGCCGTTGATCTTGGGGTGGAACGGCGCGGCGATCCCGGCGCGGAACCGCGGGCCGTTGACCCACGCCCGGCCCTTGGCGCACACGTCGTGGCCCTCCGAGACCGCCTCCATGTCGACGTACGTCGCTCCTGCCGCCGTGGCCCCCTCCTGGAGCGAGTCGTTGAGCAGCCCGGCGACCCGGGTGACCGGACCCAGCACCGCCGGGGAGGCACCCACCGCCGCGCAGGTGCCCTCGGTCGGGAGGATGTCGGGGTAGCCGACGACGTAGACGGTCGCCTCGGGCGCCCGCTTCAGGATCCGGCGGACGGCCTGCTCCACGCGGTCGGCGACCTTGCGGGCGTCGGCCTCGAGGTCGGCGACCGGACAGGTCGCCAGGGTGCCGTCTTGGCACCGGATGAGCGAGTCGTAGATGCCGAAGTCGTTGCCGCCGATCCCGATCGTGACCAGGTCGGTGTCGGCGGAGACCGCATCGAGCTGGGGCCGCGTGGTCTTGCCGTCGAACATCCGCATCCGCTCGTAGAGGTCGGCGGTGGTGGCCGCCGAGCAGGACACGTCGGTGTAGGTGGCGACGTCGAGCCAGTCGGCGAGGAAGGCCGGGTAGTTGTCGCGCGAGCGCGCGCAGCCCGTGGGGTCGGTCCGCATGGTGCCGATGAACGGGCCGGCCGAGAACGAGTCACCGAGCGCGACGTAGTCGATGTCGGTCGTCACCTCGGTCTCGACGACGGGGTCGGGCAGGTCGAGGTCGCCGTCGGCGGCCTGCCCGCCCTCGCACCCGGTGGCGGCCAGGGCCAGGGCCGCCAGGAGGACACCCCACCTCACTGTCGCGCAGGCCCCTTCTGCCGCGGCACGACCGAGAAGGTGAACCAGTCGGAGCTGAGCCCGAGGACGGAGCGCACGGTGTCGCCGTCGACGCGGGCCGTGCCGGTCGAGCCGATGAACGCCATGTCGGTGACCCGGCCGCCCCACTCGCCGTTGCCGTCGCGGGTGGTGACCTCGATGGAGGTCAGGTCGCCGATGGCCGGCCAGTGCTTCTCGACCTGGGTGTCGTCGACCGTCTTCGTCCACGTCGAGTACGTCGGGTTGGCGACGCCGTCGTAGGGGTCGGCCTGCGCGACGAGGTAGGGCATCGAGCCGGCGGCCGAGAAGCCGCCGTTGCTGGCGGAGAACTGCGTGAACGCGGGACGGCCGTCGTAGAGGAGGCCCTGCTTGGCGGTCGCCCTGATCGCGGCGTCGGCGGCCGGGTGCTCGTCGTCGGCACCGCCGTAGACCTGGCACTGCGTGGTGTCGCAGAGGTCGTAGTGCGGCGCGGCGGGGTGCGAGCGCTCGAAGGCGGCATAGGTGCGGGCGGCCACGGACTGGGCGCTGACCGCGGCGGGCTCCCACAGCGGCGGCACCTCCCGGGGCACGACACCGCGGAGGTATGCCTCCAGCGAGAGCCGGTTGACCGTCTGTCGCTTCGCGCCGGCGCGGGGGGCGACCGACTGCAGGGTGCCGCGGTAGTCGTGGCGCCCGCCGGGCACGACGAGAGTCAGCAGGCCGCTGACCGAGGAGAACTCGGCCTCGCCGGGCACCTTCTTCCACGTCCGCCAGCGCGAACCCGAGGTGCGCTGGACCAGCGTGTCCGCTCCCTTGGCCACGAGTCGCCACTTGCGGGCAGCGATCGGCGGGACCCGCCAGGAGCGGTGCCGCTTCAGGCTGGTGACCTTGAGGCCGCGCTGGGCCACCACCTGGACGTCACGTCCGGTGTCGGCCGTGATCAGCACGCGGATCTTGCCCCCGATGCGGCCCCACGCGGTGCCGGGGTAGTAGAACTCGTCGATCTGCTGCCAGGTCAGCCCCTGCAGCGCGGCCCCCTGGGCGCCGTACTGGGACAGGCCGTGGCCGTGACCGAAGCCGTGGCCGGTGATCGTGATCGCGGTGGACCCCGGCGTTGCCCACGTCTCGACCTTCGCGCGCGGCTCGGCGGCGCCCGCAGGCAGCACCGGCAGCAGCAGCGCGCTCAGCACGAGCGCGAGCAGGATGCGGGAACGGGTCATGGCGGTGGATCTCCCCCGAGGATCGACGAAGCAGAACCACCGAGCGTACAGGCGGTCCGTGACACCCGGACCCCGACCGCCAAGCATCTCCTCGCCGCGAGCGGGACCGTCGAGGACGTCGTCGCGGTCGAGCAGGTCGTCGCCGACGCCCGTTGGCGGGACCCCGCGCACCGTCGCCGTCTGCGCCGCCGACGCCCAGCGGCTCGCCGACGACGAGGCGCCGCTGGTGCGGATGGTGCGGGCCGGCGACCGCTGGGTGCCGTGGCACCTCGCGGCCGGGATCGACGGCGCCATCGACGCAGGCGCCCAGCTGTCCAGGGCGAGCAGCCACGGGGTCCACGGCCAGCAGAACCTGTCCCAGGCCTACCTCAACCAGGCCATGGGCGGCGCCGACGCCGGTCGCGGCGGCCTCGGCATCTGACCGACGCGGCTCGGCTCAGACGCGGTGCAGGCGACGGGCGGCCTCGGCCACCGAGCCGCTCATCGACGGGTAGACCGTGAAGGCCTGCGCCAGCTGGTCGGCGGTCAGCGACTCGGCGACCGCGATGGAGACCGGGTGGATCAGCTCGGAGGCGCGCGGCGCCACGACCACTCCCCCGACCACGATCCCGGTGCCGGGCCGGCAGAAGAGCTTCACGAAGCCGTCGCGGACGCCCTGCATCTTGGCCCGGGCGTTGCCGGCCAGCGGGAGGGTGACGACCTCGGCGCTGATCTCGCCGGCGTCGACCGCCTTCTGCGACCAGCCGACCGTGGCGATCTCGGGCGAGGTGAAGACGTTGGAGGAGACCTTCTTGAGGTCCAGCGGCGCGACCGCGTCGCCGAGGAAGTGCCACATCGCGATCCGGCCCTGCATCGCGGCGACCGAGGCGAGCATCAGCACCCCGGTGCAGTCACCGGCGGCGTAGATGCCGCGCGCGGTGGTGCGCGAGACGCGGTCGACGGTGATGAAGCCGCCCTCGTCGGTGGCCACCCCGGCCTCCTCGAGGCCCAGCTCGGCGGTGTTGGGGACCGAGCCGAGGGCGAGGATGCAGTGGCTCCCGGTGACCGTGCGGCCGTCGGTCAGCGTGACCGTCACCTCGTCGCCGTCACGGGCCACCGACTGCATGCGCGACTTCCCGAGCACGTGCATGCCGCGCCGCGTGAGCACCTCCTCGAGCACCGTCGCGGCATCGGCGTCCTCGCCGGGCAGCACCCGGTCACGGCTGCTGACGAGCGTGACGTCGATGCCGAGCGAGAGGTAGGCGCTGGCGAACTCCGCGCCCGTCACACCGGACCCGACCACGATCAGCTTCTCCGGCACCTCGGTCAGGTCGTAGACCTGCTCCCAGGTCAGGATCCGCTCACCGTCGGGCTGGGCGTCGGGCAGGGTGCGCGGCGCGGCGCCGGTCGCGACGATGATCGCGTCGGCCTGCAGCGTCTCCTCGCCCGCGTCGGTGGTGGCGACGACGGTGAGGTCGGGACCGAGGCGGCCACGCCCCTTCACGACACGTACGCCGTCGCGGTCCAGGCGGGCGGCGATGTCGGACGACTGGTCGGCCGCGAGCTGCTTCACGCGCGCGTTGACGCGGGCCAGGTCGACCACGATCGAGGTGGCGGCGTCGCCCTCGTGGTCGCGGAAGTTGACCCCCAGCTCCTGCGCGGCCGCCATGTCGGTCATCAGCTCCGAGGTGGCGATCAGCGTCTTGCTGGGCACGCAGTCGGTGAGGACCGCCGAGCCGCCCACACCGTCGGTGTCGACGACGGTGACCTCGGCGCCGAGCTGCGCGGCGACGTGGGCGGCCTCGTAGCCGCCCGGCCCGCCGCCGACGATGACGATGTGATCAGGCATGTGGGACCGGCCCGTCAGAGGTTGATCATGTGGCCGGAGATGCCGTGGATGGCCTCCTTGACCGCCTCGGTCAGCGTCGGGTGCGCGAACACGTTGCGGCCGACCTCGTCGGCGGTGAGGTCCCACTTCTGGGCGAGCGTGAGCACCGGCAGCAGCTCGGTCACGTCGGGGCCGATCATGTGGGCACCGATGATCTCGTTGTGCTCGGCGTCGGCCACGACCTTGACGAAGCCGACGGCCTCGCCGAGGCCCATCGCCTTGCCGTTGGCGGTGAAGGGGAACGACGCGGTCTTGACGTCGTAGCCCTTCTCCTTGGCCTGTGCCTCGCTGTAGCCGAAGGAGCCGATCTGCGGCATGCAGTAGGTCGCGCGCGGGATCATGTCGTAGTCGATCGGCATGGTCTCGGCGCCGTTGATGGTCTCGGCGGCGACGATGCCCATGGCCTCGGCGACGTGGGCGAGCATCATCTTGCCGGTGCAGTCGCCGATGGCGTACACGCCGGGGACGTTGGTGCGCATGTAGTCGTCGATCTCGATCGCGCCGCGGTCGGAGACGGCGACGCCGACGTTCTCCAGGCCGTAGCCGTCGATGCGCGGGGCGAAGCCGAAGGCGGCCAGGAACTTGTCGGCCTCGAGCACCTGCTCGTCGCCACCGGCAGCCGGGGCGACGGTGACCTTGACGCCGGAGCCGGTGTCCTCGACACCCTTCACGGCGGTGGAGGTGAGCACCTTCACGCCCAGCTTCTTGTAGTGCTTGGCGAGCTCCTTGGAGATGTCGGCGTCCTCGGTCGGGACCATCCGGTCGAGGAACTCCACGATCGTGACGTCGACGCCGAAGTTGGCCATCACGTAGGCGAACTCGACGCCGATCGCGCCGGAGCCGCCGATGACGATCGAGCTCGGGAGCTGGTCGGTGAGGATCTGCTCCTCGTAGGTGACGACGTTCTCGCTCAGCTCGACGCCGGGCACCAGGCGCACCTTCGCGCCGGCGGCGATGATCAGGTTGTCGAAGGTGTAGCGGGTGGTCTGCCCGTCCTTGTCCTTCACGTCGACGTCGTTGCGGCCCGCGAGGGTGCCCCAGCCGTCGATCTCGGTGATCTTGTTCTTCTTCATCAGGAAGTGGACGCCCTTGACGATGCCGGCGCTCACGTCGCGGCTGCGCTTGTGCGTCGGGCCGAACGCCATGGTGGCGTCGCCCTCGATGCCGAATTTCGCCTTCTCGTGCTGGAGCGTGTGCGCGAGCTCGGCGTTCTTCAGCAGCGCCTTGGAGGGGATGCAGCCGACGTTGAGGCAGACACCTCCCCAGTACTTCTCCTCCACCACGGCCACCTTCTGGCCGAGCTGGGCTGCGCGGATGGCGGCGACGTAGCCACCGGGGCCGGCGCCGAGGACGAGGGTGTCGAAGTGCGTGTCGGTCACGGGGCCAGCCTAGTTGTCCGGCGTGAGGCGGGCACACCGGGACCGCGCCTCAGTATCCTGTGGCCCGTGACGCTCTACGCCGCCTACGGGACGAACCTCGATCCCGCCCGGATGAGTGAGCGCTGCCCGCACTCGATCCTCCAGTCAACGGGTTGGCTGACGGGCTGGCGGCTGACCTTCGGCGGCGAGGAGCACGGCTGGGACGGCGCCCTGTCGACCCTCGTCCAGGACCCCTTCGAGCAGGTCTTCGTCGCGGTGTACGACGTCACGCCGGAGGACGAGCGCGCCCTCGACGGCTGGGAGGCCGCCGACAGCGGGCTCTACCGCAAGACCAAGGTGCGGGTGCAGACCATGACCGGCGAGATGGTGGTGTGGACCTACGTCCTCGACGCCTACGAGGGCGGCCTCCCGTCGGCGTCCTACCTCGGCGTGCTCGCCGACGCGGCCGACGCGGCCGGCGCACCCGAGGACTACGTCGCCGCGCTGCGCCGTCGCGCCTGCCGCTCGACCGGCCTCTGACCGACCCCCGCGGGCCGACCGGAGTGTGACCTCTCACACGTTCGTCCGTTGAACCCTGTGCACGGCGTCCGCCGTTGGGCAGGGGTCAACGGCGGGCGTCGTCGCCGAGGTGCACGGGCCGCCGACAGTGACCTCCGCCAGTGACCTCGGCGCCGCTGGCGCGTTGAACCCACATGCGCCGCCTCTCCGCACTGGCCCTCGCCTCGACCGCCGTCGCCCTCGTTGTCGCCCTCGTCGCCCCCCTCGCGTCCGCCCCCGCGGCGCCCGCCGCGGACCCGCTCGGGAACGGCCGGCGGAGCGTGATGTTCGTCGGCAACAACTGGGCCGGCACCGCCACCGTCGTCGATGCCGCCACGTTCGAGGTGCTCAGGCGCGGCATCGACCTGGTGCCCGACAAGGCCGCGGAGCTCGCCGCGATCCACACCGACCCCGAGCGCCTGGCGTTCTACCTGGCGGTCCAGCAGGGCCCCGGCGAGGGCCACGACCAGTACGTCGACGACATGTTCACCACCCGTGACGGTCGCTACCTCGCCGTCTCTCGGCCGAGCCTGGCCGACGTGGTGTGGGTCGACGTCGCCAAGGCCGCGGCCGGCGACCCGACGTCGATCGTCCGGGAGCAGCCCATGGACGGGCACCGCACCGACCACATGGGCCTGTCCCCCGACGGCCGGCGGCTCCTGGTCAGCGACTCGACCTCGCGCCAGGTCATCGAGTTCGCGATGACCCGCCAGCGGCTGCCCGACGGCTCCGTCGCGGAGATGGGCGACCGGCTCAGGACCTTCGAGTCGGGCGAGACCCCGCACGAGAACGCCTACAGCGACGACGGCCGCCGGATCTTCCACGCCTCCATCGGGCGGGTCTACACCCCCGGCGACCGCGGCACCGCGCCGGAGGAGGTCGTGAAGGGCGATCGCTGGTTCCAGGTCGTGCGCGACCGCGACTTCCGCGTCCTGCAGCGCTGGGACATGGGCCAGGAGCTCGCCGAGGCGGGCTACCCCGGCATGAGCTCGGCCGTGCGCCCGATGGCGCTCGGACCGGACGAGCGGTTCCTCTGGTTCCAGGTGTCCTTCTTCCACGGCTACGTCGAGTTCGACACCCGAGCCCCCGACCTCGACGGCACCGTCGGCTACACCTCCGGCGGGAAGCCCGAGCCGCGCCGCGGCGCCGTGACCCGCGTCGTCCAGCTGCCCAACCGTGTGCCCACCATGCCCGTCGAGCAGTACGTCAACGACTCCGCCCATCACGGGCTGTCGCTGGGCGGCGACGACCGCACCCTCTGCGTCGCCGGCACCATGGACGACTACGCCGCCCTCGTCGACTCCCGCACCACGAGGCGACGGATCTTCGACCGGGCCACCACCGGCCACGACTACCTCAAGCCCTACTGGACGACCGAGGGTCCCGGCGGGACGTGCTGGGTCTCGCTCAGCGAGTCCGACGCGGTCGCGGTGCTCGACGTACGCCGGCGACGGGAGGTGGCCTACCTCGCGGTGGGCGACCACCCGCAGCGGGTGCGGCACGGCTGGGTCCGGGAGGAAGTCGTCGCCGGGTGGTGATCGGTCTAGAGTTCCGCGCGTGACCCACGCCGCACCCGCCCCGACCCCGTACGAGCTCGCCGGATCCGCCGCGGAGCGCCTCGCCGAGCTGACCGGCGTGGAGCGCCACGACATCGCCCTGGTGCTCGGCTCCGGCTGGCTGCCGGCCGTCGACGCCCTCGGCGAGGCGACCGCCGAGATCGACACCACCGACCTGCCCGGCTTCAGCGCCGCCGCGGTCGCCGGCCACAGCGGCAAGATCCGCTCGATCCGCAGTGGCGACAAGAACCTGCTGGTGTTCCTCTCCCGCACCCACTTCTACGAGGGCAAGGGCGTCGCCGCCGTCGTCCACCCGATCCGCACGGCCGCGGCCGCGGGCTGCTCCGCCATCGTCCTCACCAACGGGTGCGGCGGCCTCAAGCAGGGCTGGCAGCCCGGCCAGCCGGTGCTGATCTCCGACCACATCAACCTGACCGGCACCAGCCCGATCGTCGGCGCGAACTTCGTCGACCTGACCGACCTCTACAGCCCGCGCCTGCGCGCGCTGTGCAAGGAGGTCGACGAGACGCTCGACGAGGGCGTCTACGTCCAGTTCCCCGGCCCCCACTACGAGACCCCGGCCGAGGTGCGGATGGCCGGGATCCTGGGCGGCCACCTGGTCGGCATGAGCACCACGCTCGAGGCCATCGCCGCCCGCGAGGCCGGCATGGAGATCCTCGGCATCAGCCTCGTCACCAACCTCGCCGCAGGCCTGAGCGGCGAGCCGCTCAACCACGAGGAGGTCCTCGAGGCGGGCAAGGCGGCCGCGAGCCGGATGGGCGGTCTGCTCAGCCAGGTCGTCTCGCGGATCTGACGGGCGTGCTCTGATGCGGGTCCTCGTCACGGGGGCGGCCGGCAGCCTCGGTCGCGTCATCACCGTCGGCCTCGCCGACCGCGGCCACGACGTCGTCGGGCTCGACCTGGTGCCCGCTCCCGAGGGGTCGACGTTCGCCTGGCACGAGGCCGACTGCGCCGACGCCGACGCCGTCGCGGCGGTGTTCGCGGCCCTGTCCACCGGGGGCAGGCTCGACGCCGTGGTGCACCTCGCCGGTGTGCCCGAAGAGGTCTCGCTGCCCGGGGAGCTCACCTCGCACGTGATCACCACGGCCGCGCTGCTGGACGCGATGGTCGCCCACCGGGTGCCCCGCCTGGTCTACGCCTCCTCCAACCACGCCGTCGGCCGCACGCCGCGCGCGGCGGGCGAGCTCACCGAGCACGCCCTCCCCCGGCCCGACACCTACTACGGCGTCGCCAAGGTCGCGGCCGAGGCGCTCATGCAGCTCTTCGCCGACCGCCACGGCCTCGACGCGGTCGCCTGCCGGATCGGGTCGTTCATGGAGGAGCCGACCACCGTGCGCGCGCTCTCGACCTGGCTGTCGTACGAGGACGGCGTCCGCATGGTCGAGGCCGCGCTCACCACGCCGGCCCCCGCCTTCGCGGTGCTCTACGGCATCAGCGCCAACACCCGCGGCTGGTGGGACCTCGAGCCCGGTCGCCGGCTCGGCTACGAGCCGCTGGACGACGCCGAGGAGTTCGCCGACCGGATCGAGGACCGGCCCGAGGACGCGGTCGAGGCCGAGTTCGTCGGCGGCCCGTTCGCCACGGCGGAGTTCCACCGCCCCGCGCTCGGCGACTGATCCTGCTCCACGCTTGACTTGGAGCGCACTCCAAGTCCGAGACTGGTGCGGTGACCAGCCTGAGCATCGCCGAGGCCGCCGAGCAGACCGGGCTCACCGCCCACACCCTGCGCTACTACGAGCGCGACGGGTTGCTGCTGCACGCCGTCGAGCGCGCGTCCTCCGGCCACCGCCGCTACACCGACGAGGACCTCCGGTGGATCCAGATGGTCACCCGGCTCCGCTCCACGGGCATGCCCATCCGCGACGTACGCCGCTACGCCGCCCTGGTGCGCGAGGGCGACGGCAACGAGGCCGAGCGGCTCGCGCTGCTGCTCGCCCACCGCGAGGTCGTCGAGCGCCAGCTGGCCGAGGTCACCTCGCACCTGCGCGCCATCGACTACAAGATCGCGCTCTACGAAGGGAAGGTCGGACCCGAGGCTTGACTTCGAGCGCACTCCAAGGCGAAGGGTGGAGGACATGACCACACCGAACCCCGCGATCCAGCACCGCACGCTCGGCACCGCCTCCCCCCTCACCGTCAGCGCCCTCGGGCTCGGCTGCATGGGGATGTCGGAGTTCTACGGCACCCCCGACGAGCAGGGCGGCACCGACACCATCCACCGCGCGCTCGACCTCGGCGTGACCTTCCTCGACACCGCCGACATGTACGGCCCGTTCACCAACGAGCAGCTCGTGGGCAAGGCCATCGCCGGACGCCGCGACGAGGTCCAGCTCGCCACCAAGTTCGGCAACGAGCGGCTCCCCGACGGCACCATGGTCGGCATCAACGGCCGCCCCGACTACGTCCGCAAGGCCTGCGACGACTCGCTCCAGCGCCTCGGCGTCGACCACATCGACCTCTACTACCAGCACCGCGTCGACAAGTCGGTGCCGATCGAGGAGACCGTCGGCACGATGGCCGAACTGGTCGAGGCCGGCAAGGTCCGCCACCTCGGCCTGTCCGAGGCGTCGGCGGCCACCATCCGCAAGGCCCACGCGGTCCACCCGATCACCGCGCTCCAGACGGAGTACTCGCTGTTCACCCGCGACCTCGAGGACGAGATCCTCCCGACGATCCGCGAGCTCGGCATCGGCCTGGTGCCCTACTCCCCGCTCGGCCGTGGCCTGCTCACCGGCGCGATCAGCGCCGACGCAGGCGCCGACGGCGAGGCTGACCGCCGCCGCTCGGAGTACTTCCCCCGCTTCCAGGGCGAGGCGCTCGACGCCAACCTCGCGCTCGTGGAGAAGGTGCGCGAGCTCGCGTCCACGAAGGGCTGCACGCCCGGCCAGCTCGCCCTGGCCTGGGTGCTCGCCCAGGGCGACGACATCGCCCCCATCCCGGGCACGAAGCGCGTGACGTACCTCGAGGAGAACGTCGGCGCCCTCGGCGTCGAGCTCACCTCCGACGACCTCGCCGCGCTGGAGCAGGCCGTCCCGCGCGACGCCGTGGTCGGCGACCGCTACGGCAACATGGCCTCGATCGACGCTTGACCGGTCAGGTGGCGGCGATGCCCACCTGGCCCTCGCGGAAGGCGTCGACGAAGAGCGCGTGATCGTCGCGGACGTGGACGGCGTACTCGATGCCCCAGTCGCACAGCCAGTCGACGAACTCGTTGCGCCGCCCCTCCAGCGAGGTCGCGATCGCCGACTCCACCTGGAAGTCGACGAGGTCCTGCTGGCTGTCCTCGTCGGAGGCGCAGTGGATCTTCGCCGTCGCGCGGCCGAGCAGGTCGACCACCGAGCGCATGTCCTCGGGCTCGTTGATCTCGGTCCAGTCGAGGTCGACCTCGTAGGGCGAGATCTCCGAGACGACGTAGCCGACGCCGTCGATGCTCGTGTGCCCGAGCAGCGGGTCGGTGTGCACCTGCAACGCCCGCTGGCTCACGACGGTGCGGTGCCCCTCGTGCTCGAAGTAGGCGTCGACCTCGCTCGTGTCGACGAACCGGCTCAGCGCCGGGATGTTGGCCTGCTTCATGCTCAGCACCACGTCGTTGTCGAGGGCCTGGCTGTAGCCCTCGACCAGCACGTTGTACGCCGGCAGCCCCGCGCTGCCGATGCCGAAGCCCGACTTCCCGACGACGTCGCGCAGCTCGTAGAACAGCTCGCGGTCGAAGCGCTTGGACTCCGGGATGGTGTCGAGGTACGCGCGGAACGCGGCGACCACCTTCGTGCGCTCGGGCCGCGGGAGCCGCCGGGTGGTGCCGTCCTCGAGGAAGCGGCGCTTGTCGCCCCGCATGTAGGTCAGCTCGTCGAGCAGGTCGGCACGACGCATCTTCCGGGCCTCGACGAGCGCCGTCAGCACCGGTCCCTCGGCCCTGTCGAGCCGGATCTCGAAGTCGTCGTCGTTGTCCGAGGCGACGTAGTGGTTCACCTGGGCGAGGTACGACCGCGCGTAGCGGGCGATCAGCTTGCGGATCGCGTCCTCGGGCAACGCCTTCTGCCAGCCCACCAGCGCCATGCTCGCGGCGAACCGCTGGAGGTCCCACGTGAAGCGGCCGACGTACGCCTCGTCGAAGTCGTTGATGTCGAAGACCAGCCGGCCGTCGGAGTTGAGGTAGGTGCCGAAGTTCTCCACGTGCAGGTCGCCGTGGATCCAGATCCGCTCCGCCCCGTGGGCCGCCCACTCGTTCGTCTCCTGCGTGACGTCGTTGAAGAACAGGCACGCGCTGCCGCGGTAGAACGCGTGCGGGTCGCCCGCCATCTTGCGGTACTTCGCCCGGAACGCGGCCGGATCGGCGCGCATGAGCGGCGCGAAGGCGTCGCGCAGCACCTCGACGATCACAGCGGTCCGGTTGCTGGAGGGCATGCCTCGCACTCTAGGTGCGGCGTCTAGGTTGGGCGCATGGCAACCACACAACTGGGTGACAACACCGTCAACACCGTCGGCGAGCTGCCCGCGGTCGGCTCGCAGGCCCCCGGCTTCGACCTGGTCGGGCTGAAGTTCCAGCCCCTCACCGACGCCGACGTCGCCGGCAAGCGCGTCGTGCTCAACATCTTCCCGAGCATCGACACCGGCGTGTGCCAGGCGAGCGTGCGGAAGTTCAACGAGCTCGCCGCCGGTCTCGACAACACCGCCGTCGTCAACGTCTCGGTCGACCTGCCGCTCGCGCAGGCCCGCTTCTGCGGCGCCGAGGGCATCGACGCCGTCGAGGTCGGCTCGGCCTTCCGCTCCACCTTCGGGCAGGACTACGGCGTGGCGATGGCCGACGGCGGCTGGCAGGGCATGCTCGCCCGCGCCGTCGTCGTGCTCGACACCGACCGCACCGTGCTCCACACCCAGCTGACCGACGCGATCGGCCAGGAGCCCGACTACGACGCGGCGGTGGCCGCGCTCTCCTGATCCGTCAGCGGACCCGGCCGGCCAGGCCGGTCTCGCAGCCCTGCATCATCCGTTCGTGGTTCCACCGCAGCAGCGGGCCCAGCACGCGCGACGCGCGGGCCAGCACGCGGTGGGCCACGACCACGGTCTGCTCGTAGACCAGGTGGGTGCCCCTGCCCGCCTCGTGCAGCCGGAACGCCGACCAGCCCTCGAGGTCGCCGGTGATCGCACTGCGCAGCACCGCGGGTCCGCGCTCCTCCGCGTGCAGCACGAGGTCGAGCGTGTAGGGCAGCACGGACCGGCACAGCACGCGCGCGGTGTCGTCGTCGATCTTCGCGACGGCGCGGACCTGGGGCCACCACTCGGGGTAGCGCTCGAGGTCGAGCAGCACCCGGCGTACGTCGTCCGCCGCCGCGGGGACGTCCCACTCGCGCTCGAACCGGAAGGTCGTCATCGCAGGGACGCGAGCCACTCGTGCTCGGCCTCGGGCAGCACCCGCGCACCGAGGAACACCTCGGTGAGCTCCCGGTCGCCCATCGCCGCCCGGAAGAACATCGGCACCGTGAGCCCGTGCCCGGGCCGGTGCACCACCTCGATCGGGTCGCCGCGGTCGATCACGCCCGCCTCGCGCACCGCGAGGTAGGCGCCGGTGCGGCCGTGCTCCGCGAAGCGGCGTACCCACCTCTTCTCCTGCATGTGGGCGGCGAAGGTGGCGCACGGGACGCGCGGCCCGCACACCTCGAGCAGGGTCAGGCCGACCCGCCACAGCTCGCCAACCTCGGCGCCGTCGACGTCGAGGCCCGAGGTGGTGAGGTTCTCGCCGAACATGCCGTCGGGCAGGTCGCGGCCGAGCTCCTGCCCCCAGGCGTCGAGCTCCTCGCGGGCGACGGCGTAGACCGCCTGGGTCTCGCCGCCGTGGTGCCTGCGGCTGCCGATCGCGTCGCCGACCACCCCGCTGCCCAGGCCACCGCGCTTCGGGCCGGGGTCGCGCACCGCGATCTGCCCGACGGGCCGCTTGCGGATGCCGGTGGGGTGGCGCACGCCCTCGACCGACTCCAGCCGGCCGGAGTTGACGGAGAGGACCGTGGCGCGCACGGCGTCACGCTAGCCGCCGACCCGCCGCGGCGTCCTCCCCATTCCGCGCCCATTCCGCGCCGTCGTCACGCTCGCACGTTCGGCAGCGTCCCGGATGCGCAGCAGCGTCTCCCGCATGCCCGCGCGGAGGTTGCGGGTGAACACGCGCTGGCCGCCCATGAACGCGTCGGTGAGGTCGAGCGCGAGGTCCGACAGGCCCTCGGGCGTCTCGCGGCGCTCGACCAGGCGGGTGCCGCCGTCCGCGAGCGCCTCGAGCGTGAGCGACCACACCGCCCAGTTCTCCTCGATGCGGAACGCCACCTCCCGACACGGGTCGAGGCGGACGACCTCCCCGTGCGTCGTCCACTGCAGGTCGGCACCCTCCTCGTTCACGTTGACGAAGCGCGTGCCGACCCCGATGGTCCGGTCGTCCCCCGCAGCGTCGGGCTCGACCAGCGACGACGAGCGCACCTGCGGACTCCACTCGGCCATCCGCCGCGGGTCGCGGACCAGCTCCCAGACCACCTCCGGCGGTGCGGCGACGTCGAGTCGCACCTCCACCAGCCGGTCGAAGGACCGGTTCCCCTCGCTGACCTCCATCACGCCTCCTCTTTACGTCCGATCGGTCGTATTACGGGACGCACGCTAGCCGGTCGCGGAGATATGCGTCCAGTCGGTCGTATATCCTGACTCGCATGACGCCGCAGGATCCCCCGACCGACGGCCGCCGCCTGCGCGGCGAGCGCACCCGCCGCACCGCGGCCCGGACTGCGGCCGACATCGCCACGACCCACGGCCTGGAGTCCGTCACCGTCGGGTCCCTGGCGGCGGCGACGGGGCTCAGCAAGAGCGGCATCCTCACGGTGTTCGGGACCCGCGAGGCGATCCTGGTCGCCGCCGTCGCCGAGGCGCGTCGGGTCTACCGCGAGCGCGTGGTCGAGCCCGCCTGGGACGCCGAGCCCGGCCGCCCCCGACTCGAGGCGCTCCTCGACTCCTGGGTGGACCACCTGCGGGCTCGCGTGTTCCCGGGGGGCTGCTTCATCAGCGCCACATCGGCGGAGTTCGGGCACCGCGACGGACCCGTGGCCGACGCGGTCCGCCGGCTCAAGCGCGAGTGGCTCGACCTGCTCGAGGCCGACCTGGCCGTGGCCGGATCTCAGTCGCCCGCGGAGGACGCCTTCACCATCGACGCCCTGCTCGTCGCCGGCAACGTGCGCCGGGAGCTCTTCGGCTCCGATCTCGAGCTCGAGCGGGCGCTCGCGCTCGCCCGGCGCGTGGTGGCCGCGACAGGCTGAGCGCCTCAGCTGTCGCCGGTGTGGCAGACCGCCTCGATGTTGTTGCCCTCGGTGTCGCGGACGAAGGCGCCGTAGTAGCCCTCGTGGTACTCCGGCCAGAGGCGCGGCTCGTGGAGGGACTCCGCCCCGGCGGCGAGGGCCTCGGCGTGGAAGGCTCGCACGGTCGCGGCGTCGGGGGCGCGGAAGGCGACGTGCACTTCCCGGTTGTCGCCGACCCCCTCGAAGGTGCTGATCCAGAAGTCCGGTCCCTCGGTGCCGTAGCCGATGGCCACGTCGAAGTCCATCAGCCGCCGGTGGCCGAGGACCCCGAGGACCCGGTCGTAGAACGCTGCTGCCCGCTGCAGGTCGGTGCAGTTGATGCCCAGGTGGTCGATCATGCGCCGATCGTCGCACCGGGCGCCGACACTGGCCATCGAGCCGGGCGGCGCCACGGACTACGGTTCCCACATGACCGCACCGACCGACCTGATCGAGCAGGCCCGCGCCTGGGCCGCCGAGGACCCCGACGAGCAGACCCGGGCCGAGCTGGAGGCCGTCCTCGCCGCCGCCGAGCGGGGCGAGGAGACCGACCTCGCCGACCGCTTCGCGGGCACCCTCGAGTTCGGCACGGCGGGGCTCCGCGGCGCCCTCGGGGCCGGGCCCAACCGGATGAACCGGGTCGTGGTGACCCGCGCGGCGGCCGGCCTGGCGGCGTACCTCCGCGACACCGGCCACAGCGGCGGGTCCGTCGTGATCGGCTTCGACGCCCGCCACAACTCCGACGTCTTCGCCCGCGACACCGCCGAGATCATGACCGGCGCCGGCTTCAAGGCCCTCGTCATGCCGCGGACGCTGCCCACCCCGCTGCTCGCCTTCGCGATCCGCGAGCTCGGGTGCGCGGCCGGCGTGATGGTCACCGCCAGCCACAACCCGCCGCAGGACAACGGATACAAGGTCTACCTCGGCGACGGCAGCCAGATCGTGCCGCCGGCCGACAGCGAGATCGCGGACCGGATCGCCGCCGTCGGGCCCCTCGCCGACCTCCCGCGTGGCGACTCCGGCACGGTCGTCGGCGAGGAGATCGTCGACCGCTACCTCGACACGGTCGCCGAGCTCGCCGAGGACGGCCCCCGCGACCTCACCCTCGTCTACACGCCCCTGCACGGCGTGGGCGGCACGACGGTCGCGCAGGTGCTGGAGACCGCCGGCTTCGACGCGCCCTACGTCGTCGAGCAGCAGGAGCACCCCGACCCCGACTTCCCGACCGTGTCCTTCCCCAACCCCGAGGAGCCGGGCGCGATGGACCTCGCCATGGCGCTGGCGGCCGAGAAGCGCGCCGACCTCGTGGTGGCCAACGACCCCGACGCCGACCGCTGCGCGGTCGCGGTGCCCGACGCGCACGGGTGGCGGATGCTGCGCGGCGACGAGGTGGGCGCCCTGCTGGCCCACCACCTCCTCGCCCGCGGGCGGACGGGCACCTACGCCAACTCGATCGTGTCCTCGAGCCTGCTCGGCAAGATGGCCGCGGCCGCGGGCCAGCCGCACGAGGAGACGCTCACCGGCTTCAAGTGGATCGGCCGCGTCGAGGGCCTGGCCTTCGGCTACGAGGAGGCGCTGGGCTACTGCTGCGACCCCGAGCACGTGAAGGACAAGGACGGCGTCTCGGCGCTGCTGCTGGTCTGCGAGCTCGCCGCGCAGGCCAAGGCGGCGGGCCGCACGCTCACCGACATCCTCGACGACATCGCGCGCGAGCACGGACTGCACGCCACGGACCAGCTGTCGGTGCGCTTCGAGGACCTCTCCGACATCCCGGCCACCATGGACCGGCTGCGCAGCGCTCCCCCGACCACCCTCGGCGGCCTCGCGGTCGAGAGGGTCGAGGACCTCTCCGAGGGCACCGCGACCCTGCCGCCGACCGACGGCCTGCGCTACTCCCTCGCCGAGGGCGCCCGCGTCATCGTGCGCCCGAGCGGCACCGAGCCGAAGGTGAAGTGCTACCTCGAGGTCGTCATCCCCGTGGAGGCCGACTCCGACGGCGGAGGCGTGGACGCCGCCCGGATCTCCGCCGCCGGCCGGCTCGACGCGATCACCGCCGACCTGCGCGGGACTGCCTTCGGTGGCTGACGCACGCCGCCTCGCCCTCGCGACCGCCCTCGCCCTGGCCGCCGGGCCGCTGACGGCTGCGCCCGCGGGCGCGACGGCGTACGACACGGGCGCGCCGCGCACCTGGCACGTCGGCCCGACGCGCACGCTCACCACGCCCAGTGCCGCGGCGGCGCTCGCGCGGGACGGCGACACCGTGCTGATCGACGCGGGGACCTACGACGGCGACGTGGCCACGTGGACCCAGGACGACCTCACCCTGCGCGGCGTCGGCGGGCGCGCGCACCTGCGCGCCGACGGCCGGGACGCCCAGGGCAAGGCGATCTGGGTGATCGCCGGCGACCGCACCCGGGTCGATCGCATCGAGCTCAGCGGCGCGTCCGTGCCCGACCGCAACGGCGCCGGCATCCGTCAGGAGGGCACCGACCTCACGGTCACCCGCAGCTGGTTCCACGACAACGAGAACGGCATCCTCACCGGCGCCGATCCCGACAGCGACATCGTGGTCCGGCGGTCGCGGTTCTTCCGCAACGGCTTCGGCGACGGCTACTCGCACAACCTCTACGTCGGCGCGGTCCGCTCGCTCACCGTCACCGGCAGCTGGCTCAGTGACGCCGACACCGGCCACGAGCTCAAGTCGCGCGCCGCCCGCAACACGATCGTGGCCAACCGGATCAGCGACGGCGACGCCACCGCGAGCTACTCCATCGACCTGCCCAACGGCGGTCTCTCGCTGGTCGCCGGCAACGTCGTGGTGCAGGGTCCGCGCTCGGAGAACCCGGCTCTCGTCTCCTACGGCGCCGAGGGGCTCACCCACGCCTCGCGCACGCTGTGGGTCGTCAACAACACCTTCGTCAACCAGCGCACGTCCGGGACCTTGGTCGCGCTCGCCGAGGGGAGCCGCGCCCGCCTCCTCAACAACCTGCTGGTCGGGCCGGGTGACCTCACGAACGGATCGGCGCAGGCGCGCGCGAACCGCCGCGTGCGGCCGACGACCTTCGTCGACGCCGCGGCCGAGGACTTCCGGCTGACCCCCTCGTCCCCGGCCGTGGACCGCGGGGTGCCGGTGCCGAGGCGCTGGCGCGCCCGCTGGGAGTACGTCGCCCCCGCCCGCGTCGCGCGTCGCCCGGTTGTCGGCAGAACCGACCTCGGCGCCTACGAGCTCGGCTAGTCTCGACGCATGACCGGAGCCGAGCTGACCGCACGCGGGCGCCTCGCGCTCGTCGTCGCGCTGCTCGGGGTCGCCACCGTGGTGACCACCGCCGCCCTCGCGCCCACGACGACCGCGCAGGCCGTCGTGCTGCTCACCGCGCTGTCGGGCGCCACCGCGCTCGCCGCGGTCCACTGCCTGCTGGCCGTGCCCGATGCCGGCGTGGCCTCGCTGCTGCCGCCCCGGCGCTCCGCCGACATCCCCCTCGTGCTGACGGGCCGGACCACCGACGTGGTCCACCCGGTCCGTCCGCGCGCTCCTGGACGCGCCTGAGACGTCGCCCCGCGCGACGTCGTACAGGCCTATCCGACCCCAGTCCAGGAGAACCTCCATGTCCGTGCTCGACCCCATCTCCCACGCCCTCGCCGCGGTGGTCGCCGCCGCCCACGACGGCCTGACCGACCTCGGCGCCTCGCCCGACTCCGCCACCACCTGGCTGCTCTGCGTCGCGGCGGTGGTCGTCCTGGTCCGCGGCGCGATGCTGCCGTTCGTGGTCCACGGCGTGCGCCAGGCGCACGCCTCGTCGCGTGCGCGACCGCACCTCAAGGACGTCGCGGAGCGCTACAAGGGCCTCACCGACGCCGACAGCGTCCGCAGCATGCTCGCCGAGCGTCGCCAGATCTCCGAGGAGCACGGCGTGAGCCGCCTCGGGTGCCTGCCGATCCTGCTGCAGATGCCGGTGTGGCTCGCCCTCTACCACCTGCTCGCCGACGTCAGCTCCGGCACCGCCGTCGGCGCCATGGGTCCGGACCTGGTGTCCTCCCTCGGTGACGCCTCCGTGCTCGGCGTGTCGCTCTCCGCCCACGGCTACCTCGGCTCGGGCGCCGCCCACCTCGTGGTCGTGGCAGGGCTGGCGCTCACCGCGTCGGCGCTGTCGTACGTCACGCAGAAGTACTTCGTGGAGCCCAACACCGTCGTCGACGGGATGCCGGAGGCGATGGCGACGGCACACCGGTGGCTGCCCGCGCTCTCGGCGGTCGGGCTGCTGGTGGCCGGCGGGGTCGTGCCCGTGGCGCTGCTGGCCTACTGGATCCTGAGCTCGGTCTGGACGCTGGTCCAGTCGGCCGTGGTGGCGCGGTGGTTCCCGACACCGGGGACCGTGGCCGCCGCCCGTCGCGTCACGGTGTGACGACGACGTTGCCCACCTTCCGCCCGCTGTCGACCACCCGGTGCGCCTCGGCGACGTCGTCCAGCGGGAGCGTCCGGCTGACCACGACCCGCAGGTCGCCGGTCGCCACCAGGTCGAGCAGCCGGGTGAAGTGCTCCGGCTTCTCGGGAGCCGGGCCGGCCACCACGTCGCCGCGGGCACGGATGGTCTGACCGAGGTCGGCCACGGCGAGCAGCAGGACGCCGCCCGGGGCGAGCAGGGCCCGACCACCGGCGATGTCGACGTTGCCGACCGTGTCGAGCACGACGTCGTACGTCCCCGCGAGGGCGGTGAGCGGCGTGGTGGTGTGGTCGACGACCTCCTCGGCGCCGAGCGAGCGGACCAGGTCGGCGTTGGCGCCGCTGCACACGCCGGTCACCCGCCCGCCCGCGAGCCGGGCCAGCTGCACGGCCGCGGTCCCGATCGCACCGGACGCACCGTTGACCAGCACCCGGTGGCCGGGCCGGACCCGGTCGCCGAGGAAGTGCAGGGCCGTGGTGCCGCCGAAGATCACCCCGGCGGCGTCCTCGTGGGACACGGTCGCCGGCTTCGCGGCCAACCGGTCGGCCCGGGCCACGACGAGCTCGGCGTGCGTCCCGAGCCGCGCGCCGGTCATGCCGCAGACCTCGTCGCCGACGGCGATGCCGGTGACGCCGCGCCCGACCTCCTCCACGACACCCGAGAACACCCCGCCGAGGACCGGCCGTCGCGGGCGTCGTACGCCGAACGCCAAGCGTGCGAAGGGGCCGAACCCGCGCGGGAAGCGGGCTCCGCGGATCCGGCTGTCGGCGGAGGTGACCGCGGCCGCGTGCACCCGCACCAGCACCCGGCCGCTCCGACCCAGCGACGGAGCGGGCACCTCCCGCACCTCGACCACCTCCGGCGGCCCGTACCGCTCCACGACTGCTGCCTTCACGACACTCTCTCCCTTACACCTGTAAGCCACGTCCGGACCAGAGTAGCCTTACGCCCGTAAGACAGGAAGCCGAGGAGACCCGCATGTCCAGACCACCCCTCTCGCCCGAGCGCGTGATCGACGCGGCCAGCCGGGTGGCGGACGCATCCGGCCTGACCGGCGTGAGCATGCGCAGCGTGGGGCGTGAGCTCGGCGTGGAGGCGATGTCGCTCTACCACCACGTGGCCAGCAAGGACGCCCTCCTGGACGGGTTGGCCGACTGGGTGTTCACCCGGATCGAGACACCGACGCCCCACGGCTCCTGGCGCGCGCAGATGGAGGCGCGCGCCCGGTCGGCACGCACCGTGCTCGCCGCCCACCCGTGGGGGCTCGGCCTGGTCGAGTCCCGCCGCTCCCCCGGCCCGGCGACCCTGCGCCACCACGACGCGGTCCTCGGCTGCCTGCGGGCCGCCGGCTTCTCGGTCGCCCTGGCCGCACACGCCTTCTCGGTGCTCGACGCCTACGTCTACGGCTTCGTCCTCACCGAGGTGAACCTGCCCTTCCAGCCCGGGGAGCCCGCCGAGGACTTCATCGAGGAGCTGCGCGCGGTGATGGCCGAGCACCCCCACCTCGCCGAGATGGTCGCCGAGCAGGTCGTGGGCCGCGACTACGCCTACGGCGACGAGTTCGACTACGGGCTGGCGCTGATCCTCGACGGCCTCGAGGCCCGGTTCAGAGAAGGAAGCTGACCACCAGCACGACGGCGGCCGCCGCGATGAGGCCGATCGGCAGCCACGCCCGCTCACGTCGTACGGCGTCGGGCAGGGCGAGCTGCTCCTTCGACCCCGCGCGGACGCCGGCCGCGGTGCGGGCGTCGTCGACGAGCTCGTAGATCCGGTTCTCGACGAAGTCGGCGTAGGGCATGCCCTCCCGCGGCTCCGCCTGGTCCGCGGAGCCGTGGCGCGACTGCAGCGCCCCGCGCCAGGTGCGGCCGACCACGGTGGACACCCAGCGCCGGTCGGCGGCGCGCACGGCGAGGACCTGCCGGACAGCGAGCTCCTCGACGGCGGCGAGCCGGATGTGGACGGTCTCGGCGAGGTTGCGCATGACGAGGTGGTCGCTGGTGACCCAGAGGGCGGGACGCAGCATCGCGGCCCACGCCAGCACGCCGACGAGCAGGGCCGCACCGACGACCCAGAGCGGGAAGCCCTCGTCGCGGTAGAGCACCCCGCCGACCGCGACGGCCACCGCCAGCGCCAGGGTCAGCCAGCCGGTCACCTGGCCGCTGGTCGGGTGGAACCGCTCGAGCACCGCGTCCCGGTCGTCCTGCACGCGTGCCATGTTCTCCTCGTCGATTTGGGCAGAGTTTGGCCCTCCACGGATTGTTCCGGGCCTTCCCGCCAACTCTATGCTGGGTCGGTGACGCCCACTGCAAGCTCAACGGTGAGCTCGGGAGTCTTCGACGACGTCGTGCGTTCGGACTCCTCGCTCCGCCGATTCCTCCACGGCCTCCCCGGAGTCGACCAGGTCGGGTGCGAAGCCCGCGCCGCCGGCCTCGGCACCAGGTCGATCAAGACCACGTCGAAGGCCTGGGCCATCGACCTGGCCATCCGCATGGTCGACCTGACCACGCTCGAGGGCCAGGACACCCCGGGCAAGGTCCGCGCCCTCGCCTCCAAGGCGATGCGCCCCGACCCGGCCGACCCGACCTGCCCGGCGACGGCCGCGGTCTGCGTCTACCCCGACATGGTCGCCACTGCCAAGCAGACGCTCGGCGACAGCGGCGTCCACGTCGCCGCGGGGGGCCCCGCGGTCCCCAGCGGGCGCGCGGCCCGGGACCTCAACCTCGCCCACCCCCCCGCCGCCAACCCTTCCCCTCCCGAACAACACGATGTCACCCGCTCGCGACTGACCACCTTTTTTTTTAATGATACGGCGACCACCGAGATCTACACAGCGTTACCAACACTATTTCCCGCCACGACGCTCGTCCGATCTTGTCGTTCGAGGCCACCGGCACGTCGTCCACCGCCGCCACGTTCACCGTCACCGTCGCCGTCGACACCGAACCCGACGAGGGATAGGAAGAGAACAAGTCTGAACTCACGACACGAAAGTGATCATCGGGTTGGGCGAGGTAGGGGGGGT
>NZ_JAYSFM010000025.1:0-4752 GCF_041913365.1 Nocardioides sp.
GGGGGGCCGCGCCCCCCGCAAGCAACGCGGGGGCGTATCGCGCCCCCCCGGGGGGGCCCCCCTCCTTGGCCGCGGCACCGATGGTCGGTGGACCACCGCTCGTGGGCGTGTCGGCGTACGGCGTGCGCGTGGGCGGTGGTGGAGCCACTTTCTGGGCGCGCCGAGTGTAGGTGGGCCACCGCTGGCGGGCGTGTTGGCGTACGACGCGGGTGGGCGGTGGTGGAGGGGGATTCGTGGGGTGGGGAATCCGCCTGGACCACCGCTCGCGGGCCGGGCGGTCGTTGCGCTCTCCGCGACTTCGTTCCTCAGCCGCGGGTCGCGCGACTCAGGCGGTCACGCACACTGGTCAGAGAGATTCGATACGCGCGGAAGCGCCTTCGCGAGCTCAGGCGCTCGCGCTACTCGATCTCCCCTGACTGCCGACGCGCTCCCCGCGTCGGTCAGGGAACGATGCCGTGCTCGACGAAGGCCTGGAAGGGGTCGACCGGGCCGCCGCCGCCGGGGCGGACCTCGAGGTGGAGGTGCGAGCCGGTCACGTTGCCGGTGGCGCCGACGGTGCCGATGACGTCGCCGCCGGTGACGCGGTCGCCGACGGAGACGTAGATGGCGGTCTGGTGGCAGAACCAGATCTCGGTGCCGTCGTCGAGCGTGACGACGGTCTTGTTGCCGTAGGCGCCGTCGTAGCCGGTGGAGGTCACGGTGCCGTTGGCGACCGCCATGATCGGGTCACCGGTGTTGCCGTTGAAGTCCAGACCGGTGTGGTAGCTGGCCCAGAGGCCGTACTGGCCGAAGGTCGCGGTGATGCCGTAGTTGGCGAGGGGGAGAACCCACTTGTTCTCCTTGATCTTCGCCGCCTGCTTCTCGGCCTCCTTGCGGATCTCTGCGAGCTTGGCGGCGCGCTCGGCCATCTGCTTCTCGGCCAGCGCGACGAGCGCGGGGTCGGTCTCCTCGCCCTGCACGTCGGAGTCGCGGACCTGGTCGCGGCTGACGACCTCGCCGCGGCGGGCGAGCGCGGTGCCGGCGGAGCCGACGGCGTTCGCGGCGTCGAAGGACGCACCTGACGAGGCGAGCGCGGTCGCTCCCGCACCGGCGGTGACGGCTCCACCCGCGGAGATCGCGAGGACGGCGACACCTGCCACGAGGGGCAGCGACGGCAGGCTGCTCACCATCGAGCGGCGCGGGGGCGGGGTGGCCCGACGCTTGCCGGTCGTGGGTGCAGCCGGTGCCGAGGTGGCGCGACGCTTGGGAGCGCGCTCCGCTCGGTGGTTGCCCATAGGGGTAGTTACCAATCTGCCGGGTCAGGGGGGTCGGGTCGGCAAGACCGCGCACGACTGTAACGGAAAGATCACGGGAAAGTGCAACCCTCGATCAAATTCGTCGTGGAAGCGCTCGCATTGGTCGGTATCCGGACGTCATCCCCGCGCCGCCTGGTAGCGGTCGAGCGCCTCGCGGCGCTCCTCGGCGTGGTCCACGATCCGCAGCGGGTAGTCCTGCTCGTAGCCGGTGTCGGACTTCCACGGCTCGTGGGCGGCCTTCCCCGGCAGGTGGTCGAGCTCGGGCACCCAGCGGCGTACGTAGTCACCCTGCGGGTCGAACTTGAGGCCCTGGGTGATCGGGTTGAAGACGCGGAAGTACGGCGACGCGTCGGTGCCGGTGCCGGCCACCCACTGCCACCCGTGGTTGTTCGAGGCGACGTCGCCGTCGATCAGCAGGTCGAGGAAGTGCCGCGCGCCGGCCGGCCACCACACGTGAAGGTCCTTGGTGAGGAAGGAGGCGGTGATCATCCGCACCCGGTTGTGCATCCACCCGGTCTCGCGCAGCTGCCGCATCCCGGCGTCCACGATGGGGAAGCCGGTCGTGCCGGTGCGCCACGCCTCGACGGCGTCCTCGGGGTCGTCGTACCTCATCCCCTTCAGCGCGGGCTTCAGGTCGCGCCACGCCGAGGCCGGGGTGTGCCACAGCACATCGGCGTAGAACTCGCGCCACGCGAGCTCCGTGGCGTACGTCGAGGTGTGGTCGACCTCGGCGAGGAGCGAGCGGGGGTGCAGCACGCCGAGGTGGAGGTAGGGGGAGAGGCGCGAGGTCCCGTCGTGGTCGGGCCGGTCGCGTTCGGTGGGGTAGGCACGCAGACCGTCCTTCGCGAACGCCCGCCACCGTCGCCAGGCCGCGTCCTCGCCGGCGCCCGGCAGGTCGACCGGAGCGTCGGCGACCGCCTTCTCCAGCAGGCCGAGCGCCCGCTCGTGCGAGTCGGCGGGCTCGAGGTCGGGGGAGCGCGGGGTGGCGGCCGGCTCGGGCCAGCCGTGCTCGCGCCAGGCCCGGGCGAAGGCCGTGAAGACCTGGTAGGGGTCGCCGCTGCCGTTGAGCACCCGCCCCGGCCCGACGGCGTACGGCGAGCCGGTGGCGACGAGCTCCACGGACTCGCCGACGGCGGTGTCGCGTCGGGTGCCGTACGGCGTGGTCTCGGCGGAGACGTGGACGCGCCGGTCCCCGGCCACCCTGGGCACCACCTCGCGCGGGTCGCCGTGCTGGATGGACAGCGGGATGCGTTCGGCGAGGGCCAGGACGTTGGCCGCGAGCCACGCCTGGCGCGCTGGTCCGGCGCCCGACCACAGGACCGGGTCGACGACGAAGAGGGCCTGCACCGACCCCTCGTCGAGCGCCGCGAGCAGCGCCGGGTTGTCGCGCACCCGCAGGTCGCGCCGGAACCACATCACCGCGGAGCCGGGGCCGGAGCTCGAGCTGGGACTGGAGACCATGCCCCTCAACGTAGCGCCGGGGTGACCACCACCACGCTCACCCGACCTCGTGCGACCCGCCGGGGGAGGTCTAGGGTGCCGAGAGGGAATCCCCGCCACTGTTCGCAAGACGAAAAGGACTGGTCACCTCGTGGACCTGATGGAATTTCAGGCGAAGGAGCTCTTCGCCAAGCATGGAGTCGCAACCACGCTGGGGGTCGTCGCCGAGACGCCCGAGGCCGCTCGGGCCGCCGCAGAGGAGATGGGCGGCGTCACCGTCATCAAGGCGCAGGTCAAGGCCGGTGGCCGTGGCAAGGCCGGTGGCGTGAAGATCGCGAAGACCGCCGACGAGGCCGAGTCCTACGCCCGCGACATCATCGGCATGGAGATCAAGGGCCTGCGCGTCAACCGCGTCCTGGTCACCCCGGCCACCCCGCCGGTGGAGGAGTACTACTTCTCGTTCCTGCTCGACCGCTCCAACCGCTCGCACCTGTGCATCGCGTCCGTCGAGGGTGGTGTGGAGATCGAGGAGGTCGCCAAGACCAACCCCGAGGCCGTGCGCCAGATCCCGATCAACGCGATCGAGGGCGTGACGCCGGAGAAGGCCGCCGAGATCGTCGACGACGCGAAGTTCCCCGCCGAGCTGCGCGACCAGGCCATCGAGATGGTGCAGAAGCTCTGGAAGGTCTACGTCGAGGAGGACGCCACCCTCGTCGAGGTCAACCCGCTCGCCCGCCTCGAGGGCGACAAGCTCGAGGCGCTCGACGGCAAGGTCTCCCTCGACGACAACGCCTCCGAGGTGCGCCACCCCGACCACGAGGAGTTCGAGATCCGCGAGGAGGCCGACCCGCTCGAGGCGGCCGCCAAGGACAAGGGCCTCAACTACGTCAAGCTCGACGGCGAGGTCGGCATCATCGGCAACGGCGCGGGCCTGGTCATGTCGACCCTCGACGTCGTGGCGTACGCCGGTGAGAAGCACGGCGGCGTGAAGCCCGCCAATTTCCTCGACATCGGTGGCGGCGCCAACGCGCAGGTGATGGCCAACGGCCTCCACATCATCCTCGGGGACCCCCAGGTCAGGAGCGTCTTCGTCAACGTCTTCGGCGGCATCACCGCCTGCGACGAGGTCGCCAACGGCATCGTGGGCGCGCTGGACATCCTCGGCGACGAGGAGACCAAGCCGCTGG
This sequence comes from Nocardioides sp., assembly GCF_041913365.1. Lineage (GTDB taxonomy): Bacteria > Actinomycetota > Actinomycetes > Propionibacteriales > Nocardioidaceae > Nocardioides. The sequence goes on from NZ_JAYSFM010000025.1 coordinate 3,923, forward strand.
TCGTCCGGCTCGACGGCAACAACGTCGAGGAGGGCCGCCGCATCCTGGCCGAGGCCAACCACCCGCTGGTGACGATGGTCGACACGATGGACGGCGCGGCCGACAAGGCCGCCGAGCTCGCCCACCAGGCCTGAGAGAGAGAACACGACACCCATGAGCATCTACCTCAACAAGGACAGCAAGATCATCGTCCAGGGCATGACGGGCGGGATGGGCGCGAAGCACACCACCCTCATGGTCGAGTCCGGCGCCGACATCGTCGGCGGCGTCAACGCCCGCAAGGCCGGCACCACCGTCGAGCTCGGCGGCAAGGAGCTCCCCGTCTACGGCACCGTCGAGGAGGCGATGAAGGAGACCGGCGCCAACGTGTCCGTCGCCTTCGTGCCGCCGGCGTTCACCAAGGACGCCTGCATCGAGGCCATCGACGCCGAGATCCCGCTGCTCGTCGTCATCACCGAGGGCGTCCCGGTCCTCGACACCGCCGAGGTCGTGGCCTACCTCGAGGGCAAGTCCACCCGGATGATCGGCCCCAACTGCCCCGGCATCATCACGCCGGAGGAGTCCCTCGCCGGCATCACGCCGCACACCATCGCGGGCAAGGGCCCGGTCGGCCTGGTGTCCAAGTCGGGCACGCTGACCTACCAGATGATGTACGAGCTGAAGGACTACGGCTTCACGACCGCCATCGGCATCGGCGGTGACCCGATCATCGGCACCACCCACATCGACGCCCTCGAGGCCTTCGAGAACGACCCGGAGACCAAGGCGATCGTGATGATCGGCGAGATCGGCGGCGACGCCGAGGAGCGCGCCGCGGCGTACATCAAGGA